>CAWITZ010000010.1:0-220722 GCA_963839215.1 uncultured Acidobacteriaceae bacterium | reverse complement strand
AGAATGTTTGCGAAATCAAATTAGACCTCCGCCCGGGCATTCTGTCCGAGCAAGTATACGGCATTGTGAGTTAGCGGGGCTGTTGATCCCCGAGGCTAAATGAGTTGGATGCAACTCAGGCGCGAAGGCGTGCGCCAACGTTGTTGAGCGCGGCGATCACCTGCTGCTGAAAGCCCTGCAGCTCTTCTTCGCGCAGGGTGCGATCGGGCGCCTGAAAGGTTGCGCCGAGGAGCAGCGAATACTCGTGCGGGCCGAGACGCTGATCGCGGAAGAGCTCGCGGGCGCGCCAGTCGACGAGCTCGGGAAGGTGCAGCGCGGCGATGGCCTGATCGATGGTCTCCCAGGGGATACGGTCGTCGAGGATGAGGGAGAAGTCGCGGCGCACGGGCTGGAAACGCGAGATTTCGCGCGCGATGGGCTTGCGGAGCGGCAGCTTATAGAGACGGTCGAGATAGAGCTCGCCGATGAGGATTGAGTCTTTGAGTTTTCGGACGACGGCCTGATCGGGATGAAGCTGGCCAAACCAGCCGACAGTGACGCCTTCGGCGACAATGCGCGCGGAGCGATATGGATGGAGCCAGGCGGGTGTGAGCCCCGCCTCAGGCGGAAGGCGATCGAAGTAGATAACACGGGCCTCAAAGCGGGCAACGATCTGCTCGACGAGGCCCTTGGCATCGTAGAAGTCGATGGCGCGAGCGGGGTGCAGGGCGCTCTGTTGGGGCAGACTGCCGGCAGCGGTGAAAGCGAGAGCGGGGCGCTCTTCAACTTTTTCAGTCGAACCGCTGAAGACGGTGCCGATTTCGAAGAGGCGGACGTCGGCGACGTCGCGATGCAGGTTGCCGGCAGCGGCAGCGAGCATGCCGGGAACGAGCGAGGGGCGCAGGACGCCGGATTCCTCACTGAGCGGGTTGCCAAGCGGAACGACAAGGCCCGGCTGTGGCGCAGTGAGCGCCGCCTCGTGCGCTGCGCAGAAAGTGCTGGCGATGGCCTCGTGGAAGCCGGCGGCGAGCAGGGTGCGGCGCACAGCAGACTCAGCCTCGGCCCAGGGGAGCGCCTGAACTCCTTCGCCGAAAGCAGGAAGGGTGTTGGCGAAACCGTTGTATCCGTAGACGCGGGCGACCTCTTCAATGAGGTCGATTTCGCGGTGGATGTCGAGGCGCCAGCTTGGGAGGGTGACGTTCCATGCGGCGTCGCCTGAGCGCGTGAGCCCGCAGCCGAGTGCGGTGAGCAAATTTTCAACGGTGGATGCGGTGATGCCGGCCTTGTCGACGGTAGTGCCGAGGATGCGATGAACCTCACCTAGCGCGAGCGCAACGGGCTTGCGGCCGGCAGTGCGCGCCTGAAGCGCGGGCACGCGCACGTCGACCAGATCGCCCTCAAGGCTGCCGCCGTTGGCGAGAAGGATTTTGCAGACGAGGGCAGAGGCAACGGGAGCGGCGTTGAAGTCGGCACCACGCTCGAAGCGATGGCTTGCATCGGTGTGCAGGCCGTGGCGGCGCGCGGTGCGGCGCACGGCCATGGGCTCGAACCAAGCGGCTTCGACGAGAACATTTTTTGTGGCGGGCGTGATCATGGTGTCCCACCCGCCCATGACACCGGCGAGGGCGAGCGGCTTGACGTGATCGGCAACGATGAGGTCTTCAGGATCGAGCGTGCGCTCGATGCCGTCGAGGGTCTTGAGGCGCTCGCCTTTGCGGGCGCGGCGCACGACGATGCCGCCCTCGATTTTGTCGAGGTCGAAGGCGTGGGTTGGCTGGCCCATGGCGAGCCAGGCAAAGTTGGTGGCGTCGACGGCGCTCGAAATTTTCTTCTGCTCAAGGAGGCCAAAGTAGGTTGCAACTTCAGCACCGGCGAACCAGTCGCGCGAGTCGGCGACGGTGATGTTGCGCAGCACGCGCGCGGTGAAACGGCCGCAGGCTTCTTCGGCCTCAATGCGGACGCGAAAGGCGTTGCGGCGGGCGAATGTGCCGGGAGCGAGAAGGCGAACGGAGGCAGCTCTACGCCGTAGATTGCGGCGGCCTCGCGGGCGACGCCGTAGTGGTTCATGGCATCGACGCGGTTGGTGGTGATGTCCATCTCGTAGAGCGAGCCGTTACCCGAGCCAAGATCGAAGACGCCTTCAACGGCGATGCCGCGCAGGGTGAGATCTTCGGCGAGCTGGGCGTCGTAGACCGGAAGTTCAGGCAGATAACTGCGAAGCCACTTGGTAAGAATTTTCATGCGAACTGCCCCAGGAACCGCATGTCGCCGGAGTAGAACTGGCCTATTTCGCTGATGCCGTACTTCATCATGGCGATGCGCTCGACGCCCATGCCGAAGGCGAAGCCGGAGATTTTCTTCGGGTCGTAGGCGGGCTGCTTTTCCGCGGCGAAGGCGAAGACAGCGGGGTCAACCATGCCGCAGCCGAGCAGCTCGATCCAGCCGGAGTGCTTGCACTTGCGGCAGCCTTTGCCGCCGCAAAAGATGCAACTGATCTGCACGTCGGCGGATGGCTCGGTGAAGGGGAAGAATGACGGGAAGAAGCGGGTTTTTACGGACGAGCCGAAGAGCGCCTTCATGGCGTGGTCGAGCGTGCCTTTGAGGTCGCTGAAGGTGATGTTGGTGTCGACGCAGAGGCCTTCGACTTGATGGAAAATGGGCGAGTGGGTGGCGTCGGCGGCGTCGTTGCGGTGGACCTTGCCGGGAATGACGATGCGAACCGGGGGCGGCTGCTGCTCCATGGTGCGCATCTGCACGGGCGAGGTATGAGTGCGCAGGAGAAGGCGGTCGCGAAGGGGGCGGCGCTCCTGATTCGCGATGACAAGCGTGTCCTGCGTGTCGCGCGCGGGGTGGCCCGGCGGGAAGTTCATGCTCTCGAAGTTGTAGAAGTCGGTTTCGACCTCGGGGCCGACGCCGATGGAGTAGCCGAGCGCGGCGAAGACGGCGGTGATTTCGTTGAGCGTGCGGGTGATGGGGTGCTCGGCGCCGGTGAGGCGGCGAGTGCCGGGCAGCGTGATGTCGATGGCTTCGGCGGCGAGGGCGGCATCGCTGACGCCGGCGCCCGAGCTTTGATCCAGCAGAGACTCGATGAGTTCCTTGAGGATTTTGAAGCGCTCGCCGACGGGCTTTTTTGCCTGGGGCGGCGCGGCCTTGAGCCAGCGGCTGGAGACCTCATTGAGCAGGCCCTGCTTGCGGCCGAGCCAGCGGAGGCGGAAGGCTTCGACGGCGTCGGGGCCGTCGAGGGAGGCGGCGTCGGCGCGGGCCTGGGTTTCGAGTGCGGAGAAAGCGCTCGAGAGCGCGGCTTCGTCGAACGCCGTGAGATTGGGAATTGCTTCGGTGGACATGCGAAGTCTCAGGATAAATCACCAGTGGCTAACCCACTGTGCACGAATCTCAAATTCAGGAGGCGGCACCGGGCAAGTCGGGCATTCAATCACTTCAACTTTCGTCGAGTCTTCTCCGAAGTCCGCCGCATACCGCGAGCGGAGCACGTAGTCGAGTCATGAAAAAGCAGGAATTATGAGCGCATTCTCCTCGAGAGGCGTCTCTCGCACACTGGAGGTAGTCGCATGCCAAAATGCTTCGCAGTTGCACTTGTACTGGCCGCCCCGTGTATGGGATTCGCCCAGTCTTCGGCACACAGTTCCAACTCTGAAATGAAGCACTATCGGCTTACGTTCGTAGTTGATTCCGGCCAGGGCGAGGTCGGGAAGCAGAGCTTTATGCTCGATGTTCCAGTCGCGTCAGGAAAGATGGGAGCAGCACGCGCAAACCTGACATCGGCAACCGAAGGCGATACACAATCGGTCGCGCAGGAGCTTTTAGAATGCAGCAACGTTCATGCATCCGCCACAGGTCTGGCGTTGCATATCGCGCTGCAATCTGATCGTGAAGCTCCAGCGATTCCCGGCGTCATTTCTGCAAGACACCAGCATGGGGAATTTCAGCGAACCGTGGATTTGCAGATTGGTAAGCCCACCGTGATGACGGAAGAGATGCATTTCAGGGTGCTCGGCAACACTGATGCCGCATTGGCCGAGAAGTTGAGGCAGCCCGCCCCGACAATTACTGTGACCGCGGAAGCTCTGTAACGTCAGATTCAAACTGACCCACTATCGGAGACCAACGAAAGCGGCCTGAAGCTTTGAGCCTCAGGCCGTTTTGGCGAGACGGAAAAGCGCGCTCAGGCGGCCTTGGCGACGAGGGCAGATTTGGCCTGCTCGGTCAGCTTGGTAAAGCCCGCAGCGTCGTGGACGGCGATATCGGCGAGGACCTTGCGGTCGAGCTCGATGCCCGCCTTCTTGAGGCCGTTGATGAACTGCGAGTAGCTGGTGCCGTTGAGCTTGGCGGCGGCAGAGATTCGAACGATCCAAAGGGAGCGGAACTGGCGCTTCTTCTGGCGGCGGCCGGTGTAGGCAAACTTGAGGCCGCGCTCGACGGCTTCCTGTGCTGCCTGGTAGAGCTTGGATTTTGTGAGGAAATATCCGCTCGCCCGATCGAGGATCTTTTTGCGGCGGTCATTGCGCTTGGTACTGCGTTTTACGCGAGGCATGTGCTTTCTCCGTTTGGTGGTGCGTTACGCGGCTGGAGGCAGGAGAGCCGAATCCTTGCAGGGCAGGCTAAGAAACCTCTTCACTCGCTCATTCAAGCCTTGATCTCGCTGCCGTCGAACGCAATTCGTGACAGCGGGGGCCATCCTGGCCCATTCACAGCAGGCAGCAAACCGAAAGGCTGCTGCACGCAGTGCTCAGGCGTAGGGAATCATGCGCGCGACCTTGGCGTAGTCACCATCGGAAACGAGCATGCTCTTGCCGAGCTTGCGCTTCACTTTAGGCGACTTCGACGTAAGCATGTGCCGCGTCTTCGTCTGGTACCGCTTGATCTTGCCGGTGCCAGTTTTCTTGAAGCGCTTGGCCGCGCCCGAATGGGTCTTCAACTTGGGCATTTTTTCTCTCGTCTGGGACAGCGAATACCTGGGCTGTCCCGATGGCCCGGCAGGCAGGGATTTCCCCGCTTCATGGGCCTTGATAAGTATACCTGAGAACGGCCTGGGATGCTATGCCGGTGGCCCGTTGAGCCGATTGCGGTTAGGGAGAGGCAAGGTCCCTGCGAGTGGAGCTGGCCTACACTGAATCTCTGTGGGAGCACTGAAACGGTGGCGGGTTCCTTTTACATAGAAAACTTTGGCTGCCGGGCGGCGCGGGCCGATGGCGAGGCGGTGGCTGAACGCCTGCAGGTGCTGGGGCATTGTGCGCAGCCGTTGCCGGACGCTGAGGTTGTGGTGGTGAATACGTGCAGCGTGACGGCGGAGGCGGATCGCGAGGCGCGGGCGTTTATCCGGCGGACGCATCGGCTGAACCCTGGGGCAAAGATTGTGGCGACAGGCTGCTATGCGCAGCGTGCTCCTGAAGAGCTGGCGGCGCTGGCGGGAGTGGCGGCGGTGGTGGGCAACAGCCACAAGGCGCTGGCTCCGGAGATTGCGGCGGGGCTGATGAAGGTGGCGGGGGCCGCCTTACCCGATGACTCGGGGCTGGTGCGGATGACGGCCGTTGCGGGAGCGGGCGGCGTGCCGGTGTTTGCCGATGACCGCTTTGCGCATTCGTTTCTTGAAGAGGCGCAGCTGGTGCCGGGAGCGCAGACGCGTCCGAATCTGAAGATCCAGGAAGGATGCGGCAATCGCTGCTCGTTCTGCGTGATTCCGCAGACGCGGGGAGGCTCGCGAAGCCTTGAAGCGGATGTGGTGCTGCGGCAGGTGAGCGGCTTTGTGGCCGCGGGCGGCCACGAGCTGGTGCTTTCAGGAATCAACCTGGGACGATGGGGACGGGAGCTGCCTGCGGGGCGGACGCTCGTGGGGCTGACGCTGGCGGGTTTGGTCCGGCGGATCTTTGCGGAGACGGAACTGGCGCGGCTGCGCCTGAGCTCGATTGAGCCGATGGACTGGGACGCGGAGATGATGGCCCTGATGGCGGAATTTGGCGGCGGCCGGCTGGCGCGGCATGCGCATCTGCCTCTGCAGTCGGGCTCGGATGCGGTGCTGCGGAGGATGCATCGGCGCTACCGTCCGTGGCACTACGCGGAGAAGGTGGACGGGCTGGTGCGGGCGGCGGGACTGGAACTAACAGTGGGCGCGGATGTGATGGTGGGCTTTCCGGGCGAGACCGATGCCGAGTTTGAAGAGACGATGGAGTTGGTGCGGGCGCTGCCGTTTGGGTATCTGCACCTGTTTCCGTTTTCTGCGCGGCCCGGGACGCGTGCGTGGGCGCTGCATGCGGCGGCACCTGCGCCCGCAGAGGCGGTGCAGGAGCGCATGACGGCTCTGCGGGCATTGGCGGCTGAGAAAAGCCGGGCGCATCGGGCGAGGATGATAGGGCAGGAACTCGATGCGATTACGCTGCACACGCCGGAAAGGGTGAAAGCCGAGGGTCGCACGAGCGCTTTGAGCGAGAATTTTATCCCGATGGAAATTGCGGGCACGCTGCCGGCAAACCGGCTGGTTCGCGTGGCATTGAGAGCCGTGGGCCCGGAGGGTGAAGTGCTGGCGGTGGAGGCAGTTCCGGTGTTGACGGCGTGACGGTGCGAGGGCCTCGCGGGGGGCCTGAACGGGGGCCAAACGCAGGCATTTTCAAGGGAATCCAATGCTATACTCAGGGAGCGCTGGCGCGTCTGGAATAGATGGACCGGCGGCGCTCTATTGGAGGAGCACCATCGTACTCGACAAACGTTCGGCAAAGTCCTTTATCCGCATCAACGACCGCATCCGCGCACGCGAAATTCGCGTGATCGATGAGAACGGCGAACAGATGGGCATCATGGCCCCATTCGAAGCGTTGAAGACGGCCCGCGAGCGCGGGCTTGACCTGGTGGAGGTTTCACCCAACGCGGTTCCGCCGGTTTGCCGCATTCAGGACTATGGCCGTTTTCTCTACGAGAAGGAAAAGAGCGATCGCGCCGCGCGCAAGAAGCAGAAGATCATCACGATCAAGGAAGTGAAGTTCTCAGTGACCGTGGATGAGCACGATTACCAGACAAAGAAAAATCAGGCCGTGCGCTTCCTGGGTGAAGGCGACAAGGTAAAGGCCAGCCTGCGCTTCCGCGGGCGGCAGATGGCGCACCGCGATCTTGGCTACAACATCATCAACCGGCTGATCCAGGATATTGGGGAAGCGGGCGTGGTGGAGTTCATGCCGAGGATGGAAGGCACGATTCTGCATGCGATTCTGGCGCCCTCAAAAAAAGAGGCGCCCAAGCCGAAGCCTCCGCAACCACCGCAGGCTGCGCAGCCACCGCGTCCGCAGGCATAGCGACAGACTCATTGCTGCATTGCGCAGACCGCCCATAACGGGCGGTCTTTTGCGTTTGTGGCGGGAGCGGGGCTGTGTATTCTGGCGACATGCGATCTTCTTCCCTGCTCTCTTCTGTAGCTTGTGCGGCCTTGTGCGTTTTTGTGGCGGCGTCGGCGCCGTCGGTATTGCGGAGTGAAACGAGTTCGTCCCCGCGCTCTCCTACGACCGATGATCTGCGCCATTTGAAGTCGATGGGCAGCCCGGAGCTTTCGCCGGATGGAAAGCAGGCGCTGTTCAGCGTAACGGATTCGACGGCGGATGGTGCGAAGGCGCATGTGTGGATTGCGCCGGTGGACGGATCGGAGAAGGCGCGGCAACTGACGTTCTCGCCGCCCAGCGACAAGCACGGCGAGCGAGGGGCGCAATGGGCCGCGGATGGTGCGGCGATTTTCTTCCTGGCGCATCGGGGCGAGCACATGCAGCTTTTTCGGCTGGACCTGCGCGGCGGCGAAGCAATGCCATACGCGCTGAAGATTGTGCCGCCGGTGGATGACTCGAAGGAGAAGGGCGCGATTCCACCGCCGGGCGCGGAGAAAAAGGATGCAGAGAAGAGCGACGCCGATAAGAACGCTGATAAGAACAAGGACGCCGCGAAAAAAGACGGCGCATCGGACGAAGTAGAGATCGACGTTGCCGGTTATGCCCTCTCGCGCGACGGCAAGTGGCTGGCCGTGTGGGCGAACGATCCCCAGACGCCGGGCGAGAAGAAGCAGAAGGACGAGAAGGCCGATGCGGAATGGGTGAATCATGACAAGCACGGCATGCGGCTCTATCTGGCGGCGCTGAAGGGCGACGGCTCGCTGGACGGCGGATTGAAAACGGTGTCGATTGCGCCCGATGTGCGCGGGGCGGTCTGGTCGCCGGTTGCGGATAAGCTGCTGGTGTTTACAGAACCGCCGAACGACGAGACAGACCTGGGGCCCGCGGGCGCGGCGTGGACCGTGGATGCGGCAACGCCGGAGAAAGCGACGAAGCTCGATGCGGTTCCGGCAACAGTGGGCGGCGGCGCGTGGCGACCGGATGGAAACGGGATTGTTTTTGGCGCGATGACCCCCGAAGATGCGCCGCCGGGATATGACGAGCTGTTTGCGCTGGATTTGACGCAGGCGGGCGCGAAGCCGGTGAGGCTGACAGCGGGCTTCGACGGCCAGGTGAATGGGCGGGACCTGCAGTTTGCCGGTGAAGACGTGATTGCGCAGGCAGGAATTGGGACGCGGGTGCAGGCAGTGCAGATCGCACTGGATGGAAAGACCAAACCAGTGGTGCTGAAGCTGGGAGCGCAGGTGATCAGCGGGCTCACCACGAACGAGAAGAAGACGGGATGGCTGTGGCTTGCGGACAGTGGCGGGCAGCCGGTGCAGTTGTGCTTCGCGGCTCACCTGGGCGACGCATGCAAGGCAGTGCAGACGCCCGAGCTTGCACCGGCGGGATTGCGGTGGGTTGCGCCGAAGCTGGTGACGTGGAAGAGCGATGGGCTCACAATTGAAGGACTGCTCTACATGCCACCAGCGGCACAGGGAACCGCAAAGACTCCCCTGATTGTGGATGTGCATGGCGGGCCGTTTGGAGCGTTTGAAGACCGCAACGATCCGTTCGTGGCGTTTCTTATTGGACATGGATGGGCGGTGCTGCGGCCCAATCCGCGAGGCTCGTCGAATTATGGTGTGAAGTTTGGCGCGGCGAACAAGAACGATCTGGGCGGCGGCGATTATCGCGATGTGATGACGGGCGTGGATGCGGCGCTGAAGCAGTATCCGCTGGACGCGGACCGCACAGCACTGATGGGCTACAGCTACGGCGGCGAGATGGCGGCGTTTGTTGAAGGAAAGACGGACCGCTTCAAGGGCATTATCAGCATGGCGCCGGTGATCGACCAGTTCAGCGAGTACGGAACCGAGGGCGGCTCGTGGTATGACCGCTGGTATTTCGGCAAGCCGTGGGAGCACCTGGAAGATGCGTGGCGGCAGAGTCCGCTGGCCGGGGCGCAGAGGGCGAAGACGCCATTTCTGCTGATCCAGGGTGGGGCCGATACGACGGACCCGCAGGGGCAGAGCGAAGAGATGTATCGCGCGCTGCGGCAGGAGGGCGTGCCGGTTGAGCTGGTCACCTATCCACGTGAAAATCACGGACCGCTGGCAATGGGCATCTTCGGTTATCCCTCGCCGGAACCGTGGCACGGTTACGACGCGCGGCAGCGGATTGTGGAGTTTCTGAACAAGGCGCTGGGAACGGAAACGGCGAAACCGTAAAAGGCGATCGAGTCAAATGTCCGATCGGGTGTGCGCTGGTCAGGGAGCGAATCAGGGAGCGGTTTCGACGGGCGTGACCTCGACACCGCTCTGCCTGAACTCAAAGTGCAGGACCCATGTGCTGGCGACGGCGCGGCCATCGACCTGGGGAGGCCTGAAGCTCCAGCGCTGCGACGCCTCCAGAGCCTGCCTTGCAAAATATCGACTTGGTCCCGGCGCCTGGAACGAGGCATCGGAAACATGTCCGTTGGAATCGACCGCGACTCGGGTGGCTACCTTGACGGTGCCCCGAATGGTGGCGCTCGCGCCGGGGGATACCTCGGGCATGACGCGCGCGGCCACCGCACCCTTCACGGTTGAGCCTGAGGTTTGAGGTCCGGCTGAGGCTTGAGGTTCCCCGGAGGGTTGAGGTGTGGCGGAGGCTTGAGGTTCGGCGGGCATGGAAGATGGGGCGGGTGTCGCGGGCGAAGTCCTGTGCGATCGGAGGACGAGAACGGCGATGAGCGCCAAGAGGGCCACAACCCCCGCAACGACTGCTGCGATGGGGAAACTGGTGGGTTTCCACTTGTCTGCCTTGTCGGCAATGGCAGGGAGTGTCCGGGCGAGCTCGAGACGATCCTTGACTTCATCCACGGAGCACCGGAGGGTCGGATCTCGCCGCAGGCATGCCCGGGCGATACCGGCGTAAGGCTGCGGCACGGTTTCAGGCACCAGGGGGTCTGCGCCTGTGGATTTGTCCCAGCTGGGTCGCTGTTGAGTGAGGGTTTCGACCAGGGTGACGCCGAGCGACCAGACGTCAGCCGCCGCAGACATTCGGGTAGCGGTTTCGGGCGCGTCATAAACGCCCGGCGCCGGCAGGTGCTTCCAAAGCCGGCCCGAAAGATAAAGCCGGTCGGTTGAAAGCTTCAACTCGTTGCCGACGACCATGATGTTGGACGGCTTGAGGCGGCCATGCACGAAACCTTTCCCGTGAAGGCAGGAAAGCGCATCGAGGACCGGGTCAAGCATCTCCCTGGTCTCGGCGGTTGTGAGCGGGCGCGTGGGGATGATCTCGGAGAGATTCTCTTCAGCGTATTCGGTTACAACGTAGAGCAGTTCGACGTTGTCAATGCGACAACGGCCGGTATGAAAGAGGCGCATCAGGTGCGGGTGAGAAAGCACTGCCGCCGCCGACCAGGCCGCCATAAAGGCCTCAGCGTCGCCGACATCGGCGGGGATGAGCTTGAGGGCGGCTTTCCGCGGCGGGTCACCGGCAAGCTGGGTGAGAAAGACACCACTGGCCCCAGTTCCACCAAGCCACTCGAGGAGGGTAAACCTTCCGTCGATGATGCGCCCGGCCCAGTCCTGGCGAATGACGGCTGTGTTCATGGCAAACCATCCAGACCCCGGTGGATTTTATTCCTCAATTTCCGTTGCAAGTGTAACCCCGGTGCGCCCCTTTTCCATCCCCCAATCCCTATCCGGCATTCCCGAATCCTTATCCGGCAGAAGCGGGAACGCAGAGGAGACCTTCGTTATACTTGAAGAGAAAGCCCGGTTCACTCCCCACACGTGGATACCCTCGACAGCACATCCGCACAGGAAAATTCCCCTTCGCGACAGATGACTTCTGCTTCGCGGGGTGAGGCGCGGGCGATTATCGGCTACGTCTACTTCACCTTTGTATGCTATCTGGCAATCGGGTTGCCGCTGGCGATTTTGCCGGAGTATGTGCACCTGCGCATGGGATTCAGCGCGGCGCTGGCGGGGTTGGTCATCAGCATCCAGTACATTGCAACGCTGCTGAGCCGGCCGTGGGCGGGGCGCATCTGCGATGAAAAGGGCGCGAAGATTGCCGTGCAGTGGAGCATGGCCGCCTGCACGGCAAGCGGGCTGCTGCTGATGGGAGCCGCAGCCCTGCACCGCGACCCGATGTGGCTGAGCCTGGCAACCCTCTTTGCGAGCCGGCTGGTGATGGGCGTGGGCGAAAGCCTGGGCTCGACGGGCGCGACGATCTGGGGCATCACCAGCGTGGGCCAGCAGCACACGGCCCGCATTATTGGATACAACGGCGTGGCCACCTACGGTGCGCTGGCGCTGGGCGCGCCGCTCGGCGTGGTGATGGAGCGGCAGTTCGGGCTGATCTCGATTGGCCTGGTGACGGCGCTGCTGGCGGCGGCGAGCCTGCTGTTGGCCAACCGCAAGGCACCGGTTCCGGTGACGCCCGGAGAGCATCTGCCCTTTCGCGATGTGCTGGGACGCGTGACGCCGCATGGCATGGTGCTGGCGCTGGGCGGCGTAGGCTACAGCGTGCTGGCGACCTTTGTAACCCTGTTTTACGCGAGCCGACAGTGGAATGGCGCGGCACTATGCCTGACGGCATTTGGCGTGGCGTTCATGCTGGTGCGCATGACGCTGATTAAAACAATCAGCCACTATGGCGGGTTTGTGGTGGGCATCACGTCGCTGCTGGTGGAGTCAGTTGGCGTGCTGGTGCTGTGGCGTTCGGTATCTCCATGGATGGCGCTGGGCGGGGCAGCCCTGACGGGCTTCGGCTTCTCGCTGGTCTTTCCGGCAATGGGGGTAGAGGCGGTGCGGCATGTGCCGGAACGCAGCCGCGGAACGGCGCTGGGCGTGTATACGGTCTTCGCAGATGTGTCGTTCTTTTTAGTAGGACCGCTGGCCGGCGCTGTGATTGGCGAGTACGGCTATTCGAGTGCGTTTCTGTTTGCGCTGGTGTGCGTGCTGGCGGCGCTGGGAATCGTGGCAGTGCTGGCGGGACGGGAGAAGCGGGCGGCGGCTTAGCCCGAGGCAACGAGTCCAGAAATGCGGATGCAACGCAGAACGGCCACCCCGAAAGGTGGCCGTTGCTGTTTGTTCAGTTGAAGCGGGTTTAGCGGTCGCTCTGCTCGTTCTTGCGCCAGTTGATGAGATCACCAAGCGTGGTGGTTGAGCTGGAGACGGGGTGCTTGTGCGTGTCGGCCTTGTAGCTTTCGACCGCAGCGCGGCTGGCCTCGTGGCCGATGGCGCGCAGGCTGAGACCCACCTTCTTCTCTTCCACGTTGATCTTGATGATCCTGAAGTCGAGCTCCTGGCCCTGATCGAGCTTGGCCGGGGTGCCGTCTTCTCCCACTGCCTCGGAGACATGGCAGAGACCTTCAACACCTTCGGCAATTTCAATGAAGGCGCCAAACTGCGCGGTGCGGAGCACCTTGCCGTGCACGACGTCGCCGACGCGGTGCGAAGCAAAGAAGCTCTCCCAAACGTCGGGCTGAAGCTGCTTGATGCCGAGGGAGAGGCGGCGGTTCTGCGGCTCGACGCCGAGAACGACTGCCTTGACCTTCTCGCCCTTCTTCACAACTTCAGAGGGGTGCTTCACGCGCTTGGTCCAGCTCAGGTTTGAGACGTGGACAAGACCGTCAATGCCGTCTTCAATCTCGATGAAGGCGCCGAAGTCGGTGAGGTTGCGAACGCGACCTTCGACAACGGTGCCTGCGGGATAACGCTCAGTGAGGTGCTCCCACGGGTTCTCGAGAAGCTGCTTGATGCCAAGGGAAATGCGGCGATCGGCGGGGTTAACGCTGAGAACAACGGTGTCGACTTCGTCCCCCGGCTTGACCATCTTGGAAGGGTGCTTGAGGCGCTTGGACCACGTCATCTCAGAGAGGTGAACGAGGCCTTCAATGCCCTGCTCGAGCTCGACGAACGCACCGTAGTCGGTGACCGAAAGAACGCGGCCATGGACGTGGGCGCCGACGGGATAGCGCTCGGCAGCATCAAGCCACGGATCGGGCGTGAGCTGCTTGAATCCGAGCGAAACGCGCTGCTTATCCTTGTCGAACTTGAGGACCTTGACCTGGATTTCATCGCCGACGTTGACCAGATCGCGCGGATGCGTGAGGCGGCCCCAGCTCATGTCGGTGATGTGCAGCAGGCCGTCAATGCCACCGAGGTCGACGAACGCGCCGTAGTCGGTGAGGTTCTTGACGGTGCCGGTGAGAACGGCGTCTTCACCGAGATGCTCGAGAGTGAGCGAACGCTTGGAGTTCTGCTCTTCTTCGAGAATCTCCTTGCGGGAGACGACGACGTTGCCGCGCTTCTTGTTGAGCTTGATAACGCGGACTTCAATCTGTTGGCCGAGGTAGCCATCGAGATTGCGCACGGGGCGAATCTCAAGCTGCGAGCCGGGCAGAAAGGCCTTCATGCCGATATCGACCGTGAGACCACCCTTGACGCGGCTGACAACGGTGCCGATGACCAGGGTCTTCTCGTTGGCGGCTTTCTCGATCGTGTCCCAGACACGGAGGCGCTGGGCCTTCTCGTAGCTGACCAGGTAGCCGCCCTCGGGCTCTTCGCGCTCGATGACAACTTCGATCGTATCGCCGGGCTGCAGCTTGACAGCGCCGGTGTGATCGACAACCTGCTCGAGGGGGACCATACCTTCAGACTTGAGACCTACATCGACGATGAGGTGCTTCTCAGTCTGCTTGATGACGGTGCCGGTGACGACCTTGTCGCCATAGGCCTCGACTGCGGCCGCTTCAGCGGCCTGCTCGCGCTCAAAGGCTTCAAGAGCGGCGGAAAAATCTTCAACTGATTCCGGGGCGTGCTCGGCGTGCTTTTCAGCGACGGCCGGGGTTGTTGCAGCATGCGCGTCTGTGGTCTTTGCCACGGTTGTGGGCATATCTGCAGGGTTGGTGGTGGCATCGGCGTCCATCGCAGGTGAAACTTCGGCTACTTCGGGGTTGGACGTGGATTCGTGCAACGGCTGCTCTTGCTCCGTCGCAGGTTGTTCAAGGGTTGGAGTTTCCAATTCGGTGTTCAGGGTTATGCTCTCGGGTTCTGGATTGAGGACGTTTGCCATCACTGCTCTGCTCCGGGATTCAATGCTCTCGCGACCGACATGCGTCGACGGGATTGGCACCTGCGCATGAGCTTTCTACGGAGGCGCCGAGCCTGACTCCGGACCTGGGGCCGTGGTGCCGGTGAAGTTCTCGCAGGGACAGCCATTCCGGCCAGAATCTGGCACGGAGAGCGACTCGTCTCCTTCGGGAATCACCAGGCGGGCAACGGCTGGCTGGAGGGCGGCCGCAGCTCGCTGCTGGAATCCGCGCAGGGAGCTACAGACTCCAGTGTAGCAATCTCTGGTTTTCAGCGTCAATGCAACAGGTTGCCGTAACTCCAATGCCAGCGAAAATTCATCGACTTCTGGTGCGGAATGAGTGCAATTCCGGGGGAAACCGGACAGAACAGGCTTGCAGGGCGGCGCGGCTATACTTATCGCCAACGGAATCTGATGTGGCTCAGATAATTGGGCTGGATGATTGGGCTGGGACTTAGCCCGCTTTGATTCTTTCGGTTTCCGGCATTGCTTCTGCATTTTTCGAATTTTCTATGGACCGATTGTGGACTCCCTGGCGTTTCGCGTACGTAACCTCGGCGGATGGCGCGCCGCGGCCCGGCATTCCCGAGCGGCTGGCGGCCTATCCAAACGACTCGGGGTGTGTCTTCTGCAACCTCATCGCTTCGGTGGACTACGCCATCGAGCATGGCATGGCCGCGGAGGCGGCCGAGGAGGCAGCGGGCCTGATCCTGCGCGGGAAGCATTGCTACATCTGTCTGAATGCGTACCCCTACACCTCGGGGCACATCATGGTGGTGCCGTATGCGCATCTTGACCGGCTGGCGGCGCTGCCGCACCGACGCGGCGCACGAAGTGATGGACCTGGCGCAGCGGAGCGAGGCGGCGCTGGAACAGATTTACAAGCCGCACGGGCTGAACTTCGGCATGAACCTGGGCAAAGCGGGCGGCGCCGGAGTGGCGGGCCATCTGCACCTGCATGCGCTGCCGCGCTGGGTGGGCGACACGAATTTCATGTCGACAATCGCCGAGACGCGCGTGCTGCCCGAAGATCTCTCGACGACGTGGAAGCGGATGCGGGAGGCGTTTGGGGGTTAGCCGGTTGGATGCCGTTCCTACAGTGCGTGCTCGTCATCGCCTTCCGCAGCGAGAGCAAGCAGGGATGGCTCTTCTGCCGGGTCTCCTTCATGGTTATCCAAATGATTCGCGGGGCGGAGCTCTTGGGAAGTGAAAAGTCTGGGCTCTACATCTACTGCATCTGGTAGCTCCGCCTCAGCGCCCTTCCATGACCCAAGTTGCTTGAGCTTGCGGGATTTGGCGAGGA
Organism: uncultured Acidobacteriaceae bacterium; assembly: GCA_963839215.1. Classification (GTDB taxonomy): domain Bacteria; phylum Acidobacteriota; class Terriglobia; order Terriglobales; family Acidobacteriaceae; genus Telmatobacter. The sequence continues at coordinate 204,987 of CAWITZ010000010.1, read as the reverse complement.
TAAAACGATCGAGTCCTGGAATGGAACGATTGTACGCGTCGACAGTGGACCGCAACTTGTCTCCAATTGTTGCCATATTGCCTGCGAATCGAGCCAATTCTCCGTATAAATCCTCGCCGACATTCTTAATTTCTTCTGCGTTCTTGTTCAGCCTTTCCTGATCCAGGACGAATCGGACCGCCTTGAGAAGAGGCATCAGCGTCATCGGATTAGATATAAATACACGCTTGTCAGAAGCGTCGCGAATCAATTCCGATTCATCCTGAATTGCGGCGTGGTACATGCCGTCGTGAGGAATGAAAAGAATGACGCAGTCAAGGCCCTCATAGCGACGCCAATATTCCTTAGCTGATAGTGCTTTTATATGCCGCCTCAGCGATCTCGAATGGGCCTCAGTGAGTATTGCCTTGTCAGCATCATTCTGGGCATTTGCAAGGACAAGATAGGTTTCCATCAGATTCTTGCTATCGACAACCAGCTTCCGGCCTTTCGGGAGGTTGATGACAGCATCGGTCCTTCTTAGCCCATCTTCCGCATCAGTGGAGTGCTGCAAGATAAAATCGATGCCTGGTTCCAAGCCAGCGTTTTCAAGCGCGTTCTCAAGCGTCATCTCACCCCAACTGCCACGGATCACGGGCTTACGAAGCGCGTTCGTAAGGGATTCGCTCGCGCCAGCTAAGCGATTGACCTGCTCCTGCAGGAGTGTCTGTGCACTTTCTCGCGCAAGATTGCTGTTCTTGACTTCCTTATCGAGTCGCTCAAGGGATTGCTCGACTGGGGTCAGCATTTTTGCGATCTGCTCCTGCCGCAACTGCACATCAATGACGGTTTTTCCTTCGTGCCTTCCTATGACGTCGTCTGCCGTCTTCAGCAATTGTGCGGTCGCGTTCTTAAGAGCGTCGGCAGAGAGCGCCTTAAACTCTGTTGTAAGCACCCCTCGGGCTTCGCTTATGAATTCGTTCTGCTTCGCGATTTGTTCATCCTTCGCCTTGATGATTTTCGCCGAAGCTTCCTTTTCCTTCTCAATCAGAGCAGCCGCTCGAAGATCCGCAGCTTCAGCGTCTTTTATTGCCCCGGTCTTCTCTCGTTCAAGGTCTGAAATACGCGTTTGAAGGGTCTGAATTTGGCTCTCTTTGACGAGCAGAGTTGATTTCATCTCATCTACACGAGTCGCTTCATTCTGGAATCTCCCCTTCTCTTCGGATACTACTTTCAACTCCTTGGCGAGAGCGCTGTTTCTTTCCTCGAGCTCCGCCAGTTTCAATTTCGCTTCATTCTCGCGGATCCGGGCTTCGCCGACCTGCTTGCGATACCCAAGCAGGACCCCGAAAAGCAGAACCAAGAGACAGATCAATGCTAGGACAACAGCGACACTAATCATTCTGAGAGAATTTTCCTCTTCGCCTAATGTACGCCTTTTGCGGCTGTGCAATTCGCGGGCGGAATCGAGGAAGACGGCAGGCAGGCAGCATTGGCCGGGAGGTCGACAGGGAAATCCCGCTGGCCGTCAGGGATCTTAGCCTGCTCGCTCGGAGGAGGGTTCACGTACGGGTACATCGTGGAAAAAGCTGATTTTATTTCCACTGTGGCTGCCTTTACTTAGGCAGACCCGCCCAGTAGACTTGGAGATTCGGGGCCACGCGCAGATCTCGCGTGCGCAGTGGTTGTCTTAGTGTGCCGTTGGCCAGCCCTTGCCGGCGGACGGGCGCAAAGGCAACGCAATCAAGCTCCCGAAGTGAACTTGAAGCTGAATTTTGAAGCATTGAAGGGGTATGAGGAGAATTACGCATGGCCGTTGAAGAGAAGGTGAAACAGATCATCGTCGAGCAGCTGCAGGTAGACGAGGCCGAGGTTACGCCGGGAGCAAGCTTTCAGGAAGACCTGGGCGCCGATTCGCTGGACGTTGTCGAACTGGTGATGCAGTTTGAGGAGGCGTTTGACCTCGAGATTCCGGACGAGGACGCCGAAAAGATCAAGACCGTAAAAGACGCGATCGAGTACATCGAGAAGAACGCGAAAGGCAAGTAACTGGTGAATCGTCGAGTTGTCATCACCGGCCTTGGGCTGGTATGCGGCGTTGGCAATACCGCAGCCGAGGTGTGGCGACAGCTACTGGCAGGGGCCAGCGGAATGGCCCCGATTCAGGGCTTCGACACGACCGGCTATCCCGTTACCTTTGCCGCCGAAGTGAAGAACTTTGATCCGCTGAATTTTGTGGACAAAAAGGAAGCGCGCAAGATGGGGCGCTTTATTCACTTCGCTTTTGCAGCTACCCAGGAAGCGATTACCCAGGCGGGGTTGACGATCACGCCGGAGATTGCGGACCGGGCCGGCGTCTTTATCGGTTCGGGTATCGGCGGATTCGAAATTATTGAACGGGAACACGCCAACCTGCTGCAGGGTGGTCCCAGAAAGATCTCTCCCTTCTTTATTCCCGCGGCCATTGTGAACATGGCGGCGGGCCAACTGAGCATTCGTTATGGAGCCAAGGGGCCGATTTCGGCAACGGCGACGGCGTGCGCGACCTCGGCTAACTCGATTGGCGACTCGGTGCGCATGATTCTGCATGGCGACGCGGATGTGATGATTGCGGGCGGATCGGAGGCGGCGGTGACGCCGCTCTCAGTGGGCGGGTTTGCCTCGATGCGCGCGCTCTCGACGCGCAACGACGAGCCAACGCGGGCAAGCCGGCCGTTCGATAAAGATCGCGATGGATTTGTGATCGGCGAAGGTGCGGGAATTTTGATCCTGGAAGAGCTCGAGTTTGCGAGGAAGCGTGGCGCAAAGATTCTGGCGGAAGTGATCGGCTACGGCATGAGCGCGGATGCATATCACATGACGGGCATCGCGCCTGAAGGCCAGGGGGCGCAGCGCAGCATGCGCGCCGCCTTGAAAGACGCGGGCATTGAACCGGGAGAAGTGGGCTATGTAAATGCGCATGCGACGTCAACCCCGGCGGGCGATGGCAATGAGTCAAAGGCCATTGAGCTGGTGTTTGGTGAGCGCGCGCTGAGCGGCGAGCTGAAGGTGAGCGGCACGAAGTCGATGACCGGGCACCTGCTGGGCGGCGCGGGCGGACTGGAAGCGGGCATTACGGTGCTGGCGCTTGAAAACCAGATGCTTCCGCCGACGACAAACCTGGATAACGCTGACCCAGAGTGCAAGCTCGACTATGTGGCGAACCAGGCCATCGCGCACAGTTTCGATGTGGCGTTGTCGAATTCATTTGGATTTGGCGGAATCAACGCGACGCTGATCATGCGGCGCTGGACGGAGTAGGAAAGCAGCTTCTAGCAGCTAGCTACCAGCTTCTATCTACTAGCTGCTGGCTACCAGGTTCTACTACTGGAAAAGACAGACGGCGCGCATCAGACGATGCGCGCCGTTTTTGTTGCCCAGAGAAGGGCTAGCCCATGATGGCGGCCCAGCCGACGCTGATGAGCACGATGACCGCATACCATCCGAAGACGGCGATGTAGCCGGAGGAGCGCTTGACGCCGGCGACGATGGCGACGCCCATGCCGAGCAGGATGAGTGTCCAGATGGTGATGATGTCGATCGAGCTGGCAAGTGCGTAGAGGGCCTTGTTGGTCTCAAGCGGGGGAAGAAAGGCGCCGAGATTGGTAGGCGCATAGTTCTTGATGTTGAAGGACTCCGGCGCAGTGCCGGCAAAGATCACAATCACACCAAGGATGGCCTTGAGGACTCCGGGGAGGCTTGCGTACATCCACGTGGCAAGAACGCTGCCGAATTTAGCGCGGCCGCCGAAGCCAAAGTTGATGGTGCCCATGAGAACGAGCGAACCGAGGGCGATGAAGGCAAGGACGAAAAGTGGATTGGCGATGAAGATGCCCTCAGTGATATAGAGGGAGATCTTGCGGCCCATCTCACGCTGCTCCGGCGGGGCCTGCTCGAGCTTTTCTTCCTGCGCGGGGTTGAGGTGGATCTGGTTGTCGACGACCTGCTGCATGCCGATTTTGGTGGACACGACGGCGAACAAGCCGTAGCCAATGATCGCCATGATGATGAACGGCAACCACCAGCTTCGATTGCCTCGCTTGATGTCCTCAAAGGTTTTGGATGGTGCGGAGAAGATGTCTGCAACGCGCTGCCCCTGGGAGAGGCCGGCGCTCTGGCCGCCTTGCACTTCAATTTCGCTCATGACTCAGCCTTTCAGATTTCCTGTCGTGGATCGCAGGTAGTGGATCGCAGGTACAGGTACGCACTAGAGTCGCGGTCCGTTCCCGGCAGGCGATGCTTGGCACTACGCCGCGATTGTACTCCGCGGGCGCTGCGAGCGAGCAAATGATTCTTAGGGCTAGCGAGAGCCGACTGCGGCGGCTGAAGTGTCGCTGTCGTCCGAGTCGTCGGCCGGCGGTTCGGCGAGGTGATGCTGGGGTTTGTGCGGGGCCCCGGCGCCGGTGTAGCTCTTATAAACGGTGATATGGAAACAGGACTGGTGAAACTCCTCTTCAACGTCGATCTTGCCCTGCGACTGGAGAGTGTTGAGGCGGTTGCGCATCCAGTAGAGCTCGCGGCGGCTGAGGCCTGACTTGGCAATGTCAATGGTGGCGCCGGTGAGGTGCGGGCTGGCGACATCGCCCTCGGCAGGCGCTGCGTTGCCATTGGTGCGCATGAGGCGCTTCTGGTATTCGACGGTGCGCACGGCAGAGCTGACTTCAAGCGGGTGATGAAACTCAGCGTCGTGAGCCTTCGAAAAATCGGCGAGGAAAGCGGCGGTCCAGGGACGGCAATAACGGCGGTCGGCGGGAAGATCGGCATTGACGGCGAGCGCCGAAGATGCGGGAACAGGAACGAGCACGCCCTGGGCGATGCGTTCGTGAAGATCGGAGTCGTTGAGGATGCGCTCGAGGTTGTCGGCATCAGTGCGCTGATTTTGCCGGACGAGGGACTGAAGGGAGCCGCGGAGCGGAGCCATGGCGACGATTTTGCCGCCGTAGACCGATGCGGCAGAAGCTTCGGCGGCGTCGGCGCCCACGATATGGGAGTGCGACGCGCGGGCGGCGATGCTGTCCGCGGCCTGCTGTGGCGTTGCAGCATGCGACTCGGAGAGGTCCGCGCTTTCAACCGGAGAAGAATGAGGCCTGGCCGCTACCTCTTCAACATGCGGCCGGTTCGAACGGGTGCGTGAAGAAAAGTGATAGACACGCCGGGAATGCGAACGGGCAGCCACGCGCACAGTACCCGAGGAACCGCGACGGGACCGTTTGCGCGAGGAGACGTTATGCGTGCTTGCTCGATACGTGCTTGGGCCATGCGTGCTTGCGCGTTGCGTGGTTGCGCGACGACGAGAGGCGCCGGCGGCCACATGCGATTTGTGGCGGGAGGCAGAGACTGCAGCACGCTTCCCGACCGGCTTCTTGTGCGGCCGCGCGACGGGCACCGTCTTTTTGTGCTCGCGCACTTCTACGGCATGCACACGAGCGCTGCCCGCTGCAAGGAATGATGCTGCAAGAACGATGATGAAAGAGACCCGCGTCACAGGGAGCACGCGGAGAATCGAGAGCACCGTCAGTGTAAAACGCATGAGCAATAAATTCGAGTGCTTAAACGGATTCAGTTTTGTCTGATAACGTGCAGGATCAGTTTACTCCTGTGCGCGGTCGGGGGCGACAGTGCCCGCAATTTTCAGGGTGCCTTGAAGGAGCACGCGCCGGTAGAATTGCCCGCGACGATGTGCAGGTTGTATTGAGAGGGCTCGAGTTGCGAATGAACAGCAGACGGTGGCTTTGGGCGGCAGTGGTGGCGCTGCTGGTGGTGCAGGCGGCGTTGATGGTTTCCGTGGTGCGGCGCGAGTCTCTGACCTTTGACGAGGGCGACCACATGTATTCCGCATACATGATGGCGCACACGGGCGATTATGGGCTCAACCCGGAGCATCCGCCACTGGTGAAGTTTGTGGCCGCGCTGCCGTTGACGGGTGCCAGACTGTGGACGCCACCGCTCGAAGGGCGGGATTTTAAAGTTGAGGCGTACATGGGCGGGCGCGACTGGGTGGCGCGCAATGATGGGGCGAGCGGGCGCATGGTGCTGAAGATGCGACTCGCGGCAGGTTTGCTTGCGCTGGGCCTGGCGCTGATGGTGTTTTTTGCAACGCGGGAGTGGTTTGGAACAACAGCGGCACTGGTGGCGCTGGTGCTGGTGGTTTTCGACCCGAATATTCTGGCGCACTCCGCACTGGTGACGACGGATATCGGCGTGTCGCTGTTTTTTCTGGCTGCGATTTTTGCCTTCTATCGCTACGTGAAGCAGCCGGGCGCGGCAAGGCTGGTGATTGCAGGTGTGGTGGCGGGACTGCTGCTGGCAACCAAGCACTCGGGCGTGCTGCTGGCGCCGATGCTTGTGTTGCTGATGGGGTGGGAGATTGCGCGCGCGCCGCACGGGACGCGGGGCAAGACGGCACTGCGGCTGGCGGCGGCCTTTGCGGCAATTGTGGTGATCGGTGCCGCGGTGCTGTGGGCCTTCTACGGGTTCCGGTATGCGGCGCGGCCCGCGGGCCTGGCAATGAGCACGTCGATCGAAGAGTATGTGCGGCCACTGAGCAGCTTCAACGCGCAGGCCGTGCTGGCGATTGCGCATCTGCATCTGCTGCCGGAGTCGTACCTGATTGGGCTGGTGGATGTGAAGCGGATGGCGCAGTTCTATCCCACGTTTGTGCTGGGCAGGCAGTATGCGCATGCGGTGTGGTGGTACTTCCCTGTTGTGATGCTGATCAAGACGACGCTGGGATTGCTGGGACTGCTGGCGCTGGCGTGCGTTGCGATCGTGACAGGCAGACTGCGAAAGGGGCGCGAGCTGGCGTTTGTGCTGATTCCGATGGTGGTGTATTTCGGAATCGCCCTGGCCGCCGGGATGGATATCGGCGCGCGGCACATGCTGCCGGTGTATACCTTCGCTTTTGTGCTGGCGGGCGGCGGCGTTGCGGCGCTGGCGGAGAAGAGTAGAGGCTGGAAGTGGGCCGGCGGGTTGCTGGTAGCGGCGCATGTGATTTCATCGCTCGCCGTGTTGCCGAATCCCATGGCGTATGCGAATGAGGCGTGGGGTGGCGCGAAAAACTCGCACAACCTGCTGAGCGATGCGAATGTGGATTGGGGCCAGCAACTCTACCAGGTGAAGGCGTGGCAGGATCGGCACCCGGGCGAGGAGTGCTGGTTCGCGTACTTCGCGTATCCGGAGATCGACCCGGCGACGTATGGAATTACCTGCCATCATCTGCCGAATATCGACGCGTTCTGGCTGGGCGGAGTGGATGTTGCGCCGGCTCATGCGAAAGGAAGTGTGCTGATCAGCGCGGGGGATCTGAGCGGATGCGAGTGGCCGAGCGGCAAGGTGAGTCCCTACGGAGCGTTTCAATCGATGAAGCCGACGGAAGTAATTGACCATGCGGTTTTCGTGTACCACGGCGATGTTGATTTGAAGCAGGCTGCTGCGATGAGCCGCGCGATGACGGCGTATGCGCTGCTGAGGAAGGGCGACGCGGATGGTGCGCTGACGATGGCGCGCGAGGCAGTGGCTGTCGATCCCACTGAGCTGCTGAGCCAGACGGCGCTGGGAGATATTGCCGCGGCAAAGGGGAACAAGGACGAGGCGCGGGCAGCGTGGCAGGCGGCGCTCGGAATTGCACAGCAACTGGAGCCGGATGCGCAGCCGAGCTATGTGCCGGATCTTGAGAAGAAGCTGGGGAAGCAGAGCTGAGGGAAAACGGACTTAGGGATTGCTTCCCATCCTGTCGCGATGAGACCGCGACATGGATGGGGCAACCAGCATTCCGGGCGGTCGCAAAAACTACTGGATCAGCGTGCCCTGGTCGTCTTCCTTGCTGATCTCTTCAGGTGGAATGATGACGGCGGCGGCTACCTTGTCGCCGTCGTCAAGGTTGAGCAGACGGACGCCCTGGGTGGCGCGTCCCGCGGCGCGAATCGTTTTTGTGTCGATGCGGATGATCTTGCCGAACTGGCTGATGACGACCAGCTCTGAGCTGTCATCGACAAGCTGAATGGTGTTGACCCTGCCGATGCGCTCGGTGACGGCCATGTTCTTGACGCCCTTGCCGCCGCGCGTCTGCAGACGATAGGCCTCGACATTGGTGCGCTTGCCGAAGCCGTTCTCAGTAACGGCGAGGATCAGATACGCGCCTTCAGGGTGTTCCCTGGGGGTGATGGCAACGCCGACGACGTAATCGTTTTTGCCGAGATCGACGCCACGCACGCCGAAGGCCGGACGGCCCATGGAGCGCACGTCGCACTCGTCGAATCGAATGGCCATGCCGAGGTGCGTGGCGAGGAAGACGATCTGCGAGCCGTCGGTGATGCGGGCGGCGACGAGTTCATCGTCCTTGTCGATGCCGATGGCGATGATGCCGCGCGACTGGACGTTGGAGAAGTCCTTGAGCGGGGTTTTCTTCACGGTTCCGTTGCGCGTGGCGAAGAAGATGTACTTCCCTTCTTCTTCGAGGTCGCGAATGGCCATGATGGCGCGAACATTTTCGCCGGGCTGCAGGCTGAGCAGGCTCTGCATGCTCTTGCCCTTGCCGGCGGCGCTGACGTCGGGAATCTCGTAGACCTTGAGCCAGTAGACACGGCCTGCGCTGGTGAAGCAGAGCAGGTAGGCGTGCGTGGAGTCGATGATGAGCTGCGATACGAAATCTTCTTCGCGGGTCTTCATGCCGGTGCGGCCGGTGCCGCCGCGGCGCTGTTGGCGATAGATGGAGATGGGCGTGCGCTTGAGGTAGCCCTGGTGGCTGACGGTGACGGCCACCTGTTCATCGGCGATCAGGTCTTCAAGCTGCAGCTCGGCGGACTCGTCGATGATCTCGGTACGGCGCTTGTCGCCGTAGCGGTCGCGGACGTCTTCGAGCTCCTTGACGATGACGGCGCGCAGTCTTTTCTCGCTGGCAAGAATCTCTTCGTACTCCGCGATTCTGGCGCGGATTTCCTTGAGCTCCTTGAGAATTTCGTCGACGGAAAGCTGGGTGAGGCGATAGAGCTGCAGCTCAAGGATGGAGTCGACCTGTTTTAGCGTGAGGCCGCGCTCTTCATTGGCCAGGCGTGTGCGATCGAGATTGATGACGATCTCGGTTCCCTTGCCCCAGGTGTAGAGGTTTTCGCGAGCTTCGGCACGGGAGGCCGATGCGCGAATGATGCGGATGACGGTGTCGAGATTGTCGAGGGCGATCTTGTAGCCCTCGAGGATGTGCTCGCGCTCGCGTGCCTTGCGAAGGAGGAAGACGGTGCGGCGCTGCACGACATCAATGCGGTGATCGATGAAGGCGCGGATGGCCTCGTCGAGTGGAAACTCTTTCGGCACCCCGTTGAGCACCGCGAGCAGGATCATGGAGAAGCTTTCCTGCATCTGCGTGTGCTTGTAGAGCTGATTGAGCACGATCTCGGGCTGGGCGGCGCGCTTGAGCTCAATGACGATGCGCATGCCGTCGCGATCGGACTCGTCGCGAACGTCGCTGATTTCGTCGATGATCTTGTCGTTGACCAGTTCGGCAACGCGCTCGACAAGCTTGGATTTGTTGACCTGGTAGGGGATCTCGGTGACGATGATCGCCTGTTTTCCTTGGTGAGATTTTCGATTGCGACGCGGGCGCGCATCATGAAGCGGCCGCGGCCGGTTTTATAGGCATTGACGATTCCGCCCTTGCCGTAGATAAATCCGCCGGTGGGGAAATCGGGCCCCTGCACGTGCTTGAGGACCTCGAGCAGTCCGGCTTTGGGATTCTTAACAAGCTCAATTGCCGCGTTAACGACTTCAGTGAGGTTGTGGGGCGGAATGTTGGTGGCCATGCCGACGGCGATGCCGTTGGAGCCGTTGACGAGCAGAGTGGGAATCCGTGTGGGCAGTACGGTGGGCTCGTCGGTGGTTTCATCGAAGTTGGCCATCATATCGACGGTTTCCATCTCGATGTCGGCCATCATCTCTTCGGCGATGCGTTCCATGCGGCACTCGGTGTAGCGGTAGGCCGCGGGCGGGTCGCCATCGACGGAGCCAAAGTTTCCCTGGCCATCGATGAGGGGATAGCGGAGAGACCAAGGCTGGGCCATGCGCACCAGAGCGTCGTATACAGAGGAGTCGCCGTGGGGATGGTATTTCTTGAGGCACTCGCCCACCACGCCGGCGCATTTTGAGTAGCGCTTGTTGTGCTGGAGTCCCTCGCGGTCCATTGCCGTGAGAATGCGGCGATGGACAGGCTTAAGGCCGTCGCGGGCGTCGGGAAGGGCGCGCCCGATGATCACCGACATCGAGTAGGCGAGATAAGAGTGCCGCATCTCCTCTTCGAGGTTGATGGACACATGGCTGGGGTTCGGCGGTGTTCCGCCGTCGAGGGGGAGCTGGGGATTCTGATCGTCTGCCATAGAGGTCTCAAGCCCGCGGTTGAGGCGGCAAAAAAGGGTCCGGAAAAGCAGGGCCGGGAGGCCGGGGGCTGAGTCTTATTTTACGCCCTCGAAGCGGTCTGCGGCAAGGCGCCAGAAGGGAAATAAGTCTTTCAATATCTTAAATTTGCTGGAGGTTCATAAACGTGCGGAAAGAGCGGTGAAGCGAGGGGTAACAAGGCTGGTTCACGGATGGCAGCTGGGCTGCCGGGCGAGGGCCGGAAAAGAGGCGCAAAAATGACTCTTCTATAGAATGCAAAGGTGTCTTCCCCGTCGCAACACACTCTAAAAAAGCGCGTCAACACGCCGCAGCAGGTTCTGTTTGCCAGCCTGGTGGGAACGGCGGTTGAGTATTTCGATTTTTACATTTATGCAACTGCGGCGGTCCTGGTGTTTCCGCGGCTGTTCTTTCCGAGATCGGATCCGGCCACGTCAGTGCTGGCATCGCTGGCGACGTTTGCCATTGCGTTTGTGGCGCGGCCAATTGGCTCGGCGCTCTTTGGGCACTATGGCGACCGCATCGGGCGCAAGCGGACGCTGGTGCTGGCACTTTCGACGATGGGGATATCAACATTTCTGATCGGCATGCTGCCGGGTTATGCGGCGATTGGATTTGCAGCGCCGGTGCTGCTGGCGCTGTGCCGGTTTGGGCAAGGCATTGGTTTGGGCGGCGAGTGGGGCGGCGCGGTGCTGCTGGCAGTTGAGAATGCTCCGCCGAGACGGCGCGCGCTGTATGGAATGTTTCCGCAGTTGGGAGCGCCGGTGGGCTTTCTTCTTTCGGGAGGTGTCTTTCTGCTGCTATCGCGCTCGCTGACAGATGCACAATTTTTTGCGTTCGGATGGCGGCTGCCGTTCCTGGCGAGTGCAGTGCTGGTACTGCTGGGGCTCTATGTGCGGCTCACCCTTACGGAGACGCCTGTATTTCAGGAAGCGCAGAAGCACCGAAAGCCGGTGGCAGTGCCGATGCTTGCTGTGCTTCGCGATCACGTCGGCCAGCTAATCAAGGGCGTGATGGTGTGCCTGGCAATGTTTGTGCTGTTTTACCTGATGACGGTCTTTGCGCTCTCGTGGGGAACAACCGCGCTGCATTATGACCGCGCGACGTTCCTGGTGCTGCAACTGGTTGGCGTGCTGTTCTTTGCGGCGACGATTCCATTGTCAGCATTGCTGGCCGAGCGCGGCCGCAAGCCGGTGATGATCAGCGTGACGCTTGCGATTGGACTCTTCGGCCTGGGGATGGCTCCGCTGTTTACGGCGGGGACGACGGGCGCGCTGACGATGATGTGCCTTGGACTGGCGTTGATGGGCTTTACGTACGGGCCACTGGGGACGGTGGTCTCAGAGCTGTTTCCAACGGCGGTGCGATACACGGGATGCTCGCTTGCCTTCAGCCTGGCGGGAATTCTGGGGGCGTCGCTTACTCCCTACATTTCGACGTGGCTGGCTGAAAAACATGGCCTGCAATGGGTGGGCTACTACCTGAGCGCCTCGGCGGCAGTGACGCTGCTGGGCCTGCTGCTGATTCGCGAGACGAAGGGCGACGACCTGAACGCGGTGTAAGCCGAGTGCTAAAGCAGGCCGGGTAACGTGAGCAGGCACACGATGACCTGCAGGGCGACGACGGCAGCGCCGGCAGCGAGTGCGATGCGGCGGCGGGGACTGTCATACGCATCGGCAAAGACGCCGCCGATGAAGGTGAGCAGAAACGGGATTGCCCAGAGCCAGGGCGCGCCGGGAACACCGGTCATGACAAGAGCAAAAAGCAGAAGAGCCGAGAGCAGCGGAGCGGTGTTGCCGAAGTAGCGCGAGCGGCTCAGAGCAAGATAGAGAACCACCGCGGCGCAGGCGGCCACGGTGATGCCGGCGTTGCCGAAGGTGGAAAAAAAGCGGCGCGTGGGGTCGAGAGAGACCCACAGGAATGCGTCGGCTGAGCGGAAGACGTAGCTGAAGGCGTCTGGCGAGAAGTTGTAACAGGCAAAAATGAAGAGCAGCGCTCCAGCACAAGCGGCGAGCACGACTGGCAGCACCTGGCTGCGGCGGCCTTCAGCCACCCAGAACATAAAGATGAGCCCGAGAAACGCCGCGATGGGCAGCGCGACGATGTGCGATGCCGCCGCCATACCCATGGCGAGCATGAGCAGGATGATGCGCGGACGCCATTTGCGGCGCGGTCCCTGCATGGCATGCGCGACACCGATGCAGGTATAGACGGCGCCGTAGAGGCCGAGAGCGGCGAGTATGTCAGGGCCGGGCGTGATGGCGGCCTTGAGAACAGGTGGCGAGAAACAGTAAAGAGCGAGTGCGGTATAGCCACCGTAGTTGCCGAAAAGCCGGCGCGAGACCCACCAGAGGCCGGCGCCGAGCGTGCAGCCGGCGAGAAGAAACGGCAGGCGCAGCAGCAGCAGGATGTGGGTGAGCTGATGGCGGAGTTCCCAGGTGCTGAGCTGGCCGGTGGACTGAACGACACGATCTTCGGGCTTGCGAAAGCGGTCAAGCCCGCGCTCGAGGAGAAGATTGAGCGTGAGAGGCAGGCCGGCAAGCCGGTAGGCAAGAATGCCGTCGCGGATGTTGCCGCAACTGGTGAAGTAGCCGGCAAGCGGCGAAGGCTTCTCCCATGTTTCGCGGCCGCAGCGAGCGTATTGGTAGTCGCGCTCTGAGAGCGTTTGGCGGCTGGTGAGCCAGAGTCCCTGGACGAGAAAAAGCAACAGGAGCACGGCAGCGACGCGCTGGGGAAAGTTGAAGCGGAATCGGCGAAGGCGGGCGAAAGGATGGGTCATCACGAACAGAGGGACCCTTGTAGTTTAAACGCTGGCTCAGGCAGGGCGAGAACGCAGAACAGGCCACCCGAAGGCGGCCTGTCTGGTGAAGCGCACGATGAACGGACCTAGTTGGTCGCGGCGGAAGGGGCAACGTTGAGGTGGGTGACGCCAACTGCCTGGGTTCCATCGGGATTGGTGTAGATGGCGGTAACAGTGGAGCGCCCGGGGCCAACGCGCGTGGCGAGACCGCTGGCCTTGTCGATAGTTGCCACCATGTTGTCGGTCGAAATCCATTTGGGCTGGCTGGTCAGGGCGACCTCGGTGCCATCCTTGGTGTGGCCCACGGCGGTGAACTGAACGCCGCCCGGCGCGGAGTGTGGCACGAGAACGAGCGAGGTGATGTCCTGCACGTTGCCAGTGGTACTGGGGGGCTGCTGAATAGTGAAAGAGGCGGTCGCCGTAATTAAGCCGTTAAAGCCCGGTGCTGCCGCGGTCACGACGCCTGTGCCCCAGCCCTCTCCGGTAACGGTGGCGGTGCCAGTTTGCTCCCCGATTGTGATCAGCTGCGGGAAAGCCGAAGTCCAGGTGGCCTGCGTTGTGAGGTCCTTGGTAACGGCGGCGTGACCAGGGCGCATGTACGATCCGACGGCGATGAATTGCACAATGAGGCCGCCCGAATCAGAGGTGGTGACATCAGTCGGAATGATACTGATGGAAGTGAGATCGGGATCGGTGCCGCAACTGGTAAGTGGAATTACAAGGCCCGCGAGCAACACGGCGCCCAACAGGGATCGATTCTGCATACTTAGCTCCTGGCTTTCAAGCCGCGCCACAGATGAGTTAGTTAGTTCTTATGTAACTTTTGATAAAGCAAATTACAAGACTAAACGCGCCTGGAGGCGAACTTCCGGACACGCCGAAACTGGTTCCCTTTTGAGGGTTGTGCAAATGATAGGACAGCTTAATTTTCAGAAGCAATAACTATTTCATGGTGTAAGGAAAAAAGTTAGCACCTAAGTTACTCCATTTTTAGGATGGGCATATTTTTATTGCTTTACTGATTAATAGAACGGGTGGGATCACGGGAGGGGCGGGTTTTGCCGGGGGCGGCGCGAGCGGCTACACTTTCGTCATCATGGCTCGCGCACGGGATGATGCACCGGAACGGCTGGTTAGCGCCTCGCGCGCCGACGAGGAACAGACCTTTGAGTTGAAACTGCGCCCGCGGTGGCTGAAGGAGTTTATCGGCCAGACCAAGGCGAAAGAGCAACTGGCGATTGCGCTGGAGGCGGCGAAGTCGCGTGGCGAAGCGCTGGACCACGTGCTTCTCTTCGGGCCGCCGGGGCTGGGCAAGACGACTCTTGCCACGATCATTGCCAACGAACTGGACGTGGGCTTTCAGCAGACTTCGGGACCTGCACTGCAGATCCAGGGCGACCTGACGGCGATTTTGACCAATCTGCGGGAAAGGCAGGTGCTCTTTCTCGACGAGATCCACCGGATGCAGCCGGTGCTTGAAGAAAAGCTCTACACGGCGCTCGAAGATTACAAGCTGGACATCATCATTGGGCAGGGCCCGGCAGCGCGCACGCATGTGATGGAGATCAGGCCTTTCACCTTTATAGGGGCGACGACGCGGCCTGGGTTGCTGAGCTCGCCACTGCGATCCCGCTTCGGAATCCTGCTGCGGCTCGAATTTTATACAGAAGATGATTTGCGGGTGATTGTGGAGCGCTCAGCCGAGGTGCTGCAGGTGCCAATTGATGCCGATGGCGCGGCAGAGATCGCGCTGCGCTCGCGCGGAACGCCGCGTATTGCCAACCGGCTGCTGCGGCGGGTGCGCGATTATGCTCAGGTGCGCGGAACAGGCGTGATTGACCGCGCCACGGCAAATGCGGCACTGACACTGCTCGAAGTGGACGCGCACGGTTTCGACGAGATTGATCGCAGGCTGCTGCTGACGATTATCCAGAAATATGACGGCGGCCCGGTGGGGCTTGGCACGCTGGCCGCAACGCTGGCCGAGGAAGAAGACGCACTCGAAGAGGTCTACGAGCCGTTTCTGATCCAGATTGGTTTTCTGGATCGCACACCGCGCGGCCGCATAGCAACACGGCTGGCCTACGAGCACTTTGGGCTTGCGATGCCGGGGCGGCAGGCAGGACTGTTCTAGCAGCCTGTCATTAACTTTCCCGAGGGGAGAAGCATGGCACTGACTGAATCGACAATGCTGGAGCTGGGAACGATGGCGCCGGATTTTGCGCTGCCCGATGTAGTGACGGGCGAGCGAGTGAGACGCGATGATTTTCGCGGCCAGCAGGCGCTGCTGGTGATGTTCATCTGCACGCATTGCCCGTATGTGAAGCACGTAGAGAAAGGACTGGCGGCACTGGGCAGGGATTACGAGGGAGGTCCGCTGAGCATTGTGGCGATCAGCAGCAACGATGCGACAACGCACCCTGACGACAGCCCGGCAGGACTGAAGAAGCAGGCACAGGCGATGGACTTTCGCTTCCCTTATCTCTACGACGAGACGCAGGCTATAGCGAAGGCTTATAAGGCAGCGTGCACGCCGGATTTCTTTCTCTTCGATCGGGAGATGAAGCTGGTGTACCGCGGCGAGTTTGACCGGAGCCGGCCAGGAAATGGCATTCCGGTGACGGGCGAGGATTTGCGAGCCGCGATTGAGACAGTGTTGAAGGGTGAGCCGCTGAGCACGGAGCAGAGGCCTTCAATCGGCTGCAACATTAAATGGAAGTGAGAGGGCCGCGGACGCAGGGACCGGAGAACCAAAACCCCGCTTGTGGATTAGAGCGAGAGGCCGCGGAGATATTCGCGAAACTGCGGGCCGAGGTCTGGGCGCTTGAGCGCGTATTCGACGGTGGCCTGCAGCATGCCGAATTTGTCTCCGGCATCGAAACGCTTGCCCTCGAAGGTGTAGCCGAAGACCTTCTCTTCCGAGAGCAGGGCCTTGATGCCGTCGGTAAGCTGGATTTCTCCGCCGGCGCCGGGAGTGGTTTCCTCAAGCAGCCCGAAGATGCGGGGCGTGAGCACGTAGCGGCCGATAATGGCTTGCTTTGAGGGCGCGTCCTCGAGTTTCGGCTTCTCGACCATGCCGGTGCAATTATAGACGCGGGGATTGATCGGATCGGGGGAACCGGCGAGCACTCCATAGGCAGAGATGGCCGGCCCTTCGACGGTCTGGGTGGCGAGAATGGAGCCGCCTTTCTCCTCGAAGACATCAATCATCTGCTTGAGGCAGGGCGGGTCGGCGTCAATCACGTCGTCGGGCAGGATGACAGCGAATGGTTCGTCGCCGATGAGTTCTTTGGCGCACAGCACAGCGTGGCCAAGCCCGAGGGGCTCCTTCTGGCGGACGTAGCTGACCCGGGCAAGCGTGGCGACGCCACGCGAAACGGCGAGCAGATCCTTTTTGCCGCGACGCTCAAGCGTGGCATCGAGCTCGAAGCTGTGGTCAAAGTGATCTTCCATGGCGCCTTTGCCGCGCCCGGTGATGATGATGATGTGCTCGATGCCGGAGTCGATGGCTTCTTCAACACCATACTGGATGATGGGCTTGTCGACGAGGGCAAGCATTTCCTTGGGAATGACCTTGGTTGCGGGCAGAAAACGAGTGCCGAGACCGCCGGCGGGAAAAACAGCTTTACGAACTTTCTGGTTCATTCAATCTCCCGGTTGCGAGTGAGTTCATGCGATACGGGGCCCGGGCTGCAGCGGTCTGCGCAACAGGACGGTAACCGCCGTGCCGAGGCGCCGTCAATGCAACTAAAGGGATAGCACGAAGACTCAGAGGGCCGGGGAATCATCGCCGAGCAGCGCCTCCCGCACAATTTTGACAGGGGGAAATCCCTGGCGGAGGAAGTTGTTGTGGAACTCCTCCAGCGAGAAATTGGCGCCCTGTTTCTTTTTGAGGTCGTCGCGGAGCTTCATGATCTCCAGCTTGCCGAGGGTGTAGTAGAGATAGGTGGCATCGGATGTGCCTCGCTTGGTTTCGATAAGGGCGGACTCCTTTGACTGGTAGCCCTCTTTCTGAAAGAAGTCGACGGCCTGATCGAAGCTCATCTTACCCGTATGCATTTCGATGCCTACAATGAAGCGCGCGTTGCGCAGAAGGGCGTCCTGCAACTGGCCGAGGCGGATCAGCTTCGCTTCGCGGGCATCTTTGGCCCCGGTGCCGGGCTGGCCATATCCCTCGTCGAGCATCATCTGCTCGGTGTAATGGGCCCAGCCTTCTACGTTGGTGTTGGCGCCGAGAAGCTTGCGTACGCGGCTGGGAGCCTCAGGCACCCAGAGGAACTGCACGTAGTGACCGGGATAGGCCTCGTGGACCGAAGTAGAGATGATGGTGCCGATGTTGAAGGAATGCATGTAACTCTCAACCTGTTCAGGCGTGAACGAGGCTCGCGGCAGGGTGACATTGAAGTAAGCCTCGGTGGCGTTCTTCTCAAAAGGGCCGGGCGTATCCATGGAGGCCTGTGTGGTTGCGCGCATGAAGGCCGGGGTTTCTTCAACAATGGGGCGCACGTCAGAAGGGATGGTGACGATGTGGTGGCTGCGGATGAAGTCGATGAGGCTGGAGAAGGTGGCAGTGAAAGTGGCGATGAGCTTATCGGGAGCCGGATGCATGCTGCCGAGCTCTTCAAGGACGGCGTGGGGGTCTTTGCCGGGTTCGAGCTCGCTGGCGACCTGCTTGAAGTGCTGCTGATTTTTACGCATGTCGGCCCAGCCAATTTCAAGAAGCCTGTCGAGGGGGAGATCGATCATGTCGTCATAAAGCAGCTTCTTTGAAAATGTTTCGGCGCCGATGCGGTAGTCGCCGTTGGATTGCGCGAGCAGATCGGATTTGAGCCAGGCCAAGTAGCTGGAGAGCGCGGCGATGACCTGCGCGTTGGTATGCGCGAACTCCTCATTGAGAGCCGCGTCATTGGAATGGGTGAAAGCGAGCGGCACATCGTGCTGAAAGAAGCTGATGATGCCGGGAAGCTGCTGGATGGCGATCTCAGTGTAGATGTGGGGAGGGTTGGCGAGATTGAGGCGGGCCTGATCGAGAAGCGCAGGCATCTGCCGCTCGCGCTCAACGAGAGAGCGGAGGCGATTTTCAGGCGGCGCGAATTTGCGCTCCATGATGGAGAAAGCGGCGTTGGCAGCAGTGGAGGAGTAAACGTCGGGATTCCTCTGCCAGGGGCGAATCGTTTGCAGCGTGAGCAGACGGGACCGGATGTTGCCGAGCACGAGTTCGCAATCGCCACGCGTGACGGGATCGAAGTTCGCCTTTTTCTGCATGGACGCGAAGCGGGCCTCGTATTTGTTGAGGCTTGCGATTTCGGCGTTGATGGCCGACTGGCTCAGGTCTTCGAGTTTGGCGTCGTACTGGTGATAACCGGTAAGAGTTCCGATGGTGGGCTGATAGGGGAAGTAGACCTGATCGAAGAACTCGTCGGAGTCGTGAATGAAAAGCTTTTTCCAGTAGAGCTGGGAAAGCTTGTCTTTTTCCGATTCGGCGCGGGCGGCGGTGGTCGTCAT
Source organism: uncultured Acidobacteriaceae bacterium (assembly GCA_963839215.1). Taxonomy (GTDB): domain Bacteria; phylum Acidobacteriota; class Terriglobia; order Terriglobales; family Acidobacteriaceae; genus Telmatobacter. The sequence goes on along the minus strand of CAWITZ010000010.1, from coordinate 186,284 downwards.
GCTTGCTCCAAAGAAGACACCAAGAATAAGTAAAGCAACAGACTTTTTCACAATTCCCTCTTTATGCGGTTATGCGTTCACTGCAGCCGGGGCGAGGTTGGCGAGCAGTTCGCGAATTTCGAGCAGGACTTCGTCGGGGCGGGTTGCGGCGAGCGGATGTTTGAGCACGCCCTGAGGCGTGAACTGCGCGCCGCGCTTTGAATTGCGGGCAACGACGCGCATGAGCTGCTGCGGGTCGACATGGGCGTTCTCAGTAAAGCGAATCTGGAGCTCGGAACGGCGACGGTCAACCTGCGCAACGCCAATGCGCTCGCACTCAAGGCGCAAGGAGGCCGCCTCAAGCAGGTAGACAGTTGCGTCGGGCAGCGCGCCATAGCGATCTTCCATTTCGGCGCGAAGGTCGGCGATGGCTTTTTCGTCAGCGGCGCCGGCGATTTTCTTGTAGAGCCGCAGGCGTTGGTTCTCTTCGGGCACGTAGCTCTCGTCGATGCGTAGGGCAATGCCGAGATTGAGCTGCGCACTGGGACGGTCTGCACCACCCTCGCCCTTGAGCTCTTTGACGGCGGCCTCAAGCATGGAGGTATAGAGCTCGAATCCGATGGCTTCAATGTGACCGCTCTGCTCGCCGCCGAGCATGTTGCCGGCACCGCGCAGTTCGAGATCGAGGGCGGCAATTTTGAATCCGGCGCCGAGATCGCTGAACTCCTTAAGCGCTGCGAGGCGGCGGCGCGCGATCTGACTCAGCTCCTGCTCGGGCGGAATGAGCAGGTAAGCGTAAGCGCGGCGGTTGGAGCGGCCGACGCGGCCGCGTAGCTGGTAAAGCTCGCTGAGGCCATGGCGATCGGCGCGGTTGATGAGCATGGTGTTGGCAAGCGGGATGTCGAGGCCATTTTCAATAATGGTGGTGGCGACAAGCACATCGAACTGATGGCTCATGAAGGCAAGCATCACCTTCTCAAGCTCGCCCTCGCTCATTTGGCCGTGACCGACGGCGACGCGCGCGGCGGGAACGAGCTCCTGAATGCGCGCTGCGATCTCGTAAATGGATTCGACGCGGTTGTGAACGAAGTAGACCTGGCCGCCACGCTCAAGCTCCACCTCAACCGCGGAGCGCACCAGTTTCTCGTCAAATTTAGCGACGACGGTCTGGATGGCCATGCGGTCTTTCGGCGGCGTCTCAATGACGCTCATATCGCGCAGGCCGACGAGGGACATGTGCAGGGTACGCGGAATGGGCGTGGCCGACATGGCGAGGACGTCGATTTCCTTGCGCATCTGCTTGAGGCGCTCTTTGTGGCGGACGCCGAAGCGTTGCTCTTCATCGACGACAAGCAGGCCGAGGTCCTGAAATTTGATGTCTTTCGAGAGGACGCGGTGGGTGCCGATGAGGATATCAATCTTGCCTGCTTCTACGCGCTCGACAATCTCTTTCTGCTCCTTGGCGGTGCGGAAGCGGGAGATCATCTCGATGTGAATGGGAAACTGCGCGAAGCGGCGCTTGAAGGTTTCGAAGTGCTGGAAACAAAGAATAGTGGTGGGCGTGAGCACCGCGACCTGCTTGCCATCCTGCACGGCTTTGAAGGCGGCGCGCATGGCAACTTCAGTTTTTCCGTATCCCACATCGCCGCAGAGCAGGCGGTCCATCGGCGTGGTGGCTTCCATATCCTGCTTGATCGCCGAGATGGCGGTGAGCTGGTCGTCGGTTTCGATGTAGTCGAATGAGTCTTCAAACTCGCGCTGAAATTCGTTGTCGGGCGAGAAGGCGTTTCCCTGGGCGGTGTGCCGCTCGGCATAAAGCTTGAGCAGTTCGCCGGCCATATCCTGCATGGCCTTGCGCACGCGAGCCTTGGTTTTGGTCCACTGTTGCGAGCCAAGCTTGCTGAGCACCGGCGCCGGACCGGTGTCAGTCGAGCGGTATTTCTGAATCAGGTCGAGGCGCGTGAGCGGGACGTAGAGGCGGGCCTGCTCGGCGAACTCCAGAATCATGAACTCGATGGAGAGGCCATCCTGCACGATCTCTTTGAGGCCCTGGTACTGCGCAATGCCGTGCTCGACGTGGACAACATAATCCCCAACGGCGAGATCGCGAAAGTCGGAGACGAAGGCGGCGGTCTTGGAGCGGCGCGGCTCGTGGCGCGCAGTGATATCGGCCTCGTCAGAAAGGTCGTTGGCGCCGAAGACGATGAGGTTGGTGTTGGGGAAGCTGACGCCGGAGGCAATCTGCGTGCGCACGATGACGGGAACGCGGAGATCGCCGGCGAGGTAGCTTGACTCGTCGAACATGGTTTCGCCGGAATGCGCGACGCGGCTGCCGAGGCGATAAGGGAGCTGATACTCGCGGAGCACAGTGGCCATGCGCTCTACGTCGCCCTGTGTGGGCACGGCAAGGACGGTGTGCTGGTCGGCGGCCTGAAGGTTGCGCAACTGATCGACAAGTGCGGGTATGGAGCCGTGGAAGCGCAGCGTAGGACGCGAGCTGAAAGCGATTTCGCCGAGAGTATTGTCTTCGTCGAGGATGTCAACGGCGCCAAGCTGATCGAGATCGAAGCCGGGATGCGAGGCGAGAAAACCCTGGAGGATTTCAGGACGCAGGTAGATATCTTCAGGGCGAATCAGCGAACCGATGCCGCTACGCTCGTGACGCTGCTCGACCTTGCTCCACCATCGGTCGATCTGGTTGTTGACCATGGCGGGCTCGTCTACAACGAGGACTGCCTTAGGCAGCAGCTTGAGCAAATGGCCTTCAGCGCCGGCAACAGGAGTGAAGAATTCCCAGCCGGGGAAGACGCTGACACCGCCGGCAGCGGCGGCTTCCTCGGCAAGCTCGTCATCTCCTGTTTCAATGCGCTGCCTGCTGAGGCGGGCATTCACCGCGGCGAGCAGGTGCTCGGTGACGGGAGTCTCAGTAAGCGGAAGCAACAGGGCTTCGTCGAGGCCGGCCTGAGAACGCTGGGTTTCAGGATCGAACTTGCGGATGGTTTCGATTTCATCCCCGAAGAACTCGACGCGCACGGGCCGGTCGGCGTCGGGAGAGTAGACATCGAGAATGCCGCCGCGACGTGTGAACTGGCCCGGCATCTCGACGAGGTCCATCTGCGTGTAGCCGACGGACGCGAGATGCGCGGTGAGGACTTCGACGTCGAGCTCTTCGCCACGACGCAGAGTGACGGCAAGGCCGGCGTAGTAGTCGCGCGCAAAGAGGCGGAGAGCAAGGGCCTCGGCCGGCGCGATGAGGATAGAGACGGCGCCGGTGGCAAGCTTCCAGAGGGCGGCGGCGCGCTGCTCCTGCACGTCGGGGTGCGGGGAGAGGTTTTCAAACGGAAGCACATCGTGGGCGGGAAAGCGGACGACGCGGTCGGGATCAACGGCGCCGGTGAGCTCGCAGCCAGCGCGCAGAACGGGCTCGAGTGCCTCGGCGGCTTTGTTGTCGGCGACAACGACGATGAGCGGCTGGCGTGCGGCGCGTGCAAAGAAGGGCAGGTAGAGAGAACTGGCGGTTGCGGTGAGCCCGGAGACACGACGACGCCCCGTACCAAGGCTGAGGTGCCTCTGTACGCGATCGAATGCGGAGGAGTGCTCCAGCTCCGCGAAGATTTCGCGGACAAACGGGAGGATCATGCAGTTCTCAGTTTAGCAGCGGGCGGGCGCCGGAGCGGAGGGTGGAAGCGGGGCTGCTTCGCCACCGGAAGTTCAGACGAAAACAAGCGAAAGACGGAAGCCGTTCAGCGTTTGCTGAGGCGCAGGGATTCCCAACTGCCGTCGGAATGCCAGCCGCCGTCAACGGAAAGAGCGTGGCCGTTGATGAAGCTGCTCTCTACCGGGTCGGCGAGAAATGCGATGGCGCGGGCGACGTCCTCGGGCGAGGCGAAGCGGCCCATGGGGATGCGGCCGGTGATATCAGCGTCGGTGTAGGTTCCGTTGGCCTGGTCGGCTGCATCCATTTCTGTTTTGACCCAGCCAGGGCAGACGGCGTTGACACGCACGCCGCGGCCACCCCACTCCGCAGCGAGGGTGCGGGTGAGGCCGATGAGGCCGTGCTTGGATGCGTTGTAGGCCGCGCGGTCAGCGATACCGAGAAGGCCTGCAACGGAGGCGACGTTGACGATGGAGCCGCTGCCGGCCTCAAGCATTGTGCGGCCGAAGACTTGCGCCAGCAGAAAGGGCGCGCAAAGATTGACGTCGACGACGCGGCGAAAGTCGGCGAAGGGCGTCTGCTCTGCCGGCGCAATGTAGCTGATGCCGGCGTTGTTGACGAGCACGTCGGCACGGCCATAGCGATCAAAGACCTGCGCCGCGAAGGCCGCGACCTCAGCTTCGTCGATGACATTGCCGGTGAAGCCGAAGGCTGCGCTGCCCTTCGCTGCGAGGGTGCGCAGGGTTTCAGAGGGCTCACGCAGGTCAATGAGCGCGATGCGGTAGCCGCGTTCGGCAAGCAACTCGGCGGTGCAGCGCCCGATGCCTTGGGCTCCACCAGTGATGACTGCGACGCGGGATTGGCTGGTCATGGAAGTGTCCGAAGTTTCAGAGACTGCGATTTCGAAGACGACGGTTGAAGGACGGCGGTTCGACTTTCACAAGAGGTCGGCATTACTCGCCGCCCACCGCCTTGGTGAATGCGTAAAAGAAGTCGAGAGCCTTTGCATACGACGCGACAGGAAGACGCTCGTCCTTGCCGTGGGCACGCACGTCATCGCGCTCAAGAGCAATGGCGGAGTAGCCGTAGGAGGGGATGCCGGCCTGCGCAAAATAGATGGAGTCGCTGGCACCGTTTTCCATGATCGCGGTGACGGGAATGCCGGGCCAGATTTGCTGCGTGATGCGGGTGAGCGGATCGAAAACAGCCTTGATGGGCGGCGGCGGCGCAATAGCCTTGCGGTCGGGCGCGACCTCCGCGACGACACCGGAGTCTGAAACATACTTCACCGTGAGTTTGGGGTCGTCAAAGAGGGCGATGAGCTGCTTACGAATTTCCTCGGGCGAGTGGCCAGGAAAGATGCGGCAGTTGATGTTTGCCTGGGCGGTCTGCGGCAGGGCGTTGGCGGCGTGTCCGCCGCTGAGGCGCGTGGCCACACAGGTGGTGCGGAAGTTGGAGTTGAAGCCGGGATCGGCGCTGAGGCGCGCCGCGGCGGCGAGATCGGGGGGTTGGCAAGAATGGCACGCATGTCCTCGGCGGTCTGGCCGGTTTCATGCGCGGCAAGATCGGTGTAGTAGGCGCGGGTAACCTCGTTGAGCTCGAATGGGAAAGAGTATGCGGCAAGCTTGTTGAGGGCGGTGGTGAGCTCGTAGATGGCGTTATCGGGCCGGGGGAGCGAGCTGTGGCCGCCACGATTGACGGCGGTGACCTGGAAATCGGAGTAGACCTTCTCTGTGGCTTCGACGGCGGCGATGACGGGGTGGCCGTGATCGAGTTCGATGCCGCCGGCGTCAGGGTTGATGACGAAGGCCGCGTCGACCAGGTCGCGATGATGGGTGACAAGCCAGTCGGCGCCGTTGAACTTGCCGCCTTCCTCATCTGCGGTGAGGGCGAGGATAAGGTCGCGCTTCGGCGTAAAGTTCTCGCGATGGAGGCGCAGGAAGCTGGCCACGAGGATGGCGTCGGACTCCTTCATATCCTGCGTGCCGCGGCCGTAGTAGTAGCCGTCCTTCTCGATGAACTGGAAGGGATCGGTGGTCCAGTCGCAGCGCAGGGCTTCAACGACGTCGAGGTGGCAGAGGAAGAGGACGGGCTTTTCAGTGGGCGTGCCCTTGGCGCGGATGCGGACAACGAGGTTTTGCTTTTTGGCGTCGGGGCCGATCAGCTTCACATCGTCTGGCGAAAAGCCGGCATCGAGAAAGCGCTTCTGCATTGCCACGGCTGCCGCAGTGACGCTGCCCTTCGGCGTGTCGGTGGTGTTGATCTCGATAAGCTGCTTGAAGATTGCGTGGGCTTCGGCGACGTCGGCCGGCGAGGCGGCAGGAAGCGGGCTCTGGGCAATTGAGGGGAGACCAAGACACAGGGATAGCGCGGCTGAAGACAAAGCAAGGCAGTAAGGACGCATAAGCGCATTGTACGGCTCGGCGGGGTGGACCGAAAACGGAGGGATTGTGGATTTGCGCGAAGAGGCGTGGAGATTTATCTTGGGGTGCCGTTCCGAATTGAGGTTGCGATGCACCCAAGATTGCTTGCCGCATTTGTGTCTGCCGCAGTTGCCTTAACCGCCGTTGCTCAGAGCGCGCCTCCGCGCCCAAAGATTACGGGTATCTCGCACCTGGCCGTGTACACGTCGGACCCCAGTGCGACCGACCACTACTATCGCGTGACTATTGGCGCGGCCAAGGCCGCGGACCCGGAGAATGCGAAGGGCGTGCGCTACATGGTGAGCGCCACGCAGTTTGTGGAGGTGCTGCCGTTGCCGCCGGGCGCGGGCATCAACCGGCTGGACCACACGGCGTGGCAGACAGAAGACGCCGAGGGATTGCGGAAGTATCTTGCGGCGAAGGGCTGGAAGACGCCGGCGAAGGTGACGCGCGGCTCGGATGGGAGCCTATGGTTCGAGGTGCTCGATCCGGAAGAGAACAAGGTGCAGTTTGTGCAGCCGCCCGCGCATGCGAAGGCTCCGGATGCGCCGAACGTCGATCGGCAATCACATCATTCATGTCGGGTTCCTGGTGCATGACCGCGCGACGCAGGACAAGTTCTATCGCGAACTGCTGGGGTTCAAGCCGTACTGGTACGGCGGCATGCATTATCCGCAGAAGGTGGACTGGGTGAGCCAGCAGGCGCCCGATGGGCACGACTGGCTGGAGTACATGCTGGCCGCGGGCCCGGGACCAGGCAAAGGGATTCCCGCAACGATGACACAGCGCAACCTGGGCGTACAGGATCACCTGTCGATTGGTGAGTCGAGCGTGCCGGCAGCCTACGAGCGGCTGAAAGCGGGCAACAGGCTGGACGGAAGACACGACGATGCGCCAAAGATCGGCGCGGACGGCAAGGAGCAGTTCAACCTCTACGACCCGGATGGGATTCGGCTGGAACTGATGAACTTCCACGCGACCGAGAAGCCGTGTTGTTCTGAGTTTACGGCGGAAGACCCGAAGCCGTAGGAGATGCAGGCTGTCGCGAAGACTTCGCGACAGCCCATCCGCAACCGAAACCGACTGTTCGCATCGCGCTAGAATCGTAAGTAATTATGACTTCTGTCGCGCTTTCTTCTGAAGTGATGGCGAAATACGAGCCCGTGATCGGACTCGAGGTTCACGTGCAACTGTTGACGGCGACCAAGGCCTTCTGCGGCTGCGCGAACCACTTTGGCTCGGCTCCCAACACCAATATCTGCCCGGTGTGCCTGGGGCTGCCGGGGGCACTGCCGGTGCTGAATGCGAAGGCCGTGGAGTTTGCCACGCGCGCTTCGCTGGCGCTGAACTGCACGGTGAATGAGCGCTCGATTTTTGCGCGGAAGAATTACTTCTACCCTGACCTGCCGAAGGGCTACCAGATTTCGCAGTATGACAAGCCGCTGGCCGAGCACGGATGGATTGACGTGCCGAACGCGACAGGTGGAACGAAGCGGATCGGCATCACACGGCTGCACATGGAAGAGGACGCGGGCAAGAGCATCCACGACGGGCTGGCTGACTCGGCAAAGTACACCTCGCTCGATCTGAACCGCTGCGGCACGCCGCTGGTGGAGATTGTGAGCGAGCCGGATATCCGCACGCCAGACGAAGCCTTCGAGTATCTGACGCGGCTGAAGGAAATTCTGCTGTACACACAGGTTTCCGACTGCAACATGGAAGAGGGCTCGCTGCGCTGCGATGCCAACGTGAGCGTGATGCTAAAGGGCGCGGAAAAGTTTGGCACCAAGGCGGAAGTAAAGAACGTGAACAGCTTCAAATTCATCCGCGCGGCGCTGGAGTACGAGATTGAGCGGCAGATAGAAATTGTGGAAGGCGGCGGGCGCGTACTGCAGGAGACGCGGCTGTGGAATGCGGCGGAGGGACGAACGTATTCGATGCGATCGAAGGAACAGGCGCACGACTACCGGTATTTTCCTGAGCCGGATTTGCCGCCGCTGGTGCTCTCGCACGAGTTTCTTGAGCGCAGAAGAGCGGAGCTGCCGGAATTGCCCGAGGCGCGGCGCGCGCGCATGATTGCCGAGTATGAGCTGAACGAGCGGGACGCGCACACGCTGACGGCCTCACGCGAATTTGCGGATCGCTTTGAGGCGGCGGCGAAGACAGCGAAGAGTCCGCGACGCGTGGCGAACCTGCTGCTGAGCGAACTGGGCGGACGGCTGAAGGCACAGGGACTGGAACTGGATCGGTCGCCGATTTCGATGAGTGGCCTGGTGATGGCCGCGGATCTGCTGGAAGAGGACAAGATCAGCTCAAAGCAGCTGAAGCAGCTTTTCGATCTCGCATTTGAAAAAGGCGAGGACTTCCCTGCCGTCTATGAACGCGAGAAGCCGCAACAGATTACCGATGCCTCGGCGCTTGAGGCGCTGATCGACGAAGTGATTGCCGCGAATCCGAAACAGGTGGAGCAGTATCGCGCGGGCAAGAAGACGATGGCAGGATTTTTTGTGGGGCAGGTGATGCGGGCGTCGAAAGGCCAGGCAAACCCGGCGCTGCTGAACGACCTGGTGACGAAAAAGCTGGAGGGGTGAGGCGGAGCGGCATTGGGTCAATGCCGCTGGGAGCCCTTATTTCATTTTGAGTTCGGTTTCAAACTCCTTGCGTGCGTCCCAGGAGCTGACGGTTTTGGTGGCGCTCTTCTTTCCGTCTTTCTCGGCCCAGAGCTCGTAATCCTCACCCATGTTGACCTGGGCGAAGTGGAAGCGGCCGTTCTTTTCCGAGGTGTAACTGCGGATCGCCTTGGACTTCTCGTTCTGGAGGAAGACGGTGGCACCGGCTACGGTGCTGGACCCATCGACTACGCTTCCTGAAACACTGCGCTGGCCAATGTTCTGCGCGTCTGCCTGCAACAGATGTGTGACCGAAGGAAGCGGCCCGGCGGCGAGGGCGGCAAACAGCACCCCGGCAGCCAATCTTATGCGATCAACTTTCACTCTTCCTCCTCTTCCTCATCGAAGAACTCTTCCTCTTCGTCCTCGTCGTCTCCATCCACCTTAGCGAGCTCGAGGGGATCGACACCGACGACCTCGTACTCCGAGCCGCATTCGCCGCAGGCGACCACGTCCCCCTCATCAAGTTCACTCACTTCAACATCCAGTTCGTTTTCGCATTCAGGGCAATTTGCCATGGCAGCCTCCTCTCTCAAGGCCATTTCGTGTTGTAGGATGACGATACCGTGCAATACGACTCCGCTAGTTTTAGGGAGTACCCGGCCTTAGGTCAAGGGGCGGGAGTTCACATTGACCTGATTCCCATTGAAGACGGAGAAGTTAAAGTGAAAATCCCTTTGGCGGCCTTGCTTTTTAGCGTGGTTGCGCTCAACTGCGCGGCGCAGCCGGATTATCTTCGTTATGGGACACCCCTTTCACCGGCAAAACCCGATACCGCAATTGCCGGGGCGCTTGCGACGATAAAACCTGCACACATTGAAGAGACGATAAAAACCCTGGTTGGGTTTGGTAGCCGGAACACACTTTCGAGCATGGAGACGGATCTGCCCAGCGGCCAGGGCATCAATGCGGCGGCAGACTGGATCGAGAGCCAGTTCAAGGAAATCTCAGCGCAGTGCGGCGGTTGCCTTGAGGTCAAGCGCGACACTTTCATTGCAGACCCCTCAAGCAGCGCCGGGGCGTGGGCCAAACGCATTCCCAGGCCGACCCGGCTGACCAATGTCTATGCCATTCTGCGCGGGACGGACCCGGTGCAGCAGAAGCGCATGGTGCTGGTGACGGGCCACTATGACTCGCGCAACCTCGATGTGCTGGATGATCATGGCGCAGCCCCCGGGGCAAATGACGATAGCTCGGGTGTGGCTGTGTCGCTCGAGTGCGCGCGGGCGCTGAGCAAGCTGCGCTTTCCTGCATCGATTGTGTTTGTGGCCGTGGCGGGAGAGGAGCAGGGGCTTGTGGGCTCCGCGCACCTGGCGAAGCTGGCCCGCGAAGAAGGCTGGGATCTTGAGGCAGTGCTGAATAACGACATCGTAGGCGGTAACACGACGCCCGGCGATGCGCTGCAAGTTAAAGACATGGTGCGCGTCTTTTCCGAGGGGATTCCCGTGACGGCGACGCCGGAAGAAGTGCGGACGTTGCGCGCGCTGGGGAAGGAAAGCGATTCACCCAGCCGCGAGGTGGCCCGGGCGGTTGCGGACGTGGGGCGCAGCTACTTTCCAGCAGCAGGCAAAGGCGGATTCAGCGCCTTTCTGGTGGAGCGGCCAGACCGTTACCTGCGCGGCGGCGACCACAGCTCATTTAACAACGAGGGCTTTGCGGCGGTGCGGGTAACGGAGTGGCGCGAGGACTATAACCACCAGCACCAGACAATCACGATGCCAGCGCCGGGATCGAATGAGCCGGTGCTGGGCGATTTGATCCAGTTTGTCGACTTCGATTACGTGGCGAGGGTGGCACGGCTGAATGCCGCTACGCTGGCGACACTGGCAGCGGCTCCCGGCGCTCCGCAAAAGTTGACGATTGTGAATACCAAACTTGAGAACGGCACAACACTGCGCTGGGAGGCTCCGACGGGAAGGCCGGACGCCCGTTACGAGCTGGTGTGGCGCGAAACGACGGCGCCAGAGTGGCAGCGCGTGGAGAAGATCGACGGCACGCCGTCTGGAACAGCCGCCATCACGGTGCCGATTTCAAAGGACAACGTGATCTTTGGAGTGCGGGCGGTAGATGCCGCAGGACATCGCGGGCTGGTGGTGGTTCCGTGACACCGTGCGCGTGTACGGTTTAACCTGATTGCGATGCGCAGAACCGGCGCCAGTCCGCTTTCCTTTCCCGACTTCCATGGAGCCACGCGGCTGCTGGTGCTGACCAACCTGGCTGCGTACTTTCTGCTGCTGATTCTGCAGGCCGCCAATGCGCCGCTTTTCAGCTGGATCTTTGACCACTTTGCGTTTCTGCCGCTGGGTTTTCTGCACGGGCTGCTGTGGCAACCGCTGACCTACAGCCTGGTGCAGGTGGGGCTGACGAATACGCTCTTCGGCCTGCTGTCTCTCTGGTTTCTCTCCGGCTTTCTTGAAACATTTCACACGCGGGAGTGGGTACTGGGTCTCTATGCCGCGGCTGTGCTGGGCACGGCGTTTGCCGCGCTGGCGATATTTTTTGCCAGCAATGTGTTGAACATGGCGCTGCCGGCGTTTCCGCTCTACGGCTCGTTCGGAGGCGTCTTCGGGATGCTGGTGGCGATCGGCATTCTGTATGGCGACACGGAGTTCATGCTGTTTCCGCTGCCGATCAGCATCAAGGCAAAGTACATCGCGATCATCTACTCGCTTGTAGCGATTGCAATGCTCTTCGGCTCGATGCGGCTCTACGCCTTCGCGCAGCTGGGCGGCGCACTGCTGGGCTGGCTTTATGTACGGCGGGTGCCGCGGCGCGGTTTTGGCCACTTCTTCAGCGAACGCTGGTATGGGATGCAGAACCGCTACTACCGCTGGAAGCGGCGGCGCGCAGCGCGCAAGTTTGAGGTATATATGCGCTCGCAGGGACGCACGGTCCGCTTCGACGGGCAGGGCCGCCAGATCGACGACGATCACGAGGACCGCTCTCGCTGGAATTGATGGGATACAGAAGTGGATGGCTGCGGCGGCCGGTCGCGTTGTCTCAGGGGACGACAACTCCTACACGAAAGTAATGGCTGGCGCGCTGCGAAGGCCTTAATTCCCTTCAGAATCAACAAAACAGGCCATTGCCCCTCCCCAAAAGACGCATTGAGCCGCCCGAATGCCTACCGCACACTGGCTACACCAATAGTCTTGCCCGAAATTAGAGATTGAGAATCGCTTTTCGTGCAGTGTGCCTTAGATCACCGGGAAGGATTCCCCGCGACGGTGATACCAGATTCAAGGGCTTGAGAGGCCAAAGTGAAAGCAACAACACGGATCTTTGCAGCGCTGCTCGTAACGCTCTCCGTGCTTGTTGTGCTCAATCTGGGCGCGGCGTGGGAGATGCGAAACTCGACTGCGCCGCCAACTGCGACCGCTGGGCATACCAAAGCGGGAAGCGCTGGGTCCCAGAATGCAAGGGCGATTGCGAACGGCAATAGTTCACGCCACTGGCTGCTCGCGATGCAGGGCTTCGCGCTGATTCTCTGCGGATCTCTGTGGGGTGTTGCTCTTGACCTTCGACGCAAAACCGACAAGACAGCCCGTGGCCAGGTTTCAGCAGAGCTGGCGCTGGAGCTTCGCGTGGAAGAGCGCACACGAGACCTGCGGCAGGAGATTGAGGACCGGCGGCTGGTTGAACATCTGAACCGCGGTCAGAAGCAGATTCTGGAAATGCTGGCCGACCCCGGCGAGCTGAAGACCGAGGACATCCTGCGCTCCCTGACAGAGACGGTAGCCTCGCGCAACCAGGGCTGGGAGTGCGCGATACACCTTGTTGATGAGCCCGGACGTACGCTGACATTTGCCGCAAGCTCTGAAGTAAATGCGCGCGTGAAGAACTATCTAGCCGAAGTGGGCCGTGAGTTTGCGAACACCGCGGAATGCCAGGCCTGCGGTCAAGGCAATGTGACCGTGGTGGAGCACTTGACCGAGGTTGGCGCGCCATGGAGTGAACTGCTTGTGGCGAACGGGATCTTCTCTGCGTGGTCCATACCCTTCTTCACCAATGGGGCAGAGAATCTTGCAGGGGCGTTGACGATTTACGCGCGGTCGCGCTGCAAACCAAACCCACGCGAGATGGAACTGGTGGAGAGCGCCGCACGGCTCGCCGGACTGGTGATCGAGCATCGGCGCATCCATTCAGAACTGGTTGACAGCGCGTATCGCGACGCACTGACCGGGCTGCCCAACCGCCGCGCGGGCGAAGAGGCAATTGAAGCAGCGATCAAAGAGGCCGGCCGCAAGGGCGATGCAGTGGCTGTGCTGTGGGTGGATATCAACCGTTTCAAGCGAATCAATGACCAGTACGGGCATGAGACGGGCAATCATGTATTGCGCACCATTGCCGATCGGCTGCGGCGCAATCCGCTGGCAACCGGGATGGTGGCGCGCATGGGCGAGGACGAGTTTCTGGTGCTGATTCCCGGGACGGAAGACTCGCTGGACACGGTCGAGATTGCGCGGCGCATTGGCACGGCGGTGAGCAAACCGGTGTATATGGGCCCAACCAAGATTGCGATTTCCTCAAGTATCGGCATCTGCGTTTACCCGCACGACGGCGCGAATCCGGTAGAGCTTGAGCGCAATGCCGACTTTGCGTTGTATCGCGCGAAGGCGACCGGCGCGACGTATTGCGTCTTTTCCCCCGCCATGAGCGCGGAAGCAAGCGAGGCGCTGGAGATAGAAGAAGCGCTGAGTGTGGCTCTGGAGAAAAATTACCTGCGGCTTGTGTACCAGCCGCTGTACGCGCAGGCGGGCGCGCTGAGCGGCTTCGAGGCGCTGCTGCGTTTTCATCATCCAAAGCTCGGGAACGTTTCGCCGGCGCGGTTTATTCCCGTAGCCGAGGAGACAAGGCTGATTGTGCCCATTGGCACGTGGGTGCTGCGCGAGGCATGCCGCCAGTTGCAGAGATGGCTCGATGGCGGGCACCCGGCTGTGCGCATGTCCGTGAACATTTCGGCGCTGCAGTTTGCACGCGACGATTTTGCCGATACGGTTGCCAAGATTATCACTGAATGCAAAGTGCCGCCCGATCAACTGGTGCTGGAGCTCACCGAGTCTGTGGTGATGGAAGACTACGAGACCGTGGTGCGCCAGATGAACCTGTTGAGGCAGTGCGGCGTACACATCGCGATGGATGATTTCGGCACGGGATATTCTTCGCTGAGCTACATTCACCGCATACCGGTGGACGTGCTGAAGATCGACCGCTCCTTTGTGGAGCGCCTTGCCGAGCCGGAAGGCACGCGTCCAATTGTCGAGGCAGTGATTGCCATGGCAAAGCACCTGGGAATGTCCGTAGTTGCCGAAGGCGTTGAGACAACGGAACAGCATGTCATTCTCGAGAATGCCGGATGCAACGGCTTTCAGGGCTATCTTTTTGCTCGACCACTGCAACCAGAGGACGCGGAGAACTGCCTGCGGGCCAGCCTGACAACCCCTTTTGCAAACCCGTCGCAAGGCAATGGAGGCCACTATGCTGTCGCGTAAGCTGAACGCATTTCTCTCAAGATCGGCGGTGGCGCAGCTGGGCATGCTGGTGCGCGATGGAAGTCACATCGGGCATGAGTGCTCCGGCATTCTGGCGCGCGGCGTGACTTTCGGCCATCCGGCAGGTTCAGGAATTCGCAGGCTGGGATCGCAGACAAAACGGTTCACCGCGCTGCAGGCTGCGAGCCCACACTTGATGACGCTGGCACCAGCTGCTGACTAAGAAATAACCTGGGCGACACGGTACAATCCTCTCTGGAATGACAACCGGAATCGCCTTTCTTTTCCCTGGACAGGGCTCACAGACCGTAGGCATGGGCCGCGCACTCGCCGAGCACTTTGCCATTGCAGCCACTACGTTTGCCGAGGCCGATGAGGCTTGCGGCTTCGCTCTTTCGCGGCTCTGCTTCGACGGACCGGAAGAAGAACTGAAGCGGACAGAGAACACGCAGCCGGCGATTCTGACGGTAAGTGTGGCGGTGCTGCGCGTGCTGGCCGAGCAGGGCGTGAAGCCGGAGCTTGCGGCAGGTCACTCGCTGGGCGAGTGGTCGGCGCATGTGGCAGCAGGCACGCTGAGCTTTGCCGATGCGTTGCGCGCGGTGAAAGCGCGCGGACGGGCAATGCAGCAGGCCGTTCCCGCAGGGCGGGGCGCGATGGCCGCGGTACTGCAACTGGACGCGGCGCAGGTGGCCGAGGCGTGCGTTGAGGCCGCCAAAGAAACCGGAGAGATTGTGGCTGCAGCGAATCTGAACTCACCCGGCCAGACGGTGATTTCCGGCGCCGTAAGCGCGGTGGAAGCTGCAGTCGCGTTATGCAAGGCAAAGGGCGCCCGGCGCGCAGTGATGCTGCCGGTGAGCGCGCCTTTCCACTGCGCGCTTATGCAGCCGGCGCAGGAAGAAGTTGCGCGGGTGCTGGCAGGGCTCGAAGTGCATGCGCCGGGAATTCCGGTTGCCGCAAATGTGACGGGAGAACTGATCACAACGGCCGATGCCGCGCGGGACGCGTTAACGCGGCAGGTTACGGGCACAGTGCGCTGGGTGGATTGCGTACGGGCGCTGGCGGGCGCGGGCACAACGGTGTTTGTGGAAGCCGGTCCGGGCAAGGTGCTTACCGGCCTGATGAAGCAGATTGACCCGTCGCTGAAGGCGCTGAATGTGGAAGACCCAGCTAGCCTGGAGAAGACGGTGGCGGAGCTGCAGGCGTGACGACGAGATCGGCGTAGCCTGAGCGTCGAGCGCTACGGACCGAGGTAGAGCTGCACCGGCGAGAAGCTGAGAGTGTGCTGGGCCGGGTCGTAGGCGAGGAAGAGCGTTTTGGCCTTGAGGTCATTGACGCGGATGCCAAGGATCAGGACGTTGCCGGAGATGCGGGCAGCGAGAATCTTGTGGCTCTTGATCGCACCGTAATCATTGGCGGAGCTGGTGGGGCTCCAGTCCTGCTGGAAGCGGTCGAAGGAATAACCGTGCTGGTTGGGGTGCTGCTGCCAGTTGGGATCGTTCACCCAGATGCCGTAAGCCTTCGCCATGTCGTTTTGCTCAACGGCATTCAAGAAATGATTGGCAGTCATGCGGCCGCGAAAATGCGTCCACCAGTTCCACGGAAAATCGACGGGCATACCGGCAACGAACCAGCTACCGATAAAGAGCACCACCACCAGACCTGCCGCGCTCCAAAGCAGGGTTTGATTGCGGCGGTCGCGGGCAGCGTCAAAAGAAGGTGCATCGAGTAGCGTCATCGCATTCTTTCCTTGGGTTAAAGGATACAGGGGCTAAAGCATACAGCCGTCGGTCGCGCGCAAAAACAGCCTCCCAGAGTTAGACACCGCCGGCATGCCGACTGTTCCCTTCGCCCCACGTTTGTTTCTGATGCGGGATTACGCCTGCAAGGTATACGTGGTGCGACTCTTCTCCTGATGGCGTTCGAGCGCCAGCTCGATGAGCCGAGTGATGAGGTCACGATAGCCGAGCCCCGTGGCCTCCCACAGCTTGGGATACATGCTGATCTGGGTAAAGCCGGGCAGCGTGTTCACTTCATTGAGATAGATGCGGCGTTTTCCGTCGGGCTCCATGAGGAAGTCGACGCGGGCGAGGCCAGCGAGATCGCAGGCACGAAAGGCGGCAACGGCCATTTCGCGAATGCGCTTCGCTTCGGCGCGAGTTAGCTTCGCGGGGATGACAGGAACGGAGCCCTCGGAAAGGTACTTGGCTTCGTAGTCGTAGAACTCCTTGCCCGGAATGATTTCGCCGACGACCGAGGCCTTGGGATCGTCGTTGCCGAGCACCGCAACCTCAAGCTCGCGGGCCTTGGCTTTTTTTCCGCCCACGCCCTGCTCGACCACCAGCTTGCGATCGTATTTTGCGGCAAGGTCGAGTGCCGGGCCAAGCTCTTTGCGGTGGTGCGCCTTGCTGATGCCAACCGACGAGCCAAGATTGGCCGGCTTGACGAAGACCGGATAACGCAGCGCGGCTTCAACCTGCGCAACGGCCTTGCGCGGAGATTTTTCCCACTGCGAGCGCAGCAGTGTGACGTGCCTGACGATGGGCAGGCCTGCATGCGCGAAGAGGCGCTTCATGGCGTCCTTGTCCATGCCGGCTGCGGAGCCGAGAACGCCGGAGCCAACGTAGGCGATGCCGGCAAGCTCGAAGAGTCCCTGGATGGTACCGTCTTCTCCGAAAGTGCCGTGAAGGACGGGAAAGACGACGTCGAGGGTTTTGCCGAGCGAGGCTTGCGGACCGGGCACAGGAGCCATGAGCGTCGGCATGCCTTCCTGCAGAAGGCGCGCGCCGGGTGTGGCCTCGGGATCGCCTGCACGCAGATGAGGCTTTGCCGATGGCGCACCGGTAAGCAGATTCTGCGCGTCGGCCGAGGCGAGCCAACGGCCCTCTTTTGTGATGCCGATGGGCACGACGTCGAATTTGCTGCGGTCGATTGCGTTGAGGATGGAAGCTGCGGAGAGAAGCGAGACCTCGTGCTCGCCGCTGCGCCCGCCGAAGAGAATGCCTACGCGAAGTTTTGCCATTGTTCTGAAAAATCCTAGCCGGAACGCTGAGAGGCGTTTCCCTTTTGAGTGTAGCCGGGGAACGAGGTTGACCCGTTGCTCAAAAGGATGCGAGGCGGGAAGATGCGAGGCCAACAGACGAGAGGCTAGAGAATCTTTTTTCCAAAGGCGGAGCAGGCCAGCTCAACGGCGAGGTCGGCGGTGCGGTTGTGCTCGTCGATGACGGGGTTAACCTCGACGATCTCGAAGCTGAGCAACCCACCGTGGTCGGCAATGATCTCCATGGCGAGGTGCGCCTCGCGGTAGGTGGCGCCGCCGCGCACGGGCGTGCCGACGCCGGGAGCATCTTCAGGATCGATCCAGTCCATATCGAGCGAGACGTGGTAGCCGGCGGTTCCCTTGCCTGCCGCCGCGATGGCGTCTTCCATGACGGCACGCATGCCACGCTCGTCTATGTCGCGCATGGTGAAGACAGCGGTAAGGCCGGCACGTTGGATATTGGCGCGCTCGGCGGCGTCGACATCGCGGATGCCGACGAGCACCGCGTTTTCAGGCGCGATTTTAGGGGCATAGCCGAAGATGTTCGAGAGCGGTTCCGGGCCGAGGCCTACGAGCGATGCGAGCGGCATGCCATGCACGTTGCCCGAGGGCGAGGTGCCGGGTGTGTTGATGTCAGAGTGCGCATCGATCCAGATGACGCCGACCTTTTGGCCCTGGCGCCGGTAGAACTCGGCGACACCGGAAACAGATCCGGCGGCAAGCGAGTGATCGCCGCCGAGGAGAAATGGCGTCTCCCCTTCAGCGAGCGTGTTGGCCACAACTTCTGCGGTGCGGGTGCAGGTTTCAGCAATCTGCTTGAGGAAGCGCGCGTTCTGGCTGCCGAAGCCTTGAGTCTCGGCGATCTCGACGAGAATGTTGCCGCCATCGGTGACGTGATGACCCAGCGCTTCAAGCCGCGCTTCGAGACCGGCAACGCGCAGCGCCGATGGCCCCATGTCGACACCACGGCGACTGGCGCCGAGGTCGAGTGGAACACCGATGATGCGAATGTTGCGCGTCGGTTGTGCCTGAGTTCCGCTTGGCAATTCAGGCGGCGTGACTTGAGAAATATTGATTGGGTTTGCCATTGTGTGGTTCGTGCAAAGTCGAAGCGATGTGCAAAACGGATGCGCGTATTCGGCATTGCAGAGGTCTATCGCATCTCGCTCGCATCTTAGTTACCAAAGGTCAAAAGGTGCCCGTATTACCCCGAAAGCGTTATTAGAGCAGATTTTATTCACGATAAGATTGATTGCAGAATTCACAGCGATCAACGATCTGCCTAGCAGGCGCTAACCAGCAGATATAACAGCACTTTGCGGCACGTATGCCATGAGCCGGCACGCAGGAAGGAATCCAAGTAAATGACTGGCATTGGGGGAATCAGGCTGCAGTACGAGGGCAAGCCTGGGACCCGCCTTGTTGGACGATTCGCGCTGCTGCTGCTGGTGTTGATCACCGCTCTCTCCCCTTGCGCCTTTGCGCAGACGCTCACATCCCTGCGTGCGATTCGCGCGCTGACGGACGAGCAGGCAAACCAGAGCCTGCCTGTGGACTTTCAGGGTACTGTGACGTTCCTCGGGACCAATGAACATCTGCTCTTTGTGCAGGAAGGCGATGCTGCTGTGACCGTGGAATGGGTGCCTAATAATACAATTCTGCCCGGCGACCGCGTTGCGATTCAGGGAAAAACCAAGCTGACCTTCGGGCCGGCAGTAGTTGCGAACAACGTGACGCTGCTGCATCGCGGCCCATTGCCTCAACCCGAGCCGGCGACCTTCGATCAACTTGTGCGCGCCGACTTTGATTCACGGTATGTGACAGTCTATGGCGTGATTCGCGATGCCGTCACGGTGGTGAAGAACGGCGAGCGCACGATCCGGCTGCAACTGCACACCGACGGCGGCGACATTGAAGCCGCGGTAGACGTGGATGCGCCGAAGGTTCTGGGCGACCTGCTCGATGCGCAAGTGCTTATTTCGGGCGCGGTATCGGGCCGCTTTGACGGCAAGACGGACGAGACCGGGATCGTGCTTTACCTGAACTCGATGGATGGGGTAAGGGTACTGCGACACGCCGCGGCGGGTCCGTGGACGCAGCCGGTCACGCCGATGGACGAAATCCTCGGTGGCTATCACGTAACCAACCAGAGCAGGCGCATGCGCGTGCGCGGCACGGTGACCTACTATCAGCCAGGATCTACGGCTGTGCTGCAGCAGGGTGACAAGAGTGTGCGGCTGATGACGTCAAGCCTTGCGCCCGTGCAGGTGGGCAACATTGCCGATGCAACGGGGTTCCCTGACCTCTACAACGGCCTGCTGGTGTTGTCGGATGCGGAGCTCAAGGATACAGGCAAGGTTGGTGCGGTCGAGCCGAGGCCGTCGACGTGGGATGAACTTTCCTCTAACGCGAATCTATTCGATCTGGTTTCAATTGATGGCACGGTTGTGGCGGAAATGCGCGGAGCAGCGCGCGACGAGTACGTGCTCGAGTCGAATGGAAATCTCTTCTCGGCGATCTACCGGCATCCGCCGACAGAGGGTGAGGGTTCTGGTACTCCTTCGCCGATGAAGCACATCGCCGCCGGTGCGAAGGTTCGCGTCACAGGGGTATGCTTTACCAATACGTCGAACCCTTTTGACTCTCGTGTACCTTTCGAGATTCTGTTGCGGTCTCCCGATGACATTGTGGTGGTTGCCGGGGCTCCCTGGGTAACGATTGCAAATCTGTTTCGCCTCATCGGCCTGCTGACATTCGTGGTGCTGGCCGTTAGCGCTTGGAACTGGATGCTGCGGAGACGGGTGCACAAGCAAACGACTGCCATCACGGTGCAAAGCGAGGCCGACGCGGCGCAGGAGCGGCGCACGGCGCAGCTGGAACAATGGCGCAGCCGAATTCTCGAAGACATCAACAGCACGCGCCCCCTGGGAGAGATTGTCGATCACATCACGGAAATGGTCTCGTTCATGCTCGGCGGTGCGGCGTGCTGGTGCGAGATCAACGGAGGACCGCGGCTCGGTCATCCGCCTGCGAAGAAGGAGAATCTTCGCGTGATCAGCAGAGAGATTCATGCGCGGTCAGGCCTCGTGCTCGGATCGCTCTACGCCGGCTTTGATCCGGCTTCTGCCGCGAACGAAAATGAAGAGTCGGAAGCGATGGCAACGGGCGTTCGCCTGGCGACGCTTTCGATTGAGACGCGCAAGCTCTATGCCGACCTGGTGCACCGCTCGGAATTTGATCTGCTGACGGACATGTACAACCGCTTCTCGCTCGATCGCAATCTGCAGGAACTGATTGAGAAGGCGAAGACAAGCGGATCTACGTTCGGCCTGATCTATGTGGACCTGGATGATTTCAAGATGGTCAACGATATGTATGGCCACCACATCGGCGACTTGTACCTGCAGGAAGTCTCGCTGCGAATGAAGCGGCAACTGCGCACCGGAGACGTGCTGGGACGGCTGGGTGGCGACGAGTTTGCCGCGCTGGTATCCGTTGGCCGCGGGCGGCAGGACCTGGAGGAGATTGCACAGCGCATGGAACGGTGTTTTGATGCGCCGTTCACGCTGCATGGCAACGTTCTGCGCGGTGCGGCAAGCGTGGGCATTGCCATGTATCCGGAAGACGGCACGACGTCGGACGGGCTGTTGAACGCGGCCGACTCCGCGATGTACGCGACGAAGAACAGTCACCGTTCACACTCCGGCATGGGCGCGCGCAAGCGGGGCTAAGGCGGCTGGCCCCTCTCGCAAGACGCTTGCCTCTCTCGGCAATACACTTTCAGAGCGTTGAACAAACAAGAGAGCCCAACTCCCGCAAGGAGTCCGACTCACGCTGGGCCTTTGTTGTTCAAGTTGCCACTTGAGCACCGCGGAACTGCGGCCTCGCCTCTCTCGTAGAAGCTGGTGAGAAAGACTGCGAGGAGGCTGGCATGCATGATTCAACATTGGAATTCCGACTGAAACAACTGGAGAGAAAGACATTTTTCCTGACTGCTCTTTGCGGCTGTCTGGTGTTGGCGCTTCTGACTCTGGGAGCCTCACAATTGTTGTCAGCACGCGTGAAAGCCGCTGAAGACCCCAAGGTGCTTCGCCTCAGGGGCCTGATTATCGAAGATGAGCAGGGCCGCGCGCGAGTTCTGCTCGGCGCTCCATTTCCGAGCACCTCCGATCGCCTTCGCAAAGACGACACATCGACGGCAATGGTCTTCCTCGACCAACAGGGGCGCGACCGCTTTCTGGTCGGCGAAACTATCACCGCACAGATCGATGGAAAGGTGCCTGCGCAATTTCACAGAATGGGCCAAAGCGCGAGTTTCGGCGCGACGATCTTCGATGCGGCCGGAAATGAGCGCGGAGGTATCGGCTTCTTATCAAACGGCAGCACTGTCAATCGTGCCGTGATGGCTCTGGATCGTCCAGGACAAGATGCGGTCGGAATGATGGTGGACGACAAGACCGGGTATGCCGGCCTGGGAGTCGAATATTCTCCGGAAATCGGAAAATGGACCACCGGACTGATCATGGGGACGCTAGGGAGCAAGGCGTTTATTACGATCAAGGATTTACATGACATGCCTCGCGCGACATTCGGGATCGGACCCGAGCCGGTTCCTTCTTTTCAGCTTTTTGACGATAAGGGAAACCCAGGCGCCGAATTACTGAAGACAGCCGCCGGCAGCGTCGCGAAGTAGCGCCGACAAAGAAAAGGCCCGGCTATGCGCCGGGCCTTTGTGTTGATTGAGATGCCGAAAAGAACGCCGCCTGGACGGCAGGTCCTTACTCGGCAGCCATTTCTTCGGCTTCGCCTTCCTGGCGCATAAGCTCCAGTTCGCGCTCGGCAGCTTCGATTTCGGCGTGCACTTCCTGCTGGACGCGCGCCGCCGCTTCTTCCAGCTCAGGACTGAGCTGAACATTGCGGTAGTACTCGAGGCCCGTACCGGCGGGAATGAGGCGCCCGACGATGACGTTCTCCTTGAGGCCGCGCAAGTTGTCGATCGCACCGTTGATGCTGGCCTCGGTGAGCACACGCGTCGTCTCCTGGAAGCTGGCCGCGGAGATGAAGCTGTCGGTCGAGAGCGACGCCTTGGTGATGCCCAGCAACAGCGGACGCCCTGTAGGCGGACGGCCACCGTTCGCAGCCACCCGTTCGATTTCCTCGTTAAAGCGGAAGCGGTCCACCTGCTGTTCGAGCAGGAAGTTGGAATCACCGACTTCGTCGATACGGACCCAGCGGAGCATCTGACGAACGATCACTTCGATGTGCTTGTCGCTGATGGCCACGCCCTGCAGACGGTAGACTTCCTGGATTTCGTTGACCAGGTAGGCCTGCAGCGCCTTTTCGCCCAAGACGTCAAGAATGTCGTGCGGGTTCAACGGACCATCCATAAGTGGATCGCCGGCGCTGAGCCGCTCGCCTTCCTGCACGTTGACGTGAATGCCGCGCGGCACCGAGTACTCCTTTTCGTCGCCGTTGTCGGCCGTCACGTAGATCTTGCGCTGACCCTTCAAGACCTCGCCGAAGCGAACCACACCATCGATCTCGCTGATGATTGCCGTCTCGCGGGGCTTGCGGGCCTCAAAGAGCTCGACGACGCGCGGCAGACCGCCGGTGATGTCCTTGGTGCGGGTGCTCTCCTTGGGAATCTTGGCGAGCACATCGCCGGGACCGACCTCATCGCCATCCTGCACCATGAGGTGAGCGCCGCGAGGCAGCAGGTAGCGCTTGCTGCCCTTCGAGTTCTTGATCAGGAAGGCAGGCTGGCGCTTTTCATCGGGCGAGTCGGCAACCACCCAGCGCGAAAGGCCGGTGACTTCGTCGACCTCTTCATTGAGCGTGATGCCTTCCTGCAGATCCTTGAACTGCACCGTGCCGCCGATTTCCGTGAGGATGGCGTAGGTGTAGGGATCCCACTCGGCGAGCAAATGCCCGAGCTTGACCGCCTCACTATCCTTTACGCGGAGACGCGCGCCATAGACGACCTGGTAGCGCTCCTTTTCACGGCCGCGCTCATCCACGATCGCGATCGAGCCGGAGCGGTTCATTGCCACCAGCGTGCCGTCTTTGCTTTCCACGGTGTTGAGGTTGAAGAAGCGCACGAAGCCATGGTTCTTGGCATCAAGGCGCGACTTGTCGGCCACGCGGCTTGCCGTTCCGCCCACGTGGAAGGTACGCATCGTGAGCTGTGTTCCGGGCTCGCCGATCGACTGCGCGGCGATGACGCCGCACGTCTCGCCCAGCTCAACCATGCGTCCGGAGCCGAGGTTGCGACCGTAGCAGAGACCGCACACGCCGCGGCGTGACTCGCAGGTGAGCACAGAGCGGATCTTGACCTTCTCGACGCCGGCGCCCTGGATGGAGGAGGCGATGTCTTCGTCGATGGGCTGGTTGACCTCGACAACGACGTTGCCATCGTAATCCTTAATGCGCTCAAGCGAGACACGGCCGATGATGCGGTCGCGCATGGGCTCGATGATCTCGCCGGACTCAACAATCGAGCCGACGTAGATGCCTTCGGATGTGCCGCAGTCGTACTCGGTGACGATAACGTCTTGTGCCACGTCGACGAGACGGCGGGTGAGGTAACCGGAATCGGCGGTCTTGAGCGCCGTATCGGCCAGACCCTTACGGGCGCCGTGGGTGGAGATGAAGTACTCGAGCACCGTGAGGCCTTCACGGAAGTTCGCCGTAATAGGCGTCTCGATGACTTCGCCCGAGGGCTTGGCCATCAGTCCGCGCATGCCGGAGAGCTGACGAATCTGCTGCTTCGAACCACGAGCGCCGGAGTCAGCCATGATGTAGATCGGGTTCATGGCCCCCTCTTCATCGGCCTTCTTCATGTTGCCGAACATTTCATCGGCAACCTGGTCGGTGACGGCAGACCACATCTGGATGACCTTGTTGGAGCGCTCGCCGTTGGTGATGGCGCCGTCCATGTACTGCTTCTGGACTTCGATCACCTTCTTGTCGGCTTCGTCGACCACGGTGTACTTGGTCGCCGGGATCACCATGTCGTCCAGGCCCACGGAGAGGCCGGAGCGCGTGGCGTACTGGAAGCCAAGCTGCTTGATGCGATCGAGCATGCGCACCGTAACTTCGAGGCCGAGGTTCTGGTTGCAGTAATTGACGAGCAGGCCGATGCCCTTCTTCTTGAGGAGGCCGTTGATGTACGGCATACCGGCAGGCAGCGCATCGTTGAGGATGGCGCGGCCGACAGTGGTGGAGATGTACTCCTTGTTGTAGTCCACCGGCTCGGTGTGGGTCAGATCCTGGTCGTCGTAGGCCGTGGTCATATCGAGAACCTTGCCCGTGTAGCGGAGACGAATGGGCGTGAGAGTCTCGACCTCGTGGGCCTCAAGCGCCATGAGGATCTCCTCGGTGTTCGAGAAGACGCGGCCTTCGCCGGCGGAGCCCTTCTTGGCCTTGGTGAGGTAGTACAGGCCGAGAACCATGTCCTGCGTGGGCACGGTGATGGGCTGACCCGAGGCGGGCGACAGAATGTTGTGCGAGGCAAGCATCAGCACGCTGGCTTCGATCTGCGCCTCAGGCGAGAGCGGAATGTGCACGGCCATCTGGTCGCCGTCGAAATCGGCGTTGAAAGCGGTGCAGACCAGCGGGTGAATCTTGATCGCCTTGCCCTCGACGAGCACGGGCTCAAAAGCCTGGATGCCAAGCCGGTGGAGGGTGGGGGCGCGGTTGAGCAGGACGGGGTGATCCTTGATGACTTCTTCAAGAATGTCCCAGACCACCGGTTCCTGCATCTCCACCATTTCCTTGGCCTGCTTGATGGTGGTGCAATGGCCGGTCTGCTCGAGACGGTGATAGATAAAGGGCTTGAAGAGCTCGAGCGCCATCTTCTTCGGCAAACCGCACTGGTGCAGCTTGAGTTCGGGGCCGACTACGATCACCGAACGGCCGGAGTAGTCCACGCGCTTGCCGAGCAGGTTCTGGCGGAAGCGGCCCTGCTTGCCCTTGAGCGTGTCAGAGAGCGACTTGAGCGGACGGTTGTTGGCGCCGCGCAGAACGCGACCGCGGCGGCCGTTGTCAAAGAGTGCGTCAACGGCTTCCTGCAGCATGCGCTTTTCGTTGCGCACGATCACTTCCGGCGCGTGCAGGTCCATCAGCTTCTTCAACCGGTTGTTGCGGTTGATCACGCGACGATAGAGGTCATTGAGATCGGAGGTCGCAAAGCGGCCGCCATCGAGCGGCACCAGGGGGCGCAGCTCCGGAGGAATGACCGGCAGCACGTCGAGAATCATCCACTGCGGCTTGTTGCTGCTCTTGCGGAAAGCTTCGACGACCTTGAGACGCTTGGCGTACTTGATCTTCTTCTGCGCCGAGTTCTCGGTCTTCATGCGCTCGCGCAGCTCGATGCCGAGTTCGTCGATCTGGACGCGCTTGAGCAGTTCCTTGATCGCCTCGGCGCCCATCATGGCCTTGAAGCCGGAGGGGCGGTACTGCTGGTCGAGTTCGCGATAGCGATTCTCATCCTTGATGATTTCGCGCTCGCGCACCGGCGCGTCGCCCGGATCGACGACGACGTAGGACTCGAAGTAGAGAATGCTCTCGAGGTCGCGCAGCGAGATATCGAGCAGGTGGCCGATACGCGAGGGCAGGCCCTTGAAGAACCAGACGTGCGAGCAGGGCGAGGCCAGCTCAATATGGCCCATGCGCTCGCGGCGCACCTTGCTGACCGTGACTTCGACACCGCACTTGTCGCAGATCACGCCGCGGTGCTTCATGCGCTTGTATTTGCCGCAGAGACACTCCCAGTCGGTGACGGGGCCGAAGATGCGCGCGCAGAAGAGGCCGTCGCGCTCCGGCTTGAAGGTGCGGTAGTTGATGGTTTCAGGCTTCGTGACTTCGCCATGCGACCAGCTGCGGATCTTTTCCGGTGAGGCGAGCATGATGCGGATGGCATCGAAGTCAGTGATAGGACTGGTGAGTTCAAACGGGTTCGAACGGAACAAGGCGACCCTCCTTGGCGAGCCTTTCGGCCCCTGCCGCGGCGTTTTCCCGGGATTCCTGAAAGGTCCTTCCTTCCCGGGAAGCGGCGGTTACCGCTTTGAAGAAGGACCCTGAAGACAGTGGTCAGTGATCAGTCATCCGTTTTCAGTCCGCTGATCTGGAACTGAAAACCGATGACTGAGGACTGATGAATCAATCTGCCACGGCTGCAACTTCGGGCGCCGGAGCCTTGCGAACAAGGTCGGCACGCTTGATGAGCTCGACGTCGAGGCAGAGCGACTGCAACTCGCGAATAAGCACGTTGAACGACTCAGGCACACCCGGCTCGATTGCAGCCTCGCCCTTGACGATGGCCTCGTAAATCTTGGTGCGGCCGTAAACGTCATCGGACTTGGCGGTGAGCAGCTCCTGCAGGATGTACGCAGCGCCGTAGGCTTCGAGGGCCCACACTTCCATTTCGCCGAAGCGCTGGCCACCGAACTGCGCCTTGCCGCCCAGCGGCTGCTGGGTGATAAGCGAGTACGGTCCGATCGAACGGGCGTGGATCTTGTCGTCGACCAGGTGCGAGAGCTTGAGCATGTAGATGTAGCCCACGGTGACAGGCTGTTCAAACTGATCGCCGGTCATGCCGTCGTAAAGCATGGTCTTGCCCGAGGAAGGCAGTCCGGCCGAAGCCAGCAGAGCCTTGATCTCTTCTTCCTTGGCGCCGTCGAAGACCGCGGTTCCGAACCAGATACCGCGCTCCATGCCGGCGGCGACACGCAGCAGCATCTCGTCGTCGAGCTCGAGCAACTGGTTCAGCGTTGCGGTGCCGGCAAACTCCTTCTTGACGGCTTCGCGCACGGCTTCAGCACCCGTGTTGAGGGCTACCAGCGCTGCAATCTTCTTACCCAGCGCAGCAGCGGCCCATCCCAGATGCGTTTCGAGAATCTGGCCCACGTTCATACGCGAAGGCACGCCAAGAGGATTGAGCACAATCTCGACGGGAGTGCCGTCGGGCAGGTAGGGCATGTCCTCCTCAGGCAGGATGCGTGCGATGACGCCCTTGTTGCCGTGGCGGCCGGCCATCTTGTCGCCGACCGAGAGCTTGCGCTTCATGGCGACATAGACCTTGACCATCTTGATGACGCCAGGAGGCAGTTCGTCGCCCTTCTGCAGCTTGGAGATCTTCTCGTTGGTGATCTTGCGCAGCACCTCGATCTGGCGCGAGGTCATCTCTTCGATCTCATCGATCTGCTCGTTGACGCGGGGATCCTTGTCAGCGTAGCGGATGCGCTTGAGGTTCTTGGTGGAGATGCGCTCGATCGTTTCGCGGTCAATCATTGCGCCCTTGGTGAGAAGGCGCTTGTTGGTCCGCTCGTCGTGCAGGTCGGCCAGCACTTCCTTGTTGCCGAGGATCGCTTCAAGACGCTTGAGGCGCTCGTCCGTCAGAATGCGGATTTCGTCGCCGAGGTTCTTCTCGAGCTTCGAAATGTACTCGCCTTCGATCTGCTTGGCGCGCTCATCCTTCTCCTGGCCCTTGCGGCTGAAGATGCGGACGTCGACCACGGTGCCCTCAATGCCCGGAGGGCAGGTGAGCGAGGCGTCGCGTACGTCGCCGGCCTTTTCGCCGAAGATGGCACGGAGCAGTTTCTCTTCCGGCGTGAGCTGAGTTTCGCCCTTGGGCGTCACCTTACCCACAAGGATGTCGCCGTGGCTGATCTGAGCGCCGATGCGGATCACGCCGCTCTCGTCCAGGTCGCGCAGCGCATGCTCGCTGACGTTGGGAATATCGCGCGTGATTTCTTCGGGGCCGAGCTTGGTGTCGCGAGCCTCGATTTCAAACTCCTCGATGTGCACCGAGGTGTAGTAATCCTCGCGAACCAGTTTCTCGCTGATAAGGATCGCGTCCTCAAAGTTGTAACCGCGCCACGGCATGAAGGCCACCAGCACGTTGCGGCCGAGCGCCAGCTCGCCCTGCTCGGTGCAGGGTCCGTCAGCGATGACCTGGCCCTTGACCACGCGGTCGCCTTCGCGCACAACCGGCTTCTGGTTGATGCACGTGTTCTGGTTGGACCGCTTGAACTTGATGAGCTGGTAGATGTCGGAACCAACCTCACGCGAAAGCTGCGTGGGGTGGTGCTCGCCTTCGACGCGCACGATGATGCGCTCGGAGTCGACCGAATCCACGATGCCGTTACGCTTGGCGAGAATCACGGCGCCGGAGTCGCGCGCGGTGACGCCTTCCATGCCGGTGCCCACAAGCGGAGCCTCAGCCACCAGCAACGGCACGCTCTGGCGCTGCATGTTGGCCCCCATCAGCGCGCGGTTGGCATCATCGTGCTCAAGGAAGGGCACGAGCGATGCGGCCACCGAAACAAGCTGCTTGGGGCTGACGTCGATGTAGTCCACGTCGGTGCGGTTGACCAGCACGAAGTTGCCCTGCCGGCGGGCATTCACCAGATCGTCGGTGATGTTGCCGCTGGCATCGAAGTCGATGTTGGCCTGGGCAATGGTGTGCTTGTCCTCTTCCCATGCCGAGAGGTAGAAGCTAAACGGAATGTGGTCGATGGCGCGCTTGCCCTGTTTCTTGAGCTGGGCATTCAGCTTGATCGCCTCTTCCTTCTCGATGTGATCGCCGACGCGCAGGCCGCTTTCGCCGGCGTTGGTGATCTCAACGTAATCGAGAATGTGCGAGTCCTTTACCTTGCGGTAGGGGGACTCGATGAAGCCGTACTCATTGATGCGCGCAAAGCAGCTCAACGAGCTGATCAGGCCGATGTTCGGACCTTCCGGCGTCTCAATCGGGCAGATGCGGCCGTAGTGGGTCGGATGCACGTCGCGCACTTCGAAACCGGCGCGCTCGCGGGAGAGACCGCCCGGTCCAAGTGCGGAGAGGCGGCGCTTGTGCGTGATCTCCGAAAGCGGGTTGGTCTGATCCATGAACTGCGAGAGCTGCGAGGAACCGAAGAACTCGCGGATAGCCGCCATGACCGGCTTGGCGTTGATGAGGTCATGCGGCATGGCCGTGGTGAGCTCCTGGTAGACGCTCATCTTTTCCTTGATCGCGCGCTCCATGCGGACCAGGCCGATGCGGAACTGGTTTTCCATCAGCTCGCCGACGGCGCGGACACGGCGGTTGCCGAGGTGATCGATGTCGTCGACCATGCCGATGTTCTTGCGCAGC
This sequence comes from uncultured Acidobacteriaceae bacterium, assembly GCA_963839215.1. Lineage (GTDB taxonomy): Bacteria > Acidobacteriota > Terriglobia > Terriglobales > Acidobacteriaceae > Telmatobacter. The sequence goes on along the minus strand of CAWITZ010000010.1, from coordinate 156,896 downwards.
TTGAGCAGGTAGCGGATCGTCGCGTAGAAATCCTCTGGCGTCAGGGTGCGATGGTCGAGCGATGTTGCATCCTGCTTCTCGTAGAGCTTGATGTTGAACTTCAGACGGCCCACGCGCGAGAAGTCGTACTTGCGCGCGTCGAAGAACATGCCTTCAAAGAGCGCGGTCGCGGTGTCGAGCGTCGGCGGATCGCCCGGACGCAGCTTACGGTAGATCTCGATCAGCGCCTCTTCCGGCTTGCGCACGGAGTCGCGCTTGAGCGTGTTGGTGATGATGTTGCCTACGTCGTCGCGCTCGGGGAAGAAGACTTCGAAACCCGATGCGCCGCTCGACAGCACCTTGTGCAGACGGTCGGCGGTGAGCTCCAGGTTGGCTTCGACGATGACTTCACCGGTGGTGGTGTCGACGATATCCGACGCCGTAAGGGCGCCGTCGAGTTCGGCGGCTTCGACTTCGATCTTCTCAATGCCGGCGGCGCGGATCGCCTTGAGCGCGTGCGCGGTGACCTTGCGGCCGGAGTGCGCAATCTCCTCACCCTTGTGGGTGACGGCGTGCGCCGGCTTGGCGCCGAGCAGGTGCGTGCCCTTGGTCGCATCGGCAGAAACCGTCCAGAAGAGCTTCGAGTCCTTAATCTGAATGCGATCGACGGTGTAGAAGGTCTTGAGAATTTCTTCGTCGGAACGCAGACCGAGGGCGCGCAGGAAGATGGTGCCGAGGAACTTGCGCTTGCGGTCGATGCGGACGTAAAGGGTGTTCTTCTGGTCGTACTCGAACTCGACCCACGAACCGCGGTAAGGAATAATCTTGCCGAGGAAGTAGGTACGGTTGTTCGCCGTCTCAAAAAAGACGCCGGGCGAGCGGTGCAACTGCGATACGATCACGCGCTCAGTGCCGTTGACGATGAAGGTGCCGTTCGCTGTCATGAGAGGAATGTCGCCGAAAAAGACTTCCTGCTCCTTGATATCGCGAATGGTCTTGTTGCCGGTTTCGGCATCCTTGTCATAGATGGTGAGGCGCACCGTCACCTTGAGCGGTGCCGAGAAGGTCATGCCGCGCTCTTCGCACTCCTGCTGGTCATACTTGAGCTGCAGGCCCACAGGGTCGCCGCACTTGTTACAGAAGTCGGGGGTGTTCTTGTTGTAGGTTCCGCACTTGTGGCAGAGAACATCGCCGGGCAGGAACGGATCCGTGATGACCATGGCGCCGCACTGCACGCAGGCGGTGCGCAGGTGATGCAGGCCCTTCAAGTGGCCGCACTTGCACTCCCAGTTGCCGATCGCGTAATCAACGAAGTCCAGCTGCGAGATGCCGCGGAAGTCGGTGATAGGGAAAACGGAGACAAAAACAGACTGCAGACCCGAGTCATCGCGCTCGTTGGGCAGCTTATCCATCTGCAGAAAACGCTCGTAGGAGCGGCGCTGCACTTCGATCAGGTTGGGAATCTGGGTTGCGGTTGGAATCTTTGAAAAATCGAGCCGGCTGCGAATCGCGCGCTTCTCGTTGGGCATGCTTCACTCCTGAGACTCGTCATGCCGGGGCCGCCACCGGGAGCCGCCGGGCCGGCGCCTGAGTCTCGGGGCGCCGACAAATTACGTTCGGTAGTTCGAATATCCGGACCGTCCCGCCGCTTCCGGGCCGATCACGCCGCCACAGATTAGGAGAACCGAAGATCGGCTCGCCCCCTGCATCGGTAAATCCCGCGGCCAGGCGGTTACTTTACTGCCGTGAGAGGCGCGTTACGGACGGTGCCACGGGCATTGCGGCTGGTGCGGCAAGTGCGCTAGACTGCGCACAATTGAAAGAGCAGGCGTGCCGGTTAGTACCTTGATTCCTCACCGCACGCATCGGGTAGATTTACCTGGTACAACGCCTACCCTGCAGGATTAGAGACACAAAAGGCTCGCAAGGACGCAACCCCTCACGAGCGTGGCCTGTGGCCAATGCTCCCATCCGAATTCTTTTTGCTGCCCTTGCCGATTCCCAAAACTCGCTTCTGCCGCTCGCCCGCCAGCAACTCGCCGTCCCGTCAATGCGGAAGTTATCCCATTGACTCTAGAGCACTTGCACATTCGCATTGCATCCGCGGCCCGAGTGCCTGACCATGCTCCTGCCCGCGGAGGCCTGTGTGCTCTGTCGCTTTTTCACAAGACGCGCCAAACAGTCCGACCCTTTTCCTAAGAAAACCGAAATGGGACGGAAAGACGCGCAACGTTTATCGTAGCGCGTCTGGACCCGCCTTGCAAGTTTTGTACCGTTCTTACTTGACTTCGACGGTTGCGATGCCTTCGAACTTCTTCTTGATGGCCTCGGCCTCGTCCTTCGAAGCGCTTTCCTTCAGCGGCTTGGGAGCGCCGTCGACCAGATCCTTGGCTTCTTTGAGGCCGAGGGAGGTGACTTCGCGAACCGCCTTGATGGTGTTGATCTTGTTTGCGCCTGCGTCCTTGAGGATGACCTGGAACTCGGTCTTTTCCTCGGCAACAGGAGCTGCCGCACCGGCGCCGCCGCCGGCAACAGCCACCGGGGCCGCGGCCGCAGCCGAAACGCCGAGGCGCTCTTCCAACTTCTTCACCAGTGCCGCTGCTTCCAGCAGGCTCAGGCTAACAATCTGCTCTTCCAACTGCGCGAGATCCGCCATTTTTCTTCTCCAATCAGAACCGTTTTGAAAATTTGTACCCCGCCTGCAATGCCAGACCGGAAGTTTCCGATGCGCCAGACCCGCGCACTTCCTGCCCGCCTTGCCGGCAAAACTCTATCCCCGAAGCGTAGAACGAACTGCGCCGCCCCGGCGAACTTTTCCTTCTCGACGCCCTGCCCCAGAACGACAGCCAGATCGCGGCCGGTGGCATTGATGACCGTTGCCAACCGCTGCGCTGGAGCGTTGATGAGGAACAGCAGCTTCGAGAAAATCTCTTCCTTGCCCGGCATCGTGGCCAGCTCCTTGACGTCTTCAACCGTCAGCAGCTTTCCGTCGACAATGCCCAGCTTGAACTGAAACTCCGCATTCTCGCCAACCCACTTCGCGAAGCCCTTCGCCAGTGCAACGGGATCGCCGGAAGTAAAGGCCACCGCGCTCACGCCCTTGAGGCCCTTGAGCGCGCTCTCAATGCTGGTGCCCTCGCCGGCAATGGGCGCGAGCTTGTTCTTGACCACGCGGTATTTGCCACCCGCCTCGCGAATGACCTTGCGCAGCGCAAAATCCTGCGCCACGGTGAGCTTGGCAAACGTGCCGATAATTGCGGTTGTGGAGGTCGCGAGCTCCTTCTTGAGCAACTCGACCTTCTCTGCCTTCTTCGCTTTCGAAATCGCCATCTTCCTGCTCCCCTCAGCGGGTCGCGCCCTTCAAAAAGGCGCTCTCAATCTCAAATTTTTTCCTGGCCTGAGCCGAAAAGACGCCTTGCAGCCACTGGCTGCGCGCATCTGCCGGCCGATACCGACTGCCTTAGTGCTTACCCGAGGCTTCTGCCATGGCCGCATCCAGCGGGACGCCGGGGCCCATGGTGGAGCTCAGCGTAACGCTCTTGATGTACTTGCCCTTGGCTGCCGAAGGCTTGGCGCGCACGATCGTGACAATCACCGTCGAGGCGTTCTCAACCAGCTTCTCTGCTGAAAAGCTGAGCTTGCCTACAGGCACGTGCACCAGGCTGGTCTTGTCGGCGCGGAACTCGATCTTGCCGGCCTTGATTTCCTTGACTGCCGAGGCAACATCCAAGGTGACGGTGCCGGTCTTGGGATTGGGCATGAGACCCTTGGGACCGAGCACCTTGCCCAGACGACCTACCACCTTCATCATGTCGGGCGTGGCGATGAGGGCGTCAAAATCGGTCCAGTTTTCTTTCTGGATCTTTTCAACCATCTCTTCGCCGCCGACGAAGTCGGCGCCCGCTTCGGTCGCTTCCTTCTGGCGATCGCCAGTGGCGATCACGGCAACGGTCTTGGTCTTGCCCAGGCCGTGCGGCAGCACAACGGTTCCGCGGACCATCTGATCGGCATGGCGCGTATCAACGCCCAGGCGCAACGTGAGGTCTACGGTTTCATCGAACTTGGCATACTTGACCTGCTTAAGCAGATCGACAGCTTCAGGCAGCTGATACGCCAGCTTGGTAACAGCGGCGCGCGCCTTCGCAATATTCTTGCTGACTTTGGCCATTCTTCCCTCGTCTCCCACCGCCGCTGCCAGCCCCGCATTATGGGGAATCCGGAGTGGGCTATGCGCCGCACTCGAACAGATCCAGAAGCCGTGGTGCAATTGACACCCGGAAACACACTCCGGGTATGTCTATGAATGATAGCGGAATGGCACTTCATGTGCAAGGGACCTTGGATCTGCTAGCGGGTCCGTTTGGGCCCACTAGCAGGGTTCGGGTACGCTCCGCCACAACATTCCGTATGGAAATGCATCTATAAAGACTAAACCGGCCCGCCGTTCCGCCTTGATCATTGCTGTCCAGTTGGGCTGGAAGGCTCTAGCCGTGCGGAGGGTAAGTGGATGAAATTGAATGGATTTATGGCTGTGCTTTTGGGAGCATCGGCTCTAACGGCGCCGGCAGTTGCCCTGGCCGCCAATGACCTGGGCCAGGGGCGGGCGATTGTTACGGTGATGCCTGGTGAAAAGGACGAAGCGCCCTTAAAACTGCAGGCCCAGGATCTGCGGGTAAGACTCAACAGGAACGAATCGAGCGTGACGGGCTGGACGCCTGCGCGAGGCGCTGCGAGTCCGCTGGAGCTGGTGCTGCTGATCGACGGCTCAGCACGCGCATCGCTGGGAACGCAGATGGGGGAGATGGAGAACTTTGTGAAGGAGATGCCCTCGGACGCAAAGATGACGATCGCGTATATGGAGAACGGACGCGCCGCGCTCGAAGGCCCGCTGTCTTCAGACCCAGCGCAGGTGCTCAAAGGACTGCGCCTGCCGGCGGGCGGCGCGGGCACGAACGGAAGCCCGTATTTCTGCCTCTCTGATCTGGCAAAAAACTGGCCATCGCATGACCCCGCAGCGCGGCGCGAGGTGGTGATGGTCACCGATGGCGTGGATAACTACAACCCCGGCTTCGACCCCAACAACCCGTATGTGCAGAGCGCAATCAATGATTCGGTTCGGGCTGGGCTGGTGGTGTACTCCATCTACTGGACCAGTCGCGGGCGCTTCGATGCCTCGGACTCCATGAGCAATGCGGGCCAGAGCCTGCTGAACCTGGTGACCCAGGCGACAGGTGGCACAAGCTACTGGCAAGGGATTGGCAATCCGGTTTCGTTTGCGCCCTACTTCAAGGACCTGCGGGTGCGTTTTGACAACCAGTACAGGCTGAGCTTCGCCGCACCTCTCAAGGGGAAGGCGGAGGTGCAGTCGATGAGTTTGAACGCGGGCGGGACGGATCGGAAGGTTTACTTCCCGCAGCAGGTCTATGTGACGCCGACGGAAACAACCGCCGGCCAGTAGGTTTAGACGGCTGCGGCCAGATGATCGAGCAGCACCTGCGGGTGCACGGGCTTGGTGAGAATCTCGAAGTGGTGGCCTTTGGCTTCGGCTCTCTCCAACAGGTCGGCCGTGGAAGCCTGACCTGAGAAAAGTATGATGCGGCAGTTCGGCGCGAAAGATTGAATGTTGATTGCCGCGTCGATGCCATTGATGCCTGGCATCGCAACATCCGTGATCAGGACGTCCGGGGGGAGCGCCTTCGCTGCCTCCACGGCGTTTTCTCCGCTGTAAACAGCGTTAGCTTCAAAACCACTGGCATTGAGAATTCGCGCAAGGGTGTTTGCAATCATTCTTTCGTCGTCAGCGACGAGGACGCGCAGAGCTTTGCCTTTAGAAAGCATTCAATCCTTATCTGAAATTGAGATGGGATGGGCAACGACAACGTACAGAGCCGTGAGGCGAATCGATCTTTCAACTACGGGACGAACAACTATGACACGAACTCTTGCGGTTCTTTGCCGGGCGATCTCTACGGTTAGGGACGACTTCGGCTTGACCTGTTAGTTCTGGCAGTCAGAGGGCTTGGTACTTTCCCGCCCGCGGATAACTCAGAACTTTCCTTAGAAGTAGATTGTCGGCTACTTCAAGGCCAAATGCAACTCGCGTCTGCTGCAAATAGCTGCGGTTTTAATCAGGAAGAAAAATAAATTTCAACTCACTGGAAAGATGAAAATAGGAAAAATTACTAAATCGATTTGTGTCGCTCGGCTGGCAGGCTCAACGTGCCAGGTAGAAGAAATGAAAAGCATAAATACGGCGTTTTGATCAGGAAATGATCAAACGGATCATTTCCATCGTCCGGAGAATCCTCTTCACTGCCGGCGTTGAAAAGCTGCTGCCCGCACGCAGCCTTCCGTCTGGATGCTCAAGCATTGCTGCGAGAGGCGCTGAAACGCTCGAGGTAGTCGAGCAGCACTTTGGGATGAATGGGTTTTGCAAGAATCTCAAAGAAATGGCCTTCCGCTTCGGCGCGCTCAAGAAGATCGGCGGTGGCCGCCTGGCCTGAGAAGAGGATAACCTTGCAGGCGGGCTGCAGCTGTGCCATGTGGATTGCCACGTCGATGCCGGTGATACCGCCCAGAATGACGTCGCAGATGAGGACATCGGGGTTGAGCTCGCGCGCCAGTTCGAGCGCCTTCTCTCCGCTATAAACCGCTTGGGCATCGTAGCCGCTTGTGTTGAGAATGAGTGTGAGTGTATTGGCTATGACGCGTTCGTCGTCGGCAATCAGGACTTTCAGGGTTCCAGTTGCTTCTTGCATTGTCGCTCCAGCGCAAGCATGGCCTCTGCTGCGTGAAACTCTGCTGACAGCGGGGAAAATGGAACAAACTTCAGGGTGCCGGTTCGGGTGAATTCCCTTCCAGCATAAGTCAATTTATTCACGGCGTTAGAAACGCGATGAATCGCTAGTATATGACGGTTCTTCAGAACTTACTCCAATTTATTTGCAAGAACCAACTGCCTACCTGCAGTCGAGATAACTGAGGAGCTAGAGCCGATAAAAACCCGCAATTATGGTGGACGGCGGAGTTAGTAACTGGAGTCATTGTGGAACATTGCAGCAAGAAAAGTTCTGCAACCGGGAAGGATTTATACGGAGGAAAACGATGCGAGCAGCCGTTTACGACGTGGGGCGAGCAGGACCGCGCAGATGGGTTGAGGTTGAGGAGCTGCCATTGCCCGAGCCAGGCGCGGGGCAGATCCTGCTGAAGGTGCTGGCATGCGGCGTCTGCCGCACCGATCTGCATATTGTGGAAGGCGAGTTGCCTCCGCTCGCCGGCAGGATTGTGCCGGGGCATCAGATCGTGGGCGAGGTGGTGAAGGGTGCCGACGGCGGACCTGCGGTGGGTTCGCGCGTTGGCATCTCGTGGATGGGCGGCGTCGATGGCGAGTGCTGGTTCTGCCGCCACGAAATGGAGAACCTGTGCGACCGCCCTGTCTTCACCGGGTACACGGTGAACGGTGGATATGCCGAGTACGTGACGGCGCGGGCCGACTTTGCCATTCCCCTGCAGGGGAATCCACCGCCCGCCCAAATCGCCCCGCTGCTCTGCGCCGGGATCATCGGCTTCCGCAGCCTGCGCGTGGCTGGCGTGCAGCGAGGCGAGCGCGTTGGCCTCTACGGCTTCGGCAGCTCGGCATCGCTGGCGATCAAAGTGCTCAATGCATGGGGTTGCGAGGTCTACGTAGTCACGCGGGGCGAGCAGCACCGCAAGGCGGCCGAGGCGCGCGGCGCCGTATGGGTGGGAGACGAAGATGCGAAACCGCCGATGGAACTCGATCGTGCCGTGACTTTTGCGCCGAGCGGCAAGGTGGTTGTCAACGCTCTCTCAGCCCTGCGCAAGGGCGGCGTGGTCGCAATCAATGCGATTCACCTGGACCAGATGCCCGCCTTTGACTACGACAGGCTGCTATGGGGCGAGCGCCAGATCCGCAGCGTGGCCAATATGACACGGCAGGATGCACGCGACTTTGTGGCGCTGGCGCAGGAGATCGACTTTGCCCCCTCAGTCGTGACCTTTCCTCTGGAAGAGGCAAACGGGGCCCTCGAGGCCGTGAAGCACGAGACGGAAAGCGGCTCATCCGTATTGGTCCCGTAGGGGCGCGGGCCCGCCCGAGGTTTTTGCTGTTGGGACCGGCGGGGGCGACCGCTTATAGTTGGGAAAACACAGGCGTATTCCAAGCGTGTTGGCGGCTTTTTGGCGGCATCGCCCGTCAAGCAATTAAAAGCCCTTCAGCGAACCTGCGAGGCGTGATCGATGCCCCGGACGCCTGCTGTGCGACTAATTTCGAAATGAGGACCATGAAACCCTTCAGGCTGGCCGTATTCCTTGCTTCCGTTGTCTTGAGTTCCACAACGCAAATGACCCTGGCCCAGGATTTGAATAGCACCTTTGCACGCGATCCGAAGCAGCCGGTGGATCAGCACTACACGGATCAAATTCTGAAATACACCACGGGCAAGGAATTCATTTCGCCGCTGGTAAATTACCTGCCGGCATCGAAAACCGTGCCGACGCCGGAGAAGGTGCTGGGAGACGTTTCGGGCGCGCCGAATATGCTGCCCTACGCGGAAGACGTCTACAAGTACTTCCGGCAGCTGGAAGCATCGAGCCCGCGAGTCAAGGTCTTCACGATCGGGCACACGGAAGAGGGCCGCGAGATGATCGCGGCGGCCATTGCCGATCCCGAGCTCTTGAATAACGCCAAAGAGAATGATGCGCGACTGGCGCAACTGGCCGACCCGCGCACCATCGGCATGGACGACGCAAAGGCGCGGGCGCTGATCGACAAGTCGTGGCCGGTTTACTACATCACGGGAACCATTCACTCCCCCGAAACCGGCGCGCCGACGGCGCTGATGGAGCTGGCCTACCGGCTGGCGGTGGATGATTCGCCCTACATCAAGTTCATACGCTCGCACATGATCGTGTTGATTACGCCGGTGGTGGAAGTGGATGGCCGCGACCGCATGGTGGACATCTACAAATGGCATCGCGCGCACCCGGACCAGAAATGGCCGCACCTGCTCTACTGGGGCCACTATGTGGCGCATGACAACAACCGCGACGCAATGGGCATGACGCTGGACCTGACGCGCAATGTGCTGAACACCTACGTGGGCTGGCATGCGCAGGTGCTGCACGATTTGCATGAGTCGGTTCCCTTCCTCTACGACAACACGGTGGGCGACGGGCCGTATAACGCATGGGTCGATCCGATCCTCTCCGACGAGTGGGCCGAGCTGGGTTGGAATAACGTGGCCCAGATGCAGAATTTCGGGATGCCCGGCGTCTTTACTCACGGCGACTTCGACACCTGGAGCCCCGGATACCTGATGTTCCTCGCGGCGATGCACAACGGCATAAGCCGCCTCTACGAGACCTTTGGCAACGGCGGCGCCGATACCGAGAAGCGGATTCTAGACCCCGAGGAATATTCGCGCACATGGTACCGGCAGAATCCCCCGCTGCCGACGGTGACCTGGTCGCAGCGCGATAACAACAACTACGAGCAGACGGCGCTGCTGACGACGCTTGCCTACTTCTCGCAGCACACCCACCACTTCCTCGAGAACTACTACACCAAGAGCAAGCGCAGCATTCTGAAACCAACGCTCGAAGGGCCTTCGGCTTACGTGATTGCGCCGGACGCGGCTGCTGCGAACCGTACGGTGGAGTTGCTTAAGGTGCTGAAGCTGCAGCATGTGGAGCTGCAGCAGCTTTCTGCCGCGACAACCACGAAGGTGCCGGGCGAAAAGCGCGGCGACAAGCCGAAGGAACAGAGCTTTCCCGCAGGCAGCATTGTGGTGCGCATGGATCAGCCGTATTCGCGCATCGCCGATGCCCTGCTCGACCGCCAGTTTTGGGCTCCGGACGATCCACAGAAGCATCCGTATGACGATACGGGATGGTCGTTCACGCAGCTCTTCAACGTGCCGGTGGTGCGGGTGAAAGACGACGCGATTCTCAAGGCCGACATGAAGCCGTTGGACGATCCCGCAACGCTCGCAGGCAAGCTCGACGGAGCAGGCACGACGGTAGCAGTCGCCAACAACGGACAGGTCTCGCTGCTGGGACTCGTCTACAAACTCAAAGGCGCAACGATCAAGGCGACCGAAAAGCCTTTTGATGCAGGCGAGAAACACTTCCCTGCCGGCTCACTGCTGATTTCAGACGTCGCCGATGAGAAGGTGACGAGCACGCTGCATGACCTGGCGCTCGACGGCACGCGTCTGAGTGTTGTCCCAGGGGTGCCGACGCATGCAGTCACGGCGCCGCGCATCGCCATGATGCATACATGGATCGCGACCCAGACGGAAGGCTGGTGGCGCTATGCGCTCGACAGCGAAAGCGTTCCATTTGACTACATCAGCACGCAGACGGTGGCGAAGGAAGCTGACCTGAAGGCGAAGTACGATGTAATTATCTTCGCGCCTGTCGGTCGCTCTTCCACCACGCAGATCATCAATGGCCTGCCCATGTGGAATAACGCAATGCCCTGGGAGAAGTCGGAGCTGACGCCGAACCTGGGCAGAATCGACAGCACCCCGGATATCCGCCCGGGCCTCGGCTATGACGGGCTCGCGCACCTCAAGCAGTTCATCGAGCAGGGTGGTCTGCTGATCACTTGCGAAGACACGGCGCAGTTTGCGATTGAGTCGGGACTGGCCCCCGGCGTAAGCGTTGCCCCGCACGGCGATGCGCGCGTGGTGGGCACGGTGCTGAACACGGTCTTCGTAGATCGCGAAAGCCCGGTTGCCTTTGGCTACGGCACAAGCGTTCCGGTGATGAGCGCGAACGGCATGGTGTTTAACGTGAGCAATACACTCAACCGCGGCGGCGGACGCATGCTGATGGATCCCTACAGCGAGCGGCCCACCGGGCGCGGCAGCGTGGAAGACAGCGACCAGCCAGAAGGACGCACAGGCGCAGAGGCCGAAGCGCTGACCAAGCAGCAGCCCTGGGAGGCGAAGAAGCTCAACGAGGACGAGGAGCGGAACAATCTGCTGCTGATTCCCAAAGCGATGCGCCCGAACGTGATTCTGCGCTTTGCGGACAACAAGGGCCTGCTACTCGACGGACTGCTCGATAAGGGCGGCTCGATCGCGGAGCACGCGGTGGTGGTGGATGCACACCTTGGCCAGGGCAACGTGCTGCTCTTCGGCAACAACCCGATCTATCGCGGCGAAACCCTCGGCACCTACGGGCTGGTCTTCAACGCGATCCTCAACCACGACCAGTTGACACCGGCGGCGGAAGGGTCAGGCAAGTAGAAGGAGGTGACACAATTCCCGCTTTGGCTTTCGCGGCATGCGGGGATTGTGTCATGCTGAGACGCATGGGAAACAAAGATAAAGGCAAGAAGGAAACGAAAAAAGCACCGAAACCCAAGCCCAAGCCGGAACCGGGCCGCAAGCACGAAACTGTCTTCACGCCGCCGGCGAAGTAACCGAAGCCCAAGGCAGAACGCGAAAGGCCCTCCCAAGCGGGAGGGCCTTTCTATTGAGGCTGGTGAAGCTGGTTTGCCGCTAGGCGACGACTTCGATGCCCATGGAGCGGGCTGTGCCCTTGATGCTCTTGACGGCCGCGTCAACCGATCCGGCGTTGAGGTCGGGCATCTTGGTGGTGGCGATTTCGCGCACCTGCTTCTCGGTCACCTTGCCCACTTTGTCCTTGTTGGGCGTGCCGGAGCCCTTGGCGAGACCGGCAGCCTTCTTGAGCAGGACGGCCGCGGGGGGCGTCTTGGTGATGAAGGTGAAGGAGCGGTCAGCATAGACGGTGATGACGACGGGGATGATGAGTCCGGCCATCTCCTTGTTCTGCGTGCGCGCGTTGAACTGCTTGCAGAACTCCATGATGTTGACCTGGGCCTGGCCGAGCGCGGGGCCGACCGGGGGTGCAGGCGTCGCCTTGCCGGCTTCGATCTGCAGCTTGACTTGGGCTGTTACTTTCTTCGGAGGTGCCATTGTTTCCTTTGGAACCAGCCGCTAGCTCCTAGCTGCTAGCTTTCAACTGGTCATTCCTTTGCAAATTTTGGTGTTGGCGCTTTAGCGTTCGCTTGGAACCAGGGCCCTGCTAGGTGGGCGACTGGCTAGAAGCTGGAAGCTAGTAGCTAGAAGCTGTACCAACGACTCAATCTTTTCGACCTTCAACTACTCAATCTTTTCAACCTTGCCGAATTCCAGTTCGACGGGCGTCGAGCGGCCGAAGATCGTGACCATCACCTTGAGGGTCTCGCGATCTTCGTTGATCTCGTCCACCACGCCGTTGAAGTTGGCAAAGGGCCCGTCGGTAATGCGGACGGACTCGTTCTTCTCAAACTTGATCTTGAGACGCGGCTTATCCTTCGAGGTCTCGGAGCGGAAGAGAATAGAGCTGACTTCTTCTTCAGAGAGCGCGACAGGCTTGTCGCCGGTGCCCAGAAAGCCGGTAACCTTGGGCGTGTCTTTGAGCACATGCCAGAGGTTGTTGTCGAGTTCCATTTCGACGAGAACATAGCCGGGCAGGAAGACGCGCTCGACGGTGCGCTTCTTGCCGTTGATGATCTCGGTGACGGGCTCGGTGGGAATCATCACGCGACCGACCCGGTCCCGCAGCCCGAAGGCCGACACGCGGCTCTCGATGGACTCGCGCACCTTGCGCTCAAAGCCCGAATAGGCATGCAGGATGTACCACTTGAAGCGCTCGTTGCGCTCCGGCTGTGGTTCGGCGGATTGTTCCAGTTCTTCTGCCATTCCGTTCTCGATTCCAGAGCGCCGAGGTTTAGTGAACTCCGCCCAGTTTGGCCAGCACCAGTTGCAGCGCCCGATTAAAAACCAGATCCACTACAAAGAAAAAGAAGCCGAAGAGAAAGACCGTCAAAATGACTACCGACGTGGTGCTCTCGACCTCCTTGCGGGTGGGAGTCACGACCTTGCGCATCTCTGCGCGGACATCACTGAGGAAACGGACGGTGTTGTCCCAAAAGCCAAGTGCGCCTTGAGAAACATTGGCCAATGCGCCCGATTCCTGCAGCTTGTTGGAGCGTTGCTCGCCCTTTTCGATTGCTGCCTTGCTTGCCATACTTCTAATCCTTCGCTTTCGACGTCATTGCCGGAAGCATACATCTTACTGATACTGGCAGGGGCGGAGGGATTCGAACCCCCAAGTTCGGTTTTGGAGACCGACAGTTTAACCGTTGAGCTTACGCCCCTAGAGGCAGTTTCAGCAGCCAGTGATCAGGGGGCCTTGCTTGCTGAACCCTGATCCCCGACAACTGATCACTGTCGAGTTACTTCGTTTCCTTGTGCGCCTGGTGCTTGCGGCAGCGGTTACAGAACTTCGAGAACTCGAGACGGCCAGTGGTCGTCTTCTTGTTCTTCGTCGTCGAGTAGTTGCGCTCCTTGCACACGGTGCACTGCAATGTAACGATTTCCCGCATGTTTATCCTTCTTTCAGAAGTCAGTTAGCAGTGACCTGCCTTGAAGGGCCGATCACTGTCCCCTGAAACTGTTACTTGATAATTTCCGAGATAGTGCCGGCGCCGACGGTGCGTCCGCCTTCGCGGATTGCAAAGCGCAAGCCCTTCTCCATGGCCACCGGAGTGATCAGCTCAACCACAAGCTGAACGTTGTCGCCCGGCATCACCATCTCCGTGCCCTCGGGAAGCTCCGCCACTCCCGTCACATCCGTCGTGCGGAAGTAGAACTGCGGACGATATCCCTTGAAGAACGGCGTATGACGGCCACCTTCTTCCTTCGACAGAACGTAAATCTCGCCCTTGAACTTGGTGTGTGGCGTGATCGAGCCAGGCTTGGCCAACACCATCCCGCGCTCCACGTCTTCCTTGGCAATGCCGCGCAGAAGAAGTCCAGCGTTGTCGCCCGCCAGACCTTCGTCCAGCTGCTTCTTGAACATCTCAACGCCCGTCACGACCGTCTTGCGCGTCTCGCGGAAGCCAACAATCTCGGCTTCCTCGCCCACCTTCACCTTGCCCCGCTCGATACGGCCCGTCACCACTGTGCCACGGCCCGAGATCGAGAAAATATCTTCGATCGGCATCAGGAACGGAAGGTCGATCGCGCGGTCAGGCTGCGGAACGTTCTTGTCCACCGCATCCATCAGCTCGTCGATCTTCGCTTCCCACTGGGCTTCGCCGTTCAGCGCCCCAAGAGCCGAGCCACGCACCACCGGAACATCGTCGCCCGGGAACTGGTACTTGGTCAGAAGCTCGCGCACTTCCATCTCCACCAGGTCGATCAGCTCCGCGTCTTCAACCGCATCGCACTTGTTCAGAAAGACCACGATGTACGGCACGCCTACCTGGCGGGCCAGCAGAACGTGCTCCTTGGTCTGCGGCATCGGTCCATCGGTCGCCGCAACGACGAGAATTGCGCCGTCCATCTGCGCTGCGCCCGTGATCATGTTCTTGATGTAGTCGGCGTGACCGGGGCAGTCGACGTGCGCGTAGTGACGGTTGGCCGTCTCGTACTCCACGTGCGCCGTCGCGATCGTGATACCACGCTCCCGCTCTTCCGGCGCGTTGTCAATCGAGTCGAACGAACGGAACGCGATCTTCGGGTTGTGCTTCGACAATACCTTCGTGATTGCCGCCGTCAACGTCGTCTTACCGTGGTCGATGTGTCCTATCGTTCCCACGTTCACGTGCGGCTTCGAACGGTCAAACTTTTCCTTCGCCATGCCAATCCATTCCTTCCGTTTGACTTTTTCTTCAACCGCTCCGGCATCACCCGGAGCAAAAAACTGTGGAGCCCCGCCTCAATAATAGGCGTAGGCCCTGAAATACCTCTGCCGCGATTCAAGCGGCACTGCTTCCACCAGCCGCAGGTAGCGCTCGCGGGTCAGGGCCTGGTCAGAAACCGGAAGCGCCGCATAAAGTGCCGGTGCATCCTTGCCCAGAAGCCCGCGCTTGAGCACTGCCTCAAAGTTGCGAATCCGCAACCCGGCTCTGAGCGTACGACTCAGCAAGACATCCACATCCCGCTGATCAAAGGCCGCATCCACCAGCGCATGCAGCTTTCTGAAGCCCTGCTCATCCTGAACGGCGATTGTCGCCTGCTCGAACATCGTTTCCCTGCTCCGTTCCCTGCTCAGTCCGGTGCAACCTCAAAAACCATGGAGCGGGAGACGGGGATCGAACCCGCGACCAACAGCTTGGAAGGCTGTGACTCTACCACTGAGTTACTCCCGCCTCGAAAACAGCTTCTAGCCGCTAGCTTCCAGTTGCTAGCACGGCGAAGCGCCGTCCGCTGAACCTTCTGGAGCTGATGACCGGGCTTGAACCGGTGACCTCTCCCTTACCAAGGGAGTGCTCTACCAACTGAGCTACATCAGCTCTTTCTGCAAAACCCGCCGGGCGCCTGAAAGTCTAACTGCCGCCCTTTCCTTCGCCATCGCGCCGGATCCTGTCCGCCTGTACGGCCAAAACCGTACGCAGCGCCAAGCCCCCGATAACGATAAGCGGAACCAGCCTTAACTCCACCGGTCTTCCCATCACGAGCACCTTGCTCGCGTCCATGACGAACCAGACCAGCACTGCCAAAACCGCATACAACGCAAGAGCCACCGGATACCGCTTTGCAAGGTCTGACCCTGTGCGCTCAACTCTGTCGCGATTTAAAGCTGCGTTCGATGTTGCCCGCGGCTCTTCGCGCATTTCAATGCCTCAAATCTTTCAGCCTCGAATCGTGGTGCACAGGGGAGGATTCGAACCTCCGTAGCTCCAAAGAGCGGCAGATTTACAGTCTGCTGCCATTAACCACTCGGCCACCTGTGCCCAACTTCATTCCTTACACCCGGCGACGAAAATCTGCTCCGGAACACCGCAACTGCCCTTGCCAATCGAAACCCATCTTGCGCATACTGCCCCACCCGGAATTCTCCGGCCTGTCGGAGCATGCACCTCAGTGGGATCACCGCGGAGGACAGATCCAGCGCCTTAACAACTCCAACGCCGGTCCAAACCTGCTGCCGTTTTGGGCTCCGGAAGCTATTTCTGATGAGTGGAGCTGGCGAAGGGATTTGAACCCCCGACCCTCTGATTACAAATCAGATGCTCTACCAGCTGAGCTACGCCAGCCCTCTTTGCAAATCCAGAAATCCACTGGCTTTGCCCGATCCACCCCGGAAACTTATCCCCGGAAACCGATGGAAAGCGCGAGCACACTCCCGCACCACGCAGACCACGGCACAGAAGTCAAGATTAGCATACTGCCGCAGGCGGGGCAAACCGTGAAAAGGCGCTGCTTAGCATGGGTTTTTGAACGTTTTAACTTGACAGACGAACACGGCTGCGGGGAATCTTGCTGCAAAGCTAAATTCGCCAGAGGTAAGACCAAATGAGTGTGCATAAGTTGTTACCTGCCTGCACAGCCGGGCTGGTTTTGATGGCTTGGGCCCTCGCTGTTCCCGCAAAATCTCAGACTGCGCCACCGCGCAAACCGCGCATCGCCATACTCGATTTCGATTACGGAACGGTGCAGAGCGCGATCTTCGGCAATGTTCGGCACAAACGTCGACGTTGGCCAGGGAATTGTCGACCTGCTGGTGACGGGCCTGGTGAGAGATGGCTCCTACTCGGTGATCGAGCGCAAGGCGCTGGACAAGATCCTTGCCGAACAGAATTTCTCGAACTCGGACCGGGCAAACCCAGCCAGCGCCGCGAAGATCGGCAGGCTGCTTGGCGTGGACGCAATTGTTGAAGGCAGCATCACCGAGTTCGGCAATGAAACCAAGAACAGGAACATCGGCGGTGGCGGCGGCAACTGGCACGGATACGGCATCGGTGGCTTTGGCCACTCGAACACCAAGGCCAACGTGGCAATCACGGCGCGCGTCATCAACATTGACACGGGCGAGATTCTGGCGGTGGCCGACGGAACCGGCCAATCGAGCCGGTCAAGCACATCGATGCTGGGCAGCGGCGGCAACTGGAACGGATGGGGCGGCGGTCACGCCGACTTCGGGTCCAGCAATTTTCAATCGACGATCATTGGCGAGGCAACGAAAGCCGCGGTCGATCAACTGGCGACGAACCTTGTGTCGCAGACGTCCAAGGTCGCGGTGCGCACTGTGGTTGTCGAGGGAGTTGTGGCTGCGGTCGACGGCGGTCAGGTGATTCTGAACGTGGGCGGAAAAGCCGGCATCAAGGTAGGCGACCAGTTTGATGTGCTGCGCGTGACCAAGGAGATCAAAGACCCGGCAACAGGCAATGTGCTGCGCCGGCTCACGACGACAGTGGGCGTGGTGAAGGCCACCGATGTCGACGATGTATCGGCGATCTGCACACCCGTGTCAGGCTCGGGCTTCCAGACGGGAGACCGGGTGAAAACGGTCACGCAATAACTCCACGAAGCCGTCCCGCATTTACTTTCGAGATAAATTGCAAACGCCCGCTGCGCACAATGCGTGGCGGGCGTTTTTGCATGCGGCTGAGGAGGTCGCATGAATGAGCTTGTTACCAGATCGCTTCCATGTCAAGAAACGAGACTACGCACTTTCCATCCAGAGTGGTAAGGTGGACGCACTTTACGGTTCACAAATTTGTTTGCCTTGGGGGAGAGTTATGAAGAAACTCCTGTCTGTTTTTCTGTGCCTGCTATTTCCAGTTGTCGCGATTGCCGGTGACAGCAGCTACAAGGTTAACTATGACGGCGGCTCGCTGCAGAACGCCAAAGCCGGCACTCAAATGAAGCTGTACATCGACGGGTCCAACATACGGATCACGAAAGACAAAGAAGACGTCATTTTGATTCCGGCCGCGTCGGTAACGGAAATCAGCTACGGTCAGGACGTGCACAGACGCATCGGAGCTGCGATTGGCGTTGCTGTCATCTCGCTCGGCATCGGCGCATTGCTGGCGCTGACTAAGTCAAAGAAGCATTTCATCGGACTTACCTGGGATGACGGCGGCAAGAAGGGCGGCCTCGCGTTTCAGGCCGACAAGAGCGACTATCGCGGCCTGCTGGCAGGACTGGAAGGTATTACCGGCAAGAAAGCCGTGGATTCGGACGCAATGACGGTCAAGAACTGAAACGAATAACTTCCAACAAGCTCTGTGCGCCGCTCCGCTATTCTGTATGCGAGGCAGGCAATTAGCCGACAATGCACAGACGCACGCGAAGAACGCTTTTAATTGTGGCCGCGGTCCTGCTCTTGCTGGCCGTGGCTGTGTTTTTGCGCTCCAAGGCCCCGCCGGAGGCTGCGCGTCTGCTGCCTGAGTCCGACGGCATCGTCTACGTCAACCTCAAGCCTTTTCGCGCCTTTGCTCACAAGCAGCTCAAGGCCCCCGAGCGGGTGCCCGAGTACCAGGAGTTTGTGGACGCTACCGGCATCGACTGGGAGCGCGACCTGGACCAGGCCGCGATTGCTCTGCACCGCATGCCGGACCCCAACGGCCCCAATGGCCCGGTCGCCTACTCCATGGTGCTGGTGGGCAAGCTCACGGGCAAGCGGCTGAACGACTGGCTCGATGCGCACGCTGCGTCGCGTGAGGTCTACGCCGGACACACCATCTACGACGTGCCCTCGGAAGGGCGCACGGTGCGTGCGGTCCAGATCGGCTATGACACCCTCGCCGTAAGCAACACACCCACTGCCGAGCAAATCCACTCCATCATCGACCGGCATAGAACAGCCGCGCTGCCCTTTGCCGGCTCCACGTTGCTCTCGCGCCACTACCACGAGGTGCCGCTGCTCTCCTTCGCCTGGGGCATCGGGCAGATCGGGCTGCCCTTCTCTGAGAGTGGGGCGATCAGGGTTTTTGGAATCTCCCTGCCGCTTAAAGATGGGGCGATCTTTGTTGCAAGCCTGACGCCGTCGCTGCCGTTGGTCGGCACGCTGAAGGTACGCGTTGAAGAGCTCGCACCCAGCGAAACCGATGCTGCGAACCAGGCAGCCAGGCTGCAGATGCTGGTGATGCTGGCGCGGGGCGTGGTGGGCGGCCTGGGCAATGGCCCGGCCAACGACGGTCTCAAGCAACTTGTTTCCACAGCCCAGGTTTCCCAGAAGCGGGATCGCGTGGTGGTCACGGGCACGTTTTCTCCGGCGTCGCTTGCCAGCCTGGCCACGGCAACACAAAACTCCGCAGAAACGCAGTAACCCAAACGCGCTTTCATGCATCTGAATCTGAAGTAGCTTTCCTGAGAGCTGCTTTCTTTCCTCTATCTGCCCAAGCCGCCGGAGTGCTTGATCGTCCCCTCGATCAATTGCCCGGCGGCTTTCCCTTTTGCGCTTTCAAGGAGCACCCCGCCGCCTGTAGTAGAGTGGAAAACGCCGCGAATGAACGACACTGCGGGGCTTCGAGTTCACTCAAACGAGAGGATTTATGCGACTGTCACTGAGGGTTGCAACGCCGGTTGTCGCCTCCTTCTTTCTGTCCTGTTTTCTTTCCTGCGCATTCGCGGCTGCCCAGCAGGCCATCGGTTCCGTGTTGACCGGCCAGGATGCCTTTACAGATGCGGCCCATCAGGCGCCCGGCACGCGCCGTCACCTCACCGTTGCGGACTTGCCCGGCCCCATGGAGGATCAATCGGTCGATAACGGGCCCACGACGGTTCCGCGACCCGCGAATGCGTGGCCCATCGCGCCGAAGGGCTTCAAAGTGGATTTATACGAGAGCGGCCTCGACAACCCGCGGCTCATTCGCTTCGCGCCCAATGGCGATCTGTTTCTTGCCGAGAGCGCAACCGGCAAGATCAGGGTTTTTCGCGGCGTGGGCCCCGATGGCAAGCCGAGAGAGACGGGCGTCTTCGCCCAGGGACTGCATGAACCCTTCGGCATCGCCTTTTATCCGCTGGGACCGAATCCGCAGTGGGTCTATATCGGCGAGACGGACGGCATCTCCCGCTTCCCCTATCACCCCGGCGATTTGAAGGCGGCCGGCCCGAAGCAGGCGCTCGCCGAGCTGCCGGGCGGCGGCCGTTTGCGCGGCGGCGGTCACTGGACACGCGACCTGGCATTCTCAAAGGACGGCACGAAGCTCTTTGCCTCCGTCGGTTCGCACTCGAATATCGACGACCCCGATACGCACCCGGAGGAGTTTCATCGCGCCAACGTGCTGCAGTTCACCCCTGAAGGCAAATTCGTAAAGGTCTACGCGTGGGGCATTCGCAACTGCGTCGGCGAGGCCATCAACCCCATCACCGGCGAGCTCTGGTGCTCCACCAATGAGCGCGATGGCCTGGGCAATAATCTTGTGCCCGACTATGTCACGCACATTCAGGAAGGCGGCTTCTACGGCTGGCCATGGTTCTACATGGGCGGAGCAAAGGGCGGCGTGCAGGACCCGCGCCACGTGGGCAAGCATGCGGAGCTGCAGTCGAAAGTGCTGACGCCGGACATTCTGGTCAATCCCCACTTTGCGTCGCTGGAGATGCTGTTCTACGAGGGCTCGCAGTTCCCTGCCGAGTACAAAGGCGACGGTTTTGCGGCGGAGCACGGCTCGTGGAACCGCGCGCAGCGGGCGGGCTACCAGGTCATCCGGCTGCCGATGCATGACGGCCACGCAACCGGCGAGTATGAGGACTTTCTCACAGGCTTCGTCACACCAGACGGCAAGGTATGGGGCAGGCCGGTGGGCGTAGCAGTCGGACCAGATGGTTCGCTCTTTGTCTCAGACGACGGGTCACATTCGATCTGGCGCGTGAGCTACGTGGGCAAGTGACGCAGGCAGCGGGGCTGGCGAGGTTAGCGGGGCACATCCTCTATCCGCTGCGCAAAGCCATCCCGCCGCTTTGCGCATTAATTCGCCGCTCAGAGCGCGCACTTCGGCTTCGGGAGAGAGCGCATCCCCCGGAATGCTTCGCAGAATTTTGCTGAACTGCGATTCGCGCTCTACTTCGCCTTCAGCCCCAGCGCCTCAACGACTTTGTCGTCCACCTTGGCGGGCTGGCCATCCTGCTTGTAGACGACGCCGAAGCCGCCGCGATAATCCCACATGGTCCAGCCGATGTTGTTGGCTTCGAAGGCAGTGCGCACGTCGCGAATCCAGTTCATGCGCGAGGCCGGGTCAACATGCTCGCGGTAGACCCCGAATTCGTTTGAGATCAGCGGAACATTATTCTGATGCGCCCACTCCGCGGCTGCGTCGATCTGCAGGCGGATACGGTGGGCATCCCAGTGATCGAGCCAGTAATTCCTGAGTTCGAAACGATAGTTGAGGTCGGGCACCTGCGGAAGGATCGCGGCCATCGAATCTTCCGTTGCCGGGTAGGGGATGCCGTGCGTGTAATGCCACCAGGACGAACCCCAGCCGGCACCCTGATGGGTGAAGGTGTGCGGGTCGTAGAAATGGAAGTTGTAGATCACATTGCCGTCGGGGAGCGGGTGCAGCGTGAGCAGATCGGCGATGTCTGACCAGTTGGCGCCGCTGGCGATGATGGTGTTATGCGGGGCCGCGGAGCGGATTGCCGCGGCGGCGCGCGCCTGGATGCCGGCCCAACGGTAAGGATCGCGCTGCTCCGGCTCGTTCATGATCTCGAAGAAGACACGTTCCGGATTGCGGTTTGCGTAATGGGCGGCGAGGTTGCGCCACAGCGTCACGAAGCGGTCGACGGCGTCATCGGACGTGCTGACCTGCCGCTTGTAGTCGCTTTCGGGATGAATGTCGATCTGCACGGCGAGACCGTCGGCAAGCATGGTATCGACAGCGACATCGAGACGGTGAAGGAACTCATCGTTGAAGCCTTCCGCGCCGCGGGGATACTGCTCGAGTGGCGCGGGATCGATGCTGAGGCGCACATTGTCAAAGCCTAGCTTTGCCATGAGCGCAATGTCGGCCGCGTCGGTATAGCGGTTTGTGCGCGCGGCGGAATAGTCTCTGGACGATTGCGCGAACCACTCGGATGCGTTGATGCCGTGACGCAGGTGCTGCGCACGGTCGAAGGCGAGCCGGGTTTCTTGAGCGCGGTCCTGCGCCGGGGCGATGGAACTGATGGAAGCGATGAGCACGAGAAGAACGAAAAGCCTGCCGCGGCGTGCGTTCACGATGGGGAGCCCTTTCTGGCGGATGAACTTGTGGACGAAGAAACGATAGCACGCGAGGCGATCTGACCAGTCCGGACCGGCCAGTCCGTAATCAGCGCGAATCGTAATCAGCGCAAATGCAGTGCGGCTCCCCGTGGGGAGCCGCTGCGTGTTTTCTGAGGCTGAGGTTACTTGCTGGCTACCGCGCCCGCGGCGCTACCCAGAAAGGCTTGCTCGTAAGTGGAGCGCAGGAACTTGTGCGGATTGACCGGCACATTATGAATGCGCACTTCGTAGTGGAGGTGCGGGCCGGTAGCGCGGCCTGTCTGCCCGACGTAGCCGATGACCTGGCCGCGCGTGACATGCTGCCCCGGCAAAACCGCAATCGACAAGAGATGCCCGTAGATGGTGCGCAGGTCGTGGCCGTGATCGATGACCACCTCGCGTCCATATCCGTTCACCATCGATGCTCCGGCGATGTCACCATCGCCAGCGGCGCGAACCGGCGTTCCCGAGGGGGCATCGATATCCATACCTGCGTGGAACGCGCCTTCACCATTGATGGGGTCTTCGCGCTCGCCGAAGCTCGATGCGACGCGGCCTTCGATGGGCCAAAGCGATGGAGCGTCTGCGATCTGTGTCCAGTCGCCCGGGTAGTTGGGCGTGAGGCCGCCCTCAAGGGCGCGGGTAACGCGGCCAGACATGGCCTGGGCGCGCAGGGCGTAGAACTGGTCTATTGAAACCTTCAGAGCCTGCTGGTCTACATCGTCACTAAGAGCGAGGCTTGGCGGCGTGGGCGCCGATGCGGCGCTCGAAGAAGATGGTTTGGCGGCAATCAGCTTGTTCTGGCGCAATCCGTAGAGGGCGGTGACTTCGCTGGCGAGCGCGCCGAGTGAGGCGACCTGCACACCGCGATCATGCGCAACCTGCGCCATCTGCTGATAATTTTTGCGGAGGGTTTCACGCTCCTGGCGGACCTCATTGAATTTCTCGGTCTTGAGGAGCATGCGCGTGTAGGAGCCGGCAAGACCGACGATCGTGACTGCGCCGACGAGGGCCGCTGCCACAAAGCCATACACGTAGTGCAGGGGCAGAGGAATTTTGCGAACCCGCCCGTCTTCGTCCCTGGCAACAAAAAGAATGTAATAGCGTTTCCGCAGCATTTTCCCTCTCTATCCCAGCTACTGGGGAGGCTGCAATTCGCCGGCTACCAAGCAAGAAGCGAAAAGCACTGAACAAGAAGCACTGAATGAATCGGCGGGAGCCCTGAAACGAAAGCCCCTCTAGTGGGCGCAGCTACGATGACTTGAAAAGGCTAACAAATGGCCCGACGGGGGGTCAACGAAATCATCAGGAAAACAGGGCAGCAAAAGTAATGATGAGCGCAGCTTTGCCTCGGTTTTTAAAGCTTTCCGGCGCTTCCGTGTCCTATCCTCTTCAGAGATGGCAAGAAGCAGGAAAATCCCGGAAAAAACCGGCGAAGTGGCCGTGATCCGGCGGATCCGCGAGCGCGCGGCAAAATTGCCTCACAGGGGCGTAACTCTCGGCATTGGTGATGATTGCGCCCTGTTGAGGCTGCGGGCAGGCGAAGAGTTTGCGGTCACGACAGACCTCTCGATCGAGGGCAGGCACTTTAGTGCCGGCCTGCATCCGCCCGAGGTTGTGGGCCACCGGGCGCTGGCACGGGGACTCAGCGATCTGGCGGCGATGGGCGCCCGGCCCGTTGCTGCGTTTCTTTCCCTCGGACTGCCCCGGGAGATGGCCGCCACACGGGGAGGCCTCGCCGGCACGCGACGGCGGGGTAGCTGGCTGGACCGCTTCTACGACGGCCTGCTCGCGCTGGCCGATGAACAAGGCACTCCGCTGGCCGGCGGCGACCTGGCCGAGAGCCCGGTTGCCGTGGCAGACATTGTCCTCGTGGGAGCGGTTCCCGCCGGAGAGGCACTCTTGCGGGCGGGAGCGCGCGTGGGCGATGGCCTCTACATAACCGGAACCCTGGGTGGCGCGGCGGCAGGCCTGGCCGGGCTCAGGAAATGGGGCCGCGAACGGATCTCGAAGGAGATTCCGAAAAGACTGGCAAAAGAGTTTGCGGCACACCTTTATCCGCAACCGCGAGTGGCACAGGGCGTGTGGCTGCGGCGCAGAGGATTGGCTTCAGCGGCAATCGATGTGAGCGACGGGCTTTCGACGGATCTGAGGCATTTGTGTGACGAGTCCGGCGTGGCGGCGAAAATGAACGCTGCGCTGTTGCCCGTGCATCCGGCGGCAAGCCTGGAAGAAGCACTGCACGGGGGCGAGGATTACGAGCTGCTGTTTACTGCGCCGGAGCGCGCAAAGGTGCCGCGGATGATCGAGGGTGTGGCCGTGACGCGCATCGGCAGGATTGTGCGAAAGCGAGCAGGCGCCGCGACGGTGACGCTGGAGACGCAGACAGGCATGGAACCGCTGGCGCCGGCGGGATGGCAGCACTTTCAGCAAGAGCGGCGCGGTGGTGCGGGCCGTCGCGTGGGAGTGTGAGGGATGGCCGCCCCCGTAACTGATTTCACTTTTCCGCATCGATGGAGAGCTGACGTGCTGGCGGCACGGCCGGCGATTCTGCCGGCGCGCAGTTTTGTCTATCCGCGCAAGGCAGAAGAGGTAGAGCGCGGCGCGCTGGAGGTGCTGGTGCGGCCTGAAGGCGCGACTGAAAGTGCAGTTGGACCGGAGAATCAGACGCAGCCGTTTCTCGCGACCTGCGCGGTGGGGTTTCTCGATCCCGCGGCGCCGACAGGTATATGGTCGGCTCCAAATCCCGCCGAGCTTTGTGCGGTGTCGGGCGGATATGCGTATCTGATCGACACGCAGGCGCCGGAACGCTTCACGATGATTCCCTATCGGCCGGTGCTCGCGGTGCACGCAGCGCCTTCGGTCGGTCTGCTGCTCTTCGTTGGGCATCGCAGCATTCTGGCGTGGGGCGCAGAGGGGCAGGCGTGGGAGACGGGCAAGCTGTCAGACGAAGGCATCACGATCACGGCGATCGAAGGCAGAGTGCTGTACGGAAGCGGCTGGGAGATGATGACGGACCGGGAGAAACCCTTCACGCTGAATCTGCGCACAGGCGTGCTGCATGGCTGAGCACTACAGCTGCTTTTCGAGCATTAGCTCGTACTCTGCGTAAACCCCTTCAAAGACGGAATCCCAACTGGCGGTGAGTGCATAGGCGCGCGCAGCCTCACGCATCGAGGCATGCATCGCGTGGTCACCGAGAATGGCAGCAACAGCGGCCGCAAATCCTTCGTCGGGAGCAATGCGCCCGGTAACGCCGTCGCGAACAATGGTGCGCGGTCCACCATCGGGTGTGACGACGGCTGGAACGCCGCTCGAAAGCGCCTCGAGCACAACGTTGCCGAAAGTATCGGTATGCGAGGGGAAAACGAAGAGATCCATGCGGGCGTAGGCTGCGGCCAACGCTTCTCCGCGGAGCACACCGGCAAACTCGGCGCGATGCAGGTGTTCACGCAGCCACGCTTCGTCACCGCCCTGGCCGATGATGAGGAAATGGAAATCATCGAGCCCCATTTTCCGAAGCTGGTTTTGGACTGCAACAAGGCCCGCGATGTTTTTCTCTACGCTGAGGCGGCCGACGAAGCCGAGAACGCGGGCGCTATCGCCGGAGGGGCGTCTCCGCTTTGCAGGATTGAAGAGCTCGGCATCAACACCGCGCGGCATGAGATGACACGGGCGCCCGGTCATGGTTTCGAGCTTGCTGCAAAGCTCAGGGTTGGGCGCGAAGAGCACCTGAGCCGTCGCGTAGAAGCGTGCGGCGGCAACCATGGCGAGGTCTTCAATTGTCTGTCCGGTGGCAGCGGATTGACGCTCGGGCAAGAGACGCAGGAACCACTCTGAGCGGCGGGCTGCATACTCATGCACATTGGTATGCCAGCTTGCTGCGAGCGGCAGCTTCAACTCATTGGCAAGGCCCATGCCGAGCATTCCCACTTCACTGGGACCGGTGATGTGAATGAGATCGGGCTTGAAGCGTGCCAGCACTTCTTCAATCAGTGGAAAGTGGCGCAGAAATGCCGGATCGAAACGGAGGTCCTTCTCAAGCGCGAAGGAGAGAAAGCCGCGCGGCAGTTCCAGGCTCCAGACATTGTCCTCTTCAAGCAGCGCCTGCGGACGATCGCCTGCGCGCACGCATAGGAAAGGCAGGTTGCGGCGGCGCGCGAAGGCCTCAAAGTGCCGGCTCGTGTGAGCTACTCCGTTGACTTCGTGAAAGGAGTCGGGAAAATAAGCGACACGAGGAACTCTCGGAGTGGCGGCTGCGATCAAGGTACATCCATACTAAGCGGCGACAGAGAGGGCGGCGACAGAGAGGCCTTGCACCGCTGCGGCTGCTGAGCTTCAGCCATCGTTTTCGCCGAGCGCAAGACGCATCTGCCGCGTGTCATTCCAGGCGAGCCGCAGGCCGCCGGAGACGGGAGCTTTGCCGAGTAACTGCACAAGCGCAAGGGACCAGCCGATGGCGCGCGGTGCACGGCCCCTGGGCCACAGTTCGCTCAAAGGACGCGGCGTGCCGTTTGCATCGGGGTGATAGACGCGCTGATCCCACGTGCGCATGCCCAGCGGAAACTCCGGATAATCCCGGATGGCATCGAGAGTCGATTGCAGGATGCGATGCTTCCAAGGCTGTGCGTACTGGGGCATGAAGAGGATGCTGCTCTTTCGCTGGCGGCGGATCTCGTGCACAAACTCAGTGAAGCTCACTGCGTTAGTGAGGTTGATGTTCGCGTTGGGCTCGACGCCATGGCGGTCACCACCGCTGATGAGAAGCATGTTCCACTGCGAGGCGAGCCGGCGCACGGCGCGGTTCTCGTCCCAGTTGCGGAGACCATTGAGTTCGAGCGCGTGCAGGCGTGCGCCGTGCTTCTGCAGAAACTCGTTGACGAGGAACCCGTGCTTCTCCCTGCCGATGAGATAGAGGTCCCACATGGGGTGATTGAAGACGACGAGCACATTGGGTTCGTCGTTGAGCGCGACGAGGATTTCCGTAAGCTGCCCGGCGCTGGGGCGCGCGGTGTACTCCTCGAATGTTGCCATCCACTCGGCGGCACGCGCGCTGGGCAGATTGTGTACGCCGAGGTGAAAGGCCTGCACGTCACCGTAGGGAACGGTCCACTCAACTGAGACGGGAATGCCGCGCGCGCTGGGCACGGTGCGCAACAGCATGGGCGCCGTGATGGTGTCGTGGTCGGTGAGTGAAACGATCGGAGCGAGATCGAGTTTCTCAATCTGCCGGCTCTCGAGATCGAAGGCCAGCTTCGGCGTCAGCGGCGGTGTCCAATACGCGGCGGCGTAGTTAATGCGCACGCCATGCTTCGATTCGGCGCGTTGCTCAAGCCGCGCAAGCAACGGACGCAGGATTGCGCGCTGATTCCCGAGATTCGCGATGAAATCGAGCGTTTCTCTGGACTGGTTGGTGTGGCTGTGAAGGGAAACTCCCGCACGATAGTCCCGCGCGGCCTTCTGATCGCGCCACAGGTAGGAGAGGGTTGAAGCGCACACGTTTCCTCCTCTTAATGACCTGATCGAATCGAGTTACCGCGGTTAGTTTCGGACCGGGCTGTCAATAAGGTGTTAAGAGGGTGCGAATGCAGCTTCAATTGGCGCAACGAACCACTGAGGTAACGATGGCTGTCAACCGCTGCGAACGAATTGCGGACCCGAACGATCCAGACCTGCTCGATCCATATGAATCGGGATCAATTTTCACTTGCTGGATGAATTGTCACTTGCTGGTTTTGGCAATCTCGGGACCGAGGAAATCTTCGAGTGTCCACCCGGGCATGAGCTCATGGGGTTTTTGCTCAGCGACCGTGGCGGCCTCGGGCACCAGATGGTTCTGCGTGAGCCCGTTGCGGAGCATTTCGAAGGCCTGCTCGGGCGTGTCGGCAAACTGGAGCAGATCAAGATCCTTGGGCGAAATGGCGCCGGTATCAACGAGAACGTCGAGGTTGAAAACTTTCTTCCAATATTCGGGGCCGTAGATCACGACGGTAATTTTCTTGGCAAGCTTCTGGGTTTGCGCAAGAGTGAGAACCTCAAACATCTCATCGAGAGTGCCGAAGCCGCCGGGAAAAACGACAAGCGCCTTCGAGAGATAGGCGAACCACAGCTTTCGCATGAAGAAGTAGTGGAACTCGAAGTTGAGCGCAGGCGTGATGTAGGGATTGGGAAACTGCTCGAAGGGCAGGCGGATGTTCAGACCGACGGTTTTGCCGCCAGCCTCATACGCGCCGCGGTTGGCGGCCTCCATGATGCCGGGACCTCCGCCCGAGGTGACGACGAAGCGGTGACGGCGCGATGGAATGGTCTTGGCCCAGGCAGTGAGCATGAACGCGAGGCGGCGGGCATCTTCATAGTAGCGGGCCATCTGCACCGCAGCCACAGCGCGCTTGCGCTGCAGGTCGGTGGCGGTCCCCGCAACGATCTCCGGCGGAGATGCAGGCTGCTCTTCTTCCGGAGCAGGCTTTACCGAGCCGGTGTTTTCAAGCAGTTCGAGTTCGTGCGCGGCTTCCTCACTTCCACGAAAGCGGGCTGAGCCAAAGAAGACCACAGTGTCTTGAATGCGCTCGCGGCGGAAGCGCGAAAGAGGCTCGGTGTATTCGGAGAGAATACGAATCGTGCGGCCGTCAGGGCTATTGAGAAAGTTTGAATTCTCGTAGGCGAGCGGAGCAGGATTGAGCCGCGGCGGCGCTGTGCCGGCGGCGGTGCCTGCGGAGAGCTGCCCGGGCTCAGCCTGCTGTTCAGGGGAAGGCTCAGTTGCAGGAGACGTCGCCTGTTCCGGCTTTGATTCCTCAGAGGAAGCAATGCTGCCTTCCGCGTTCTGTTTACCCTCTGCCATTGCTTACCTGTTTCGATAGCGGATGGCGTCCTTGAACGCGATCCATAAATTCAACAAACCTAATCCTGTGACAATGCCGCGGACCGCACCGTTGGCCGCGAAAATTGCAAGCGTCGGAAACTGCGCAAAGAGCGGATTCTGATCCCAGAAGATCGGGGACCATGGCGCGTAGCAGACTGCAAGTCCAATGTAGATGCGAAGAAGAACGCGGAGAAAGAGTTCAGCGCGGACGAGCCATCGAGGGATGCGTTGCGGTGGGTCTGCCGCGTGGAACGATGCCGGAACGGGAGCACCGGGCGTGGTTCCCGACGGAGGAGCCGGGGTCGCTGGCAACGAAGGCGATATCAATTCCGGCTGCTGAGGCATTCTTCTATATTCATCAGGCGTCGGCTTCGCCGCGAGGTGAAACCAAGCATGGTATTCAAACGGTATCACAGCGCGGCAACGATGCGGCGGGTATTGATCTCACTGGTAACCGAGGCGTATCTTGTTGGTGTTCGCGCATTTCTCCATCAAGGAGAGCCAACATGAACCGTGTTCATTCTTGTGCGTTGATACTCGCTCTGGCAGGAGCGACGCTGGGTGCGAGGGCGCAAAGCTCTGCAGGAAGCGCAGAGGCGCAAAACTCTAGAGGATTTGCCCCGATAGTGTCCCTGAACGGCGAAGCAGTTCCCCCCGCCAGCAAGGCAACGGTTGTAACCGCCAGCCCTGAAGCTGTGTGCCCGGTGAGCCTTCGCGCATTGCAGGGCACCGGCTACGGACTGGTGCATGTTCGCGGCGCACAGGGCGCACAGGTCGACGCGCCAGGACAACGTCTGCATCTGATCGTAATAAACGGACCGAAAGGAATTGCACGCAGCGCACAGGTGCTGGTGAGCGGCTTCTCGGCAAAGGGGCGGATCAAGAAGACTGCAGGACCCGACGAGGAGCGGCCGGAGATCAGCAGGACAATGACAGTCGTGTTCGATCCTGAAGATGCGACGGGTGTTGCCGCAGATATGGTGCTGCCTGGATTTACTTCAGTTAGCGCGATCGAATTGCAGTCGATCACGTATCAGGATGGAAGTTCCTTGAACCTCACCAAACGCGAAGCCTGCCGGGCAACACCTGATCCGATGATGCCGGTTTCAGCCCGCTAGCAGACTCGCAGACTCGGCCGAAGCGCAATGGCTGTATCGAAGGCTGTATCGAAGCCCTGCGCCTAATCCCTTTGCCAGCGGCAAATCAGAAGTTGATGTAGAGACCTGCCATCGGCTCAGCGGTATGAATGAACCGGTTGGTTGACGTGAAGACCCTGCTGAGATCGGGCGCCTTGTTGACGTTGCCTCGATATTGGAGTCGCAGGCCGAAGTGGGGAATCAGAGCTATGTCAGCTCCCCCGCCATAGACATACACAACGTTGGCAGATGTGCCGGTATCGATCTGATCGCCAGTGGGCCGGGTGAAGATGCCGCCGACGCCTGCAAGCGCAAACGGCCTGATATTGAGCACGCGCAGTGAAACCACCCAGTCGACGGTGATCTGGTTGGCCTGCGCAGAGACCGGCTGAGGCTGGCGAGTTACCTCATCGTCAGACGGGGCGTCCTGGTAGACCTGGTTGGCGCGATTGTAGGAATAGGTGACCTCGTAACCGACGAATGGATTGGAGACATGCCGCAACTGAAAGAGGCCACCCGCCTGGACCGATGGGAACTGCAGCGTACCGTTGCCGTTGGAGCTTTGGCTGAAAGCCGCGAGCATGCTGAACGCTGCGCTCGTCTGAGCCAAAACCGGAGCGGAACCAATTGCAATCGACCCTGCGATCAGGCCGAAGACCAAGCTAGCCTTGAGCGGCTGCTTCTTGTTCATCAGGAGGCCTCCAGGTGCTTGCAAATCATCTTTTTTTGGAATCGCTATTTCTTTTGAGTTTTGTCTGTGAGCTTTGCCAAGGACTGGTTTGATGCGGTCCGTTTGTGCGAGGTGATCCGGCGTTGCCCGTAAATCTACGAAAATAACCTTACGAAAGTCTGGTTAGACGCAAGTTATTCTGTCTTCACACCATGACTCTTCGACACTCCTTTCCCTTCCTGGCCGCAATGGCCTTAAGCGCCCTTGCATTGCCGTCCTGCCTGCCCGCGCAGGAGGAGATGAAGCCGCTGCCCTACATGAGCGAGAAACCTGTGACCGCCCGGCACGGGATGGTTGTGAGCGTGCACCACCTTGCCTCGGACGCAGGCCTCGAAGTGCTGCGCGCAGGCGGCAATGCGGTAGACGCGGCCGTGGCGACAGGCTTCACGCTGGCGGTTGTGCACCCAATCGCCGGCAACCTGGGCGGCGGAGGATTTCTGCTGCTGCGCCAGCGCGATGGCAAGACCACCTTCATCGACTATCGCGAGAAGGCGCCACTGGCAGCGACGGAAGTGATGTACCAGGACGCGCAGGGAAACGTCATTCCCGACGCCAGCGTTATTGGTTATCGCGCAATTGCCACGCCGGGATCGGTGGCCGGCATGGTGTATGCGGAGCGCAAATACGGGCGGCTGGGACTGACGCGCGTGATGGCTCCCGCAATCAAACTTGCCTCAGATGGCTTCGCGTTGAGCGCAGAGGAAGCCCATGAGCTGGCAGACGAGGACTTGGCCAGGTTTGCTGACAGCAGACGCATTTTTCAGCGCGATGGAAAGCTCTACAAGACGGGCGAGATCTTTAAGCAGCCGCTTCTTGCGCACACGCTGCAACAGATTGCCGCCAACCCGGAGGATTTCTATCACGGCAAAATGGCGCAGGAGCTGGTGCGCGATGTGAAGAAGGGCGGCGGGCTCATCACGCTCGAGGACCTTGCGCAGTATACGGTTGTGGAGCGAAAGCCGGTGATCGGCACCTTTCATGACTACACGATCATCAGCGCGCCGCCGCCGTCCTCGGGCGGGGTGGTGCTGCTGACCTCGCTGAATATTCTTGAGGGATTCAACCTCGCACGCCTTGGCGACCGCACGCCCGCGTCCATGAACCTGATTGCGGAAGCCTACCGCCGCGCGTATATGGATCGCGCCGACTACCTGGGCGATCCGGACTATAACAACATTCCGGTGGCGGAACTGACCGCGAAGAAGTACGCGGAAGCATGGAGGAGCAGCATCACGCCGGGAAAGGCGACGCCGAGCGCGGAGCTTCACCGGCCGGAGGGCTTTTTGCCGCCTGCTGCGAAGACGGCGGGCCGTCGCGTGGAGTCGCAGGATACGACGCATTTCTCCGTGGTCGATAGCGAAGGCAATGCCGTTGCAGTGACAACGACACTGAATGATGCATTTGGTTCGCGCGTAACTGCGGGGTCACTGGGCATTCTGCTGAACGACGAGATGGATGACTTTGCGTCAAAGATGGGTGTGCCGAATATGTTCGGCCTCATCCAGGGGCCGGCGAATGCGATTGCGCCAGGCAAACGGCCGCTGAGTTCGATGACGCCGACAATTGTGACCGAGAACGGTAAGCTGCGCTTCGTTCTCGGATCGCCCGGGGGAGCATTCATTATCTCGACGGTTGCCAATATCTTTTTGTCAGCGACACAAGGCGGCCTGAACATCCAGCAGGCCGTCGATGCGCCGCGCTTTCATCATCAGTATCTGCCTGACACGCTGGGCATAGAGGTGGGCTTCAGCGATGAAACACAGCAGGCGCTTCGCGGAATGGGCTATACGCTCTTTACGAAAGAGCACCACTGGTCGAACGGCGAGTGCATCGCGGTCGATCCGAAAACAGGAGAGCTCGAAGGCGGTCAGGATCATCGCAGCCATTATGGAAAAGCCGCAGGCTACTGAACCATCCGAACCGAAGTAGAGACAGGATCCATGGGGGCGTGGCCTCCTTCGCTCGCATTGCGATCTGAACTTTCTGCCATCGGCTGAGTTGCCATCGGTTGCACCGTGGGCAAAAAGATAGAAAAAACGGTGCCGGTTGGCGTCCCTTTATGCTTGCTCCACACGCGAACGTGGCCATTGTGGCGCTCCACCAGTTGCGCAACAACCCAAAGGCCGAGCCCGGTGCCGGTATCGGGCTTGGTTGAGAAGAATGGCTCGAAGATGTGACGCATGGTCTCACGATCGATGCCTGAACCCGAATCGCAAAAAGTAACGCGCATGCCTTCGACAGCCGGATTTCGCCAGTCGCGCGAAGGCTTGATCCTGATAAAAAGCCGCCCATGTTGTGCCATCGCGTCAACCGAATTCACCAGGAGATTGGCAAATATCTGTTGCGCCTCAGTGGGCATGCAGGCGATCGCGACCTCATCGGCTGTCTCAACATCCACAGTGATTTCCGAGGCGTTCAGCCGGGCCCGATACATCTGAACCACTCCCTCTACCACCTCTGAGAGCATGGTGCTGCGCGGTGCACCAGGCTGGCGATGAAACTTGAGTGTGGACTGCGTGATCATGGAAATGCGCAGCAATTCATCGAGGGCATTGCGTGCATGCTGGTGCGCCTCTTCCGGCGATTTGGAAAGAGTGATCAGAAAGAGAAGATTGGTTACCGACTCGAGCGGGTTGTTGATCTCGTGCGCGACCGATGCAGCAAACCTTCCAGCCACGGCCAGTTTTTCTGCCTGCAGCATTGACTCCTGCATCTGCTTGCGAAATGTAATGTCGGTGAGAACCCCCATGATCCAGGTTAGCCTGCCGTCACTGTCGCGCTGGCAGCGGCCCTGTGATTCAACCCATCGGATCGCCCCGCTCTTGGTAATGATTCGATATTGACGGAAAAAGTCTTTGCCATCTCTGACGGCCTGATTGATGCCGTCGCGTACACGCTGCGCCTCTTCGTGGTGAATGGCTTCAATCCACCGGTCGTTACTCGGCTCGAAAGCCCCGGGCGCGTAGCCCATCAACTTGTAGACCCCGTCTGTCCAGTGGAGCGTGTTGTGCTGCAGCTCCCAGACCCAAAGGCCCATGCCGCTGGCTTGCAGCGCGATTTGAAGCGCAGCATCGCGCTCCTGCAGTTTCTCTGCCGAGCGAATGCGCTCTTCAGCCATCTGGCGCTGCGTCTGTTCGAGAATCAGGCTCTTGCGGAGTTCCTGGCTGCTGAGAAGCTCGCGCTGATCGGCCCAGCGGCGAATGAGAACAGCCAGAAGCGTGGAAAGGACAAAGAAGGTCGAAAGACGAATCCCTGCATCGACGGCGCCGGTTGAAAAGCTAAAACGCGATTCATTCAGAAAGAGGTCAATGAGCACAACCTCGACGACCCCGCAACCAAAGCTGCCGGCCATGCCAAAAAACCACCCGCTCAACACAACCGAGGGGAAAGCCAGAAGCAGAGGATAGGTACGCATGGGAGGAATCAGCCATGCCAGGGCGACTGACAGAATCCCGAGAAGAACTCCTAATAGGGTCCGAGTGATCCAATGCAAATTGTCAACGGCCCTGGCAGTCGGAATCCTCAATGCCCATCCTCGATTCAATCCCACTCTGCCACGCCCTGCACCTGATCTGCAGCGAACTATACGTCAAGGCGACACGCTTCGTCGGTGCGCGGGCTGCGTGATTCGGTACCGAAGTGATCGGCCTGAAAGTCACGTTGCGCACCCATTGGACAAGGCCTGAGAAGGATCGCAGTGTCGGTAGCATAGGGAAATTTCAAATCCCCTGTCCAGTAGCATTGTACGGCTGGCGCCATTTCCTGCCGGGCCGCACCATCTTCTGCAACAGCCATTTGCGGGCAACAGAGTAGCGGAATGCGACAATGAATCTGATGGCCGGTCTTGTTCATTAACCGACCCAAAGCCTTGATGATGCTGCGAATTCTGTCAACGCACTTATTCCTGAACCAACGTCTGCATCCCGGCCTGCTAGAACTCGCGAGCCGCTCGGGAGCGCAGGGGGTTGAGCTGTTTGCGGCAAGGCAGCATTTTGACTACGCGAGCCGCGAGCATGTGGGCGAACTGGCGGCGTGGTTCAGCTCCAATCCGCTTGAAGCATTCTCCATGCATGCGCCGCTCTTTCCGGATCGCGAGATGGGCCGGGCCGGAGCGCCTGCGGTGAATGTGCTGCACCCGGAGAAGGCGCGCCGCATTGATTCTATGGACGAGATCAAGCGAGCACTCGAGGTGGCCGAGCGCATCCCTCTGAAGAATCTGGTGCTGCACCTGGGAGAACGGGAAGATACGTGGTCGCCGCGTTCAATTGAGTATGCAGAAACCGCTCTCGAGCACCTGGGAGCCTTTGCGCGTCCGCTCGGCGTGCGCCTGCTGGTCGAAAATCTGCTGAGCGAGCCGACGACTCCCGAGCATCTGATGACGATCTTCGAGATGGCGCATCTGCCGAACGTTGGCGTCTGCCTCGACCTGGGGCACGCGCACATTAACCAGAGCGTAGCCGAAGCAGTTGCCACGCTGAGCGACCGCATTGTGACTACGCATGTGCACGATAATCACGGAATGCGCGATGAGCATCTGTGGCCCGGTGACGGCACGATTGACTGGCCTGCAGCAGCAAAGGCGCTGAACGGACTGGCGAATCCCCCGGCGGCGGTGCTCGAAATCAGCTACCGGCTCGGGGATGCACCTGAGGCAATTCCCGATCGCGTGCAGCGTTCGTTCGCAATGCTGGAGTAGCCAAACGCCAGCCCGCGCCTCGATTCCCGCAGGGGATACGCCCTAGTGCTTCTTTACGGCAGCGGGCATTGACGGCGGAAGCTCCGAGGATGCAATGTCCTCCACAGCTTTCCATGTGCCCTTGGGCTCTTTACGATACACAGTGACGTAACTGCCATGATCCTTGACGATCTGGTGCGTTGCGGGATCAGTCATGCTCATCTGATAGGTGCCCTGCGTATACGCAAGATCGCCGGAGCTGGATACATCGGCGCGCCTGGTCTGGAACGAGAGCGAGAAGGCCGGATCGCCGAGCATCGCGTGAAGGGTTTCCGTGATAGCCCCGACACCTTTTGCGGGCGGCGCTCCCGGTGCCATGAGAATGGCGTCGTTGGCGTAGAAAGCGGCGATTTTGGCAGCATTTTTGGCGAGATAGTCCCGGTTGGCTTCTACTTCGATGGCGGTGATGGCTCTAACGTCGGCTTCGTGGGTCTCGGGCAGAGTGGGCTGCTGCATATGGCACGCTGTCACGGTGAAAACGAGAACGGCAACACCAGAGAAGGCAAATAGGGATTTCATTCTTGCTTTCACTCTTGTCTGTCCTCCTGAGCGTTTCCGTCACGCAGGAAAGGCTCTGGGCAAATTACCGAGAGGTTAGATGAGGATTTGCAGCTTCAGGAAACTGGAGCGTGAAAGACTGGCATCGAGAAGCTCAGCGGCCTCGCGAAGCGACCCTCGAAGCCGGAACTGCGACCGGGCAGATCAGGATGCAGGACCTGTGCGTCGGGCAGCGAGATACGCGAGCCACTCCGCCATGCCCGCCCCGGTTTTGGCTGAGGTTTCAAAGATGCGGATGCCGGGTCGAATCTGGCGGATGTTATTCAGGGCGGCTTCGCGGTCAAAGGCGCATGCGGCGGCGATATCGATCTTGGTAATGACGGCTGCGTCAGCGGAGTTGTAAAGCGTGGGGTACTTGAGGGGCTTGTCTTCCCCTTCAGTCACCGAGAGCATGGCCACCCGAATCTTCTCGCCGAGGTCGTAGCTGGCCGGACACACCAGGTTGCCCACATTTTCGATAAAGAGATAGTCGAGCGCGGCGAGATCCCAACCCTCAAGGTGCTCGCCCACCATTTCCGCTTCAAGATGGCAGATGCCGTGGGTATTGATCTGGCGAACGGGTGCGCCACTCGAAGCGAGACGGCGGGCATCGTTATCGGTTTCAAGATCGCCGACGAGAGCAGCGACACGCGCACCGCTCTCTCGCAATTCACGCAAGGTGCGCTCGAGGAAAGCGGTCTTGCCGGTTCCGGGACTCGAGACAAGATTGAGCGCCAGAACACCGGCTTCCGTGAAGCGCTGCCGCAACTCTGCCGCAAGCTCGTCGTTCTTTTTGAGGATGCCGCGCCGCAACTCGACGATCCGAGTGGTCATACGTTTTCCTTCTCCGAAGCTTCTTCAATTTCGATCGAGGCGATTTCGAGTTCCCTGCCCTGCCTCACTTCGTTCACGGGTGTTCCGCACCGCGCGCACCGGAAGCTCTGCAGGCTTTCGATAGCCATGTCGCGGTTGCACGCGGAGCAATAAGCCTGCACCGGCACCTGCTCCACAATGAGCATCGAGCCGGCCAGAGGCGTGCCCTCGGTGGCGATGTCGTAGCAGAAGTGCAGCGAGCCCTCTACCACCGCGGCCAGCGCGCCAATGCGGAGGCGCACCTCTTTCAGTTGAGCTCCGGGATAAGCACGCAGCGACTCGGTAACTGCGTCGACAATGCCGGCCACGATTGAAAGCTCGTGCATATCAAGATGGGATTCTACGCCGCAGGCAAATGGTTGCGTGGTATCTGAGGACACACGTTCCTCGGCGACCGGGCAGATGTACCATAGCGGGGGAGGCCGAAGACCCCGTGAGCGAAACCCTGACACCCAAGCCCCAGGCCGCATCGCGCCTCGCTTTGAGCGAGCTTGCACCCGGCGCCATGCAATCGGAAATTCGCGCGATGACGACGGAGTGCGACCGCATCGGCGGCATCAACCTTGCCCAAGGCGTGTGCGACACACCCGTTCCCGCCGTGGTCGAGGCCGAAGCGCAGGCGGCAATCAAGGCTGGCCACAACATCTACACGCGCCTCGACGGCATTGCACGGCTGCGCAACGCGATCAGCGCGAAGCAGCGACGCGAGTACGGGCTGGAATACGACCCCGAGACAGAAGTGCTGGTCGCAAGCGGGGCGACCGGCGGCCTGCACGCGGCAGCCATGGCGCTGCTGAACCCTGGCGACGAGGTGCTGCTCTTCGAACCGTTTTATGGCTACCACCTTGCCACGTTGAAGTCACTGCGCGTAAAGCCGGTGCCGGTGCCGCTCTCTGAGCCTGACTGGGCGCTCGATACCGACGCCATGGCGGCGGCGATTACGCAGCGGACGCGGGCAATCATTCTGAATACACCCGCGAACCCCAGCGGCAAGGTTTTCAATCGCGCTGAGATCGAGGCAATTGCCAACGCCTGCCGCGAGCATGACCTGTTTCTGTTCACCGACGAGATTTACGAATACTTCGTCTACGACGGCACGGAGCACATTTGCGCGGCGTCGCTTGAGGGCATGCGCGAACGCACCATTGTGATGTCGGGCTTCAGCAAAACATTCAGCGTGACGGGCTGGCGGCTTGGCTATTTGACCACCGATCAGAAGTGGATGGGCGCGATGGCGTACTTCCACGATCTGACCTATGTCTGCGCGCCTGCTCCTCTGCAGCATGGAGCGGCGGCGGGGCTGGAGCAGTTGCCGCCTGACTTCTACACGCAGCTTGCGCGCGACCACCAATCGAAACGGGAGCGGATGCTGGCTGCTTTGCGCGATGCCGGAATGGAGCCCAGCGTGCCGAAGGGAGCGTATTACGTGCTGGCGAAGGCATCGCACTTGCCCGGCGCCACG
This sequence comes from uncultured Acidobacteriaceae bacterium, assembly GCA_963839215.1. Taxonomy (GTDB): domain Bacteria; phylum Acidobacteriota; class Terriglobia; order Terriglobales; family Acidobacteriaceae; genus Telmatobacter. The sequence continues at coordinate 118,577 of CAWITZ010000010.1, read as the reverse complement.
GCAGCGCAAAAGGCGCGGCATCTGCTGGCGGCAACCGGCGTGGCCGCCGTGAGCGGCTCGGCGTTCTTCCGGCCGGGACGCGGCGAGGATCTGCTGCGTTTCTGCTTTGCGAAGAAGGACGACGAACTGGACGAAGCCTGCGCGCGGCTGCGCAAGCTATAAGCGGAAGCGCTGAGCCTGGCGTCACGCAGCAGGTGTTCAGCGCAGCACAGCTACTCGCGGCCGACCGCCGCATGAAACGTGCTGACTAACTGGATGCCCAGCGTGTTTTCGACATACTCGCCGGTGCCATAGTGCTCGTATTGATAGGCAACCTTGATGAGTTGATGACGATTAGGGCGGAAGCCGCCTGCGGTTTCGAACGACTGCATCTTGCCCGCCGCGTTTGAGCTGGTGAAGCCGCTGCGCATGGCAACGTACCAGCGCGGACCGAGCACCTGCATGATCTCGCCGTAGCCCGCCGACTCGCGAAATGTGGGCATCGCAGAGTAGGGCATAACAAATTTCTGCGCCTCAGCATGCAGAACCGTGTGGTGGAAAGCCCAATCGAGATCGACGCCGAAGGCGTGTGCTGGAAGGGTTGACGGATTCGCTTCGCCCGGAAGGAAGTATTTATAGTTACGCGACAGATAGGGACCGTAGTACGACGAGGCTCCAACGTGCAAGCCCTGGCGAATGGTGTAACCCGCGCCTCCAGCCCAGTTACCGTACTGATCGTGAGCAAAAATACTGCGGGGATTCGCGGGGGATGAGTTGGCAAACTGGACTCGACCATCCCATCTGCCCCGGGTCGCGTCAATCTGCGCGCCGGCGAGGCCCAGAACAGATACCGGCGCGTAGTAGTAGCCGTATCCGGCGGGAAGATCGACGACGGGGTTGTCCGCATCGTCATAGCGAAGCAGAAAGGTGCCGAAGGCGGTCGGCATTTCTCCGGCGCGAACCAGCAAAGAACCTTTGTTTGAAACCCGGGCGTAATTGAGTGTGCCCTGCAGCAGGTTGCCCTTGAGACCATAGCCGGTGGTGGAGAAGTCTTCATAGAAGAACGGGCGTGAGGCAAGCTGCATGGAACCGGTGATAAACCAATTGCCACCTATTTTCCATGTGGGATACGCGATTGCCCGGAAGCCTGCGGTGGCAACAGAGCCGGATCGCGGTTCTTCGCTCAAAGCATTGGACGCCATGGTCTGCCCGGTGACGGTCGCGCGGAGATCGAAGCCGGAGCGGGCCTCCTGTGAGCGGCCTGTTTGTGCACAGAGTGCACACGCCAGCAGACCGGCAGTGAGACTGCTTTTCACTCTGCAACCGCCTCCGCGGACTCCGGCAGGCTCGCGGCCAGTTCAAGCTGGCCTGCAGGCTCCCCGAAAACCTCCGCAGAAAGACCGGTGAAGACATCAACAATGCGAGGATCGAACTGAATTCCAGCGAATCTCACCAGCTCAGCAACCGCCTTCTCGTGCGAAAGTCCTCGCCGGTAGGAGCGATGGGTGGTCATTGCATCATAGGCATCAGCCACGTGAATGATGCGCGCGTCGATCGGCGTCTCTTCGCCGGCCTGGCCGTGAGGATACCCGGATCCATCCCAGTTTTCGTGATGCAGCTCGACAGCGCCAAGAAACGGCGCGAAACCCTGAACGCCCTCGAGAATGTGCCGCCCGATCACTACATGCTGCTTCACGAGTTCGAATTCCCTGGCGGTGAGGCGCCCGGGCTTTTGCAGGACGTTATCCGCAACGCCAATTTTGCCGATGTCATGCAGGAGCGCGCCGATGCGAAGGCGATCGACATCTCGCGGGGCGAGTCCCATGGCGGATGCAATGGCGCATGAGAGCTGGCTGACCCGCCGACTATGGCCCGCGGTGTACTGGTCGCGGGCATCAAGGGCATTAGCGAGAGAACCTACGAACTCCAGGTAGGCTGCCTGCAGGTTATCGCTCGACGCTCGGATGGAGACCGCGGCGCGATTGTAGAACTCGGCCAGTTCCCGAATCTCCTGGATCGAGGAAGATTGCTCTTCAAGCTCGGTGAGCACGCCCGTACTTGCCGTTGTGCGAAGGTGAGAAACGACCACCGCGATGGGTTTGACGATGGTGTTGGATGAGACGAGGCTGGCGAGAAAGGCGATCAGGACGGAGAAGGACGCCAGCATCAGGAAAAGACTGTGCAGTCTGGATTGGATCGGAGCGTTGGCCTTGTCGACATTTTCAAAGCTGAGCAGAATGTAGCCACCACTGTACGACTGCATTGGCAGCGATATCCAATTAGTACCCTGCAGCTTGACGTCGCACTCGGTGTGATCAGTGCAATGCACCAGGGCGCGTTCAAGCTCATCGAAGTGAATCTGCGGAATGTTGGATTCGATGATCTTTCCGTCGTGGACGAGAACGACCGGAGTGGTGAGGTCGGAGAGATTGAAATATTCCCCCACGCCGAGGACGGCTATGTTTTCGTCATTCTGGTCGATCGGGATCGAAGCAACCTGGAAGGTGCGTCCCGCAAGCACCCGGAAGCCGGCGTCACTGCGATAGAGGAGACTTGTGTCGAGGGGGACGAGTTGCCCGCGTTTCTCCGCGTCGCCGTTTCCGTCGCGGACAACACCAGCCAGTGGCGCGCCGTCGGGAGCGGAAACAAGCATGAAATCGAACCCCATGTGCTCCCCAAGTTCGCGCAACTGGTCTTCGACGGTCCTTCGTGCGGCGGAGCTGTCAGGGTTGTCAAGGAGCAGCTGGATCCCAGCCTTGAGAGGAACATTTTCGCCGGCGATCTTGAGAAATCGACTGTTCTGCAGATCGCCTTTGGCGTGGATGGTGGCGAGCGCGACCTGGCTCTCACGCAGGGAATTGTGCAGCCCTTCGCGCACCGTCGATTGCACGAAACGCTGCACCATCCAGAAGCTGCCTGCCAGCAGAATGGCGAAGGGGACGAAGCAGAGAAGGAACGTGCGCGTCTGGAATCGTGTCGTCACCGCGGTCTCCTACTTCGCCCGCTCGTCAATCGGGATGAAGAAATCTGCGACGGCATCATGCCCGGGCTGAATCACAATCTTCTTGCGAAAAAAGCCGGCTGATTTGTGCCAGGCGACGAGAGTGTATTCGCCGGGAGGCAGATCTGTAATTTGATATTGGCCGGAGCGATCAGGCTGGGCGTACCAGCGGTTGGGCGTGACGACGATGGTCGCTGCCATATTGGGATGAAGGTGGCAATAGACTTCGACGATGCCGGGCTTTGGAAATCGCACCAGGCGGGTTTCTCCTCGGTCGTAGCTGCCGAGATCAAATGACCTGGCACGAGAGAGAGAGAAAATATTGTGAAAGATGGGGTCCATATTAGGGAATGAAACCGTGGACCCGACGGGAACGACGACCAGGTCAGGAAGAAATCTGCGATCCATCTGTTTGATCTGGAACGAATCAGAAGGCGCGAGGCTGACCGGCGCCGCCGCGGGCCCATCCACGTAGAGAACAACCCGCGACCGCTCCAGGACTAATGGATCCTCGTCGGGGTCACTCCCGAGCTGGACCATCGTGCCGCGCTGATAGACAGAAATCGCAGGCGTCACACTGGGCCGCGTGAGGCGCTTCTTGATTAGGATCGTGCCGGTAATGGTCTCCGCTCTCGCGCCAATGGCGAGTGCCGTCATGACAAGCAGAACGCCGACTCTCCGTAGACCCATGATCGAACCCCTCGGTCGCACTATCGGCTGCACCATCGTCGCGGAGGATGACCGTGCGCTCGCTATCCGCCTCCGCAGTGAGATTGGTGCGTTCTGCGGCCTGGGAAGATTTAGAGCCAAGTCTATGCAGGGGTTGGGGGTCAGGAAATACCACCAAGTAGGCAACCACATTACTTTGGGTACGGCACACACAAGGACTGTTCTTTGAATGTGTTGCGGACAGTGTTGAGGCAGCGCCAGTCAGCGCGGCAGTCGGCACTGTTACCGGCCGCGATGAAATGACAATCGCGAGACAATCCCCTGACAATCACGCGTTCGCCGCGATCTAAGTTGAATCGGTCGCTCTTTGACGTTCGACCAGCGCGTCTAGTGGGCCCCTTTCGGCCTTTCCAGGAAAACTCCGAACAATAAATGGAGGAAGGACTATGTCCCTCATCAGAGCCAGTGCATTGGCACACGGACTGACGGTCGCGTCCGCCTGCCTGTTTTCGCTTTCCGCAGCGCTCACAGCTCAGCCAACCCCCAGCCAGCACTACAAGCAAACCAATCTGGTTGCCGATATGTCCGGTATAGCCAGTGTGACCGACCCAAACCTCGTGAATGCCTGGGGCATCTCGCGAGGCTCGGGTACTCCATGGTGGGTATCCGACAACGGTACCGGCGTCGCGACACTCTATAACGGTTCGGGCACACCATTTCCACCGGGAACCCCGCTCGTCGTCACCATTCCGCCAGCCGACAGCGACCACGGTCCCACGGGCACTCCAACGGGCCAGATTTTCAATGGAACGAGCGGCTTTCAACTCAATGGCAAGCCGGCAACGTTTCTATTCGTCACTGAGGATGGCACGCTCCAGGGCTGGAATGGAGGCGCCGCCGCGACCATCATCAAGAACACACATGGCGCGTCTGTTTTCAAGGGCATGGCAATTGCCGCGATCAACGAGCCCGATCAGTCGCCAAGTTACAACCTCTATCTAGCCGATTTCCGCAACGACCAGGTACTGGTATTTGATTCGAACTTCAATCCTGTCCAGCTCGGCCATTTCGCGTTCCGGGACCCCCTGGTCCCACACAACTTTGCTCCCTTCAACATTCAGAACATCGGCGGCAACCTGTACGTAGCGTTTGCCCTGCCGGACAGCCAAAAGCACGATGAGGTCGACGGCGCCGGCCTCGGATTCGTCGACGTCTTCTCACCCACTGGCCGTCTCTTGAACCGCCTGCAACACGGTTCCTGGTTCAATGCTCCGTGGGGCATGACACAGGCTCCGACTGATTTCGGCCAGTTCAGCCACGACGTCCTCGTTGGACAGTTCGGCAGCGGACAGATTCTTGCGTTCGATCCCGTAACGGGCAAGTTTCTGGGTCGGCTCTACGACACCTCTAACTCACCACTCACGATCGACGGGCTGTGGGGGATCAATTTTGGCAACGACGGAAACGCAGGCCCGGCGACCATCCTGTTCTTCGCTGCCGGTCCAAACAGCGAGCAAAATGGTCTCTTCGGCACCATCACCGCAGTTGAAAATGTACTCGGCGGCGATCAGTAAAGACCGTCGTGCTTAATCAAAAAAAATAGAGCGGTTCTCTTCGTGGAATGCTCCCGACAGGCAGCCGGCTTCCCTCCACCGGCTGTCTCTGGGAGGCGCTGCGGATCTTCCGGTGCAACTACTTCAAGACCGTACGGATCGCAAGATTCACCGCCACCATCAGGACCGCCGATCCGGGGATGAGCAGAAGCGCTTTCTTGAGACGCTGCGGGTCGCCGCCGGCAATTGCCCCAATGATGCGCGAACTGACGGCAAGCCCGGCCCAGCCGCAGGTAATCGCAAAACCGATTGCGGTGCCGCTCATCTTTGGAAAGGCTGTGCCCACGATCGCCAGCGTGGTGGGGAAAACCGGCGCCATCGAGATGCCGGCCAGAAACACCAGGGCAAACGCGACGTTGGGGTTGTTTGTCCGCAACATCAGGAAAGTTGTGATCGCCATGGCAATGGACGCCGCCAGAGTGACATCAATCGCGGATACGCGAATGAGGATCGGCGAAACCGCAACCCGGCCGATGAGCAGACCGAGCGCGAATCCCAGCGAAAGAATGTTGAGAGCGCGCGATTCGGGAACCCCCTGAGCGATCAGGTGACGTGGAAGCCAGTTCCAAACTCCGACCTCGCAAGAGATGTAGAGGAAAAGAAACAGACCGAGCAGGAAGAGCAAGGGATGCCCGAAGAGCTGACCCGCATTGGAGAAAGCAAAGGCTGCGTTCCCCGAAGGCGCGGGCATCTGCGTGACAGCCTGGAAAAGAAGCGTAACAACGGTAAGGCCGGCCACGGTGTAGCAGAGACGGACCCAGTTTTTCTTAAAAAGATTGGCTGAAATGAAGGGCGTTGCGAGTCCGCCAAGGCCGAAGAAGAGATTGACAAGGTTCAGTGCGGTGGCGCGGTGCGCTTCGCTGATACCGCTGACCAGCGCATTGGCGCCTGTAACAACAATTCCACCCCCGATGCCGAGAAGGAACATGAGCAGGACGATGTTGCGATAGCCCTGCGAGCGAGGCAGCAGGAAAAGCGCAAAGGCAATGCAGGCGAGGCCGAGCATGAGGCCAATCCTGTCGCCCTGCGTGTCGAGCAGAGGGCCGACGCCGACCGAGGCGATCATGAGTCCCAGCGCCTGCGCGAACGCGATGGTTCCGTTCTGCGTGGGGGTCAGCTGGAATCGATCGGAGAGGTCGGGCAGAATGGTGCCCAGCATCGCTGCGATCATTCCATAGACAAAGATCGCAAGAATAGCGGCAAAGATCAGCACTGGCTGGATGTCCTTTCGAATACCGTAGGAAAGCATACGGCATGAAAGCCGCAAAGGACGATTGCGAAATAAGATGCCGCCCGCTTACTGCTCGTGTACCATCGCGTCTACAAGAAGCAGGCGCTATAGAAAAGCGAGAATTGGCGTGGAGCACACCCTCCTTCTTTAGTGCCGGCAAAGCTCACATGGAATCGGAGCCGACTCATGCGCGTCCTGTGGAATGACGTTAAACAGGCTTTGCACCTCTTCATCAAGAGCCCCGGTTTTACCATCGCGGCGGTTTCCGCCCTGGCTCTCGGCATTGGCGCTAATACAGCCATCTTTACTGTCGTCAATGCGGTGCTGCTGAAGCCGCTCAGCTATCCCGATGCCGATCGCATTGTGGAGTTTTTGCTGACCTCTCCGGAAGGCAACGATCCCATTGCGTCAATTCCCAAGTTCCAGAACTGGCAGCAGCAGACGAATGTGTTCAAGGATGTAGCGGCCTATGATTTTGCCGGGCCAGGCTTCAACATTACGGGCGACCGGCCCGAGCAGGTACATGGCATTCATGTCTCGGAGAGCTACTTCCGCGTATTTGGTGCGCCGGTTCTGATGGGACGCACGTTCACGCCCCGGGAGGACTCACCCAACGGCGGCAAAGTGGTGGTGCTGAGTTACGGCCTATGGCAGAGGAAGTTCGGCGGCAATCCCAAGGTAATTGGCAATTCACTTCCGCTTGGCGGTGAGCCCTACATGATCATCGGAGTGCTGGGGCGGGAGTTTCACACCGACCCGGAGGCGGAGCTATGGGTGCCGTTTCAGTTTCAGCCGAACAGCACGAACCAGGGGCACTTCTTTCAGGCCGCGGCCATGCTGAAACCGGGTGTAACGCTCGAACAGGCCAATGCGCAAATGAAGCTCGCCGCTGCACAATTTCGACGCCAATTTCCCCAGGCGGGCATGGGCGCGCAAGACGGATTTGCGGTGCAGCCGTTGCGCGATTCGATTGTGAGCGACGTGCGTTCTTCGCTGTTGGTGCTGCTGGGCGCGGTGAGCCTGGTGCTACTGATCGCGTGTGCGAATGTGGCCAACCTGCTGCTGGTACGCGCCACCGGTCGCAAGCGCGAGTTTGCGATTCGGTCGGCGCTGGGCGCGAGCCGCGCGCGGATCGTGCGGCAGTTGCTGACTGAAAGCGTGCTGCTAGCCGTGACGGGCGGCTTGCTGGGTTTGATTCTCGGATACGCAGGTGTGCGCGCGCTGCTGGCAGTGAGCCCCGCTGGGCTGCCGCGAATTGGAGAGAACGGCGCAGCGGTTGGCGTTGATTGGCGGGTGCTCGGGTTCGCGCTCGTGGTCTCGTGCGTCACTGGAATTGTTTTCGGGCTGTTCCCGGCTATCAGCGCTTCGCGCACTGACCTCAACTCCTCGCTCAAGGAGAGCAGCAGCCGGTCAGGTACGGGATTCCGCCAGGGCAAAGCGCGCGCAATTCTTGTGATAAGCGAGGTTTCGCTGGCGCTGGTTCTTCTGGTGGGATCTTCTCTTTTGATTCGGACTTTCGTTGCGTTGCGAGCCGTCAATCCAGGATTTGACGCGCATCACGTGCTAACGATGGAGATGTCACTGACAGGCGAGCGTTTCGAGAAGACCGCCAATGTGGCGCAAATGGCGCTCGACGGGCGCAACCGCCTGAATGCGCTTCCGGGTGTTGAGGCCTCCGCTTCGGCTTGCTGTCTGCCGCTTGAAGGAGGGTTCGGGCTACCCTTCATCGTTGTGGGGCGGCCTCTTGGTAAGGAACGCCAGACGGGCGGAGCGGGCTGGTCGAACGTTTCGCCGGGTTATTTTGAGACGTTCAAGATTCCGATTGTGCGTGGACGTGCATTCAACGATCATGACGGCGCCGGAGCACCGGGCGTTGTGCTGATCAACCAGGCGATGGCGAAACAATACTGGCCGAAGGGCGATCCGCTGGGCCAGCAACTGATCATTGGCAAAGGTGTGGGGCCTGAGTTTGAAGAGCCCGCACGCCAGATAATCGGCATTGTCGGCGATATTCACGACGGAGGTTTAAACCGCGATCCGAGACCGCTGATGATCATTCCTCAGGCACAGGTGACGGACGGAATCACCAAGCTGAACGCCGGGCTGGGGCCAATTGTTTGGCTGGTGCGCGCTCATGGCGATCCGCGTCAACTGACGTCGCAGATCACCGAGCAGCTGCGACAGGCAAGCGGCGGCTTTCCGGTGGCGCGCGTGCGGCTTATGGACGAGGTCGTGGTTCGCTCGACCGCGCGCGAGAGCTTCAACATGCTGCTGCTGACGATCTTCGGCGGGGTCGCACTGGTGCTGGCGGCGATTGGCATCTACGGATTGATGGCCTACTCCGTTGAACAGCGCAGGCAGGAGATGGGCATCCGCATGGCGCTGGGTGCGGATCGCGCCACCATTCGCAGTCTTGTTGTGTGGAGCGGAATGCGCCTCGCACTTGTTGGCGTGATACTCGGGATAGCGGCGGCCTTCGGGCTGACCCGCTTTCTTGCGAGTTTTCTGTTTGGTGTAAAGAGCTGGGATCCGATGGTGTTTATTACTGTGCCGATCGTGCTGAGCCTTGTGGCGTTTCTCGCTGTCTGGCTGCCGGCAACCCGGGCATCAAAGCTGGATCCGATGCAGGCGTTGCGCGTGGAGTAGAGGCGGCCCGCTCAGGCTTGCTTCGGCGCCCGCAGTATGAGGAAGACGCTGACGAGCACGAGCGCCGATCCGGCGAGACTGCGCGCCGTGACCGGCTCGCCCGCAGCGAAATAGCCCAGTGCAACCGCGACCACCGGATTGACATACGCGTAGCCCGCCAGCCGGCCCGCTGAGAAATGCCCAAGAAGCCAGACATAGGCCGTGAATGCCAGCAGCGATCCAACAACGATGAGGTAGACCAGCGCAACCACGGCGCGGCTGTGGATCTGCGGGAAAGGGCTCAATTCGCCGAAGAGCGCGGAGAGGGCGAGCAGCACCGCTCCGCCGAGCATCATCGCCACGCCTGCAGTGAGCGGCCTGGATTTGGGAAGGTCCATGGAACGCGAGAGCACCGACCCCAGCGACCAGCCGATTGAAGCGGCCAGAATGGCTAAGCACGGAATCAGGCTGAAGGACTGGCCGCCGCCGCGAAGAAGCAGAATCGCGACTCCACAAAAGCCAAGCAGCGTCGAGACCAGCAGCATCCAGCGAAAACGCTGCTGGCGCAGCACTACCTCGCTGAGCAAGGTGAGAATGGGAACCGTTGCGGCCAGTACGGCGGCAACTCCGGAAGGGATATATTTTTCGGCCCAGAAAAGCGGCCCGTACTCGGCGACGAACATGAGCAGCCCCATGATGGCCAGATTGCGCCATTGCTGGAGCGTGGGCTGCGCATGGCCCTTGACGCGCATGAACAGGTAAAGCACAACGCCGGCGGTGAAAAAACGCGTCCCGGCCGCAAAGAGCGGCGGCAGCTCCTCGACAGCGACGCGGATGGCGAGAAAGGTCGTTCCCCAGAGGATGTAGATGGCAAAGAATGACAGGAACACGCGCACTCTGAATGATCCGGAAGCGGAGGGGGACATTTTCGCTATAACCGCTAAATCACTCATAGACAGTTACCACTTTACAGAGAACCGGATAACCTGTCAAAATCGTTTTGGAGGTTAGCTCAAGCCATGCCGGCACCGGCTCAGAAGCGGGTATTTCAATTATTTGCAGGACATCCCGCTCTTGACCTGGTCAATACTCTGGACTGGCGCCTTCGCGAGTCAGGACCTGAGGAACTGCTCGTGTCCTATGAGGATCTGCTCGCTTTTTCGCAGCAGTCCGGCATTTTGTCTGCAAGGGAAGCGCGGCGGTTGCAACGCGGAGGCGATGTAGGCAAGAGCGGCCGGACACTCGATGCCGTGCGCGAAATGCGCGAAGCGTCTGCGCTGGTTTTCTATGCCCTTCTCGACGCGCGCAAGCCCCCCGCCGCAGCGCTTGCCAGGCTCGACGCATCCTTTAAAGCTGCTCGTGCGCAGCGCGCGCTGGTGAACACGGGAGACGGGCTGCGATGGGAGTGGCTGGAGACGGCATCGGAATTGCCACTGTGGCGCCTTGCGCTCAGTGCGGAAGATCTGCTGACTTCAGATCGAATGGAGATGGTGCGATCCTGCGCAAGCCCCGACTGCCGCTGGCTATTTCTCGACACCAGCAAAAACCATAGCCGCCGGTGGTGCGAAATGAGCCTCTGCGGCAATCGCATGAAGGCGAGGCGGTTTCGGCAGCAGCAAACCGGCTAAGCGTTTAGCGCTCCCTCGTGGCTCCACTCCTTCGTTGCTCCGGTAGACTGAGAGGGCAATGGATCGAACGCGAGGATGGAGATGGATGACGCCAGCGGCGCTGCTGACGGCGATGCTGGCCGGGTGCGGCACTCCCGGCGCGCCGCTTCCACCTTCACTCAATCTGCCTGAACCGGTGACCAACCTGAGCGCCGTGCGCGCGGGCGACCAGGTTACATTGAGTTGGACGACACCGCAGAAGAACACCGACAAGTTGACCATGAAAGCAGACGTTTCCGTGTGGATATGCCGCAAGGAAGCGTCGGGCGCCTGTCAGGACGCGGGCGGGGGCAACCTGCTGTTCGCGCCTGGGAGCGCCGGGGCGTTCGCGCAGACTCTGCCACAGGCACTCGCTTCGGGTTCGCCGCGCGCACTCACGTATTTTGTTGAACTGAAGAATCGCAATGGCAAGTCTGCCGGGATGTCGAATGCTGCGGCGGTGGTGGCCGGGGCCGCGCCAGCGCCCTTAACGGGCCTAAGCGCCCAGGTGAGCAAAGCCGGCGTGGTGCTGCACTGGACGGCGAACGACGAACAGGCCGCGGTGCGGTTGCGGCGCAGGCTGCTGACGCCGCCGGCCAAACCTCAGAAAGAAGGTCCGCTGGCTCCTGCCGCGGAGCCGCTTGAGCTGAACCTGCTGGTGGAGGCTGGAGCAGAGGAAGCAAAGGCGCTCGACAAGGATGTTCGCTTCGGCGAGACCTACGAGTATCGTGCCCAGCGTGTGAGCTTCGTGACGGCGAACGGAAAGAAGCTGGAGCTGGATGGGGCGCTTTCGCAGCCGGTTCAGGTGGAGGTGCGCGACGTCTTTCCACCGGCGGTGCCTCAGGCGTTGGTGGCAGTGGCGATTGCAGGCGTAGATGGCGCGGAGCCGGCAATTGACTTGAGCTGGCAGCCGGACATCGAGGCTGATATCGCAGGCTACATCGTCTACCGCCGTGAAGGCGACGACGCATGGAAGCGTATTTCGCCGACGGAGCCCGTGGTGGGCCCGGCATGGCACGATGCGCAGGTTGTGCCCGGCCACACCTATCACTACACGGTCAGCGCTGTGGACGAAGGTGGCCACGAAAGTGCGCGCTCAGCCGAAGCAACCGAAACAGTGCCAGAGCACTGAGAGCACAGGCGATGAAACGGGAGAAGATTGGAAGATGAAATATTGTCGCTTTCTTTTTGAGAATCAGGCGCTCTATGGCGTGGTTGAAGAGCGTGGCGGTGAGCTGTGGATCGTGGACCTTGCCGATGCTCCGGAAGAAGACCTTGCCTGCAGGTTGGCGCATGCGAAGGCAACGTCATGGAGTTTCGACTTTGAGCCGATGCCGATAAGCGCAGCGAAACTGCTGGCCCCGGTGACGCCTTCAAAGATTGTGTGCGTCGGCCGCAACTATCGAGACCATGCGAAGGAGCTGGGCAACGAAGTTCCCGCAGAGCCTCTGTTGTTTTTCAAGCCGACGTCGTCGTTGCTTGAGCCGGGCGGCACGGTGCGCATGCCGCGCGTTGCCGAGCGCGTGGACTTTGAAGGCGAGCTGGCGCTGGTGATTGGCCGCCGCGCCAGCAAAGTGCCGGCCGACGCCGAGTGGCGCAGCTATGTGCGCGGCTATACGTTGGCCAACGATGTGACGGCGCGCGACCTGCAGAAGAAGGACGGCCAGTGGACGAGGGCGAAGGGATTCGACACCTTCTGCCCGGTGGGGCCGTTTGTGAGCGACGAGGTCAATCCCGAAGCGGGACTGACGCTTGAAACGCGCGTGAACGGCGAGGTGCGCCAGCACGGATCGACAGAGGACTTCATCTTCACCATTCCGGAGCTGCTGAGCTATATTACGGCAGCGATTACGCTTGAGGCGGGCGACCTGGTGCTGACGGGAACGCCGGCCGGCGTGGGGCCGCTGAAGGCCGGCGATCGCGTGGAAGTTTCAATTGCCGGTCTGGGCGTTTTGAGCAATTCGTTTTCATCGGACTAAGTTGGGGTCGGCGGAGAATGCAACCTGCGCCGCCCGGATGAATCAAAAATAGCTGTACACTGAGCGGTATAGGGAGCCGACGGCAGTTCGATGGCGCGAGAGCCGCTTACCCCAGACCGTTTACCCTAGAACCGTTTGGCCAGGAGGAATGATGCCGCAGAACCTGCTTGAACAGTTGCGGAAGTTTACCGTAGTGGTTGCCGATACGGGCGACATTGAGGCGATGGAGAAGTTTCGTCCGCAGGATGCAACGACCAATCCCTCATTAATTACGACAGCGGCGCAGATGCCGCAGTATCAGCCCATTGTGGATGGCGTGCTGATGAGTGCGCGCAAGGAACTGGGCGATAAGGCTTGCGACCAGGACGTGGCGAACCTGGCGTTCAAGCGGCTCGCCGTGGAGTTTGGCAAGAGAATTCTGCAGATTGTTCCGGGGCGCGTGTCGACGGAAGTGGATGCACGGCTCTCGTATGACACACGCGCGACAATCGAGCAGGCCCGGGCGATTGTGGCGCAGTACAAGGCCGAAGGCATCGATTACAGCAAACATGTGCTAATCAAGATTGCCTCGACGTGGGAAGGCATTCGCGCAGCCGAGGTGCTGGAGCGGGAAGGCATTCACTGTAACCTGACGCTGCTGTTTGGGCTGCACCAGGCGATTGCGGGGGCGGATGCAGGCGCGACGCTGATGTCGCCTTTCGTGGGCCGCATTCTCGACTGGTACAAGAAGGACACAGGCAAGGACTTCGAGGGCGCGAATGATCCCGGCGTGCAGTCGGTGACGAAGATTTACAACTACCTGAAGAAGTTCGGCTACAAAACCGTGGTGATGGGCGCGAGCTTTCGCAACATTGGCGAGATTCGCGAACTGGCGGGTTGCGATCTGCTGACGATCTCGCCGCAGTTTCTCGGCGAGCTCGAGTCGACGCAGGAGAACCTGCCGCGCAAGCTCGACCCTGAAGCCGCGAAGAAGATGGACATCGAGAAGATCAACGTGGACAAGGCGACCTTCGACAAGATGCATGCCGCAGATCGCATGGCTGCGGACAAGCTGAAGGAAGGCATTGAGGGCTTCTCTTCCGCGCTTGAAAAACTGGAGAAGCTGCTGGCCGCGCGGCTGGCGGCGCTCGAATCGCGCGCGGCGGCGGCAGTGTAGTCGCACACGAGGAGAAAATGACGAGGGCAGCCCAAGCGGCTGCCCTTTTCTTATGCGTTCCTCATGCGGTTTGCAGAGGCGGCGCGACTCTGCCAACTAAGTTGAGCCTCGCCGGATGGCAAAGCACAACTTTTCGGGTAAGCTCGGTGTCAACATTCCATAACAGGGCAGTGGCTGGACTCTCCGGCTGCACAACGCGATCCGGCCATCGATCCCAAGAGCATGGCGGCTGCGCGCTGAGCCGTCGCGGGAGGTGTGTATGCAGGGCCAGAGTCAGGGGCAGGCACAGAGTCATCCGCTCGAAGCGTTCTTTCACCAGGCTGTTCGCAACAGTTATGAAGGCAAGCTGGGAATCAACGATCCGGATGTGACGGGGTACGTGGCACATCTTCTCTGCGAATTTTCTGAAGCAAAAAACCTCTACAAAGTGCGCGATGCGCAGGGCAAGCCGGTGGAAGAGCTGGAGGAGCTGGTGCAGGCGGCCGATCCGGTGAACGGCACGGCGTCTTCGTTTGACGCGGAGCGCTCTGTGCGCAAATACATCGGCGACTATGCATTGTTTGTGAGCGGGATGTATCCGGAGGCGATGGTGCCGGGGCATCGGAAGGGTCCGCATCCAAGCCTGGCAGAGCTGATTCGCGCGGGCAAGGAAAGCTACTTCATCGTGAGCCAGTTCAACCTCTTCGAGTACGAGAAAGAGGCTCCTCTGTTTGCGCGGCTCTCAGACTGGTTTGAGCGGTGCATCCTGGGGTTGGCGCTGGTGAGAGAGGACCTGACGAAGCGGAAATGCCTGCCAGCACCGTCTCAGCTGAATTAAGTCCTCTAGAACCGGGTCGCGCGGTGAAGGTCATCCGGTAGAAATGCTCCACGTGGAGCAGTGAGATTGTTCCACGTGGAGCATCTGGCTCTCATGCGCGGACGTACGGAGTGTTCCACGTGGAGCATCTGACTGCGGTCAGCGCCGCGCCGCCGAGAAAGTGCGACCAGGTCAGTCGCAGTTCAAGTGAGAAATCTTTCGCAAAATTCCCTGCCCCGATTGGGTACCGCTGGTTACGCCTCTTCCGACCAGACCGCGAGCACGTTGCCCACTCCATCGGCGAAGTGGAAGCGGTGGCCACCCGGGAAGGCGAAGGTGGGCACGACAACGCTGCCGCCCGCTGCAGCGATTGCCTTCGCAGTTTCGCCGAGATTTTTCGAGTAGAGAACGATGAGCGGGGCGATCTGCGGCGGCGGATCGTGCGGGCCGGCTTTGTAGAAGCCGCCGTCAATGCCAGCAGCGGAGGCGTGGAAGCTGACGTAATCGGGGCCGTAATCGTCGAAGGTCCAGCCGAAGACGGTGGAGTAGAAGTTTTTGGCGCGAGGAATGTCGGTGGCGGCGAATTCGATGTAATTGATCGCGTGATGCGTAGCCGGCTTGCTCATGAGACTCTCCTTGAAGTTGGATGATGTTCTGGGGTCGCAGGAATATGGCCCGAGGTGAGACGCAGGCGCACGTGTTTCCGTGCGCTTCTGAACGCCTCCATCCGCAATCCCTCAGAAGCGGGAGAGTGCAGGTAGAGCCTGCTGATTGACGTGCGGCGCAGGCTGCCGAGGTACGAGATGAACGTAGCAGAGGACGTTGCGAGCGCGCAATGGAAAGCGGATTGTAGCTATTTGGCAACGATAACCATGGCGAATGGCGCGCCGGTTCTGCGTCAGCTCCTTGCCTGCATTGGAGAATTGAGCGATCGTCGTATCTGTGAAAACAGTTCTTGGTCCGCGACTCCGCCCTCTACGCAGAGGACGTACAAATAGCAGAGTGGCGGCAACGAAAATGAAGGCGCAGGATGGGCCAGAGTCGAGTGTCTGCATGGGAACCGATCTTGATGGAGGAGGAGGCGCAAGTCAAGGGAATAAGAGGGAGACGCAGGCCAGGTCGCGATAAGTCCACGCCATGGATGGGTACCCGGGCTTAGCGGGGATTGGAGCAAAGAGCAAATGCAGATTCTTCGACTCACCACCCCCAAACTGAAATACGTTTGGGGCCCCGTTCTCACCCCAGCGACGTGGACCTGTCGCTGGGGGCCCGCTCTAGGATGACATGGGCCGGGTGAGGGTTGTGGTTTCCCACCCATGCGCGATGAAACCACGCATGGATGGGGCACCCAGTTTTGTCCCCAGGCGTCAAGAGGGGGTGGCGGCACGGCTAAAGCCGTGCCCCTCCACGAAATCCGACTGCGCAGCTTTCTTTACAGGATGTAGCGGCTCAGGTCCTGGTCCTTGACGATGGTGGCGACCATCTGGCGCACGTATTCGGGCGTGATGGTGAAGACTTTTTCGGGGCCTGAGGCGGTGGTGCGCTCCGTATACGGCAGCGGGTTTGTGGCCTCGGTTTTGATGGCCTCGGCGAGGGCCGTGGCCTGCTCGCCGTCGGCGGCGCGGCGGGCTACGTCGGGCGCGAGGAAGCTGACGTCTTCGAGCACGCGCTCCATGATGGTGTGCAGGCGGCGCGCGCCGATGTTCTCAGTTGTCTCATTCACCTTGAAAGCGAACTCGGCCATTTCGCGCAGGGCCTCGGGTGCGAACTCAAGGCGGACGCCTTCGGTTTCAAGCAGGGCGATGTATTGCTTAGTCAACGAAGACTTGGGCTCGGTGAGGATACGGAGGAAGTCTTCGACGGTGAGTGACTTCAACTCGACGCGCAGGGGGAAGCGGCCCTGCAGCTCGGGAATGAGGTCGCTGGGCTTGGAGACGTGGAAGGCGCCGGCGGCAATGAAGAGGATGTGATCGGTGCGGACCATGCCGTAGCGCGTGTTGACGGTGGTGCCTTCGACGATGGGGAGGATGTCGCGCTGCACGCCTTCGCGGGAGACGTCGGGACCGTGCGAGCCCTCGCGGCCGGCGATCTTGTCGATCTCATCGAGGAAGATGATGCCGCTCGATTCAACGCGCTCGGTGGCGGAGCGATTGACCTGATCCATGTCGATGAGGCGGCTTTCTTCTTCCTGCACGAGGTAGTCGAAGGCGTCGGTGACCTTCATTTTGCGCTTCCTGGTGCCGGCGCCGAAGATGTTGGGCAGCATGTCCTTGATGTTCATCTCCATGTCTTCGAGATTTTGATTGGAGATGATGCCGAACTGGGGCGTACCGCGATCGCGCACGTCGAGCTCGACCATGCGGTCGTCGAGCTTGCCCTCGCGGAATTGCTGGCGGAGTTTTTCGCGCGAGCGCTGGTGGCTTTCTGCTCCGGGAAGACTGAGCTGGCCCTCCTGCCCCTGCGGGACAGCAGGCGGAGGAGGCAGAAGCAGGTCGAGGAGGCGCTCTTCTGCGTTCATTTCAGCGCGGTCTTCGACTTCTTCAAGGCGCTCTTCGCGGACCATGTCGACGGCGATTTCGACGAGATCGCGGATCATGGACTCGACATCGCGGCCGACGTAACCAACCTCAGTGAACTTGGAAGCCTCGACCTTGAGGAAGGGCGAGTTGGTGAGCTTGGCGAGACGGCGCGCGATCTCGGTTTTTCCGACGCCGGTGGGCCCGATCATGATGATGTTCTTGGGCATGATGTCGTCGGCGAGATCGGGGGGCAGCTTCTGGCGGCGCTGGCGGTTGCGCAGGGCGATGGCGACGGCGCGCTTGGCGGCCTTCTGGCCGACGACGTGCTTGTCGAGCTCGGCGACGATTTCGCGCGGGGTGAGCTCGTCGAGCGCGAGGTCCTGTTCTTCAGCGGATGCGGGCAGGTAGATAGCCATAGATGATGCGTCCCTCAGGGGCTAAAGCCCCGAGTTATTTTGCGCGGTTCGGCACGAGTGAAGTCGTGCTCTGTTACAGAACGTATGAAGCATTCCGGTCTTGAAGCCCGCCGTCAGCTCTTCAGCTCCTCGATGGTGACGTGGTCGTTGGTGTAGATGCAGATGTCGCCGGCGATCTTCATGGCCTTTTCTGCGATTTCGCGGGCGCCGAGCGTGGTGTTGTCCATTAATGCGCGGGCGGCGGCGGTGGCGTAGCTGCCTCCGGAACCGATGGCGGCGATTGGCTCGTCGGGATCAATGACGTCGCCGGAGCCGGAGATGAGGAAAGTCTGCTGTGTGTCGGCGACGACGAGCAGGGCCTCAAGGTTGCGCAGCATCTTGTCGGTGCGCCAGTCTTTGGCAAGCTCGACGGCGGCGCGGTTGAGGTTGCCGGCATATTGCTCGAGCTTGGTTTCAAAGCGGGCGAAGAGCGAGAAGGCGTCGGCAGTGGACCCGGCGAATCCGGCGAGGATCTTGTCCTGGTAGAGGCGGCGGATTTTGCGGGCGGAGTGCTTGAGGACGTGGTCGCCCATGGTGACCTGGCCGTCGGAAGCCATGACGACGTGGCCGTCGCGACGTACGCAGATGACGGTGGTGGAACGGATACGCGGGCGGGTGGAAGCGGTGCTGACCTCCGAAGCCAAAGAAGGGACCTCCGTGCGGGCGCCCGGCGCGATGAACAGCGCCAAGGGCAGAGCTCTCAGTATAGGGCACTGGAGGCGCCGGAATCGCGGGCGAGCCAGGCCTCGCGGGTGAGGCGGTAGAGCACGTGGCGGCGTAGCAGATCGCCCTGTGGAAGCAGCGGGTGCTCGAAGTCGTCGGCGGGGTCGCGGGTCATGCGGAGCTTTTCCATGACGCGGCGGGAGCGGTGGTTGGCGGGGACGGTAAAGGAAACGAGCTCGGGCAGAAGGAGAGTGCGGAAGGCGTGGCGTAGAACGGCCTGGGCACCCTCGAAAGCCAGTTCCCTGCCCCAGAAGGAGGAGGCGAGGCGCCAGCCGATTTCGACGCAGGGGGTGAAGGCGGCGTCGAAGCGTGGAATGGCGAGGCCGGTGTAACCGATGAATTCGGACGAGCCTTGCAGCTCGACGGCCCAGAGCCCGAAGCCATGCTGTGCGAAGTGCGCCTCGATGCGGTCGGCGAAGTGGTTGCTCTCGATTTCGCAGAGTGGAGCCGGGAAGTATTCCATGACGGCGGGATCGCGGTTGATGCAGGCGAAGGGAGCACGATCGTCCGGCCTCCATGAGCGGAGGAGGAGACGGTTGGTGCGCAACTGGGTTATCTCAGCCATGCCGGGTTGGGCGCTACTGATGCCAGATGACGCGGCCGGAGCGGATGACGGCGGCAACACGCGAGTAGTTAGTGAGATTGTCGGCGGGGTCGGCGGAGAGGATGGTAAGGTCGGCGAGTTTGCCTGGTGTCACCGTTCCTTTGATATTTGAAACGCCGAAGCGCGCAGCGGGGTTGATGGTGAGCATGGCGAGGACGTCCTGCCAGTTGAGGCCGCTTTTGCCGAGCTCGACGAATTCGCGATCGGTGGTGTAGTCCTCCATGTAACCGACGTCGGTGCCGAAGATGAGCTGGCCGCCGAGCTGGTGGAAGTGGCGGACTTCGTTTTCGATGGGGTCCATGTAATGGGGATCGGTGGTGACGGTGGTGCTGAACATTTTCAAAGTGGGGATCATGGCCATGTTTTTGCGAATGGCCGAGGAGAGGAGTGCATCGTCGACGCCGTTGGTGTCGTCGGCGGCGTGGGCGAGGACGTCGACGCCACTGTCGATGGCGACGCGCATGCCTGCGAGGTTGGAGGGATGGGCAAAGACGAGCCTGCCGTTGAGATGCGCGGTTTCGACGGCGGCTTTGGCGATGTCGAGGGGCATGGGGAGGACGTGTCCGCGCTGGACCCATGAACCGGTGAAGAGCTTGGTGATGTCGGTGCCGGCGTTGATCTCGCGGCGGACGGTGCGGCGCGCAGCATCGGGTGTTTCGGGCTGCGGCATCATGGACTGAAGCCAGGCAGGCGCAGTTTCACGAATGTAAAAAGGCAGGCCGTGCGGGGGATAAAGGGGAGGGCCTGCCGAGTAGATGAAGGGGCCATTGAGCTCTCCGCGCTCAATGCGGCGGCGAATGGCGAAAGTGCCAGCGGGGTCGGAGCCGGTATCGACGACAGTAGTGAAGCCGCGGCTAAGAAGCATGTCGGCAAGCTGGGCGTCGAGAGTTGAGGCGGATTTCCACTCAGCGAAATTCCACTTGGGCTCGGTGAAGTGGACATGGGCGTTCCAGAAGCCGGCGGTAACGATGCAGTGATTGCAGGGGACCTCGGTGGCGCCGGCAGGGACCTCAACCGCAGGGCCAACCGCAGCGATGAGTCCGTTACGGATCAGGACGGTGCCGTCGTCGATAGGCGGGGCCGTAGGCGAGGTGTAGATGCGCGCGTGCCGGATGACGAGCAGCCCCTCGGCGAGCCTGAGGGGTGGATGGGAATTGCGCCGGGGAAATATCTCAAGAAACCAGAAGACGCCGCTGACAAGAACCAGGAGAACCAGCAATCCGGAAAAGATGCGGACGAGCCATTTACCCATGAGAACCTCGCTCGTCCAACATATACGCATGCGAATGGCCGGCGGTTCAGAAGCTGTTTGACGGGGCGGGTTTGCGACAATAGGTTGGAAGAGCGCGGAGCGGCCGGTTTTGCGCTGACCAGTCCCAGCGACGGAGGCGTGTCGCCGGGGACTCCGGATTACTAATGAAGGAGCAGGAATGCAGAGTAGAGTCTTCTCCGCTGTCTGGAAGGGCCTGTTTGCGCTGATGCTGACCGCAATGGCCGGGCATGGCGCGTTTTCTCAGGACCTGAAAAGTTTTGAGCAGAGGATCACAACCAAGGTGCTGCCGAACGGGTTGACGATCATCATCTGCGAGCGGCCTGAAGCGCCTGTCTTCAGCTACACGACCTTTGTGGATGCCGGCGATGTGAATGACCCCTCGGGTCAGAGCGGGCTGGCGCACATGTTCGAGCACCTAGCCTTCAAGGGAACGAGCCAGATTGGCACCACTGATTACGCGAAGGAAAAAGTGGCGCTCGAGAAAGTGGAAGCGGCCAATGACGCATTCCGCGCCGAGTATCTGAAGCCCGTTGGGCGCGATGAGCAGAAGCTGGCGGAGCTGAAGAAGCAGCTGACCGTTGCACAGGACGAAGCGCGCCAATTTGTGATTCCGAACCAGTTCACCGAGGTGGCGCAGCGCAATGGCGCAACGGATCTGAACGCGGAGACCGGTCTCGACAGCACGCAGTATTACTGGTCGATGCCGGAGAACAGGCTGGAGCTGTGGGCGTGGCTTGAGAGCGGTCGGCTCAGCGACGTGGTTCCGCGCGAGTTCTATAAAGAGCGCGACGTGGTGATGGAAGAGCGGCGCATGCGCACGGATTCAAGCCCGATCGGACGGCTCTTTGAGCAGTTCTTGGCGACAGCCTACGTGGCGCATAACTATGGCCGCAGCGGGGTGGGCTGGCCGAGCGAGGTAAGCCAGATTACGGCCACGGAGGCAATGGCCTTCCACAAGAAGTACTACGTGGGCTCGAACATTGTGGTGGCGGTGGTTGGCGATGTGAAAGCCGCCGAGGTACTGCCGGTGCTTGAAAAGTATTTCAGCAAAGTGCCGGGGGGGCCGAAGCCGGAAGAGATGACGACGGTGGAGCCGAAGCAGTTTGCGGAGAAGTCGGTGGTGATCCGCGAACAGACCCAGCCCATTTATATCGAGGGCTATCATCGGCCGAGTTTTCGCTCCCCGGATGATGCGGTGTACGACGCGATCCAGGACATCATGTCGAACGGGCGCGTGTCGCGACTGTATCGCAGCCTGGTGCGCGACCAGCAGATCGCAGCCGAAGCGGTAGGATTCAGCCCGTTTCCCGGGAACAAGTATCCCAGCCTGTTTGTGTTTGGCGCGGTGCCGTTGCCGGGGCATACCAACGCCGAGGTTCGGGATGGGATTCGCAAAGAGATTGAAAAGCTGCGGACTACCGATGTGACCGATGCGGAGCTCGAGATGTACAAGACGCGGGCCAAGGCGGATTTGCTGCGCGGGCTGGCCGATAACCAGGGGCTCGCCAACGCGCTTGCGGAATACCAAACGCGCTACGGCGACTGGCGTGAGCTGTTTCTGCAACTTAACCAGGTGGACAAGGTGACGAAGGCCGATATCAAGCGGGTGGCGAACGAGATATTTATCCCCTCGAACCGAACGACGGCAGAGATTGCTACGGAAGCGGCAGCGGCGGGCGCGCCGAACGGAGGCCAGCAATGAAGACCACGTTGATGAGAGCAATGGTGAAGTCCGCGCTTTCTGTCGTAGTTGTTGTCGGCCTCGCATCGCCTGACACGGTTGCAGGGCAGCAGAGCAAGCCGTGGGAGAAGATTCCGATTCCGCCGCTGCATGCGTTCAAGCCGCAGCAGCCGAAGCGCATCGAGTTGAAGAACGGCATCGTGCTCTTTTTGCAGGAGGACCACGAGCTGCCGTTTGTGAACGGATCGGTGCTCATTCCCGGTGGGTCGCGTGACGAGAGCCCAACCAAAGTGGGCATGATCGATCTCTATGGGCAGGCCTGGCGCACCAGCGGCACCGAGACAATGGACGGCGACGCGATGGATGACCTGCTGGAGGTAAAGGCGGCCAAGATTGAGACAGGCGGCGACGATGACTCGACTGCGCTCTCCTGGACGTCGCTGAAGGGCGACTCCGACGCGGTCTACAAGCTGGCGATGGATCTGCTGTTCCGTCCGAAGTTCCGCGAGGAGAAGCTGCAGCTTGCCCAGCAGCAGGAGGCGACCGGGATTGTGCGGCGCAATGACGATGAAGGCGAGATTGCAAGCCGCGAGTCGTCGAAGCTGGTGTATGGCGCAGATAGTCCCTACGCGCGACAGCCGGAGCTGGCCACGATTGGGGCGGTGACGGTTGCCGATCTGAACGCATGGCATGATCGCACCGTGCACGGAAAGCTGATTGTTGCGGTAAGCGGAGATTTTGATCCGGCCGCGATGGAGGCGAAGCTGCGCGCGACATTTGAGGCGCTGCCGCAAGTGAAGCCGCTGCCCGCGCGCCATGATCAGTTTCCGGAAACAAAGACCGGACTCTTCTTTATCGACAAGCAGGACGTGAACCAGTCGAATATCCAGATTGTGGGGCTGGGCACCGACCGGCGCAACCCGGATGTGCCTGCGCTGGCGGTGATGAACGACGTGCTGGGTGGAGGATTTGGCAGCCGGCTCTTCCAGCGGATCAGGACAGAGAAGGGTCTTGCCTACGCGGTGGGCGGCGGCCTGGGCTTCGAGTATGATCACCCCGGCGAGTTTCGTGTGGTTGTGATCACCAAGAGCACGAGCACCGTGGACGCGACGAAGGAGGCCTTTGCCGTGCTGGATGGACTGAAGACCACGCCGGTGACGGAAGATGAGTTGAAGCGGGCCAAGGATGACATTCTCAACTCGTTCCTCTTCCGCTATGACACGCGCGAGAAAGTACTGGCGGAACGCGTGCGCCTGGAGTTCTACGGATTCCCGGCGGATTATCTTGAAACTTACGAGGCAGCGCTCGAGAAGGTCACAACAGCCGATGTGAATACGGTCGCCGGGAAGTACGTCCGCCCGCAGAAACTGGCAGTGCTGGTGGTGGGCAACAACACGGAGATCAAGCCGGCGCTCGACGCGCTGGACAAGGGACCTGTGCAGCCGATCGACATCACAATTCCGCAGCCGAAGCAGGCAGCCGCCGAGGAGAAGAAGCAGTGACAGGAAAGCAGGCCAGCCCTGCGGGATCGAAGCTCGCGGTGGTAGTGATGGCTGCCGGAAAAGGCACGCGCCTCAAGTCGCGACGGCCTAAAGTGCTGCACCAGGTAGGTGGAAAGGCGCTGCTTGAGCATGTAATCGCCACCGCGGAGCGCATTGTGCCCGCAGCCGATATCTTCGTCGTGGTGGGCCACGAGGCAGACAAGGTGCAGGCGGCGGTGGCCGATACAGGCGTGCGGTTCGTGGAGCAAAGCGAGCAGCGCGGCACGGGCCACGCGATCCAATGCGCGCGCGAGGCGATTGCCGGTTACGGCAATGTGCTGGTGCTCTCGGGCGACGTGCCTTTAATCCGGGCCGAGACGATCGAGCAGGTATGGCGTTTCCACCAGGCCGAAGGTGCGGCGATGACGATCCTGACCGCAGCCCCGGAGAATCCCTTCGGATATGGACGGATTGTGCGCAGGACTGCCGATGGGGCCGATGTCGAGGCCATTGTGGAGCAGGTGAATCTGACGCCGAAGCAGGAAGGGATTCGCGAGATCAACTCGGGCATCTACGCGTTCAAGACCGGGCCGCTCGTGGCGCATCTCAAGGAGCTTTCCACGAACAATCCGCAAGGCGAACTCTACCTTACCGATATGGCGGGTGTGCTGCGGGGGGCCGGTGAGCGCGTGGTGGCGGTTCGCGCGGCGCAGGCGGTGGAAGTGCTGGGGGCGAACACGATTGCTGAACTGGTGGCGCTCGATGCCACGCTGCGCGCGGCGAACGCGAATCGGCTGATGGCCAGCGGAGTAACGATCTTCAGACCAGAGACGTGCGTGATCGACGCCGAAGTTGAAGTGGACGCGGACACGATCATCGAGCCGTATGTGCAACTGCTGGGCAAGACACGGATCGGGACGGGGAGCCAGATCCGCTCCTATTCAGTAATTGAAAACTGCACCGTGGGCGATGATGTGGTGGTGCTGCCGGGCAGCATTATGACGGACAGTTCAGTCGGCGATCGGGCACGGATTGGACCCTACTCGCACCTGCGGCCGGGAAGCGTGATTGGCGACGAGGCTCATGTGGGCAATTTTGTCGAGACAAAGAAAGCACGGCTCGGCAAAGGGGCAAAGGCGAATCATCTGGCGTACCTTGGGGACGCCGAGATTGGCGCGAAGACGAATGTGGGCGCAGGCGTGATTACGTGCAACTACGACGGCGTGAACAAGCATATGACGCATGTGGGCGAAGGCGCATTTGTGGGAAGCGACTCGACGCTGGTGGCCCCAATCTCAATTGGAGATGGCGCCTATGTGGGCGCCGGATCGTGCATTACCAAGGATGTGCCCGCCGGAGCGCTGGCCGTGGGACGCGGGCGGCAGATCACGAAAGAGGGTTGGGCTGAGGCGCGCCGGGCGAGGAAAAAGCAGGCGGAGTAGATCGTGCAGGCCGGCAATGTTGACCTTTGCGCAGCCAAACGACGAACGAAGGTCGTAAACCCGAACAGACTGTTGTGTACTGGACAAAACCGATTGGGTTCGTTTAATAGTTGATTACTTTCTGCAGAAAGGCTTGCGCCGGCCAACCCGCTGGCGTAAGTTCGACATACGATACACAGCATAGTTGTTGGAGCCCGAGGCGCGCTGGAAAGTAGAGACCCGCCGAAACCGCTCCGGAATCAAACTGTATTTAATTGTCTTGCTTCTCTCTGGCGCTGCATAGAATGGACTTTTTTGTTCCGATGATTCCCGGGCGATGGTTTGGGCTGCGGCAGTTGCCGGTGGTGCCCGAGTCTGAGTCTGTCCACCGCAGCAGGGGTCGTGGGCCAGTGAGACGCGGGAGAGAGATGGGCTTGGCGTTGGTCAATCGTGGCGAAGACGATTCAGCGAAGCCACAGGCCGAGAAGGCGGAAGAGCAACCCCGCGGGCGGTCCCGGCGCAGCGCGCGCGTCCTGATTGTGGACGATGAAGCTCCCGTGCGGTCGATGATCAGCGTGACGCTGGAGCACCAGGGCTTTGACATTCGCCAGGCCAGCAGCGGCTCAGAGGCGATGGAACTGCTATCGCAGGAACCATTGGACCTGGTGCTAACCGACATTGTGATGCAGGACGGCAACGGGATCGCGCTACTTGAGCGCATCCACGCGGATCAGCCGCAACTGCCGGTGGTGATGGTAAGCGCGATTCACGATATCAGCGTGGCAATCGACTCGATGCGCCGCGGCGCCTACGACTATCTTTTGAAACCTTTTGAGCGCGAGCACCTGGTGGCAACCGTGCAGCGCGCGCTCGACCACCGCCATGCGCTGCAGGAGAGCCACAACTACCAGCAGAACCTTGAACAGGTGGTGCGCGCCCGGACGGAGATGCTGCGGCAGGCGATGGAAGACCTTGAGCACTCTTATGACGTGACGCTCGAGGCGCTGGGCGATGCGCTGGACCTGAAGGACTCAGAAACGGAAGGCCATTCGAAGCGGGTAACGGCCTACACGATTGCGCTCGCCAGAGCGATGGGCATTCCGCCGAACGAAATCAAGATCATTGCGCGCGGCGCATTTCTGCACGATATCGGCAAGATGGCGATTCCGGATGAGATTCTGCGCAAGCCAGGCAAGCTGACGCCGGAAGAACAAGTAATCATGCAGGACCACTGCACGCGTGGCTATCACATTTTGCGCAAGATTCCGTTTCTGAGCGAAGCGGCGGCAATTGTGTATACGCATCAGGAACACTACGACGGGAATGGCTATCCGAGCCGGCTGCGCGGCAACGAGATCCCGATCGGGGCGAGAATTTTTGCGGTCGCCGATGCGATGGATGCCATTACGAGCGACCGGCCCTACCGCAAGGCGCGCTCTTTCGACATGGCGCGCGAAGAGATTCTACGCTGCTCCGGGACGCAGTTTGATCCGAACGTTGTCGAGATCTTTCTCAAGATTCCGAACGAACTTTGGCACGAGTTGCGCAGCGAGATCAACAACCAGAATCACAGGTTCTCGACCTTCGACTTCTCGGGCGAGACGAAGAAGCGCGACGCGTAAAAAGCCGCAATTCCCTCTTCTCAAAACATTTCGCCTGGCATTTGCTGCACGCGCGGGAGTGGCTATGGGTTGTCGCGGCCGCCGACTCTTCCCCTAGCGTGCAGACGGGGCGAAAATCCGTCAAAGGTCCGAGTAGTCCACAATTGCTCCCGGAAAAGGGCCTTCAGGTCCGCTGACCGTTGCGAGGCGGAGATGCTAGTCAGAACCGCCCGGACGAAGTACATTAGCCGTGTCTTGAAATAGTTACCGAGGCCCGTCCGAAATCATTTCGAAGATCGCTGATTTCCGCTCAAGGTGGCCCGACCCGAGATCTGAATTGCCGAAAGGAATTCTATGTCTCTGCGCCCACGACTTTCCGCAGCCATGATTGCGTTCATCATCGTCCTCTCCGGCAGCGCCGCAGCCGAGCAGGCTTGCGAGGCATTGAAGGATCTCAAGCTCGATCACGCCACCATCGAGACCGCCGTATCGACCGAACCCCGTGCACTGAAACAGCCCCCTGGAATGCCATCCAAGGAGCCCGACGTGACCGTGCCGCGTCACTGCGAAGTGACCGGTACCGCACGGCCTACAGCTGATTCCGAAATCGGCTTCGCCTTGTGGCTGCCCACCGTCGAGAGTTGGAACGGCAAATACATGCAGCGCGGCAATGGGGGATGGGCGGGATCGATCCAACCGATCGTGCTGGCCGTGCCCCTGATGCAGGGATATGCAGTGGCGGCCACCGATGACGGCCACCGCGGCCAGGGCATGATGCCCGATGCAAGCTGGGCCATCGGCCATCCGGAAAAGCTCATCGACTTCGGGTATCGTGCCGTGCACGAAACCACAAGGCTTTCCAAAACCATCCTGCAGGCATATTACGGAAAACCCGCGGGACGCGCGTACTTCTCCGGATGCTCCGACGGAGGCCGCGAGGCGCTGATGGAAGCCGAGCGTTATCCCGAGGATTTCGACGGCATCATCGCTGGCGCGCCCGCCAACCACTGGACCCATCACTTCGCCGGCTTCCTCTGGAACGAGATCGCGTTGAACGGAAAACCGGAAGGCAAACTCCCGCAGGAAAAGCTTCCCGCAATTGAAAAGGCCGCCCTGGCCGAATGCGATGCTCGCGACGGTGTGAAGGACGGCCTCATTCAGGATCCTCGCCAATGTCACTTCGATCCTTCCGTCCTGTTGTGCAAGGGAACCGAGAATGCGGAATGCCTGACCGAGCCCCAGATCGACACGCTGAAGAAGATCTATGAGGGTCCAAAGGATCCGCAGAGCGGTCAGCAGATCTATCCGGGTTACGAGCCGGGAACGGAAGCTGAGCCTGGCGCCTGGTCGATATGGATCGTGGGGAACTCCGTGCAATCCCTGTTCGGCAATACCTTCTTCGGGCAGGCCGTGCACGAACAGGCAAAGTGGGATTGGCGAACCATGGACTTCGTCCGTGATGTCGAACTTGCCGACGAGAAAACGGCATTGATCTTGAACTCGTACAATCCCGATCTGCGCAGTTTCCGCGATCACGGTGGCAAACTCATCCAATTCCACGGCTGGGGCGACCCCGCCATCGCCCCGCGCGATTCCATCGCGTTCTACGAAAAGGTCGAGACGTTTCTCAAATCCTACCCCGATCCGAGGTCGTCAAGGCCCGCCGATATTCGCGCCTTTTATCGCCTCTTCATGATTCCCGGAATGCTGCATTGCACCGGCGGTCTCGGACCAACGAGCTTTGGCAACGATGAGTTGGCCGGAGGCAAAGACTTTCCCGATGACGCCGATCACGACATCACCCTCGCCCTGGATCGCTGGGTCACGGAAGGAGTCGCGCCCGAAAAGCTTATCGGAACGGGCAAAATCGGAGCCGATGCTAAATCCGGCAAACTGGGAGTCCGCATCACCCGGCCGCTTTGCCCTTACCCTGCCGTTGCCCGGTACAAGGGCCAGGGAGATACCAACGCGGCCGAAAATTTTGATTGCGCCGAGGGTGCCTCTCGATAACTTCACGAGCGCGCAGACACTACCAACCTGGGTGCCCCAGGTCTCCTGCTTTTCGACACCTGGATCCGAAATGCTTCAATTACTTGGTTGCGGTCGAGTCACCGCTTACTCATCAGTTACCTTTCGGTAAACAATCAAGCACGCGATAAACGTTTTCAAAATTCATTCCCCTTCGTTAAGCGTGGGGGGTGAATTTTCCCCTCTCTATAGCTATCCCCGGAAGGCGTGCCGGGGCGGCAGGAAAGATGCAGGCTTTTCGTGGGCGGGCGTGGGGTTGTAGGATTCCCATGTCTCCAGAAAGCGTTTACCTCACGGGCTTCGATACCGCAAAGCCCACGAGCGCCCTGGGATCAGGCACAGAGAGATTCGGCAATTGTGGAGGGGAAGATGGCGAAGTATGGGAAGACGACGGTTGCGGTGTTCGGCGCAGTGGCCTTGTGGCTTGGCTGTTCAGCGAGGAGCGCAGCCCAGCAGGCCGCCGTGCCGGAACGGCTTGAGGCCACGATCAACACTCAGCAGACCGCCGCGCCGGTGACGAAATACGAGTGGGGCCAGTTCATCGAGCACATCGGGAACACAATGTACAGCAGCCTGTGGGCCGAGATGCTGGACGACCGGAAATTCTACTTCCCTATCAACTCCGTCGAGCCGAAGGAGAATCCGAGGGCAGGCGCCGGCCCATTCAGGATGCGCACGCGCAAATGGTATCCGGTGGGGCCGGATGACGTTGTGGCGATGGATACGAAGCAGCCGTTTGTGGGCGACCAGAGCCCGCGCATCACGCTTGATGGCTCGACGCCGCACGGCATTCGGCAGGCAGGACTGGCGCTGGTGAAAGGCAAGAAGTACACCGGGAGGATTTATCTCAGAGGCACGCCGGGGACGAGAGTCAACGTCGCGTTGATCTGGGGTCCTGGGAAGGCAGACCGGCAGACGATCGCACTTCCGGCGCTTTCGCAGGAGTACAGGAAGTTTCCGCTGGCGTTTACAGCCGGAACCGACAGCACCGATGCGACGATCGAGATCAGCGGCACAGGTACGGGAAGCTATCACATCGGCACGCTCTCGCTGATGCCGGCGGACAACGTCGATGGCTTTCGTCCGGACACGACTTCCGTTCTGCGCCAGATCAAGACGGGGTTCTGGCGGTATGGAGGCAATTACACCTCGGGACTGATCTGGTACCACATCGTCGGCGATATCGATAAGCGTCCGCCGGATTTTGATCATGCGTGGAACGCGATGCAGACGAACGATCTTGGCCTCGACGAGTTCATGACGCTGTGCCGGCTGATTGATGTTGAGCCCTACATCAGCGTCAACGCGGGCTTTGGCGATTCGCACTCGGCAGCCGAAGAAGTTGAGTACATGAACGGCTCGACGCACACGCGCCTGGGCGCGGAGCGTGCGAAGAACGGGCATCCGGAACCGTATCACGTGAAGTTCTGGAACATTGGCAACGAGCCCTGGGGCTCGTGGCAACTGGGCCGCACGGACATGAAGTACTTCATGATGAAGCACAACGAATTTGCGAAGGCGATGCGCGCGGTAGATCCTTCAATCACGCTGATTGCCTCAGGATTGATGCTGCAAAACGACAACGTGCCGGGGCCACTGCGCTCAAAATACGTGGGCAACCTGGATGGCCTTTACGGATCGGATTCCGACTGGGATGGTGGCTTCCTGAAAGACACCTGGGGCAACTTCGACATCCTTGCGGAGCACTGGTACGCACGGGGCGGCCATCACTGGGATATCGAGAAGGGCAAACTGCTGGGGCCGGATGCGCCGTCAGACAACGCATACACGAATGTGAACATGTCCCTGCTGGAATCGGTCCGCTATCCGGCGGATACGGTGCGACTGAAGGCCGAGGAGTTCGAGGGCTACCAGAAGCGATTCCCCATCATGGTGGAAAAGAAGATTCCTCTGTCGATCGATGAGTACGCCTATTTCAACATTGTGCCTGGAAGCCAGAATCCTTTTGGCGGCATGACGCTCAGGCAGGCGCTGGCCTACGGGATGATCCTGAACGAGATGATGCGGTACACGGATTTTCTGACGATGGCCGCGCAGACGACGGGCGCATCGTTGATCGACTTTAACCGCACGTCCGCGAAGATCAACGCGCTGGGCCTTCTGTACAAAATGTATTCAGAGGAATTTACAGGCGCGATTCCGGTGGAGGTGTCGGGTAACTCGCCGCAACCAGCGCCGAAGTATCCGGCGGGCAGCCCGGATCAGCCGGAGAAGCCTTCAGGAAGCCCGACTTATCCGCTGGATGTGCTGGCGGCGCTGAGCCCGGATCATCGTACGCTGATTGTCTCGGTGGTGAACGCGACGGAGACCGAACAGAAGCTGGATCTGCATCTGCAGGGCAGCCAGTTGAAAGGGCCTGCGGCGCTTCTGAAGCTGACCGGCAGTTCGCCGGCGGCGGTGAACCACGTAGGCCAGCCTGAGCAGGTGCACGTCGAGAAGATTACTCTCGGCGATGCGTCGGGAACAATCGCTGTGGCACCGATCAGCGTGAATGTGTATCGCTTCCCGGTGCAGTGAGGGAATGCCCGGCCTCAGCCGGGAAATTCTGCGGCAAGCTGAAACATCATGGTGTGCAGGGAGCTATCCATCTGATCGTGCGGCTGGGTGCGCGTGTTGCAGAGCGCGGCCCAGCAGGCGCCGTCGGGCGTGCGCACCATAAGCGACGTGGAACCGGGCAGGCTGCCGCTGTACCACCAGCTTCCGTCTTCGGCGATCATCCAGCCGCGAGAAAAAAGCGGGCTGCCCGGCGAAAGGATCGAGAGAGGCGTCGTCATGATGCGCACTGTCTCCGGCTTGAGGATGGCGGGAATGCCGGGCGCGCCGGCGACGTGATTCAGAAACTGCACGAGCTGCGTAGAGCTGGAGATCCATCCCTGGGTTGAGTCCATGCGGCTGATGTTGATCTTGTAGGGATCCTCAGAATACTGGCCGAAGTAAATGACCTCAGTAGCGGCACGGTCACGCTCGCTGTTGGCGGCAATCTGCATGGTGGAGATGCCGCAGGGCGCGAGGATGCTGGCCTCGACCCAGGTGGCATAAGGCTGGCCTGTGACCTGCTCAATAACGCGGCCGAGGATACAGTAGCCGAAGTTGGAGTAGATGAACTGCGTGCCGGGTGCAGCGGAAAGCGGAACGTTGGCGATGGTTTCGGAGATGAGCTTTTGCTGATCCCAGCCGTTGTTGTGGAGCATGGGATCGTTGGCGCCATCGGGCCAGCCGCCGGCGGTGTGCGAGAGCAGATGGTCGACGGTGATGTCGGCGATGCCCTGCTTGTAAGGGGGCTTGCCATATTTGAGGCCAAGGATGCCGGAGGGACCGAAGACCTTGTCTGAGAGGTTGAGCTTGCCCTGCTCGATGAGAGAAAAAATTGCAACTGCAGTGATCGGCTTGGAGAGGCTGGCAATGCGAAAGAGGGTATTTTGCTGCGCCTGAAGCATGTGCTGGCGATCAACCATGCCGCCGGCGTGATCAAAGACGAAGCGGCCGTTTTTCGAGATGGCGATTGACGTGGCCGGCACGCGAAATTGCCGCTGAAACGCCTGGGTTAATTGGATCGGCCCTCCGCCGGAAAAGCGCTGGGGACGGCCGTACTGCTGAGCGAGGGCCTCAAGCGCCGGCAGGCCGATGGCGGCAGAGGCCGCCGTGCGCAATGCATTGGCAAGCAATGCGCGGCGAGAGAGCGTTGACGTGGTCATGGGTCTTTCCTTCCTCTGCGAGACGAGATTGCCGCCCTCATTCCGTTGTTATTGGGTGCGCGAACCCTGAAAGTTGCCCTGGCCGCCGCGGTTATGAAAGGTGCCGGTAAAAGTGGCACCCTGGACAACGCCGCCGACCCTGGGGCCATCGATGCGTCCGCGGAAAACGATCACGTCGCGCGTATTGGTGCGCACGACGAGATGCTGCATGTCGATGCTGCCCGTGACGCTACCGGATTGATTCGGGCCTTTGAAGTGGCCTTTGATCTGGGCGCCATTCTGCTGGAGGTCAAGATATTTGGACGAGGTTGTTCCGTTGGGGTCGTTGCAGTAGAGGGTCCACTTGCCGGCAACGTTGGCGGGGAGCTGCTGCGGCGGCGGCTGCTGGGAGAAGGCTGGAAGGGTGGAGGTAACGAGGGCCAGGCCGAGAAGGCCAAGAAAGCGTGCTTTCACTGTGATCTCCATTTGTCCCTCAAGTTAGCACGGGACATGGCGGAGACCTATAGATATCGCGCACGGGTTAGTTCGAACGGCCGGAATCACGCAGAGCGCGAGAGACGATTCCCTTTGGAGATGCGCCCGGGCATCTTCTTCGGCGGCGCTTGCCTGGCACCCGGCAGGGCCTTGCGGCCGCGCCTTACGGCTGCCGGCGCGACCACGGGAATTGGCTTCGCGACGGTGCGCAGCAGTCTCTGCTTGCCCAGCGATGTGTTGAGGGCACGGACCATTTTTCTGAGGGCCTGATTGACGGCAGTTTCCACTTCGCGGGTCTGCGCGGTAACGACCATCGGCTTCATGCCGGCGGCACGCGTTTCAACCAGGCATCGCTTGTCGACTTTGCCGCTCTTGCCGCGATCGATATCGGAGAGATGGATCTCGACGCGGGTAAGCCGATCGGAAAAGCGATCGAAGAGCTCTTTTGCCTCCGCCATAATCAGCCTGATGAGCTTGGCGTCCATTGGAATTGAACTGTCGCTGTTGATGAGGATCTTCATTGAGTGAGTGGCTCCTGTGGAATTGCGGCCCGCGGTACTTGCGAAGGGCGGTGTGGACGGGGGTTGGACACACGCACGAGGCAAGTGACTGATCGTTTGATGCAGACGGACGGGATGAGTGTGCCCTTTAGGATAGGGATGTGGCCATATCGATTCGGGGTCGCGGAGGGCCTGGCTGGTGATGGAACATGTGAACTACGTTGTTGTGCTCTTCATCGGATTGATGCTGGCCGTTGCCGCAGTTGCAGGCGTCGCTCGCCGGTTCGCAATTTCCTACCCGATCCTGCTGGTGATCTTTGGGTTGCTTTGTTCGTTGCTTCCGCACGTTCCTCGTATTCCTCTGCCGCCCTCGATTGTCTTCCTTGTTATTCTGCCTCCACTTCTCTATATCGCTGCCTGGCAGACTTCGTGGCGCGGGTTCAAGTACAACCTGGTATCGATTGCGGGACTCGCAGTCCTGCTGGTGATTTTCACGGCGATCGCCATTGCGTTTGCGGCGGAATGGTGGCTGCCAGGGTTCGACTGGCAACTTGGGTTTCTTCTGGGCGCGGTGGTCTCACCGACAGATGCGGTTGCGGCAACATCGATCGCCCGCAGAGTGGGCATGCCGCAGCGCATTGTGGACCTGCTCGAGGGGGAGAGTCTGTTAAACGATGCAACCGGCTTGCTGGCGCTGGAGTTCGGCGTGGGGATGGTGGTGCAGGGCACGACACCAACGGTCGCCGGTGGTCTGCTCGAATTCGCATGGCTCACGATCGGTGGTGTGCTGGTCGGGCTGATGATCGGGGCGGCGCTAACCTGGCTCGAGCGATGGATCGATGATGGACCCGTGGAAATTGCGCTATCGCTGATTGTGCCGTATGCGGTGTATCTTGCCGGCAATGCGCTCAAGGCCTCCGGTGTGATTGCAGTGGTCACGTGCGGTTTATACGTGAGCCGGCAAAGCTCGACTTTCTTTTCTCCCAAGGTGCGATTGCAGGCTCTGGCGGTATGGGATGCGTTGGAATTTCTGCTGAACGGCCTTGTGTTTGTGCTGATCGGCCTGCAGCTGCCTTATGTTCTGGCCGAAATTGAAGGACGAAGCAAGCTGAGTCTTCTGGCCTATGGCCTGGCATTTTCGGCGATTCTGATTCTTCTTCGCCTGGCGTGGGTGCTTCCCGCATCGCAGGCGGCGTGGTGGCTCAGAACGCATTACGGGGGGCAGGTATACGAAAGACCGAGGCTGAATCAGATCTTAGTGGTGGGATGGTCTGGAATGCGTGGCGTTGTTGCCCTAGCCGCGGCGAATTCACTGCCGCTCACCCTGCGCGACGGAAGCCCGTTTCCGCAGCGAAGCCTTATCATCTTTCTCACCTTTTCGTTGATTCTGATAACACTCGTGGTGCAGGGTCTTTCGTTGCCATGGCTGATTCGGGTTCTGGGGCTCTCCAAACGCGACACAGGGCGCTGCGAAGAGGGCGAGGCACGCACTCTTCTCTTACAGTCGGCCATTGATTTTTTGCGCGAACGCAAAAATGCAGCAGGGGGCGAAGCGGAGGGTCATCTTTATGAGGATCTGCTGCACCAGTACGAGCACAAGATCACGGAAATCGCCCAATGCGGGCCGGATGGAAATATTCCAAAAGAGCAGGCGGCCGCTTTGACCGTTGGTCGTCTGATGCTCGAGACAATTCGGCGGGAGCGTCAGGAATTGAACATTCTGCGCGCAACCGGAAGGATTGGCGACAACCTGCATCGAAGCCTGGAGCGCGAGCTGGATCTAAGCGAGAGCCGACTGGGATAGCTGGCGCGTGCTAGGGTCGAAGGTTGGTGGAGGCGGCGGGAGTCGAACCCGCGTCCGAAATCGTTGTCAACCAGGAGACTCCATGCTCAGTCCGTTCCGAAGGTTTCGCTCCGGGCGCTCAGAACGAACAAGATGCGCCAGAAGCTAGTCCGATGATCTTGCGGTTGCAACACGGACCGAGCCGCAACCACACAGCCCGCTGTGCGACGCCCGCTCTCAGCCCACAGGCAAAGCTGAGGAGGACGGCTGCTTAGTTAATTAAGCAGCAAGTGCCAGGTTATCGTTGGCAACTTTAGTTTTGCAGGCGATTACGGGTGCCCACACCCCGGCATGCCTCCGTGCCGCAAGCGATCCCGTCGAAACCGTGACGCCCCCATATTTTCCGGTCTGCACGCTCGTGTGAGCACCCAGAGCCGGGGAGAGCGAACCGGAACAACCGGCTCGTGCTGGTACTTCTTCATTCTACGCCGAATCGGGTGGCGACGGCGGCCGGGCCAAGGACGCAGGTGAGGCTAAAAGTGGTAGGCGGCGCCTGCGCCAATGCGAAAGTGAGAAATGGAACCCACGGAAACGCTGGAGGAAGGCGGGGTATCGCTGTTGCCCAGGTAATCGCCTGTGACGCGCAGCTTGAGCCCGAGGAAGATGGGCAGGTCGGCGCCGCCGCCGAGGGCGTAGCTGGCGGCGTTATACGAGACTCCGGGAAGGGTGGTGACGGTGGCGCTCTGGTGGGCCAGACCGCCGAGCGCATGCGCAAAGAAACCGAAGCCGATGGCATGAACAGTCACGCGCGGTCCGAACATGACGAGCGTTACGTTCTGGGCGTAGCCGCTGGAATGCTGGCTGTAATGGGAAACGTCGCCTTCGACTCCGACGAAAGGAAGAAACTTGACGTGCGCCGCCGCCTGCCAGCCGTTCATGCCGGGGGTGTTGGCAGCGTAGAGATTCGCACCAACGCGGCTATAGCCGAAGTAAACGTCTGCCTTGTGTCCGGCGGCGTGGGCTGCGGCGGCGATTAGAAATATGACAAGGAACACACAGAGATTGCGCGGCTTCACGGTGGCCTCTTCGCAGATGTTTGGAATGAGCGTGCGGTGTCAAGTTTAGCTCAATCCAAAGAGGGGCCAACTGTTACGAAGGACACAGAGGAAGCCGGCTATTGCTGCTCGAGTGCGATGCTTTCGTAGTCGCGGTGGGCGATGCCGGCGCGGATTTCGGCGGGGGTCTTGCCCTGCCTGGTCATGCGATAAGCGTAGACGCCTTCTTTGGCGCAGGTGGAGCACTCGGCGCCGTGCAGGCCCTCAAAGCAGCTGCGCAGGCTGGTGTGGCCGAGGGAGCGATCGCAGCGGCAGTTGCAGGGCAGCTGATAAAGGACGTTCCCGATTTTTGCGGCCTGCTGGTAGACATGAACCTGCCAGGGATACTGGAAGCTCGGGCCTGTCAGCTTCGACCCGGAAAGCATGGGCGGCAGCGCGCTGACCTTGAGCGGCGCGGAAGGATGGTAGGCAGGGATGTCGTTGGCGGGGTTTGTCCACTGAGCGTAGCTGGCTGCGGTAAGCGCGAAAACAGCGAATGCAAGCAACACGCGGCTTCTTGTCCAGATGGCCATAGAAGCATTTTAGATGGTGCGCTGATCTCTGCGGGTAGGGGTGGAGACGGATGAGAATGATTTGGACAAAAAAAGACGGCACGAACTTTTTGCTGTTCGTGCCGGGAGGCCAGTGACGCAAATTGCTCCCGGGAGGAAGGGGAAGCTCGCCCACTCCCTCACCGGAATATCTACACCTTACTATAGATTGAGAAGTTTGCAAATACCAAAATCAAGATTTTCTCACATAATGAGACACTCCAAGATTGGGTAACTGGTCGAGCAGAGTTGGGTGGTAAGTTGTGGGTTGGTGGGGGCTGGCAGGCTTAGAGGCATACTGCATGACAACTAATTTAGAATCAGACGCTTCTATGCAGGAGACGGAAGCGCAGCGGCGTCCCCGGAGCTGGCTGAAAATGGGCGTGATAGCGGCGGGATCGGCGCTTGCCGGAGGGCTGGCTGCTGCCTGGTACTACCGAAATACGCTTACAAAGCTGCGCCAGGCCGAGGCTGAAATGCAAAATTCGGAATCCGGGAGCCTCGTGGAGCCGCCGGATTCCGAGATATAGGGCAGGGGCCGAGAACATCACCGAGGGCCGATTTTTCTTTGCTGACCCCTAATGGCCCGACAGCGTGAGGAAGTAAAGGGGTGCGGGTCGGAGTGTTCTTCCCGCCGTTCGCCCGCTAACTGCCAGCATTTTGCGCGACGAGCATGGACTGGAGGATCTGCTCGGAGACGTCTTTGACTCCTGCGGGAGAGTGCGGCAGGAAAAGCGTGTTGGTCTTATCACTCTCTCCGATTGCCTTGAGGGTGTCGAAGTACTGGGTGACCAGAACGAGTTGCATGATTTCGCGGGAAGTAGCGCCGTCAACGGCCTTCTGAAACTGTTCGATGGAAACCTGCAAGCCTTCAACGATGGCGCGTCGCTGATTCGCGATTCCCTGCCCCTGCAATGCCTTGCTTTCGGCTTCAGCCTCGGCCTTCTTGACGACGAGAATCTTGTCAGCTTCTCCGCGAGCGCTGGCGGCAACCTGTTCGCGCTGAGCGGCGTTGATATCGTTCATCGCGGATTTGACCTTGGCGTCGGGCACGATGTCGGTAACGAGCACGTTGACGATTTCATAGCCGAAGGTGGCCATGTCGGCGTCGAGCTCCTGCTTGACGGCAGCGGCGATGCTGGATTGCGAAGCGAATACCTCGTCGAGGGTCATACCGGGGACGTGGCCGAGGATGACCTGCTCGACGTAGGACTTGATTTGCGCCATGGGATCAGAGAGGCGATAGAAGGCGTCGTAAACCTTCTCGGGCCGCACGCGGTTCTGCACGGAGATGGGAATGGTGACGAAGACGTTGTCTTTGGTCTTGGTCTCCATGGTCAGGGTGATCTGGTTTACGCGGAGGCTCACCACACCCGAAACGGAGTCGAAGTAAGGAACCTTCCAGTTGAGGCCCGGATCGGCGGCGCGGAGAAACTTTCCGAAGCGAGTGATGATGGCGACTTCGGCCGTGCTGACGGTGAAGAAGCTGCCCAGGATGAGGGTGAGCAGAATGAGCGCACCGACCAAGAGAGGAATCAGGAAAACCAGATCCATAGTGAGGCTCCGCTGAAGCGTTGTGGGATTTATCAGCGAATTCTACAGGATCGTGCTTTCAACAATCTGCCTATTTACGCGCGGCAGAAACCCGCTTAGTGCGTAAAGAGGGTCACGCGCGGCAGAAGAAGCGCGGGCCCGTTATGACGATGTGCCGGGCCGCTGCGGTGAGGAACTTTTCAGCCGGTTGAAGTCAATGCCGAAATCGGGGGCGCTGCGAGTGCCCCGCACGTGGATGGGCACGAAGGTGCCGGCACCCTGCTTTTTGAAGATTGGATCGGCGGGTTTGAGAAGGAAGCCTTTCCATCCGCCGACGGCCTTTGAGACGGATGCGTCGAGGCGGGCGGCACCCTGGAAATCGAGAGCTCCACTGTTGAGGCCATAGGAACCTTCGACGCGGACTTCAGCGCCCGGCACGACGAAGAACAGCTGAGAGAGCGTGAGGGCGCCGTCGCCAAGTTTGAAGTTTCCATCCATGTCGGCCTGCACACTGTCAGGGGAAGCGGATTTGATGCCGCCGGGCTTGCCCAGCCCCCGCAGACTCAATTCAACGATGTGATCCTGCACCTTGCTGCTGGTGAACTGCGCATGGCTAAGCGCAAAGGCGCCATCGTTGAGCATCATTTTCTGTGTGACCGGAACGGGGCCCGGCGGAATATGCAGCGCGGTTTTGAGAGTCAGGTCTCCGGTGAGAATCGGCGCGGGTCCGGCGACGGTAATGCGGAGAAAGTCCTCGATGCGCCCCTTGTCGATGTCGATTGCGAGTGAAATGTCGTGGCCAATGCTGCGCGAGGTTCCATCGTCGCCGATGGGGGCGAGGACGCGCACGATCTGGCCCTTGGCGATGATGTGGGAGCTGCCGAGGGTTGCGTCGACGGGCTGAAGGTAGGTGTCGCCGTCGGTGCCATCCACGAGGGCGTGGAAAGTTGTGTGCAGCGGTAGGGTGTTGTCAGAGGTGCTGAGGCGGAAGTCGGGTGTATCGGTTACGCCGTCGACTGTGATGTTGCGCAGCGTGCCTGTGTATTGCCCGGTGGAGTTGAGGATGCCGGCAATGCCCTTGATAGTGCCAAGGTCGGCGTTGTTGAAGGTGTATTTGCCCTGCACCGGAGAATCTGCGGGGTCGGCAACGTGCCACGGACCAAAGGTGCCGACGGAGTGAATGGTGCCGACGGGGATGGGATTGGTGAGCGAGGCATCGAAGTGGATGGGCGAGTCGGGATCGATATCAGTGAGCTTGAGCAGCGGAATTGCGAAATCCCTGGGAGGCTTGCCGGGCTTGTCGGTTTCGATCACGAGATCGGCATTGGAGCACTCGATGCGGGCGATGTGTATCTTGAACGACGGCGACGAGGAACCGCTCGTATTCTTGAGCTCAACGCGGCGCGATTTGGGGGGCATGCGCAAGGCGAGGCCCTTGAGACGCACGTCGGTGATGTTGATGGTCATGCCTGGCTTGTAGCGGAGCGGCGCGCTGAAGGCGAATTGGGCAAGACGCATGAGCGGCTCTCCCTCGGGACGCTCACTGAGCGCTGCTCCCTCAGGAAGAGGTGGCCAGATGCGCAGACCACTGCCCTGGGCCCACACGCCCCATTCACCGCGAAAGCCGTTGCCGATGGAGAGATGAAAGGTATCAAGCTCAACGTGGGTGTGGAAGTGCCACGAAAGCCCGTCGACGATACGAGCGCGGACGAAGGGCTCGATGCGATGAGCCATAACAGCAACTGTGGCGGTGATGGCGGCAAGCAGAGTGAGTGCAATACCACCGGTCCACAAGAGCCAACGATGCCTGCGCCAGAATTTTCTTTCCTGCTCCAATTTCAGTTTGACCCCTGAGGAGGTTGGATGCAGGCAAAGGGCTTGCGGGCATTGATTTTCTTAATGGAGCCCCGATGGCTTAGACTGCAAGGCACAGATGCAGACGCAGATCGAAAACCTCGTGAAGCTGCAGAAGATCGACCTGGAGCGGAGCCATCTGGCCCAAAAGGCCAAGGCGCTGCCGGGTGAAGTGAGCCAGGCAGAAGCTATGCTCACAGGAGCTCAGCAGCAGGCAGCGACGGCGTGCGCTGCGCTGGCGCGCGAGGAAACACTGCGAAACCGCCTGGATCGCGAGATCCAGGGACATCGGCAGAAGGCTGCGCGTTATCGTGAGCAGCAGAACACCATAACCACTGCGGCGCAGGCAGAAGCGATCGAGCATGAAGTGCGCTTTGCCGAGAGCGAGGTCGAGCGGCTGGAAAACGAGGAGTTCGCCAGCCTGGAACGGACCGAGGCGCAGGAAGGGACTCTCGCGCTTGCACGAGCTGAGGTAGAGGAATTTGCCGCTACTCTCGACACGACGCGGGCACGTGTTCACGCGCGGCAGCAGGAGATTGCCGCAGAGCAGAACGCGTTGCAAGCAGAGCGGGAGCAAGTACGAAACGAGATCGAACCGGAGCTGCTGGCAAGTTTTGACCGTATCGCCGCGAACCGTGGCACGGGGCTGGCGCGGGCTGAGAATCAGCAGTGCACCGGATGCAGGATGGGGATACGGCCGCAAACGTGGAACCAGTTGCGCGAGGGCGAGCTGCTGACGTGCGATAGCTGTGGACGGATGCTTTACTGGGATCCGGCGATCGATCCGGCGCCGAAGGCACCGCAGCCGGAGCCTATTCCGGGGGCCGGGCGGGCGGTGCGCCGGTCCGGACAGGCAAACACCTAAGGGCTGCGCCCAGACAAGCAAATACCTAACTCTGCAGCCGGCCGGGCGAACAGCTGAGGTTGCGCCCGACCGGAGCCGATTTCGCGGCGAGAGGTCAGTTGCCGGAAGACGGCTGAAAGCCGGCCACTCCCAATTGCCAGAAGAGGAATGCCAGCTCATCCGAGAGTTCGACGTCGCGCTGCGATTTGGTTGAGCCCAGGCCGTGGCCCGCGTCGTAATCAACCCGCAAGAGGATTGGCTTGCCGCTGGTGGTGGATGCCTGCAGACGCGCCGTCATTTTGGCAGCCTGCCAGGGTGCGACCCGCGGATCGTTGGCGCCGGTGGTGAGCAGCACGGCCGGGAATTTCGTATCGGGCTTCACGTGCTGGTAGGCGTCCATGGCATAAAGCGCCCTGAAGCCGTCCTTGTCCTTCACTGTACCGAACTCGGGAATGTTGGCCGGGCCGCTTGCCATGAGCTCAGAGCGCATGGAGTCCGAATCGCCAACGCGTATGAGCGCAGCGCCGAAGAGATCGGGGCGCTGGGTGATGGCGCCGCCGATGGTGATGCCGCCGGCGCTGGTGCCTTCGCCGGCGAGATGCTGCGGCGATGTGTACTTTCTGTCGATCAGATACTTCGCGCAGGCGATCATGTCGTCGATGGTGTGCTGCTTGGTGAGCAACTGGCCGCCAACGTGCCAGTCTTCACCGTATTCGCCGCCACCGCGAACATGCGCGACTGCGAAGACGCCGCCGCGCTCAAAGAACGCCAGGAGCGTTGGACGGAAAGTGGGATCGAGGGTGATGCCGTAGGCCCCGTAGCCCTCAAGCCAGGTTGGGTGAGAACCGTCGAGAGGCATGCCGCGTTTATGGATGATTGAGAGCGGCACCATTGTGCCATCAGCGCTGGGAGCCTTTACCTCGACTGACTCGAT
Organism: uncultured Acidobacteriaceae bacterium; assembly: GCA_963839215.1. Classification (GTDB taxonomy): domain Bacteria; phylum Acidobacteriota; class Terriglobia; order Terriglobales; family Acidobacteriaceae; genus Telmatobacter. Next base: position 76,813 of record CAWITZ010000010.1, on the reverse strand, counting down.
CTGCGAGAAGTCGACGGGCGAAGGAGGCATGAGGCCCGTGTCGGCGAGCTCTGATGTTTTGGGATCGTAGGAATACCAGAGAGGCGACTTCGTCCACGAGGTGAGCTCAAGCCAGGCCCCGGGTTCTGTGGGATTGGTGAAGAGCGTTTGAATCGCGCCATCAAAAGGCAGCTTGACGGGCTCGGCGGCGCCGGCGGCGTAAGGCAGGCGACGCAGGCGGCCAATTCCGCCGTCGAGGTCCTGGAGGTAGAGAGCATCAGACGCCGCGGCGAGGCCGACGATGACCCGTTCACCGGCGGGCACGATGACAGAAGCAGTCGCGATGTCGGGTTTGTCGAGACTGGTGCGCAGCACTTTAAAGCGCGAGGCGTCTTTATGTGAAAGCAGATAGATATTGTCCCCGTGCGTATCGAATCCCGTGACCGCGTCCGATGCGTTTGCCACTTTTTTCCATGGGGTGGATGGGGTGATTTCATCCTTTGCATTGGCGGCGTAGATATCGATTTCACGCTTTACGCCGTGAATTATGAGACCGATGACATGGCGCGGCGCACCGGGTGAGTAAGCGAGCACAGGGAAGTCGTCTTCTGTGACGGGCACACCTGAAGAAACCTGATAGCCGAAGATTGCCGGCTCGCGATCGGGATCGCCGCCGAGAATGTGGTGATAGGCGCGCAGCTTCTGATACTTCGCAGTGGGAGGCGCATCGGGCGGCAGCTTCTGCGTGCGCGTGTAGAAGAAGGAATCGCCACTGAGCCAGACTGGCTGGCCGAACTGGGCTCGATCGATGGTGTCGGGAAGAACTTTTCCGCTGGAGCTCTCGACGACATGCAGAACGCTGTCTTCAGAACCGCCGGGCGAAATGCCGTAGGCGACATATCTTCCATCGAGAGATGGGGTGAAGTAATCGATGGAGTAGTGCTTGCCGTCGGGCGTGGTTAACGCCTCGGGATCGACGAGCAGGCGCTCGGGCGCGTGCAGGGAGTCGCGCACGTAGAGCTTGCGATTGTCGGAACCGGGATTGGTCTTGAAGTAGAAGTAATGACCGCCCCAGACCTGGAGAGCCGCAACAGTGCTGCTCGCGTTGTCGAGGGACTTGATGCGGTCGAGCAATTTGTCGCGGCCCGGAATGCGATCGAGCACGGAACGGGTGTAGGCATTTTGCGCCTTCATCCACTCGATGACGGCAGGATCGCTCTGGTTTTCAAGCCAGCGATAGGGGTCGGTGACCTTGACGCCAAAGTAGTCCTCGGTGACCTCGTGCACGGGGGTGGCGGGCAGGCTGGCCTGCGCTGAAGCAACCTGCGCTGAAGCAAAGAGAGACGCCATCGGCGCCATCATCATCAAGACAAGAATCCGCGAAAGACGCATCTTGAAACCTGACCTTTCTGCAATGAGGGGAAGTGAGCTGAGGCCCAGGGGACGGCAGAAGCAATTCTATCCCGATGATCGACGTGTGGGCCTGTTCTAAATTATTGGTTGAGGCAATTAGAGAGTTGGGAGTTCGGGGGCCGACCAAGTGAAGCGGATCTGCGTGGATATGGATGAAGTGATGGCGGATACGCTGGCGGAACACCTGCGCCGCTACAACCAGGCCTTTGACGAAGCGCTGACGGTGGACGATCTGGCAGGCAAGGGGATCTGGGAGATTGCGCCGGCGGACCGGCTGATGCAGGTGCGGGCCTTTCTGGATGCGGAAGACTTTTTTGAGAGTCTGGAACTGATGCCGGGGGCGCAGGAAGTGTTGAAGGATCTTTCGGCACGCTACGAAATCTTTGTGGCCACACAGGCGATGGCGGTGCCCAACTCGCTTGGCCCGAAATACCGGTGGCTGCAGCGACACTTTTCCTTCATTCCGCCGACGCACTACGTTTTCTGCGGAGACAAAAGCATTCTGTTGGCCGATTACCTGATTGACGATTTGCCGCGTAATCTCGAGCGGTTCCAGGGCAAGGGACTGCTCTTTACCGCGCCGCACAATCTTGTGGAGGACAGATTTACCCGCGTGAATCACTGGCAGGATGTTGCGGAATTCTTTGCAGGCGTGAAGGAAGAATCAGCGGCGAGCTGTTGATGCGGGCGGTTGCGCGGGACTGCCAGGCAAGCCGCGGGCAGCCTGGCGCGCGACGCTGCCCTGTTGCGCGATGGGCGGCTGGTGCATGGTGACGATGAGCACCTGGGCGTGCTTCTTGCCGGCGCAAACGTAGGCGTGGGGCGTGCTGGCGTCGAAGTAGACGGCGTCGCCGGGCTCGAGTGTGGTGTGGTGCTCACCGTGGTGCAGCAGAAGCTCGCCCTCGAGCACATAGAGAAACTCGAAGCCGGGATGGACGTGGGCACGAGGCTCGATGGCTTTCTCGAAGGGAAGAAACTCTGCGAAATAGGGGTCCATGTGGCGATCAGGAACCATATAGCCAAGGCTCTCGAAAAAGTACGTAGGGTCGTCGGCGCCGGTCTGCGGAAGGCGCACACGGTCTTTTTTGCGATGTACGCGAAAGATTGCCTGCGGCTCGCTTTCGAAGAAGTAGGAAAGGTCTTTGGAGAAGACCATGGCGATGCGCGCGAGGTTGCGCAAGGTGGGCACGACGCGGCCGGTCTCAAGCTGCGAAAGGAAGCTGGCGGAGAGACCGGTGTGCCTGCCGAGTTCGACGAGGCCCATGGATTTCTTGAGGCGAAGGCGCTTGATGCGATCGCCGATATGCTTCTCCGCGATAAACCTCTCAGTTGTTTCGGTGTCTACCTGAGATTTGTTTGTCTCTTCGCTATGAACCGTTGCCAGTTCTGTCATCAGACACCCTCCCGGGTGCGGCCGGGACGTTTGCCCGGATCAAAACCTGTTCTCATGGTACTAAATCGCGCCGGGGGTGGGTACACGCGGGCGGCCGGTGCGGACTGCCCGGCGACGCATCTCTAACTATGCCGGCAAGTAAGGATGAGGGATGGAGCAAAGACTGGAACAGGGACAGGCAACGAAGGTGATTTTGAGCGGCGCTTCGGGCGTGGTGGGCTCCGCGGTGCGACGCGCTCTGGCTGCTGAGGGCACGCCCGCGCTGTCTCTTGTGCGAAGGCCGGCGAAAGAGGGCGAACTTACGTGGAATCCCACCACGACGAAGCCGTTTACCGAGGACGGGCCGCTTGAAGGCGCGCGCGCCGCGATTCATCTTTCTGGAGCGAGCATTGCCGGGAAACGCTGGACTGCAGCCTACAAGCGGGAACTGGCGGCGAGCCGCGTGGAGACAACCCGGGCCCTGGCGACTGCTCTGGCTAGGCTGCACCGGCGACCGGAAACACTCGTTGTGGCCTCGGCGGTGGGCTTCTATGGAAACCGCGGCGGCGAGGTGCTGGATGAGTCCTCAGCGCCGGGCGAAGGATTTTTGGCGGAGCTGTGCCAGCTTTGGGAAGAGGCGGCGCGGCCTGCGGTAGAAGCGGGGATTCGCGTGGTGCATACGCGCTTTGGAGTGCTGCTGAACCGCGGACCCGGAGCACTGGAAAAGATGCTGCCGGTGTTTCGCGCGGGCGCGGGCGGCAAGCTGGGCAGCGGACACCAATGGATGAGCTGGATAAGCATCGACGATGCGATTGCGGCGATTCTGCTGGCTCTGGATGCGCCTGGGCTGGTTGGACCGGTGAACGTAGTCTCGCCGAACCCGGTGAGAAACGCCGAGTTCACACGGGCGCTGGCGCGCCAGCTGCATCGACCGGCGGCGCTCGCCGTGCCCGCGTTTGCACTTCGGCTTGCCATTGGGCAGATGGCCGAAGAGGTGCTGCTGGCAAGCGCGCGCGTAATGCCGGTGAAGCTGGCCAGGGCGGGATTCCGATTCCGGTACCCCACGGTGGACGAAGCACTGGCGGCGCTGCTGACCTAAGACCCAAACGTAAGCCGCCCATGCGCAGGTACGCACGGGCGGAGGTTGATGCGAGGGGCCGGAGTGTTTCGCTTAGCGGCGACCCTGAATCACGCGTGGATTGCCAGAGGCGTTATTTTTTTTTGCGCGCGCCGGGCGGAAATGGCATGCATCTCCTTGCCCATACTTGACTGGTTGATGGCGACCTGGATGGCGAGGTTGATGAAGTTGCCGGTGATCCAGTAGAGGGCGAGGCCCGAGGCGTAGTGCCAGAGGATGAAGCCCATGAAGATCGGCATGACGATCGCCATCATGCGGCGCTGGGTGGGGTCCATGCCCGGTGACGGGGTAATGAATTGCACCAGGAACATGGTGACGATGATGAGGCCCGGCAGGATGTGCAACGGGTCCGGCGCCGAGAGGTCGGTGAGCCAGAACCAGTGGGCCTGACGGAGTTCCACGGCGTAGAGCAGCACTCTGTAGTAGGCAAAGAAAAGCGGCATCTGCAAGAGCAATGGCAGGCAGCCGCCGTACATGTTGACACCCTCTTCTTTATAGAGTGCCATCATTTCGGTGTTCATCTCAGTGCGCTTGGGATCGTTGATCTTGAGATTGGCGTAGCGCTTCTTGATGGCTTCGACCTTGGGCTGAATGCGCATCATTTTAAGCGACGACTTCATCATCATGATGCGCGTGGGGAGCAGCACGAGGTTGAAGACCAACGTGACGATGATGATCGCCCAGCCCCACGAATAGGGGCCGGCGCCGAGCAGGTTGCGCAGCCACCTGAGCACCAGGTAGAGCGGCTTGGCGAGGATGGTCCACATGCCGTATTGAATGAGCGGCTCGAGCGTGGGACCGGTGAATTTGCCGTCGGGGCCGACTGCGTGCACGGTATTGAGCACGTCAGTCTTCTTAGGACCGGCGAAGAGGCGCAGGCGTGTGACACCGCTGCTGTCGCCAACGGCGAGGCCAATGACGGAATCGGGCTTCGTGGCGCTGTTGGGGTTGCTTAGGTCGCTTGCTACGTCGAATGAGTTGTGGAAGGTGACCAGCGTGGTGCGCGCCGGGCTATCAGGCAGGAACGCTGCAGCAAAGTAAAGGTCGGTGAGAGCTGCGAAATCGTAGGCCTGCTCTGAGGTGGCGTTGCCGCTGACCTTCGCGGCCGCGGTCGTGTCCTGCTTATCGTCGACCGAGGTGACGATCTGCGACTGGGTGAGGATGGTGCTGCGCGTGGGAGACGCGGGCAGGAACTCTTCCATGTCGCCAAGGCCGGCCGGCCACCGCACGAGCGCGCGCACGAAAGAACCATTGCGCCGGACCGAGGTCTCGATGCCGATGACGTAGCTCGAATCGAAGGTGAAGGTCTTTACGACGTCGAGGCCGTTCTGGGCGTAACGAAATGTAAGCGTGCCGGGTGCGAGCAACTCGCCTGTTGCCGATGGCTGATAGAGCGCCTGATTGAGCTGAGCAGTCAGCGCGGGCTCATAGGTGAAGAACGAGAGGGGCAGCCCGAACTGCTGGGCCAACTGCGGCTGCACAAGGTCGAGGGGCTTGCCTGCCGTGTCGCTGAACTTCTTGAGTATCCAGTGCTTGACCTGTCCACCGCGATTGGTGAAGACGATGCGGTAGAGCTCGTTCTCAACGGTCGTCTCAGACTCGGAGACAGCGGTAACCGCGGGCGTGGCTGCGGCGCCGGGAGCGGCCGTGGAGGCATCGTCTGCAATCGGGGACGCCGGGGCGGATTGCGCGGCCTGCTGAGGCGTCTGTGCCGTTGAGGCCGGTGCATTCTGCTTGGGCTTGAAGTACTGGAAACCAAGGAGCAGGGTAATGGCCAGCACCATGAACGTGACCAGACTGCGGAAGTCACCACCGCCGCTGCGACCGCCGCCGGGCCCCTGCGACTCTAGATTTGGGTTCTTAATTTCGGGCAAAGGGAAAATTCCTATCTCTTGTTGAGGAGGCGCGAGGAAGGCGCCGCTCCATCTATGGTACTGGTTCGTGGGGAAAAGGTCTTGCGGCTGTCACTGGAGGCACAGGATCGAGGCCTCCCCGTGAAAAAGGATGGCAGCGCAGCAGACGCCAGGTCGCAAAGGCCACGCCGCGCAGAGGTCCGTGCGTCGCGATGGCAACCATCGCATACTCCGAGCAGGTAGGCACAAAGCGGCAGCCACCTGTACTGACAGAATGCAGCGCCGGTGAGATCCACCGGCGATAAAAACCGAGCAACGCGAGCAGAATACGGGTCATCCGGCGGCCTTTTGCGAGGCGCGAGGCACAAGGCGAGTCGCTTCCTCCCCTGCCTGTTGAAGGATACGCACGACCTCAGCGTCAAGTTTCGTAAATTCGAGGGTGAGCACGACTCGGCGGGGATGCAGCACAAGATCGCAGCCCTTCGGCAGCAACTCGATGTGGCGGCGCAAGACCTCGCGCATGCGGCGCTTGATGCGGTTGCGCTCGTGCGCCTTACCCAGCACCTTGCCGGCGGTAAGCCCGACACGAGGCGCGGAGGCCTGGCCGGGTTGCGGAGCGAGGAACCAGCTCATCGAAGGCGACTGGCGCTTGCGCGCATTGGCGTAGACGCGCTGGTAGTCAGCGTGCTTGCTGAGACGCGCGCCAGCCTGCGAGAGACTGGCGCTGAGAAAAAGCAGTGGTCTCCCGTGTTGAACCGGACTTCGGAGTGATGCTCATGGTAGTGCCGGAGGAGGCCACTGCTGGAACGACAGCGGCGCTCAACGCACTCCGGCCTGATCGGCGGGAGTGGCTTAGTCGCGGAATCCGGCGCTGACGGCGACGCGCTTGCGGCCTGCCGCGCGGCGGCGGCTGAGGACGGCTGCGCCGCTCTTGGTCTTCATACGCGCGCGAAATCCGTGTGTCTTAACGCGGCGGCGGCGGTTGGGTTGAAATGTGCGCTTAGGCATGAAAATGCGCTCCTGTTTCCAATTGAAAATCTGTGCCTTGACGGCAAGATTTAAGTTTACCTCAGGTTGCGTCAGGAATCCAGCGGGCGCAGTTTTGCCAGGGAACTGGCGAGCGCTTTCGTAACCTCGAAATGCGGTGGAGACGCGGTGATTTTCTGCATTGAAAATACATCGAAAATCACTGCCGCGCGAGGTTTTTCAGCGGCTTTCACCACCGATGGTGCAACAAATAAATGATTCGAAAAACTAATGTGAATGGGGGATTGCATCGGGAGTCAAATGTGCTACTATCGGACCCGTTCACGAAAGTTTTCCAGCGTCCCACGGCAGAAGTTTCATCCCGTGTTCCGAATCATGCTCAGGCGCCATAACGGCAACCAAGGCAGGACTTATGATGTAAATCGACGGTGAGCTCAGCTTCACTGGTTGAGAGTCCTATTGTCTTAATCGGACCGGAGAAACGAAGCCGGCTGTCAAACAGGAGACGCAAGCAAGGATTTGCTCGATGGTATTTGCTATTTCGCCGGCTTCGGCACTCAACCCCTGGCTTCAGATCCTCGCAGCCTTAGAAAAAAAGGTCATCCGCCAGTCGTATGAGACGTGGTTGAAGCCGACGCGCTACAGTCACGCGGCCGGTCGCACTCTCTACGTGCGCGTTCCCTCGCCGGAGTTTCAGCATATTGGCGATAAGTATGGCGACCTGATTCAGGAAGCGATCGATCTACACGCACTTGAATTCGACGACGTGGTGTTTGTGACGATGCACGACGATCCGTCGGTTCCTCCGCAGAGGAGGGATGGCGGATTCGGTCCTGTCCCGGCGCATGCGCCGACGGCGCCGGCTTCTGCCCCAGCCCATCGCCTGCCGGAGCAGGCTCGCTTTGACTGGTCGACCGCCGCGCAGCTCAACCCACGCTACACCTTTGACAACTATGTGATCGGCAACGGAAACCAGTTTGCCCGGGCCGCGGCTCTCGCGGTTGCCGAGCGGCCCTCGCGCGCCTACAACCCGCTCTTTCTCTACGGCGGCGTCGGCATGGGCAAGACGCACCTGATGCACGCGATCGGCCATGAGGTAAAAAGGCGGCAGGCTTCAGCAAGCATCTGCTACGTCTCGGCAGAGAAGTTCACCAACGAGATGATCACCTCGCTGCGCAACGACCGGATGACGAGCTTTCGTGACCGCTTCCGCTCGGTTGATGTGCTGCTGATCGACGACATTCAATTCATTGCGCAGAAAGAACGCACACAGGAAGAGTTCTTCCACACCTTTAACGCGCTGCATGAGAGCATGCGGCAGATCGTGATTGCCTCGGACCGTCCGCCGAAGGAACTGGCAGAGATTGAAGACCGGCTGCGCTCGCGCTTTGAATGGGGCCTGATTGCCGACATTCAGCCGCCGGATCTCGAAACGAAAGTGGCCATTCTGCAGAAGAAGGCCGAGAGCGAGCAGGTGGCCCTGCCGATCGACGTGGCACTTTTTGTGGCCTCGAATGTGCGGACGAACGTGCGCGAGCTCGAAGGCGCGCTGGTGCGGTTGATTGCCTGGTGCCAGCTGAATCGCGTGGAGATCACGCTGGCCTCGACGCAGCAGTGCCTGAAGCAGTTTATCGACATGCAGGTGCGCAAGATCACGATCGAAGCGATTCAGCGCGCGGTGGCCGAGCAGTTTGGCATGAAGGTGAGCGACCTGAAGCAGAAGAACAACTCACGCAACGTGGTTGTTCCGCGGCAGATTGCGATGTACCTGGCCAAGCAGATGACCGAGGCGAGTTTGCCTGAGATCGGGCGCCAGTTTGGCAACAAGCACCACACCACGGTGATGCACTCGATTGGCAAGATCGACGAGCTACGCCGCACTGACAAGGATCTGCACCGGATGATCAACAAGTTGCAGGAGATGCTGAACGGCTAGGCGGGATGCAGAACAGACCATGAAAAGGCCGCGCACTGCGCGGCCTTTTCTATTGAACCCGCCGTGGGCCATCAGCGCGTCATCAACTCCACAAATGCTTTTTGAAAGCGCGGAAGATCGAGATCGACCTGGGCGTGGACAAGGCGGACGCCGGTCTGCGGTTTGAGCTTCTCGGTCCAGGTGAGGGTGTCTCCGTAGGTGGGGCTGCGGCTCAGGTCGACGTCCATGTAAATCGGCTCGTCTTTCGTGATGAGGGTGGGATCGAGCCAGGCACAGGCTGCAAGTTCGTCCCACATGTAATAGCGATCGTGGCTCCACGCGGCGACGTAGCGCGCGGCGGGAGTGCTGGATTTTGAAATCGCATCGAGCATGGCCTGCGAGAAGGGCGCCTTGATCGAGACGTCGACGGTAGTGACGTCGATGCGGGGCCAGTCGGCACGCAGAGCGATGTGAGCCGCCTCGGGATCGAACCAGAAATTGAACTCGTGCCGAGGGCTGGTGGCGAATTCAGGATCGTCTGTCTGGGGATTGAGACTGCTGCCCATGAGCACGATGCCTTTGGTGAGCGCTGCGAAGGAGGGATCGATGGAGATGGCGAGCGCGATGTTGGTGAGTGGACCGCCGGCGTAGATGGTGACCTGATGCGGATGCGCGTGCACCTCGCGGATGAGGAAGTGCGCTGCGTCCTCATCGATGGGCTTGAGGCTGGGCGGGCCCTCGGCCATGGGCGGGATTTCATATGGCCGGTGCGATGCGAGATGTTCCGGCGTGACGGGCTCGACCTTGCCGTTGCCGGTCTCCTTGAGCGTGGTGGGCCCCTCGCCCCACGCGCCGAGCCAGACAACTTTGCCATCGATGGGCTCGCGCAATTGTGTTTCCAGCTGCGTGCGCACAAGCGGGAAAACCGCGCCCATGGCGACCGGGACGCTGGAGTGTCCGGTGAGTTCGAGCATGCGCAGGGTGTGCTGCGTTTCCTCGTCGCGCCAGGCATTGCCGGTGACCATGGTGATGCCGAGGACGTCCACCTGCGGAGCCTGTAGAAGAGCCAGAATCGCCATCTGGTTGGAGCCGCCGGGGCCTGAGCCGTCCTGGTCAATGAGCACCAGGCGCTTTTGCGCATTCGAGAGCGGAACCGCGAGCGCGAGCAGAAAGGAAAAGATGAGGCTTCTCATTGCGGGTATTGTGGCACACCCGCAATGAGGATTCGCGTGAGGAAGAAGCCTAGCGACGGCCAAAGGCCCGTGGCTTCACGGGCGCTGCTACGGGCAGATCTGTTTTGCCCGCGGGAAAAACAGCGAGGAAGCGGTCCTGCCCTTCGCCGGAGCTGGCGGTCTCAATGCCCTGCATGCTCTTGAACGCGAGATGCAGCAGGCGGCGTTCGCGGCTGTTCATGGGCGGAAATGCATAGGGAACGCCGGTCCTGATCACTTTTTCCGCGGCAGTTTCAGCGGCCATGCGCAGCTCACGCGCACGCAGGGCCTTGAAGTTGCCGGCATCGAAGCTGACGAGATCGTGTTCGCGCTGATCGAGGCGCAGAAGCTGCGCGGCGATCGTCTCCAGCGCGCGCAGCAACTCGCCGTTGTGCGCGGTGAGCATCGGGACGTCGAGACCACCGAGCTCCACGTAGATCACGCGGGCTTCGAGCCCCTCGGGGTCGCGTGCGCCGTCTCCAGCGGTGATTCGGTACTTGAAACGCATGCCGCCAAGCTTGTTGAGGCTGGCGAGGAATCCGGCAATTTTTTGAGCGGCTTGTTGCAGGTCATCGATCGGCATAACGATTCAGTATCGCAGACCGGGCCGGGGCGCTGGAGCGAAATCAAAAAGAGCGGCCCTTGCTTAAGCTTGTTTCAACGTCTATACGGCTTTGGATTAAATCAACTCGTATCCGGCGAACCAGTAGCCTATCTCAAAGGCAGCGGTCTCTGCGGCGTCGGAGCCGTGAATGGCATTTTCCTGGATAGAGCCGGCGAATTTCTTGCGGATGGTGCCTTCAGCGGCGTTCGCCGGATTGGTTGCGCCCATAAGGGTGCGCAGGTCCGCGATGGCGTTGTCTTTCTCGAGCACCATGAGAAAGAGCGGGCCGGAGGACATGAAATCGCACAGGTCGTTGAAGAAAGGGCGCTCGGCGTGGACGTAATAAAAGCCCTTCGCCTGATCCTTTGAGATCGAAGCTTTCTTGATGGAAACAATCTTGAAGCCGGCCTTCTCGATTTCGGCGAGGATGGCTGCTGCGTAGCCCTTTTTCACGGCGTCCGGCTTGATGATGCTGAATGTGCGTTGCGACACTCGATTCACTCCTTGGATGGGCTTTGGCCCGTCGTCCATTGTAACGGTTAGCAGCGTGGGAAGCGGGCGCTGCGAATCTGGTAGAGTTGCCGAATGCTTCGTGCAGCAGAAGTCTCGCGCGGGCTTTTTACGGCGGTTGCGCTGCTGGGCGCCTTCTCCGCGGTTTGTCAGACCGCGCCTGTTTCAGCGTCGTCAGAGCTGCATGTCTTCGATCCATCGCTGATCGACAAGTCGGTAAATCCGTGCGAAGACTTTTACCACTACGCCTGCAACGGATGGTTCAGGAAGAATCCCCTGCCCCCGGACGAGGCCTCGTATGGGAGATTTTCACAGCTGTATGAGTTGAACCGCCTGCACCTGAAACTGATTCTCGAAGAAGCGGCGGCTCCCTCGCCAGCACGCACCACAAACCAGCAGAAGATCGGCGACGAATATGCCACCTGCATGGATACGGAAGCGATCGACAAAGCGGGTTTGGAGCCACTGCAGCCGGAGCTGAACAGGATTAACGCGATGCGGTCGATGGGCGATCTTGCGCCCGTGCTGGCACACCTGCATGCGATCGGCGTAAATGCATTTTTTGATTTCAGCCCCAGCCAGGACTTTACCAATGCAAGCCAGGTGGTTTCGTTCTACTCCGCCGGTGGGCTGGGATTGCCGGAGCGCGACTACTACACCCGCATGGATGCAAAGTCGATGGAGCAGCGGCGGCAGTATGTGGAGCACGTTCTGACGATCTTTAAACTTGCCGGCGAGCCGGAGGCAGAGGCCAGCAAGGACGCCGAGACAGTGCTCGCAATCGAGACGCGGCTGGCGAAGGCTTCGCTCACCATTACTGAAGAGCGGGACCCTAAACGACTGAACAACCCAACCGATGTGGCGAAGTTCAGCAAGGAGCTGACTCATTTTTCGCTGCCCGCCTACATCGCGGCGGTGGGAGCGCCTGCCGAGGGCGATTTGATCGATACGGAGCCGAAGTATTTCGCGGAATTCAACGCATTGCTTGCCGATACTCCGCTGGAGGAGATCAAGATCTACCTGCGCTGGCATCTGCTGCACGCCTATGCGAATACAAGCCTGCCGGAGGCCTTTGAGCGGGCGTCGTGGCGCTTTTACGCGCACGAGCTCAATGGGGCGGAGATGCAGGAAGACCGCTGGAAGCGCTGCGTGCGCCGCATAGACAGCGAAATGGGCGAGGCGCTGGGGCAGGTCTATGTAGCGCGATATTTTTCAAAGGACGCCAAGCAGCATGCTCAGGCGATGACGCTCGATATCGAACAGGCGATGGGGCGCGACATCGACGATCTGGACTGGATGAGCGAGCAGACGAAGACGCAGGCGAAGGAAAAGCTGCATACGGTGATGAACAAGATCGGATATCCAGACAAGTGGCGCGATTATGGAAAGCTGGCGATTGTGCGCGGCGACTCCGTGGGCAATGCGGAGCGGGCTCATGCTTTCGAATTTGCGCGCGATCTGGCCAAGATTGGAAAGCCTGTGGACCGGGGTGAATGGGATATTTCTCCACCGACGGTGGATGCCTACTATGACCCGCAGCAGAACAACGTGAACTTTCCCGCAGGCTATTTTCAACCGCCGTTCTTCAGCGACAAGGAAGATGATGCCGCCAATTACGGCGACATGGGATCGACGATTGGCCACGAACTGACCCACGGCTTTGACGACGAAGGCCGCCAGTACGACAAGAATGGCAATCTGAACGACTGGTGGACAAAGGCAGATGAACAGAAGTTCGACGACCGGGCCGAATGCATGGTGGAGCAATACAACGCCATTGAGGCGGTTCCCGGCGTGCATTTAAATGGCAGGCTCACGCTGGGGGAAAATATCGCCGACCTGGGCGGGCTGTGGCTGGCATGGCTGGCGTGGACGGAGAAGGCACAGGCAGCGCATCTGGACATGACCGAAAAGACGGACGGCTACACACCCGACCAACGCTTCTGGATTGCGTATGCGCAGCAGTGGTGCACGCAAACGCGGCCGGAGCAGTTGCGCACGCAGGCGGAAACCGATCCGCACTCGCCCGATGAATATCGTGCCAACACAGTGCTGAGCGACCTGCCCGAATTCGCGAAGAGCTTCAGCTGCAAGAAGACGGACAAGATGGTGGCGGCGAAGCAGTGCCGGGTGTGGTAGCCACCTGCTGCTACGCTGCTGGCGCGAGATGAAGGCTGCTTTCGGCGGTCTTGTCATCATGCTCAGGCTGAAGATACCAATCCAGAGTTCTATCACTCAATTCAAGCACGAAAGCCCACCGCGCGGCGGGCCTTGTGGTCTGCATTAAGCCGTTGTTACTTGCCGATCACCTTCGCGAGGGTTTCGCCGATCTCTGCCGGTGAGACGACGACATGGATGCCGGCGGCTTTCATGGCCTTCATCTTGTCGGCGGCAGTTCCCTGCCCTCCGCTGATGATGGCGCCGGCGTGGCCCATGCGGCGGCCAGGAGGCGCGGTCTGGCCGGCGATGAAGCCAACGACGGGCTTCTTCACGTTCTGCTTGACGAAGTCCGCTGCTGCTTCTTCGGCGGAGCCGCCGATTTCGCCGATCATGATGATGGCTTCGGTGCCCGGGTCGTCGTTGAGCAGGCGCAATGCGTCGATGTGCGTGGTGCCGATGATGGGATCGCCGCCGATGCCGATGGCGGTGGACTGGCCGATGCCGCGCTGGGTGAGCTGATGGACCGCTTCATAAGTAAGGGTGCCGGAGCGGGAAACAATGCCGACGGAGCCTTCCTTGTGAATGCGGCCGGGCATGATGCCGATTTTGGCTTTGCCGGGCGAAATGACGCCGGGGCAGTTGGGGCCAATGAGGCGCGACTTCGAGGTGCGGAGTTTCGCCCAGACCTTGACCATGTCGAGCGTGGGGATGCCCTCGGTGATGCAAACGATGAGGGGAATGCCCGCATCTTCAGCTTCGAGGATCGCGTCGGCGGCAAACGGTGGCGGGACAAAGATCATGGTCGCGTTCGCGCCGGTCTTGGCGACAGCGTCGGCCACCGTGTTGAAGACGGGCCAGCCCTCGTGCGTGGTGCCGCCCTTGCCTGGGGTTACGCCGCCAACAACGTTGGTGCCGTATTCCGCGCAGCCTTTGGCGTGAAAAGTGCCTTCTTTACCGGTAAGTCCCTGAACGATGAGACGCGTGTTTTTATCGACGAGTACCGCCATCTATGCCACCACACCTTTCGCTGCAGCGACAACCAGTTCCGCTGCTTCTTTCATCGTTGCGCCGACCTGGAAGTTCAAGCCCGAATCCTTAAGGATCTGGCGGCCCTCTTCAACATTGGTGCCTTCGAGGCGGAGCACGATGGGCACTTTGACTTTGAGGTTGCGCGCGGCGGCCACGACGCCGGTGGCGAGGCGGTCGACGCGGAGAATGCCGCCGAAGATGTTGATGAAGATTGCCTTCACGTTGGCATCGGAGAGCAGGATGCCGAAGGCGTGCTCGATCTGCTCCTGCGTTGCGCCGCCGCCCACGTCAAGAAAGTTGGCGGGGCTGCCGCCGGCGTACTGAATGATGTCCATGGTGGCCATGGCGAGGCCGGCGCCGTTGACCATGCAGGCGATGGAGCCGTCGAGCTTGATGTAGTTCAGCGAATACTTGCTGGCCTCGACTTCAAGCGGATCTTCTTCAGCAACGTCGCGCAGGGCCTTGATGTCGGCATGGCGGAAGAGCGCGTTGTCGTCGAAGTTTACCTTGGCGTCGAGAGCGAAGAGCTTGTCGTCCTTCGTAGTGATGAAGGGATTAATCTCGAGGAGCGAGGCGTCAGTCTCGATGAAGGCCTTATAGAGGCTTTGGAAAAAGGCTACGGCATGGTTGATCTGCGTGGGCTTGAGACCGAGAGCGAAGGCGAGCTTGCGCGCCTGCCATGCGCCGAAGCCGACGGCCGGATCGATGCTCTCCTTGTAAATGGCTTCAGGAGTTTTAGCGGCGACCTCTTCGATTTCCATGCCGCCGGCTTGCGAAGCCATGAAAACCAGCTTGCCTGTAGCGCGATCGAGCACGATGCCGAGGTAGAGCTCGCGATCGATGGCCGCGGTCTCTTCCAGCAGCAGGCGCGACACTTTCTGCCCCTGTGGCCCGGTCTGGTGGGTGATGAGCTGCATGCCGAGAATCTGCTTGGCGTACTCCTCGGCATCTTCGCGGGTTTTTGCAACCTTGACGCCACCGCCTTTGCCACGGCCGCCGGCGTGAATCTGGGCCTTGACGACGACGCCGTTTGCGCCCTCGGCAAAAAGTTTGCGGGCCACTGCTGTGGCTTCTTCAAGCGTGTTAGCTACTTCGCCCCTGGGCACGGCAACGCCGTACTTCGCCAGGATTTCCTTTGCCTGATACTCGTGAATTTTCATTATGGGACCGTTACGCTCGCTGAGGTTGGACTTGGATTCGGCCAGGACCGGTCCCGCAGATGCGGCGGAGCGGCTGTTCCAGCGGTAACCAAATAGTATCTTGCGGCACGAAGGCCCCGCAAACGCGCGAAGCGCTGACTCGCGATGCGTGCGGCGCAGTTACCATATTCAGGATGAGCCAACTGAAGGAATTGCTGAAGCCGATGGCCGAAGATGGCGCGGCGCTGACTCGCGAGCAGGCGTCCGCTGTGCTGGATGAGATTTTGTCGGGCGAAGCGCCGGAGGTGGAGACGGCTGCACTGCTTGCCGTGATGGCGACGCGCGGCGAACAAGCGCCGGAGCTGGCGGGCTTTGTGGATACGATGCGCGCCCGTGCGCTGACTGTCCCGCTGACGGATGAAGAACGCGCGGAACTGGTAGACACCTGCGGCACAGGCGGCGGCGGACCGCTAACCTTTAATATCTCAACCGGCGCGGCGCTGGTGGCGGCGGCGGCCGGGGCGCGGGTGGCCAAGCATGGAAATCGCGCGGTGACCTCGTGCGCAGGTTCCGCGGATGTGCTGGAAGCGCTGGGCGTGCCGATTGCCCTTGGACCGGAGCTGGCGGCAGAATGCCTGCGCGAAACAAACTTCATGTTTTTGTTTGCGCCGCTCTATCACCCGGCGATGAAGGCGGTAGGACCGCTGCGGCGCGCGCTGGGTTTCAGAACGATTTTTAACCTCTGCGGTCCGCTGACGAATCCGGCAGGCGCGAAGGCACAGGTGATTGGCGTGCTGGCGCCAAGCCGTGTGCTGCTAGTGGGACGCACGCTGGCGGCGCTGGGAGCAAAACGCGCCTTTGTGGTGAATGGCAGCGACGGCATCGACGAGTTGACGACGACGGGAGAGTCTGTCGTGGCGCGAATTGAAGAAACCGGCGAAGGGGGCAAGCCGGAGTTGAAAGCGGCGCGCATCACCCCGGAGATGGCAGGGCTGCCACGGGCGACGCTGGACGAATTTTCGGGCAAAGATATTCCGACGAATACGACGCTGCTCTACGACGTGCTGACGGGGATTCCCGGTGCGCGCCGTGACATTGTGCTGCTGAATGCGGCGGCCGCTCTGGTAGCGGCAGGACTGGCAGTTGACTTGAAGGAAGGCGTGGCGCGTGGCGCGGAAGCGATCGACTCGGGCCAGGCGGCGGCGACGCTCGCCAAGTTGCGGCAGTTTGGCGAGAAGAGCGCGAAATCTCTGAACTGAGACGGCGCTTGATGACATAAGATGCCATCGCGGCTCACGCTCAACCCCGGGCGAAGTTGAAGAGGAGGTTCGGATGAAGGTTCCCCACACATTGGTGGTAGCAGCGATCCTGACTTTTGGTTGGACGGTTTACGCGCAGCAGCCTGCGCAGCCGCAGCTCAATATCGGCTCTTCGAATCGCACGCTGACGGTTTCGGCAGATGACCAGGTAACCGCCGAGCCGGAAATCGCGGTGTTGCACGTCGGCTTTGAGACGGCGCCGAACGATGCCAAGTCAGCCTATGCGGAAGGCGCGCGCACATCGAACGCGATTATTGCGGCAATCAAGCAGGCGGGCATTCCCGAAGGAGATATTCGCAGCGAGACGCAGTACCTGAATCGGGATCCAACGCCGAAATCGCGCAAGTTCATGCTGACGCAGCGCTGGACGGTGAAGGCGCCGCCGGCGCGGGCCGCGGAGATCCTGGATATCGCGGTGAACAATGGCGCCAACAGCACAGGCGAGATCGAATGGACCGTGAAAGACGAGAAGGCTCTTGAAGACCAGGCGCTGGATGGTGCGAGTGCCCGGGCACGCCAGATTGCCGCGGTGCTGGCGAAGGGGATGGACGTGCGGCTCGGGAACCTGATCTACGTGAGCAACCAGGTCTCCGGTGGAGGTGGATTTCCGCGGCCGATGATGGCATCGTTTGCGAAGACGGCCGAGGCCCCGCAACCATTGGCAATCGAGCCGCAGAAAGGTGTCGCGCAGCGCCACAGTCTACGCGGTATTTGCGATCGAGTAGAGCGGGCAGGAAGCGCGGCTCGTGACTGCAAAATACCCGCCGGAAGATTTAAAATTCGGGCATGGCATTTCCGATCAAAACCTGTGTTGTGTGCGGAGAGGAGTTCGAACTGCGGCCCGGCAAACCGGGCTTTGCCAACCGCTGCCCTGCGTGCAGCGAGCCTGAAGAGGGTGCAGCGCTGCCGAAGCCTGGCGATGGGGCCAACGCCGAGCAGAACGCCGCGCGCAGAGGCGCTATTCGCGACCTGCTCTACCGCAAGGAAAGCTAGCCCCGACGGTGCGGTGGCCCGATCCGGTGGCCTGGTGTCAGGGCCGGCGCCAGTGCGCCTTCTGGCCGAATTTCATGCCGCTATCGAGCAGAATGGCCACGCAGCCGACGAGCATTGAGAGGTCTGTGCGCGACTCGTGGAGGAAGCTCAAGAAGCCGTAGTGGCTGAGCGGCGGCGGCGCAAAGCGGCCGAAGTGATGGCCCAGCAGGATCGGCACCTTGGTGGTGACGATTGCGGTGAGAATCACGAGAAGCAGGGCGAGAGCGGCGTCACCGGTGTAGAAGCCCAGGATCAGCAGGCCGCCGGCAATGATCTCGATAATGCCGACAAGCGGCGCGAGAAGACCGGCAAAGGGCAGCCCGATATGGGCGAAACGTCCGCTGCCGAGTTCACCAGGAAGCATGAATTTGAGAACTCCCTCGGTGAGAAATACGACCCCCACGAGGACGCGAATGAGAATCATCGGGAGGTTCTTGCGCATGTTGTCTCCACTGTCAGCGATCGGCAGGCTCTGCTAGCAGGCGCTCGATTGCCGGAACGAGTGCCTGGGGATCCTTCTTAGGTGCGAAGCGGGTGACGACCGTGCCCTCGCGATTGACGAGAAACTTTGTGAAGTTCCATTTGATTCTTTGCGTGCCGAAGATGCCAGTGCGGCTGCGCTTGAGGAACTGATAGAGAGGGTGGGTACCGGGGCCGTTGACGTCGATTTTGGCGAATACGGGAAACGTGACCGCGTAATTCCGCTCGCAGAAAGCTGCAATTTCAGCGGCAGTACCAGGCTCCTGCCGGCCAAATTGATTGCAGGGGAAGCCGAGCACGGAGAAGCCGCGATCCTTGAACCGGAGATAAAGCTCCTCGAGCCCCTCGTACTGGGGAGTGAAACCACACTGACTTGCGGTATTGACGATCAGCAGCACGCGGCCCTTGAACTGGTTGAGTTGGACGGGCCGGCCATCAAGGAGCGGGGCGGAGAAAGAATGAACAGTCTGAGGGGCGGCATCCATTTCTGCTTCAATCTCCATGGATTCAGGATGTCATGTGGCCCTTGCCTGCGTCTAAAGGGGATGCGGAGCCAACCACAGCGGATACCGGGGGATGCCGTGTGCCTGAGGAAGAGGCTGTGGGCCGTTCCGCTCCGGTAGACTGAGATAGGTCCTGATGGTGCCGGGGTTCCCGGCAACCGGAGGTTCGCGAAGCGGATTTTGCTTCATTGAATTCCCGGCTTCATGGATTCCCGCGAAAGGCTTCTTCTCCGGGTGCATTTGCCGGGCGGAAGATGAGAGTTTTTCGCCCCAGACTGAAAGAAAAAACGCCGGCTCGATGCGCGGCAAGTGAAGTTGGGGAAGGATCGGATTTCCGGCCTGAAACAGGAAGCCGGAGGGTTTGGGCGGGGTGACCGCGGTCCAATATAATCAGTCTTTCCGCAAAGTAGTACCAGATTTTACGTAATGAGGGTGTGCATATTCTTCCCGTGAAGCATTACTTTGGACCGCACCAGTACTTGTGCTCGCCGCAGGATTCCAACCCGGTGAAGATCAAGCACGCTTTTATTTCCCGCACAGGCCGGATTCGCACGGGCCTGGCGCGTCTTTCGGTTCTGCTTGTCCTTGCAGTTTCGGTTTGCACCGCCTTCGCCCAGAGTCCTGAGACGATCGATCAGATCCGGGTCATCGGCAACCGGCGTATTCCGAAGGAAACCATCCTTGCCCGCCTTTTTACCCACCCCGGAGATACCTACGACGCGGTTTCGATTGAGCGGGACTTCAATTCGCTGTGGAACACGGGATACTTTGCCGATCTGCGGATTGAACGCGAGGATACGGAAAAGGGCGTGATTCTGAACGTCTTTGTGCGCGAGCGTCCCACGATTCGCGAGATCAATTACAAGGGCAATAACTCGGTCAGCACATCGGATATTCTTGACCGCTTCAAGAAGGAAAAGGTCGGCCTTTCGGTCGAAGGCCAGTTTGACCCGACGAAGATCAAGCGGGCGGAAGCCGTGCTGCGCGAGATTCTGGCGGAACACGGCCACCAGTTCGCCACGATCAAGACGGACGTGAAGACGATTCCTCCGGCGTCGGTGCAGGTGAACTTCAATATCAAGGAAGGCCCGGTGGTGAAGGTCGGCAACATTCACTTTACGGGCAATGAGCACCTGAGCTCGCTGTATCTGCGGCGCTCGATGAAAAACCTGAAGCCGATCGGCATTCCCTACTCAATCATCTTTGAGGACCTGTTTCCGAAGACGTATGACTCCTCGAAGCTCGAAGAGGACTCTGAGCGCGTGCGCCAAGCCTATCGCGACAAGGGCTACGCGAACGCCGCGGTGGAAGAGCCGCAGACGCAGATTCGCGACGAAGGCGGCCTGAACTGGTTCACCTTCCGTCCCCGCAGAGGCAAGCGCATCGACATCCTGATGCCGATTGAAGAAGGCGGGCGCTACAAGCTGGGATCGATCACATTCACCGGCAACAAGGCCGTGCAGAACACCAAGGGCCTACGCGCCACGTTCGCCATCAAGGACGGCGACTGGTTCAGTGCAACCGCAGTCAGCAAGGGCCTCGAAAGCCTGAAGAAATCTTACGGGGGGCTCGGTTACATCAACTTTGGCGCAATTCCCAAACTGACCTACGACGACCAGAAAAAGACGGCTTCGCTGATCATCGATATCGACGAAGGCAAGCAGTTCACCGTCTCCCGCATTGAATTTGAAGGCAACACGATTACGCGCGATCGCGTGATTCGCCGCGAACTGCTGCTCGAAGAAGGACAGGTCTACAACTCGCAGCTCTGGGAGTACAGCCTGCTGCGGCTCAATCAGCTCGACTACTTTGACCCGCTCAAGGTCGACCAGGATTCGGAAGCCCATCAGAATCCTGAGGCAGGCACCGTCGATTTGCTGCTGAAGGTCAAGGAAAAAGGCAAGAACTCGATTGGCCTCAACGGCGGCGTCAGCGGTCTTTCCGGCGCGTTTCTGGGCGTGAACTACCAGACGAACAACTTCCTCGGTCTGGGCGAAACGCTGAGCGTGCAGGCGAACCTGGGCAACGTGAGCCGCCAGTTCCTCTTTGGCTTCACGCAGCCTTATGTGCGCAACCGGCCGATCAACGTCGGCTTTCAGATTTTCAACAACAAGCAGGACTTCAACGCAGCGAAGAACTATGCCGCCTCGGGTAACTCGGTCAACCTGACAGCCGCGCAGCAGTCTCTGACGCAGAATTACAACCAGGCCTCGACGGGCTTGAACTTCTCGGTCAGCTATCCGCTCAAGCGGCATGCGTTCCAGCGCGTCGGTTTCACGTATTCGTTGACCAAGTCCACCATTTCGGCGTTCAGCACGGCGTCACAGACCTTCTTCCAGACGATCAGCTTCCGGTCGGGCATCCAGGGCACCAACGCTCTTGAAGGCATCGTGAACAGCTCGGTTTCACTGAGCTACTCGTACAACACGATCAACAATCCCCTGCGGCCCCGCAGCGGCAAAGAGTATACGGCGGTTTACCAGATGTCGGGCCTCTACGGCAACGTGCGCTATTTCTCGCCGCTGCTGGCCTACAAGAGCTTCCGTTCGATGCACTTTCTCAAGCCGTCGCCCAATGGGCGCAACGTGCTTGGACTTCGCGCGCAGCTTGGCTACGTGCAGGGATACGGCGGCGACGTGGCTCCTCCGCAGAACCGCTTCTACACAGGCGGCGAGGCCGATCTGCGTGGCTTCGATGTTCGCAGCGCTACGCCCTATGGTTACGTGCCGACCCGCGTGACAGTGCAGTTGACCAACCCCGACGGCAGCTGCGTTCCGCGTGACCCCTCCAATACGCAGATCAACCAGTGCATCCAGATACCGATTCCGGTGTACGGCATCGCCTCGATCGGCGGCGACACGAGCCTGACGACCAACGCCGAGTATCGTATTCCGATCGCCGGGCCGGTTACTGTGTCGCTCTTCGATGACTTCGGCCTGAACGTGGTGACGAATCGCGGCCAGTTGAAGCAGAGCCCGGAAGGCTTCGCATCGCTGACCGCTCCGCTCTACGGATGCCCTGTGTACAACAACGGCTCCTGCCAGGGCGGCATTCCGGGTGCAGATGTCGGGTTCCAGAGGGATATTCGCCCCGTACCAGGCACAAACGTGGTTCCGCGCATGTCGCTGGGCGCGGAAATGGGCGTCATCATGCCGGTGGTCAACGCTCCGTTCCGGATTTACTTCGCCTATAACCCGCTGCGCCTCTATGAGCGCCCCTTCTGCAACAGCGTCGTGCTGGGTGGCAAGGTGCAAAGCTGTTCGGCCGAGTTGATTACGCGCGACATGTTTCCTCCGGGTGGCGCGGGAGACTTCACCTATGGCGAAGCGATACAGGCATATGGAGCCCAGAACCTCTTCCGCGAGCCTCGTAAGACCTTCCGCCTGACGGTCTCGACGACGTTTTAGCGCAGACGCTTGAAGCGCTGAAACGTCTGACAGGCAATGGGCCCCCAAAAAGCGCCCCTCAAAGGAGTACTTGTTTGATGAAATATCGCATTGCACTGACTGCTGCACTTCTGTCCGGTTGCGCCTTGTGTGCCGCTGCCCAAGCCCCGGCAATTGCCGCGGCGACCGCCGGAGATGCATCCGTCACCACCAGCGGACCTTCAAAGGTTGGCGTGATCGCCTTTCAGGCTGCCGTTACCAACACCAACGAGTTCGAGCGCGACTTTGCCGATCTGCAAAAGAAGTATGAGCCGAAGAGGCAGGAGTTGAAGGCGCTGAACGACCAGATCGAAAGTCTGAAGAAACAGCTGCAGGCCGAGGCCGGCACGCTGAGCGACCAGGAACGCGAAGGCCGCGCCAACACGATCAATGAAAAGGGAAAGCAGCTGCAGCGGGACACGCAGGATGACACGAACGACTTCCAGCAGGATATGCAGACGACGTTCAACGGCGTGGCCTCAAAGGTAGGCGACGAGCTGGTGGCCTATGCGCAGAAGCACGGATACACGCTTGTGCTGGACGGCGGCAACCAGGAAGCCCAGTCGGTGATCTATGCCAACCCCTCTACCGACATCACCAAGGAGATTGTTGAGGCGTACAACCTGAAGTCGGGCATTCCTGCCTCGGCGAAGCCTTCGGGCGTTGCTGCTCCCCGACCTGCGGCACCCAAAACGCCGGCATCGCACGCGCCCGCGCAGCACTAAACAAACCGGGGGGCGTGTTTGACGCTCCACAGCCGCCCCCCTATAATCCAATCTAGTTCCTGCTGATGTCTCCAAAGCGTCGTTTCCGTTTCCGCTCCACCCGGAGCAGACTCCCGCACAATCGGGGTTCCTGGCAAAAGGTCGCAAGTGCTGGATGGAATCAAGACGCCGAGCGGTTTCTCAGGAGGCAAAGCTTTGTTCGCGCAGAAGCGTGAACATGATCCGGGACAATTGAAGGAGTTTTCCATCCGCATGAAGCGCTCGTTAGCATTAGCAGTTTCTTTGGCGTCGGGCCTTGCCCTGCATGCCACCGCACAAGCCCCCACAGCCGCGACACCGGCCGCAGCGCCCGCAGCAACGGCCCCCGCCGGTCCAGCAAAGATCGCAGTTGTTGCCTTCCAGGTGGCTGTCGCCCAGACCAATGAGGGGCAGCGGAACTTTGCCGATCTGCAGAAGAAATACGAACCCAAGCGTCAGACGCTCAAGGGCCTGAACGACGAGATCGAAACCCTGACCAAGCAGTTGCAGACGCAGGGCGCCACTCTGAGCGAAGCCGATCGCGCCAGCCGCGCCAAGACGATCGACGATAAGAAGAAGCAGCTGCAGCGCGAAGCCGAAGACGCCCAGAACGACATGCAGCAGGAGATGCAGGACCTGTACAACGGGCTTGCCTCAAAGGTTTACGACGTGCTCGAAAGCTACGCCAAACAGCATGGCTACACGCTTGTGCTCGACGTGGCGCAGCAGCAGACTCCGGTGCTGTATGCAACTGAGTCAACCAACATCACCAAGGCCATCATCGACGCCTACAACGCTAAGTCGGGCGTGCCTGCACCGCCGGCCGCAGCACCTTCGGCGCCGACACCGGCTCCCAAGGCGCCTGGCGTCCACTGAGACGGGGCTTGAAAAAGGGCCCCGCTACGGCGGGGCCTTTCTGCTGCTATCTACCTGCCGGAACCGCCCAGGGACTACGCCTTTATCGGCTGGCAATCGGAGGCACGATTGTCTCCGTCTTCTGTGGAAAAAACTGTGGATTGCTTCTGCGATTCGGCAAAAATGAGGCGTTACTTTACCCTTGCCAAGCGGGTGTTGATTCTGCTAGCCAGTATAAGTCATTCGTTTTCTATTATTAAGCAGGGCAGAACCTGGGCTTGCAGCCTCGCGGCTCTGCGCTTGCACGAATTCCCGGTGTCGCAAGCTTTCCACAGTTGGCGATTAATAAATTGTGACTGAGCTGTGGTGCAAAATGCATCGCGCGGCTACTTTTGCTGGTCTTCGCCGACCCTGAGAACCGCCAGAAATGCTTCCTGCGGGATATCGACCTTCCCGATACGCTTCATGCGTTTTTTGCCTTCTTTTTGCTTTTCGAGCAGCTTGCGCTTACGTGAGATGTCGCCACCGTAGCACTTGGCGAGGACGTTTTTGCGCAGGGCGCTCACAGATTCACGAGCAACAATTTTTGAGCCGATGGCGGCCTGGATTGCCACTTCAAACTGCTGCCTTGGAATCAGTTCGCGCATCTTCGAGACGAGGGCCTTGCCGCGCTCGTAGGCGAAGTCGCGATGCACAATGATGGACAGAGCATCGACAGGTTCGCCGGAGACAAGTATGTCCAGTTTGACCATGGGCGATTCCCACTCGCCGGCAAGCTGGTAGTCCAGCGACGCATAGCCACGCGAAATGGATTTAAGCCGGTCGTAGAAGTCGAGCACGATCTCGTTGAGCGGCAACTCGTAGGTAAGCATGACGCGCGTCGGCGTGACGTACTCGAAGTTGATCTGCTTGCCGCGCTTTTCTTCCACGAGCTTGAGAATGCCGCCAACGTATTCCTCGTTGGTAAGAATCTTGGCGGTGATCACGGGTTCGCGAATGCTGTCGATATTCGTGGGCTCGGGCCACCGCGATGGATTATCGACTTCAATGACGGAGCCATCGGTCGAAGTGATGTGGTAGCGCACGCCGGGCGCCGTGGTAATCAGGTCCAGTTCGTACTCGCGCTCGAGTCGCTCCTGAATGATTTCCATATGCAGCAGGCCGAGAAATCCGCAGCGGAAGCCGAAGCCAAGGGCGACGGAGCTTTCCGGCTCGAAGAAGAAGGACGAATCGTTCAGTCGCAGCTTTTCAAGCGCATCGCGCAGCAGGGTATGTTCGTGCGAGTCCACGGTGTAAAGTCCGGAGAAGACCATGGGCTTGATGTCTTCAAATCCGGCCAGCGCGGCAACCGCCGGGCGCGTGTCGTCGGTGACAGTATCGCCGATGCGCGTGTCGCCAACGTTCTTGATGGTAGCGGCAAAAAAGCCGACTTCGCCGGCGGAGAGCTCGGTGACCTCGATCGGCTTGGGCATCAGCACGCCCATGGAATCGACATCGAAAGCCTTGCTATTCGACATGAAGCGGATTCTCTGGCCTTTGCGCATGGTGCCCTGCATCACACGCACCAGCACGATGACGCCGCGATAGGAGTCGAACCAAGAGTCGAAGATGAGCGCCTGCAGCGGAGCGTTGGGATCGCCCGTGGGAGGCGGCAGCCGGTGCACGATGGCTTCAAGAACTGCATCGACACCCTGGCCGGTCTTGGCGCTCACGGGAATTGCGTCGGTGGCGTCGAGGCCGACGGCCTGCTCAATGGCTTCCTGCGTGCGCAGGATGTCTGCCGAAGGCAGGTCGATCTTGTTGATCACGGGGATGATTTCAAGGCCGTGATTGATGGCGAGATAGGCGTTGGCAAGTGTCTGCGCCTCGACGCCCTGGCTTGCGTCCACCACGAGCAGGGCTCCTTCGCAGGAAGCAAGGGAACGTGAAACCTCGTAGCTGAAATCAACGTGCCCCGGCGTATCGATGAGGTTGAGCTGGTAGGTGTTGCCGTCCTGCGCTTTATACATCATGCGAACGGCATGCGCCTTGATGGTGATACCGCGCTCGCGCTCAAGATCCATCGCATCGAGTATCTGGGCCTGCATTTCCCGCTGAGCAACGGCGCCGGTCAGTTCGAGCAAACGGTCGCTGAGCGTCGACTTTCCGTGGTCGATGTGGGCGATGATTGCGAAATTGCGTAGAAAACGTACGTCCATGCGAAGTACGAGCGGCTTTCTGGTAAGTCTAATGTTTCAGGAATCATTCAGGCGACACGCCGCGGTGGCGGATCGATTCAGCGCTGTGGCTGCACACTCAGGTAACCGGAGAACCGCCCAGGACCGAGAGCGCCTCAAGCAAAACCAGCGATACTGGATACAGGAGCCACGAGATTCAAATCGACGTTGTTCGTACCGGTGTCGACCCTGAACAGATATTAACTTGGCACACCTCCATGCCAGCAGGCGCAGGGTGTCCCATTGCATAGCTTATCATCGCAGAGGGTTTCCTTTTGGCATTGCGATCGCCGGCCTGCTGCGGGTGGCCCCTGCTTTAACGTGCATGAGTAGAGTCTCGATTTGTCTTATTTCGTGCAGCACACTGGCCTTCCTGTTGGCAGGTTGCACGCCCACGCAGCACACTACCGCAACGAAGAGCGCAGCGCCGCAAGTGACCGCTCCCGCATTGCCTGCGGCTACCCAGGCAGGCGCGAAGCCGGTTGCGCAACCATCCAGCCAGCAGCAGCGCGTGCATGTGTTGATCGAGCAGGTCGATAAGGCCTATTCCAACGGACAGGCTGACTACCGCAAGGGCGAGCTGCCGGCAGCGAAGGCAGAGTTTGACCGCGCGGTTGATTTGCTAATGACAAGCGGCATCGATGTCAAATCCGATGCTCAGCTCCAGGAAGAGTTCGATCGCATTGTTGACGCGGTGGCCGCGCTCGAAATGGAAGCTTTGAAGCAGGGCAACGGATTTGCACCAAACGAAGAGCCGACTCCGGCCGATGTAGCCAGCGACGTGACGTTTGCGGTTGATCCTAATGTTGTGGCCAAGGCGCGCAGAGAACTGGCAACGACAAAGTCCGACTTGCCGCTGATGGTGAACGATTACGTTGCGGCATTCATCAACTTTTTCGCCAATACACAGCGTGGTCACAACACGCTGATGCGCTCATTTGAGCGCTCAGGCCGATACAAGGCGATGATTCAGCGGGTAATGGCCGAAGAAGGCGTGCCGCAGGATCTGATCTATCTTGCGGTGGCAGAGTCGGGCTTTCAACCGCGCGCCGTCAATGCGCGTTCGCGAGCCGGCGGTATGTGGCAGTTCATGCCGCATGGCGACTACGGTCTGACGCGCAATGTCTCGGTCGACGAACGCTTCGATCCGGAAAAGTCGACTCGCGCGTACGCGCGCTACATGAAGTTTCTCTATGATCAGCTGGGCGACTGGTACCTGGCGATGGCAGCGTACGACTGGGGTGCGGGCAATGTGCAGCGCGCCGTGCAGAAAACCGGTTACGCAGATTTCTGGGAGCTTTACAAGCGCAACAACCTGCCCGGAGAAACCAAGAACTACGTACCGGAGATTCTTGCGGCGATCATCATTGCGAAGAATCCAACGCAGTACGGGTTCGACCAGGTCACTCTTGATCCGCCGGTGATTCCAGACACGGTGACGATCAATTACCCCATCGACCTGCGATTGGTATCGGATCTGGTGAATACTCCAGTGGATGAATTGGAAGCGCTGAATCCCAGCCTGCTGCGGATGACAACTCCAGCCGACACGCAATTCGATCTGCATCTTCCTGCCGGAACAGCTTTGGCCTACCAGCAGCATGTCGAGCAGATTCCGGTGAGCAAGCGCGATGCATGGCGATATCACCGGGTGGCGCCTGAAGACTCACTGGCCTCGATCGCTCGCGCCTATCAGGTGCGGGAGTCGGAGCTCGCAGAGGTTAATCAACTGCACGCGAACGCGAGCCTGGAAGGCGTGGAAGCACTGGTGGTTCCGCTTGCGCCGCCTGTGGAGCACTCGCGAGCGGTGCTTTACACCGTGCGCAGGGGCGACACCCTGGTTTCAATTGCCGACCGGTTCGGAGTTTCTCTCACACAGCTGCGGCGATGGAACAGCCTGACAGGCACGAAGGTTCCTCCGGGACGGCGCCTGCACGTTGCCGAACCCGTTCGCGTTTCTGCAAAGCATCGGCGGGCATCGGCTGCAGCAGAAAGCGCCGCGAGTTCCGCGCATTCTGCGACGAGCAAGTCTCGTGCGAAAGCAGCGAAGAAGCCGGAGCCGGCAGCGGCGCACAGCTCGAAAAAGAGCAAGCCTTCTTCGCAGACGCGCGCTTCAAACTGAAATTCATTGCCAAGGGTTGAGAGATAGGCTTGAGGAAACGGGCCTGAGAATTTCCGCTCCGATCAACTCCCGATTCAATTCACGCGACTTTTGATAGCTTTTACAACTGGGCTGTTGCTACAATAACTCCGCACGCAGTGCCGCGCATTCATTCGCGCTGCGAAGACGGAAGACCCTTAAAGGGCAGCGGCAAGCCGCTGGAGGCTAATCGGATGGAAGATGTGTTCAGGATGTACGCGATGAGTGACGACAACCCTGATACGGAGCCGGTTGGGCTCGACTCCGATCACGATGACTTTGAGGAAGACGATGAAGTAGAGACTTCCAGTGTGCTCACATCCTCTGACGATGATGAAGATGTGGTCATTGTGGTTGAGGAACTTCCGATCTTCGTGCCGGCCAGGAAGGCTGCGAAAAAGAAAACCGTAGCAAAGAAAGCGCCAGCGAAGAAAAAAGCAGTTGCGAAGAAGAAAGCTGCTGCGAAGAAGGCTGTCGCTAAAAAGGCGCCGAAGAAGACTTCAGCCAAGAAGAAGAAGACCGCGGTGAAGAAAGCCGCCAAAAAGGTTGCGGTGAAGAAAGCCGCGAAGAAGTCCGCCGCCAAGAAGAGCACTGGCGCGAGAGGCGGAAAGGCCGTGGCCAAGAAAGCCGCGGCTAAGAAGCGCGTCACCAAATCCACAAAACGAGGTAACAAGTTGGCAGTTAAGAAAGCAGCAAAGAAGGCGACCAAGAAGGCAGTGAAGAAAGCTCCTGCAAAGAAGGCCGCAAAGAAGACGGCAGCCAAGAAGACCGCGAAGAAGAAGGCTGTTTCCAAGAAGAAGTAAGCAGGCAACCGTACTATCAAGGCAAGCAAAAGAGCCCGGCAATGTGCCGGGCTTTTTTGCGTCTGCGTAACGGGAATTTCTCCAGTATGCGCTCAGGAGCATGCGTTCAGGCCCGTGGTGATCTGCTGCAGATGCCAGTTGTGATGCGTGATGTAGTCCTCGATGAGGAAACGGAGCGTGACCGGCGGGTCATCGCCCACGAGGCAGGTGGCCTCAAGGCGATCTTCCGGAATGCGATCGACAACAGCCTTGAGGATTTCGGTTTCGACTTCCCACCAGGCAAGCAGCGTCTCCCAGGGCGTTTCCGCATAGCCGTGCGCGGCAACCCATGCTTCCTGCTCGTAAAAGGGACCTGTATACGTGCCGGCGGTTGAGGCACGCACAAAACGCTGGCGATTGTTGGCTGCAGAATCGAGCAGATGACCGACGAGTTGCCCGCGCGTCCAGCCACCGTCGCGCCACGGCACACCGGCCAGCGCGACGGGCACAGACTTCAACGTTCTGTGTATCGAATCGAGATTGGCGCGAAACTTCTGCGCCGTGCTCGTCAGAACGGCAGTGTCGCTCACTTCTGAGCTTCCTGCAATGCGGCGAGCACTTCTTCGGAGTGATGCGTGGGGTCCACCTTCGTCCACACCTTGACGATTTTGCCGTGAGGATCGATGAGGAAGGTGTTGCGGTTGGCGATGGTCATCTCGCCGAAGTGGCCAAGCGATCCATACTCATCCACGACCTTGTGCTGCGGATCGGCGAGCAGGCGGAAGGTGAGGCCTTCCTTGGTGCAGAACTGCTGATGGCTGTCTGGCGTGTCGACGCTGACGCCGAGGATGACGGCATGGTCAGCCTCGAATTTGGGCAGGTCGCGCTGGAAGTTGTGCGCCTCGATAGTGCAGCCCTTAGTCATGTCTTTGGGGTAGAAGTAGAGAACGACCCACTTGCCACGAAACTTCGCGAGGGAAATTTCTTTGCCTGTTTGCGACGGCAGCGTAAAGGTGGGGGCAGATTGTCCGACGCCGGGCATCGCCTCGTCGGCCGCATAGGCAGTACCGAGTGAAAACGTTACCGCCAGGCAGGCGGCGAGAATGGGGAAAGCCAGTTTCTTCACGAGAGACCTCCATTGTTCTGACGCGAACGGAGCGTCGATAGTCGCTAAAAATCAGTGGAATCAGTATTAGCGAGGCACGCCCATGATGGCAATGCCTGCCTCGGACGCTCGTTTGAGCAGGACGTCGCGATCGAAGAGCAAGGTGCGGCCGGCCTCGACCGACAGGCAGCTTGCGCCGGCGCCGATCATGGTTTCGACGGTGCCTACACCGATCACGGGAACGTCAAAACGCATGTCCTGGTTGGGCTTGGCGACCTTGACCACGGTAAGCCTGCGCGGCAACGTGGAAGCCACGTCATCGAGAGATTGCAGGAGCCGCCCGGCTCGCTCGATCGCCGCATCGGTGCCTTCCATGGCTTCAACGGCAACGCAGGCCTGCGCGGCAACCACAACCGTCTGGCCAATGTCGAAGCCGGCAATGGCGCGGGCAACGCCCATGCCATATTCAATGTTCTTCCGCTCCTCTTCGTCGGGGCCGCGCTCAGTGAGCACGCCCTGCTGTGCCAACAGGGGCTCCAAAAAAGCGGTGGAGCTGATGAGCTCGATGCCCTCGTCGGCGAGCACCTTGGCCACGGCGCCGAGCAGCATATCAGTATTGCGGGACCGCAGATTGAGCAGCAGCTTGGCGAGGCGCCAGTCAGGCCGAATGCTCGAGAAAATCTGCTTGTGCCTTACCTGGCCGGCCATCACGGCTGCGGTCACGCCTTCCTTGTGGAAGACCTGGATGAGCCGCGAAAGCTCGCCGAGGGAAAGCCAGTGAACGCTGATGTGGTCGTCACCTGCGGCACGACGATTCATTTCGAGATCGGTTTCTTCGTGGATTGCGGCAACCGTGACGGCAAAGCCCTGCGCTCGCGCCGCATCAAGCAGCAGAAAAGGAAAGCGGCCGTTGCCTGCAATGAGTCCGAGTTTCATCGCTACTTGATGACTCCACGCTGGCTGCGCTCAATAAAGGCCGCGAGAACGGTAGCATCTTCATCGTGCATCGCCTTAAGCTTCTCAAGCGCCTGCGCTGTATTGAGCTTTGCCGTCAGCAGCACTCGGAAGGCTTTCTGCAGCCGCTGGAGGCGCTCGGGGGTAAAGCCGCGCCGGGCGAGGCCGACTTTGTTGATGCCGTATGCCTTGTTTTCGCGCCGCTCTGAGGTAAGAGAAAACGGCAGCACATCCTGGGTAACAATCGTTCCGCCGCCGATGTAGGCATGCTGCCCTACGGTGCAGAACTGGTGCACTGGGCTGAAGGCTCCCACGGTTGCGTAGTCTTCGATGGTCACATGACCGGCGAGAGTCGCGGCGTTGGCGAGGATGCAATGGCTGCCCACCATGCTGTCGTGACCGATGTGCACGTAAGCCATGAGCAGGTTGCCGGAGCCGACGCGGGTGATGCCCCCGCCCTTCTCAGTGCCGCGGCTGATGGTGACGCACTCGCGGATGGTGTTGTCGTCGCCGATCTGCGTCTCGGTGGGCTCGCCTGTGTACTTCAAATCCTGCGGAGCGACCCCGACGGACGTGAAGGGATAGATGG
Organism: uncultured Acidobacteriaceae bacterium; assembly: GCA_963839215.1. GTDB lineage: Bacteria > Acidobacteriota > Terriglobia > Terriglobales > Acidobacteriaceae > Telmatobacter. The sequence goes on along the minus strand of CAWITZ010000010.1, from coordinate 45,360 downwards.
TGTTGCGCGCGCCGATGCGGGTGCGGCCGTCAAGCACGACATGCGAGACTAGGACACACTCCTCACCCAGCACGACCTCAGGGCCAATGGTCGAATACGGGCCGATGGTGCAGGAGGCAGGCACAACCGCGCCCTTTGCCACGATTGCGGTGGAATGAATGCTCACTCCGCAGCCGCCGTAGCCGGAACGGAGTTGCTGTCGGTTTCCGCGGTAGACGCGGACTCGGATGTGGGCTCGCGCCGCCTGGGAACAACCTGGCAGCTGAGCGTTGCCTCGCATGCCTTTTTGCCGTCAACAAGAGCCACGGCCTGAATGCGTCCCATGCGGGGGCGGAAGTTGAGCACCTCCACTTCAATACGCAACTGGTCGCCTGGCGTAACCGGCCGGCGAAACTTGGCCTTCTCAATGCCGGTGAAGACAACCAGCTTGTCATGACGGTCGGGCATTTGAGACATCATGATGATGCCGCCGGCCTGCGCCATGGCCTCAACCACCAGCACACCGGGCATTATGGGATAACCCGGGAAGTGCCCCTGGAAGAATGGTTCATTGAACGTGACATTCTTGATGGCTACGATGCGTTTGGCCGGCTCGAATTCGATGACTCGATCGATCAGCAGAAACGGGTAGCGGTGGGGAAGAAATTCCAGGATCTCCTGGATGTCGAACGTCATTCTCTGGCTCCAAACGGCGTGCAAGCGGGCTGCATTGCGCTCGTGTGGATTATATCGAAGCCCAAGGTGCTGAAGCCTGCGGCCTGGTTACTTCTTGATCCGGCGGGATGCCGCATCCGGATCCCAGAAGTCTGCAGGCAGCTCCTGGTTATAGACCACCTTGTCGAGATAGTACTGGCGCGTCATCTCCTCGTTCGCGTAGCGCGTGATGCTGAAGGGTGTCGGCAGGCCATCGATCACGTGATAGTCGTCGTACTCTTCTGAGTCGGTGTTCTTGTCTTTGTAGACAGGATCGCGCCACTGGAAGGTGCGGCGCAAGGGCAGGTGCGTCTGCGCATCCACCTGGATGGTAATTGCCTCGTTCTGAGGCGAAATGAGTGTGACCTGCTCGGCAAGATGCCGCTCGGCCATCTTCTGCCCCTCATAGATCAGGATGGTGTTGGAATCCTTGAGCCATACCTTCACAGCGACCTCAATGGAGTGGTCGCGCCTGCGGAGATATTCATCGAGCTGGTCTTTGGGCATTGCTTTCTTACCGCGATAGGTTACTTCCCACCCCTCGCGGCCAAGGTAGAACTCGACAACATCGCGATGCTTGGTGATTTCAATGCGATCCTTGTCGGGCCATTGATGGTAGAGCCACAACTCGGTGGTGCCCAGGTTGGGCTTGCCACGGTAGAAGGCCGCCACGTGCCCATGCTGCATTTCGTTCTTGATGTTGAGCCATGCGGACCCGCCCATGGCCTGCACCATCGCGTCGAGAAGGGCTCGCGCTTTCTTGGTATTCTGCGCGGAGATGTCGTCGGTTTGCGTGAGTGTGACATGCGGCATGGCCAGCAGAGTTGCAGCCAGCACCAACGACAGAGCTTTTCGCATCCTTTGTCTCCCTTTTAGCCAACCAGTACGGCGCCGCCATTGACATTCAAGATTTCGCCGCTGATAAAGCCCGCCAGCGGCGTGCATAGAAAAAGAATCGGGCCGGCGATCTCCTGCGCGGTTGCGACGCGGCCAACCGGAATTCCCGCGGCGATCTCTGGGCCGAGAACAGGATCCGCGAGGGTGGCAGCAGACATATCCGTCGCAACCCAGCCCGGAGCAACACAGTTTACCCGAATGCCCCGTGGCGCCAATTCACTGGACAGGCTTTTTGTGAGACTGATCAACGCGCCTTTGGTTACGGCGTAGTCGGCATGGTTGGCCTCGCCGCGCTGTCCGGCAGTGGAACTGATCAGGACGATGTGCCCGGCGGTGCTTCCCTGCCCTGGGGACGGGCGATCCAATTGGCGATCCGTTATTGGCCGATCCATTATTTGCCGGTCCATCTGGGCAACCGTGGCCTGGACAAGGCCAAAGACCGAATCGAGGTTAACGGCGACAGTCTGCCGCCATTGCTCGTCGGTCATGCGGTCGATTGGCGCGTCGTCAGGCGGCCAGATGCCATGATTGGCAATGAGGATATCGAGCCGTCCGAAGGCTTTGAGGGCGGCTGCCACGAGCGCGCGACCATCGTCGGCGGAGCGGAGATCCTGTTGCAGCGCGACGCAGTGCGCAGCACCGCCGCATTCCGCGGCAAGGGCTTCGGCTTCTTCCCTGGCCTGCCGGTAACTGAACGCAACCAGGGCCCCGGCCTGCGTGAAAAGACGCACGGTCGCGGCGCCGATGCCGCGCGAGCCTCCAGTGATGAGGGCAACCTTGCCCTCCAATGCCAACGAAACACCCGCCATAGGGCCAAGCTACTGCATCAGGAACGGCGATGTCGAGGAACCTTGCCCGACGCCAGCTCCCCGGTTAGATCGCGCGAAGCACGCGAACGGGCAGCATGAAGATGGCGCTTACCAGTTCAAGCACGCCATCGACCGCGATGCCGACAACGCGGAATGGCAGCAGGACAAGCCACACCAGCGGGTAGAGCACGAGCGCCAACAACGCGAGTGGCCAGCAGAACACCAGGAGAATGCAGAAGAGGAGAAATTTCACCATGTTTGAGCGCCTCGCCGCGTGCGCGGTTCCTTCCACCACTCGATACGGAGAAAATGCAGCGGGAGTTCCATCCCTTCACGAGGTCTCCGCAGCAATTTCCACAAGCCGGTCAAGAAAGGCGCACTGCGCAGGGTTGAGCTTCAGCCGGGCAGTGTCGACTGTGAACCAGGCAGCACGGTCGACCTCAGGAAACTGCTGCATTTTGCCGGATCGTGGCGGCCACTCCAATGCAAACAGGTTGCTGCGGATCGCTTCGGCGTCGCAGTCGCCCTGGATGGCCCAGGCGCTGACCACCTTGCCGGAAGCCTGCTTTACCTGCCCAAGAAAGCGCGGCTCTGCAGAACCGGGCCCACATCCGATTTCCTCGTGAAACTCACGGAGGGCCGCTGCAAGGGGGTCCTCGCCCGCCTCATATTCGCCCTTGGGGATCGACCAGGCACCGGCGTCCTTTTTTGCAAAGAACGGGCCGCCGGGATGAGCGAGCAGAACCTCAAGCGCATGGTTGCGCGAGCGATAGAGAAGTATCCCGGCGCTGGTTTTTGCCATGGCACCTGCTCAGAACTGCGCTTCAAATGCGTGGAAGCGGCGCTCCTGCTCCCATTGCGCCGTCGCCCTCTGGCTGCCATCGAGGAAAGCCTTGCAGGCGCTGGTTGGATGATCGGAGCCGAGAGCCTGGGCGTGGCAAGGCACGGCTGGAACAGTGAAGAGGTCGGGGACTGCCCAGAGGCTGGCCCCCGGCAGAAAGCTGTGCTCCATGCCGGTGCGCGCGAGCTGCTTCAGATCCTGATAGCCGAGGTGATAGTCGAGCGCGGCCCGCACATATTCGTGGGTAATCTCAATGCGGCTCACGCCTTCATCATCGGTGGAAAGCGCAACTGGCACGTGGAAGGCACGGTAAACCGGAAAGGGGTGGTGGCTGCCGCTGACGCCAAGAATGCCCTCGTTGGACGTGAGATTGATTTCAACCATGACGTGCTTCTGGGCCATCAGTTTCAGCAGGCCCATTGCGTTGTCCTCGTACATCACGTCGACCCCGTGACCAATGCGCTCGGCGTGACCCAGTTCAATGGCCTGACGGATGTGAAAGCGCAGCCCTTCAGGCGGCACCAGTCCCGGAGCGAGTTCGCCGGCGTGCAGCGTGATGCGCACGTTTGGGTACACGGAGTGCAGATAGTCGAGCATCTTCATCTGCAGCGTGTAATCGCGCATGGAGATGAACCCATCTTCAGGCATGACAAAGTTGACGCCGACCCAGGTATTGTCGTGTGCGTCCATTGAGGCCTGCACGGTTTCAAAGCCGAGCAGCGTCTGCGCGAAGACCTGCTCAGGCGAGAAGCCGCGCAACACCTGGTAAAGATAGCGCACCGTGACTTTGCACGCAGGTGTGGCCTGGGGCGTACCGCAGTGCTCGATGTTATTGCGGAGTTGTTCCGCGGCGTGGACGTGTTCGCGGTCGGCGTAGACCTCGTCCTTGATCATGAGCGAAAGCAACGTGCGCCGGTACGCAGCGAAGTCCATATTGAGCGGGTTCTGGCTCGCCATATAGGCCGCGTGACTGAATGGTGGGGTCTCCATCAGCTCGAGGTACTGCTGATTCTGCGCGGCAGCACGGCTGGCAATCTCATCGACCCACTCGCCGATGTGCCTCTTGCTGAGGCCATTGACCCGGGCGAAAGTTGCGAAGAACTGATCGTGCCCGCTGAACTCCGGCTCGGGTACATAACTGCGCATCGAAAAGGAGTCAACCAGCCGGTCATAGAGGTCCTGCTGGGCGGGCGTGAGAACGCCGTCCAGGTCAGAAGCCTTTACGAGGGGCGCGTTGCAGGGCGGTTTGGCGAGTGAAAGCGCCGTGGGATCAACGCACAGCCCATCCTCGGCTGCGTCGCGGATAAAGGTCTCGGCGTAGACCGCTCCGCCGAGGTGAACGTGCAGGTCAGCGCCCTTGGGAAACTGATCGAGAAAGGCGTGCAGGGTGAGCGGTCCGCCCTTGACGGCGACCTCGTAGGCGCGCGCGGCCCGCGCCTCTGCGAGAGATTGCGCAACGGCGGTGCCAACAACGGAGAAGACCAAGGTAAGCAAAGCAAAACGAACAGCAAGGCGATTCATATGTGAATTCCATACTAGAGTACACCGGGCTTTTCCGCTGGCCGGATAAACCGGCGGTGTGTACATGCCAGGACGGCCTTCCACCCCCGAACCAGAGGCGTTGAACCGGGTTGGACTTCAAGCACCTCTCGCAAAGGATGTCCCTGTATGCGGCCTTTTTCTCGACCTGAACAGAAAGGAATAGACTCCGAGCTGAGGAACTCTGCTTGGTGAAAGCGGACATTCTGGCGGATATTCCCAGGGGCTCGATTTGATTGAGGCGGCGGCATTGCCGCTGCACGGCGATGTTGATGGGGTTTGGAAGACTTTTTTCTGAAGGAGAGCAGAGCATGACTGAGTTTACGAGGGAATCTTTGGCACGAGTGCAAAGTCGCCATAAGCGAAGAACCCGTAGCGCCGTAACACTTGCGGCGGCCTTTAGCATTGTCGCGGCAACGGCGCTGTTTGCCATTGTGGGCGCGGCCCTCCACGCGCAAGACCAGGAGAAGGACAAGTACTCACTGAGATCGCCGGACGGAATCGCGTTCTCCGACTTCAGGGGTTACGAGGACTGGGCCGTGGCCTCTTCCGCCCGCACGGATGAAGTGCAAAAAGTAATCGTGGCGAACCCGGCGATGATTCGCGCATTCAAGGATGGCATTCCGGGAAACGGCCAGCCTTTTCCAGAAGGCTCCAAAATTGTGAAGCTCCAGTGGTCGCAGAAAAAGAGTACGGAAGCCACCTTCCCCGTGGATGTCCCCGATGTTTTTAAGCAAGCTTTCGTGATGGAGAAGGACAGCAAGAGGTTCCCAAAGACCGGCGGCTGGGGATATGCGGTATTCAACTACGATGCCGCTTCACACAAGTTCACCGCCGATCCGACGGCGCATGCGGACTGCGGAAACACGTGCCATGTGGCCGTGAAGGCAAAGGACTACATCTTTCACCCGTACGAGATTCGTTGAACCCCGGCGGACGTCAAGCACCTCTCGCAAAGGATGTCCCCGTATGAGGCCTCATTCTCGACCGGGATAGAAAGGAATAGACTCCGAGCTAAGGGGGATGAAAGATGAATGCAATTGTCGTCCACCGTTATGGCGGTCCAGAAGAGCTCAAGTTCGAAAAATACCCTGACCCGGTTCCGGGTGTGGGCGAGGTGCTGGTGCGGGTTGCTGCCGCGAGCGTGAATCCGATCGACTACAAGCGGCGTGCTGGACTAACGAAAGATTTTTATCCTCTCCACTTCCCGGGCCTCATAGGAGTCGACGTGGCGGGGACTGTGGTGAAGGTTGGACCGGGAGTGGAAGCTTTTACCGCCGGCAACAAAGTGTTCGCGATGGCGGACAACACCTACGCCGAACTCTGTGTGGTGAAAGCGGACGCTCTGGCGGATATCCCCGAGGGGCTCGATTTGATTGAGGCGGCGGCATTGCCGCTGGTGACAACGACCGGCAACCAACTCCTCTTGGCTACGGGAATCACAGCGGGCCAGAGGGTTCTCGTAGTAGGCGCTGCTGGAGGTGTCGGGCGTTCGGCGGTATTCACTGCGAAGGCACGCGGGGCAACCGTGATCGCGGGGGTTTTGAAGAGGCAGATCGATGAAGCGAAGACTGTTGGCGCGGATCAGGTGGTTGCAACCGATGACGACACCGCGATTGCGAATCTTTCGCCGCTCGATGCGGTGGCGGATGCGGTTGGCGGAAAAACCGCCGAGAAGCTGATCGCCAAGGTCAAGCCGGGAGGAGTCTATGCATCGGTTGTCGGGGCGCCGCAGAACGCCGCGCAGTACCCATCCGTAAAAGTGGTGCCGGTCTTCGCGAAATTCGACAGGAAAACGCTCGAGTTCATGGCCGAAGCGGTGCGAGACGGCAAGCTGGTGATCCCGATTAGCCTGAGACTGCCACTCAGTAAGGCGGCCGAGGCTCATGCAGCGGCAGAGAAGGGTGGCATCGGGAAGATCTTGCTGTTGGCCTGACATTTTGTGAACAGAGCACGCGAAGGGAAAATGGGAAATGAAAAAAGACCGACGCGGAATCAACCTCGCTTCGAAACCGAGCGGCGACGGGTGTGTCGAGTGCCTGGCGTCACGAAGAGGCTGGTGGCTTCATCTCCGCCGGTGTGCGGAGTGTGGGCACATCGGTTGTTGCGACAGTTCTCCGAGCCAGCATGCGTCGAAGCATGCGGCGGAAACGGGGCATCCGATCATTTCCAGCTTCGAGCCGGGCGAGGATTGGTTCTTTGATTACGAGAAGCAGGCGATGATCAAAGGGGTGGAGTTGCTTCCACCGCATTCGCATCCAGTGGATCAACCAACACCTGGACCGGCAGGGAGAGTTCCCGCCAATTGGGAATCGCTGCTGAACTAGGCAACGTACTAGGCAAAGTCGATCCTTTCGGACACGATCGCTCCGAAAGACCCCGGAAAACGCTTTTTTGGCACATCTTCGAATCGCACCGGCTCCTGCGTATGCATCAGACCAGATGAGTGGGCGCGGAACAATTTTAAAGGAGTCGTCAATGAGCGGCGTAGAAGTGGAACAGAAGAGCTATGAGATGCCCCCGCGCGAGGGGATCAGCATCGCGCATTTTCTCACCGTCACCGACGTCGAGCGATCGGCTCGCTACTACGAGAAGGTCTTTGGCGCGCGCATTCTATCTATGGGTGACGGGAACGCGCCTCCGTACCTTCAGCTTGCGAATATCTGGATGATTCTGAACGTTGGAGGCGGGCCGACCCCGGACAAGCCGACGGTGACGCTCAGCGTTCCCGACCCGAATCACATCAACAGCTTTATGAATTTCCGCGTTGCGGATATTCAAGCGTGCTATGAGTTATGGAAAAGTCGAGGAGCCGAGTTCCTCACGCCGCCAATACCAAAGTATGGCGAGATCCGCTGCTACATCCGCGATCCCGACGGCTACATCATCGAGGTCGGGCAGAGCACCGACCAGATATACGGTTGACGCTCAGTCCGGGCGGGAACAAGAACGGGCGTTCTGCGCCTCAATACACATTGGAGGAAAGACTAGCGTTCGCATTCAGCATTCCACTTCAAGGAGGGGACAAAATGGCAACAAAAGGAAAAGTCTTAGTGCTGGTCTCGAGCGGTCACGGTTTGCCCTTGAAAGATGGAAAGGTATATGCCGGAGCTGGTTACTATCTCAACGAACTGACGGTGCCGGTTCGCGCCCTGATGAAGGAGGGCTACGAAATCACCTTCGCCAACCCGAAAGGCAACACGCCGCAAATGGACGTCCATTCGGCTGTACCCGACTTCTTCGGCGGAGACGAGTCTAAACTTCAGGATTATCTGAAATTCCGCGACACACTGACTGGGCTCAAGAGTCCGACTCGTATCTCGGATGTAATCGCATCAGGGCTGGATCAATATGACGCTGTCTTCGTGCCAGGCGGCCATGGCCCGATGATGGACCTGCTTGATGATCCCGACGCGGGCACGGTACTGAGACACTTTCATGAATCATCCAAGCCGACCGCAGTGCTTTGCCATGGCCCGATTTCACTTCTCGCGGCGCTCCCGAATTCGACGGAATTTGTCGCTGCGCTGTCGGCGGGCGATGCCGCTGGAGCACACGCTAAGGCCAAAGGGTGGATCTATTCGGATTACAAGATGACCATCTTTTCGACCGCGGAAGAACAGCAGCGGGAGCCGCTTGAGATTGGTGGCAAGGTTCTCTTCTACCCGGACTTCGCACTGCGAACGGCGGGCGGTGACGTAAGCGTGGACGCTCCATGGAAGAGCTACGTCCTTCACGATCGCGAGTTGATTTCAGGTCAGAACCCTTTCTCGGATGAGGCGCTTTTGAAACTTCTCCTACCGGCGCTCGCCGCATTGAAGAAGCCGGCTTCAGCGGCATAAGATTCCCGGGCGCCGATCGTTCACTTAATCACGTTGCCAGGCTTGACGCCAGTCGAAGGGCAACGGAAAGAATTGCCGATGAACTCTGTGGCATTTCGCACCATTGAGATCGATGGCCTATCGATTTTCTACCGGGAAGCTGGTGCGAAGAATCGCGCGACGATTCTCCTGCTCCACGGACTTCCGTCGTCGTCGCGGATGTTCGAACCGCTTTTCGCACGGCTATCCGACCGCTACCATCTGATCGCGCCGGACTATCCAGGCTTTGGGCACAGTGACTGGCCGGACCCGAAGAAGTTCGCTTACACTTTCGATCGGTTTGCTGAGATCATGAATCATTTCACTGAGGCGCTGGGGCTCTCGCGCTACACCTTATATATGCAGGATTACGGAGGCCCGGTCGGCTTTCGCATGATACTGGCGCATCCGGAGCGAGTGGAGGCGCTGATCGTGCAGGACGCCGTCGCGCATAACGAAGGCTTGGGAGCAAACTGGAAAACGCGCCGGGCGTTTTGGGCTGATCGCGCGGCCAATGAGAGCGCGTTGCGCACCAATCTCTTGTCGCTCGAGGCCGCGCGCGCACGACACGTCGGAAGCGATCCCGATGTCGAGCGCCACGATCCGGACCTCTGGACCGACGAGTTCTATTTTCTGAATCGGCCTGGCCAAGCCGAGATCCAGAGCGATCTTTTCTACGACTATCGAACCAATGTGGACGCCTATCCCAAGTGGCAGGCCTGGATGCGCGAAAGGCAACCGCGATTGCTCGTGATCTGGGGCAAGTATGAATCATCGTTTGATCCGAGCGAGCCGGAGAGCTACCGCAAGGATGTTCCGAACGCGGAAGTCCATATTGTCGACGGCGGCCACTTTGCATTGGATACGGCTGCAGACGAGATTGCTGAATTTGTGAAAGGCTTTATGACGGCTACCCAGGGGTGAAGGCCGATAGCACGGAGTCATGGATACTTCATCAAATCGGCACTGAATGTTGGAACCGGAGGCGTCAATGAGAAGCGTGCCAGGCGAACAAAAGAGCTATGAGCTGGCGCCGCGTGATGGGTTCAGCATTTCGCTTTTTATCACCGTCGCCGACATCGAGCGATCGGCTCGCTTCTATGAAAAGGTCTTCGGCGGCCGCATTCTGAGCCTGGGAGACACCAAGGGCGCTTCCGGGCATATTCAAATTGCCAACACATGGCTAATCGTCAACGTCGGGGGCGGGCCGACCCCGGACAAGCCGACGGTGACACTCAGCGTCCCCGACCCGGATCACGTGAACAGCTTTATGAATATCCGCGTTGCGGATATTCACGCGTGCTATGAATTATGGAAGAGTCGAGGAGCCGAGTTCATCACGGAGCCGATCCCCAAGTACGGGGAGATTCGCTGCTACATCCGCGATCCCGACGGCTACATCATCGAAGTCGGACAGAGCACCGATCTCACGTACGGTTAAGGGCTCGCTTCGGACGGGACTTAAGCGTTTAGAAGCAATCTGATCCACGCGTCTGCCAACCAACGCTCAAACTCCCTGGGTAACCACCCGCGCTGTTCGACGAGCAAATCATAGAATTCGGGCGAATTCATGCTCCAAATAATGTCTGCGACTCGGGCTATTGAGAGCCCGGGCCTGAGCTGTCCGGTTGAAGCCAGCTCCCTGGCAAACAACTTCATGTTCCGGGCCCGGCGCTGTGAAATGCTCTGCCATAATTCGGCCAGTTCCGGATCGAGGGGCGCCGCACCCTGCAGTACCCGAACAAGAGGAGCCAGCCTGGGCTGGATGCGACGCAGCGCGGCCGCATAGAGTTCCAGTTTCCGGGCGGCATCCGCTTCCGCGCGAATCGCCTGCACATAGTCGCGTTCCAGCGCCGGCACTGGAGTGTCTCCGCCGGAAATTGCCGTTTCAATGAGTACCCGGAACAGAGCAGGCTTTTTGCCCACGGTTGCGTACACGGTATCCGTGGCAACGCCTGCGGCCCGCGCAATTTCCGGCATGGTTGCCGCGGCGAACCCTTTCTCAAGAAACACACGCCGAGCCGCATCAATGATCGATTTGTGGGTTGCGTTTGCGGTTCGCCGTCGCGAACTTGAATCGTAGCTGCGCCTGGCTATGCCCCGCGTCATATTGTTTTCTTGACCTCCATATTCATCCGAAGTATATTAGGATTAAATTACGGGAACCCGGCACGAATGGGAAGAGGAAAAGCGGATGTTTTCTACTGTGATTGAGTTCGCAAACCTGCTGATGGGGGCCTTGACGATCGGCGTGGTGTTCGGCGTATGGCTCGTGTTCAATCCGGCAGGGCTCGACGCGAGTGCCTACATCGTACTGCAACGGCAAGGCATCAAGACGTTGAACAAGACCGTGCCGGTGCTCGCTTTGGTCACCCTGGTGCTGACGATTGCCGCCGCGCTAATTGCACGAGACCGCGCCCGGATCACCTTGCTGGGGGGGGCTGCAGTCTGTCTTCTTGCAGGCGGTTTGATCACGCGATTCGTGAATCAGCCCATCAACGCCACAATGATGACATGGAATCAAGGCTCGCTGCCCGCCGACTGGACGGCCCTGCGCGATCGGTGGTGGCGGTGGCACATCCTGCGCTTGATCGCAGGACTTGGGGGATTGTCCCTTCTTATCGCCGCGACGTTATGTCGCGAGTGGCAAAGATAGACCTGAGCTTTGCCGACGCGGATCACGAATCAGTGCCGTGCTCATCCTTCAGCGTTGCCGGGATGGGATCGTGCAAACGGTTCCGGTAAATCTTTACGCTTTCTTCAGCGCTTTCGAGTTGTTGGGTATGCGGACCAGATTCGCAAGGGCATTGGCAAGCGTTGGCTCAACTTGCTGAGACGAAACCGATTTAAAACTGTAGCTGAATGCGCGTCTGGAAGAACTGCGTATTGCCGCTGAGGTTGAAGCGATCGAGGTGGCCATAGCCATAGGCAGCCTCTAGCCGGACATTTTCGGAGAGGTACCAGTTCACCATTGGTGTCACTCGCCCAAACGTGCCTCCATGCACACCCTTGCTGTTGAGATCGGTATAGGAGTATCGCAACACCAATTCCCAGGCCCCAGGCCCTCCGCTGAACACAGTCTTCGTCGGCGCTATGTCCTTAAAGCAACCATTGATCGTGTTGTAGGGGCGCGTCTCTCCGGTTATCAGCCACGTCGCGACCACGTCGCCTCCGTGGAACATGGGATTGCCCGTTGACGGGGAGTGGACATTCTGGAAGTAGTACTCGCTGCCAAGGAGCACAGACCTTTGGCGGTAGTAGACCTCATATCCCTGGCTGTAGGAGCTGCTTGCAGCAAATTTTCCGGTGTCGATGAAATATGGCGCGATGGAAGCTTCTGGGCGTGATCTCAGTTGGAGTTGCCCGTCGACAGGCTTGCCATAGCGGAAGTTATACCCGATGTGGAAGAGCGTGCCATCCTCCTCAGAATGCACCGGAAGCCACGCGGCTCGTACAACCTCCTGGCTGGAATACGAGGAAAACGACTGACCCTTGGACGCCACGTCGTTGTAGTAGCCGGCGTTCCAGAGGAAGCCGTGCCTCTTGGAATAACCCATCCACTTGATACCGTCGGCCAGCAGGGGAATGGTCGCGTCGCTCATCGTGGATCTCTCCATCGTCCAGCCGTCGTAGCCGACCATGACCTTGTTGAGAGAGAACCCCTCCTTCTGTCGCCCTAGGAAGAAGTAGCTCACGATCTTCGGGATCCCGACCTGGATTCCGGTTTGCCGCAGAAAAAAGGAGTTCAGTGGGCCGTCGTACATGACGCCCACGCACCAGGTTGTGGGCAGCTTAATGCTGGGGAATCTCCCTCCCATGATGATGCGAGCATCACGCACCTTCTCGCCGGGCGACATGGCTATTTGCTCTTTGCTGATCGTGTCCTGAGCGAACGCAGCGAAATCATATAAAAAGCCGCCGCCGACCCGGATAGTGAAATGCGGGCCCTGGTACTCATTCCAATGCACCAAGTCCCGGCGCGGCATAGGCTCGCTTGCCTCCGACGTGTTCTCAATACTGGGTGGGGGGCCCTGTATCTGTGCCGGAGCAGTCGGCGCAGCGGTAGTCTGCGCCGGAGCGGTCTGTGCCGGAGCAGTCTGGCTGTCTCTTGCTGCCGCCTGGGGCTCGGCGGCAGGCAGGTTCGAAGTCTGCGCGGGCTGCTGCGCCCGCGACTGCCCTGCCTCGAACGCGACCATCGCCAACAATAGCAATAGAGCCTTCATGGTTCGGTCCGAAACCTCTTGTGTCACCCATCGATCAATAAGTTCTGAAGAGTTCCTGGATTTGCGCCGGCGAGCGAGGTTGCAGCAGCGCAAGCATCAGCAGGATTCGCGACTTCTGCGGATTCAACTCATCGGAAGCGATGAATCCGAGCTCATCATCCTTCACTTCCACGTTGCGGTCGACCATGCCGGTCGCAACGCGGCTGCTGCGAACAACGATCACACCTTTCTGAACCGCGCGTGCTGCCGCGTCCACCGAAACTTTGTTCATGTTGCCGTTGCCGACGCCCGCGATCACAATCCCCTTGGCACCGGCAGTGACGCTCGCGTCGATCAAATCCGGTTCCATGTCCTCATCCGCGAAAACGATGTCGACACGGGGCAGCTTTGTCACGTTCGAGATGTCAAATTCACTCTGCGAAGTGTGCTTCCATGGTGGGTTGTTGTACCAGTCGTTCTTGCCGTAGGCGGTCACGCCAACTACTCCGCGCAGAGGCGACATGAACGTCTGAATGGCGGTTGTGCTTGTCTTCGTAAGCGAGTGTGCAGCGTGAATCTGGTCATTCATGACAACCAGGACCCCCCGACCCTTCGCCTGTGGGTCGCCCGCAACCGCTACGGCGTTGTAGAGGTTCAATGGGCCGTCTGCGCTCACCGCTGTCGAAGGCCGCATCGAGCCGACCATCACCACTGGTTTGTCACTCTTCACGGTCAGATTGAGAAAAAATGCCGACTCTTCCATCGTGTCGGTGCCATGCGTGATCACGATGCCATCGACTGCCGGGGTGGAGAGCAATTCATTGATGCGCTTGGCAACTTTCAGCAATATCTCGAACGACATGTCCTGGGATCCGACGTTTGAGATCTGCTCCCCCTTGATATCTGCGAGCTTCTCGATTCCCGGAACGGCGGCGACCATGGCGTCGATGCTGACGGAGCCTGACTTATAGGCAGATTGCGTGCCGGTGGCGCCGGCTCCTGCAATGGTGCCGCCGGTGGCAAGGATCACGATGTTCGGCTTGGTTTGCGCAAGCGAATACCGCCACGCGGTGGCGACCGCCAGAACTAAGATCATCCCGTATATGCGTCTCATACTCCCTCTTTTCCGAAGCTCGGACATGCACGTAGCGCTCGTGTGCTACTGATTTGGCGGGTAGTTGCTTCTGTCCAAATTTGTGAGTTTGACCGGATCAAGGAGATCTTTAATCTGGGCCTCGGTCAGCACGTGTTGCTCTCTGATGATCTCGAGGATTCCCTTTCCGCTGTCGTAGGCTTCCTGCGCCAATTCTGTGGCTTTCTCATAGCCCACAATCGGATTGAGCGCTGTAACGATGCCCACGGTCGTTTCCATATAGTGCGCCAGCACCTTCTCATCCACAGTGATTCCGTCGACACATTTTGTTCGGAACAGTTTTGAAGTGTTCTTCAACAGCTCTTGCGATTCCATCATCGACAGGCCTTCTACCGGTTCATACGCATTTAGCTCAAGCTGGCCCGAATGTGCTGCAATTGTCGTTACAAAGTCATTGCCCATCACGCGGAAAGCGACAAGATTCATCACTTCCGGGACGACAGGGTTCACCTTGCCCGGCATGATTGAGGAACCCGGCTGTAGTGCAGGAAGATCGATCTCGGACAATCCAGCTCGTGGTCCGGAAGCAAGGAGAATCAAATCTGAGGAAATCTTCGAGAGCTTGATCGCCACGCTCTTGAGAGCTGCGGAATAAACCACGAATCCTTGCTGGTCCCACGTCGCGGCAATCATGTCAGAAGCTGGAACTATGGGCTTACCCATGATCTGCGCCATATGCGCCGCGCATTTTTCGGCATATCCTTTCGGCGCGTTGAGTCCAGTACCGATAGCGGTAGCGCCCATGTTCACTGCATACAGCGACTTCTCCGCTTCTTTAAGTCCTGCGATTTCGCCTTCCAGGGACGCGGCGTAGCCATGGAACTCCTGGCCTACAGTCATTGGCACTGCATCCTGCAATTCCGTGCGGCCCATCTTGACGACCTTAAGGTAGGTATCGCCCTTCGCGCGGAAAGACGCCGCGAGCTGTTCCAACTCGGCGATCAACTTTTCGTTGCGGAGGATGAGTGCCACCTTGATCGCCGTGGGGTAGGAATCGTTGGTGGACTGCGACATGTTCAGATCGTCATGCGGCTCCAGAAACTGATACTCGCCCTTCTTGTGGCCGGTCATCTCGAGCCCGATGTTCGCGAGTACCTCGTTGGCATTCATATTGGTGGAGGTTCCAGCTCCGCCCTGATACCAATCCACCATGAATTGATCGTGGTATTTGCCGTCGCGCACGGCTTGCGCCGCCTTCTCGATGGCGGCCAGCCGTTCCGGCTTCATCGCGCCCACATCGGTGTTAGCCTGCGCTGCCGCGAGCTTGACGATGGCCCATGCATCAATGAATTCGGGATAGCGGTTGATGAGAATGCCCGAGAGCTGAAAATTCTCCAGTGCCCGCTGGGTCTGAACTCCATAGTAAGCATCCGCCGGAATCTGCTTTTCTCCCAGAAGATCCTTTTCGACGCGTGTCTTGCCCGGCGCAGATTGCGCAGGTTCCTGTGTCCACGCTGCAGGCCCGGTGGAGACTGAAAGCAGCAGTGCAAGGACGAGTGCTGTCCATCTGCGGATGCGCGACGAATCAGCAAATTGCGTGGGATGCTGCATCTGTCCTCCTCGTTAGCCGCACCAGTTGCTCGGACGGCAACGGTCTCGGGCTCAGCCAACTTAGGAGGCTAGCAATACCGGAAGAATTAAGAAACTAGGGATATCCCTAACACGTCCAAGTCAAAGATCGCGTAGCAATCACCTGCTGGATAATTGCCTATTTTGATCAGCACTTGAGCCTCGCCTTACGATGGTGAGGAATACTCTATTTCAGCCGAGGGGCTCTGGCACAAAGGGGGGGTGCACTTTTGCCGGCCCCTATCTCCTATCCCCGAGTTGGGTTCGCCGAGGCGGAAGGGAGTTGATATACTAGGCAAGTTGTTGCAGCGCACTGTTCGTGGACCCGCCTCTTTTTCCGGCAGCAGGCTCCGGAATTCCGCGCAGGAAGTGCAACGAAAGTCTTCACTGAGGCCAGGTAGCTCAGTGGTAGAGCGCGGCCCTGAAAAGGCCGGCGTCGGCGGTTCAATCCCGTCCCTGGCCACCATTTTAGAATCAATAATTTAGTCTCAACCTCCTGGGCTTACCTCCACGGATCACTTCCGTTCGCTTCCACTTACATCAGACCCGCTAAGACAAGTTGATCCGTCGTACCGCGCATTCGGGCGAAGTGTCCGGCGGCCTGGGCTTTTCCAACTGCAACGGGACCTCATTCCGTGCGCAATGCCCGCATCGGCTCCACGCGGGTCGCTTTCCATCCGGGACCGAAAGCCGCGGCGAGCGAGGTGAGCAGGATGAGCGCGGATGCCGCGGCGAGGCTGGCAGGATCGGCCGGATGCACGCCAACGAGCATGCTGGTGACGAGTCGCGTGAGAAGCACACTCAGCGCGAGGCCGGCCGCTATGCCGTAAGAGGCAAGCCTCAAGGCATGCCGCAGCACAGAGCGCAGAATCACGTCGCGCTGGGCGCCAAAAGCCATGCGCAGGCCAATCTCAAAGGTTCGCTGCGCGACGGAGTAGGCGATTGTGCCGTAGACCCCCAGCATCGCAAGCAGAAGACCAACGCCGGCGAAGGAAGAAACAAGGACGGCGCGGAAACGCTCCGCGGCTACGGACTTCGCCATCATCGTATCCATGGTGGTGAAGCGGAGGGCGATCAGCGGATTGATCTGCAGAATCGTCGACTGCGCCGCGTTCATTAGCGTAAGCGGCTTAACAAGTGTGCGCATCACGATGTGAATCTGGTTGGCGTAGAAAGGATGCTGCGCCATTGGCATGTACAGCGTTGGCCCGGGCAGATCAGAAGGCGAGTCCTGCCGCACGTCGCCGACGACGCCGATGATTGTCATCCACTTGTCCGAATCGAGACCGCACTGAATCTGCTTGCCCACGGGGTCGGCATTGCCAAAGCTCTGGCGCGCCAGGGACTGGCTGATGATCGCAACGAAGGGACCGTCGAAGGTATCCTGTGCGCTGAAATCGCGGCCGGACTTGACCGGGATCGCCATGGTTTGGAAATAGGCGGAACTGGCAACGCTGAAATTTGCAGAGGCAGGGTTATGCGGATCCACGGGTAATCCCCCGCGGATTTGATAGTAGCCATTGGAACCATAGGTGCCAGTTGGCAAGCCCATAATGCCGGCTACGTGCTCGACACCAGGGAGTGCGCCAAGGCCTGCGAAGATCTCATCGAGCTGACGTACAGCCTGCCTTGCCTCGTCGAGCGAGTGCGCAGGATTGTCAGCGTCGGCAACGAGCAGCCGCTGCGGATCGTAGCCCATGTCGCGCGCCATGAGATTCGCCATGGTATGCAGCAAAAGGCCAGCGCCAACGGCGAGCACGAAGGTTACTGTCACTTCAGCGACAACAAGACCGTCGCGGAGAGAAGCTGTGCCGCGTCGCCCCATGCCGCGGGTGGTGTCGCTTTTCAAAGATTCTGCCGGATCGATTTTTGCGGCCCGAAGAGCCGGCAACAGAGAGGCCAGAAGCGCCGTTGCAATTGCGAGGCAGAGGGTAAAGGCAAGCACCCAGCCGTTGAGGTGAATCTCAGCAGCGCGAGGCAGCTCGCGTGGCGCAAGAGCCAAGAGAACGCGGACGGCAGGAAGAGCAAGCACCACACCCGCTGCGGCGCCGATGAGTGCAACGAGCACGCCCTCCAGGATCACCGGGCGCACCACCTTCCACCGCGAGGACCCGAGCGCCTTGCGAATTGCGATTTCCCGCTGTTGCTCGAGGGAGCGCACAAGCTGCAGATGCGCCACATTGACGCAGGCAATGAGCAGGATCAGGCCGGCAGTGGCCCAGAGCAGGAGCAGCGTGGGCCGCGCGTCGCCCGTGAGCGCGCGCTGCAGCGGAACGAAGAAAAACTGCTTGTCACGATTCTCCGCAGGATAGGCAAGCTGCAGGCGGCCGGCGAGAGCGTCGAGTTCGGAGGCCGCGGAGCTGGAGGTCGCGTCTGGCTGCAGCCGCACCACAGCTTTGTAATTGAAGGCAGTTCGCGCCTTCGATTCCGGCGTGAGCGACGCTGCTTCCCAGACCTGGGTGCGGGCAGGAAAGTCAAACGAGCCGGGCAGCACTCCGGTGATTTCGATGGTTTCGCCCTCGACATGGATGATCTGGCCGAGCGCCGCCGGCGCGCTTCCGAAATTGTCGCGCGCAAATTGCTCGCTGACCAACGCGGCGCGGTGGGCTTCCTCATTCGTAAAGAGCCTGCCTGCAACCGGCTGCAAAGAGAAGACGCGCATAAAGTTTACATCGACCCAGTTGACGGTGGTGTAGACCGAATGATCGCGCAATTGCACACCCTCGCTGCCGCCGTTGTAGAGGCTGACGGCAGCGAAACTCCGCGCCTGATCACGTATGTCGACCGCGTCCGGCCCGGTGACGCGAAGAGATGTGTGGCCGCTGATTGGCGTGTGCCCGTTGTCTGCCCAGTGGGTATTAATAACGCCGATGCGGGCGGCGTCATGATACGGGAGCGGGGCAAGCAGCACCGATTCGACGACGGTGAAGATGGCAGTGTTGGCGCCGATGCCGAGGGCCAGCGTGAGCGCCGCTGTTGCCGCAAATGCCGGATGCCGCCGCAACTGGCGCAAAGCGAATCGGAGATCAGCGAAGAAGCCAGCGAGCGCATTTTCCCAACCATAGGAGTGAGCCTGATCGCGCGCGGCCGCTATGCTGCCTGTCTCAAGGCGTGCCGCACGTTGCGCTTCTTCCGGACGCATTCCCTGAGCCTTCTTTTCGGAGGCAGCATCTTCGTAATACTGGTGAAGCTCGTCGGCAAGATCGCGGTCGCGCTGGCCGCGACGCACGAGGCCGCGCAGCCCGTATGTGATTTGGCGCCAGAAGGACATCGCTTATCCCTCGGCTTTCAAAAGGCGTGCAATCGCCGAAGCACGCCTTGCCCAGTCGGCGGTTTCGTTCTCGAGCTGCTTCTTTCCGGCCCGAGTGAGGGAGTAGAACCTCGCACGCCGGGCATTCTCGGTTTGGCGCCACTCGGCGTCGAGCCAGCCCGCGCGCTCGAGGCGCTGCAATGCTGTCAGAAGTGAGCCGGGATTCACTTTGAAAACTCCGCGCGAGACCTGCTCAACGCGACGCGCGATGCCGAAGCCGTGCATCGGCTCGAGGCTCACCGTCTTGAGGATGAGCATGTCCAGGGTTCCCTGAATGACATCGGTATTAGGACCGTCCATGCGAAGAACGTAATCCCACTCATCATGATTGTCAAGATGTGATCGTCATAATGAGCGAGCCGGGACTGTACAAAGCCTGACCAGAGGAGGCCTGCTTCAATTCGCGCGGGACAAGGGGCAGCATGTTCTTTAATACGCAGAGCGACGACGGCGAGTTCACTTCCTCGACGGGAATTCGGCCAGCAGCTTGTGGATTGCGGTTGTGATCTTCCCGATTGACTTCTCCGACTTGCTGGGATCAAGTTTCTGCGTTACAACCCCGTTCCAAATCATCTTTTTAGTGACGGAGTCGATAAAGGTGAGCTGCAGAGTCCCCTGAGGCAAGGACTTGCCGGACGAGCCGGGCGGCGCCATGTAGCCAGCCCACTGCGCATCGCGGAGTGGCACCTTGCAGTTGGAGCAGGAGTCGGAAAGAAGGTCGGGGTTCGAAGGAAGATCGTAGCCAATGCCACCCGCCGGAACGAGAGTAAGATCGCCGCCATGTTCCACGTTGACGTAGCCCTTGGCCTCCAACTCCTGCTTCACCGTGCCCATCACAGAGTCATAAAGGAGGGGGCGCGTTGGCGGCACAGCGGGCTTTTGGACCGAGTAGCTGCGGTAATGACCAAAATCTACATCTTTTTCGTAGCCAACTTTTACCTTTTGAGCCGAAGCGCCGGCGGCAATGCCCGCGGCAACCGCGAGGAGCAGAGAAAACCTTGCAGTGTGATGCATCATTGGCATTCCTCTCAAGACGCGGAGGTTAATAACACGTCGATGATACACGCGTGGTTGCCCGGCAGCGGGCACGCCTGCGACAATGGAGCGGATCGGCTGAGCGCGCGCTCGCAGCATGGCTCCGGACGCATGCGCTTCTCAGACCTCCATCCCATCCAAAAGAGATCTCCATGAGCGGCACTGCAAAGAAGAAGAAGATGGCCCATCATCACGCGCCCGCAGGCCTGCGAACGCGCCGCATCGACGAATGCGAAACGCTCGGCGAGATCTTTCGTGACTGCCTGCCCGCCTTTGGCGGCGCCTTTCTGCGGCGGGTGTACACGATTCTGGATCGAGCGATCGGCGAAGGCTTTCCGCTGACGGTCTCGATCTCCGGTCCCGTAACGGTGTCGGGACAGCACCTTACCTGGCTGATCCCCTTGCTTGAAACGGGATGGATTGCCTACCTTAGCACCACCGACGCGGTTTGCTATCACGATGGACATCGCAGTCTGGATGCGCATCGGCATGATCCGTTTCACGAAGTGCCTATCTATGGTGACGACGCGAAACTGCGCGATGAGCAGATCATTCGCGTGACGGACGTGGGATTTCATGAAGATGTGCTGCTCGATCAGGACCGCTTTCTCTCGGCGATGCTTAAGCAGCCGGAGTTTCAGAAGAAGATGACAGGCACCGAGATGCGCTACCGCCTCGGCGCTCACTATGCGAAGCAGGAGCACAAAGCCGGCGTGCAGCATGGACTGCTCGCGAACTGCACTCGAATGGCAGTACCCATTTTTGTGGGCGCGCCTTCTGACGGCAGCGTCTTTCTGAATTCGATGAAGCTATGGGCAATGCAGAAAGCCGGGCTCATCGACAAATACAAGTTCGATCTGGACCTGCACGCCGAAGTTTTTGAGGCATGCGCTTATCATCGTTGGGGATTATTCGAAAGCGATGCGAAGGGGCTTGCGACGTTCATCCTGGGCGGCGGCGTGCCCAAAAACTTTAACCTGCAGCCGGAGCCCGCACTGGGCCAGGTGCTGGGGCTGCCGGATATCCGTGGCTATCAGTTTGATGTGCAGATCACGACGGCGCCGGTGTGGGATGGCTCGCTGTCATCGTGCCCGCCTGCCGAGGCCGTAACGTGGGGCAAGGTGGATAAGGACGTTTACCTTGAAACGACTGAAAGCATGCCAGGTGACTACTCGCAGGTGATGCCCTTTCTGGCGATGGCCCTGCTTGAGAACCGTAAGAATTTCGAGAAGAAGCGCGAGCAAATTGGCGAAGAACAACTTTTCCGCGAAGAGCCTCACGCGCGCGGCTACCTGCGCAACAAGGCCGGATATCGGCTCTATGAGCGCAGGGATGAGCTGACGGGCAAGCTGCTCGACGACGTGAAGAATAACGCCGAGTGGCTGAATCACAGTATCGAAGTCCACTCTGCTTCAGGGAAGTGAGTTCGCTGTCGCAATGGCGAAACCAGAACATGCAATGAGCACAGAGGGGCGAACGCGCACCGGGAACGGCTTTCGCATGCCTGCAGAGTGGGAGCGCCACCGCGCTACCTGGCTCGCGTGGCCGCACGAGAGCAGCGACTGGCCCGGAAAATTCGAGACTGTGCCTTGGATTTACGGCGAGATCATTCGCCACATGGCGCGCGTCGAGAAAGTATGCATTCTGGTTCAGGATGCTGAGACCGAGTTGCAGGTGCGCGGCGTGCTGGAGAACTGCCACGTCAATCTCGCCGCGGTTGAGTTTTTCCGGATTACGACAGATCGAAGCTGGACACGCGACTTTTGCCCGATCTTCGTGCATGACGAGCAGAACCACTCACACCTGCTGAACTGGCATTTCAATGGCTGGGCAAAATACAGCAACTGGCAGAATGACGATGCGGTGACCGAAGAGCTTTCACCGCGCATCGAGGTGCCGCTGGTGACGCCCATGCTTGATGGCAGGCGGATCGTGCTTGAGGGCGGCAGCATCGATGTAAATGGAGCGGGCAGCATCCTGACAACCGAGGAATGCCTGCTGAGCGATGTGCAGGCACGAAATCCCGGGCTGAGCCGCCAGCAGATCGAGGACATCTTTAGCGACTATCTTGGCGCGCACCACACACTCTGGCTTAGAAACGGCATCGCCGGCGATGACACGCACGGGCACGTAGACGACCTGGCGCGTTTTACCGATTCGCATACCGTTGTTGTCGCTAGCGAGCAGGATCCACACGAAGTGAACTATGAACCGCTCAAGGAGAATCTCGCCCTGCTGCGCGAGATGAAGGATCAGGATGGGAAGCCGTTGCGTGTGGAAACGCTACCCATGCCTGAGCCGGTCTTTTTCGATGGACAGCGTCTTCCGGCAAGCTACGCAAACTTCTACATCGCGAACGGGATTGTGCTGGTGCCCACCTTCAACGATCCCAATGACCGCGTGGCGCTGAACAAACTGGCGGAGCTTTTCCCCGAACGTGAGATCCGTGGCATTGCTGCAAGCGACCTGGTGCTTGGCCTGGGCACGCTGCACTGCATGACGCAGCAGGAACCTGCCTGACTTTCAGAGACCCGGCACTGCCCCGCTCTCAATATCTTTCGTGGCCTGCGAGATGCTCTCCGGCTTGCCGAGATCGCGCCAATAAGCGTCATTTGCAGGGAAAGCGAGAACCTTTTCGCCGGCGGCGGCAAGCCGCAGATACGCAGGGATGATCGAAAAGATGCCCTGCTCCGTTATCTTCTTGAGCAATGCTGTGGAGATGACATGAATGCCTGCGAAGGCCATGGCCTGCGGCGCGGCCACATCGAGCACCATTTCGGCATTTCCATCGCGGCCAACACGACGGCCGCAAAGTTGGCCATTGGTGTCGAAGAGCAAAGGCCGCGCGGTTTCACGAGCCTGAACAGCGAGCGTAGCAAGGGCACTGTTCTCCTGGTGAAAGCGCACCATGCGTGCGAGACCAATATTGCTCAACACATCCACGTTGTGCAGGATGAACGGCTCAGTGGAGGCATCCTGAAGAAAGAACCACGCCGCGTTCTTGAGTCCTCCGCCTGTATCGAGAAGAACGGGCTCAGGAGAAATCTCAATGCGCATGCCGAAGTTGTTGTTGGCGGCGAGGTAGTCGATTACCTTCTCTGCAAAATGATGCACGTTGACGATGACGTCCTTTACGCCCACGGAACGCAGGCGTGTAAGCGTGATTTCGAGCAGCGTGCGGCCTGCAACGGTAACAAGCGCTTTTGGAAAATCGTCTGTGAGGGGGCGAAGACGGGTACCGAGACCGGCAGCAAGCACCATAGCCTTCATTTGTCCATCTTCTCCAGTTCGACATGTCGCAGCACGACTTCCACTCCATCGCGGCCGCGCAGATGACGAGCGAGTTGTTCCGCCATGTAGACAGAGCGGTGCTGGCCGCCGGTGCAACCGAAAGAAACCATCAGATTGCTGAAGCCGCGCCGCTGATAGGCTGTCACGCTTGAATCCACCAGCGCCTGAGCGTGTGCAAAGAACTGGTGCACGCTTTCCTGTTGATTGAGGTAGTCGATTACTGGCGCATCCTTGCCGGTGAGTTGCCGGTATTTTTCTTCGCGCCCGGGATTGGGCAGGGCGCGCGCATCGAAGACGAAGCCACCGCCGTTGCCGGATTCGTCTGATGGCATTTCTCGATGGAACGAAAAGCTGAAGATGCGCACCTTGAGCGGTGAGACGGACGAGGCGAGGCTTTGCAGCTTCTCTGAATCAAGCATGCCCTGAAAGGCTTCCATCAGCGAGGGCAGCGCGACCGGCAGCTTTACGTTGTGGGCAAGCCAGCGCAGATTTTTGAGAGCATAGGGCACGCTCTGGAGGAAGTGCGGCTTGCGCTCGTAAAAACCGCGAAAACCGTAAGCGCCAAGAGCCTGCATGATGCGCACGTAGACGTACGCATAGTAGTGCTCCATGAAAGCAGCCCGGTCTAGCTTGATGACTCCGCTCAGGCACTCGAGGTAATAGTCGAGCAGTTGCTGGCGCAGTTCAGGGGGCAGATCGGCTTTGCCATCGTAAAGCAGCGAGGCAATGTCGTATTGCAGGGCTCCTTTGCGGCCGCCCTGGTAGTCAAGGAAATAGGGCTGCCCATCGCGCAGCATCACGTTCCGCGATTGAAAGTCGCGATATAGAAAGTAGTCGTGATCGGCAGCGAGCAAGAGCCGCGTGAGCCGGCTGAAATCATGTTCCAGCGCCTGTTCGTTGAAAGGTACGCCTGAAAGGCGGAGAAAGTAGTACTTGAAATAATTGAGATCCCAGGCGATCGATTGGCGATCGAAACTGGCGCGAGGATAGCAGACCTTGTAATTCAAATCGCGGCCCGCCTCGACCTGAAAGCGCGGCAGCACAGCAACCACTTTGCGGTATGCCTCGATGACGGTGGGCGCGATGGCTTCGCCGGAGCGATTGTGGCTGAGGTAGTCAAAGAGCGTGGTGTCGCCGAAATCTTCTTCAAGATAGGCGCCCTGGCTCAGGTCTTCCGCATAGATCTGCGGTACAGGGAGACCGTGACGGCGAAAGTGACGCGAGAACTCGATGAATGCGACATTCTCTTCCCGCACTGGATAGATAACGCCGATTGCCGTTTGATCGCCGGCGGAGAGCCGCACGATTGCGCGCCCGGAGCCGCCGAGCTGGCCCTGCAAAGGCTTCACCTGTTCAACGGGCGCCTTAAAGTGCTGTTCAAAAAGCCGTTCGAGAACTTCCATGCATCTCTTTCCGCGATTCGCGCAAGCGCTTCACAAAGATTACCCACATGGAGAATAGGGCGCAAGAGAAGTGGGAAGCGAAGTTATCCGACGGTAAGGGCCAGGGAAAGGACGGTGATGTCGTCTTCCTGCCCGAAGTGCTGAGCAGCTTCAGCGATCTCGCTCGTACTCTGCATTGTGAGAAGGGGCAACCGGTCAAAGCCGAAGAGCTCTCCGGAAGAAGAGCGTGCTTCCGGCACTCCATCGGAGATGAGAACGATGCGCTCACCGGGCTGCAATGTGCCGCGAACCAGTTCGTAGGACTGATCGGCTACGAGACCCAGCGGAAGAGCCGGAACAGTCTCCAGTTCCCGGCCTGCCAGATAAGGAGCGATGTGCCCGGCATTGGCGTAGGCATAGTCACCCGATGGGGAGACGTGGATGCAGCACGCAGTAGAGAAGCCGAGCTGGCCTTGCGCGATGAGCGCGTTGTTGAGGCTGAAGAGAATCTCAGCCGGGTCGAAGGAGTCTTCGCGATGCAAAACACCGAGGATCATGGCAACGCGCATCGCCGCGGTGAGTCCCTTGCCGGAAACGTCTCCCACAACAGCAACCAAAGAGCCGTCGCCCGTAGGCTCGACGAAGAAGAAGTCGCCGCCCGCCTCGCTTGCCGGGAGATAGACGGACTCAACCTCG
Source organism: uncultured Acidobacteriaceae bacterium (assembly GCA_963839215.1). Classification (GTDB taxonomy): domain Bacteria; phylum Acidobacteriota; class Terriglobia; order Terriglobales; family Acidobacteriaceae; genus Telmatobacter. The sequence continues at coordinate 20,083 of CAWITZ010000010.1, read as the reverse complement.
AAGCCGGGGGTGGGGCGTGAAGCACCTTGCAGCAAGAGTTTCTGCACGGAACTTGCCGCCTGCAACTCGGCAGCATAGGCGGCGCGTTCGCGAGCCGTCTCAACCATCTCTTCGGCGAGATATGCGTTCTCAATTGCCGCTGCCGTTTGCAGGGCAATCGTGTTGAGCAGCTTGAGATTTGCTGCGGAATACGATGCGCTGGGCTCGCTGCTGCTCAATGCGACCAGACCGACAGTATGCTGACCGGCGCGCAGCGGGGCGCAGATAAGGGCTTTCAGCGTGTGCCCGGTTCCGGCGAAGCGTGGATCGCAGGAACAGTCATTCACGACTTCAGCAATACCCTTCTCAAGGATCGATGCCGCGAAGTGCGAGCTGAAACCAATCGCGGCAAGACTCTCGCCATTGGGCTCGCTGCCAAACGAGGCCGTCACGCGCATCGAACCATCTCGTTTATCAACGAGCAAGACGGCGCCCTGCGTGGCGGGAATCAGGCGTTGCGCCTGCGCCAGCGCGGACTCACTAACAGCGGTTAGATTAAGCAGTGCGGCGAGCTGCTCAGAAAGCTGCTCGATCAAATGAATCTCGCGGTAGAGATGAAGTGTCTCAGAGGCGAGGGCGCGCTGCTCTGACTCGCGCGCGGCCAGATGGGTCAGCAACTGAGCCAGCGCGGCCGCAGCTTCAGCTGGTCCCGCGACGGAACCGATGGATACGCCCTCGAGCTCGATTGGAGCCATCGCTGAAGACGCTTCGGATGGATTGCCTAGCAGAAGGTTCCCGCCGGCGTCCAAAATGCTGAGCCCGGCGCCACTGGCGCTACAAAGGGCTTTTACGGCGGCCATACTGCCGGATCGCGGGTTGAGCAGCGCTCGAAGCGTAAGAGTGGGCATCGGCCTCGAATCCCTCAGGCCGGGATTCCGAGCACGGAGCGTGCCTTTGCGACCAGCGCGTCCGGATCAAATGGCTTGGTCATGTAAAGATCCGCGCCAACTTCCTGTCCGCGCAGGCGATCAAACTCCTGCCCTTTGGCGGTGAGAAGAACGATGTAAGTGTCACGCATGTTGAGCTCATTCTTAACCGCATTGCAGACGTCGAAACCATTCTTCTTGGGCATCATCACGTCAAGGAAGACGAGGTTGGGTTTTTCCTCGCGGATGGTGTCGAGAGCTTCCTCGCCGTTAGCGGCAGTGAGCAACTCCACGCCTTCGTCTTCCAGCTCTTCGAGGGTCTGCTGGATGAGTGTACGCAGGTGGGGCTCGTCGTCAACAATCAGTATTTTCATGGGGTTCATTGATAAATGAGAAATAAGACGTTCTCCATTCCCTTCTCAAAGCGGAGGGCCCGTACGGATTCATCGGTTGAAAGCAGCGAACTCAAAATGATGACATCGGGTTTGGAAGTGACTGCTTGCGAAACCAACTCTGAGCCGTTCGATTCGACGACCTGATAGCCACGAGCTTCAAGGACATCGCTAATGCTATGCAGCGTCGACGAGTCCTCGTCTACCACCATCACCTTCTTGCGCGACTTGCCCTGATCGAGAAGCGCATCCACTTCGTGAAAGAGCGATGTGGTGTCGATGGGCTTGGTAAGGTAACGATCCACGCCCAGCCGGAAGCCCCGCTCCTTATCCTCGAGGATGGAGAGAATGATGATGGGAATGTCCATCGTTGCCGGATCGTTCTTGAGCACGGCAGCAACGTCGAAGCCGTTCATCTCGGGCATCATCACGTCGAGAATGACGAGGCCGGGAATCTCTTCGCGAATCAAGGCGAGCGCCTTGCGCCCATCCTCGGCGAGGCGCACGGAATAACCGGCTTCACTGAGCTCCTGGTGCAGCAGCGAGCGAATATTCTGGTCGTCGTCGACAACCAGCACGGACTTGTGGCGTGGCTGGTGGTTGGCCACGGTCTCGCGGAGTTGCTTCACGAGAGACTCGATGTCGACTGAACGCCGCGCGGCGGGCACGTCGGTCCGCGCCGGCAGCTTGTGAACCGGCAATGTAAAGGAGAAGGTGCTGCCCTGGCCAGGCGCGCTTTCAACCCAGATGCGGCCGCCGTGATATTCAACGATCTCTTTGCAGATGGGCAGTCCAAGCCCCGTACCCTTGGGCTTGTCAGTAAGCGTGTCGCCCACCTGCTTGAATTTCTCAAAGACCTTGCCCTGATCCCCTGGCGCGATGCCAATACCCGAGTCTGTGACGCTGACGACGAGGTCGCCGTCTTTCTGATGCGCCGCGCACTTGATGGACCCGCCGTCAGTAAATTTAACGGCATTCGAAATCAAGTTGATCACGACCTGAATGAGACGGTCCTGGTCGCCGGTGATCAACGGCAGATCGGGCGCAACGTCACGCACCAGCGTCAGCTTTTTGGCATCGAAGAGAGACGCAGTGGCAGCGGTCGCGCGCTCGATCACATCGCCCATGGAGACGCTGCCCATATTCCATGTAAATTTGCCGGCCTCGATTTTGGCGAGGTCGAGCACATCGTCAATGAGCTTGGTGAGGCGCTCGCCTTCACTCACCACCACGCCGAGATTCTCGACAACCTGCTGCTTTGCCTGCTGAACCTTGCGGTCATCTTCAGGAATGAGCGGGAAAAGTCGCTCCTCGAGACGACGGCGAATGATCTTGGCGAATCCCAACACTGAGGTGAGTGGGGTGCGCAGCTCGTGGCTGACGGTTGAGAGAAACGAGCTCTTGGTGGCGTCGGCTTCTTCTGCGGCGGCGCGCGCGAGACGGGCTTCCTCAAAGAGCTTGGCGTTGTGGAAGGTGACACCCACGGCGGAGGCAATGGTTGCAAGCAACCGCTGGTCGGCGTCGGTGAACCGGCCTTCCTGGTCGGTTGACTGCACACTGATGACGCCGATGACCTGGCCGCCGGATGGGATGGGGACGCCGAGGTACGAGGCTGTCTGGCGGCCCATCTGCTCGATACCGAGCTTTTCCCGCTGGCGATTCATCTCTTCATTGATGAGAAGAGGTTCGCCGGTGCGGATGATCTGGGAAGTCAGACCCGATCCGAAGGGACGCGCTGGAGCGTCTTCGCCGTATGTATAGGGGAAGTGCAGCATCATGGTTGCGCGGTCAAGCAACGCCACGTATGTAATGGGGGCGCGGAAGAGGTCGCGCACCTGGTCGCCAACGAATTGAATCAGGCGATCCTTGTCAAGCTGCGAGGCCAGGGCCTGCGTGATGCGATTGATGGTGAGCAGTTCTGCGGCGCGCTCGCTTACCTGGCGTTCGCGCTGGTTGATGAGCTGGTAGGCATTGGCGTTATCGAGCGCAATGGTGGTGTACGAGGCGAGATTCTCAAGAAGCTTGAGATGGTGCTCGGTGTAAGCATTTTTTTTGAAGCTCTGAATGCTAAGCACGCCGAGCACGCGATCCTGGGCGATGAGCGGCAAATAGATCATCGAGAGTGGTGGCTGCGCGGTGCTTCCGTCTTCAAGAACGCGCTGACCGTGTTCGTAAGATGCGATGTAGTTCCCGTAATCGGCCGCGACATCGTTAATAAGAATTGGCTGGCGATGATCGATGCACCAGACGGCAAACTGATTCTTGTCGTCCATGCTGCGCGTGTAGGGCGTATAGCGCTTTCCGTTCTCGATGGCGAGAGTGTATTCGATGAGCTTCTTTTCAGGCCGGTAGAGTCCCACGCCAAAAATGCTTGCGTCGACAATCTGATTCACACGCTCGTAGAGCTTGAAGAGAATCGTATTCAGGTCGAGCGAAGCGGTGATTTCTCTGCCGATGACGCTGAGCAATTCGATGCTATCGCGCTGCGCAGCGATTTCACCGGCCTGAGCCCGCACTTCCTGCGTGCGCTCATTCACCGTGGCCTCAAGCGATCTTGCCTGCTCCTCGAGTGCGGCGGTTTTTCTGAGGGCTTTGCGGCGCTCGTACTGGCTGATCAGCCTCCATCCGGCGACGCCGAGCAGCATGAGAAGAAGCAGATAGAGCGCGTAGGCGAGCGTGGTTCGATACCAGGGCGCCAGGATGGTGAAAGCAAAATCACCTTCCTCGCCGGTTCGGCCATCGTCTGTCTGCGAACGCACGCGGAAGCGGTAGCTTCCCGGCCCAAGGCCGTTGTAATTCGCTTCTTTCTGCGTTTCCCATGCAGACCAGTTCTGGTCCGCGCCTTCAAGCTTGTACTGATAGACCGCGCCTGCAGGATTGCCGAAGGCGAGCGCAGCAAACTGGAAGTGCATGTCGCTGGTGCCAGCCGGCAGATGCAGATCCGGCGCGCCGGCGACGGTATATCCGCCAAAAACAACCTGCGATCCCGACTTGACCTGACGGATTGGCGTGGCAAATGGGGGCTGGGCACCAACTTTGACATTGGGATCCCAACGAATAACGACTTCGCCACCGGACCATAAGGCGCCATTCACATCGGCGCGGCCGCCAAGGGCGCGAAGGCGACTCCATGCGCGCAGTGAGTCCTCATCTTTGAGCCAGCTCCCATCAGGTTGCCGTGTAAAGAGAGCGATTTTTGAACCGCCAATATAGTACGTGACGGAGATGAGCCGGTTCTTATCAATGGGGTTCAGGTTGGAGCTTGCTTCCGTAGCATCCGTGGAAAGCAGAAAACTGTTATCTACGACAAATCTCTTTGCCCCCGGATCCCAGCGATAAATGTTCTTCGAGCGGGTAACTGTAACAAAAATCCTGCCGTCGATCAGTTCTACGTCCGTGTCGCCTCCATCGGCAAAGCCCTGGCTGGTGGTCACAAACTCGGTCTTTGAGTCGCGCATCCCGGTGGGCGCCACCTTAATATGCAGCAACTTGCCGACGCTGCCGGCAGCCCAGAGGGATCCGTCCACGTCTTCAGCCACGTTTTTGGCGTCGTAGACAACATTCGGCAGCATGCCTTCGTCGATCCACTTGCGTCCATCCCAGCGCATCGAGCCCACTCCGTCTGCATATCCTATGAAGACGCGACGGGGGTCTTTAGTGGATCGTGAAACCGTGTAACCTGACGCGCTCGATTCACGAGAAAAGGGGAAAGCCGGGACGAAAGCATCCCCTACAAGTCTTTGCGCACCGTTCGATGTTGCAGCGAGCAACTGCTCGGAGCCGCCGTGCGCATCCTTAAAGTCGAGGAGGGCGAAAGCCTGTGACGGCGCCGGGAGCGGGACTACCGATGGGAGATGCGTTTGGGGATCAAAAACGATGCGGCCCAGCCCTGTACGGTCGCCGCTTGAAGCAACATAAATTGTCCCTTTGTACCGCATTACATCGAGAGCCGGAGCACGGGAAAAGATCGAAACGGGCGAATTGACGTCGACGCGCGCAATGCCAAGCTGCATTCCAAGCCAGAGTGCGCCCTCGTTATCCTGGAATGCGCTGAGCACATCGTTGTCGATCAGTCCTGCGCTCTTATCGAGCGTCTGTCGAATCAGACCATCGTGCCCGATGATCACCGCTCCTCCGCTCAAAGTGGTGACGCAGAGATTTCCGTCCTTCAGTTGAGTTGAGACATAGACTTTGTACTTTTGCAGAAAGCTGTCGGCTTCGGTCTTAAAGGGGACGGCCTTCTCCCCGTCATAGAGCGTGAGCAGGTGGTCGCGGCTCGATATCACCATGCTCTTGCCATCCCAGGGAAAGAGAAAGAGCTTGACTGCGCCCTTGTAGGCATCGCCTCCGGGCAACGGCCGCAGTTGGTCTCCAACGATCTCCTCAAGGCCAATGTCATCCTGGGCGGTGTAGAGGCGCCCGCGGACAGCGGAGAGGGCCTGGAACCTTCCGCCGTTCTCGTGGGTCCACACTTTCATGTGGCTGCCGTCCCACCGGAAGAGGCGCTGGTAGGAGCGGAAAAAGACACCCTGCGCTGTGGGCAGAATCTGCCAGACATCGGTGAATCCGCGCTGGTCGGCGGGGATCTTGTCGAGGAGAGAAACGAATTTCAGGGCAGCCGTGCGCATCCGGAGCCAGGTAACCAAAGACCTCGGCGCCGCCAATCCAGATACGGCCATCCCTATCCTCAGCGATGGAGCGCACGACACTCGATGGGACATTGATCCTGCGCCACGTGGAACCATCAAATTGAACCACCGCTCCCGCCGAGCTTCCCACGTAGAGAAAGCCCCGATGGTCCTGCGTAAGGGCCCATACCTGGCCAGCCGGACTGAAGTCATTGGCGGGGTAATTCTGAATGACCGGCATTCCAGCTTCGATGGGCCGGTGTTCAGCCGGCGCTGCAGCTGCGGAAGCGATGGGTGAAGGCTGGGCATGACCGGACGCTGCGAGCGCCAGAGCCACCAGCACCGCGAAAGAAAAACTGCGAACCAACGAGTGTTGTGCCACGCGGGTGTCCTGACTCTGCTTGCTGGCAAGAACCACAAACTGAACGGCCGGGGAAGATTTAGCGATGTTTGAGGCTATCACGCAGATAGGGGGGAAGCAAGATGGACTGAAAGGCTGCGCGAAGCGCGTGGATGCCATGTTGATTCTCACGGTATTGGGGTGCGCAGCATAGATGCATCCGGCTGTGCGAGACTTAGAGACCGTGGGTGACGGTGTGTCGGCGATAGAACCTGAAAGCGTTGAAAAGCAGAAGCAGCTCTCGCTGTTGCTGGTGGACGATGACGCCGAGCTCTGCGAAATGATGCGGGAGTTCTTCGCGCAGGCGGGCCACCGCATCGAATGTGCCTGCAACGGCCGCGAGGGCCTCGCGAGCGCACTGCGGGGCGCCTACGACCTGGTGATTCTCGACGTGATGCTGCCGGGACTCGATGGCATCACCGTGCTTGAACAGCTTCGCCGCCGCAAAGACCTGCCGGTGATCATGCTGACGGCGCGCGTGCAGCAGCAGGATCGCATTCTTGGATTGAACTCGGGTGCGGATGATTACCTGCCCAAGCCGTTTGATCCGGATGAGCTGATGGCGCGGATCCGTGCGGTGATGCGCCGTGCCGATTCGACGGTCAAGCAGAACGACGAAATTGCCACGTATGGCAGGATCAAGGTTAACGTTTCGACGCGCCAGGCATGGAGTTCGGGGAATCCCGTCGATCTGACTGCGATGGAGTTTGACCTGCTGGAGCTGCTGATTCGTTCGGCGGGGCGCATCGTTTCGCGCGACGAAATTACCTCGTTGCTGTTCGAGCGCGAGGCAACGCCGTATGATCGGTTCTTAGATGTGCATATCAGCCACCTGCGCAAGAAGCTTGCCGGGGGACGGAACCTGATCCGCACGATTCGGGGAGTGGGGTATGTCTTTACTGGAACGGGTTGAATCTCTGCCTGTGAAGTCCCTCTATATCGGGGTGCTGCTGGTGATGATCAGTACCCTGTCCCTCTCGTTTCTCGCCTTTCATCTGATTGCCACCCACGTACAAAAGATCGAGATCGACCCCACGTTCGACAAGTTTGACGAACTGCAGCTTGAGAGCGCGCTCGATGAATACAAGACCGGCGGCCGGCCAGCGCTCAGAAACTATCTCCTCGAACTCGATCGCATCTTCAGCGGTAAGCATTACCTGCTGGATGCGAACGGCATCGACCTGCTGACGGGAAACAGTGAAACAAGGCTGCTGCCGCCGCCGCCCGCAACTAAATACCGTATCCGGTCCCACTACCGCTGGACCATCGCTCATCAATCGCCCGACGGCCTTCACTGGTTCGCGGCCGAAGGCGAGTTTGGACGCCCGCAGACCTGGACCTTTCTGCCCTACTACTTTCTTGTCATCGGCGCCACGCTGGTGCTGTGCTGGATCGCTTCGATTGGCGTGGTGCTGCCGATTCACAGAATCGCCACGACGATTGCGCAATTTGGCGATGGCAATCTTTCAGTGCGCGTGCAGACCAGGCGGCAGGACGAGATTGGACAGCTGGGACGCTCGTTCAACCGCATGGCCGAACGGCTGGAACGCCTGATTGTGAGTGAGCGAAGGCTGCTTGGCGATATCTCGCACGAGCTGCGTTCGCCGCTCGCGCGGCTTAAATTTGCCGTAAAGCTGGCGCGCACCTCACCGAACAGCAGCAGCGCGCTCGACCGCATTGAGCGCGACGTGAACCGCATTACCTCTCTGGTTGCGGATATCGTGGAGATCACCGCGATTGAAGGCGACCCCTCGATGCGGGATATGAGCGCTGTGAACGCGCGCGATGTGGTCGATGAGGTGGTCCGTGACTGCGCTCTTGAAGCTCAATTTCGCGAGTGCAGCATTACCGTAAAGGGGCAACTGACACACGCGGTCATCGGAAACCACGAGCTGCTGCGCCGCGCCATTGAGAACGTGCTGCGCAACGGCATCCGCTACTCGCCCACGCATTCAACCATCCAGGTGACTCTCGAAGAAAATGATTACGATGCAATGATCACGGTGCGCGACTTTGGCCCGGGGGTTCCCGAAGGCGCGCTGGCACGGCTCTTCGATCCATTCTTCCGCGTTGAAGAGTCACGCGACGCAGGCAGCGGCGGCACCGGCATGGGCCTCTCCATTGCAAAGCGTGCGGTGCAGGTGCATCACGGAGTGATCTCTGCAGAGAATGCCGCCCCTGGATTGCGCGTGCGCATCTCCATTCCTCTCGCCACGCAACCTGCATTGGATAAGCACGATAACGTTGCCAGCGCGGAGGACTCGACTGCCGTTAAGATTTCTTAAGGTTAATTTCCTGGACAACCGTGTGTAATGTCCTCAATGCCTCAAGCAGCAGATTGTGACTGAGGCATTAAGGAGATACCCATGAAACGTGCCTTCGGATACGCCCTCATCCTTGCATCGTTGTCGGTTCCTGCTTTCGCCGCAAGTAATTCGCAGAACCTGACACTCAACACCCCCGTGAAGGTCGGAACCACCGAGCTGCCCGCGGGTGACTACAAGGTGTCCTGGACCGGAACCGGATCGGCCGTCCAGGTAACCTTCGCCCAGAAGGGGAAATCCCCTGTCACAGTTCCTGCACAGGCCGTTGAACAGAAGAACGGCCATGTTGGCACCCTCACGAATGAAGTGGGCGGCGTCAACGTGCTCAAGGCGATCCAGCTGAACAAGCTCACGCTGAACCTGGCCGGTGCTACCGCTTCGGGCGAGTAAGCACTTCAGAATTTCGTAAGATTTCCTTCCTTCCTTTTGTCCCCATCCGTTTCAGGGTGGGGATTTTTGTTTGCGCGCGGCGCAGCCAGGATTCGGTCCCTTCGGCGCTTAAGCCATTCGTGCCTGCATGCGGGGAATGATGGGCCTCGGAGTTCGCCGACCGGGTCCGACACCAAAAAGCAACGAGCCCGGACGCTTTGGGCGTCAGGGCTCGGGGGTGCGGCGTTACTGCAAATCACTAATATAGATAAAGCGGCTTGGAAGCGACCGCTTGTATAGATAACCCAGAAGCACAGGCGGCTCGTTTGACCAGCCGAATGTGCCGCGAGGAATGGCGGCACGCCCGCAGGCGGCGGGTCCTGACGCCTTGAAAAACCTAGACCGTGGCGAGCGAGCGCAGAACCTGGTCGATGTGCTGCTGCATGCGCTCCTCAGGAAGCGCCTCAACTGCCTGCGGCGCCTGGGTTGCCGCTGCCGGCACAGGCTGAGACTGGGGACGGCTGGTTTCCAGCGAGGGGTTGATTTCGACGATCAGCTTCAGGGCTGTGACGGCCTTCTCAATTCTTTCCTTGCGGACGCGAAGCAGCGCCTGCCGTTCGATAATCTGATCAATCTCTGCACAACCTGCCTCGTATGCTGCGCGATAGGTGGGATCCGAAGTAACGCCGCTCATAGTGTTGCCTCCAGTCCCGAGAGTAGGGCTAAGTAATCTTTAATGACATTACACAAAGGTGCAATCTGAAGCACTTTGGTGGCAGTACAAGGGTTACCTGCCCGTACTAGACCTTTCGGATCCGCTCCAGGCTTGGCTCCGAGACGGTTCCACGGTATACTGAGGATTCGGCAACCCCTTGGGTTTGGAGCTTTTGCGAGCCCAAAGCGCGGTTCCGGCTTCGAGCCAGGTGGGCGCGTCCTTTAAGGAGCTCGGCTCATACCGGGCTGCAAGGCCCCGAAATACAACAGATTCTGGAGTTTAGCAATGGCACAGGTATGCGACGTTTGCGGCAAGGGACCGCAATTCGGCAATAATATTTCGCACGCTCACAACGTGACCCGGCGGCGCTGGAACCCTAATCTGCAGGCCGTGAAGGCTGTAGTCAACGGCGCGGCCAAGCGCATTCGCGTCTGCACAAGCTGCATCAAGTCCGGCAAAGTGACCAAGGCGGCCTAAATTTCGGGCCCGAGCCTTCCACCAGCCCGAACAATCAGGATTCAACGACCGACCCCGCCGCAGTGTGACGGGGTTTTGTTGTGCCTGTCAGAGCTCGCTTTAGGGTTCGCTCAGGGCTTGCCGAGGCCCCCGGCCAGCGGATTTTCCCACGGGAACGCCGTGGCGTCGAGGCCCACGGGGGCCCATTGCCGCACGATCGCCTGCCCCAGCTTGCCCAGGGTCTGCTCGGCTTCGTTGTCGCCGGTCCAACGCTGGTCGGCATTGTCAAAGGTGAACGCGGCAATCACTACCGGCCCGTTTTTCGTTGAGATGAGGGCGACGTCGTTGCGCACCTCATCGAGCGCTCCGGTCTTGTTGCCAATTGCCGATCCATGCTCGCTGGTATCCATTGATTCAATAAGGCGCGGCAGGCTGTCTCTGTCCTGCTGGTTGCGCAGCATATGGAGGATCGCGCCGCAGATGGGGCCGTCCTCGGGCTTTGGAGCCGAGCCGTCGAAGGCAAGGCGGCAGGTAGCGATGCGCTCCATGATCGAGGCCATCTCCCGCGGAGTGGTCTTGCCGAGGCCAAACTGTGGCTGGTCCGGCGGCATGGGACCGGTCGCCGGCACGTACACCTTCTTGTAGAGCACCGTCTGACGAAGCCCCGCGGCGCGCGATGTAGCGTTGATGTGCTCAAGACCGAGGCGATCGATGGCCATGTTGGTCGCGGTGTTGTCGCTGAGGACGACCATCAGGGTCAGCGTATCGCCGAGGGTCAGCGACATCGGCGCCGTCAGCTCGCCCAGCACTCCGGAACCCTCCACCTGGTTTTGCTTGGTCAGAACGAGCCTCTCAGAGAACCGCGCCTGCCCTGCTCGGATCTGCTCGGCCGCATCGAGCAGGATGGCCATTTTGATGACCGATGCCGTCTTCACCGGCAGATCGGGAGAAAGCGAGGCCATCTGCCCGGTTTTCAAATTGTGGGCATAGAGCGCGACATGGCCGTGATGCGCCTGCGCAATGGCTGCGATCTGGCGGTCGAGAGTCGCATCTTCCTGCGCTGGGGCTGTGACCGTGGAATTTGAGACGAGAATGCCGAACCCGGCAAGGGTGCCAACAAGGCGAAGAGGAAGACGAATCATGCAGACAGAGTAACCTGCCCGCATGACCGGAGCTTCCCCGCCTATTTCGCTTTCTCGAAGGTCAGCGAAGCGGAGTTGATGCAGTAGCGCAACCCTGTCGGGCCGGGTCCGTCGGGAAAGACGTGGCCAAGATGGCCGCCGCACCGGGCGCATGTAACCTCAATGCGCCGCATGCCGAAGGTGTTGTCCTCATGCTCGGCGACGGTTTTTGCATCCGCGGGAATGGTGAAGCTGGGCCATCCGCAACCGGAGTCGAACTTCGCGCCGCTCTCGAACAGCAATGCGCCACAACCCGCGCAATGGTAGGCCCCGGTGTCGTGGTTTTGGGTAAGGATTCCCGTGAAGGGGCGCTCAGTCCCCTTCTCGCGCAGCACGTGATACTGCTCGGGGGTCAGCATCGTGCGCCACTCGGCTTCGCTGCGGTTCACTTTGTCCGGGGCATCGCTCATGGTCTTTTCAATCTGGCTGGTCATACCGATTAGATGTATTCGCTGGGGCCAAGGATACGCTGCCTATAGCTCGGCGACGAGTTCGATCTCGACGAGGGCGTCCTTGGGCAGTCGCGAAGCTTCAATGGTGGTACGGGCTGGGGGCGCAACCCCGGCAGGGGCAAGATAGGCGCCATAAACAGTGTTCATGGCGGCAAAATCGTTGAAATCCTTGAGGAAGACTGTCGCCTTGACAGCCTTTTCCAGACTGCTGCCGGCTGCTTCAAGAACGGCCTTGAGATTCTCAAGCACACGTGTCGTCTGCTCGGTGATGCCGCCGGGAACCAACTGCTGCGTGCCAGGATCAAGCGCGACCTGCCCGGCGGTAAAGACAAGGTTCCCTGTGCGGATGGCCTGCGAATAGGGGCCGATGGCGGCCGGCGCGGATGCGGTAGTGATGACCGATTTGCTCATGCAACCGATTTTACCGAGAGGGGCGGGCGCCGTGGACGCACGTTCAGCGCCATGTTGCCAGCAAAGCCCCCACGATCAACAGTCCGACGAACCAGTATCCCGCGTTGATGAGGAAGAGCTTGAAGGGACGGTTCTCGTAAATGCCCTGTGCGAAGTTGGGAGCGGCAATAAATCCCAGCCAGGAGACGAAACCGACGAACGCGCCCCAGCCGATCGTCGCGCCATGAGACCAGGCGATAAAGTGCGCAAGCACCAGCGCCATTAGCAGGTCACCGATGAAAGAAGCGATCATGCCGCCCACGAGTCCTTTTCGTTTGGAAGGGTCGGGCGTGATGCCTAGCAGGGCCATCCAAGGCCGAGCAAAGAGCGCGGGCGAATACCAGATAGCTCCGAGCAGCCAAAGAATCACTGCGGAGCTGATCACGGCAAGAAAGTTCAGATCATGATGGACGTGCTGCACGAAAATGCCTCCTCTGCGCAATTCCTAAAAAACTGGGGAGGGCCCGAACTTCGCAACCGCCTAGGACAGCGAACCATCTTAGCCCGGAGTCTTCACGCCGGTCTTCAGCATTTCAATTGCCCTGGTGAGCCGACGGGTGCGCGTCTCTTCCTTCTTCGCTTCCGTGATCCAGCGGCAATATTCCTTGCGGTTCGTGAAGCTCAGTTTCTCAAAGGCAGCCAGCACGCCTTCCTTCTTCATCAGCTTCTTGAACTCTTCAGGAACCTCGACAGTGCGAACCATCTCATCGCGCTCGACAACAACACTGATTGCGTCACCGGGGCCTTTGCCCATCTTTGCCTGAATTGCCTTGAGAATAGGAAGCATGTGCTGCGGGTGTCCGTACTTCACCATGGTGCCGGTGTAGGGCACGCCATCATAGGTCACCTTCACAGGCACCTGGCCGCGTGTGCCGAATTCCTTCTCCACATCGTAGGGAAAAAGTACGCACGCTCCGGCACTGCCTACAGACTCGATGGTCGCTTTGAACTTATATTGCTTCGCCACGTTCGGACTCACGCTGCAATAGAAATGGACGGCAATTCACTCTCCCATGGACGAGCCGCGTGTGCAAGCACTTTGCAAAGGGCTAAAAGCAGAAATCCCATCTCCGCCGGTGGCGAAAATGGGATCCTGAAGAACGCGTGCGCGGAATGAGTCGTCCGGCGAACTGCCCGGACAAAGCAACTAGACCAGTTTTGCGTCGAGGGTGACCTCGGTGTTATTTGCAAAAAGCTTTGAGATCGGGCAGCCGCCCTTTGCATTGGCAGCCGCGGTGTCGAAGACTTCCTTGGTGGCGCCGGGAACCACCGCCGTGGTCGTGAGGGCAATCTTGGTGACCTGGAATCCGTCGCCAACCTTAGCCAGGGTGACAGCTGCATTGGTTTCGATTTTCGTCGGCGTCAGGCCCGAACCGCCGAGCTGTGCACCAAGCGCCATGGAGAAACAGCTCGCGTGTGCCGCAGCGATAAGTTCCTCGGGCGTGGTGCCGGTGGCGGCGCCTTCAAACCGGGTGGCGAACGAATAGTTGGCGTCCTTGAGCACGCCGGTCGCCGTCGAAATAGTGCCCTTGCCTTCCTTCAATGAACCAGTCCAAACCGCACTTGCCTTGCTTGCCATGGGTCCCTCCTTTGGGGAATCCGGAATCCGGGGTTTTCAGGGGGTTGGTGAACCGCGCCGCCCGAGGAAACGAGTTGCGACGCGTCGAGGTTGATGCTTCAGGCACCTGCCACGCTGACCCGGACAGGCTACCCACTCCTCTATGCTAACCTCTCACCCATGCTTCCGCAGAGGCCCACCGCACTCGACGCCGATTTTCAGCCTGATTTCTCACAAAGTGGTGCGGGCTGCGCCCTCCAGGCTGAGGCGCCTTTGGACCATCATTGCCAGATCTGCCCAACCTGCAGTGCCCGCCTGAGCGGTCATCGCTGCAAGCTGGTGTGCACGCAATGTGGCTACTACCTGAGCTGCGCGGACTACTACTGAGGGTCTCCGCGTTCCGCAGACGATTACTTGTCCTCGCTCGCCTTCCGCGCCGCCTCGAACTCATCGCCGGCAAGCCAGTCGATCGGCTTCTTCTGTTCGGCGGCGAGCCAGCCCACCACAAAGCCGAAGCGCGCCAGCTTCGCATTGCCGCTGAAGTCCCAGGCTGGATTGAACTCGTCTGACGGTTGGTGATAGTGATGCGCGTTGTAGTCCTCGTTCTGCGCTCGTCCCCAGGCTGCGTCGTGTCCTTCAAACAGATCGCCCTGATCGACTGAAAAGGCAGGAATGCCCACGCGCGCAAGCGAGAAGTGGTCGCTGCGATAGTAGTGGCCGGCCATTGGATTCGGGTCAGGCAGCAACTGCAGATCGAAAGCCGAGGCAACCTTCTGGATCGTTGGATAAAAGTCGATGCGCTCGGCGCCGGTAAGATTCACTGAACGCGGAACGCCGATGGGCAGCAGCATGTCGTAGTTAAGGTCGAGCGCGATCCGTCCCGCAGGGACGGGCGGATGCATGCCGAGATACTGCGAGCCGAGAAGGCCCTGTTCCTCTGCTGTAACCGAGGCAAAGTACATGTCCTGCGGCGGCGGCTGCTTGGCCTGCGCAAAGGCGCGCGCCATCTCCAGCAGAATGCCGCAGCCAGTGCCGTTATCTGCGGCTCCGTTGTAAATGTTGTCGCCCTTGGCGGCAGCGTCGATTCCGAGGTGGTCGTAATGCGCAGAGTAAAGCACTGAATTGCCGTTTGAAGCTGCACCCGGGACGCGCGCCACGACGTTGGCGCTGGTGTAGTGGCGAACCTTGCTCACAATGTCGCCGCGAAGATGGACGTTGAGCTCCACCGGGTGAAAGCCGGATTTGCCGGCGCGTTCAATATTCTCGTCGAGATCGCCCAGGCCGGCCAGGGTGAAAAGCTTCTGCGCCACATCATGCTGAATCCACGCGGCCGCGCGCAGCGTTGCCAGCGGGTCGTTGGCCAGGTAGCTCTTCTCGATGGCCTGCGAGTTGCGCACCACTTCCCAGCCGTAGCTGGCAAGATCGGTGCGGTGAATGATCAGGACGCCAACAGCGCCACGACGCGCCGCTTCTTCGTACTTGTAGGTCCAGCGGCCGTAGTACGTCAGAGCCTTGCCCTTGAAAAACTTCTCGTCGTTCGATGGCGGCTCGTTCACGATGACGAGCGCAACCTTGCCCTTCAGATCGATGCCGGCGTAGTCGTCCCAGCCATACTCCGGAGCATGAATGCCGTAACCGACGAAAACGATGGGCGCATCAATCGCAGCCTCACTCTGCCCGGTTTCATCTTTCGCCACAATCTGGGAACCGTAGGTGAGATCGACCGGCGCGCCCTGCGCTGGCACAAACGCAAATTTTGTTTTGTCTTCGTCAGTGTGCACCGCAACGAGCGGCACCTGCTGGAAATATGTCCCGTTGTCACCCGCGGGCTTCAGGCCCTCCAGCGCAAACTGCGTGGCAATGTACTGAGCCGCAAGCTCGGCGCCGCGCGTCCCTGGCCCGCGGCCTTCGAGCAGATCGAGCGAGAGAAAGCGCACATGCTCGCGAATCTTGCCAGGATCGATGGATTGAGCGGCCTCGCGCGCCGCTACGGGCAGTCCGTCGATAGCGGGCACGGTGGCAGATTGCTGGGCGTTAAGAAGGGAGGCTGTCAGAAAAAATGAGGCGAAAACAGCGGGTAAGCGATAGGTGAGCATGATTTCTCCGCGAAGGTTCAGCGTACTGTGGCGATCGGCTCCTGAGCAACGGGTTCCAGGGCAATGGGTTCAGAAAGAAGATGGGCCCGGCTGAGAATCTTGCGGGCCAGCCCGGTAAGCGCCATTTCCTTAGCGCGCCGGAGCGAAACCCAACAGCGGCGGCCATCGGGCACAGTGAGAGCATCCACGTCGATCTCGGCCACGGTGCGAACGCGGACGTTGTAGTTGGTCTGCATAATGGCATGCTTCACGGTCAGGAGCAACTTGGCACTGGGCACTTGCGCTTCACGCAGAGCCGGCAACTGCCACAGGGCGGGCATCACCGAGTTGGAGTCGGCACGCTGCTCGAGCAGAACCTCGCGAGCATCAGCATTGCCGTGCCTGCGGCCATTGCGCAATACGAGCGCGCAGCCTATCTGCCGGTTCACCATGGGCGGCCGCGGCTGGGTCTTGTGCTCGCCACGTGTGATGCAGCCGGCTGCCACGGGACAGGCAGCACATCGCGGACCGCGCGGCAGGCAAAGCGTTGCACCGAGTTCCATCATCGCCTGGTTGAAGTCGCCCGGACGCGCCGGATCGACGAGTTCATCGGCGGCGGCTTCAACCCTGCGGCGAAATGCGGTGGCCGCCGTGCTTTCGTCGGCTGCCCAGCCCTCTAGCCGGCACAGCACTCGCTCCACATTGCCGTCTACAACTGCGACGCGCTCGTTGTGGGCGATGCTGGCGATTGCCGCCGCCGTGTAAGCGCCGACGCCGGGCAGCAAGCGCAACTCCGCAGCGGTTGCGGGTAACGCACCTGCACACTCGTTCACCACAAACTGCGCAGCCTTGTGCAGCATGCGCGCGCGGCGATAGTAGCCCAGGCCGCTCCATAGCGCGAGCACATCCTGCTCAGGCGCGGCAGCAAGAACTTCAACGGTGGGAAATCGATCAAGAAAGGCCGTGTACCGATCGATGACGACGGCGACGCGGGTTTGCTGCAACATAATTTCGGAGACCCAGATGGCATACGGATCGCGGGTGCGCCGCCAGGGAAGATCGCGACGGTTGGCATGGTACCAGGCGAGCAGATTGCGCCGGAAGTGCCCCGTTGGCGAGAGTGCTGATTTTGCCGAAGACATCGGGTTCAGATTACGCCATTGTGCCTCAGCCAAGAATTTCGCCGACGATGCCCGGGACTGCTTTCAGCGCTGCGTCAATCTGCGCTTGATCCTTACCGCCGGCTTCGGCGATCTCCGGCTTGCCACCGCCCGAGCCGCCCACCAGCTTTGCGACAGCGCCAACAAGTTTGCCTGCCTGGACGCGCTTCGTGAGGCCCGGCGTGACCCCGGCAATGATGGCGACTTTGCCCTCGGGCTGTGCCGACGCCAGCACAACGACGCTTTCGCCGGCCTTCTGTTTCAGGTTGTCGACGAGGGTGCGCAACTGCCCACGTTCCAGCCCATCGGCACGATGCACCAGCACTTTTATGCCCTTCACTTCGGCTGCGCGGCTCAGCACATCGTCAAGACCGCCGGCAGCGGATTTCATGCGCGTGTCTTCGAGTTCGCGGCGCAGGCGCTTCAGTTCGTCTTCCTGCGCCGTAAGTTTGGCGCGCAGGGAATCGGAAAGATTGCCGTCCATCGACGGCGCAATTTGCGAAGCAAGCTGAGCCACGGCAAAATCGCGGCGGAAGGTATCGAGTGAGCCCAGACCACTGATCGCTTCGATGCGGCGCACGCCTGAAGAGACGGAGGCTTCACCGGTGAGTTTAAAGAGACCTATCTCGCCGGTGGCCGCGGTGTGTGTGCCGCCGCAAAGCTCCGTTGAAAAGCCGTCAGAAAGCTTTACCACGCGAACCTTGTCGCCGTATTTTTCTCCGAAGAGGGCCATGGCGTGGTACTCGTTCACTGCAACATCGATCGGAACGTCTTCGAGCGTTTCAACCTTTGCGTTGGCCAGCACTTCGCGGTTCACGATGGATTCGATCTCATTGAGCTCTTCGTCGGCGACCTGGGCGAAGTGAGAAAAGTCAAAACGCAAGCCGCGTTGGATCAACCAGTGAACCGGCCTGCTTGACGTGCTTGCCCAGCACCTGGCGCAGCGCGGCATGCAGCAGGTGGGTGCCGGTGTGGTTGCGGCGGATCGCGTCGCGGCGTTCACCATCGACGACCGTGCGGACCTTGTCGCCGACCGCAAGGCTCTCTTTGAGGACAGCCTTGTGCGCCCGCACTCCCTGTACAGGCGCAACGCAGCCGGTGATTTCTGCGACCGTGATGTTGCCATCGGTGGAGGTGAAAACGCCTGTGTCCCCCACCTGGCCGCCTGAGTCGGCATAGAAACTGGTGTGGTCGAGAACAATTTCAACCGCGTCGCCAGCCAATGCAGCAGGCACGCCGACACCGTCTTTCACGATGGCTACCACTTCGCAGTTGGTGGAGACGAGCTGGCGATAACCCTCGAAGATCGTCTTCGGCAGATCGCGGAAGGCTGGGCTCGCGGTTTTCTGGCTGCCGCCCTTCCATGAAGCGCGGGCGCGGGCCTGCTCTTCGGCACGAGCTGCTTCAAAACCAGCTTCGTCGAAATGGACGCCGGCGTCGCGAGCGGCATCAACCATGAAGTCGAGCGGCAGACCGAAGGTCTCGTAGAGGTGGAAGGCCTTGGCGCCGCTGAACTCGGTCTTGCAGTTCTTCATTGAGCCGGGTGAGGCCGATCTTGAGGACGCGGTCGAACTGCTTCTCTTCTGCCTCGACAACTTTGGCGACGCGGTCGGCGGAATCGGCGAGCTCGGGATAAGCCTCCTTCATCTGATCGCGGACAGCGTAGACCATCTGGTAGAGGAAGGGCTGCTCCTGCCCGAGCAGGCGGCCATGGCGAATGCCTCGGCGCAGAATCTTCCGCAACACGTAGCCCCGGCCCTCATTCGAGGGCAGCACGCCGTCGCTGATGAGGAAAGTCGCAGCACGAGCGTGATCGGCGATGATGCGGAGGCTTCTGCATCTTCACGCTTCGGCCTTCCGATTTGTCAGTCAACCTTACGCGCGGCCTGCTCAATCAACGGCGTAAACAGATCCGTCTCGAAATTGCTGATCTTGCCCTGCAGCACAGCGGTGAGGCGCTCGAGGCCCATGCCGGTGTCGATGGAGGGCCTGGGCAGAGGCGTCAGCTTGTAGCCGGTGGTCTTGCCGCCTTCGACAATCGCAGAGCGGTCGAACTGCATGAAGACAAGGTTCCAGATTTCGACGTAGCGGGCGTCATCCTGGCCGAAGGGCTTGTCGACACCGGGTGTTTCGGCAGCGTCCATGCCCATGTCGTAGAAGATCTCCGAGCAGGGGCCGCATGGGCCGGTCTCGCCCATCTGCCAGAAGTTGTCCTTCACGCCGTACTGAAAGATCCGCTCTTTCGGCACGCCGGTTTCGATCCAGTACTTCTCGGCTTCGTCGTCGCGCGGCACATCTGCGGTGCCTTCAAAGATGGTGACGTAGAGCCGATCCTTGGGCAGGCCGAACCACTCGGGACTGGTGACGAGTTCCCAGGCGAATTGAATTGCGTCGCGCTTGAAGTAGTCGCCGAAGGAGAAGTTACCCAGCATCTCGAAGAAGGTGTGGTGGCGGCGGGTGAAGCCTACATTCTCAAGATCGTTGTGCTTGCCGCCGGCGCGAACGCATTTCTGCGAGGTGGTTGCGCGCAGGTAGGCCCGCTTCTCCGCGCCAAGAAAGAGGTCTTTGAACTGGTTCATTCCGGCGTTGGTGAAGAGCAGCGTTGGGTCGTTGGCAGGCACCAGCGAGGAAGAGTGCACGCGGCGGTGCCCCTTCGACTCAAAAAAGCGCAGAAATAGTTCGCGTATGTCGTTTCCCGAGCGCACTTGCATAACCTATCAGTGTACTTGGCGGCATGGTCAGCCGCCTACAGGCGGTGGCCATTGCCTGGACGCCCGGTGAGCGGATTCTGCATCTTAACGGTGCAGACAGGAGGACGGAATGGACAAACTGGCGATTTTTGCGTTGTTGCACGCCAAGGCAGGCAAGGAAAAAGAGGTGGAGCAGTTTCTGAAGCTGGCCGAGCCTCTTGCCGAGAAGGAGACAGGCACGACAACCTGGTTCGCGGTGAAGCTTGGACCGGCAGAATATGGCATCTTTGACACTTTTAAGGACGAGAACGGCCGCAATGCGCACCTC
>CAWITZ010000009.1:0-389885 GCA_963839215.1 uncultured Acidobacteriaceae bacterium | reverse complement strand
ACTGCGCGGAGTTAATTCTATGGACAAGCCGAACGGGCGATTAGTACTGGTAAGCTACACGCATTACTGCGCTTCCACCTCCAGCCTATCAACCAGATGGTCTTCCTGGGCCCTTCAGGGAGATCTCATCTTGGAGCGTGCTTCCCGCTTATATGCATTCAGCGGTTATCACAACCGAACTTCGCTACCCAGCCGTGCCCTTGGCAGGACAACTGGAACACAAGAGGTTCGTCCATCCCGGTCCTCTCGTACTAAGGACAGCCCTCCTCAAATCTCCTACGCCCACAGCAGATAGGGACCGAACTGTCTCGCGACGTTCTGAACCCAGCTCACGTACCGCTTTAATAGGCGAACAGCCTAACCCTTGGAACCTTCTACAGCTCCAGGATGCGATGAGCCGACATCGAGGTGCCAAACCAATGCGTCGATATGAACTCTTGGCATTGATCAGCCTGTTATCCCCGGCGTACCTTTTATCCGTTGAGCGATGGCCCTTCCATACAGAACCACCGGATCACTAAAGCCTACTTTCGTACCTGCTCGACTTGTAGGTCTCACAGTTAACCACTCTTATGCTTTTACACTCGACGGCTGATTTCCAAACAGCCTGAGAGTAGCTTCGCGCGCCTCCGTTACAATTTAGGAGGCGACCGCCCCAGTCAAACTACCCGCCTAACTATGTCCCTCTCCCGGATCACGGGAGGAGGTTAGAATCACAGCACTCGCAGGATGGTATCTCACCGTTGGCTCCACCAAGTCCGAGAACCTGGTATCAAAGCCTCCCACCTATCCTGCGCAGCGAGAACCATAACTCATAGTTAAGGTGTAGTAAAGGTGCACGGGGTCTTTCCGTCTAGCTGCGGGTAACCGGCATCTTCACCGGTACTACAAGTTCGCCGAGCAACTCGTTAAGACAGTCGTACGATCGTTACGCCATTCGTGCAGGTCGGAACTTACCCGACAAGGAATTTCGCTACCTTAGGACCGTTATAGTTACGGCCGCCGTTCACCGGGGCTTCAATTCAAAGCTTCGCTTGCGCTAACCTCTCCTTTTAACCTTCCGGCACCGGGCAGGCGTCAGCCCCTATACGTCGTTTTCGACTTAGCAGAGACCTGTGTTTTTGTTAAACAGTCGCCGTACGCGCTTCACTGCGGCCCACTTGACGTGGGCGCTCCTTCTCCCGAAGTTACGGAGCCAATTTGCCGAGTTCCTTAACGAGCTTTCACTCGAGCGCCTTTGGATATTCTCCTCGTCTACCTGTGTCGGTTTGGGGTACGGTTCCCTTTGTTCTCCTTAGAGGTTTTTCTCGGCAGCGTGAAATCAGCATCGTAATCCCCATACGGGCCTGCTTTGCGCCTCACTGTTAATGACCCGGCGGATTTGCCTGCCGGATCCAGCTTACGCGCATCGACCGCCATAGCCATAGTGACGGCATGCTTATCCTTCTGCGTCACCCCATCGTCAAACGAACATTGGGAGGTACGGAATATTAACCGGCTGTCCATCGTCTACGCCTTTCGGCCTCGACCTTAGGGACCGCCTAACCCTGAGCGGATTAACCTTCCTCAGGAAACCTTAGACTTTCGGCGCGGAGGGTTCTCACCTCCGTTATCGCTACTTATGCCGGCAGGGTCTCTTCGCAACGCTCCACCAGTCTTCTCAGTCTGGCTTCACTGCTGTTGAGAATGCTCTCCTACCACGCACACCCTAAGGTGTGCATCCGCTGCTTCGGTGTACAGTTTTAGCCCCGTTGTATTGTCGGCACCGGACCGCTTGACCAGTGAGCTATTACGCTTTCTTTAAAGGATGGCTGCTTCTAAGCCAACCTCCTGGCTGTCTGAGCGTTCCGACTTCCTTTCCCACTTAACTGTAACTTGGGGACCTTAGCAGGCGGTCTGGGCTGTTTCCCTCTCGACGATGAGGCTTAGCCCCCACCGTCTGACTCCCGGATATGTTGTCGCTGGCATTCGCAGTTTGGTTGGATTCAGTAAGCCGGAAAGCCCCCTAGTCCATCCATCTCTCTACCACCAACGCAATTCATCCGAGGCTAGCCCTAAAGCTATTTCGGAGAGAACGAGCTATCACGGAATTTGATTAGCCTTTCACCCCTACCCACAGCTCATCCGAGCTTTTTTCAACAAACACCGGTTCGGTCCTCCAGTGGGTGTTACCCCACCTTCAACCTGGCCATGGGTAGATCATCCCGCTTCGCGTCTATTCCTGCCAACTGAACGCCCTGTTCAGACTCGCTTTCGCTTCGGCTCGCTTACGCTTAACCTTGCTGACAAGAATAACTAGCCGGCTCATTATGCAATAGGCACGCGGTCAGACATTCCCTTGCGGGCATAGTCCTCCCACTGCTTGTAGGCACACGGTTTCAGGTACTTTGCACTCCCCTCGACGGGGTTCTTTTCGCCTTTCCCTCACGGTACTGGTTCACTATCGGTCAGAGACTAGTATTTAGCCTTACGGGATGGTCCCCGTGGATTCAAGCAGGGTTTCACGTGCCCCGCCTTACTCAGGTATCCGCTTCGAGTCTGGACTATTTTCGCCTACGCGCCTGTCACGCTCTATGGATCCACTTTCCAGAGGATTCGGCTAACAGCCAGATTGGTAACTCTACTGTTGCGGACCCTACAACCCCCGAAGCACCGAAATGCTACGGGTTTGGGCTATTCCGAGTTCGCTCGCCACTACTATCGGAATCGAGGTTTCTTTCTTTTCCTTCAGGTACTGAGATGGTTCACTTCCCTGAGTTCGCTCTATCCCGCCTATGTATTCAGCGGGTAGTTCCTGAGGTTTGCCTCGGGAGGGTTTCCCCATTCGGAAATCTCCGGTTATAACGCCTGTGTGCGGCTTACCGAAGCTTATCGCAGCTTGCCACGTCCTTCATCGCCTGTCTCTGCCAAGGCATCCACCGTGCGCCCTTAGTAGCTTGACCATAGAATTAACTCCAGCGCAGGGAGCCGAATCACTTCGGTCCTGATCAGAGTTAACCTATGTTAAATCCGCCTTGAGAGCAACTCGCTACGCTCACGCGCATCCGAGTCTGCACTCCTAAAGACACTCTTCTTACTTGAACACTTGCCTGAGTTAGTAACTTGCACTAACTCATTGCATGTGCTCGGCCTTGTATGTATAACGCGTCTCGGAATCTTACGCCGCACTCGCGCGCCTCGCGGCGGACATGCCGGCTCTCCAAACGCGTTACCCAATCAATTTCGTTGTCAAACATCAGACCTTCCTCTTTGTCGAGGAAGGCCAGCCCTGAGGCTGTTGAAACCTGCCGAACCAGTCAATCTCGCAGATCGGTCCAGCCTGCTTCCAGATCGACGTCACTCATTCGAAGTAGGCGGCGATCTGGAAGCAGTGAATGAGAGTTTGGTGGAGCTGACCGGGATCGAACCGGTGACCCCCTGCTTGCAAAGCAGGTGCTCTCCCAGCTGAGCTACAGCCCCACATAGGGTGCCTGCGGCTAAGATGGTGGGCCTGGGTAGAGTCGAACTACCGACCTCACCCTTATCAGGGGTGCGCTCTAACCAACTGAGCTACAGGCCCATGTTGGCCGCTCCCCCGCCGGCTACCACGCCGGAGCCCGGCGGCTCTCACAAATCCTCATTCAGTGCTAAAGGGTTTCGAGGACAAGGTTGAACATGCTGGGCAGCTACGCCGCCCATGACCATCGTGCGAATGGTCAATCAAGCAAAGAAGGCTTGTATCGAGATTCCCGCATCCGCCGTCAGGTAACGGCGATTGCGGGTTAGATGACATCGACATCCGCTACATCCGATTCGCATCGGGCGCAGTCCGCTATCGCGGAAGGAATGCGCAGTGCCATCGTTTCTCTTTTAGAAAGGAGGTGATCCAGCCGCAGGTTCTCCTACGGCTACCTTGTTACGACTTCACCCCAATCATGAATTACACCTTGGGCGGCTGCCCCCTTGCGGTTGGCTCACCGACTTCTAGTGCAACCCACTTTCGTGATGTGACGGGCGGTGTGTACAAGGCCCGGGAACGTATTCACCGCGGCATTCTGATCCGCGATTACTAGCGATTCCAGCTTCACGCAGTCGAGTTGCAGACTGCGATCCGAACTGAGGCCGGCTTTTTCCGATTAGCTCCCCCTCACGGGTTTGCGACGGTTTGTACCGGCCATTGTAGCACGTGTGTAGCCCTGGACATAAAGGCCATGAGGACTTGACGTCATCCCCACCTTCCTCCCCGTTATCCGAGGCGGTTTCGTCAGAGTGCTCAACTAAATGGTAGCAACTGAAGATAAGGGTTGCGCTCGTTGCGGGACTTAACCCAACATCTCACGACACGAGCTGACGACAGCCATGCAGCACCTATATTAGCGGCCCCTTGCGGGGAAGGGATATTTCTACCCCGGTCCACTAACATTTCGAGCCCAGGTAAGGTTCTTCGCGTTGCGTCGAATTAAACCACATGCTCCACCGCTTGTGCGGGCCCCCGTCAATTCCTTTGAGTTTCAGCCTTGCGACCGTACTCCCCAGGCGGACTGCTTAACGCGTTAGCTACGGCACGGCGGGATTGGGTACCCGTCACACCAAGCAGTCATCGTTTAGGGCTAGGACTACCAGGGTATCTAATCCTGTTTGCTCCCCTAGCTTTCGTGCATCAGCGTCAGTTATGGTCCAGTGAGCCGCTTTCGCCACAGGTGTTCCTCCTGATATCTACGCATTTCACCGCTACACCGGGAATTCCACTCACCTCTCCCACACTCAAGCCCGGCAGTTTCTCATGCAGTCTATGAGTTGAGCCCATAGATTTCACATAAGACTTACCAAACCGCCTACGCACCCTTTACGCCCAATAATTCCGAACAACGCTCGCCCCCCTCGTATTACCGCGGCTGCTGGCACGAAGTTAGCCGGGGCTTCTTCTTCCGGTACCGTCATAATCGTCCCGATCGAAAGGAGTTTACGTCCCGAAGGACTTCATCCTCCACGCGGCGTTGCTGCGTCAGGGTTTCCCCCATTGCGCAAAATTCCCCACTGCTGCCTCCCGTAGGAGTCTGGACCGTGTTTCAGTTCCAGTGTGTCCGTGCGCCCTCTCAGGCCGGATACCGATCATCTGTCTTGGTGGGCCATTACCCCGCCAACTAACTAATCGGCCGCGACCCCCTCCTAAAGCGAATTGCTCCTTTGACCCGTAGGTATTATGCGGTATTAGCTAAGGTTTCCCTCAGTTATCCCCCACTCCAGGGTAGGTTAGTCACGTGTTACTCACCCGTGCGCCACTTTACTCATGGTATTGCTACCACTTTCTCGTTCGACTTGCATGTGTTAGGCACGCCGCCAGCGTTGATTCTGAGCCAGGATCAAACTCTCGTTTGAAACCTGATGTCTTCCCACTCTGACGGAGGTCGACGTGGGTCGACCGCGCCCGCGCACTCGCTCGAAAGCACGCGGACACCTTACCTTGTGAGAATGATCAAGCCAAACCTGATCCCTTCTCACGACTGGCACGTTCAACCTATTTGTCAAAGATCCTTACGAGCGCATCCGCCTGAGCGGGGCCCCTTTGGATCGAGGCCCAGACCTGTGAAGTCTGAGTGTCCTCGAACTTGTTGCGCTGCCGATTTTTCGCTTTATAGCGGCCATCAGCGTTTTTGCGCGAACTTTTTGAAACTATCGAAATTCAGGCCTTCTGTCAAGCATCTTTCGGATTCCGCTGAGGCCGCTCCAACATAAGGCAGGCATAACTCATTCCAGAATCCGCTTCAGCCGACCGGCAATTTCCGGTTCGTCTTCGGTACGCGCGGCGCAAAATATCAAAGATCGACCAGCACAAGGCTCAAGCCACTAAGGCGCGCGAAAGGAATTACCTTCCAGGTCATGCAATGGGTTTGTTCTCTGCGGGATTCCCTACAGGGGTACAGGGGATGCGCGAACGCTATCTCGACC
Source organism: uncultured Acidobacteriaceae bacterium (assembly GCA_963839215.1). Classification (GTDB taxonomy): domain Bacteria; phylum Acidobacteriota; class Terriglobia; order Terriglobales; family Acidobacteriaceae; genus Telmatobacter. The sequence continues at coordinate 383,957 of CAWITZ010000009.1, read as the reverse complement.
TGACCCTACGAACCGGCTTTCCACTTCCCCAATTGGGCAGGCCCTGCAGGCCACCGGAAAGCTCCACTGCTTCACTTGCAACTTTTTAAGAGTAGCACAGGCCACCCCTGTATGCAACTTGCGTCCGGCTAATTAGCCGAGCCGCCAATTGCGACTTGCTGAGAATAGCAGCGCCTCATCCTGATCGCAACCCCAACAGGCTGTGGAAAGGGCGCCAAACCTGTGGGAATCGCGCAAAAGAGCGGGGAAAACAGCCCCTTGCGCACTGGATACAGATTAGGTTTTGGCGAGTGGTGACGGGCCAATCAGCTTCATCTCGTAGTTGCTGAAAAAGGCACCTAGGATTTTGGGATCCGTTTGTGTGAAGAAGGCTCCTACGTCTCCCCCCGGAGCCGCCTTCTCGGCGTCCTGAAAGAACTGCTCCATTCTGCCTGACGGCGTGAAGGCAATCATCATGCGGCTGGGGGCAACGGGAGCAAAAGCGTGCGGCACCCGGCGGGGCGCCAGCACTGACTCACCCGCTTTGAGATGGATCCGCTGCTCGCCAACCTGAAAAGCGACCTCGCCCTCCATCACATAGAACCATTCCTCCTGGTTCCAGTGCAGGTGCAGCGGCGGGCCGCCGTGCTCAAGGTTCCGATGCTCGATGAGAAAAACGCGGCCCGCGGTATCCTCTGATGAGATCTTGAATAGCATGGAGCTGAAGCCCATGCGGTGTGGGTGACCAAAGCGATCTTCGCCGTTGCCGACGATGTGCAACGGTGAAGGAGCGGTAGACCCTGGAGCAGAAGAAAGCTCACCGAAGAGAGGGGCGGAATGCAGGCTCGCGGCCGGGACCAGGGTCGCAGCTGACTTGAGAAAAGATCGGCGCAGCAAATTGGCCACCTTTTAAAGGCTGAGATAGGGGATGGCGGGAAGAGTAGCCGACCAGGCCTTCTTCTGCAAAAGGATTATTCTCGACCCTCTTCGCCGGCGCTTACTGGCTCTTTACAATGACGCCCAAATCCGTCAGGCCATTAACAAAAAACTGCATCGCGAGCGCCACCAGCAGCAGCCCCATGATCCTGACCAGAATGCGAATCCCCGTTTCACCCAGCACGGCACGAACCCGACCTGCGCCTGCAAGCACCCAGTAACTAATCAGACATGTGAGGGCGATGGCGCCGAGGATTGCGCCCATCTGCCAGTGGAAGAGGGTTGGCACCGGCCCGACGAGGACCATGACGGAGGAGATTGCGCCCGGCCCGGCAAGCATGGGGATGCCGAGGGGCACGATGCCGGCGTCTTCCTTGGCGGCGCCTTCTTCGGTGTCGCCACTTGCCTCCTGGGTGGGCGAGCGCTTGGCCTCGAGCATGTCCAGGCCAATTAGCAGGAGGATGAGGCCACCGGCGATTTCGAATGCAGGCAGCGTGATTCCAAACATTCTGAAGATGAACTGGCCTGCGAGCGCAAAGCTAGTGAGCACGATGAAACAGGTGAGGGCCGCTTTGCGCGCCATGCGGCGGCGCCTGGTCTCGTCGACATTTGAGGTAATGGCGATGAAGGAAGGGATCGCTGCGAAGGGATCGACAAGAAAGAAAATCGAACTGAGAGCGAGCAGCGAAAAGCGCACGATGGGTGCGTGGCTCAGCTCATTGAGCGCCGTCGCGGCCGGATTGGTCCAAAGCATGATCATGAGAAGCTAGAGCCCTTCAAAGGACGTAATGATTTCGTGGCCATGAGGGTCCTCGACCGTGGCATTCCCTTCGCGGACGACAAGGCGGGTCGCAAGGCCTGCGCTGCGCGCGGCATCGAGCTCGCGCACGACGTCAGAAAAGAAGATCGCCCCTTCGGGCTCGATCTGTAACTCTTCCGCAATCGCGCTGTAACTCGCGCTCTCCGACTTAGGGCCGATTCTTGTGTCGAAGTAATCTGAGATAAGCGGAGTGAGATCGCCATAGGTTGAGTAACGAAGGAGGAGCTGCTGCGCCTCGACCGATCCCGAGGAATAGATTGCAACTTTCGCCTGTTGCGACCAGCGCTCGAAGGCTGCGGGAACGTCGGCGAAGAGAGTTCCTTTCAACTCTCCGGCTTCGAAACCGGCCTTCCAGACCTTGCCTTGAAGGCTCTTGAGCGCGGTCGATTTGCGATCGCGATCCATAATCCAGTTAACATAGGCGAGGATGCGCGGAATAGCCACGGCGGGGCTCATGGATGTGACTCCAGGTTCGAAGGGCCTGGGCGCATCCTGATCCTGCTCTGCCCGGCTCTCCATCCCGAGCATCGCCAGGTCCCAGAAGACACTGCCTTCAGAGAGCGATGCCTCAGAGACCTGCGGTTCTTTTTCAAGGTGCTTCACTGAATCCCACAGAAACGATTCAAAATGCGCCCGGGCATACGGGAAAAGCTGCTCGCTGACAAGGGAAAGCGGCGCGACGGTGCCTTCCACATCAAGCAGGTAGAGACGTGCCGGTGTTGTCATGCGGAGATATTGGTCGCGACGCGGGGTCCGAGATAGGCCGGCCCGAAGCAGAGCGGTTGATAGCCTTGATCGACTCCCGATGCCGTGTACTGCGGCGTCCAGCCGATGGTGTCCTGGAACCAGCGGATAGCGCGGATACGCCGATCTTCGCAGAGAGTGAACCAGTGTGTGGTCCCGCGCGGCACTCGGAGCATATCGCCGGGGCCAACCTCGACAGAGGCGATTTTGCCATGCAGGTGCAGAAAGAAGATGCCGCGTCCGGCGAGAATAAACCGCACTTCGTCCTCGGAGTGAGTGTGTTCCTTGTCGAACCTAGCCAACATGGTTTCAAGATTCGGCGTCGCAGGATTCACGTCGATCACATCAGCGGTGACATATCCGCCGCGGCGCTTCATTTCGTCGATTTCATTGGCGTAAGCGGTTAGCACGGCGTCGGCAGTGGCATCGGGCGGGACGCGGTCGAGACTCCAGCGCTCGTAGTCGATGCCCATTTGGGCAAGCTCGGCGCGAATGGCCGGCTCGCTGTCAACCTGGCGATCTTCATCGGGAAAACGGAGAACGGCCACGGAGTCTCCTTTTATCTGGGCGCGCTTTGCAGCTGGCGGCCCTCGACCTCGAAGAGAAACTCAAGGGCCTCGAGGTGGCGGCGGGCTTCAGCCACCGATTGACCCCAAGTATAAAGCCCGTGCCGACTTAACAGAACGCCGTGAGTGTGCGGGTAATTCTTCAGGGCCGCCGCCAGATCACGGCTGAGCGCATCGTAGTCCTGCGTGTTCTCGAGAATTGGAAGTTCTTCGCGATGCAGATGGGTCGAAACAGCGGAAAGCCCCTTGAGCAGCTCGTAGCCCTCAATCGGCAGGCAGCCGGCTGCCAGATAGCGGGCCGAGAGCAGCGTGTTCCAGATGGTGTGCACGTGCATAATCGAACGGGCATCGGGGCGGTCGCCATAGATGACGGCATGCAGACAGGTTTCGGCAGAAGGCCTGCCGCGGCCCGCAATCATTCTGCCGTGCGGATCGACTTCAAGCAGATCCTCTGGCGCGAGGGCGCCCTTATCTATGCCGCTTGCGGTAATGAGGAAGTTGCCTGGCTGCTCCCCGGAGTGTTGAGGCCCCAGCCGCACGCTGAAGTTGCCGCTGGTTGCCGGAACCCACCCTCGCGCGGCGCACCAGTGTGCGGCGGCACAGAGAGCTTCGACATCGGCGGCCGTTTTCCCTCCGGAGGCGTCTTCGACGGTCATGGCTACTCCAGTCATGGCTGTGAGTGTATCAACCTGCAAGGAAAGGAAGAGCCCAAGCTTGCAAGCGGCGGCCCAATACAATGGTTGCTTGCTCGACCAGGCACATCGCGATCGAATTGAGGTTGTCCTTGTCTCGCCGCGCAATCCTCTCAATATTGGAGCGGTGGCCCGCGCTATGGCCAATTTCGGGTTTACCCGGCTCACCGTAGTCGCTCCCTTCGAGGCGCACTGGCGTGAAGCGCGTTCGGCAGTGGGAGCTCCCACGGTGCTCGCGGACGCGCAGGAGACGAAGACGCTGGCGGAGGCCCTTGCCGATTGCACGCTTGCCGTCGGCACCGGAACACTGACGGCGCGGAGAGCGGAGCAGCAGGTGGTCTCGTTGCCGGATATGGCTCCCCTTATCGCGCGCGAGCTGGCGCGTGATGGCCGCGTCGCAATCATCTTTGGACCGGAGAAACACGGCCTGACACAAAACGATCTTGCGCACTGCCATCTGCTGATGGAGATTCCGACCGATGCGCGGCAGCCCTCGATGAATCTGGGGCAGGCGGCGGCGGTGTGCCTATATGAAATCGCCACGCGCCGTGGCTCCGCCGATGGGGATGGCGAGCGCCTTCCAACCGGCGAGGCGGCAGCGACGGGCAGCACGCTTGAGATGCTGGCCGAGGTGATTGGCGAAACCATGGATGAGGCGCGCTACTCCCCTGCGCCCATGCGCGAGGCAAACCAGCACGATGTGCGCCTGCTGCTGCGGCGGATTGGCCTGACTTCAGGAGATGCGAGGCGCGCGCTGGGATTTTTCCGGCGGATTCTCTGGCACCTGAGGCATCGCCCGTAGGGGGACGCAGGGCTGGTTTACCGCAATGGCACTTCAGTAGCGACCGGAATCCCTTAGGCCCCGATTCCTGCTAAAGTTGCCGTCGAGGGCTACCAATGAAATCGGCTGCTCCATCTGTGCTGACAAAACCTTGCTCTCCGGGTGCCGGCTCATTGTGCGCTGTGCTTGTGTGCTCCGTACTGGCCCTCGCTGCGTCTCTGAGTGTCGCGGGACAGTCGGCAACTAATAGCACAGACGTTTTGAAACAAACCTCCGATACGGCTCTCGCCCCCGCTGCCGACGCTAACGATCCCAGCGCCGGCGCGATCACAGAGGATGAGATTCGCAAGCTGCTGGTGGGCAAGACGGTCTATCTGCGCAAGGGCTATCTGGACAACTCGCTGGAATTTGATGAACGTGGCCGGTTGATCGGGCACTCGCCTGAGGGCTCATTTACGTTGTGCCTCATTGAAATCGACAAGGTCCATCTGAGCAAGCGCAAGCTGGAGCTTACTGGGGTCCGGTTCGGACTTCATTTTCTCGGCGCGCTGCCCAATGAGGATCCCACGAAGGCGGTTGACCGGGTGCGGATCACGCCAAAGAAAAAAGTACTGAAGTTCACGATCGATCGGGAACTTGTTGTGATCCCCAAGAAGAAGAAACAGAAAAACAATTCCGATCAGGCTCCGGGAGTTCCCGTTGTGCCGCATCCGCCAACGACGCCGGCAACGACCTTTTCGGAGGTGAAAGCTTCGGAGCCTGAAAGATCTGAAGCGGCTGCCGATGCCTCTGATGTCGTTCCGGTCGCGCCTAAGGTGGAGACTCCGGGGCCGGTGGGCACGGTGACGACGACGACATCGCCGGCGCATTCCGCGCGGCTTATGCGCGAAGCGCTCGCTGTGGTTTTCTCGCAGGGGCTGGACGATCGGCTGATCGCAACTCTGCCCTCGTTCTGGAAACTTTACTTCGAAGCGGCCGCACATCAGACGGACTATCGCCCAGCCGACACTGCAATCTACAGGCAGAACAATGTGGACCAGCCGGCAAAGCTGCTGACGCAGCTCGAACCACCGTCGAATGGGTTTGCGCAGGCCAACGGCGTTGCGGGAATGGCGCTCTACCACACGATCGTAGGCGCGGATGGCAAGGCGGATCAGATCGTTGTGGCAAGACCTATCGGGTTTGGGCTCGATGAAAGCGCGGCAGACACCATTCGCAAAGCCAGCTTTCAGCCGGCAATGAAAGACGGCAAGCCGGTGCCTGTGATGGTCGACCTGGTGGTTCAGTTCCGCATCTACTCCAACCGCACGAACCGGACCAGCACGCCTGGCCAGAACGACTCCGGACCTGTGCTGCCCGGCCCCTACACAGCCGATCACCAGTAAAAGGCGCACCGTATCGGACACATTGCGAGACACCGCGGTGGCTTCTGCGCAAAGTTGCCTGATTGCCATGCCAGGCTCCGGCCCGGCCCCTTGTATGCTACGGTGGGAGACCAGCCGAACCATTGCCTGCACTGCAGCTATCCACCACGTTCATCTGGATAATCGCGCTCGCCAGCATTCTATGCATGCTGCTGCGTCCGCGCCGAATCGCGGAGGCCTACTGGGCCTGCGGTGGCGCGATTCTTCTGGTGGCAACGGGACTCTTTTCAATAGGCCACGCCGCTCGCGCTATCGCGGAAGGCTCGAACGTCTATCTGTTCCTTGCCGGCATGATGATCCTGGCGGAGATAGCGCGCGAGGAGCACGTCTTCGACTGGGCCGCGGTCGTGGCGGCCAGCTACGCGAAGGCTTCCGCACGCAGGCTCTTTCTGCTGGTGTATCTGGTTGGGATAGTGGTAACGGCACTGCTTTCAAATGACGCGACGGCGGTGGTTCTCACTCCGGCGGTGCTGGCGGTGGTGCGCCGGGCGAAGGTGGAGCCTAAACCCTACTTGCTGGCATGCGCGCTAATCGCAAATGCAGCAAGCTTCGTCTTTCCGATTTCAAACCCGGCCAATCTGGTTGTCTTTGGCGACCAGATGCCACCCCTGGGCCAATGGCTCCGCATCTTTTTGCTGCCTTCTGCAGGCGCCATTGTTGTTACCTACCTGTGCCTGCACTGGCGCTCGCGCAAGGAGCTTTCCCGGCGTATTGAGGAAGGTCTTGAGGCCGCGCCGCTTGCAACCGAAGGCAAGCTGGCGCTGGCGGGTTTGCTGGGAGCGGCGATTGCGCTCATAGTCTCTTCGGCCTTCGGCCTCCCACTCGGGATACCAACCTGCGCAGCCGCCCTGCTGGTCTTGATGGTGCTGGCTATACGCAACCGGGCAATCGTGGATGGCGTCGCTCGAGGAGTGACATGGTCCGTGCTTCCTCTGGTTGGCGGGCTGTTTGTGATTGTCGAGGCGATGCAAAAGGCAGGAATGTTGCAGCTGGGACTTGCGGGGCTGCAATTTCTTGCGTCGTTTCCGGAATGGGCGGCCAAGGGAGTCTCCGCCTTCGCGGTTGCGCTCGCCTCAAATGGCATGAACAACTTGCCGGTCGCCCTGATCAGCCGGGCCGCAATTCGCGCCGGGCACGAGTCAGGAGTAATTGCGCACGCGATTCTGCTCGGCGTCGACCTGGGTCCGAATCTCTCGGTGACGGGCTCGCTTGCGACGATTCTCTGGCTGATCGCGCTGCGGCGGGAAAAGATAGAGATCACAGCGGGCGAGTTCTTCCGCATCGGCCTCGTCGTCATGCCGCTGTCGCTGCTGGCAGCGCTCTTACTTCTTCGAAGCTAGGGAGTATCGCCCCCTTGCCGCTCTGAAGGTGGTTCCTTTAGCGCGACACGGTTGCCTTTGGGTCTTTCGCATTAAGAAAGTCCCCCCGACTCCGACTGCTTGAGCCACTTTCTACTCCTCCTGTCGGATGAGTTCATTGAGCTTCGGCTTGTGCTTTGCCTCGCGTCCCGTGCGAGGCTCATCGCGGACGACGCGGGCGGGCTTTGGCTGCCCCACGCGCTCGCGCGCATTGGCTTTCACCGCTTTCGAAGCGGAAAACGTTCCCGGCTTGCGTTTAGGCATGGTAAGGAAGAGTATGGAATAGTTTGAGCCCGAGCGGAAGCCCAATAGATTATTCAAGCGACAGGGTTGGCGGGCAAAGCTCGGGACTCAGCAAAAAATTTAGCTGGAGAAGTACCGGCCGATGGATGAGCGTGACTTTTTCAACGAGACCACGGAGCAACGCACTCACACCCTGGCGTGCCCGAAATGCGGGCAGTCGGGGGAATACAAGGTTACCTGGATTGTGCGGCGCAAGAAGCCTCAACTGTCCCGCAATGCCGATGAACGCGACCGCGCCCGGTTTGCCAAGGCACAGTCCTACATGGTGCGGCGCGATGACAAGCTTTCCTGCACCAATGTCCGCTGCCGCAAGCCGTTTGAGATTACCTCGCTGCAGTCGCTGGCATTCTTGACGGATTGAGGGCACTGAGGGATCGACGGTCCGCTGGCGCTGCCCCCACCGTATGTGATTGAATCGAAGATATCGGCGAGCAACGCTAATCAAGCTCAACGGAGCTTCGCCAGGAGATTCGCATGGCCAATTCCCTTCTTCCCCCCGCGGAGCGCAGACTCACTCCCGACCAGGTAGAGGCGCTCGACAAACGGCGCGACCTGGGGCACACATTCCTGGTTATCGCGGGCCAATTTACGGTGATCGCCACGGTCCTGCTGCTTTGGGTGGGGCAGGATCTCTCGTATTCGCCGGGATGGGCGCATCCAATGGCGTATTACTTTGCCATCGCCCTCTGCCTGATCGCCTTTTTCGGCATTAGCGGCATGGTTCTACGCAAAGGTTCGCCGCGTATCGATTGAAGTCGAGAAGCCTTCGACAGGTTACCGGCTGGCAACGCCGCAAGGAATTTTCGGCTGGACGGTTTGATCCGGATTTGATCCGGGTTCGACCCCGGGATGGTAAACATGGCCACCGCATTCCCCATTGCTTCTCCCCTCGTCGCGCCCGGAATGCGGCTGACGGACAGCCATGGGCGGATCATCCACGATCTTCGCGTTTCCGTCACGGACCGCTGCAATTACAAGTGCGTCTACTGCCGGACTGGCGAAAACGGGCCACAGTTTCCCGAGCTTCAGATTGATGAGTACCTTCGCCTGATTCGCCTTTTCGTGAGCCTGGGGATTGAGAAGGTGCGGCTGACGGGTGGCGAACCGCTGCTGCGATCAGGGTTGGCAGAGTTGCTGGGCGAACTGGCCCGGCTCCGGACGCTCACCGGCAATCCTCTGGACCTTGCGCTGACAACCAATGGGCATTTACTCGAAAATCTGGCGGTCCCGCTCAAAGCTGCCGGATTGGCCCGCGCGACGGTGAGCATGGACGCCGTCGATGCGCAGGTGTTCGAGCGGATCACCCGAGTGCCTGGCAGTTTCAGCAGAGTGCTGAAAGGCATTCGCGCTGCGCGGGAGGCCGGTCTCACCCCGCTCAAAATCAACTGCGTGCTGTTGCGCGGCTTCAACGATGACCAGGTTGAAGGCTTCGCGCAGTTTGCCCGTGACGAAGATGTTGCCGTGCGCTTCATCGAATTCATGCCGCTTGAGGAAGGCCGCCTGTGGACGCCGGAGATCGTGGTGCCGATGGCCGAGATTGTGGCACGTATCAACTTGGTGATGCCACTTGAACCATTGCCCCCGCGTGAGGCCAGTGAGACGGCGCGCCGATTTACCTTTGCCGACGGCAGGGGCGAGATCGGCATCATCGCTCCGGTGACGCGGGCATTTTGCGGCGCATGCAGCCGGTTGCGCCTCACCTCGGACGGCAAGATCCGCACCTGCCTTTTTTCTCAGGTTGAGCATGATCTCTACGGGCGCATGCGGGCCGGCGCATCAGACGGGGAACTGCGCGCCTATATTGCGGAGACAGTCCAGGGCAAGGAAGCACGGCACCACATAGGCGAGCCGGGATTTCTGAAGCCTTCACGCTCGATGGTGCACATCGGCGGATGACGACCTCTCTTCATGTGGGAAGATGCCACTCTTCGGTAACGTTTGATTCGAGGCCGCGTTTTGATCGTGACGCGCATCCCATAGACAATAGAATCTCCCAACACTCCCAAAGATGGCGCGTGGGCAAGACAATGGGCCAAAGGAATGATCCTCAATTGGCGGTCAGCGTGTGACACAATTCAATTCAGGCTTCACGTCACAGGTCCTCATGACGCACCCATCGGAGAATCGAGTCCCGATCGACGATCTGCTGGTGTTTCATCAGCTGGCGCGCTCGCTCACGTCCAGCTTCGACCTGGATACCATCCTGCGGACAATCCTCGAGCACATGGAGCGCTTTATTCAGGCGGACTTGTGGACACTGTTGATGCTCGATGAGCCCCGGCAGGAGCTTTACTACGCGATTGCGGCCGGCGGCGAAGAAGCCTTGCTGCGCGATCTCAGGGTAAAGGTGGGTGAGGGCGTTGCCGGCTGGGTTGTGGAGCATGGGGAAACCCTTATTGTGCCCGAAGCCGAAGACGATCCCCGCATTCAGCCTGCGGGCCGTACCCGCCTGCAGAAAGTACGATCGGTGATCGCGCTGCCTTTGCGGGGACGCAAAGGCACGCAGGGTGCAATCGAGATCTTCAATCCGCAGGCCGACCAGCTGGACGATTACACGATCGCCTTTCTACACATTCTTGCCGATCACGCCGCAATCGCCATTGAGAACGCCCGCGACGTTGCCCGAATTCAGCAGCTCACCATCACGGACGATACGACTGGCCTGTACAACGTGAGACACCTCTACGACATTCTCGGCCGCGAGATCGACCGCTGCCTGCGCGATGACGTTCCGGTAAGCCTGGCCTTCCTGGATCTGGACCGATTCAAGCAGGTGAATGATATGCACGGTCACCTGGTGGGGAGTGAACTGCTTTCCCGCACCGGCCAGCGCCTGCAGGAGATTTGCCGCGAGCAGGACCAGTGTTTCCGCTACGGCGGCGATGAGTTCGTGGTGCTGATGCCGGCAACGACTGCGGCCGAAGCGCATCGGGCGGCGGTGGACCTGCATCGCGACCTGACAACAACGAAATTTCGGATGGACAGCGGGCTGGAGCTTTCAGTGAGCGCCAGCGTCGGAATTGCCTCGGCGCCCGCCGACGGCGTGTCGATCCATGCCGTGATTGGCGCTGCAGACAGCCGCATGTACGTGGTGAAGAACGACGGCCGTGGGCGGGTGCACGGCGTTTAGCTGCCCGGCTCTTCTTCGTCCCGCGGCTCGTTCCCCTGCTTTGCCGCGAGGCTTTCCAGTTGACGGCGCCAGTCAAGAGATTCGACAAACGTTCGCGACTCACGCCAGCCCGGCTCAACAATGACATGCAATTCAAGGTAAACGCGTGTACCCAGCAGCGACTCAATCTGCTTGCGCGCGCCAGTCCCGATCTCTTTCAGCTTGGCGCCGCCCTTGCCGATGAGGATTGCCTTCTGCCCGTCACGCTCGCAATAAATTACTGCCGAAATGCGGGTGAGTGGCAGCTTTACCGGCTTCCCTTTCTTTTTCGCGGGTTCGGGGGCAGGCTCTTCAAAGCGCTCGATCACAACCGCTGCGGCATAAGGCACTTCTTCTCCTGTTTCGACAAGAACGCGCTCGCGAATGAGTTCGGCGACCATGAAACGCTGCGGCTGATCGGTGTACTGATCCTTTGGAAAGTAGCGTTCGCCACCGGGGAGGGCATCGACAATCTTGCGCAGCAGCACATCCAGGCCATCGCGTTTACGCGCGCTCACCGGAATAACCTCGGCAAACTTGTATTGTTTCGTGAGCGTGTCGATGAGGGGCAGCAGCGTGTCCCTGGCGATGAGATCGATCTTTGTCAGGACCAGGAAGACCGGACAGTCGAGGCCGCGGATGAGGCCGAAAAGAAATTCATCTTCACTTGCCCAACTGCCCGCTTTATGGGTGTGTGCGCCGGCTGGCTCACCTGCAGCCTCAAGCTGCACGCGGCGGCTGGCATCGATCAACACCAGAACCAGGTCGCGGGTTTCGAGCGCCTCGTGGACTTCCTGCAGCATGCGACGGTCAAGATGTGAACTGGGTTTGTGGACACCCGGCGTGTCAACGAAAACGATCTGCGCTGCCGGGTGCGCGCCTTTGCGCGCAGGAACCTCGACCACACCGGCGATGCGATTCCGAGTAGTTTGTGGCTTGGCGGTGACGATGGCGACCTTTTCACCGGTGAGCGCGTTCAGCAGCGTGCTCTTGCCGGCGTTTGGCCGACCCAGAATGGCAACAAATCCCGAACGCACGATAAATCAGCTCTCCCGCTTCTTATTATCAGTGATTTTGCTGCCGCGCGCCGGATTCAGAAGGACTACGAAGCTGCCTGCGGATTCGGCTTTGGACGGCGCAGCTTGGCCAGTTGATAGCCGAGAAAGCCAGGCAGCGCTTGAAAGATGGCGCGCCGCTTCATCTCTTCGTAGCTGATCTGGCCAATACCGAAGCGGGTGATCAGAGCCCTCACCCTGTCGTTGTGTTTGGCAAAGCGCACGGCAATGTCGATAAGTTCAGGATCGGAGTAGAAGCGCTTCTGCAGGGTCACCGACTTGCGCAGTTCATCGCCGAGCTCGGCATTGCAGGCCTCATCGTGTCGCCGCAGGAATTGCGCCGTTGTGTTGCGAGCGCGGATGGCAGCGAGGGCCGTCTTGCCGGCGTGCTCGCCACTGACCATGGCGTAGTAAATGCCTTCGGCGGTGAAGCCATTGACGAAACCAGCCGCATCCCCGGCCAGCAGCACGCGGTTCGAGGAAATCCTCTTCAAAGGTCCACTGAAGGGCAGCGGGAAGTAGTGATAGTTTGGCCGCTGTGAGCTTCCTGCGAGCACATCGCGTTTCTTCTGGTCATCAAAGAAGCGCAAGTGATGCTCGTAGGGTTTCTCGGCGATGTGCTTTTTCACGTGGTCGAGCAGGTAGCCGACGCCGAAGTTGACGTGGGCAGCTTTGGGAAAGACGTAGCCATAGCCGTAGCCGCCTCCGATTCCGAAATAGATGTAGAGGCAGTCAGGGGGCGCGCTGACCTCGGCGAGCGGGGTTTCCTCAGAGCCATCGACGGCCATCTGTTCCGGCGTCCACGGCCCGCGAAGGCCGGCCTGCACAGCGACGGTGCTGTTGACTCCATCCGCGCCGATGACCAGATCGGCGACAAACTCTTCGCCTGAAGTCGCGGTGAGACGAATGCAATCTTCGCACACGTTCACACGCTGAACGGTGATGCCTTCGCGCACCTCGATGCCACTCCCTCTTGCGTGGTCGAGCAGCGCGTTGTCGAATTCGATGCGCCGGATCATCGCGTAGAGCGGCTCATCGGAGGAGAACTCGATCGCATCGCCCGAAGGAGACTCGACAACTACCTTGCGCACCAGGTTGGTGGGAACCGATCGGATGACGGACTCGAGATAGGGAAAGCGTTTATAGATCCGGCAACTGATTCCGCCACCGCATGGCTTGAGACGCGGGAAGCGCCCACGGTCGAGGATGGCGACGCGCAAGCCTGCCCCGGCGAGATTCGCAGCCGCGACGGAACCGGAAGGACCCCCGCCAACGATCAGAACATCGTACTTCTTTGCGCTCTCAGAAGGCATGAACAGCCCTGAGTATAGCCCGTAAAGCACTACGATCACTGAGGATCGTCTACTGAGTAATCGTCTCTTTCAGCACGGGAGGAAAGACTCGCAGACGCTCCACGCGGCGATCTGTAGAAGAGACAACCTCGATGCGCACTCCGGTCTGGTCGAGCAGGACTACTTCGCCGCGCAATGGAATGCGCCCCTCAATTTCACTCACGAGGCCGCCGAGAGTGGCAGCTTTAAAGGTGTCTTCGAGTTCGACCGGCTCGCCAAAAAGATCAGCCAACTGATCTACGGGAAAGCTGCCAGGCACGAGCCACGCTCCGCCGGCCTCGCGCTGAGGCTCCTCAATGGGAGCGTCGACTTCGTGCTCGTCGCGAATCGCTCCGACGATCTGCTCCAGCAGGTCTTCGATCGTTACCAGGCCGGCGACACCGCCGTATTCGTCGATCACAATGCGCATATGCTGCTTTTCGCGCTGCATTTCCCGCAGAAGTTCGTAGCCGCGCTTGGTTTCCGGCACAAAAGCTGCGGGCTTCTGGATTTCGCCGACGGTACGTGTGCGTGCGTCCTCATCGCTGATCTGCAGCAGGTCGTGGACAAACGCGATCCCGGTGATATTGTCGAGCGAATCAGAATAGACCGGCACGCGAGAGAAGTTGTGCTGCCTGAGCAGGTCAAGAAATTGCTCAAGCGTTATCAATTCAGGCACGGCAAAAACCTGCGGACGCGGCGTCATCACTTCGCGCACGAGCTTGTCGCCAAACTCGACGGCCGAGCGCACGAGATCGCGGTCTGTCTCCTCGAGAATGCCTCCTTCTTCGCCGGCTTCGAGCAGAGCCTCGACATTGCCCGCCGTTTCGGCCTCTTCGCTGGCGGCAGGCTCAGCGAGCGATGCAACGGAAAAGAAGAAGCGTATGAAAACGGTGATGGGCGTTACCAGCCATAGCAGCAAGCGGATCGGCCAGACAAGGGCTCCGGCCCACGTGCCGCGCGTGTGAATGAAGAGCAACGTGGGTATGACCTGGCCGCAGAAAACCACAACGAGCACGATGCCCAGAACAGCCTGCACCACCTCGGCGAGGGTGAGCGCGCCAGGGTAGGGAACCCTGTCGAGTAGGATCGCGCCGAACGCCAGCGCGATGACGCCGAGGGTGAGCTGCTGCAAGACAGCAGCGCAGAGCGCGGCGTGGTCGCGGGTCAGCCCGAGCTGCGGCTCGATCTTTTCTTCCCAGGTATCGAGATTGTCCTGAATTTCAAGCGCCAGAATCTTTCCGAACTCAGAGTAGACGCGGCTGATATACGCAGCCAGCGTCTCAACGAACGAGGCTACGACAATCAGCACAATGAGACCGGTGATCATCGGCGGCTCCCGCTTCGAGCAGCCGCCCGGAACGACCGAGGAACGCTCGATCAGACCCTGGGGCAGCTCCCAGTTGGCCGCGCAGAATCCGTTCGCGGCGCGCCATCTGCCCCGCATCGGTTTCGTGGTCGTAACCGGCGAGGTGCAGAAGGCCATGAAGAATAAGAACCTTTACCTCGGTGGAAAGAGTGTGGCCCTGCTCGCGCGACTGGCGCATTGCGGTTGGGATGCTGATTGCCAGATCGCCGGCAATCTCGCTCGCCAACTCCCCACCCAAGGGAAATGACAGAACGTCCGTAGGCTTGTCGATGCCACGGAACTGCCGGTTCAGCTTGCGGATCGCCGCATCGGTGGTGAGCAGTACGGTGACCTGGCCGCGCAGGCGCACAGCCTTTCGGGCCTCCCCGAGAAATCGCGCGAAGGTGCGCGCAGAAGGCATGCGCTGGAAGTGCGAAGCCTGCCCCGCCGGCTTCTGCACACGAGGGCGAACGGCAGATTTGCTTCTGCGCGGGGTGACGTCGGGGTCCAGATCTGGATCGAGAAGGATCATCGTGCGCGGGCTCCGCTGCCGAGACCGCAGCGGAGGCATCGCCGTTCACTGTCAATTTTACGCGAAAGCCGTGATTTACTGCGGTTTGGGCTGTTGAGTCGAGGCCGGTTGCGTCGGCAACTCCATTGCTTCACTCATTGTGAGCGGCAACTCCTGTTGCTGCGGCTTCGCGGACTCGTAGGCCCGTACGATGCGCTGCACGAGGGCATGGCGCACCACATCCCCATCTTCGAAGTGGCAGAAGTGGATTCCTTCGACGCCGTCGAGCACATTGATTGCATCGATCAGGCCCGACTTGCGCGGGTTGGGCAGGTCAATCTGGGTGATGTCACCCGTAATCACGGCTTTGGAGTTGTTGCCGAGACGCGTGAGAAACATCTTCATCTGCTCGACGGTGGTGTTCTGCGCCTCGTCCATGATGATGAAGGCGTCATTGAGAGTGCGCCCGCGCATAAAAGCAAGGGGAGCGACTTCAATGACGTTCTTTTCGAGCATCTTATCGACACGCTCAGGCTCAAGCAAGTCGTAGAGCGCGTCGTAAAGCGGGCGAAGATAGGGATCGACCTTCTCCTGCAGCGTACCGGGCAGAAAGCCCAGCCGTTCGCCTGCTTCAACGGCTGGCCGAACGAGAACGATGCGGCTGACCTTTTTGGCATTCATGGCGGCCACCGCCATGGCGACAGCGAGATACGTCTTGCCTGTGCCAGCCGGCCCGACACCGAAGACCATGTCATTCTGCTCGATGGCCTCGACATATTTACGCTGATTGATTGAGCGAGGCTGCACAATGCGCTTCACGCCCGTCGAACGCTGCTTGCCTGCATCCACAAGCGTGCGCAACGTGGTGGCAGGATCGGCCACCACCAGGCGGAGCATGCCGTTCAGTTCGCCGTTGTGTAAATTGACGCCCTGACGGCGCAGTCCCTCGAAGTCCTGAAAGATCCGCTGGACTCGAGCCACTGCTCCGTCCGGCCCCTCTACATGCACGGCGTCGGAGCGAAGGTCGATCCGCACACCGAGTGAGTCCTCCATCAACCTGAGGTTTTCATCGCGGGTCCCGAAAAGGGGCTCAAGATTGGGCGTGATCTCCAGATCAGCGTTCAGACGACCTCCATGGCTGCCCCTGCGGGCAGTGGCTCTCTAGGATTAGATTCTGGTGAATGGGCGGACGATGGCAGCTTGGAAGAATTTCGGGTGTTTTGCGGACGGGCGCACACTGAACTGCGGATGGCCAGGAACTGAACCGTGTTGGCGAGTGTGCCCAAGTGGTGTATCTGCCCCAGAGAGTAGCGCCGCGCCATCCCCGCGTCAATCCCCACAGCGATAAAGATTCGCAAAAAAATAACTCACTTTGGTACCGGACGCTTGGTGCCGGTGCCGAACCGCTGGGCACGCCGCCACGCGCGTGCCAGAAACGGCCTTTGCCGGCAGGCGGGAAAAAGCGCAAAGTTTCCTTAGATAAGCGTCTTGAGCACCCGTTCAATGCCCGCGCCCATCTTCTTCCATCCTTGGCCCATTGCGTGGTAGGCGAAGTCGTCGGCGTGGAAGCCGTGATGAACGAGCTTCAGCATCGTGCCGCCGCTTGCCTGTGGCTCAAGCGTCCACGTGACTGTTGTTTCGAGCTTGTGACCGTAGCCATCGTTTTTCGCGGAACCGCCGTTCCACGTGTAGACGAGTTTCCTCTCCGGCACGACCTCGAGGATCTCGCAATGAACGAAGCCGTTCCAATCGCCCATAGGCTGAGTACGGAAATTGAATCGATGCCCCACTACCGGCGCGATGTCATTCGCCATCAACCACCCGGCCAGCAACTTCGGCTCAGTCAGGGCGCGCCACACCTTTGCGGGCGATTGCGGAAAGGCGTACTCCATTACGATCTCTTCACTTCCCTTCAACAACGTCATCGGGCATCTCCTTGAGGATGGCGCCAAGCGCCGCTAGTTTTTCAGGCCAGAACTTCTGATAGTGGCTGAGCCACTGCGCCATGGGCCTCAGTCCTTCCGGGTGGCCGCGATAATGCGCAAAGCGTCCGGCCCGGCGCTCCCGCACCAGCCCGCAGCGCTTAAGAACGCTGAGGTGCTGCGAGATCGCGGGCTGGGAGACGGCAAACTGCGCTTTGAGCTCGCTCACCGTGAACTCGCACCCGCAAAGCCGCTCGAAGATTGCAAACCGCGTGCCGTCGCCGAGCGCCCTCATCAGTTCCAATTGCATGTCCTATGTATAAGCGAATGCTTATATGATGTCAAATCGGTCCGGTGGCATTGACACCGAAATCTCGGTCTCTGCTATGACGCTTAAGGCATATGTTGGCGTTGCAAAGCGAGGCACTTCAATGGGATTTCTGTTTCAGCCGTGGATCATAACCGCCGAACTCTTCGTTATCCTCACCCGCCTTTGTTGCCATGGTCTTTTCTAAAGTCCTCCGCAAGAAGGCACTCTGACTTCCAACTGATCCAAGACAACAGGGGCGGGAGCAATTGACCCTGAACAGGCTTTCCCGTAAACTCAGTAATTGCGAAGGATGCGGCCCCGGCAGCTTCCTGCTCCGCATCATTCATCCCCTGAAAACAGGGCTAAGTTAAGGACTTGCAATGGCAAACCATGTTTCCGCGCTGAAGCGCGCCCGTCAGACCGTGACCCGCACCGAGGTGAACCGCGCGAATCGCACGCGTATGCGCAGCAGCCTTCGCGCCCTGCGTGAGGCGCTGGCCAAGGGCGATGTAAAAGCGGCCCAGACACAATATCGTGAGACGGTCTCGATCCTCGACAAGAGCGTGCAGAAGGGTGTTTTGCACTCGAACACGGTCTCCCGCTATAAAAGCCGCCTGAATGCACGGCTGAAAGCTCTGGCGACCGCCAAGGCGTAAACCTTCACGAATTTTTAGCGATCAAGGGCCGGGAGTATTCTCGGCCTTTTCGTTTTACTGCCTATCCCAGCCGCTCAAATATGCCCGCCGCGCCCATGCCTCCCCCGACACACATCGTCACGAGGCCGTAGCGCGCCTCCCGGCGTTTCATCTCCTGGAGAAGTGTCGCGGTCAATTTAGCCCCGGTGCAGCCCAGCGGATGCCCGAGTGCAATGGCTCCGCCGTTTACGTTGACGCGAGCAGGATCGAAGCCGAGTTCACGGATGACGGCGAGCGCCTGGGCAGCAAAAGCTTCGTTCAGCTCGATGAGATCGATATCGTTGAGGGTGAGACCAGCCTGCTTGAGCGCCTTCGGGACGGCGTAGATCGGCCCGACGCCCATCTCCTCAGGCAGGCAGCCTGCAACCGAATACGCCACGAGGCGGGCGATGGGCTTGATGCCCAATTCGCGCGCGCGATCTCGGTCCATCAGGACTGCGGCGGCGGCGCCATCTGAGGTCTGCGAAGCATTCCCTGCCGTGACGGTTCCCTGCGCATGAAAGGCTGGCCTGAGCGCAGCGAGTGCGGCGGCAGAGGTGTCGGCCCTGGGCCCCTCATCGGCAGAAAATGTGCGCTCTGTAATAACTGGCTTGCCTGCTTTCGAACCGGGAACAGCGTTTTGAATCTGCACTGGCACAAGTTCGTCGTTGAAGCGCCCTGCCGCCTGCGCGGCGAGAGCCTTCTGGTGACTGGCAAGCGCAAAGGCATCCTGATCTTCGCGAGAGATGTTGTAATGGCGCGCGACGCGCTCGGCGGTGAGTCCCATGGTCAGCAATGAGGCTGGATAATTTTCGGTAAGCCAGGGGTTGGGACTGGGCTTCAGGCCGCCCATGGGAATCATGCTCATCGATTCTGCTCCGCCAGCGACAACGGTGCGGCAGATGCCGGCGCGAATGCGCATATCAGCCTGAGCAATGGCCTCAAGTCCGGAGGCACAGAGGCGGTTTACCGTCGCGCCCGGCACCTCGACTGGAAGGCCAGCCCGCAATGCCGCGATGCGCGCAAGGTTGAAGCCCTGCTCGCCCTCAGGTTGCGCACAGCCGAGGATGACGTCATCGATTTCATGCCGATCGAATTCATGCTGGCCGAGGCCCGCCACTTTCTCAAGTGCGCCGTTGATGGCGAGCGCCGCTAGATCGTCGGGGCGCGTGGTCGCGAGAGCGCCTTTGGGAGCGCGGCCCACCGGGGTGCGAACGGCACTGACAAGAACCGCTTCCTTCATGCGAGACTCCCAATCTCTTGCCTTGATCTTTTTGCCGTGATCTACAGGTAATAGATGCCGCTGGCGGCAAAGCGACGCACGCGCCTAATCGGGCATATCGAGCAACATCCAGTGGCCCTTCGAATAAAAGTGGTAGATCGTGCGGTACTCAATCACAGAGTCAGCAATGGCGTCATGATCGGGCATGACGTGCCCGTGCCCTCTGCCGGACTGAGCCTCGTGTACCTGCGCCGGCGTTGCCCGATCAATGCCCCAGTTGAAGCCCAGCGGACTCTTAGCTCCGTGCTGCGCTTGCAGGCGTTCTGTCTCTTTCGCGGTCGCCAGCCAGGTGGGCGGTTCCGAAGCCCCGTCAAGGAAAACCAGAAGCGAGGCCGTTCCTTTCGCTGAGCAGAGTACCGCCCATTCATCGGCGCCAACGGCACTGAAGCTGCCGTGCACAACGTTCTCGGGCCGATGCGCTTCGTAACTCTGGGGGATCGTGCAGCCGCGCCCTTCAAGTTGGGCGGCGATCGCGGTCGGCAGTTCTGGAAAGGCGTTCACGGGCAGACGGCGAATGATATAGGACATCAACCGGCCGTCGACCCTATCTGCCCGCTCTCGGTCAGCGGGCCGGGCAGCGCTGCATCCTGCGCTGAAAGCGGGAAGGCTACAGCAGTCATGGTCGCAGCTATCAGCGTGAATATCGTTCGCTTCATCGCAAGTGCCGTGTGCCGGATCCGAACGCCTTCCGGACCCGCCTAATTTCTCAGCGGCCTTCCAGTCTTAAGAGTAAAGGCGATGCGCTCCTGCGTTTTGCGCTCACCGCAAAGCGAGAGAAAGGCCTCCCGTTCGAGATCGAGCAGATACTGTTCGCTCAGCGAAGTACCCGCCGTCACGCGTCCACCGCATAGAATGTACGCCGCCCAGCGAGCCACTTTCTGATCGTGTTCCGAGGCGAAACCGGCCTCGCCCATCATGTAGATGCCCATCTCGAGCGTAGCCAGCGCGGATGCGCCCGGCGCCGGAAGCTGCATGCGCTGCGCGGGAGGCGTATAGCCGGTTGCGGCGAGTGCCTGGGCCTGTTCTTTGGCGTCGAGCAGCAGGCGTTCGCGATTGATGCTCACGCGATCGGAAGCCGCAAAGAATCCGAGCGAGCGGCCTTCGGCTGCGGAGGTCGAAACTTTCGCCATCGCGATTGCTTCGAGCGCGCGTTTGATTGCGGTGGCCACCTCGGCAGATTGTGCAAAGCGCGAGGCTGGGTCGCGCGGATCGGGCGGAGCGAGCGCGGTTGCGGCGTCAAGCGCACGCAACAGCATCTCCTTCGTGCCGCCGCCGCCCGGAATCAACCCCACACCGGCCTCCACGAGACCGATATAGGTTTCCGCTTGCGGCTGCCGGCGTGCGGCGTGGAGACACATCTCCGCTCCACCGCCAAGCGTGAGCCCAAACGGCGCAACGACGACGGGCCGCGGGCAGAACTTGATTGCTGCCGTCATTTGCTGAAAGGCGCGAATGGCGCCGTCCACTTCTTCCCACTCGCCTTCCTGTGCGGCAAGCAGCAATTGCAGCAGGTTCGCACCGACGCTGAAGTTGTCTCGATCGCCGCTGATGACGAAAGCCGAAAAGTCACGCACGGCCTCCGACACGGGATTGAGGACGGCCGAGACTAGGGCCACCACGTCGCCCCCTATCGCGTTCTTGAGCGAGTGCAGCTCAATGCAGCCAATGCCATCCCCCAGGTCCACCAACGATGCACCCGCATTGCCGCGCACAACGCCATTCGACCGGCGAAACTCTGCCACACGGGCATGCCCGGGCCGCGGTGGAACCAGCTCCCAATGGCTGGTAAGCGGATTGAAGCACTGCGGGCCGACGTCGGAATACCAGGAATCATTCTCGGAGGAGAGCAGATCTTCGACCGCGTGGCTCGGGGGGATCTGCATCGCTTTCATGCGCGCGACGGTCTCTCTCACTCCGGCCGCATCCCACATCTGGAAGGGCCCGAGCTCCCAGTTGAAGCCGGCGCGCATGGCTTCGTCGATGGAGGGGGCGTCATTCGCGGCTTCGCCGATGCGGTCGGCCGCGTAATTCCAAAGAGTTGAAAGGAATGGCCAAAGGAACTTTGCGGCCTTGTCCTTCTCCGGGTCATTCGCGAGAAGGAGACGGACGCGCTCAGCGACGGTTGCGGCGCTCTTTGCCATCTCAAGAGCGGGCAGAATAGGCTTGGCCGCGGGGCGGTACTCAAATGTCTTCAGGTCGAGGGTGAGCCGCTCGTCTTTGCCATCCGCGCCGCGCACTCTCTTGTAGAAGCCCTGGCCAACCTTATCGCCAAACCAGCCGCGTTTCACAATCTCTTCGAGAATCTCCGAAAATCGTCCAGGCGTGGCGCCCTGCGGGAAGTTGGCGGCGACGTGGGCGAGAATGTCGATGCCTACCATATCGGCGAGGCGGAAGGTGCCGGTGCGCGGCCAGCCGATGATGGGTCCAGTGAGCGCGTCGACTTCTTCGATGATGAGACTCTGCTCAAGCATCAAGGTTGCCGCACTGAACATCACGGCAACGCCGATTCGGTTGGCAATAAAATTCGGCGTGTCGTTGGCGAAGACAACCTGTTTGCCGAGGATGCGATCCGCAAAGGCGGCAAAGGCCGCGACCGCGCAGGCATCGCTTTCATCCGTGGGAATAACCTCAAGCAACCGCATGTAGCGCGGCGGATTGAAAAAATGCGTTCCGAAGAAACGATCGTGCCTGCCGCCGAGCCCCGCGGCAATCTTGCCGACTGGGAGACCGGAGGTGTTGGTGGTCAATACGGCGTGCGCCGCAAGGTGTGGAATCACGCGATTGAGGAGTACCGTTTTGATCTCAAGATTTTCGGCGACGGCCTCAATGATCCAGTCGCATTGAGCCAGCTTCGGCAGGTCATCTTCGAAGTTGCCGGGCGTGATTAGCGCCGCCAGCGAAGCCTCATAAAGCGCCCCTGGTTTCGCCTTTGCCAACGCGGCAATTGCCGCTTCGGCCAGCTTGTTGCGCTTCTCCTCAGCTGGCGGAACGATATCGAGCAGCAGGACGGGAATGCCCGCGTTGGCCAGGTGTGCAGCGATGCGCGAGCCCATGGTGCCTGCGCCAAGCACGGCCGCACGCCGCACCAGCATAGGTGGCGCAACGGAACTCAGCACGGATGTGGAGGGCGCAACGCCGGTCATGCAGGTGCTCCGCTCCTGAGACAAATGGTCGCCATGCCGCCCCGAGAATACGGAAGCGCAGCGCGGCGGGTCAAGGCGACACGGATAGTGACCTTCGTTTCACTTTTCCCAGCGGCGCGTGAACTTAACCTGCGGTATTCTCTAACTGGGAACATCTGATGCGCGTCCCGCCGCCGCCCATGACTCTTCTCAACACACGTACCTTGGAGACCGCCGTCGGGGTAGCCCTGATTGCCGTAGCCGCTGCGGGGGCCGTCTGGTGGACCCGTCGAAAGCGGCCCGCCCCTGACGAGATAGAACGCTCGCGCCGCGTGTTTCTGGCCAGTTCCGGCCGTCTTGTGGACGGCATGTTGCTGGATGTTTGTGAGTTGGAGACGGAAGGCCGCACGTTGACGCTTCTTGAATACAGCTATCGTATCGGCGGAGCCGACTACGAATGTTCTCAGGACATTACAACGATGCTGGATGTAATTGATCCCACGGAAGTGCGCGCCGGGTTCCCCTGTTCCGTGCGCTACCAGCAGAGCAGCCCGCAGAACAGCATTGTGGTAGCAGAAGGCTGGTCAGGTTTGCGCGAGCGCCTGCCGGACCTGCCGCACCTGCGCAGGATCGGCCCGCTGGGCGCTTGAGCTCAGCAAAATTACAAAAAAATGGACGGCTGCCGGGACCAGTTGGCGCGGCACCCCCGTACCCAAGTACACTTAGGCTATGCACGTCCATGCGGCGCCCACGGGGCCTGGCGCGAAAAGGACACAATCCGTACTCCGCTTCTCGCTCGTGGCCACGCTGGCCTATGTGGTCGTCACATTCGTGGCAGGGCTGCAAGCTCACTCCTTGGCGCTGTTATCAGAGGCTGGTCACAACGTCTCTGATTTTCTGGCGCTGCTGTTGAGCTTTGTCGCAGTCCATTTCCAGTCGCGCCCGGCAGATGATTCGCGGACATTTGGCTATCAGCGCGCAGGAGTGCTGGCGGCCTTCATCAACGCCGCGTCGCTCATCATAATTGCGTTGTGGATCGGCGTCGAAGCAATCCACCGCCTCAGTGTGCCGGTAACGGTTCAGCCCCGGCTGATGATGGTGGTAGCCGCAGCCGGCGTGGTGATGAACGGTGTGATTGCTGCGCTTCTATGGGGTGTTGCCCGCGACGTCAATCTGCGCAGCGCCTTTCTGCACATGGCCGGAGACACGCTCTCGACTGCCGCCGTGATCGCCGGCGGCGTGGCCATCCTGCTTACCGGCCAGAACTGGATTGATCCGGTGTTGTCGCTGCTGATCGCGGCGCTCATCCTCTGGTCCAGCATCGGCATCGTGCGCGAGACGCTCAATATCCTGCTCGAAGGCACTCCCCGAGGGGCCTCCCTTACTGAGATTCGTTCGAGCATGGAAGCCGTTAAGGGAGTGCTGAACGTGCACGATCTGCACGTCTGGTGCCTCGGCTCTCATTCCAACGCTCTTGCATGTCACGTCACCATTGCGGATATTCCGCCGTCGGAAAGTGCGTGCATCCTCGCCGAACTGAATCACGTGTTGCGCGATCACTACCAGATCAGCCACACCACGGTGCAGTTTGAGCACATTGTCTGCGGCGAACTGGTGGGATGCGTGGTGCCGCTCGAAGAAATGGTGCGCGGCGGCGCGGAGCACAGTCACCACGGGCACTCGCATGGATGACGGATAGGACAGGAAAAACCCTGCGATAATCGGATTCAAGCAATCTGCAATTCTTCCCTTCCCCGCGGGCTTTGCCCCGATCATGGAGGTCACACCGGTGCTTCGCTCTCGCGCTGCATTCTTTTTTTGCCTTGCTTCTGTTTTTCTTCTCACGCCGTTCGCGGGCCACGCGCTTCTGATGGCTCAGGAGCCCAGCGCAGATCAACTCGCCGCGCTGCAGGGCGAGTACACCGACAAGACCGACCCCGATACGCCGATCAGCTTTTATGTGCAGCAGGGCAAGCTTGTAATGGAAAGCGAGCGGCACGTTCCAGTCGAGTTGAAGCCGTCTTCGGCCGTCGAATTCAGCATTCCCGGCCCCAAGGAAAGCAAGATCCGCTTCACGCTCGACGCTAACGGCAAGGCAACCAGCGTTGTCTTCTCCGATACCGTCTACGAGCGAACCGGCGAGCCGGTGCATCACGTCTTTCATGACTACCAGCGGAGCGAAGTAATGATTCCGATGCGCGATGGCGTGAAGCTGCACACGGTGATTTTGAAGCCGGCCGACCTCTCAGAACCTCTTCCTTTCCTGATGCAGCGCACACCCTATGGAGTAGACGGCACAACGCGCGCGTCGTTCTCTGCGCAGCGCCCCGAACTTGCCCGCGGCGGGTACATCTACGTCGCCCAGGACATTCGCGGGCGATTCAAGAGCGAAGGCGCGTTTGTGATGAGCCGGCCGATGGCTGACCACAGCAATCCCGGGGCGATCGACGAAAGCACCGACGCGTACGACACGATTGCGTGGCTGCTCAAAAACGTTCCGGGAAACAACGGACGTGTTGGCGTGGTGGGAACCAGCTATCCGGGCTTTCTCTCCACGGCTGCAGGGATCGATCCGCACCCCGCGGTCAAGGCGATCTCGCCCCAGGCGCCGATGATCGACGTCTGGATGGGAGACGATTTCTTTCACAACGGAGCCTTCCGCCAAACCTACGGCTACGACTACGTAATGGGCCTCGAATCTACAAAAGAGCAAACCGAAGTGAGCTATGGCAAGGATAGGGACGGCAAGCCACGGGACGGCTACGACTACTTTCTTGAGCGAGGCAGCTTCGCCGAAGACGTGAAGCAATCCGGCTCAAAGACCCTGCCGACGTGGCAGCTTTTTCTCGATCACCCTGCGTATGACCCCGTGTGGTCCACGCGCGGCGTGGA
Source organism: uncultured Acidobacteriaceae bacterium (assembly GCA_963839215.1). Classification (GTDB taxonomy): domain Bacteria; phylum Acidobacteriota; class Terriglobia; order Terriglobales; family Acidobacteriaceae; genus Telmatobacter. The sequence continues at coordinate 358,759 of CAWITZ010000009.1, read as the reverse complement.
GCACCACCTGAACACTGTCGCCGTTCCCACGCTGACTGTGGGGGGCTACTACGACCAGGAAGATATGTACGGCCCCGAGGAAGAGTACGCGCAGCTTGAGCCCCATGACACCCAGCATGATAATTTCCTCGTGCTCGGCCCATGGCGGCACGGCTCCTGGGCGCTCTCATCGCGGCACATGGGCAACCTTGATTACGGTAAGTCAATCGGGAACGAGTTCCGCTCGAGAATTGAAGCGAAGTTCTTCGGCCACTATCTCAAGGATCAGCCGGGTTTTGATCTCAAAGACACGGCCAGCTTTCAAACCGGCTCGAATACCTGGCAGTACTATTCGCATTTCCCACCCGTGAAGTCCGAACCTACCAGCCTTTATCTGCAGAGCGGCGGCCTGCTGAGCTGGAACGAGCCCAAAGCGGCGACCACCACGACTTACGTGAGCGATCCCGCGAACCCCGTGCCCTACCGCCATCGCCCGATTCAGCCGACCTACAGCGAGGGCTCGCAGTGGTTTACCTGGCTCTCAGAAGATCAGCGGTTTGTTGCAGACCGCAAGGACGTTGCCGTGTTCAGGCTGCCCGTTCTTAAGAAGGATCTGATCGTGACCGGCGAAGTGCTCGCCGACATCTTCGCCTCAACGAGCGGCACCGATAACGACATGGTGGTGAAGCTGATCGACCAATACCCCGACAACGATCCCGACCCGAAGATGCGCGGCTATCAGCTCATGACGAACGCAGAGATTTTCCGCGGCCGTTATCTCACAAGCTTCGAGCATCCGGCCCCGCTGCGCGCCGGATCAGTGCGGGAATACAAGTTCAGCCTCCACGACGTGGACCACGTCTTCAAGGCCGGGCATACGGTAATGGTCGAGGTCCAGAGCACGTGGTTCCCGCTCTATGACCGCAATCCGCAGACTTTTGTGCTCAACATCATGACGGCGAAGCCCGCCGACTACAAGCCCGCTACGATCACCCTTTACTCCGGCCCGGATCATCAGTCGAACCTGCAGGTTCCGCTGATGAACGCCTGCGATCATATCGAGTGCTTCTAGCTGCGGCTCAAGGCGCGAGGCACCGGCCCCGCGCCGCTCGGTGCCGGCACGTTACGGATGGGGAACACGCCGCCCGCGTCTTGGATCGTTTCGCGATAGAATGAATCCAGTCGATATGGCCATTCGCCAACCCATTCCCGCCCTTCTCTAGCGGCGCCCGCCGCCTACACGCCCTCCTGCCTCCTTTTCGATAGCAATCTAATAATCAGCGGCACGGTCGCCCGATGGAGAAGTTGTCATGTTTGATCGTCTTGAACAGATGGAACGTCGTTATAACGAGTTACAGGCCCAGATGGCCTCGCCAGAAGTCGTCAACGACCACGAAAAATACAGCAAGACGGCTAAGTCCGTTCGTGAGATTGAAGGCCCCGTCGAGAAGTTCCGCGAGCTGAAGCAGGTTCAGCAGGGACTGGCCGACGCACGCGCCATGCTCGGCGAGAGCGATGCCGACCTGAAGCTCATGGCCGAGGAAGAGATCGCGTCGCTTGGGCCGCGCGAAGAGACAATCCAGGAAGAGTTGAAGATCCTGCTTCTGCCCAAGGATCCGAATGACGAAAAGAACGTGATCCTCGAAATCCGCGCCGGTACCGGCGGCGATGAGGCCTCGCTTTTCGCCGCGGAAATCTTTCGCATGTACACGCGCTTTGCTGAGCAACATCGCTGGAAGGTCGAGGTGCTTTCGCTTTCTGAATCCGGCGTGGGCGGATACAAAGAAGTCATCGCAATCATCGAAGGCGACCGTGTCTACTCGCAGCTCAAGTGGGAGAGCGGCGTGCACCGCGTGCAGCGCGTGCCGGCCACGGAAACCCAGGGCCGCGTGCATACTTCCGCCGTCACCATCGCGGTGCTGCCCGAAGCCGAAGACGTGGATATCAAGATCGAGGCTAAGGATCTGCGCATCGACACCTTTTGCTCTTCCGGTCCCGGCGGACAGTCAGTGAACACGACCTACTCGGCTGTGCGCATTACGCACCTGCCGACAAACACGGTGGTCAGCTGCCAGGACGAGAAATCGCAGATCAAGAATCGCGAAAAAGGTATGCGAGTGCTGCGCTCGCGTCTCTATGAGGTGGAGATGGAACGCCAGCAGGCGGAGCTCGCGAAGGAACGTAAGTCGCAGGTCGGCTCGGGGGACCGCAGCGAGAAGATCCGCACCTACAACTTCCCGCAGAATCGACTAACCGATCACCGCATCGGCCTGACTCTGCATCAGCTCGACCTCATCATGGAAGGCCGCCTGCAGTCGATTGTCGACGCGCTGATCGCGCACTACCAGGCTGAGCAATTGAAGTCCGAGACCACGCAGGCCGCCTGATGACTCTGCGCGCGTGGCTGGCCCGGGCCGAGGCCGGGCTGAACGCTGGCCCGCACCCTGAGCGCGCGCGACGCGATGCTGAAACGCTATTGTTGCATCTGATCGGCAGGAATCGGGCGTGGCTGCTTACGCATCTTGATGACGAGTTCGCGGGGTGCACGGCTATCGGCTTCGAGGGCCTTCTGCGTCGCCGCGCCACCGGCGAGCCAATCCAACACATCACCGGCGAAACGGAATTCTACGGCCTCCCCTTTCGCGTCACTCCCGATGTGCTGATTCCGCGGCCGGAGACAGAGCATCTTGTCGAGCACGTAATCGCGCTTGCAGCTCAGTTTCACTCCCCCCGCATTGTGGATGCCGGCACTGGGTCGGGCGCCATCGCCATTGCCCTCGCGCATGCCTTGAACGAGGCGCAACTGACCGCCATCGACATTTCGGATTCGGCGCTAGCAATCGCGCGCGAGAACGCTGAACGGAACGGCGTTGCATCCCGGATTCGCTTCCATGAAGGTAATCTGCTGGAACCCGTTGCCGGCCAGCGCTTCGATGTGGTCGTTTCCAATCCGCCCTATGTGCCGACCTCTGACCGCGACACGCTTTCAGTCGAAGTGCGGGACTTCGAGCCGGCGCTCGCTCTTTTTGCTGGTAAGGACGGCCTCGATCTCTACCGGCAGCTCATCCCGGCAGCGTTTACGCTTCTTGCTCCCGGCGGATTCGTCGCGCTCGAAATCGGCTATGGACAGTCTGAAGCAATACGCGCGCTGCTTTCGGACGCGGGCTTTGCGCGGATCGAGTTCATGCCCGACCTGCAGGGAATTTTGCGCGTCGCCGCGGCACAGCGGCCTCACCAATCTTGACAGGGCACTCGCGCCATCACTATGGTTACGCGACAGGACCCGCGATGAAATCAATTGCAACCACACGGAAGATTCTTACCGACGCTCACTTCCTCGTGCCGCTTGTGGTTTTCTGCATCGGTGTCGCGCTTCTGATCACCCTGCGATAAAAGGACAAGCCCCACCGATGAGAGCACCGTCGAAGGTCACCCCAGTCACATCCTTCGTCACAGCTCACGGCCTCGGGGTGCTTTGTGCGCTCTGCGCGGGTGTGTGGCTCGGTGCTGCCGAAGCGCCTACCAAGCTTGTCAACTCGGGCCTGTCGCCGTACACGATCTCGCTTTGCATGGTGGCGGGGGTCTTCACGGCGCGTTGGAGCCTGCCGACACTGCTCAAGGGCACGCGCCAGGTTTTCAAAGATCTCGCCGAGCACAGGCATCTGATTCCAGTAGCCGTGATTGCGGGAATGTTGTGGGCCGTCGCGAATACGCTCACGGTTTTCGCCATTCGCGATGTCGGACTCGCAATTGCATTTCCAGTGTGGAACACCAATTCGCTTATCGGCATTTTCTGGGGGCGCGTGCTCTTCGGCGAACTGAAAGGTGCCAGCGCGAAAAACGTTGCCAAGGTGGTGCTCGGCGCGCTTGCCATTGTCGTGGCCGCGGTTATGCTGGGCTTTAGCACCATCCACGGCGGCGGAGCCCATGCAGGCAGGGCGGCCGGTGGTGTGCTCGCGGCGGCGGGGGCAAGCCTGCTGTGGGGAACGATGTATATTCCATACCGCAAGGCCTATATCAGCGGGATGAATCCTCTCTCGTTCGTCACCGTTTTTACGATTGGTGAACTTGGCGCCGTCCTTGCTTTGGCATTTGCGCTCGATCGCACCGGCACTGCAGCGATTTTCCACTCAGGTCCAGTGCGCTCCATGCTCTTCTGGCTCTTTCTTGGCGGCTTCGTGTGGGTCGTGGGCGACATCTATCAACAGTACGCAACCAAGTATCTGGGCATCGGCCGAGGCATTCCCCTTTCGAATACCAACCAATTATGGGGACTCGCATGGGGCGCACTTGTTTTTGGCGAACTGGCACATGCCGACGCGCAACACCGGCTGCTGGTTGTTCTTGGATCGCTGGTGATGATTCTCGGCGCACTGGCGGTGAGTGCCGCCGTCGCGACGGAACGCGAACATGCCTCAACCAGAGACGCGATGCTGCGTGAATGCGAGCGCTACCGGCTGGACTACGATCGCGTTCTGCGCGCGTACCGTGGCGCTTCAGCCGATGGGCAGGTGCGAAGCCGTGCCTGGTGGGATTACGTCATCGTTGCCTGCGCCGTAGGCATCTTTCTCTGGCTGGGCACGCAGGCGCGTGTGCCGTCCCTTGCGATGAATCTGGCCTGGATGGCCATTCTCAGCGCGGTTCTCGTTATCACCGCCGCCGTTTGTGCCTGGAAGCTGTGGCAGGCAACCAGGTTTTCATGAGACCGGTACAATGAAGCCCATGACCGAGCCGTCGCTGGTTGATCTTGTCGGTGTGGGGCTGAATGCCACGGACACACTGATTTCTCTCCCTGCTTATCCCGAACGCGGCTCCAAGGTCGAGTATTCTCATGCCTCCATTCTGCCCGGCGGACAGACCGCATCGGCGCTGATCGCCTGCCAGACCTGGGGGCTCGCCACGCGCTACGTCGGCAAGCTGGGCGACGATGACGCCGCGGCGCTGCACCGCCGCGAATTTGCGCGAGCTGGCGTGGATGCGCGCATCACCACAGTGCCGGGCACAACGAGCCCGCGATCGCTGGTCATCGTTGACGCAAGTGGCGAGCGCACTGTGCTTAACCACCGCGATCCGCGGCTTGTGTTGCAGCCTGAAGATCTTGACCGCTCATGGATCGTGAACGCCCGCGCTTTGCATGTCGATGGGCTCGAAATAGCCGCCGCCACACTCGCGGCAAGCTGGGCGCGCGCGGCAGGGATTCCGGTGATCGCTGACCTCGATGAGCTTTATCCCGGTGTTGATGATTTGATTGCAAACGTCGATTACCTCATCGTGAGCCGCGGCTTTCCCACGCATCTCACGAGCGAGCGCAGCCTCGAAGAGGCCCTTCGGCACATGAAGAGGCGGTACGGTTGCACGGTAACCGCGGCAACTCTTGGCCAGGATGGCGTGCTTGCCTGGGATGGGAACAGTTTCCACCTGCGGCCCGCCTACCAGGTTTCCGTGGCCGACACCACCGGAGCCGGAGACATCTTCCACGCGGGCTTCATTTATGGACTCCTGCAGGGCTGGCCTTTGTCTCGCCAGCTCGACTTCGCCTGCGCCGCCGCGGCACTGAACTGCACGGCAATCGGAGCTCGCGGAGGCATCGGTCCCGTCGAGGCCGTCGAAAAGCTGATGGCGACTGCCTCCCGTTACGCAGTCGCTCCGGTAATGGAGTGAATCCGTCGCGGCGATGCTGGTATGCTCGCCTCAAATGAATCGCTTTGTTCTTCTTCCTTCTCTTCTTGCCGCGTGTGTGGGCCTTACCTCTGCCGAGCAACCGCTTTCGCCCGCGGAAAAGGCGATCGTCTCCTACGTTGATGCCAATGAGCAGGCATCAAACGACCTGCTGCAGAAGCTGGTCGATATCAACAGCGGAACGCACAACCTCGAAGGCGTGCGCGATGTTGCCAGGATTGTCGGCGCCCGCCTGAGCGATCTGGGTTTCGACGTCCAATGGAAGCCGATGGACGAAGTGCAACGTGCCGGCGTTCTTGTTGCGACGCATCCGTGCCCGCAACCCGGCAAGTGCGGAAAGCGCGTACTGCTGATCGGGCATCTCGATACAGTTTTTGAGAAGAGCAGCCCGTTTCAGAAGTATTCCGTGAAGGACAAGATCGGCACAGGGCCGGGCGTGAATGACATGAAAGGCGGCCTGGTCGATATGATCTTAGCTCTCAATGCTCTGCAGGCGGCTGATGTACTTAAGCAGACCGAAATCACCGTGGTGCTGAGCGGAGACGAAGAAGAGCACGGCGAGCCGGTCAGCATTTCGCGTCGCGATCTGATCGCAGCTGCGCATCACAGCGACGTAGCGCTCGAGTTTGAAGGCACGCCGCGCATCGATGGCGTTTTCTATGGCAGTGTAAGTCGCCGCAGCTCCATTACCTGGCAGATCAAGGCAACGGGCGAAACCGGGCACTCCTCCGGCATTTTTTCAACGAGCATGGGCTACGGAGCCATTTATGAAGTCACCCGCATTCTCGATGCCTTCCGTAATCAGCTCCCCGAACCCTATCTCACCTTCAACGTCGGCCTCATCCTGGGCGGCTCCAGTGTGACCGTCGAAAACAACGAAGGCGGTTCAGCAACCGGCAAGGACAACGTGGTTCCTCCCACTTCCTACGCAAGCGGCGATATTCGCACCATTTCGAACGAACAGACTGAGCGCGTTGAAAAAAAGATGGAAGCAATTGTCGCACAGCATCTGCCAAAGACCGATGCCACAATTTCTTTCGGCGAAGGCTACCCGGCCATGGCGCCCACCGCGGAGAATCGCGCGCTGCTGTCGATTCTCAACCAGGCAAATGCGAGCCTTGGATTCGGAGCAATGCCTGAACTTGACCCCATGAAGCGGGGAGCGGGAGACATTTCCTTCGTCGCAGACATCATTCCAGGCCTCGCGGGCGTAGGCGCCACTGGGACCGGAGCGCACGCACCGGGCGAGACGATCGACCTCTCGACGCAGCCGACCAATACCAAGAGGGATGCCCTGCTGATCTATCGGCTGAGCCGCGTGGATCAGAAAGCCGACCTGGTACGGGCCGCCTCGCAGCACAAGTAGCAGTTGCCGGCAAGGCGTGCGGCGGCCCGAAATTGCAGACTCTGCATAGCGCGCCTTAGTATTCTGCACTGAAATCGTTTTCAGGAGAAAATCACCCATGCGCCTTGCCGCGCTATGCTCAATTGCTGCGCTCACCCTTGCGTCGACAACGCTCGCCCTGCAAAAACCTGCGTTTGCACAACAATTGGCACTCACTCCCCCGATGGGCTGGAATAGCTGGAACTACTTTGCCGAAAAGGTGGATGACAAGGGTGTGCGAGCGGCCGCCGATGAGATTGTGGCAACGGGCATGCGGGACGCGGGCTACGTCTACGTGAATATCGACGACACGTGGGAAGGCGAACGCGACGCGAACGGAGTGCTGCATACCAACTCAAAATTTCCGGACATGAAGGCGCTTGCCGACTATGTGCACTCCAAGGGCCTGAAAATCGGCATCTATTCTTCCCCGGGCCCGAAAACCTGCGCGGGGTATGAGGGCTCGCTTGACCACGAAGAGCAGGATGCAAAGATGTACGCGGCCTGGGGCATCGACTACCTGAAGTACGATCTGTGCAGCTTTATTCCCGCAGTGATGCAAAAGCAGGCGCCCAATGACAAGGCTGCACAGATGCGACTGATGCATGCGGCCTACGACAAAATGGGCAAGGCGCTGAAAGCCACCGGCAGGCCGATTGTCTATTCTTTGTGCCAGTACGGTTGGGATGCTCCGTGGGAGTGGGCGCCGGCTCTTGGGGGCAACCTCTGGCGCACCACCGGCGATATCGAACCACACTGGGATCGTGTCTACGCGATCCTCAGCCAGCAGGCGGGACTTGAAAAGTATGCAGGACCGGGACACTGGAACGACCCTGACATGCTTGAGGTTGGCAACGGCAAGCTGACACTGGCAGAGAATCGTGCGCACTTTTCCATGTGGGCGATGCTGGCCTCGCCGTTACTCGCCGGCAACGATTTGCCCAACATGAAGCCTGAGATCAACGCGATCCTCACGAACCGCGACGTGATCGCAATTGATCAGGACCGGCTTGGCCGGCAGGCTTCGCGCACCTACAGCGACGGCGAGGTTGAGGTATGGACGCGGCACCTCGCAGGGGGCGCGCTCGCTGTTGCCGTGCTTGCCGCAGGCGACACACGTTATTCGACGCATCCCTTTCATCTCGATTTGAGCAAGCTTGGCTTGCATGGGGCGCAGACGGGCAAGAATCTGTGGACAGGAAAAGAGATTCAACTGACCCAGAACATGCCGATCGAGATCGGCATTCACGACGTGCTTCTGGTTCGCATTGCAAATCCAAAGTAGCTGAAGCTCGCAGTCGCCCTGCGCAGGCCCTTAACGCGCTTTGCCCAGGTAGACCGCGAACCAGCCGCGCGCATCCGTCCACCGTTGAGCCGGTGTGAAACCCGCGTCTTCCAGCAGCCTCTCGGCCTGTCCCTCGCGGTATTTGTAGCTGTTCTCGGTATGGATGCGCTCGCCTGCACCGAAGCGCACCCGCGTGTCGAGCGCGGGCAGCACAACGGTCTGCGCCTCGCAGCTCTCGAGATAGATCTCGATGCGGCTTGCGCGGGCATTCCACTCCGCAACGTGCACAAAACGATTCGGATCGAAGTTCGCGCCGAGTTCCCTGTTGAGCCGCACCAGCATGTTGCCATTGAACGCCGCTGTTACGCCGGCTGCATCGTTGTACGCAGCCCGTAAAGTTGCTTCGTCTTTCGCCAGGTCGACTCCCAACAGCAGGCTATCGCCGGGCGCGAGCGCCTCGCGCACATTCCGCAGAACTGACGCCGCGGTATCGGGCTCAAAGTTTCCAATGCTTGAGCCAATGTAGAGCACCATTCTGTGCTCATCGGGCCGAACCGGCTCGAGATGCAATCCATCGGTGTAGTCCATGACCTGGGGCAGCACTGTAACCGCCGCAATCTCGCGCTCGATGCGCTCTCGCGCAGCTTCAAGCGCCGACCACGAGACATCGATTGGCTCATACACAACGGCATGCTGGGCGCGAATTGCCGCGCACAACAACAGGCGCGTCTTGTCAGCGGAGCCGGCGCCAAGCTCTGCGATTCTGAGGCGGCGCCCGCCTGACGCTGCAGCAAGCATCTCGCCCGCATAATCCGCCAGGATCTTTCGCTCGGTACGCGTCAGATAGTACTCGGGAGTTTCAGTGATCCTATCGAAGAGACGAGAGCCTGCCTCGTCATAGAAAAGCCATGGTGGAAGGCGCCTGGGGCATGCTGCAAGCCCCTCCTGCACCGCCGCTGCAACTCGTTCTGTGACCCGCTCAACGGCGGTAGGAAATTCCGTGATTGCCATGTAGTCCCTTAGGATGCTCGCAGAGGAGCCGTGGTTACAGGCTTGCCAGCCGAATGCCGGAAAATTGCCAGCGTGTCTCCGGCGAAAAGAAATTGCGGTACGAGGCGCGAATATGAGCCGCCGCCGTAACGCAGGAACCGCCTCGCAGGACCATCTGCCCGCTCATGAATTTCCCGTTGTACTCACCCAATGAGCCAGGCAGCGGTTTGAAGCCCGGATAGCCGAGGTAGGCACTCGCCGTCCATTCCCAACAATCGCCGAAGAACTGCGCGCCATCCGCGGAAGATCGTACCGCACCCACAGGCAGCGGAAGGAGCTGGCCGGCGTCAAGCAGATTGCCGGCTGCGGGTCTTGCTTCGGCGGCTGCTTCCCACTCAAATTCGGTGGGCAGCCGCTGCCCCGCCCAATGCGCATAGGCATCAGCCTCAAAGAAGCTCACATGGCTCACCGGAGAACCCTCCCCCTGCGTAACGGGCAATTCCCCACGCAGGGTAAATCGGCTCCAGTCGCCATCGCGCTTCGCCCAGTAGAGCGGCGCGGACCAGCCATTCGCCTGCACTGCATCCCAGCCGGCGGAAAGCCAAAGCTCTGGCCGTTTGTAACCACCGTCGGCGATAAAGTCGAGAAACTCGCCGCAGGTGACCAGACGAACGCCAAGTGTGTAAGGGCGCAGCCAGACCTTGTGGCGCGGTATCTCATTGTCGAAACAGAAACTCTCGCCCTCGTGACCCACTTCACGAAGGCCCCCGGGATACTCTGCGAAATCAAGCGGAGCGAGGCCGCCATCTCCAGCCGCCGGCGGTTCCTGCTGCTGCAGATAAGCGGGCTGCTGCCGGTAAACGGGCCGCAATGGGTTGGTGAAGAAGGCATGCAAAATATCCGTCAACAGCAATTCCTGGTGCTGCTCCTCATGATTCGCACCGAGTTCGATTCGCTTGAATACTTCCGGCGGCGGCCCGCTTTCAAGTAGGCGCTCGATTCCGGCATCGACATGCTCGCGAAAGCGAAGTACCTCATCAATGTTGGGGCGAGAGAACGACGCCCGCAGACGCTTCTCAGGAAAAGCCGCAAAGCTCTGGTAGTAGCTATTGAAGAGCCAGGCGAAATCTGGATTGAAAACCCGATAGCCGGGTAAAAATTCGCGCAGAATAAACGACTCAAAAAACCAGGAGGTATGCGCCAGATGCCACTTCACCGGGGAGGTCTCTTGCGAGGACTGGACCATCATGTCCTCAGGCGTCAGCGGCGCAACCAGTTCCATGGTTCGCTTGCGCGCCGCGCGGAATCTCTCGATCACGCCTGCCGGTTCGACAGGAGAAAGAATAGTGCTCACAAATATGTCCTCGCTCTTTATCCGATGAGCGGATTGGGGATCACGGATGCATCGAATTTACCCGAGAGCTGCAAAAAAGAGGGGAAGCCTGTGAATCCGAGCCCTTTCCGGGGAATAAACCAGGATGCCCGAGATCGTCGTGGGGCTTGGAATCGGGCGGCGCGAACCGTAGCCTTTCCGTTTGGCCTGTTTCCGCCTTGCATGTTCATGGTACCGTCTTGCAAATTCATACACCTGCTACGTGACGAATTTGCACTAGAAATGGTCTAATGCCATCGGACGACAGGCAAGGTCTGCCCGCCCCGTTCCTTCTGGAAGGAGGGAATATGTGCAGAATCGACAAACTACGCTGGCTGCCAGCGTCCTCACTCGTGACGACCCTTCTGACGTGCTCTGCTCTGCTCTTTGCGCAGACGTCCTCCCCCGACCCCCGTACTGAAACCATTGCCGCGGCCGACCAGCCGCGAGTAGTTGCGGCGCCACCCCCGCTGGACCTGCCCGAGGCCCAGGGCGACGCGCTGATGGCGCATCACCGTTATCAGGCAGCCGCCGAGGCCTTTGGTCGTGTGCAGCCACCCAATGCCGCCGTGTGGAACAAGATGGGCATTGCGTACCAGATGCTTGGCGATGTTGCCGACGCGACACGCTGCTACCAGCGCTCGCTGAAGCTTGATCCAAAGAATGTCAACGTTCTCAACAATCTTGGCACCATCTACGACTCGCAAGGGGATTACAGGCGCGCCGTCAAGATGTACCACAAGGCGCTCAAGATTCAGCCGAAATCGGCGATGATCCTCAAGAACCTCGGCACTGACCTGATGTCCCAGCATAAGTACAAGAAGGGCTGGGAGGCCTACAAGGAAGCGCTGGCCGTTGATCCCCGCGTTTTCGACCACAACAACGCCGGTCCCCGCGTCGACAATCCCGCCTCGGTGCGGCAGCGCGGAGCCATGAACTATTACATGGCCAGGGGTTGCGCGCGCGCCGGAAAGAACCAGCTCGCAATCGATTACCTGCGCATGGCCCTCAATGAAGGCTTTGTAACCGCCAAAAAGATTGCGACTGACACCGAATTCGCAAGCCTGCGCGGTATCCCGGCCTTTGAGGCGCTGATTTCTGAGCAGCAGGAGCAGAAAGAATAGTCAACCACGCTGCGCTTTGGGGACACGCGGGCGCCAAGGCCCCCACACAGGTTCAAACCTGCGTCCTTAAGGTAGTCTCTCTGCGTCTATGCAACAGCCCTTCTCTTGGAATGGCCTGCCCGTCGTGCAAGGGTCTGCCCGGAGCTCGCTCATGAAGATTTGTTCGCTTGCCGCCTTTCTGTTCGCCGTCGCGCTGATTCCAGCCCTTGCGCAGGACAACACTGCCCCACCGCAGCAAGGCCCTGGAGGCGCATGGCAGGGACGCCGGGAGGCCGCTGGCTGGGGCCCGGGCGGAATGGGTCGCGGCACCATTGGGACGGTGACCGAAGCGGCGAGCGATCATTTCACCATCAAGACAGAGTTGGGCGAGATCTACACGATCCACTTCAGCGTGAACACGCGCATGATGAAGCAGCCCCCACCCCGTCATCGCCAGGGAGAAGCGCAGCCGCCGCCAACCGAAGGCGAACGCACACCGCCGCAGCCCATCAAGGCAAGCGAGATCAAGGTCGGCGACGTGATCGCGGCTGGTGGTGAAGTCGACCAGAACGCAAAATCAATCGGCGCGATCTTCGTGATGCTGCTCGACCCCGAACGCGCCAGGCAGATGCGCGAAATGGAAGCGGACTTTGGCAAGACATGGCTCGCCGGGCGCGTCACTGCAATTAACGAAGTCAAAGTGAGCCTGGAATGGGGACCGGATCGCAAAGTCAGCACCTTTGTCGCGGATGAAAACACGACTTTCCGGAAGCATCGCGAGCCGATCACCTTGGCTGACATTCAGGTGGGAGACATGGTGCGGGTTGAAGGAGCCGTCAAAGCGGGAACCTTTGTGGCCGCGAGCGTGTCGGTGATGGGGCGACCAACCCAGAGGGGCGATGGGCCGACGGGATCGGGTACGGGATCGGGTCGGGACCGGCGGTTGGCGCTCCTGGCGTGCCGCCTCAATAGCTTCCGGGGTTATGCCCCCATGAAGATGCCGCCGTTCACGTCCAGCACATGGCCGGTGATATACGCCGCTGAATCCGAGGCGAGAAACACGACTGACTGTGCAATGTCGAGATCCGTTCCCGGGCGCCCCACCGGAATGGCGGCAATCATCTTTTCGCGCAGCTTTTCGTCCAGCACGGCCGTCATCGGCGTTTCAATGTACCCGGGCGCAACGGCATTCACCGTAATGCCCCGTGACGCAATCTCCCGTGCCAGGGAGCGGGTAAAGCCGATCATGCCCGCCTTGGATGCCGCGTAGTTCACCTGGCCTTCCTGCCCTGTGCGACCTACTACGCTGGTAATGTTGATCACTCGCCCCCAGCGGTTTTTCATCATCGGCCGCAGCAACGCCTGCGTCAGCAGAAATGCGCCGGTAAGGTTGGTATTCAGCACGTCATCCCAATCGGCACGCTTCATGCGCATCATCAGGTCGTCGCGTGTAATGCCGGCGTTGTTCACCAGAATCTCCACCTTGCCATAGCGGTCGGTAATCGCCTTTGCGCATGCCTTGATCGAATCTTCGCTGGCGATGTCGAGAGCAAAAACCGCGGCCTGCCCACCGCCGGCAGAGATCTCAGCTGCCACTTCAGCAAGCTTGCCTTCATTCCGCGCAGCCAGGGCCACCGTGGCTCCCGCTGTCGCCAATTCCACCGCGCATGCGCGCCCAATGCCCTGTGAGGCCCCAGTCACAAGCGCTATCCTGCCCTGCAAATTCGCCATGTGTGCTTTTTCCTTTGGGTGAAATTAACGCCCCGGATGAGTGCGCAAGCCCAACGCCATTATAGGGATGCGGTGCTACCTTCCGCGGGAGAGAGCTCGGCCGGTACCCTGGCGATCCGCGACTGCCCAAACACGGTGCTTGCAATTTTCAGCTCATACGATATAGTTCATGTGAGATATCTATGACGAAGGAATTAGGAATCTGGGAAATTGCGGTTCTTTCGCTGTTGCGGGAAGCTCCCATGCATCCATACCAGATGCAGCGACTACTGCACGACCGGCACAAGGCCGAGATGCTCGCGCTCAAACGCGGCTCGCTGTATCACGCGATCGGCAGGCTAGTACGCGATGAGCTGATTGCCGCCTCGGCCACTGGCCGCGAGGGGAAGCGCCCCGAGCGCACCACCTACCGCATTACGCCGGATGGACGAAAGGAGTTCGCCCGCGTTCTTCGCCAGATGATTGCAGCGCCCCGCCGAGAATCGTCGGAGTTCATGGCGGCAATGAGTTTTCTGGTGCACCTGTCGCCCGGCGAAGCCCTGAGCCGCCTGGAGGAACGCTGCGAGCGGCTTGAAAGCGAAATGACGCGATACAGTTCGGAACTGGCGGCGGCCTCGTCGCACGTGCTGCGGATCAACCTTGTCGAGAGTGAGTATCTGGTCGCCATGTTGAGTGCCGAGCTTGCGTGGGCAAAAGGACTTGCCGCCGATATTCGCGGCGGCATGCTTGATTGGAATACGCAGGCGATCTTCAAAGACGTTCGCGCCACCACACGGGCCGCGGCTCTTGGGAAGGAGTGAGACTTATGTTTTCGCAACCCAATCTGGAACTAGCTGGAACGCCGGCTGCAGTCAAAGAGCGCCGGGCAGGCGCGATCTGGACGCTCGTAATTCTTGCGCCGCTGATCGCCGAAGTGCTCACCGGCTCAACACGCGTCAGCTTCATCTATGTTTTCATTCCTGAGATGATGGTGTGGGGCGGGGGTGCGCTGCTTTGCCGCGAACTGGCGCGGCGCTGGCACGCGGGCATAACGAGCCTGCTGCTTCTTGGCCTCGCGCTCTCCACTGCCGAAGAATTCCTGATCCAGCAAACGTCGCTCGCTCCGCTGCCCTTCCCCGGCGCGAATGCTGTTTATGCTCGTTGGTGGGGCGTCAACTGGGTTTACTTTCTCTTCATGCTAGGCTTCGAGAGCGTCTGGGTTGTCCTCGTCCCGGTACAGACAACTGAACTCATCTTTTCGCGGCATCGCGAGTCGTCGTGGCTCCGCACGCGCGGCATGATCGTTACCGGCATCGTTTTGCTTCTCGGATGCCGCATTGCCTGGTATGGGTGGACGCAACAGGCGCGCAAACGGCTCAACGCCGCCCCTTACGATCCGCCGCTGGCTGCACTGGCCTGCGGCGCGGCCGCAATCCTGGTGCTGATCCTTCTGGCGTGGCTGCTGCGCAGCCATGGCCAAGCGGAAAGCAGCACCACGCGCAGGGCGGTGCCTGTGTTGCTGCCCGCGATTGCCGCGTTCATTCTGAGTGCCGGCTGGTTCTCGTTGATGGGCCTAGTTTTCTCGCCCAACCCGTGGTTGTCCGCAACCCGTGCTGTCATTGCTGCTATCGCCTGGGGCACGGCGTCGTATCTGCTGTTCTCCTATTTGGCGGCCGCGCGGGGCTGGAACGATTTTCATCGCTGGGCGCTATGCTTCGCCTCCACGCTCGGCACCATGTCGGTGACTTTCATGGGAACCACCGGCTGGTCGCATGTGGATCTCATCGGCAAAATCGTGCTGAATCTGCTTTCCGTCGCGGGCTTCATCCTGCTGGGCCTTCGCATTCACAAACGCGCAGCCGCAACTTAAAAGCGGGGTACTCTAGCCGGACGGCATCGCCTGCGCCGGGATACGCTGGCGGCCTCGTGCCGGAGCGGCAAGTTCCGGCGGCCACATATACACGGCAAGCCGCCTGGAATAATGCAGCACGGGCTCCTGCGGTTCCAGTTGAATGCCGATGGATTCGGGCAGGTCGTTGCGCTCGATCTCGGCGGCAGCCTCTTCAAGCGGCCACGGCACATGGTGCACGTTGGCCCGAATCAACTCTCCCGCGGCATCATGGGTAAACAGGCAGTAGCGTTCGGTTAAGAAATACTCGAGGGTCCCGGGACGGCTTTCCGCCAGCTTGCGCGTCGGACCAAGGCCGCGATATCGCGCTTTGAAGATGACAGGCTTGCTCGTGAACCGCCTGCGGCTGTAGAAAGCGAAGTCCCTACCTTCCTGGGCTTCAATGTTCATCTGGGCCCAGTAATAGGGCATGTGATAAAAGCAGCGGGCCACCATCACGCCGAGAAGGTTTGCCCCGTCGAGCGAAAAGAAATAGATCCCCGGAGTCCCGGTGCGATGGTCGCGCACATAGGTGCGCAGGTTCAGTTCCGGAAAGCTGCGAGCCCCTGGGATGGATGGAATTCCACGAACCTTGATGCGATCCATCCAGAACGGCACCACTCCCAGCCATGCCGTCGAGTCAAAAGTATCCGGAAGCAGGCCCTCGGGCAGCAGTGACGCAACCTGCGTTGCGGGGGCTCGCCAGTGGGCAAACAGAAGATCATTCCATCGCTGGGCCATCGCCCAGCGGCCGGGAGGCAATGGCCGGGGCCGCTGCGATGTGCGCACCTTGATCTCCTGCATGGGACGGTCGCTCCCGCCTGACGGATGGACGCAGTTTGCCGCTTCTGAGTTGCACCGATCGCGCTCCGTCAGCAGCGCTTCAGTTTATCCCCAGTTGCCCCCTACTACCAAATAGCAGGTCCCCGAGGGCGTCATTTCACAACCTGGGCAACTTCGCACCTGGACAGACGCCTCAATGCCGTATTCTGTTCGCGAGTCCACAGAATGTCCAGCACTTCTTTTTTCCCTGCCGGCGCGCGCAACCAGACTGAAGTTTTCGCCGTCCATGGCGCTGATCCTGAAGTTCTTGCCTACGCCATGGCAAAATATTCCCGTTCCGCGCTGTCGATGCGCGAGTCGCTGGCCGAGATCAGCGCCCAGCGCGCTGAGCAGTTTCTGAACACATTTTATTTTCAGTACGGGCACCGCTCCATTGCCGACCTCGCCCACATCGCCTTCGCGGTGGAACGGCTCAGCCTGCTGGCCGCTATTGTGCTGGTGGATGAGCAGCGCTGGGACGGACAGGAACGTTCGACCCGCTACCAGAACTTTATGAAATCGGGCTGGTTCTTCCCCGACTTTGGCGTTGATAGTGCCTCGGCGGAGCTCTACAGCCAGACAGTTCAGAGTCTCTTCACCGCCTACGACGCCACCACGGCGGCCGTGCTTGAAGCCCTTCGCCAGCGCATCGTCCGGCCCGAGGCAATGAAGCCAGAAGCCTATGAACGCACCCTCAAGGCTCGCGCCTTTGATGTCGCACGCTATCTTCTCCCGCTGGCGACAAATACATCTCTCGGGCAGATTGTGAATGCACGCACCCTCGAGACGCAGGTGTCGCGCCTGCTGTCCCACCCTGTTGCCGAGGTGCGTAGCCTGGGCCAGCAACTGCGCGAAGCAGCCACAGGGCCCGCATGGAATGTCTATGCCAAAGCGGGGCAGGAGTTTGTTGGGAAGCTCGCTGGACACGAGTTGGCTCAAGAAGCCGCCAGCATGCTTACCCGCGACGTGCACACAGCGCCGACGCTAGTGAAGTACGCTGAGCCAAATGCCTACCAAATGCAGACCCAGGCAGAACTGACGCAGGCTGCTGCGGAGCTGCTAAGAGAGCTTCCCGTCGCCGAGGCGCCGCTCGTGGATCTGGTTGAGCGCACCGAGACTCTGGAAGTGGAGCTGGCGGCCACGCTGCTCTATTCCGCAAGCCATCATCCTTATCGGCAGGTTCGCGATCTTGTTGCTTCTCTTTCCGCCTCGCGGGTAAACGAAATCATCGAGCTTGGCCTGCGTCATCGTGGTCGTCACGACGAAACGCTACGCGCCTTCCACGCAGGCGCTGCGCTGCGCTTCGATGTACTCATGGACATTGGTGGCTTTCGCGACATGCACCGTCATCGTCGCTGCGTGCAGATCATTCAGGGCTTCACGGCGCAGCACGGTTACGAAACGCCTCACGATGGAGATGCAGCGGGACTCGCCGAAGCGGGCGTTCTGGCCGACTACCAGGCAGCGATTGACACAGCCCGTGCGGCAAGCGCCCGCATTGCCGCCGGCGCAGCGCCTGAAGCGGCGCAGTCCGCGCTTTATCTGTTGCCACTGGCTACACGCATCCGGTGCCTCTTCAAAATGGACTTCGCAGAAGCGCAGTACATCAGTGAACTGCGTTCCGGACCCGCCGGACACTTTAGCTATCGTCGCGTTGCGTGGGAAATGTACCGCGAGATCGAGCGTCAACACCCCTCGCTCGCAAAGCATATCCGCGTGACGGATTTCACCCAGCCGATCGATATCCTGCAGCGCTGAGTATCGTGCAGCGCTGAGCGGCTCAGTCGCCTGCGGCCTGCTGATGACTGGTGTCGCTCGCCCGTCGCGGGCGCAACGCCTCGGCGGTCAGTTCATCGGCATTGCGCAGGCCCGGAAAGCTCACTGCCCAGACGCCCGCCACCACCAGCGCGCCAATTCCGCCAACAAGCGTGGCGCGCACCGCACCCCACCATTGCGCTGTCAGGCCGCTCTCAAATTCTCCGAGTTCATTCGACGCGCCGATGAACAACGCGTTCACGGCGCTCACGCGGCCGCGCATCTCCACCGGCGTGGCAAGCTGCAATAACGATCCTCGAATGATGACGCTGATTGTGTCGGCCGCTCCGCCAACTGCCAGCGCCGCGAGTGAAAGCCAGAGATTGCGCGACAGGCCAAAGACCACAGTCGCCGCGCCGAAGATAGCGACACACAAAAAGAGACGCTTGCCCGCGTGCCTGCGGATGGGGAACGCAGCCATAACGAGCGACATGCTTAGTGCCCCAATCGCCGGCGCGGCGCGCAACATTCCCAGACCACGCGGGCCGGTGTGCAGAATCTCATTGGCGAAGATAGGCATTAATGCGACTGCCCCGCCAAGCAGCACCACAAAGAGGTCCAGCGAAAACGACCCCAGCAACATCGGCATATTCCACACGTACTTGAAGCCCGCCAGAACAACCTGCAGTGAGACGTCGCGATGCTCCATACGGCCCGGGCGCACGTGCAGGCTGCCTACCAGGAACAGGAAGATGACCAGCGTGACCAGCGTGAAGATGTACACGATACCCGGCCCTTCAAAGCGCGTGCCCGGCAGCATGCGTGCCAGCGGGAGTGTGAAGAGTATGCCGCCGAGCGCTGGGCCGCTGATATTGGCGAATTGAAAGATCGCTCCGCCCCATGTAACTGCGTTCACGAAATGCTTTTCCGGCACGAGATGAGGAATGAGCGCTGAGCTCGCAGGCGCTGAAAATGCCCGGCCCATGCCAACCAGAAAGAGCACGACAAAGATGGGAAAGATGTGATGCACCGCGCCATGCGCAAGGAACACGAGCGCGCATGTGCAGAGGACCTGCAGTGCATAGCAGGTAAGGATCACCACGCGCCGGTCAAAGCGATCGGCCACGTGCCCCGCCGGCAGCAGGAAGAGCAGCCCGGGCAGAAAGAGCGCGAGGCCGGTAAAGCCAAGGTCAAGCGCGCGATGCGTAATGGAATAAACCTGCCAGGCAACCGCTACCGCCTGCGCTTCGGCGCCAAGAATCACAGCGGCACGCGCCATCTGGTACCGCCGGAAATCGCGCGACGCAAAGGCTTCCATGCCGCGCCGCGCCGGCCTTGCAGGGGTGGAATCCATGTATTCGTTAGGGTATCGCACCAATGGGGAGGTGACCCGACGCGCTGCTACCTCTCATTGCCTCAATAGCCCGCAAAGTCTCCAATAGAGCACCCCGGGGCGCCTTATCGCACTCTTTGCGCTTGACTCGATGCCCGACCATTGCTATCGTCAACCCTATGAGTCTCGTCTCGAGGTCGATGCAGATCGCGTGTTGTTGCACGCTGCAGCGGCCTTGCGCATAAGCTCTCTCTCTTAGACTCTGCGCTTTCTATGTGGCCGCTTCAGCCTTCTGCTGACGCGGCTTTTTCATTGCCCCCTGGCTCTCACCGAAAGAAAAGAACGATGAACGCTTTCTCTGCCAATTCGCTTCCCTCCTCCGGCGCCCCTCAGCGCCTGTGTCGTCGTTGTTGTCGCTGATTATTCCTCTTCGCTCGAAACTCAATTTCAAAACAAATCAGGGAGCGCCTGTGAACGCCTCCCGTTTCATGCAGGTCTTTGAGGAAATCCAGTGATGACACTCGTCGCAAAACTGTTCCGGCTCTCTGCTTTTCTGCTTCTCGCCATCGCCTTTTCAGCGCACGCCCAGGTTGTGGGCGGCACAATCTCGGGAACCGTCCACGACGCCAGCGGCGCATCGCTTGTGGGCGCAACCGTGGTTGTTCGCCAGGCGGAAACAGGCGCCGCGCGGCAACTTACGACCGACGCTGAAGGCCGCTTCTACGCGCCGTCGGTTCCAGTGGGGCCTTATTCGGTCTCCGTAGCCAAGGACTCTTTCGAGTCGCAGACGCAGAGCAACCTCTCTCTCTCGGTGGGTCAAACCCTGCAGGTCAGCTTTGCGCTTGGCGTCGCCGCGGTGCAGCAACAGGTCGTCGTTGACGCGTCGGCAACCGAGGTAAACACGACGACGCAGCAGTCTTCGGGCCTTGTCGATGAGCGCCAGGTGAAGGAGCTGCCCCTCAATGGCCGCAGCTATGACGCCCTGATCACGCTGAATCCGGCCACCATAAACTACACCAATGAGCGCTCGGGAAGCGTGGGCACATCCAACTCTTCCGTCGGCAACATGTTCGCCGTCAGCGGCCGGCGCCCCCAGGACAATCTCTTTCTGCTGAATGGCGTTGAATACACCGGCGCATCGCTCATCAACGTAACGCCCGGCGGAACCAGCGGCCAGCTTCTCGGCGTCGACGCGGTGCGCGAGTTCAACGTGGTTACCGATACCTATGGCGCCACCTATGGCAAACGCGACGGCGCGCAGGTGAGCATCGTTACCACATCGGGCACCAATCAACTGCACGGATCGGTATTTGAATTCATGCGCAATAGCGCTCTCGATGCGCGCAATTACTTCGATCAAGGCGCAATTCCCAACTTCCAGCGCAACCAGTTCGGCGGTTCTCTTGGCGCCCCCATCCGCCGCAATAAGCTCTTTCTCTTCGGCAACTACGAGGGCTTTCGCCAGAATTGGGGGCTGAGCGCCGTCACGCTCGTCCCGGACAACCGTGCCCGTGAGGGGTATTTGCCCGACTCCTCAGGCAATGAGCAGTACGTAGGCGTCAATCCAGCGGTTGTGCCCCTTCTCTCCCTGTGGCCTGTTGCCAACGGCCCTGAACTCGGCCACGGAATTGCCGAAGCGTTCAGCAATCCTCCGCAACACATTCGCGAGGATTTTGGCACGGCCCGTTTTGACTACAACCTGGCGAGCAAGGATCAGCTCTTTGCCGTCTACACCGTCGACGACAGCAGCGCCGACACTCCGTCTCAAAATCCTCTAAGCCGCGTGAATGAAGGCCTGCGCGAACAGGTGGCAAGCATCCAGGAGCAGCACATTTTCTCGCAAGCGCTGCTGAACACCGCGCGCTTCGGCTTCTCACGCGCCAGCTACTTTTTCACAGGCTATTCACCCGTTTCTGTTGCAGGCTGGGTCACGGGCAAGCCCGTCGGCGCAATCGTCATCAGCGGCAGCACTGCCTCAAACGGCGCATCGCAGATTACCCAGGCCGGCGCAAACGTCGGCAGCAACAATACAGCGGTG
The DNA here is from genome assembly GCA_963839215.1 of uncultured Acidobacteriaceae bacterium. Lineage (GTDB taxonomy): Bacteria > Acidobacteriota > Terriglobia > Terriglobales > Acidobacteriaceae > Telmatobacter. The sequence continues at coordinate 337,421 of CAWITZ010000009.1, read as the reverse complement.
CGCAACCTCTTCACCCTTGACGACCATGTCTTTTGGACGCGGGGACGCAACCAGCTCGAGGCCGGGGCATGGCTGCAGAGGCTCCAGTCGAACGATCTGCTTGCGCAATACCAGTACGGGCAGGCTTCGTTCAGCACATTGCAGTCGTTCCTTCAGGGAACGGTGAAGACCTTCACCGTGGTGCCCTCGCCCACCGAACTCGGATGGCGATCCCTTGAGGGTGCCTTCTTTATCGAAGACACCATCAGGGTGACTTCGCGACTCGAAGTGCGCGCAGGCTTCCGGTCAGAGTCGACCAACGGCTGGAATGAATCGCAGGGCCGGGCCTCGAACTATGCAATCGTAGATGGCGTGCTGCAAACGAATCCGGTTGTGGGCAGCTCGGCGCTCGGCACAAACCGCGCGGCCTTTCTGCCGCAGCCACGCGTAGGCTTTGCCTGGAACGTGTTCGGCAATGGCCGGACGGCGGTCCGCGGGGGCTTCGGACTCTACCACGGCTTGCTCGACACCCTGGATTATCGGCTGGATCAAACAGCGCCGTTTAACACTGCGGAATCGATTTCAAGTATCGCGGTTTCGAATCTCACCATCACGCCGGGCACGCCACCACTGGCGGGTAGCAAGGTTTCGCCGAGCAATGTGCAACCGGACATCGCTACTCCCGCTGTTTTGAACTGGAGCCTGCGCATCGAGCAGCAGATCGCGCCGCATGCTTCCCTCACGGTTGGATACGTGGGCTCACACAGCTATCACCAGATTCTCTCTGAGGATATGAATGAGCCAGTGCCCACCTATCTCGGCGACGGCACACCTTTCTATCCGGCAGGGTCGCCTTTTGCGAATCCGCAGTTGGCAAACACGACCTCCTGGGTATCGCAAGGCGTGGGACTTTACAACTCTCTTGTTGTCGACGTGAAGCGCTCCTTCGCCAACGGCTTCCAGTTCCGCGGCAACTACACCTATGCCAAGAACCTCGACGACGGTTCGGCATGGAATACCAGCGTAAGCGCCAATACGCCTGCTTTCGTGGAATTCCCGCTGAACCCGAAGCTGGACTGGGGGCGGGCATCGACCGATGTGCGCCACGCGGCAGCAATTAACGGAAGTTACGAACTTCCCTTCGGGCCGCAGCGCCGCTTTCTCAAAGATGCTTCCCCTCTGGTGAATGTGCTGGCCAGCGGATGGACGACGAGCGCGATCGTTGCCGTTCAGTCGGGATTCCCGTTCTCGCCGCAGCTGGGCTACAACCCCACGGGCAATGGAGATACGCGCAACCCTGTCCGACCTGACTGGAATTCCAATTTCACAGGCAAACTTTACCCGCACACGACAAGCAAGTTCTTCAATCCCGAAGCGTTTTTACCGCCGGCTGCGGGCACCTACGGCAACGTATCGCGTGATTGCCTCGTTGGCCCGGGGCTCTCGACTGTCGATCTCTCGGCGACAAAGAATGCGCACATCGCGGAACGGCTCAATTTCCAATTCCGCGCAGAGTTCTTCAATATCTTCAATCGGTCAAATTTCCTCACTCCCAACGAGGTTGTCTATACCTCGGCAACCTCGGGCATTTCACCCACCGCAGGCGTAATTACCGCCACTTCGTCCACATCGCGCCAAATTCAGTTCGGCGCGAAACTGCAGTTTTAAACACTCGCTTTCCCTGATCCGGCTGCGCGTCGCAAACGCCCGCAGCCGGATTCAATGCGGATACGATCTGATCTCTCGATCGCTGTCTCTAGCGATCCGTTATTCTGTTGCTTGGCAACCAGCGCGCAACAGCGAGTTACTCCCAGCAACTGGGCTGCAGCAGCCGTCGCTCTGTGCGGCGTCTGCGCGTTTCTTGAGCTGTATTGCACGCAGCCACTTCTGCCGATGCTTTCGCACATCTTCGGCGCTTCGAAGATCGGCGTGGGCATGACGGTTTCCGCAGCGACGCTTGGCGTCGCCATCTCCGCGCCCATCTTCGGCAGGCTCACTGAGCGGCTTCCACGCAAGCGCGTCATTGTCGCCTCGCTCGTGGGCATGTCGCTGCCCACCCTGCTAGCCGCCACATCCACAACGCTCGTCCAGCTTGTGTTCTGGCGCTTCCTGCAGGGCGTTGCCGTGCCGGGCGTAATCGCGGTGGTCGTAACCTACGTCGGCGAAGAGTGGCCGCCGGAACAGGTGGCGCTCATCATGAGCTTTTACGTGAGCGGCACCGCGCTCGGCGGCTTTCTGGGACGAGTGACGGCGGGCGTCGTTGCCGACCACTTCAACTGGCGCATCAGTTTTCTCGTGCTCGGCACGGCTGCTCTTTCAGGAGCTGCGGCCGTCGCCGCGTGGCTGCCCGCCACTCCGTTGCGCGCGCTGCCCAGGCGGGGCGGCGATATGCTGCCGGCCCCTTACCAAGTGCAGGAGCTTTTCCGCATTCGCAGACTCGTGGCAACGTTTGCCGTCGGCTTTAACGTACTTTTCTCGCTGGTGGGTGTCTTTACGTGGATCACCTTCTACCTGAGCGCTGCGCCATTTTATCTTTCGACGACGGCGCTAAGTTCCCTGTTTTTTGTCTACCTCGTAGGACTGGTTGTTACGCCTGCGGCCGGCTACACGATCACGCGCATCGGCCTGCGAGCAGGTATCGGCGGAGCCATCCTGTGTTCGATTGCCGGAGTGCTGCTGACACTGGTGCCTTCATTGCCCGATGTCATCATCGGCCTAGCAATGCTCTCAAGCGGAGTTTTTATTGCGCAGACTGCAGCGCAGAGCCACCTGCGCGTCGCGGCTCCGCCCGAGGCGCGCGTCACAGCAGCGGGCCTCTATCTCACCTTCTACTACCTGGGTGGAACAGCGGCCGGGGTTGTGCCCGGCGCCTTCTGGGCCCTCGGCAAGTGGCCCGCCTGCGTCGCCTTCATTGTCTTCATGCAGCTGGTTGCACTGAGCGTTGCGCTCTACGGCTGGAAGGCGCGTGCGGGTGATCTTTGACCGACCAGGGCCCGCGCTTCAGGGCCCGCACTTTTCGTTGAACCCGAACGGTACAATGAAGAATCTAAGGGTCTGTGTGCCGGAAATCCTGAGACCCTTTGAAATAAATGAAACGACCAGCTTTGCTGAGTCATTGCATTCTGGCCGCAGTATTGAAAACCCCTCAGAAGCAGCCTCACGACGGAAAGAACAGCTAAGGAGCAGTCGTTGGCAGATGCCGCATCTCTTTCTCCCGGTCGCGGTCGAACGGGCGAAGTCACCGTAGCAAACCCCAACCCACAGGCGGCGTGGAAGCCGCGCGTGAATCCGTGGGCGATTGCCGCGACGGTGGCGCTGGCCGCGTTCATGGAGGTGCTCGACACCTCGATTGCCAACGTGGCTCTGCCGCATATCGCAGGCAGCCTGGGCGCCAGCACCGATCAAAGCACCTGGGTGCTAACGAGCTACCTCGTTTCGAACGCAATCGTTCTGCCGTTGGGCGGCTGGGCTTCGAGCCTGATGGGCAGGCGCAATTTCTTCGTCTTCTGCATCACCGTCTTCACCATTGCCAGCTTTCTGTGTGGCGCAGCGCCCTCACTGCCCATGCTTCTGGTTTTCCGCGTGATCCAGGGAGCCGGCGGCGGGGGCATGCAGCCAATGGCGCAGGCCATCATGGCCGACTCATTCGAACCGCAGAAACGCGGGCAGGCGTTTGCTCTTTACGGCCTGGTCGCGGTGCTGGCGCCATCGATCGGACCTACCCTCGGCGGCTGGATTACGGACAACTTCTCCTGGCGCTGGATTTTCTTTATCAACATTCCGGTCGGCATCCTGGCATTCTTTCTCGTGAGCCGGCTCGTCGAAGATCCGCCGTGGATTAAAGCTGACCCCTCGAAGCTGCGCAACATGGATTACATTGGCCTGGCGCTGCTGACGATCTCCATGGGCGGCATGCAGATCATGCTCGACAAGGGCGAAGAGAATGACTGGTTCGCCTCCGGCTTTATTCGCTTCTTTGCGGTGCTCTTTGTGGGCGGCCTCATCGGCCTCTTCGTCTGGGAGTGGCAACACAAGAGTCCTCTTATTAACCTGCGGCTCTTTCGCTTCAAGAATTTCGCGATCTGTTGCTTCCTGATGATGCTGGTGGGCGGCGTGCTCAACGCCAACACCGTGCTGCAGCCTCAGTTCATGCAGCAGTTGCTGGGGTACGATGCCACCACCGCCGGCCTCGCCCTGACCGCGGGCGGGATTGCGCTGGTGATCATGATGCCGCTGGCCGGTTTCGCAACCGGCAAAGTCTCGGCCCGCACGCTGGCGGTGTGCGGATTTACCTTGTTCGTGCTGACCTTTCGATACGCGGCCAATGTGACCACGCTGCAGATGAGCTTTTCGCAGGCATCGTGGCTGCGCGTGATCCAGATGCTTCCGCTGCCATTCTGTTTTATTTCGATCACGAATGCAGCCTATGTGGGTATGCCGAAGGAAGAAAGCAACCAGGTGGCCGGCCTGATCAATTTTGCTCGCAACGTGGGTGGCAGCATCCTGATCGCAGTGACCAATGCGCAGGTGACAAGCCGTGCCATGTGGCACCAGCAGCATCTGCAGGCAAACATGGGGCCCGGCTCCATCGGGTACGAGCTGCATCTGCAGGCGTTGAAGGGCTATTTCAGCGGCCACTTCGGCAGTGCCAACAGCATGGACCTGGCGCTCGCCAGTATTTACAACCAGCTCAACGCGCAGGCGCTGCTGCAGGCCTACCAGGATGTCTATATGCAATTGTCGTGGATGTCGTGCGGCCTCATCGTGCTCGCCTTCATGCTCAGCAAGAACAAGCCGGGCGAGGGTGCCGGTGGCGGCGCGATGCACTGAGGCGGAAATCAGCCGGAAAAACGAAAACGCCAGAGACTTTTTGAGCCTCTGGCGCTTCCCTTCGATGTCTTTGCAGCATCTCGGATCTTCGATCGTCCCATTCAGCCATTCGATGAGGTTTCAGGTTGCCCCGCTCCCTGCATCTTCCAGTTCAGCTAGCAATGCGTTCGCAGGTTGCCCCGCCCCGCATCCTTTAGCCGTTCCGGCGAGGAGTCCGCGAGTTGCCCCGCGTTGCCCCCTCCTTTGGCCGTGCCGGCGATTGATCTTCGAGTCGCCCCGAATTTCTTTCGCTTCCGCAAGGCTGGTTTTGTGGCGGCTCCGGGTTGCCCCGGCTCCTCACGCCCCCGTGCCTCGCCTGTGATGCCGGACTCCGGTTTCCCGTGCGTCCCGCATCTCCGGCTTTTGCCGGCGATGGAGTTTCGCGTTGCCGCGAAGCTCGCATCCTTCGGCGGTGCCGACTGGCCGACCTTTGGGTTTCCCCATCTTTCGGTCTTTCGGTATCGCCGACGATCTGCTCGGCAGGTCGCCCCGCCTTGCCGATCTTTCCGGCTCCGTCTGGTGGTCTCCCGAGTTCCCCCGGGGTCGCACCTTCCGGATTTGCCTTCGGTCTAATTCGCCGGGTTGCCCCGGTTCGTCTTTCCTCTGGCCCGCCGAAGGGCTAACTTCCAGGTCGCCCTAAAACTCAGGTCCCTCGGCGTTGCTTCTGGGTCTGATCGGCGAGTCGCCCCGCATCTCTTCCCCTCGGCGGTGCCGTCGCTGGCTTCCCGGTTGCCCAGGTCCGCATCTACGGCTGGTCGATGATGAATCCCCGACTGTCCTCGAACTTTGCATCCTCGGCTCGCGCTGCGGATGAATCTTCGGGTCCAGCGGGTCCGGCATTTCCTGCCTGGCTCTCGTCGCTCTCTCAATCTCTTCGGGCTCTTCGCCTCCAGCAAGCTGGCTGCGCTTTACCTGAAGCTATCGATCCTGCTTCTCATGCCAGATCGGAACTGCTGTCCGATTGCTTTCAATGTCACCGCTTGATTTGAGACATTAGGCCTGTTCGATCTGTGGAAGCAAGTGCAAATCGCGGCTTTAACTGTGGATATCACCATTGACGTTGCATTCGCATCGAATTTCTGAATGACCGCAATTAGAGTTCTCAATTCGCAGTTCAAAGTTCGCGAAATACTTCGCGAATTTCCTAGCGCAGAGAGAAATATTGGGAGGGGGTAGGGGGTGGTGTGCTAGTAGCGGAGGGGGGTAGGGGGTGGTTGATGCGGGAGGGGGGTAGGGGGTGGTTGCCGTCGCTCTTCGCAAAACGTTCCGAAGACTCGCACAACTTCCCCGGCTACCAGTGTGGCATGGTGCGCGAATTATTTCGCTCCTAGGGGCCAAGCAGATGCACCCCCAGTCATATCCCACGGCTGAGAAGCGATTCGTTGGGGGAGACTCCCGCAGCCTGTCAACCAGATCGGCGATCTATATTTTCTACGGCTGCTAGGCGTCGTCTAAGCGCAAGGTTTTGGTGCCTAATTCTTGCCGGGTCGAGTTGTGCGATCCTCTAGTGCCAACTGCCATTCTCGGTATTTGTTTGCTGTCACAAGCGCTTGAGCTTGTTCCAGCGAGATTCCCTTTGTGTGCATAAGTTCTTCGATTCGCGGCTGCCGATTTGGCGTGCTATCGGAGGGAGTTCTAAGCCATGCATGGGCCTGAAGCAGATTGATTGTCTGACCGAACACAGCGCTTTCTCCGGTGATCTCCCCGTATGACAAGCTTCTATCATTCGGTAGAGTCTGGATATTCCGTTGAAGCGTCGCGATGATGTCGCTGGGCTTCGATTCCCCTGCCGCAACTTCGTCTAGCAACGGGATAACGATCGATAGCGCTTTGTACGCCCCACTGCGTCGCTGAAAGATAAGATCAATTTTGTCTCCGTCCCCTTCCACTTCACCGTTGGTATACACAACTGCGTCTGTCCTTGCCGTACAGTCTCCTGGTTCCGCCACTTTTGATAGATAACTTCCCCCCGGCGGAATAAAATGATCGGTGTCGTATTGAAGAACCTTATCCATGCTTCCGTTTTCGTCGCTTTGGACCCGTCCTTCTTTGGTTGTACATAGAAAGGTGACGTGAAGAGCTTCTATCTCGCTCCCACTGACGTTCTTAATTACATTCCGCTTCGCGTTCGCTATGCCGGTCTCAGTTGCAGCATCGGTCGCACCGGTTTCGGTGATCCCACGCACTTGCGCTCCTGAGCACACGGTCATCTGCAGCATTCCAATCACTATGAGAAATCGCACCATCATAGATTTCTTCTCCTTCATTACTATGCGCGGCGCATTCGCGCAGAGATTCTTGAAAATGCTGCGCGCACAGGCAGAAAAAGGCGCGGTTTCAGCCTAATTCTTCGCAAAGAATCTGTGGAAAAGAAAAATATCGGGAGGGGGGGCCGTCACTCATCGCGAAAACGCTCCGAGGACTCGCGCACCTATCCCGGCTACCAATGTGACACGGTGAGCAGAATTAATGCGCAAGAGCCCCCGATATTAATCGCGGTCGCTCTGCGAGCTCAGTACACGTGTTACCTAGACAAAGTAATTCGCTTCCTGCCAGGCAAAACGAAACAAGAGTTTCGGTGATCCATCTTCCGAGATCTTTGCTTTGATCGTAAGCCGCTCCCTTGGTGGGTACGTTGTTAACGATCAGCAGCCAGCCCTGCTCAGAGGGGAGAAAGAAGAGTCAGTTCGCATTCTCTCCCTTCAGATTCGAGATGATTTTGCGAAGCTCAATTATTCCCTCTTGATTGCAATATTCATGGCCCGTCGGCGGGTAGCAGTCCGGCAAGTCAGCGCAGAATTCTCGAATCCTCTCCAACTCGGGGTCATCCAGACGAATCGATATGAAGTCATCCCAATCCCAAGCACCTCCGCTGCCCGCTAGGAACGTCTCGATTTCGTGCACCTGGTCTTTTGTCATCTTTATCTTCATCGCCTGATCACCCTCAGCTTGATCCACCCTCAAAGCATCTGCCGAGAGAACCACTTACCCCACCAACGCGGGCTTCGCCAGCATCTGCTTGATCCCGCGCAACGCCTGGCGGGTGCGCTCCTCATTCTCGATGAGAGAGAAGCGGACGTGGCCGTCGCCGTGGTCGCCGAAGCCGATGCCGGGGGAGACGGCCACCTTGGCCTCGTTCATCAGCAGCTTTGAGAATTCGAGCGATTTGAGGTGGCGATACTGCTCGGGAATCTGGGCCCAGACGAACATAGTGGCCTTGGGCGACGGGACATGCCAGCCTGCCTTGTTGAGCCCTTCGACGAGCACGTCGCGGCGCTTGCGGTAGGTTTCGCAGATTTCGCTCACGCAGTCCTGCGGCCCTTCGAGCGCACAGATGGACGCCACCTGAATGGGCGTAAAGGTGCCGTAGTCAAAGTAGCTCTTGAGCCGCGCAAGCGCATTGACCAGCACGGGATTGCCGACCATGAAGCCGACGCGCCAGCCGGGCATGTTGTAGCTTTTTGAGAGCGTGAAGAACTCGACGGCGACATCTTTTGCGCCGGGCACCTCGAGGACGCTGGGCGGCTTGTAGCCGTCGAAGGCAATGTCTGCGTAGGCCAGATCGTGAATGAGGTGGAAGCCGTATTCGCGGGCCAGCTCGACGAGGCGGGCGAGAAAAGGCAGCTCGACGCACTCGGTGGTGGGGTTGGACGGGAAGTTCACAATGAGCGCCCTGGGGCGCGGGGTCATGCGCGGAATCAGGTCCTCAAGCTGCGCAAGGAAGTTTTCCTTGTCCTGGATAGGGACACTCACCACATGAGCTCCCGCGATGACGGGTCCGTAGATATGGATGGGATAGCTCGGGTTCGGCACCAGCACGGTATCGCGCGAGTCGAGTATTGCCAGACACAGGTGGGCGATGCCCTCTTTCGAACCAATGGTGACGATGGCTTCGGAATCAGGGTCGAGATCGACGCCGTAGCGGGTCTTGTACCAGTGGCAGATGGCCTTGCGCAGGCGCGGCAGGCCGCGCGAAACAGAATAGCGATGCGTGACCGGCTTCTGCGCCGCCTCAATCATCTTGTCGACGATGTGCTTCGGTGTTGCTCCGTCGGGATTGCCCATGCCGAAGTCGATGATGTCTTCGCCACGGCGGCGCGCTGCGACCTTCATTTCGCCGGTGATGTTGAAAACGTAAGGAGGGAGGCGCTGAATACGGCTGAACTCTTCCATGGTGACTCCAGTGTAAGGGCGAATGAAGCTGCGGGACGTAACGAGCATGGGACATGCAGAATGCTGTCTTTGCATGTCGATCTGAGATTTGGGATGAGGTGGTGCGGACGTTAGGCGGCCGGAGCCGCCGCAGCCGCATGCGCCGCCGCTGCGCGCAGAGAACGCGCTCGGCCAGAGGCTCCACAAGAGGCCGGATTGGATGCGACGCACTGCATTGCCCAATTATAGCCGAGAGGTTGCTGCCCAGGTCGCATCGCTGGTAACTGTGATGCCGGTGCTGCGGACCGCTAGTTGCCCATGGTGATCACCGCGCGAAAGCGCGCCTTGCCGCTCATCATGCGGTCGTAGGCTTCGGGCGCCTTTTCAAGCGGGAAGGTCTCGATCATTGGCCTGACGCCGGAAAGCACACTGAACTTCAGCGTGTCTTCGCAGTCCATGCCGGTGCCGGAGGGCCAGCCTACGATCGATCGCCGCCCGAGGATCATTGGGAGGGTGTTCACGTCGAGGGGTTTCTCAGGCACGCCGTTGATGATGAGCTTGCCATTGGGGGCGAGGCCGTTCACGGCCGCTGCAAGCGTCGCCGCATCGGTGACGGTGGAAAGAATCACCACGGCTCCGCCCAGCTTCTGCAATTCGGCGGCAAAGTCCTGCTTCTGATTGTCAATGTAGACGTGCGCGCCGAGCTGCTTAGCCAGCGGGGCCTTGTCGTCTCCGCGGGCGATGGCGACCGTGCGGTAGCCGCTCTTTGCCGCGAACTGCACGCCGAGGTGCCCGAGGCCGCCGATGCCCAGGATGGCAACGATATCGCCGGGCCGCGCGCCGCTATTACGGAGTGAGTTGTAGGTCGTAATGCCGGCGCAGAGCAGCGGAGCGGCTTCCGCGTCTTTGAGCTCGTCGGGCATCTGCGCCACGGCGTTCGCCGGCGCCACCACGTAGTCGGCATAGCCGCCATCAAAGCTGATACCCGGAACCTGTCCTTTCTCGCAGAGGATGAAATCGCCGCGGCGGCAAGGCGGGCAGTAGTTGCAATGTCCTCCATGCCAACCGAGGCCGACACGCTGACCGACCTTGAAGAGCGGCACTTCGTCTCCCAGGGCGTCTATAACGCCTGCGATCTCGTGACCCGGAACACGGGGATACACGATGCCTGGAAAAAGCCCCAGCTTGGTGATTGAGTCGCTGTGGCAGACGCCGCAAGCCTGAACGCGAATGCGCATTTGCCCCGGCCCGGGAGCGGAAAACTGCTTTTGAACCAGCTCGAAAGCGCCGCCAGCGGCAGTCACCTGCACGGCACGTCCAGTCACTGAAGGCATCGGCACAACACCTCCTTGCCCGTTTAGAGTGCGTCGATCTTCGGGAAGATGCAGATGAAAATGCAGTTGCCGACAAATTCATTCCGAGTTGACAGAAGAATAGTTTCGATATATCTTAAGATATATCTTGGATAGATCGGAGGATCTGATTATGTTCGACACATTTAAGGAAATGCATCACGGCTTCCATGAGCGCAGGGAGCACAACTGCCATGCAGGCGGAGAACGCCACCGGCATCGTGGAGGCCCTTTTGGCGAGCGCTGGGAGGGATTTGGATTTGGCGGAGGCCGCGGTGAGCGGTTCTTCGACAACGGACATTTGCGGCTGGTGATTCTGCAATTGATTGCGGACAAACCGAGCTACGGGTACGAAATCATCAAGGCGATTGAGGAGCGGCTTTCCGGCTCGTACACGCCGAGCCCCGGAGTGGTTTATCCCACGCTGACACTGCTGGAGGAAGAGGGCTTTGCCACGGTGGCTTCGACCGAGGGCAACAAGAAGCTTTACGCGGCAACCGAGGAAGGCAGGCAGTATCTGAAAACGAACCAGCCGCTGCTGAAGGCAATTTTCGGACGAATCGAGCAGGCCGGAAAAGCATTTGGGCGCGGACGGTCGCCGCAGCTCAAGCGGGCGCTGATGAATTTGAGGGTTGCCCTGAAGATGCGCGTTGGCCGCGGCGATTTGAACCAGGAGCAACTGAGCAAGATTGCCGAGGCTCTTGACGCTGCTGCGCGCGCCATTGACGAGGCCTGAGAGGTGACGATGACGATGGCGCAGTTGACTTATCCAACGTATGAAGCGCCTGCAGAAAGGGCCACGCTGGAGGAGCAGAACGGCCGGTTGCTCGACTTGGTCGGCGAACTGCTCCAGGCCAACCAGCGGTTGCGCGGCCGGGTGGAGACGCTTGAGCGGCAGGCAGAACGCTCGGAACGCGCGCTTGCGAAGGCATCGGCTGCCTTTCCCCTTCTGCTGCTTTAAATTCCGGACCTTATACTGAAAGACGGCATGAGCACGTTCTTACCCGTCGATGAACAAATGGATCTGTTGCAGAAGGGCGCGGCAGAAATTATCCGTGTGGCCGACCTGCGCGAGCGCCTCGAAGAAAGCCGAAAAACCGGCCGCCCGCTGCGCGTGAAGGCCGGCTTTGACCCCACCGCTCCGGACCTGCACCTGGGTCACACGGTGCTGATGCGGAAACTGCGGCACTTTCAACAGCTCGGCCATCAGGTCATTTTTCTGGTGGGTGACTTTACCTCTTTGATCGGCGACCCCACGGGTCGCAACGTAACGCGCAAGCCGCTCACACGCGAACAGATTGACGCCAACGCCGAAACCTACAAGCAGCAGGTCTTCAAGATTCTCGACGCCCAGGCCACCGAAATTCGCTACAACTCGGAGTGGCTGGGGAAGCTGGGATACGAAGGCACGATCCGGCTGACGGCGCACTTTACGGTTTCGCAGATGCTGGAGCGCGACGAGTTCCACAAGCGGTTCCAGGCAGAGCAGCCGATCAGCCTGCACGAGCTCTTGTACCCAGTCATGCAAGGGTATGACTCGGTGGCGCTGCAGTGTGATGTGGAGCTGGGCGGAACGGACCAGAGGTTCAATCTGCAGTGCGGACGTGAGCTGCAGCGCCACTATGGCCAGAAGCCGCAAATCGTGCTGATGACGCCGATTCTGGAAGGCCTGGACGGGGTGCAGAAGATGTCGAAGTCGCTCAACAACGCGATCGGCATCAACGAGCCGCCGCAGGAGATGTACGGCAAGCTGATGTCGATCTCCGACGAGCTGATGTGGAAGTATTTTCTTTTTTTGACCGATCTTCGCGGCTCGGAGGTTGAGGCGCTGAAGGGTCAGGTGGCTGCGGGAAGCGTCCACCCGATGGACGCCAAGAAGAAGCTGGCGCATTTGATTGTGACGGGCTTTCATGGTGAGGGCGCGGCAGAGAGCGCCGGCGAAAACTGGGCGCGCATGTTTCAGCAGAAAGAGACGGCGGAGAATCTCGAAGAGGTTCACATTGCCTATGGCGACCTTGTGAGCCCCTCGTGCCCTGCGGGTGAATTGCAGATCCGCACCGCAAAATTGCTGACGCAGCTTGGGCTCGCCGCAAGCGGTGCCGAGGCTAACCGCAAGATCACCGAGAAGGCCGTGAAGATTGACGGCGAGACGGTGACGGCAGCGGTGGTTCCACTCGACACTCTGCCGGTGAAGCTGGTGGTGCGGCTGGGCAAGCGGGCGAAGATCGCGGTGGTTGGCGGAGTGGGTGAGGGCGTTTAGCCTTCTTCCGCGAAATCCGCCGGCGGTTCCATGTCGGGCTCAGTCCAAAGCAGAATCACTTGTGGCAGAGTGACGAGCAGCACGATTGCGATCAGGCCGAGCCCATAGTAGAGCTCATCGGGCGCAATCTGAACCGGGATCAAGTTCAGTCTGCTCATGCGTAACAGAGCAATGAAGACGATCATCGAGATCACCACGCTGACCGCCTGGTACGCCAGATAATGCGCATGATCGCGCTGATGGATCTCACGTTCGTCGTTGCGGAATCCGCCCTCATCGGCCTGCAGTACCGGCTTGTATAGATGCAGCTTTAATGCCAGCAGCGGCGGCGGCATCTGCGCGTTTCGCGGAGCGTAGTACTGAAATGGTTTGACCAGCCCTCCGCGATAGTAGCCACCGAGAAAGGAGCGGCAGGCGAAGATCGCAGCAAAAATGATATAGCTACCCAGGCCGCGCAGATGCGTGGTGTACCAGAGCGTGGCGATAAAGATGCCGAGTGCAACATAGATTGCGATGACCAGTGCGCGCCGCCGCGCGCGTGGGGCCATGTCAAAACGTTTGCCCAGCAACACAAGCTCCGCTCTCATAATCCAGTCTCCATGTCCGGCTCGGTCCACAGAAGAATCGCCTGAGGGAGCGAAATATATAAAACCGCCGTCGCGGCGAGTAATGCAAAGGGCAATTGCATTAGCATCGCGCGCAGAACGGGGCCTGCCAGAGGGGTGATCGGATTCGGTCCCCTCAAGTAGCTGGCAAAAAGCGCGAGTATGAGAAATTTGCTCGGTTGCCAGTAAGCAACATAATGAGCATGTTCGCGCCGACGGCTCTGGCGCTCATCGGCAGGATCGTAGTGTGATCCGGCGATCGATGAAAACACGAAGGCGAACAGAACCGCGACGGCCATGGAAGCAGAGGCCAGGACACCATGGTCAGAGAACCACACAAACTCGATGATCCACGCCGCGAACCCTCCATACGTAAGCGCCACGATCCAGCGGCGGCGGCTCCGAGAGGCCACGCTGATGTGCTTGCCCAAAACAACGAGATCACTCTTCATTTCCTTACCCCATAGACTTGTTGACTGAGTGGCTGGAACGCCTCGGTCGAGAAGATGGCCTCAATCGGCAACCCGAAGTACTCCGCGATCGCGAAGGCGAGTTTGAGGCTCGGCCCGTAGTCACCACGCTCCAGGAATCCGATGGTCTGGTAGTTCACATCCACGGCATCAGCGAGCTGTTGGCGTGTCGTTCCGCGCTCGGCGCGCAGCACCGCAATGCGGTTGTAAAGTCCGCTTTCTCCAGGCGGTGGCTGTTTTCCGTTTTCATGCACGACACTATATTGCGTATACACAACATATTTGTCAAGAAAATAACAACTCTGCTCAATGATTTCTCAGCAGGAAGCAGTTCGGGGGCGAGGATCTATGCTTCGAAATCCAGCTCGACTGGATCGATGAGCGGCACGAGCCACTCAAGCAAAGCAAGGTGTGAAGGATACTTCGTGTAGGCGTCGTACGCCTTTTTGTCAGTGAAGGTCATAAGGCCTGCGAAGGTGTAGCCCTGGCCGCGCGGTGAGAGATTCGGACCGACGTGTACTTCAATCAAGCCGGGAATGTTCCCGCGAAATGCGAGGATATGTTTCTGCGCGCGAAGTTTGTCGACGTCGGTAGCCTGCGGCTTCCAGCGAAACCCGAATATGTGGATGAACATGGCTCACTCTCCCAATGCAAACTTGCGTCCCGCTTCGAGCAGCTTTGCGACGGCTTCCTTCGACGTTGACTCAGTGTAGATGCGCATCAGCGGCTCGGTGCCGCTGGCGCGGAAGAGGATCCAGGTTTCAGCGGCGTTGGGCTTGGTCTTCGCCTCGGGATTGTCGAGAAAGAATTTGACGCCGTCGAGGGTTTCAACCCGCAGGACGGGCATTCCGGCGATTGCGGGATCGCCGGGCATGAGAGACTTCGCCTTCGCGATGGCTGCGTTCTTGACGTCGTCGGGAATGTGCAGGTCGATACGCCCGTACTGGTGCTCGCCGTATTCTGCCTGCAGGTCGGCAACGAGCTGGCCGAGGGTCTTGTTTTCTTCGGCCATGACGTTGGCGAGCAGCAGCGCGTTCAGCAGGCCATCGCGCTCGGGCAGGTGGCGCTGAAATCCGATGCCGCCTGATTCTTCGCCACCCATGACGATTTCTCGGTCGAGCATGTAGTCGCAAACATATTTGAAGCCGATGCCGTGCTCGATGAGCTCGCGGCCATGTTTGGCGCAGATGCGGTCAAGCATTTTCGTTGTATTGAAGGCGCGTGTGACCGCGCCGGGCCAGCCCTTGCGGCGCAGCACCCAGCTCAGCAGCACGGAGAAGATCTTGTGCGGATCGACGAAGTTTCCATGTTCGTCGGTTGCGCCGATGCGGTCGGCGTCGCCGTCGGTGCAGAGGCCAGCGTCGCATTGATACTCGACCACGGCCTCGCCGAGGGCACGGATGTGAGGCTCGATGGGCTCGGGGTTGATGCCGGGAAAGAGCGGATTGACCGTGCCCCGAATCTGGACGTGGGTGACGCCGATGCGCTTGAAAATATCCGAAAGAATGGTGCGGCCTGCGCCGTACATGGAGTCGATTGCGAATTTTTTGCCGGAACGCGCGATGAGGTCGAGGTCGGCGAAGCTCTCGACGGCATTGAGATAGGTGGGCAGGAAATCGACCTGCTGAATGGGCGCAGGCGCGGCGGTGCGCGCGACTGGCTTGCCTAGATATGTCTCGATTGCGGCAATAATCGAGGGCTTGCCCGAGCCGCCGTACCATGCCTTGTATTTCACGCCGTTCCACTGGGCAGGGTTGTGCGACGAGGTGATCATGATGCCACCGGCGGCGCCGCGCTCGCGCACGCCGAAGCTTAGCGCAGGGGTGGGCGTAATGTCGTTGGCGAGCATGACGTGGATTCCGGTGGCGGCGATCGCCTCGGCGCAGGCGCCGGCAAAGGCTTTCGAACCGAAGCGGGAGTCGTAGCCGATGCAGAGGCCTTTGGCGGGATCTTCCTGCTCGTGCACGTACGCGGCAATGGCTTCAGCGGCGGTGCGCACGTTGGCAAAGGTGAAGTCGTCGGCGATGATGCCGCGCCAGCCATCAGTGCCGAACTTGATTTGCGTGTGAGCCACGTTTATTTTCGCTTCCAGTTTGAGAGATAGGGGCACAGCGATTGAAGGCGGCAAACCAGCCCCGTCGCACACAGGCAAACTCACCGATGAAAATAGCAGACGGAGCGGAGCGGCCAGAAATGGCCGCCGGGTTCAGATCAGTTCGCTGCGGCCGGAGATGTCCAGCTCCTTCACGATCTTGCCTACATCCTGCGAGTGGTCGCGATGCGCGATGAGCAACGCATCTTCGGTATCGACGATGACCAGGTTTTCGACGCCCACGAGAGCAACGAACTTCCTGGGGCTGAAAATGTAGTTGTTCCCTGCCTCGATGGCGAGATGGCCTTCGGTTTCAGCCACGTTGCCATCGCCATCGCCCAGCAGGCGGGACTCAAGCTGATACTCGTAGAGCGAAGCCCAGGATCCAAGATCGTTCCAGGAGAACTCTGCGGGTAGGCAGTAGAGGCGCGAAAGATGCTCGCCCTTGGCAGAACGCGGCTCAAGCACGGCGTAGTCAACGGAGATGTTTTCGCACCTGGGATAAAGGCTGCGGAAGGTCTCTTCGAATGCCGGGGTTCCATAGGCCGCCGCAATACCCTCAAGCAACGGGGCGGTCTCAGGCAGATGTTCGCGCACGGCGTTGGCAAGGGTGCGTGCCGACCAGAGAAATATGCCGGAGTTCCAGAAGTAGTTGCCCGCGGAAACAAAATCCTCAGCCCGGTGCGCATTGGGCTTCTCAGTAAAGCGGCGGACATGAAGGGCCGAGTCGTCGCCAAGACTGTCGCCGGTTTCAATGTAACCGTATCCGGTTTCAGGGCGCGTGGGCTCAATGCCGAGCACCACCATGTTTTCGCCAGCGGCAGCGAGGGCAATGCCTTGTTGGAGCGCCTTGAGAAAGCGTGGCTCATCGGCGATGACGTGGTCGGAAGGAAAGATGCCGAGAACCGCATTCGGATTGTCGCGCTCGATGAGAAATGCCGCGAGACCGCAGGCGGGCGCGGTGTTGCGCGCCACAGGTTCCTCGAGAATCTGCGCACGGGGAACGCCGCTGAGCTGGTCGGCAATTTCAGAGGCGAGAAGCTCATTGGTGATTACCCAGGTCTTCTCGACAGGAGCCACGGGTTTCAGCCGCTCCACTGTCTGCTGAATCATGGAGCGCTCGCCATCGAGCGCCAGAACCTGTTTGGCGTGGGCACGGCGCGAGCGGGGCCAGAAGCGTGTACCGCTTCCGCCGGCAAGAATCACTGGACGAAAATCGATCGGACTCGGCATGGAAAACTCATCCTACTTGACGGAAGGCGCATTTGCACAGCCCCCCGTCTCATTTGGGGAAATGAAGGTATTTCAAGAGACTGCGCAACGATGAGAGCGCGGAAAACTCAGACCAGGCTGGTGAGGAACTCGCCCATGCGGCGGGTGCCTTCATCGATGCTTTGCTTCGTTACCGGGTAGGAGATGCGAATGTGTTCGGCGGTGCCAAAAGCCTCGCCCGGTACGGTGACGACATGCCCCTCATGCAGCAGGCGTGTGGCTAGCTCGGTGGCGGTGCGGATGCCGCCCTTGCCGAGGAAGGCCGAGATATTGGGATAGACGTAGAAGGCGCCTTCGGGTTTTGTGCAGGTAACACCGGGAATCTCGGCTAGCCTGCCGAGCATGTAGTCGCGCAGCTCGATGAATTCGGCGCGGAACTGACCGACGCAGTCCTGTGGACCGGCGACGGCTGCAATTGCTGCTTTCTGAACGATGCTGGTCGCGTTGGACGTGGATTGCGATTGCAGCTTGCTGAGGTTGGCCACCACCTGCTTTGGAGCCAGGGCATAGCCGGCGCGCCAGCCGGTCATCGAATAGGTCTTCGAGAGCGACCCGAGCACCACGAGATTCTGTTTGGCCCAGGTGAAGGACCCGCCTGAGACCGGGACTCCCGCGTAGTTAAGGTAGACGTAGCACTCGTCGAGCAGGAGGAAGATGCCGTGGTCGTGCGCGAGGTGCACAATACGCTCGAGATCCTCGGCGGAGACGACAGAGCCGGCAGGATTGGACGGCGAGTTGAGAATGATCGCCTTGGTACGTGGCGTAATGGACTTCTCGATGGCGTCGGCGGTGATGCGGAAGTTCTCTTCCTCTTTGGTTTCGAGAAAGATGACCTTGCCGCCCGCGTACTGGATGATGTCTTTGAAGCTGACCCAGTACGGAACGGGCAGGATGACTTCGTCCCCGTGGTCGATGAGCACCTGGATGGTGTTGAAGAGCGCGAGCTTGCCGCCCGCGGTGAAGATTGCCTCGTCGATGCCGTAGTCGGAGCCGAAGTCGCAGGCATGGCGCTCGACGATCGCCTTGCGCACGTCGGGAATGCCGGGCACAACTGTGTACCGGGTAAAGTTCTCTTCGATGGCGACGATGGCGGCGTCTTTGATGTGACGGGGCGTGGGAAAGTGCGGCTCTCCGGCTCCGAAATCGACCAGGTTGATGCCCTGGGAACGCAGTTTTGCTGCCTCGGCAGAGACAGCCATGGTTGCGGAAACCTCAATGCGGCCGATGCGTTCGGCGAAGACCTTGGCGGGGGCAGAAACTGTCATAGCTCTTCCATCTTGACAGATTTCGCAGCGAAGGCAAAGGTGCGCGAACCGGATTTCGTCGGGTGCTGAGAACCTACACGTTCGAGCCGATGCGGCCCCTGAGGCGCTTCAACACATTGGGCGGAACGAGCCCGGTGACGTCTCCGCCGAAGCTGAAGACTTCCTTGAGCATGCGGGAGCTGACGAAGGAGTATCGACCCGCGGGCTGCAGGAAGACAGTTTCGATTTCGGGGGCGAGGCGGCGATTCATGAGGGCCATCTGAAACTCATGCTCGTAGTCAGAGATGGCGCGAATGCCGCGGAGCACGGCGGTGGCGCCAAGCTGGCGGGCAAACTCCACCATGAGGCCGTCGAATGTGGCGACGGAGACATTGCCGAGCGAACTGGTGGACTCGCGGAGCATCTCGACGCGCTCTTCGACGGTGAATAAGGGATTCTTGACCGGGTTCTTGAGGATAGCGACCGTGAGGTGGTCAAAGAGCTTGGACCCACGCTGGATGAGATCGATGTGCCCATTGGTGGGCGGGTCGAAGGTGCCAGGATAGAGGACTTTCACGCTCATTGAGTCGGCTCAAGGCGATTTTACGGCATGAAAGTGGGGGACGCTGAAATCAGGCCGCCCGCCAGGGACAAGCGCCTCTGGACGGACGGCTGAAGTTTCGCGGGTGCCGTTAATTTGCGGAGACGAAGTCGGCAACTCGATTCCTGAGAGCGGCCAGGGACAGCCCATCCACATCCCTGCGCAGGGCAACACTTTGGACAGGATCCTTGTCAGCGAGATGCACCTCATCGCCTAACTCGGACAAGGGCATTACACCCTGTATCGCGCCGAAAACATGATACCTGCCATCCTCTGCCTTCAGGTAGAAGACGTATGCCTTGCCAACCTCAAGAGAGTCCAGCAAAGACGTGTGAATGGCAGCCGTGTGGCCAGTCGAAAGCACCAGGCTGCCACCAGCTATATCTATCGCAAGATCCTTGGCCTGCCTCCCCTTCAATGCCGAGTTCACCTGCACGGTGCAGATTGTGCGAACGCTGTCGCCGTCCTCTGCCAGGTAGCCCTGCATCTTTGAAATTGTGGCAACGACGATGAGATCGCTCCCTTCGACGAGAGAAGACAGGTCATGTTGTTGGCCCCATCTCTCATCAGGCTCGTTCAGCGTGATGTCGCCTACGCGTGCACTTAGCTTTTCCAGTCCATTCGGCTGTCTCAAGTATTCGTGCGTCTGAGCCAGGACTAAACGATTCGTCGTAGGCGATGTGCCGCCAGGAACAGATTGCGCGAGGACCGGCAAAGTCAACATGCTCAGCATCACGCCGATAAACTTGTACTCTTTCACGAAATACCTCTCCTTCAGCGCGATGCGCTCATTGCCTCAGCTCGAACGCGTGACCTCACGACTGGCGCGCTCCGCTGTGCGTGAGGTGACGTAAAGAGATACGACGGTGATGTCATCGGTCTGGCCGAAGCGCTGGGCAGTCTGGGCAATATAGCGCGCGGACTCGTTGCTGACCTGCTGGGTGCGCTCAAAGCCGAAGAGCTCGCCGTGGGGGTTGGTGGCTTCAACAACGCCGTCAGAGAGGAAGATGAGCCGGTCACCGCGGTCAAGCTGGAAGGTAGACTCCGTGTACTCGGCATCTGCGATGACGCCAAGGGGCAGACTGGGCTCTAGCTCAAGCTCGCGGCCATCCCGGTAGGGGCTGAGGTGGCCGGCGTTGGCGATGGCGAGCGAGCCATCGGGATAAATCCTGGCGCAGAGGCAGGTAGCAAAGCAGGGCGCGGCATCCAGCTCGGGAACTGCGCCGGGGGCCGAGACTGCACCGATCAAAACGTGATTGAGGTGCGACAGAACGGTAGCCGGGTCGTGGGATAGCTCATTCCGCAAAGCGCCGACGAGGGTGCTCGAATTCATCGCTGCCTGAAGGCCCTTGCCACTGACGTCCCCGACGACGATGAGCAGCGAATCGTCCTTCAGAGGCAGCACCTGAAAGAAATCACCGCCGACACCGTGAATTGGAAGGTAAGCGCTCTCAAGCATGAAGTTGCGGGTCGAGGGCAGCTGGGTGGGGATCAGGAGGGCCTGCACACTGCGGGCAGCTGAGATTTCCGCATTAGAGCGCTGCTCATCCTGGCTGACGCGAATGAACCGGTAGAGGATGATGGCAACGAGGCTGGCAAGAAAGATGAGGAAGGCGACGGCGCTCATGGTGAAGATGACGGGGCCGCAGTGGAAATTATGAGGCGCAAAACGCGCAGGCAGCCAATCCCGCGCGGTGGCAAAATCGATGAGATCGGCAAGGGCGGCAAGAAGGAAAGGAAGCAGCATAACTACCGCCTCTGTGCTGCCTTTTCGCCATGCTCGAAAGAGCAAAGCACAGACCAGGGCGCAGAAGCCGACCTGCGCGGCCAGGGACAGCAGATCGTAGAGTTGGGCCGAAGGGATGAAATATGCGAATGGCAACAGCAAGACAGCAACCTGAAAAGGACGCACCCAACGGCGCATATCGCTTGCCGTAAAGCGGAGAACGAATTCAAGCGTGACCGCCATGAAGATGCGGCCTGAGAACGCAATAAAGGCTCCGTAAGCCCACAGTGAAATCCAATGCAAACCGAACGCAGCGCCGGCAGCCTCGCCCGCCGCGACGGAAAGACAAAGAAGGCCGAGCCAGAGATATTCCGAGTGACGCCGCTGCGCGATGTAGAGAGCCGCACCCAGTGCTGCCACGCAAAGAAAGAGGAAACCCATGGCGAGAGGCATGATGGCGTGCTCATCCCAGCGGCGGGCTTCGGCCGCGGAGAACCGGACGGCGATTTCATCCGAGGTTCCCAGCTCGACGCGATCGAGGAGTCCGTTTCGGGCGACAGGGTTGGGACCGGTCCATGTTCGGATCGCAAGCTCGATCGGGACGCTGGCCGCGTAGCCGACTCTGAGAGGCGGTGAAAGGAATTCGGATGGCTGAATGGTCATTCCGAGGGTATGCCCGGCTTCGACGCCGTTGAGATAAACAGCCACCTGACCGACGTTGGCGGGAGTGACCAGCAAGGAAAGCAGCTTTCCGGAGTGCGTAAGCACCGCCGTTTGCCCGGGCTCGATGCGGATGCGGTACCAGCTGTAGCCGGAATAGGGCGAAACGCCTTGGGCAGCGAGTGGCTGATCGAGGACTACGACCGGCCAGGAGGAGTCATCGAAGGAGGGATCGGCCCAGCGTGGATCGTCGCCCAGCTGAAAGCGCCATGGCCCGGTGAGATCAAGGACGCCCTGAAGACCCGCGGACGAGGAGTCATTCGAGGGAAGAGTGGTTGCGCCTGATTGCGGAGAAGCCTGCGCCGAGAGAGCCACCGGCAGCGCGAGAAGGCAGAGGAGACTGGCCGCGCCTGCGATCAAGCTCGTGAGCCGCGTCAAACTCTCCAGACGCGTCAGAATCGGCGCCGATCTTCGACGAAAGATCCCCATTGGCCTCCGAGCTTCAAAACATAGAGAGACACATCGCACTGAAGAGTGTACGAAAAGATCTGAGGTGGCGTTCCAACCGCGGGCCTGAACCAAAAAAGCGGCTCCCCACAGGGGCCGCTTTTCCGGATACAACTCGAGTCTTGATTATCCGCGGCGCGCGCGGACTGCCTCTTTGGCTTCGGCCGGACCGGCAGCCGGCACCTCGGGCACATCAGCGCTGGCAGCACCGGCGATGCCAAGGCGCTTCCGGACTTCGGCGTCCATCTTCGCGAAGATCTCCTTGTTTTCCTTGAGGAAGTTGCGGGTATTTTCGCGGCCCTGGCCAATACGCTCGCCGCTGTAGCTATACCATGCACCCGACTTCTCAACGACGTTATGCGTGACGCCGAGATCGAGCACGTCGCCTTCGCGGCTGATGCCTTCTCCGTAGAGAATGTCGAACTCGGCTTCGCGGAAGGGCGCGGCCACCTTGTTCTTGACGATCTTGACCTTGGTGCGCGAGCCAACGACGGTGTCGCCTTCTTTGACGGCGGCGATGCGGCGGATATCCACGCGCACCGAGGAGTAGAACTTGAGGGCGCGGCCGCCGGTGGTGGTTTCAGGGTTGCCGAACATGACGCCGATCTTTTCGCGGATCTGGTTGATGAAAATAAGGGCCGTGCGCGACTTGGCGACCGAGCCGGTGAGTTTGCGCAGAGCCTGCGACATGAGGCGGGCCTGCAGGCCCATGTGCGAGTCGCCCATTTCGCCGTCTAGTTCGGCTTTGGGAACCAGTGCAGCAACGGAGTCGACGACGAGGACGTCGATGGCGCCGGAGCGGACGAGTGCTTCAGTGATCTCAAGGGCCTGTTCGCCGCTGTCGGGCTGCGAGACCAGCAGGTTATCGGTATCGACGCCGAGTTTCTTCGCGTAGCCGGGGTCGAGGGCGTGCTCAGCATCGACGAAGGCTGCCATGCCGCCGGCGCGCTGCGCCTCGGCGATGATCTGGAGGGTGATGGTCGTCTTGCCGGAAGACTCAGGCCCGAAGACCTCAGTGACGCGGCCCCGAGGGACGCCGCCGACACCCAGGGCTGCGTCGAAACTGATGGATCCAGTAGAGATAACCGCAATAGGAAGCAAGGCTTCCTTGGAACCGAGCCGGACGATCGACCCCTTGCCGAACTGTTTTTCAATCTGTGAAAGGGCCAGTTCTACAGCTTTTGCACGATCATCAACCGCCATTGGCGACTACTCCTGAGGGGACTTTGCTCGCCTGGCGCGACCCATAGAAAAGAACAAGACAACACGCGGCGGCATGGTGGATTCGATGGGATTGTAGCAGGAGAAGGCACTGTTTCGGCAGAAAAAGCGAAGAAACAGTGAAGAACCTTCGGCCCCCCTTTGTCGCGCCGCCGGCGAATATGCTTTCATCGACCGAACTGCAGAACAAAATCTAATGGGAACCAAGGGTCAAATGCCGCTCAATCGGGCGCTAGTCAGCCGGACTGTATCGCGCTGTATCTCGGGGTGGATCGCTCTTACGCTTGGGGCGGTCAGCCTGATCGCCCAAGTGCGAATCGAGGCACTTAATCAGCCCCAGACTCCGGTAACCGATAAGAACCGGATCATCCTCAACGTTGTGGTTACCGACAAGAAGGGGCAGCCGATTCCCGGCCTGCAAGCGGGCGATTTCACGCTTCTCGACAACGGTCAGCCGAAAGATATCTCGGCGTTCCGGGCCCTTGAAGCGGAGACCCTGGACTGGGAGCCGGCCCGCGTCGTCATCGTGATCGACGCAATCAACTCTGACCTGGATATCGTTGCCAAAGAGCGCGATCAGGTGGGACGGTTCCCCAAGCGGGACGAGGGCAGGCTGGCGAATCCGACGACACTGGCGTTCCTTTCTGACTCGGGGCTGAAGATCGACCCGAAATTTTCAAAAGACGGCAACGAACTGGACGCCGCGCTCGACAAGTTGCGGCCCGCGCTGCGCACCGTCGATAGCGATACGCAGGGCGGTATTGGCCAACGCTTCGACATGTCAACCGGCCAGTTCACCGAGCTTGCGACGTGGACCGCGGGCCTTCCCGGCCGCAAGCTGCTGCTCATCATCAGCCCAGGCTGGCCTTTGCTTCCGGGTATCGAAAATCAATCGAGCACGGCGCAAAGGAACTGGCTCTTCAATTCCGTCGTCAAATTCACAACGGGCTTCGTCAATTCCAGGTGACTACCTATTGCCTCGATCCCTTCGACGACGGAAGAGCCTCGCCTTTCTACTACCAAAGCTTTCTCAAAGGTGTCGGCGGTGTAAACGACGCACAGTTTCCCAACCTTGCGTTGCAGGTAATCGCCGAGCACTCAGGCGGAGCAGTCGTTGTAACTTCGAAAAACATTCTCTCCGAGTTGCAGATGGCCGTTCGTAATGCAGCAGCGGGCTACCAGCTGGCCTTTGAAGGGTCTGACAGCGACCGCCCCAACGCGTACCATGCTCTGCAATTGCGCGTGGACAGGCCGAATGCAGTAGTGCGCACGTCGGCGGGCTACTACGCGAATATGCAACTCGTCGGCAAATAGGGGAACCGAAAACAGCGGGGCGGGCGTTGGTGCCTCTGCCTGCTCGATTCAATCAGACGGTGTAGGCGCCGATGCGGGTTTCGCTGCGGGTTAAGGCATCGCAGCTTCGGTCAAGGCTCTCGTAGTCGGCATCGTGGTCCTTGCGGAATGCCCGGAAAGCGTCTTCGCTGGACCAGCGATCGATGGTGAGATAGTTGCCGGGGATGTAGGCGTCGCGGAGCAGTTCGGTCCCCTTGTACTCGGCAGACCGGCGAAAAAGCTGCGCCCAGGCGCCATCGGGCCCGTAGGCGGCTTCAAACTGGGAAATCTTCTCCTCGGCAATTTCAAACTGCCATACGACGACGAACATGAGCCAACCTCGCGGATGAATTTCCATGGTAGCGCATGGCAGACTCCGCCCTCATCCACCGCAGCCGCAGCTTCTGGCCATGACTTCGGCGAAGTGCATGGCATGGGTGTTGCCGAGTTGGCTGATCTGCTCGCGGCAACTGAAGCCGTCGGCAACGACAATGGTCATGGAATCGGCAGCGCGCACGGCAGGCAGCAGCTCCTGGTTGGCGATGGCCTTTGAAACTTCGAACTTATCGGCCTCGAAACCGAAGGGCCCGGCCATACCGCAGCAGCCCGCTTGAATTGCATCCACCTGCGCGCCGGCCTTGCGCAGAACCGCGATCTCATTTGCCGGCCCGCCGAAGACGGCCTTGTGATGGCAATGGCCGTGCAGCAGGATATGCGCGCCGACAAGACGGCCCACTCCGAAGCCGGGGGCTTTCTCAGCTAGCCAGTCGGCAAGGAGCCAGACCTGCCTGCTGAGCCGTTCTGCCCGTTCATCTTTCGGGAACAGCTCAAGCAACTCGTCTTTGAAGACACTGGCGCAGCTCGGCTCTAGAAAGATGAAGGGCAGCTCCCGATCGATTTGCGGGGCCATCTGCTCAAGGATGCGGGCAAGATAGCGGCGCGCGTCGTCAAGCAAGCCGAAATCGTACAAGGGCCTGCCGCAGCAGATATGGCGCGGCGCTGTTTCAACGGAGAACCCGGCCGAGGCGAGGACGGTTTCAGCCGAGGCGAGGATTTGCGGATGGTAGTAGTTGTTCCACGTATCGGTCCAGAGGAGCACAGGCGACACCGCATCTTTTGTTTGCGCGGGAGCGGGTGTGCGGGCTTTCAGATAGGGTTTTGGCGCAAGACGCGGCATTGCGCGCTCAGGCGCCACGCCGGCAATTCTTTTGACCAGGCCGCTGGTGATGGGACCGGCGAGGACTGCGTTGGTGAGCGCGGGGGCAAGCGATCCCCAGCGGGCGAATTTGTCAGCGAACGCAAAGAGATAGTGGTTGAGCGGATGCAGGCGGCCCTTGTAATGCTGCGCGAGGAACTCCGATTTCCAGGCGGCCATATCCACCTGCACGGGACACTCTGATTTGCAGGCCTTGCAGCTCAGGCACAAATCGAGAGCTTCGTGAACGCCGTCGCTGCGGAATCCTTCCTGGTGCAGTGCGCCGCTAAGCATTTCCGCCAGCAGGCGGGCGCGGCCACGGGTGGAGTGCTTCTCCTCGCCGGTGGCGCGATAGCTGGGGCACATGACACCGCCAACAGTCTTGCGGCATGCGCCGACGCCGACGCAACGCTCGGTGGCGCGCTCGAAGGAGCCACCATCAGCACGGAAGGCAAAATGTGTTTCAAGCGCGGCGTTGCTCTCTGCGCCGGCAGTTCGCTCGGTGCGAAGGTTCTCGACGGGGTCGTAAACACGCACCGCATCCATGAGCTTGCCGGGGTTCATGCGGTTGTGGGGGTCCCAGAGCATTTTGAACTCGCGAAAGGCCTGCATCAGCTCGGGACCGAACATTTTGGGAAGCAGCGCCGCGCGGGCCTGGCCGTCGCCGTGTTCACCGCTCAGCGAGCCGCCGTGGTGCAAAACGACATCTGTGGCGCGATCGAGAAATTCGCGAAAGCAGCGCAAGCCCTGCTCGGAGCGGAAGTCAAAGTTGATGCGCATGTGGACGCAGCCCTGGCCGTAGTGGCCGTATAGAGGGCTGCTGTATCCGTACTCAGCCATCAGCGCCGTGATGCTGCGCAGGTAGGCGCCAAGTTTTTCAGGAGGAACGGCAGCGTCTTCCCAGCCTTCCCATCGGTCGGGCTCACCAGGCACAAAGACGACGGCGCCCAGCGCGGATTCGCGCACGAACCACACGCTTGCGGCTTCAGCGGGTGTGCAGATGTGCGCAACGGGGGCGGTGGGCCAGCGTTGGCAGTCGCGCGCCAGATCCTCGGCTTTTGCGTGCGCCTCCTGCTCGCTCCACGCGCCCATTTCGACAAGAAGAAAGCCGACGCCGGGCGGAAGCTGATCGAGCTCTTTGAGGGCGAGGCCCTTGCGGCGCATGAATTCGACAAGCAGATGGTCGAAGCCCTCAAGGCCGATGGGGCGATATTCCAAAGTGCGCGGCACGGCGTCGGCTGCGAGAAAGGGATCGTTGAAGCCGAGCACGGTGAGCACGCGGAAGGGTGGGCTTGCGGTGAGATTCAGCGTCGTGGAGACGACAGTGGCGCAGGTGCCTTCGCTGCCGACGAGGGCGCGCGCGATGTTGAAGCCGTTTTCATCGAGCAGCTCGTCGAGGTTGTAGCCGGAGACCCGGCGGGGAATGCGCGGAAATTTTTCGCGCACCAGATTCGCATAACGGTCGCGAATGCGCGCGAGGCCTGCGTAGATTTCTCCCGTGCGGCCTCCCCCATGGATGAGGCTTTGCAACTGCTGTGGGCTGGTGGGACCGACGGTCATTTTTGTGCCGTCGTAGAGGAGGATGTCGAGAGTTTCAACGTTGTCGACAGTTTTGCCGCCGAGCAAGCCGTGCACGCCGCAACTGTTGTTGCCGATCATGCCTCCCAGGGTGCAGCGGGAGTGCGTGGCCGGGTCAGGCGCGAAGGTGAGCTGATGCCGCTCGGCAGCATCGCGCAGGCGATCAAGCACGATACCGGGTTGCACCCGGGCAAGCTTGGCCTCTGGATCCATCGATTCCAGGGCGTTCATGTAGCGCGAGAAGTCAAAGACGACGGCGACGTTGGCGCATTGACCGGAGAGGCTGGTTCCGGCGCCACGCGGCAGCACGGCTGCGCCTGTAGCTCGGCAGGCAGCAAGTGCAGCTTCAACGTCGGCTGCATCGCGTGGATTGATGACTCCGATGGGAAGCTGGCGATAGTTTGAAGCGTCCGCGGCGTACAAGGCTCGCGAAGGCAGATCGAAGCGAACATCGCCGCGGAGCGTTGCCTTGAGGCGTGCCTCAAGCTCTCGATGAGCGGCGAAGCTCTCGTGGTCGAGCGGTGCGAAGTTCTGGAGTATCGGAAAGCCGGATGGAGTCACTGGGGAAATGGTAGCGCGCTTCCGCGCGGCAATCATTTTTCCCGCAGGAGATCGGTTCGCGCTGAGCCGTCGCCGGCAACACCGAGTTCGCCGGCACTTTCAGCGTCGCGTTCCGCAGTCCAGCGTGTGAGAATTTGCTGGAGCTGGACGACGCCGGGATCGCCCGGGCCGAGCCCCGGCGTGTTTTCTGCCTGCTCGATTGTCTCGCGCAACACATGGAGGATTCGAGGTGACCTGGATTCCATGCTTTAAACTGCCTCTCTGAAAAGCTGCGCCGCAGGCGGTCCTTTGCGAAGACCGATGTCTTTATCTCTAACTTCATCCGGCCTAATTCGGCTTGCCGCGCAACTCCGATTCGATATCCACAATAGCCTTATGCATACAGGACCTCAACGACACCACCGCGGAAGAGTTCTTTTGCGGGTAGTCTGTCTCGTCCAGAAGATACAACACAGTCCGAAGTACCGCACTGACATCAAGCCCTTGCTTGCCGTTCATCTTGCGTCCTTATAGAGCAGGTTGCTCTGCTCCCCCTGACGCTCCATGTTTTTCTGATTCCTAGGATGCCGATGCGGCGGCTCTGGTGGCCTGCGAAGATGTGCCTTTTGGTAATGAGATCTGGAATTCCTGCGGAGATAGCTGATTTCTTAGGGACTTGGCTCTGGAAAGGCGGAAGAGAAGGAGCTAGCGGCCTGGCCACTCTTCAACAACGATGCCGAGGTCATTCAGTTGCTGAATGGCGATTTCGAGGTTGCGGCGGACTTTCGGCCGGTCCTTGGCGCTGGCTCCGGGCGCCTCGGCAACGGCGATAACCCGGCCGTAGCGCCATGCGCTGGGTGGCACCGCAACAATGGCTTCAGCAAGCTCAGCGGGCCGAAGCTGCAGCTCCTGCCGGCGCGCCGCAGCGGGGCGCAGCATGGTTCCCTCACCCACCTCGCTTGGGTTGGCATCGGCCAGGCTGATGCGCAGGTCGAGGGTGTCGGCTTCAATAGAGAGGAAAGGATTGGCCCACTCGCCGGCTTCGCGAATGTTGACGTACATGCTTCTGGTGGGCAGTGGAATGCTAGCGAGTACATTGCGCTGCTGATCGCGTAGAGTTGCCGCGGCCTGGGCCTTGAGTTCGGCGTTGGCAGCCGTCCGCGCGACACCTTCGACCGCCTGCTCTTCGCGGTGACAGGCAGCGAGCAGGACGACCAGGAGCAGGCCGAGGGCTGCGACTCCTTTTTTCTTCTTGGACGCCAGGATCACGTTCCAAGGATATCAAGGTGGCCGTTTATGGTGGGCGCCTACCGTCCGGTCCAGCTCGGAAGACGTTTATTCAAAAAGGCTTGTATGCCTTCGTTCCTGTCGGCCGTGCCGCAAAGGTTGCCAAAGATTCCGGCTTCGCCGTCGAGAGCCTGATCGAGCGGCAGATCGAGTCCTTCATCCACAGCACGCAGAACGGCCTCGACGGCAAGCGGAGCGTTCGCTGCGATTTCAAGGGCAAGCGCCTCGGCGCGTGCCATCATGGCGGCTGCCGGCACAACTTCGTCGACGAGCCCGATACGCAGCGCCTCGGCCGCGTCAATAATGGCCCCGGTGAGCAGCAGCCTGAGCGCCGAGCCACGGCCGACGAGCCGGGGCAGCCGCTGCGTGCCTCCATAGCCCGGGATAACACCGAGCTTGACCTCGGGCTGGCCAAGCTGGGCCGTTTCTGCCGCGACCCGGAGGGTGCAGGCCATGGCCAGCTCGCAACCGCCGCCGAGAGCAAAACCCTGAATGCAGGCGATGACAGGCTTGCCCATGGTTTCGATGCGGCGAAAGACCGCCTGACCGCGAGCGGCAAAGTCGCGTGCGGCATCGGCAGGGAGGTCGGCGAGTTCGCGCACGTCGGCGCCGGCGGCAAAAGCTCGGTCGACCCGCGCCGGTGAGCAGGACCGCACGGACTGACGAATCCTGCTGCAGGTCTGAAAAGGCGCGATCAAGTTCCTGCAGCGTCGCACTGCTGAGCGCGTTGAGCGCTTTTGGCCGGTTGATGGTGACGACGGCCAGGGGAGGACGTTTTTCAATGAGGATTGCGGGGTTTTCCATGCGGGAGTAGCGTACCAGAGCCGATGCTGCCGGCCGATGCCGCGCATGCAGTCCTGCGGCAGACAAGGGGAAATAAGAAAGGGTGGCTGCCTTGATCGAGGCCGCCACCCAAGTATTGAGCCGGTTGAAATACAGGCCAATCAAGAGACAGGAACAGCTTAGCCGTGCGCTGCTGCTGCGTCTTGGTTCCTTCGAGGGAGTTGTTCCTCAATCGATAGGTTGAGGCCGAACCCGGCTATCCGTATGAGCGGGGTGCATTTCGAGCCCGCTCCAGTTAGTGTTTAAGTGCTGAACCCTTGCACACGTGAAGGCAGATTCCAATGCGCGCCGTTTCCTAAGAGAAGGCCGTGGCTGGCTGACGGCTGCAGCGCTCATCGCGTGCCTGCCGCGGGGTGCGGCTCTCGAACCGGCAACACCGCTCGCCGAGTACAGCCGGCAGTCGTGGGTGATGGAGAACGGGCTGCCGCAGAACAGCGTCCATGTCCTGTTGCAGACGCGTGATGGCTACCTGTGGGTGGGAACCGAAGCTGGACTGGCTCGCTTTGATGGGGTGGGATTCGCGGTCTTCGATCGCAATTCAGTTCCGGCTCTGCCCAGCGGCGATTTCCGCTGCCTGCTTGAAGACAACGATGGCGCATTGTGGATTGGAACAAGCGAAGGACTGGCGCGCTGGAAGAACGGCGCGGTCACGACATTCAACACGACGAACGGCCTGCCGGGGAGTGCGATTCGCGCGCTGGCGAAGGATGGAGCCGGATCGGTGTGGGCGCGCACCGACGCCGGCTTTGCGCGGTTTGACGGAAGCAGGTTCGACGCCGCTGCCGAAGACCGAGCGACACAGGCGCTGCAGGCAAGTCAGGTGGAGGAAGCCTTTGACCCATTGCCGAGTGAAGGCGTGCGCCTGCTTCTCAAGGATGCGCAGGGCCCGCGCGCTTTTGCCAAAAAAGCCGGAATCCGGATTGAGCAGGGTGCGAGAGTGCAGAACCTTGCGCCAGGCAGAGAGCTGCCGGGGACGCGCGTGCAGTCTGTGCTGGCGGATCGCGAGGGCAGTTTGTGGATCGGAACCAATAGGGGGCTCGCGCGCTGGGTGAACGGAACAGTGCAGACGCTGCCTGTAACGGATTCGTTGTCAGGCGCCTCGATTCTTTCGCTGCTCGAAGATCGCGAAGGCAATGTGTGGATCGGAACCGAAACCGGCGGCCTCGATATTCTGCGGGACAAGCGCTTCAGGACGATTGATGCGCGCGCGGGTTTGTCTTCTGACTTGACGACCACGGTGGTGGAAGACAGCGGGGGCACATTGTGGGTGGGGACCAATGGCGGCGGGTTGAATGTTCTGCGGTCCCGCGTGCGCAGGCCCGGCGAAGCGGCTGTGTATGCAGTGCCCGATGTGCTGCTGAGCAATGTGATTCTTTCACTGGCTGCCGGCCCGGATGGATCGCTCTGGATCGGCACGCCGGATGGATTGAATCGGCTTCGCGGGAGCGCCATCGATTCGTTTACAGAAGCTGACGGATTGCCGGATGACTTTATCCGCTCGCTACTGGTGGATGACGACGGTTCGGTGTGGGCAGGCACGCGGCACGGGCTGGCGCATTTGATCTTTCCGGCGGGAGCGAAGAGGCCGAGGCGTTTGTCTGCGCACATGATCATCTACACACAGGCGAATGGACTGGGCAGCGACCTGGTCGGCGCGATGGCGCGCGACGCGCATGGAAGTCTGTGGGTGGCAACTTTGGCAGGCTTGTCGCGCATTGAGGGAGGCCGCATCACGAACTACACGACGGCGAATGGTCTCGCGAGCAACGTGGTGACCTCGCTGCTGCCGCGCTCGGATGGAACAATGCTCATCGCAACGCAGGACCACGGATGGAGCCTGTGGGACGGCTCATCGTTTCACACTGCCGCGGGTTCCGGGCAGCCGAACGCAAGCATTCACGCAATCCTGGCGGACGACCGCAACAAACTGTGGTTTGCTTTGGCGGATGGCATCGCGCGCTGCGCCCGCACGACTGCAACGGCCTGCTCGAGTTGGATTCAGTTCGGACCGGCGGATGGCTTGCTCGGACGCGAGACGGCAACCAACAGTCACCCATCGGCATGGCGCTCTCGGGATGGCGATCTGTGGTTCGCAACCCCGAAGGGGTTGGTGGAAGTGGACCCGGACCACTTCCCCATCAACACCGTGCCGCCGCCGGTCACGGTAGAAAGCTTTGCTGTGGATGATGTAGACCAGTTGATCTCAGCGGGCGGCGCAGTGTTGCGCTTGCCTGCGGGACACAGTCATTTTCAATTTGACTACGCGGGACTGAGCTTTGTGGCGCCGCAGAAGGTTCGCTACCGCTACATGCTGGAGGGCTTCGATCGCGAGTGGACAGATGCAGGCTCGCGGCGCATTGCGTACTACACAAATATTCCGCCCGGGCACTACACCTTCAGAGTGCAGGCGGCGAACAACGACGGCGTGTGGAACACGCAGGGCGCTTCTCTGCAGTTTGAATTGCGTCCGCATTTCTACCAGACAATCTGGTTTTATCTCCTGCTGCTGGCGGCGGCGGCCGGCCTGATTGCGCTGACGCTGAGGCGCAGGCTGTTGCACGCGGAGCGCGAATTCAATGCGGTGCTGGGCGAGCGTAGCCGCATTGCGCGCGAGATTCACGACACGCTGGCGCAAGGCTACGTTGGCATCTCAGTGCAGCTTGAGGTGCTGGCTGCGCTGCTGCGGCAAAACAAGATCGAGGCTGCGACCACGCAGTTGGACATGGCGCGAGGCCATGTGCGCGAAGGGCTTGCCGAGGCGCGGCAATCAATCTGGGCGCTGCGCTCACAGGACGCAGGCGAGAAAACATTGCCGGTGAGACTGCGGCGCGTAACCGAGAAGGCCGGCGGGCACAGCCTGGAAGCGAATTTCAATATCCATGGCGCGTACCGGCCAATGGATTCGGACGTGGAGCGTGAAATTCTGCGGGTAGCACAGGAAGCAATCCATAATGTGAAGAAGCATGCCCATGCGCGGCATCTTTTCGTGCGGCTTGACTACGGGCCCGCGGATGTTGCGATGGAAGTGCGGGATGATGGGCACGGATTCTCAAGTGAGAGGTCTCAGCCGCCCGGGCACTATGGATTGATTGGAATGCGTGAGCGGGCGGTGGCAATTGGCGCCTCGCTCGAAGTTACGAGCGAGCCCGGCGCGGGCACAACGATCAGGCTGCGCACGACGGCGCCGAGGGAGGCACAGTGATGACAAACGAAACCATTCGCGTGCTGGTGGTAGAAGATCACCATGTGGTGCGGCAGGGACTGGTTGCGCTGTTGAAGGTGGCAGACGGAATCGATGTTGTGGGAGAAGCCGCGGATGGCGTGGAGGCGATCACGCAGTTTCGCAGGCACCTGCCGAATATCACGCTCATTGACCTGCGACTGCCGCGAATGGGTGGCGTCGATGTAATCCAGCGCGTGCGCATGGAGACGCCGCTGGCGCGGTTTATTGTGCTGACGACCTACGACGGCGACGAGGACATCTACCGTGCTTTGCAGGCGGGTGCGCGCGCCTACCTGCTGAAAGGCATGACCAGCGACGAGCTGATTGCGACGATCCGCGCGGTGCATGCGGGCAAGTCGCATATTCCACCGGCAATTGCGCAAAAGCTTGCCGAGCGCATGAGCACCGAGGAGCTGACGCCGCGGGAGTTTGACGTGCTGGAGCAGATTGTCTTCGGCAAGAGCAACAAAGAGATCGCGACAGAGCTCGATATCTCCGAAGCTACGGTGAAGACACACATCAATAGCCTGCTGGGAAAGCTCGGGGTGACTGATCGCACGCAGGCGGCAACTGCAGCGATTCAACGCGGCATTGTTCCTCTGGAGTCGCTGAGGAAGCCGAAACCATGAAACAAGTTATTTTTTGTGTAGTTCTTGCTGTGATCCTGATGTCCTCAGCCCGGGCCGAGAAGGCGACATGGCGCCCGGCGACGGATGCCGAGCTCGCCTCGCTGTTGCCGGCGCGCGCCCCTGTGCTGGCCGAGCACATCGAGACCGAGATGCGCACGGCAAGCGGCATTGTGAACAACCACGGTCGCTACATTGCCGGCGTGGTGCTGATCACGGCGGGCTACTCTGCGGACGGAAAGTATTCGCACTACCTGCTGGTGCAGGTGCCGGTGCGCATTGGCGGCGTTGCGCTGAAGCCGGGAGAATATGTTTTTGGGTGGGTGCGGGACAACGACGCACTGAAGGTCCATTTCAACCGGGCGGCAACGGGTTCGCTGGTGGGTGAAACGGAGGCGCACAAGATCTCGGGACAGACGCGCGTCGAGAGCGTTCGAATCTGGCCGCCTTCGGAGAAGTCGATGATTCAGATTGGTCGGTTCGAGATTCCGTACGAGTTGGGCGATAAATAACGCCACTCCATCTTTTGGTTGAGGGACCGGGCTTAACAAGGCCCCGTATACTGGCTGCCATGTCTCGGGTTTTTCGTGCGAATGCGACTTTGGCGCTGCTTACGGCGCTTCCGGCTCTGCTGATTGCCCAGTCCGCAACTTCTGCCATTCAGCAGGATGCAAAGCCAGCCGCAACTGCACCATCAGCGCATGCCGCGGAGTCTCCGCACGCGCCGCAACTCGACGCACAGCACCGCCCGATCACCGAAGGTGGATTCGTGAAGACGGGCCCCATCGTTTTCGAAGACATTGCCGAGAAAGCCGGCCTGACTAAATGGACTCACAAGATGGGCACCCCGGAGAAGACGTACATTCTTGAGACGAAGGGCTCGGGCGTGGGCCTGATCGACTACGACAACGATGGATGGCTCGACATCTATCTTGTGAATGGTTCAACCTTCGACGCGCTCGATGGCAAGGAGACTCCTCCGCGTGCCGCGCTCTTTCGCAACAACCACGACGGCACGTTTACCGATGTGAGCGAAAAAGCCGGCGTAACGAACGATCGCTGGGGTACTGGAGTAGCGATTGCCGATTACGACAACGATGGCTGGCCTGACATCTTTGTTTCAAACTGGGGCAAGAACCGTCTCTACCACAACAACCACGATGGAACATTTACCGACGTTGCCGAGAAAGCACGCGTGACACTTGGCAACTGGTCTTCTGGCGCAACGTGGGGCGACTACGACGGCGACGGCAGACTGGACCTGTTTGTTGCCGGCTACGTGCACTTTGATCGAAACAACCTGCCAGTGGCGGAACAGAACGGCGTGCCCAACACCTATTGCACCTTTCGTGGCGAGCAGGTGAGTTGTGGTCCGCGCGGTTTGAAAGGCGAACCCGATCATCTCTTCCACAATAACGGCGACGGAACCTTTACAGACGTAAGTGAGAAAGCCGGTGTGGCCGACAAGCCTGGCTACTATGGCCTGGGCACCGTATTTGCCGACATCAACAATGACGGCAAGCCGGACCTGCTGGTGGGCGATGACTCGACGCCGAACTACCTCTACCTCAACAAAGGCGACGGAACCTTTGAAGACGTGAGTTACGCCTCAGGCTTCGCCGTAAATGGCGTGGGGCAGGAGACGGCCTCGATGGGCATTGCCGTAGGCGACTACGAGAACAACGGCATGCTGGATGTTTTTGACACCACGTTCTCTGACAATTACAAGCCGCTCTACCACAACGAAGGCGATGCCAACATGACGGACGTGAGCTACGAGATGGGGCTCGGCGAGATCACGGTTCCTTTTCTGAGTTGGGGTGACGCCTTTATGGACTACGACAACAATGGATGGAAGGACCTGCTGATGGTGGACGGGCACGTCTATCCACAGGCCGACAAATATCCCTGGGGCACAAGCTGGAAGGAGCGGCCGATGCTCTTCCGCAATATCGACGGCAAAAAGTTTGAGAACGTGCCCGCGGTGGAAGGAACCGGGCTTGCAGTGGTGATCGCCGGGCGCGGCATGGCGGTGGGCGACCTGTTTAACGACGGCAAGCTGGATGCGGTGATCAATGTAATGGACGGGCACCCGGTGCTGCTGCGCAATGTGAACGCCGATAAGAATCACTGGCTCGAACTGAAGCTGGTTGGCGGCCCGAAAAGCCCGCGCGATGCTGTGGGATCGACTGTCTATCTGACCGCAAACGGCATGAAGCAGCGCGGAGACGTGCTGAGCGGCGGCAGTTATCTTTCTACGAACGATCCACGACCGCATTTCGGGCTAGGCCAGGCGACGAAGGTGGACGACATTGAGGTGCATTGGCCGAGCGGCAAGATCGAGCACTTCACCGTGCCTGGTGTCGACCGCATTGTGACGATCACCGAGGGCGGCGGCACAACCCAATAAGGCGACCCACTAAGCCACAGGTTGCAGGAATCGGCCGGTGGTGTTCCAATGAAAACATTGAAACAGGGGTGCTCCGCGAAGGCGGGGCTGAGAAATACCCTCGAACCCGATCCGGATAATGCCGGCGTGGGAAGTTTTCCAAGCGAAGCGGAATTCCTCATACCGTAACGCGAATTCCTCCTGTTTCAGCATGCTTTGAAGCAAGGGGAACGAATGCATCACTCCGCAACAACCGGGACCGCTCACCCACAGCCGGCGACCTGCCTGAATTTCAAGTCACGCAACCTGCGTCGCGCGTGGTTGTGCGCGCTTGCCTGCGTATTGACGATCTCAATCGCCGCATTAGGCCAGAGCCCTGCTCAGAATCAGGACCAGAAACCCTCAGAGCAAAAACTGCCAGCCGTGACCACGACCGTGGAAGTGCATGGAGAGGTTGCGAATGACTTTCTCTCGACCGGTTCGACGGCGGGCAGCCTCGACGGCACAATGCTCAGGGAGACACCGCTTTCAATCGCGACCATTTCACGCGCGGTGATGAGCGACCAGGTTGTGCGTACCCTTTCGGACGTGGTGAAGAACGATGCATCAGTGGGCGAAGACTACGCGCCTGTGGGCTACTACGGCGATTTCCAGATTCGCGGATTCCCAATCGACCTGGCCACGGGCCTGCAGATCAATGGGATGACGATCGCGGGTGAGCAGGACGTTCCTCTCGAAAACAAGGAACGCGTCGAAATTGTGAAAGGTATTGCGGGCGTGGAGAGCGGCGTTGCAGCTGCGGGCGGGCTGATCAATTACGTCACCAGGGAACCGCGCGCTGGACTGCATCCGGCAGCTGATTTGGCGACTGACCAGCGCGGCACGGCCTTTGGCGCGCTCGACGTAAGCCGGATTTTCAAGACGGCGCTGCAGCCTGGAGGACGCATCAACATCGCGGCAGAGAATATGCGCACCTATGTGCAACATGCCGACGGCTGGAGAGGCATGGGCGCCGCGGACGCGGAGTTCCAGCTGACCCCGCAGACGGGGCTGTTTACGGATTTCGAATATCAGCACAAGGTACAGCGATCGGAAGCGGGCTACCAGCTGCTGGGCGGCACAATAGTTCCCTCGCCTGTTTTTCCTTCAACGATGCTGGGTTACCAGCCGTGGAGCAAGCCGAATACCTTTGACGTGATGAACGCGGGTGCTCGGCTGCACCATGCGTTCAACGCAAAGTGGAGCGCGCAACTGAATGGGTCGTATAGCCACTCGCTGATCGACGACAACGTGATCTGGCCGTATGGGCCGGCTTTGGATGCGGATGGCAACTCGCTTTGCCCTGACGCGCCCTATTACTACTTCTGCCCCGATGGCAGCTACGAGATCTACGACTACCGCAGCCCGGGCGAGTTGCGCATCAATGCGGTGGGCGATGAGCTGGTCCTGGGGCACTTCACCACCGGCCCCTTCACACACGATGTGGTTGGTGGCGGAACGATTTTCCATCGCACCGTGAATCTCTCCTCGTCCACGGTTTACACGCCCCTTGGCACAGAGAATGTCTACCAGCCCGATCTTCTGTACCCGCCTGAAGAACCGTACGAACAAGCCGGCCCCTCAGCGCTGGCGGACTTCAACCGGCAGGTTTCCGGCGTGATTCAGGATCGGGTGCACATTCCCGGCGGCTTCGCGGTGCTGGCCGGTGGCCGCTATGCGCGCGTCACAGACTTCAACTACGCTTCGGCGCGAAAGTTGTGGCTGCCGCAGTATGCGGCGACGTATTCTCCGCGACCGGACATCACGCTCTATGGCAATTATTCCGAGCTTATGTCGCTTGGGCCGCAGGCGCCGTGGTGGGTGGACAACTCGAGCGAGTTTTTGCAGCCCTTCTTCACACGGCAATCGGAAGCCGGAGTGAAGTACGAAAGGCAGATTCTGCTGACGGCCGCCTACTTTCATATGCGGCAGCCGTTTTTCTATCCGCGTGCGCTTGAGGCGCCGGACAGCTTCTGCACGAGCAATCTCGCCTTTGGCGAGGATTTTGCAGCCGGCGATTTGTGCTTTGAGTCCGATGGGCACGAGACACACGATGGGGTCGAGGCCAGCGCGCAAGGAGGAGCAACATCCTGGATGCAGTTAACCGCATCGACTTGCGGCGATTCGCGCGCAGTCAGACGATACAGGCACGCCTGCGAATAACGGCAAACAGGTAATCAATGTGCCACGCTTTCAGTCGACATTTTTTGCTGATGTAGCGGTGCCGCGAGCGCGCGGGCTGCATATTATGCCGGGCTGGAGCTACACGGGCCGCAAGCAGGCGACACGTGATGACGTGGTGAGCGTAGGTGGTTACAACCTGTTCAACATCGGCGCGCGCTACACGCCGGGCGGCGAGCAGGGGCGCATCACGCTGCGGCTTTACGCCGATAACATTCTGAACAAACGCTACTGGAAGGACACGGGCGCAAATTACGGCGACACCTTTATTCATCAGGGTGCTCCGGCAACGATTCGTTTGTCAGCCCATTACAGCTTTTGATTCTTGTCAGTAAGGGAAACGAGGAAGCAATGAGCGTGACGGCGCAATCGCACGGGCTCGATGGCACGCTGGTCGAACCGGACTGGCCGCCTCTCGCAGCGGAAGAACTGCGCACGTTCCTGCGGCGCTTTCACGGCCTCGATGGGGAGATGGAGATTCTGTCAACGAGCCCGCGGCCTTTCTCAGCTGCAGGCGTGGTGGCGGTGGGCAGCAGCCGCGTCTTTGTGAAACGCCATCATCGCAGCGTTCGCGATCGCGAAGGATTGCTCGAAGAGCATCGTTTCATTGCGCATCTTCGCGCCCATCACCTGCCCACACCCGAGGTGCTGCAGACCGAAGATGGCGAAACGACAATTGAGGCCGGAGAGTGGACGTATGAGGTTCACAAAATTCCTGCAGGCGTAGATCTGTATCAGGAGGCCCACTCGTGGACGCCCTTCCGTTCGTTGGAGCATGCGCGCTCCGCGGGGCGAATGCTTGCACGGCTGCACATTGCGGCGCGCGATTTTACCGCGCCACGGCGCAAGCCACAGCCTCTTGTTGCAGGCTTTACGATTTTTGCGGCCGGCGATCCGGCGGACGCGATGAGAGAGTACATTGCGGAGCGCCCGGCACTGGGTGCTGACGGCGCCGCTCAGGATAGCTACGGCTTGGCGCTTGATCTGCTTGCGCCCTTTCACGCGGAACTGTTGCCGCATCTCTCTCTCTCGAAGCCCTGTGGACACACAATGATCTGCATGCTTCGAACCTGTTCTGGAGCGATGAAAGCCTGAGCGCACACGCTACAGCAGTGATCGACTTCGGCCTTGCGGACCGCACCAACGCAGTTCACGATATCGCTCACGCGATTGAGCGCAACATGGTGGAATGGCTGGCGCTGGCTGATGATCCTCGCCATAGCAGCAGCGTTCCGGTACACCTGGTCCCGGTACATGTGGACAAGATGCTCGTATTCTTGGATGGCTACGAAGAAATTAGGTCTCTCGCGCTGGAAGAAGCTTCCGCGCTGGCGCCCATGACGGCGTTATGCCACGCAGAGTTCGCACTGACTGAAGCAGATTATTTCCTGGGCATTCTGCGTTCAACGGAGAAGGCGCGGATCGCAACAGATAAGTACCTCGTGTGCCATGCACAGTGGTGGCGAAGCGCGGCGGGTGAGAAATTGCTGGATACGTTACGACGGCGCGCCGACGCACGCAGTCGCACCGGCACGAAGTGGATGTAATCATGACCTGGCACACGATACTGAACTACATCACTACGAACTGGCTTGAAATTGCCGGCGTGATCACGACTGTGGTTGGCATCTGGCTGACGACGCGGCGCGCACTGCTGTGCTGGCCGATTGTGCTGGCGGCAGACGTGATTTATCTCGTCGTTTTCTACCGGGCTCGACTGTTGTCTGATTCCCTGCTTCAGCTTTTCTTTCTCGCCTTCACCCTCTACGGTTGGTGGCACTGGTGGCGCGGATTTCGCGAGGAGGGCGAGGTGCGTGTCGTTTCCCTTCCCTTGCGCAGCATGCTGATCGCGCTGGCTGCCGGCGCCGCGGGCAGTTTTGTGCTTGGCGAAATTGCGAGACAGCTGCATGCCGCTCTTCCCTTTGTGGACGCTACGCTGACGAGCTACAGTCTCGTTGCGAACTGGTGGCAGGCACGCAAGCACACTGCAAACTGGTGGCTCTGGATCGTCGTCGATTTGACCTATATTGGCGAATATCTCTACAAGGACCTGCGTGCTACCGCGTTGCTGTACGCAATTCTTGTTGGGCTCGCGATTTTAGGCCTGCGCGACTGGCGGCGGGCCGAAGCTGCGGCCGCTCAAACCGCGGCCTGCACCACGTTGCGCAGCGGCTCGCCAGCGATATAGCGGCGCAGTTCGTCTTCAGCAGTTTTCACGGCGCGTGGGGCAAACTGCGTACTAGAGCCTCCGATATGCGGCGTTATCAACAGATTCGGACATTTCCAAAGAGGATGTTCGGGCGGCAGCGGTTCAGGATCTGTGACGTCGAGTGCGGCACGAACCTTTCCGGCATTCAGCGCTTCGACGAGCGCGTCGGTATCTACGATGGGGCCGCGTGCCGAGTTAACGAGAAGCGTGCCCTGCTTCATCAGATGAAACTGACGGGCGCCGATGAGGTGGCGGGTTTCTGCTGTTGAGGGCAAAATCAGAACAATGATCTGGGCTCGCGGAATCAGCTTGTCAAGATCGGCAACAGCATCGACCTTTGGATTGGAGCGGGTGGTGCGCGCAACGCGCATCAGGTTGACGTGGAAGGGCTCCATCATGCGCTCAATCTCTTTGCCGATCGCGCCGTAGCCCACCATGAGAACCGTCTTGCCGGTAAGCTCTTCCTGCATCACAGGCGGGTAGTGAGGCGTGGCATCGGCGGTGATGCGTTCATAGTATGCAGTGGCCTCGAAACGGCGTTTCCACTGGGTAGAGCGCTGGATATCAAGGTAAAGAGGGAAATACTTGAGCATCGCCAGAATGGCGGAGAGGGTCCACTCGGCGGTGGAAATATTGTGCGCGCCGTGAGCATTGCAGATGGTGACATGCGGACCCATCGCAGCGGGAATCCACTCCGTGCCGGCCATGAGCGAAAGCACGAGCTTGACGCCGCGGAGGCGCGGCACGATGCGCTGGGCGCGCGTTGGATACGGGTCTGGAATCCACACGTCGATCGCGACGTCGTGATCGAGCTTGTCAGTCAGGGCGATCAGCTCGACTTCTTTCGGGAAGCCTGCGAATAACTCCTCGGCAATGGTTGCTGGATATCCCACTCGTAGCATAAGTTCGGGCGCTCACAAGGAAACTCTGAACCCTATGCTACACGGCCCACTCCGCGGGAAATTCCGGGTTGCCGTTGCGTATGCTTGTGTGTGGCGGGCGACGAATCGCCTGCTCGCGGAAATGACACGATCACCATGCGGTTGATGAAGAACCGGACATTCTCACAACAGGAGCTTGCTCAAAAGCTGCACATGGATGGCACGGCGAAGCAAGGGCTGCTGAGCTGGGAGCGTCGCCATGTGCTGATTCATGCCGGCAAAACC
This sequence comes from uncultured Acidobacteriaceae bacterium, assembly GCA_963839215.1. Taxonomy (GTDB): domain Bacteria; phylum Acidobacteriota; class Terriglobia; order Terriglobales; family Acidobacteriaceae; genus Telmatobacter. The sequence goes on along the minus strand of CAWITZ010000009.1, from coordinate 295,803 downwards.
GCGTGCGCGGCGGGCCTGTGCTGGTGGGTCGCGCGGCTGTTTGGCCTTCACGAGGGATACTGGGGCGCTATCAGCGCCATCATCGTGCTGCAATCGAATTTTGGTTCCACGCTGACGGCTTCGCGTGATCGCCTGCTCGGCACAATTATCGGTTCGGCCTTTGGATTTTCGTTTTCGCTTTTTGGCGCGCCGCCCTTGAATTATCTTTTTGCCGTTTTCTGCACGATCGCCGTTTGCGGCATCCTGGGGCTCCCCACCAGCTCGCGTCTGGCAGGCGTGACGGTCACGATCATCATGCTGGTGCACACCGGGTCGCACTGGACGCTGGCTTTGGATCGCGTTTTGCAGGTGGTGCTTGGGATCGTAATTGCGCTACTTGTGGCAACGTTTATCTTTCCTGACCGTGCCCGGCTGCGCCTTCGCGATGGGCTTGCGCGGGAATTTTTATTGCTGGGTGCGTTTTTTGAAGCCATTCTGCAAGGGTTTCGTGGCGAACCGGCAGAGCATCTGACGGCTACGCGTGAAGATGTGCTCTCTGTCATGCGCTCCAACAACCAACTGCTTGCGGCTGCGCGCAACGAGCCTTCCGGCGGCCCGGGATGGCGCGAAGGACTGAGCATGCTGGCACAATTTGGGCGATCGACCTTTGACGCGCTGGTGGCGCTCGAGCTGGCCGTGCAGGGAAGCCACAAGGACGTTTACGTGCAGCAGCTCGAACCAGCGCTTGGCAAGCTCGAGGCAGATATCCAGGGCGGATTTCACCACGTTGCCAGCTGCGTTCATCATTGGCAATTCAATCGCGCACCAGCGGGACTAAGCCTCGAAGAAGACATTGCGCAGCTGGAGGCCCGGATGGACGCAGTGCGGCACACGGGAGCGGAATATGCGCAGGCAGAGATTTTGCGCGCCTATGCCGTGCAGCTGCACCTGAAGCAGATTGCCCGCCTGCTGCGCGCCTCGCGTGTGGAAACGAGTAAGGCCATCGGCGAAGTGGGCGAGTGACAAAATCTTGCCTCAGGCAAAGAAAGCGCGTAGCGCAGCCACGCAATCCTCAATTTCTTTTACTGTGATGGCATAGCCGAAACGCAGATGCCCTTCACCCTGCGCGCCGAAAACCGACCCTGGGATGGTGGCGATGTGCGCCTTGTCGAGAAGAATCTGTGCGGCGGTACGGCTGTTCTTGTTGATTCTTTCGACGTTGGGAAATGCGTAGAAGGCGCCCGCCGGAGGATCGCAGTGCAGGCCAACCTCGTTGAGCGCACCCACCAGAAGGTCGCGCCGTTTGCGATACTCTTCGCGATAGGCGGCAATCTGGCACTCAGGTGTGGAAAGAGCGTGGATCATCGCGTACTGAACGGGTGTCGTAACTCCGTTGGTGGAATAGAGGACGATTTTGCGGAGCGCAGTCATGAAAGGCTCCTGCGCAACGGCGTAGCCTGCGCGCCAGCCCGTCATGGCATAAGACTTCGAGAAAGTGAAGCAAGTGATGGTGCGCTCAAGCATGCCGGGCAGAGAAGCGATGGAGAAATGCTCGCCATTGTAGACGAGGTCTTCATACGCTTCATCGGCGATTACGACCAGTTCGCGCTCGATGGCAAAGGCCGCAACTTCTTCTGCCTCCTCGCGGGTGAAGACCAGGCCGCTCGGGTTCTGCGGCGTGTTGTAGTAAATGGCGCGTGTTTGCGGCGTGGAAAACTGCTCAAGCGTCTTGCGAATTCCGTTGCGCCGTGCCGTCACGGTAGGTACGAGCAGAGGCCGCGCCTGCGCACCTGTTACCAAGTCACCGATCGGCGTCCAATAGGGCGAGAAGACCAGCGCATCATCGCCTGGATCAAGCACGCTTTGAAACGCAGCGTAGAGGGCCTGCGAGCCACCAACGGTGGCGATCACTTCCTCAGGCGTAACGTGGATTTTGTTTTTCCGCGCGAGTTTTTCAACCAGCGCAGCACGCAGGGGAAGAAGACCAGAGGAAGGCGCATAGTGCGTCTGGTTCTCGACAAGCGCCTTCATGGCTGCGTACTTGATCTCTGCCGGCGTCTCAAAATACGGCTCGCCGCCATGCAACGCATGTACCTGCAGCCCCTCGGCGCGCATGCCCATCACCCTGTTGCGAATCTGCACAATGTCGGAGAACCCAACTTCGTCCAGCCGTTTCGCCAACCTGATCCCAGCATGCCGTGTCGCCATCCGTTGACTTCCTTTCAACAAGTATGAAAGCTGTATTCTTCTTCAGAATAACCGACACGACCAGCAGCACTGATACGCGTCGAATTCAGATGGCGAGCAGTTCGGTATAGACCGCCATGCCCACTACCGCGTCCGCGCCCAGCGCGTCGAGGGTATCGATTTCCTGCTGGCTACGAATGCCGCCGGCAACGATGAGCTGGCGTTGCGTCAATTTGCGCAGGCGGCTCGCCGTTTCAACCGGGAAGCCTTGCATCATGCCTTCGCCGTCAACGTGCGTGTAGAGGAATGCGGCTACAAAAGGCTCAAGCGGGGGAATCGCGTCGTCGGGCGTGAGCTCAACCTGCGCCTTCCAGCCCTTCACAGCAATTCGGCCATTTCTTGTATCGATTCCCGCCACCACATGCTCAGCGCCGATGCTCTGCGTAAGCGCAGAGGCAAACTCAGTATTCACAACCCCCTCGCTGGTGAACAATGCCGAGCCCACAATCACGCGCTTTGCTCCCGCATCCAGAACCTGACGCGCGTGGTCAACGGAGCGGATGCCGCCACCCATCTGGCAAGGCAAACGACGGGCGATTTTGGCGATGAGCGCTGAATTGTCTCCTTGACGCATCGCTGCGTCGAGATCAATTAGCTGCACCAGCGGGAAGGGCGAAAATTTCTCGATCCAGTACTCAAAGTCATCGAAGGCAAGGCGCAATTCTTCACCCTGAACGAGCTGCACGATGCGCCCGCCCATAAGATCGATGGATGGAATCAGCATGGCAGCCTCACGGGGACACCCTTGGCGGCTAGTTCCTGCTTGAGAAACCGAGCACTTGAAATGCCGAAGTGAAAGATGCTGGCAGCAAGAGCGGCGTCTGCCTTGCCGTGGTTGAAAACCTCAGTGAAGTGCTTTACGGTTCCGGCGCCGCCGGACGCGATGACAGGAATGCTTACGGCATCGCTCACCGCGGCGGTCAACTCGCAATCGAAGCCGGCACGCGTTCCGTCGGCGTCCATCGAGGTGAGCAGAATTTCGCCTGCACCGCGCAGCTCCGCTTCGCGAGCCCACTCAAGCAGACGTCTCCCTGTCAGCTTTCGCCCGCCCTGCACAAATACCTGCGCCTCCCGCACTGGATCCGTGGCATCGGGATCACGCCGAGCATCAATGGCAACGACGACCGCCTGCGCGCCGAAGGTGCGGCCAATTGCGCCGATGAGCGTCGGATCGGCGATGGCCGCCGAGTTAATGCTGACCTTGTCGGCACCGGCCTCAAAGACCTCTTCAGCATCGCGAGGGCTTCGAATGCCGCCGCCGACTGCGAATGGAATGAAGAGCTGGCGTGCGGCGCGACGCACGGTATCGAGCAAGGTCTGGCGGCCTTCATGGGTGGCCGTGATGTCGAGCATGACGATCTCATCTGCACCCTCGCGCGCGTGACGGGCTGCCAGTTCGGCAGGATCACCGGCGTCGACGATATCGACAAACTGCACGCCCTTGACGACCCGGCCATCGCGCACATCGAGGCAGGCAATAATGCGCTTGGTCAGCATGAGACGCCTCCCTTCGGTGTCCACTCGATGAAGTTGCGCAGAATCTGAAGTCCAGTCGGCCCGGATTTTTCCGGATGAAACTGGACCCCCATGAGATTGCCACGCTCAACGGCTGCGGCAAAGCTTTCAATGTACCGCGTCTCCGCGGCCGTGTCCTGAGTCACCGGGGCCTTATATGCATGCGTGAAATATGCATATTCTCCAGGCTCGATGCCGTTTAGCAGCGCCGATCCCGGCCGAACGTCAAGTGAGTTCCACCCGACATGAGGAATCTTTTCCTTGTCTTCGCGAAAGCGGGTGCAGGATTCGGCGAATTCACCGAGACCTTTCTGTTGAGGCGCTTCAGCCGAGCCGGCATATAGCCACTGCATGCCAACGCAGATGCCAAGGAACGGCACTCGGCGCGCGATTGCCTCTCGAATGGCAGGTGTGAGGCCGGTTGTATCTAAACGCCTCGTTGCCGAAAAATGGCCCACGCCAGGCAGCACGATGCGCTCGGCGGTCGCAATCGGCCCCGGCTGGTCCGCGACCTCGGTTTCAACGCCGAGATGCCGCAGCGCTTTGAGCACAGAGGTAAGATTGCCCGCTTTGTAATCAATGACTGTTACACGCATTAAAGAAGCCCCTTTGTGGAAGGAAGCATCTCGCCCAATTGCTTATCGCGCGAAGACGCTACGCGCAATGCGCGCGCAAATGCTTTGAAAATTGCCTCAATCTTGTGATGATTTGAACGGCCATACATGGTCTTCACGTGGACGTTGGCGCGTGCTCCCCGAGCGAAGCCTTCAAAGAAATCGGTAACAAGCTCGCTTTGCAGATCGCCCACCAGACGGGTACGTACCTTTGTGTCAACGGCAAAGGCCGCCCTGCCGCTGAGGTCGACCGCCGCAATTGCCAGCGTCTCATCCATCGGCATCACGAAGTATCCGGCGCGCAGAATTCCCTTCTTGTCGCCGAGCGCCTTATTGAAGGCCTCACCGAGAGCGATGCCCACGTCTTCGACGGTGTGGTGCTGATCGACGTCAAGGTCGCCGGTGCATTTCAGTTCAAGGTCAAAGGCCCCATGGCGCGTAAAGAGTTCCAGCATGTGGTCAAAGAAGCGAATGCCTGTGGCGATCGTATAACGACCCCGGCCCTCAATGGTGAGGCTGATCGCGATACGGGTTTCGGTTGTGTTGCGATCAAAAGCAGCGGCACGCATTTGTTTTGATGGACGGCCGGTCCGTGTTGAATTTTTGTTCATCGAAGCTCGCTTTCTGCTCGTAGCTCGTCAAGTGTTTCGTGCAGCGCAGCCACTGCTTGCTGCATTTGCTTTTGTGTGCCAATGGTGATGCGCACGCGACCATCGCATCCAGGATCGCTGGAGCGATCGCGCACAAGAACGCCCTTCTGCCGCATGCGCCGCACGAAGTCGGCGTGCCGCGGCCCAATCTCCACAAGCACAAAATTCGCGTGGCTCGGCCAGCGGCGAAGACCGACCGAGTCGAGAGCGTGCTCAAAGTAACCACGAGCGGCGAGCACCTCGCCGACATACCAGTCGAGATACATGACGTCGTCAAGGGCGGGCGGCAGGCACGCGAGCGCGAGGGCGTTCACGCTATAGGGCGACAGAACGCGGCGCGTCCAGCGCATTGTTTCTGCGGACGCGGCGAGCAGGCCGAGCCGCAGGCCAGCCAGTCCATACGCTTTTGAGAAGGTGCGAGCAACAACGAGGTTCGGAATTGTGCCGACGAGATCGATGACCGTTTCGCCGTAAAAGTGAAAGTAGGCCTCGTCAATAAGAACAATTGCGCGAGGCGCGCGCTGGGTAAGCGCGATGATCTGCTCGCGCGTTGCAACTGACCCGGAGGGGCTGTTGGGGTTGGCAATGGCGATGACCTTGGTGCGTGGCGTGATCGCGGCAAGCAATGGCTCAAAAGGAAATTGAAGATCGTCGTCGGCCTGCACAGCTACAACGCTGGCATCGGTGGCCGAAGCATAGACCTGGTACATGGTGTATGTCGGCACCGGCAGAAGGAGTTCATCGCCCGACTCGAGAAAGGTCTCAAAGAGAACGTGGATGGCTTCGTCGACTCCGTTCGTCAGCGCCACCTGGGCAGGCGACAGGCCCAGATGAGACGCGACCAACGCCTCGACCGGCGCACGCTCAGGATACCGGGTGAGATCGCCGGCGGAGATGCGGCTGAGGGCTTCGCGCACTTTTGGCGAGCAAGCCAGGGTGTTTTCGTTAAAGTCCAGACGCAACTCGTCGCGGCTGCCCAGCGGCGGATGATATTCCATCATCGACTGAACACTCGCCCTGGGCGCCGGGAAAATGCTGCCCATCGATTCAGCCACGGGAGGCTCCTTCCCGCAAGCGTCTGCGAAGGCGCGTTCGCACCGCCTCTGCATGACCGATGAGACCCTCTGCCTGCGCCAGCAACTCAACATGCGGGCCAAACTGAGAAAGGGCCTGACGGTCATATTTCTGCACCGTGATCAGCTTCACAAAGTCATTCACGCTTAGACCGCCGCGCACGCGCGCAGCGCCGCCTGTGGGCAGCGTGTGATTAGGACCGGAGATATAGTCGCCCATCGGCTGTGCGGACCAGCGGCCGACAAAGATCGATCCGGCATTCTGAACCCAATCGAGATCCATCGGTGTGTCGACGGTGAGGTGCTCAGGAGCAATGCGATTGGTAAGGGAGCGCGCTTCATCCAGCGTTGAGGCGATGATAACTACTCCGTGATTGAGCAGAGCTTCTTTGGCGATTGGATTGTCGCGACTCATCTTGCCGGTCTCAGCAATCACCTCGGCCGCAAGCTGAGAGCGCGTGGTGATAAAGATCGCACAAGCTTCAGGATCATGCTCGGCCTGGGCTACGAGGTCCGCGGCGATGTCGCGCGCGCTGCCATGGTCGCTGGTTACGACGATTTCTGTCGGGCCTGCGAGCATGTCAATACCGCAATCAAATGAGACCAGCCGCTTGGCTGCTGTGACGTAGAGGTTGCCGGGGCCGACAATTTTGTCCACGCGGGGAATGGTTTCCGTTCCATAGGCAAGCGCGGCCACTGCGTGCGCTCCGCCGACGCGATAAAACTCGGTGATGCCCAGCAGGTAGGCCGCAGCCAATGTTTCGGGAGCGGGTTTGGGTGAAACCACGGCAATCCGTTTGACGCCGGCGACCTGCGCGGGAATCGCCGTCATGAGCAACGTGGAAGGCAACGGATGCCGCCCGCTGGGCACATAGCAGCCAACCGATGCGAGGGGCCTGACAAGCTGGCCCGTACGAAGACCGGGAATCGGCGTCATCGTCCAGGTCTTTGGCATCTGGCGTCGGGCAAAGCGGCGAATCTGTGCGGCGGCGGTCAGGAGCGCTCTTCGGAACTGGGGATCCGTGGCTTCCCACGCGGCTTCGATCTCACTGCGCGTGATGCGCAACTGGTCACGGCCGGCAAGACCATCGAACTTCGCCGCGAAGCGAAGAAGTGCCCGGTCGCCACTCTTGCGCACATCGGACACGATGCGGGCAACCGCGGGCAGTACGGAGTCGAGAGCGGCGCCCCCGCGCGCTTCCAGAGCGGCAATTATCGCGGCAGCCTCGGCAGCGCCTTTCCCTGTTGTACGAATCAGCCTCATCGAACGCCCTCCGGCGAAAGCACAACCTAAAGCACCACTTTGTTCAGCGGATATTCAACGATCCCCGTCGCCCGCGCCGCTTTAAGTTTCGGCATTACGTCGCGCGCCACACGCTCCTCGACAATGGTGTTGACCGCGACCCACTCTGAGTCACTCAACTGTGAAATGGTGGGCGAGTTGATGGCGGGAAGAACAGCCAGCACGGCGGCCAGGTCAGTGCGCCGGACATTCAGCATCAACCCGACCTGCGACTGGGCGTCAATCGCGCCGCGCAGCATGAGGGCAATTTGACTGATCTTCTCCGCCTTCCACGGATCGGCGAGAGCCGCCTTGGCGGCGATGAAGTGGGTTTCGCTTTCCATCACAGTGTCAATGATCCTGAGGTGATTTGCCTTGAGCGAACTGCCGGTCTCAGTGACTTCGACGATTGCATCCGCAAGCATCGGCGGTTTTACCTCCGTCGCGCCCCAACTGAATTCGACCTTGACCTTGACGCCTCTCTCAGCGAAATAGTGCTTTGTGACTTCAACGAGCTCGGTGGCAATGATTTTGCCCTCAAGATCCTTTGCCGTTGTGAACCCACTGCTTTCAGGCACGGCCAGCACCCAGCGCACTTTGCGCCGGCTCTGCTTGGCATAGGTAAGGGTCGTTACGCTGGTGAGATCGAGACCGCTCTCAACCACCCAGTCGATGCCTGTAAGCCCGGCATCGAGCACGCCATGATCGACGTAGCGCGCCATCTCCTGCGCGCGGATGAGCATGCACTCGATTTCGTTATCGTCGATGGAGGGGAAATACGAGCGGCCGTCAGCAAAAATGTTCCACCCTGCGCGTTTGAAGAGCGCAATGGTCGCATCCTGCAGACTGCCTTTGGGAAGGCCAAGACGAAGCTTGTCAGCCACGGCTCACCTCCATGCTTTCGGCGGTGGCGATCGGCCGGGTGAAACAGCTCACCGTGCCTTCGTGACAGACAAGGCCGTCGCCCTCAACCACGACGCGGAAAAGGAGCGTGTCCTTGTCGCAATCCGTTATGGCGGAAACGATGCGGAGCCGGTTGCCGCTAGTTTCGCCCTTCGTCCAGAGTTTCTGCCGGGTGCGGCTCCAGAATGTTACGAACCCGGTTTCGAGGGTCCTTGCATAGCTCACGCGATTGAGAAAGCCGAGCATGAGCACCTCTCCCGTTCCAGCGTCCTGCACAATGCCCGGAACGAGGCCGTCCATCTTGTCAAAATCGATTGTTGCCGTCGCGTTGGTCATCTTTACCTTGATTGTTTTGGGATGAAAACAAAAAGCCCACCAGCGGAATCGCCGGCGGGCTTCGGGGTTCTTCGATCTCTCTGGCCGTCTAGCTCAGGCCATAGCAGTCCGCCGGCATGGGGTCCCATGGTGATGGTGGTGACCGTGATGGCGGTGGCTCTGCATCTGACTCAAACGTTACGGGCTAACCCGGCGTGCTGTCAACCGGCAACTTTCGCCGGAACAGGACTATACGTTTGCCCTTTCATGCACTTCCGCGGCGAGTTCGGGCTTGCCCTGCCTCTGCAGCAGCTCAACGATGCGCTGATAAAGGCGATTGCGCACTTCGAACCGTTCTGACGCCCGCGTGACATAGCGAACTTCCGTATCGATTCCGGAACCCGACGGGCGAAGATTCACGACAGGAGTGGCGCTGAAGCGGCTGAGCCCGTTTTCACGCGCACCGCGCTTCCATTCCAGCTCTGCGAGCCCGGCGTTCTCTTCCGTTTCGTCCAACACAATCTTGTGTATCTGTTCAACGATTGCCTGCGCATCTTCCGATGCCGGCACGGTAACGCCGATCTCGTCCCACATCCACTGGCCGGCGGTTGAGAAGTTGAAGTATTGGCCGCGCACAGCGAACCCGTTCATAAACGTTGTGCGGCGGCCCGTGGGATGCCATCTGTCTTCGCTGGTTCCAGTTTCAAGCAGTGACGTTCTGAAGAGGCCAACCTCTGTCACCTCTCCGCCGACGCCGTTGATTTCGACCCAGTCGCCAACGTGAATGCCGTTTTTGCCCATCAGGATAAACCAGCCAAGAAAGGCAAGGATGAAGTCCTGCAAGGCAAAGGTGAGCGCCGCCGTGGCGAGACCGAGGATGGTAGGCGTCTCTCTCGGCGTTCCGAAGATCACCAGAAGAATGAGGAGTCCGCCGAAGGCCTGAATTGCCAGCTCGAATATGCTGCGCAGCGTCTCCGTCTGCCTGTAGTCGAGTTTCGGATGCTGCATGAGACGTCTTACGAGCGCATTGCAGAGCATCATGCAAATCAGAATGAAGACGATGGTTGCGAACGACTGAAGGATCAGGTGCAACACGATGCCATGCTGCAACTGGACCTGAGCGGCCCACTTGCCGTAGACGGCAGCAAGCTGCTGTTGCGTTTGAATACGATCGTCGTAGATGCTGAGGATCTGCCGCTCGGCACTGCGATCCTTGATGGCTGCTAGCTTAGAGCCGGCGTTCGTCGCGCTGATGCCCGCAGCCTGGCTCGAGTCGGCTTGAGCTTCAAGGGCATTATGCTGCGTAATCAGTGTCTGGGCATCCTGCAGCGCCCTTTGCTGCGCCTGCAGAATTGACTGCCGGCGGCTGATCTGATCGAACCAGGCGGCGGTACGACCGGCGAGGTTGCTATGGCGCTTTGCCGACGCGACTGCCAGTTGCGCGCTGCCTCTGCCCGTCTTGTCGTACTGGTGCATGGCGGTTTCATGCGCCGCAAGCTCCTGTTGGATGCGCGTACTGTCATCGCCTGTCGCGCGATCAAGATCCCGTCCCGCATCCGCCAGCTCGTCAGAATCGAGGCCGAGCTGCGCCTTCGCCACATCGAGGTCGTCGCTGTTATCCAGATTGGGTGAAGAGGTCTCCTTTTTACCAGTCGCACTCAATTCAGCCGTCAGGTCAGCAACCTGGGCCTGGTCCTGAATGATCAGCTGCTGCAGTTCCTGGATCTTCTTCGAAAGGTTCAGTGCTTCACCCGTGAGGGTGACGTGCTCCGCTCTCAGCCGCGCCTGCCGCAGCGCCGAGGCAAAGGCCTGATCCACATCGTGGTCGGCGAGCCGCATCGCGTCCTGCGCAAATTCAGTCTCCTCCGCGGTAACCGCGAGCGCTGAAAGCGTCTGCGCAGTTTGCCAGGGGCTGAGATCAACAAGAGTTCTCTTGGCATTTAATGAGCCGGTTCCGCGCTGCGACCGCAGGAACGAGAAACTCTCCATGGAGCCGCGCGTCATCCAGCTAAAGATGAGACACGCAGCCAGGATCGCGACCAGTACAGCGAGAAGCAGAAGCCTCGTCCTGCCAAAAATCCGCGGATGGCTGCTGCCATTGATCCTTTGAATAGGTGGGGGGGTAGCCATAGAAATATTCTTACAGCAAAGGCATTGCGATGAACGCCCAAAATGTCCGGGACCATCCTTTGGTCACATGCGCGCTTGCGACCATCGCGGCGCCGTCAGAAAATGGAGGAGTGATTACCCGACGTCAAGTTCTTCTTGCGGGCGCCACCCTTTTTCTATCTTTGTCTGCATGCCCGCAAGTGGCGCACAATGCGAAAGCTGCGCCGCCACCCGATGCCCGCGTCGACATCAATCACGCAACGGTTGGCGAATTGCTGACGCTGCCGGGAATGACACCGACCTGGGCCGGGCGCATCGTGCGCTTCAGACCGTACCATGCGAAGAACGATCTGCTGACGCGCGGCGTCGTGAGCGGCCCAGTCTACGACCGCATCAAAGACTACGTGATCGCGCACCGCGAAAAGGAGTGAGGCGAGCAGCTCACCTGAAACAACTGCGCAGGATGGACGCGGATGAAACTCAGCGGCTCAACCGTTGCTCGCTGCCTGCCGCAACAGCGTCGTCTTCGCACCCCTCGGGTAGAATTCGCGGCTTGGGTCGCAAGCGCTCAAGCAACGTCTTCACGATCACATAGAGCACTGGAATAAAAATCAGATTGAGGATGGTGGAAACAAGCATGCCGCCGACGATTGTTGTTCCCACCGAGCGACGGCCGAGCGCGCCGGCACCTGTGGCGAAAACCAGGGGCAGAATGCCAAGGATGAAGGCGAAAGAGGTCATGAGAATCGGCCGCAGGCGGAGTTCCGCTGCCTCGATCGCGGCCTCTACGATCGACTTGCCATGTTCACGGATCTGCTCGGCGAATTCGACGATGAGAATCGCGTTTTTGGCTGCGAGACCGATGAGCATAACCAAGCCGATCTGGCAATAAACGTCATTTGCCAGTCCGCGTAGCGCGACGAATCCGAGTGCGCCCAAGATTGCCATCGGCACAGACAACATGATGATGAAAGGAAGTACGAAGCTCTCATATTGAGCCGATAGCGTGAGGTAAACGACGATCAGGCCGAGCCCAAAGATCACGATCGCCTTTCCGGCGGATTCGATCTCTTCGAGCGAGAGGCCTGTCCACTCGAAGCTCATCCCCTGAAGCATGAACCTCTTCGACAGCTGCTCCATTGCCGTCAGCGCCTGTCCAGAGCTGACGCCCGGCGCAGGCAATCCGTCGATTTCCGCGGATCGGAAGAGGTTATAGTGGCTGATTACCTGCGGACCCGAAGACTGGTCAATGGTGATGAGATTGTCGAGCGGAATCATCTGTCCCGAGGCGCTGCGCACGTAGAACTTGCGCAGATCGCTGGGGCGCATGCGGCTTGCCTGGTCCGCCTGTACATAAACGCGATAGGAGCGGTTGTTGAAATCGAAGTCGTTAACATACGCCGACCCCATGAAGACGCCCAGCGCAGAGCTGATCTGATCGAGCGGAACGCCCATCTGCTTGGCTTTCTCGCGGTCGATCGAAACAAGAAGTTGAGGATCGTTCGATGTGAAACTCGTATACAGGTTGGTAAGTTCTTTGGACTGGCGGCCCGCGCCAACGATTGTATGCGCCACTCGATCGAGGTCGGACAGGGTGTTGCGCCCCAGGTCCTGCAGTTCAAAGGCGAAGCCGCCGAAGCTTCCCAGGCCCTGAATCGCCGGAGGCTGCTGCATGATGACCAGCCCACCCGGCACCGCGAATAGCTTCGGCGTCAGCAATGCCTGGATGTCGGACGCAGCGTGTCCCGGGCCCTCTTTTACTCGTTGATCCTGCGATTTCAGCGGCACGAAGATCAACCCGAAATTCGAAGCGCTGCCGCTAAAGCTGAATCCCATGACGGCAAAGGTGCCGTAGACATCAGGGTTCTGGCGAATGACCGCTGTCGCGCGGTCGGCGACTTCGCTGGTGTAGGTCAGCGATGCGCCCGGGGGAGTTTGCACGACGCAAATCAGATAGTTCTGGTCTTCTGTGGGAACAAATGCGGTGGGGACACTTCGGTACATGTAAACGGTGGCGCCCAACCCGGCAAAGAACACGACCAGCATCGCATACCGCCACCGCACCACGCGATGCGCTACGCCGCCATACCATTGCGTCGTCCGGTGAATCGTGCGGTCGATCGCACCGAGGAGGCCACGTTTTTCGGTTTCCTGGCGCAGAATGAGCGCAGCGAGAGCAGGCGAGAGGGTAAGCGCGTTGAAGGCCGAAATCGCGATCGAGAACGCAATCGTCATGGCAAATTGCCGATACAGGATTCCGGTGGTTCCCGGAAAGAACGATACGGGGACGAACACCGAGATCAACACCAGAGATGTGGCGATAACCGCGCTCGTGACTTCGCCCATAGCCTCAGACGTTGCCTTTCGCGCGTCGCAGTGCTCTGCGGCAATGTGGCGTTGCACGTTCTCGATAACAACGATGGCGTCGTCGACGACCAGACCTGTGGCCAGCGTGATGCCGAACATCGTCAACGAGTTGATGGAGAATCCAAAAACTTTGATGAAGGCAAATGTGCCGATCAACGACACGGGAATGGTGATAGCGGGAATGATAGTGGCGCGCCAGTCGAGGAGGAAAAGGAAAATGACGACGATGACGATAACGATCGCCTCGCCCAGCGTGCTCACGACTTCGCGGATCGAGTCGCCGACGACGGTGGTGGTGTCAAAGGGGATGACGTATTTGAGGCCCGGCGGAAACGACTGAGAGAGCTTGTCGAGCGCCGCCTTCGCCTCTCTATCGACCTCGAGAGCGTTGGCATTACTCAACTGCTGCACGCCGACACCGATGGCGTCCTGGCCGTTGTAGCGCAGGTTCGTCGCATAGGTTTCGGCGCCCAACTCGGCATGGCCAACATCCCTCACCTGGACGAGACCCGACGGCGTATTTTTCAAGATGATGTTGTCGAATTGGACGGGGTCGCTGAGGCGCCCCACTACGTTCACGGTTATCTGATAACGCTGATCGGGGTCAGAGGGAGGTTGACCGACCTGACCGGCCGGAATTTCAACGTTCTGCTCGGAGAGGGCATTGACTACGTCGGCGGCAGTGAGATTGCGCGCTGCCAGACGATTTGGATCGAGCCAAATGCGCATCGCATATTTGCGTTCGCCGAAGATAACAACATCACCAACGCCCTGGACGCGCTTCAACGCGTCCTTTACGTAAACGTCGACGTAATTGCTGATAAACAGATCGGAGTACTCGCCGTTGGACGCAAAGAACGCCGCTCCGAAGACGAAGTTGGAGTTGGCCTTGGTAATCGTGACGCCAGTGTTCTTCACCGCTTGCGGCAAGCGGCCCTGCGCCGAGGCAACGCGGTTCTGCACGTCCACCGCCGCAATGTTCAGATCATAGCCGGTGCGGAATGTCGCCGTGATCTGGCTGGTGCCGTCGTTGGAACTGGCCGAGCTAATGTAGCGCATGCCTTCGACGCCGTTGATCTGTTCCTCAAGCGGGATGGTCACGGCCGACTCGACCACGCGCGAGTTGGCGCCCACATAGTTGCTGGTCACGGTGACCTGGGGAGGAGCCAGCTGCGGGTAGAGCGAGATGGGTAATGTTGGGATGCACACTGCCCCGGCAAGAATAATCAGTAGAGCGCAAACCGTTGCAAACACCGGCCGGTGAATGAAGAAATCTACCACGACATCCTCGCAATTCTGTCTTCGTGCAAATGCGGAGTTTCAGGGACCGCAGGAGCGTTGCTTACATCCCTGAGTCGGGAGCTGACCCGCCTTGTGAAGCCGCTGCCGGCCCTGGCGGCAGCGGCATTATCGGGGCGCCATCCATAAGAAACTGCGTCCCGGAGACAATCACCTTGTCGCCTTCTTTGAGCCCGCTCTGGACGGCGTAATTGTTGCCCACTGTGTCTCCGACTGTGATGGCTCGCTGCTTCGCAAAATACTTCCCGCCCTGATCTTCAGCGACATAAACAAAGGTCTGCCCGCCCAGGCGGGTTACCGCGAGCACTGGAACGACAGCTTTTGGCGTCGTATCCCAGATCACGCGAGCCTTGACGATCTCGGCGTTGCGCAGCCGCTCGGGAGTGCCCCGCACGGGCGCCTTTGCCAAAATGCCTTGCAGGTCGCCGTCGACTTGTGGAGAAAGAAAGTCGATCTTCGTCTTTTCGAGCAGGTTACCGGCGGTGTCATACAACTCAACTGGCAGGCCGAGGCGCACCTCTCCGCCGCGATCGGTCGGAACGTAGATGTAGGCTTCAAGATCCTTGTGTTCGTCGACGGTCGTCAACACAGTGCTGGTAGAAGCGTAATCACCAATATGGACCGGAACGTCGCCCACCGTGCCGTCATAGGGCGCACGGATGGTGTAGTAGGCAAGTTGCGCTTCCTGCGTGGTCGTCAGCGAGACGGATGACTCATAATCCGCCTTCGCATTGGCGTAGGACTGCTGAGCCTGGTCCCAGGCATCACGGCTGGTGACCCCTGCGTCGAAAAGCTTCTTCTGCCTATCCCGCTCAACGACGTTGTAGTCGTAAACGGCTTTCTTCTGATTCTGAGTGGCGCGTTGCGCCTGCACCTGCGCGACCTGCGGCTGTGAGTCGAACTCCATCATCACCTGGCCGGCGCTCACGCGGTCGCCCGAGCGGACGAGGATCGCTATGATGCGGCCGCTGACTTGCGGCTGTATCGTGGTAGACCGTCGAGACTTAATCGTTGCCACGTAATCGCTGCCCTGTGGGACGGGTGCCATTGACACAGTTACGGTCTGCACCGGTGTGGCCTGCATGCCAGCCGCCGCAGCCGGCTCCGCGCCCTTTTGTTTGCAGCCCGTTAGGATGAAGACCAGCAAGGTTGAGGAGCATGTGAAGCGAGCTACGCGTCTTAAAATGGGAGCCTTCATGTGATTTTTCCTGGCTGTTACTGCTAGAAAACGATGGCGTGCAGGCACCCCGCACGCAGGACCTGCCTGGGTGCAGCTACTGTCTGCGGCTATCATCTGTTGTTCCCGATGTGCACCGGTAAGGAAAGCGCACCGCTTGTACGATGCGACTCCTGCCGACACGCGTTAGTTGATGCTCAAACCTATCCATTGTCAGTTGATGCTCGAACCTATCCATTGTCGCAAAATTTTCGCCTGTGGATGGCAGCGTTGTTCCAACCCGGCCAATACGGGGTCAGGCGGTTTCTCTTTGCCATGTAAATGGGTTGAAGTTGGTCTTGCGGTCGAAGGCATCAACCCCTTCGGCACGCTTGAGCCTGGCCACAACAAGATATGTAATTGGAGTGGCAATGACCTCGACACCCACCTTGATGACGTAGGACGAAAGCACCATGCGCAGCATCATGCCGGGGGGCTGGGTGCCCCAAAATGCAATGAGCACAACGACGGCCGTATCGACAGCCTGCCCCGTGATGGTCGAGCCGACGGTGCGAGTCCACAACCAGCGGCCGCCGGTGAACAGCTTGAGCTTTGCGAGGGTATAGCTATTGGTAAACTCGCCAACCCAGTAGGCCACGAGGCTGGCGGCAGCAAAGCGGGGAACCAGACCAAAAACGGCTGCGAAAGCCGCTTGCCCATGCCACTCCGGCGCCGGCGGCAGCATCACGGCCAGCTGCCCCGTCGCAGCCAATAGCCCCATGGCGAAAAAACCCAGCCAGATGGCGCGGCGAGAGGACCCGTAGCCATAGACTTCGGTGAAGATGTCTCCGCAGATATAGGTGAGAGGAAACAGGAACTCGGCGGCGCTGGGCCGCAGCGGCCCGAACTGGCAGATCTTGGGTCCGATGAGATTCGAGATAAGCAGCACCACCACAAAACCGATGGTCAGCAGATCAAGGTAGCGGAAGCGGTGGGTCACCTGTTGAGGATACCTGAGGGTCAGGGTGCGGCCGGGGCGCGTAGAGTGCGGCCGCCGGCCGTGTGCGCGGTGCTTGCCGAGGTAGCTTCTGGATAACGGCCTTTATTTTGACACTGGGGGTACGAGTTGATAGCCTCTGAATGGGGTTGTGCGGCCTCCCGGCCGCTTTCTATTGCCCTTCCAGCGTCCCCGTCGTCTAGCCCGGCCTAGGACACCGCCCTTTCACGGCGATAACACGGGTTCAAATCCCGTCGGGGACGCCAAATAGAATCAACGAATTAGCTCAGAATGGCACTAGGTTGAATAGGTACATCGGGCAATTATCGGGCAATCCGCCTGGAAAATGAGAGCCTACCGACCGACCCCCACCACCTCATCCAGCCCGGTCCTTATCCGGAAGGCCTCAGCGATCTTCTGCTTATCGGATTTTCGGCGGTAGCGACACACATACAAGAAGCTGTTCCCTTCGGAAAATTAAAGCACTCATCTCCAATTATTTAGCGACGAATTGCTCCATTTTCTGTTCAATCCTGATTTGCATTGCCATCACCATTAGGGCGAATATATGGCGAATATAGCAATGCCCTCCGCTTCCTCAATTCGGATGCAAATTGAGTCCTCTTTGGCCCGTAAGATCCCTTCGGCTCTGACTCCGAAACCGAAGATGATTCGTCCGGTCATTGAGACCGGCATAGAGCCGATTGACGATCTGCTTCATGGTGGATTGCCTGCAGGAGCTGTGAGTGAGCTGGCTGGCTCGGAGTGTTCGGGACGAACCTCCATGGCACTCTCGTTTCTAGCTCGCATCACCGAGGCCGACAAGGTGTGCGCGTGGATCGATGTCTCGAATGCCTTCGATCCGGCATCGGCTGCCGCCGTGGGCGTGAATCTGAAAAAGCTGCTGTGGGTTCGCTGCGGAGTGCAGCAGACAAATTCTGAACGCACGGGCCGGCGCTTTCATTTGCCCGATAAATATTTCACACCGCCACCGATCAAGAAAGGGCTCCATGGTGGCGGTTTCGGCTCTCATCCGCGCACGGAGGTCCGTGGGCTGTCAGATGCTGTAGGAAATCTGTTTGAGCCTCGTTGCGCAGAGCCGCAGCAGGAAAGCCCTGAACCGAGCCTGGCGCCCATTACGCAAACAGTGCGCTCCCCGAAGAGAGCCCGGCAATACGACGCCATTGAACAGGGCGTGCGAAGCGCCGATCTACTGCTGCAGATAGGCGGCTTTAGCGCCATCGTGCTCGACATGGGAAGCGTCGCGCCGGAATATGTTGCCCGCATCGAGCTTTCGACCTGGCATCGTTACCGGCTTGCCACAGAGCGAACGCAATCGAGCATCCTTCTTCTTTCGCAATGCCCCTGTGCGAAGAGCAGCGCGGAGTTGCAACTGCGCCTGTCTCCGGCAGAAGAAATTAAGGACGAGACGACTGTCTTTACGGGCATGCGGCCACGTGTCGAAGTGCTGCGGCAGCGATTCATTCAAACGGAAACCAACGTTATCCCATTGCGCAAGCCGCCGCAGAGTACGCACGCCGCGTGCTGGCACAACCGCACCACATGGGCAGTGCCGCGATGACTTGTCCGGCCGAACAATACGCGTGTCTGTACGTGAGGGAGTTCCCTGCTCAGGCATTGTTGCGCCTGCGTCCGGAGTTGCATGACAAGCCCTGCGTGGTGATGGAAGGCGAGCTGCCATTCGAGGTCGTATGTTCCCTGAACACCAGGGCACGATTGCTGGGTATACGGCATGGAATGACGCGCGTGGAAGTCGATACCTTTGTTGAGCCAGTGGTTTTGACCCGCTCTCCGCAGACGGAAAAGGCAACCAAGGCTGTGCTGCTTGAATGTGCCGGTGCATTTTCTCCACGCGTTGAAGCATCGAGCGCAGCAACAGCGTTTTTCTGCGTGCTGGATATCGCAGGAACGCAGAGTCTCTTCGGTCCGCCCGAGATGCTGGCGAGGAGTCTTCGCCAGCGAGTCTCAGCCCTGGGCATCTCCGCACGAGTAACTGTCAGCAGCAACTTTCATGCCGCGGTATCTCTCTCAAAGAATGCAAAACATTTCGCAGTGCAGGTAGTGCCGCGCGGCAAAGAAGCGGAAGCGCTTTCCACAGCTCCGCTCACGGTACTCGATCTCACGGAGGGCCAGGCAGAGACTTTTTCCTCATGGGGCATTCACACGCTTGGCATGCTTGCCGCTCTGCCCGAAAAAGAGCTGATAGCCCGCATCGGCCAGGAAGGCAAGCGCCTGCGGCAAATGGCCCGTGGAGAGATGCCGCATCTCTTTCAGCCTATCGAGGTTCCCTTCGTGCTGGAAGAACGGACCGAACTCGACTTTCCTTTGGAGGACCTGGAATCGCTGCTCTTCGGTCTCTCCGTCATGCTTGAGCAGCTCATTCTGCGGGCAATGGCGCGCATCGTCGCGCTCGCTTCTGTCACGGTCACACTGCAGTTAGACGGTGGCAGCTCACACACCCGCACCGTGCGACCCGCACAGCCGACCAACGACAAGCAGCTCTGGCTGAAACTGCTGCATCTCGATCTCGAAGCGCATCCGCCGAACGCAGCGATTCTTGCTGTCGTGCTCCATGCTGAACCGGGTGACACAAGCAAAGTACAGCTTGGACTGTTCTCGCCGCAGTTGCCTGAACCTGGACGCCTGGACGTGACGCTCGCCCACATCGCTGCTCTTGTCGGCGAAGGCAATGTGGGCCAGGCGGTGCTCAATGACACGCATACACCGGAAAACTTTCATATCGAGCCTTTCCAGCTAAGCTCTGCGACCTCTGAACCTCTCTCTTCGCGCACTCGCATCTCCCTGCGTCAGCTTCGGCCGCCTGAGCCCACGTCAGTTTTGCTTGCTGAACGGCCGCCCCGGATCATTCTTCTTCCGCAATCAGCGATGCATCGTGGAGCGGGCGTATGGGCCGTGGCTAAAGGGCGGCGAATGGTGGAACGAGACCATCTGGGGCGAGGAACAATGGGATTTGATCGCTCGTTCGCAGGACCAGGCACTTCTGTTCTGCTGCATCGTCCGAGACATGATGTGCGACCAATGGCGTGTGGTGGCTCTCTATGACTGACGGTTATGTTGAGCTGCACGCTTCAAGCGCCTTCTCCTTCCTTGAAGGCGGTTCACTGCCTGAAACTCTTGCAAAGCGGGCCTGCGATCTCGAGATGCCGACGATGGCCCTGCTTGATCGCAACGGATTCTATGGCTCTGCGCGATTCCTTAAGGCTGCGAGTGAAAACGGAATTCGTGCTCATGTCGGCGCTGAAGTAGCAGTATCGAGCTTCGGTCAGCGCCTGAATCCGCCGGTATGGCTGCCTCATCAGCATCTCTCAGACCCGCCACGCCTGCCGCTGCTCTGCGAGACGCGCCTGGGTTACCAGAACCTGTGCCAGTTGATTACGCGCTTCAAGATGCGTGAGACAACGAAGCAGGAGGGCTCGGCCAAATTCGCAGATCTCGAAGAATATTCCGCAGGCCTCGGCTGCCTGACCGGAGGCGATGAGGGCCCTCTGGCCGCCGCACTGATGCGTGGAGGTGAAGCAGCCGGGCTGGAGGTTGTCGAGCAGCTCGTTCGCATCTTCGGGCAGCAGAACGTCTATGTCGAATTGCAGAGGCATCGTGAACGCGATGAAGAAGCGCGCAATCAGGCTGCGTTGCGCATCGCACGGTCGCTGCATCTGCCGGTAATCGCGACCAACGGTGTACGCTATGCCACCCGCTATGACAGAGAGATCCTCGATCTATTTACGGCGATCCGCAATCACACTGAACTTGACCACGCCGGGCGCCTGCTCGCGGTAAACAGCCAACGGCATCTTCGTCCTGCCGTCACAATGACAAGGCTCTTCCACGATTTGCCGGAAGCGGTCGCGAATACTCTGGAACTCTCATCCCGTCTGGAATTTCAGCTCTGTGATCTTGGCTACGAGTTTCCTCGCTATCCGGTCCCCGACGGCGAAACCATGGACAGCTTTCTCAGGAAGCGCGTGGACGAAGGCGTGATGCGACGCTATGGGCCAAAGCGCGACGCCGATCTGCTGGATCGAGCAAAGAAGCAAGTCGCGCATGAGCTCAAGTTGATCGCCAAGCTCGGTTTTGCCGGATACTTCCTCATCGTCTGGGATATCGTGCAATTCTGCAAGCAGAACAGCATCCTCATACAGGGCCGTGGCAGCGCAGCGAACTCCGCCGTCTGCTATGCACTCGAAATTACGGCCATTGATCCCGTCGGGATGGAGCTGTTGTTCGAGCGCTTTCTATCTGAAAACCGTGGCGAGTGGCCGGACATCGATCTCGATCTTCCCTCGGAAGAAAAGCGCGAGCAGACGATTCAGTACGTCTACCAGCGGTACGGCGAGCTAGGCGCAGCCATGACGGCGAACGTTATTACTTATCGTGGAAAATCGGCGGCGCGTGAAGTAGGCAAAGCACTGGGATTCGATCCGGAATCGCTGCAGCGCCTCTCAGCACTCGTTGCCAACTTTGAGTGGAAGGGGCCCACAGACACGATGGCGCACTCCTTCCAGAATGCCGGCTTCGATCTGAAGCATCCGCGCATTGCAAAGTATCTGGAACTCTGCATGCGCATTCAGGACCTGCCGCGCCACCTTGGCCAGCACTCAGGCGGCATGGTCATCTGCCAGGGCCAGCTGAATCAGGTTGTGCCACTTGAACGCGCGTCGATGCCGGGCCGCACTGTCGTCCAGTGGGACAAAGAAGATTGCGCTGACCTTGGCATTATCAAGGTTGACCTGCTCGGCCTTGGCATGATGGCTGTCTTAAAAGATTGTCTGGAACTGATTCCGAAGCACTACAGCGAACCTGTCGATCTGGCTCAACTTCCTGAAGATGATGAGGTCTATCGCACGTTGCAACGTGCCGATACGGTCGGAATGTTTCAAGTGGAGAGCCGGGCACAGATGGCCTCGCTGCCGCGCAATCGCCCTGAGAAATTTTATGACGTGGTCGTGCAGGTCGCCATCATCCGGCCCGGGCCGATCGTGGGCAAGATGATGCATCCCTATATGCGGCGACGTCAGAAGAAAGAGGCAATCTCTTATCCTCATCCATCCCTCGAACCGGCACTCAAGCGAACACTCGGCGTGCCGCTCTTTCAGGAACAGTTGCTGCGCATGGCAATGGTCGTCGCGAACTTCAGTGGTGCCGAAGCAGAGGAGCTGCGCCGTGCCGTCGGAATGCGCCGCTCGTGGGAGCGCATGAAGAATCTTGAAGGACGATTGCGCACTGGCATGACGGCAAATGGGCTCAACCCAAAGACTCAGGACACGATCATCGAAAACATCAGCTCGTTTGCACTTTACGGTTTCCCTGAAAGCCACGCCGCAAGTTTCGCACTGATCGCATATGCTTCGGCTTATTTCAAAGTGAAGTATCTCGCGGCCTTCACCTGCGCGATCCTCAACAATCAGCCGATGGGATTTTATATGCCTGCTGTTCTGGTCAAGGATGCGCAACGGCATGGATTGCGCGTTCGGCCCATCGACATTCAGATGTCCGATTGGCAATGCACGATCGAGCACGACTGCGACGGCGATCTCTCACTGCGCCTGGGACTGGGGTACGCCAAGGGCCTGCGGCAGCAGTCGGGAGAAGCAATTGTTCTCGCGCGAAGAACCTCGGGATTGTTCTCGTCAATCGACGATCTTGCCGCGCGTGTCCCATCCTTGAACCGCAAGGAGCTTACTCTGCTCGCGAGCATCGGGGCATTGAACAGCCTCGATGGAGTCGCCCACCGCCGGGATGCACTCTGGCAGGCCGAGCGTGCCGGGAAGCTGGAAGGCCCATTGTTAAGTCAGCGAAGTGAGGTTCTCAGCGAGGAATCTCCTATCGCTCCGTTACGCCAGATGACCACAGAAGAGCGCCTTATTGCAGATTACGCCGGAACCGGACTGACCGTTGGCAAGCATCCGATGGCGTATCGCAGAGAGGAACTGCAGCGGAAGCGTATTCTCTCCGCTGAAGAGTTGAAGGACCATCCACATGGTCGATTTGTGCGAGCTGCCGGATGCATTATCGCCCGGCAGCGGCCCGGCACAGCGCATGGTTTTATCTTCATTTCGATGGAAGATGAAACCGGCATTGCCAACGTGATTGTTACGCCGGACCTGTATGAGCGCGACCGGATCGTGGTCACGCGCAGCAAATTTATCCTCGCCGAAGGAACCCTGCAGAATCAGGATGGCGTCATTCACATCAAAGCTACCCGTTTGCAGACGCTCTCAGACTTGGCGCTGAAGGTCGAGTCGCATGATTTTCACTAGGGACCGAACGCGGTGTTTGCGACTCACCATGTCAGCCGATAGGTGGTTGTCACTGTGCGATAGGCGCTGGCTTTAGGAATCAGAAAAGTTGTTGGCCCGTTCGAAGACAAATGTAAGTTGCGAAACAATTCTCCTTTGCGATTCGTTGCCTCAACCTGCCACAGAATGCGCAGCACATCTATCGCGCGTACATCCGTCCTCGCGCGGACGAAGGAGGTGCAAATGCCGGTGAAGCCCAGAATTCTCGTTTCAATCCAGATGCCTACCTTGCCTGTTCGCAATCTGCACCTCCACACAAAAGTAAAGCGCGCTTGACATGAAAGGTCATGCCAGTTATTTTGGTATGGAAAGTGCGCTTTACATGGAACTCGAGGTTTCAAATCGCGTGAAGTCGCTCCGCGCCGCCCGAGGGTGGACGCAAGAGGAGTTGGCGAAGGCTACTGGGGTATCGCGCCAGAGCATTAATTCGATCGAGCGAAACCGCTATGTGCCGAGCCTGTCATTGGCGCTCATCTTCGCGCGTGTCTTCGGCTGCAGCACAGACGAAATATTTCAGTTGGAGAGCATCCATGAACCATCCGATTCTTAGCAGAATTCCCTTCCTTGCCAGATTCGTGGACGAGCGATTTCTCGAACACCGTCGCAAGTCATCGAGCCTGGCGGCAATCGCGGGTGTCCTGGTCGCGGGCGCTGCGTTCGAGTACCGTTTGATTGCGCAACACGTGATCAGTTGGGATCTGTTCGCTGTTTTGGTCGTCATGGCCGTGGTGAAGATGGGCATGTTCGCGTGGTACCGGGCGAATGACTGAGAGATGGAGAGACGCTATGCGTAAAGAACGAACTGGTAGAGGACGGGGCTTAGTGGTGGCGGGGTGCGGGCTTCTGGCTTCGGGAATAGCGATGCTGACGCTGTCCGGCGGTGTCCGCGGCGTAACCGCGAACTGGATTCATGGAGTAGCCGGATTGCTGCTGGGGCTGTCGATTGGGCTGAACCTGATAGCCCTGCGTTACCGGAGATGCACTCTCGATTCGGGATCAAAACAATAACGGATTCGTCTCGAAGGGTAAGAGATTGACGAGGCAGATCGCATCATTGTGCGACGTGCCTGCCCAGCTTTCCCTGTTAAAAGCAAACACGGTGATCGTGCGACCCTGGTTCATCACTTCATTTGCTCGCGTCTACTCTTGTCCGGGCGCGGTCACAGGTGCAGCCGGCATCACAGTCGGTTCAGCCGATTTGATCTTCGCTAACGATTTTGTTACGCGCTTACGAAATCCACGCTCGTTCCCGTTATCGGGACCGATCTCGATGAATTTGGTCTTCATCTGACATCCCCCTTCTTTGGGAGCCAATGCGACCCCGTCTGTATGCGGCGTGAGCTCACCCACAACAAGGAACGCAGCGTTCTGCCCGGTGTCGCTTATCCCCACAATGCTGTAGTTGCTCGCGTTGGAAAGTGTGCCCTTGACTACACCCCAGAGAACATCGCATGAGACAGGATAAACATCTGTTGACTTTGCGTAAGTCGGGATAGAAAAAACCAGCATCAGGAATACAGCTAAAACAACTCGCACCATCACACCATTCCCTCTCAAGATCTTGCGTCCTAACGCTACGGAGACTCGCCCAATTTAGGGCGGATTAAATGACCCGCCTTCCAGAGAAATTTTACCTCCATATATCTAGCGAGAACAGCTCGGCCGCTGCTCCCTCGTATGAGGCTATTGCCAAATACTCCTCTTGTAAAACAGTGCGGATCTGTGATCGACTCCGCTCCGTAAATCCGGCTCCCTTGCACGCTGCCGAAGTCGTCTTTCCATTGGCGATCGCCACCTCGATCTGCCGAAGAACGTTCACAACCTGCTCAGGTCTGATGCTGTTTTCCTCGTGCTATTGCAGGGTTCCTTCATATCAGTTTTGTCTCACCTCTACCGGGACAGAATTTGCCGGGCCGTCCAGCCCAACTTGCCTTCAGGTCTTCGACCGCGATGCGCCGGAAGACGCGCATTATGCTGAAGTTGCATTCCCTCCCAGTGGTAATTGGTTCGCCCAATGGGCACTTCGATGAGTAATCGATCACCGCATCACCCATCGAGCGATGGTGTGCATACCAGCCAAAGCGACGAATATTGCAAGGGCTTCCGCAACGCGCTAGAATGCCTCCCATAGCCCAGGGACCGGATCACCCGGTTCCGGCGTAAAGCATTTCGTCCACATTCCCCCCGGTCAACCCAGCAGAATGACATGCAGGTTCTGATGCTGACGAGACATGCGGACTGGCGCAGCGATCGTGGTAATTCTGCACAGATCTCTAATTCGAGTGAAAACCTGAGTGGTGAGTGGCGAGCCCGACGTACTCGCGATTCTGCCGGGCTGATCGGATGGCCGCAGCGTCGCGCGTGGGGAGTGCTGCTTGCGTTGCTGGCCGTTCTCTTGGGTGGCGCCGCGGCGGAGAAAAGAGAGAAGAAGGTGCTGGTCGTGTTCAGCAGTTTTGAACGCGATCATAAACCTCTTGAATTGATTGAATCCGCGGTGCGAAATGAAGTTTCCTTGCCGGTTAGCTTCTACACCGCATATATGGATTATCAGCGAGTTGAAGATCAGTCATACCGCGAAAGGCTGGCAGAAAACATCCGCGCAGAATACGCGCAGGTGAAGCTGGACGTCGTGATTGCGGCCGGAATTGAGGCCCTCCAATTGGTAACGCAGTACCATGAGAAGCTTTTTCCAGGAGTGCCTATTGTCTTCTTCGGGCTCAGTGCGAGCGAGCTGAAGGAAGTAAAGCCGGCACCGTGGATGACCGGCGTGACGACTTCTCCTGGCCTGCGGGAGACGATCGATCTGGCGCTCCGCCTTCATTCCGATACAACTGCGATCGCGGTGATTGACGCGGCCCCTGGCTTCTGGTGGCGCGTTGCACATGCTGAACTTCTTCGTCATCAAGACACAGTGCGAGAGATCGATATACTCGGGCCACCTGGCACTCAGATGCTTGAGAAAGTTGCTGCACTCCCGCCGCATACAGTAGTTCTCTTCCAACTCGCGCCAGCAAGTTCAGCTGAGCCAGCGGTTGGAGCCTTCGATATTCTCAACGCAGCTACCCATCATCTACCGACCTATTCGGCGTGGCCCGATCTCTGCTGGAATCATGGATGCATCGGCGGAGCTTACCGCGACTGGCAAAAGGACGATGTGTTGGCCGGAGAGATGGCTGGACGTGTGCTGGCGGGTGAGCGGCCAGAGAATCTTCCCATCGTTGACACGACCAATGTTCAAGTCCAGGTTGATCGGCGTGCGCTGCAGCGGTGGCATATATCCGAGTCTGCTCTTCCTGCCGGGTCATTGGTTCTGAATCGTCGGCAGACGCTCTGGGAGCGGGATCGGAACTATATTCTCGTCGCGATTACGCTCTTCATCATTCAGGCCCTGGCGATTGCCGGATTGCTGTGGCAGCGCGCGAGGAAACGCACCGCCGAGGCCGTGATGTGCGAGAGCCAGGAGCGCTTCCGCGCGCTGACAGATACCACTCCAATGCTGATCTGGATGTGCGACGCCGAGGGCAAGGTCACCTATCTTAACGAACGATGGCTGGCCTTTGTAGGCCCGGATCCCAACGCTGGATATGGCGACACATGGGCTCTATTCATCCATCCGGATGATTTGAAGAATGTTTTAGAGGCGCTGTGGCAGGCGCTGAACAATCAGCAGTCCTTTTCAAAGGAATACCGTCTTCACCGGAACGATGGGGCCTATCGCTGGATGTTCGATGTGGCGTCACCAAGAATAAACGGGGACGGATCGTTGGCCGGCTTTATCGGCTCCGCCATTGATGTGACCGACCAGAAACTCGCTCAGGAGGCGCTGAAAACCATAAGTGGCCAGCTGATAGAAGCGCAGGAGAGAGAGCGTAGTCGGATAGCGCGCGATCTGCACGACGATATTTGTCAGCGGCTCGCGGTTCTGTCGATGCAGCTTGAGCAGGCAAAGATTGTTTCAAAGGGACGTGTCCAGGCGACAGAGGGCCTGGAAGAGATTCGGAAGCGTTGTTCCGAGATCGCGGGAGATGTCCAATCCCTTTCGCATGAGTTGCACTCATCGAAGCTAGATATTCTGGGCCTTGCAGCCGCCATACGGGGATTCTGCAGAGAGCTTTCAAAACTGCGTTCGGTCGCCATCGATTTCACTGCCAGGAACGTGCCTCAGTATTTGCCGAAGGATGTTTCGCTGTGTCTGTTCCGGGTCGCACAGGAATCGCTACAGAATGCCGTGAAATACAGCGGGGCAACTCGATTCAAAGTCGAACTGAGCGTCACTACAGACGAAATTCAACTTCAGGTGTCCGACGCCGGCAGGGGCTTCGATGTGGTACAGGCGAAGAGAAACAGAGGGCTGGGACTGGTTAGCATGCAGGAGCGGGTTCACCTGGTACACGGGCAGTTTAGTGTTAGATCGGCACCTGGATTGGGGACAAAGATTCTAGCCATTGTTCCTTTTGTCGCTGAGAACGAAAGATCTCTGATAGACGGAGACCTGGTGGCCAAAGAGGGCGTAAGTGAAGTTGGCCTGCCCGGCAATTTGTGCCAGTGAGATTGTTAGTCGAACGCGGAAGGTGAGTTAGTTAACTCGCAGTCGTAGTCGCCGGAGCGAAGCTGCCCGACGTTTCTATCTCGCGGGAGACTTGTTACTTTATCGGAGGTTGCATGAGACGCACAAGCATTCTGCTGGCGGATGACCACACAATGATTTGCGAAGGGCTTAGGAAAATGCTCGAGCCCGAATTTGAGGTCATCGGTTGTGTCAAGGATGGCCACGCGCTCCTGAAGACGGCCGCGGATCTGAAGCCCGATGTGGTGTTGGTCGATGTAGGAATGCCGCTGCTGAACGGGCTTGATGCTGCGCGCGAACTGAAGAAGCAACTACCGCGGGTCAAGCTTATTTTCGTAACAATGAATCACGATCCAGACATCGCAAGCGAAGCCTTAAAACTTGGCGCCTCAGGCTACCTGTTGAAGGACTCAGAGGGCGAGGAACTCCTGAAGGCCGTCCGCATCGCCGTGCGTGGAAACTCCTACGTTACGCAACAGATCAGGGACGCAATGGAAGAGAGCTTTGTTCGCGACCCCAGGGCGCTCGGCCGCCCGAAAGAGCTCAGTGACCGTCAGCGGGAGGTTCTGCAAATGCTTGCGGAAGGGCGACCGATGCAGGAAGTCGCTGACGTACTTCATATCTCGCGAAGAACGGTGCGCTTCCACAAGCACCAGATCATGGAGGAGCTTAACTTTAAAAACAATGCAGAGCTTGTTCAGTATGCCGTCAAGCACTCGATTGTTTCCCCGATTTGGGATTCTGCCAGACGACTGTCTCCAAAACCAATCTGTAAATGACTGTGCGCCTGGCTGTCCGACGCGATCGTTAGTGCAAGGCCTTGAGTAGATCCTGTAGAACCACGACCAAGGGAATTACAGCTAGAACTGCCGGCAGCAGAGGGACAGCTAAAGAGATTGCCAGAACAATGAGAACCGCCGAGTCTAGTGGAAGAGGCTTGAGTTTAGCGACATTCGCGAAGGCGGCCCCGAAATTGCTAAGAGTGCTACTTTCCGGGGCTTCCAGGAACTCAGCGTCATGACCGGTTCGGTGCAGAATCCATTTCTCGTGGAAGCTGAGGCTCTGAATTTGGCCCAGCGCACCATACTCGAGGATTCCTTCACGACGCAGTTCTGCCAATCGCGGTATGAAGAAAACCAGCGGTCCGAGCGCCATGAGCGCAACGATAGCCACGAGCACAATTGCCTCCAGCTTAAAGTCCTTTAGCTTTGCCCCATGTTCGAGAATTTCATGCCGCCAATTTGCGCCAATCACCGTTGCTGCCGCGAAAGAAACAGGAGTGAAGCCAGCGGGAACGAGGCCCAGGAAACCGAGACCGCCATGTCCATCGGGATGAGTGGCAACCAGCTGTAACTTCAATCTGGATAATTGAAATGCGAAGATCGTCAACAGCAACCATTTCCAGAGCGACAGACCCAATAGAAACTGGAACAAAGTAGCGCTTACCACGACTGCGTACCAGCCCGCAGCCGTGAGATGAACGTCGTTGGGCTGCATTCCGTACGAAAGCCACGGCTCAATATCCAACTGAGTCTTGAGCGCTGTCAGGGTATGCAGCGTCAGTAGGACCACTATTATTGCTTCGGGGGTGAACGCATCCCTGAGCCGAATCATAGACTCACTGATGCGGTCCATATGTCTTATTCCTCCGTCACTCACTAAATGAGCGTTAGAGATCGCCTGAACAGCCATATTGAAGCGTGATTCCATAAGGGGCTGCCCAAGCAGCAGAACTGGGACTGCAATGAGCAACCTCGAATAAACCCGGTAATCTGTCAACAGTGAGACCAGACCATTCGGATCGAAAAAAACTGTGAGCAGTACCAGAGGCACCCATCCAACTGCAATCGCAATGATGACGCGCCTGGTGTGATTCCATTCGCCATCTTTGATAAGGCCCGTGGCCAACATCGCACGATATGTGGGCCCTCCGCGGAAAAGGGAGGGAATGGATCCGGAGTCATGGGCAGTCTTGACGGCCATTTGCCTTCCGCGACTTCCTTTATTCGCCGATGCGTTCGGCAACATCTAGAACATCTGGCGCAGCCGAAACTTGTTGGCAGAATTTACTTGCAACGAAGATTAAGCCCGATCAGCGCTCCGTTCAGGTGAGTGTTGAAGAGGAAGCCTCCGTTTGTATAATCCACCGCGAGATACCGCCAGCCTGCGAGAAGCGAATATTTCTTCTTGAACTCCTTACCAACTCCGCCGTACATCTGGTAGGTCTCCTGTGAGCCTGTGCCGAATCCGCCGGCATCGCCCAACACGGTGGCATACCATCCTTTATCTAAGTTGAATCGAAATCGCCCACCGATCACTGGATCAACCCAGCCCTGTGTCTGCCCCGCGGAAACCGTTGCTGTGCCGCCCTGGAATAGATTCACCGCATTATTCAAATGCCAGATCCGAGTGCCGGCTGTAGCGTCCGCCGAAAAGCGATGTGTGTCTACGACGCGACCGTAGGTCTCGATCTCCCAGAAGAAGGTCTTCGCATTTGTTGAGTAGCCGCTGTAAATCTCACCGACCGGCGTTGACTTCTCATTTGTCGAAAGGCTGATGAAGACGAGATCGCTGAGCATCCCCCATCGTTTTCGGCGCACATCAAGCGCGGTCATGAGCCCTATGTTGAGCTGAGAGAATATGTCGGCCTCGCTCTCGTGGACGGGCACGACGTGTCCACCCACGCCTACATATCCATGAAGACCGCTAAACCAGAGGTAGATCGGGACCCAGTCCACCTGCCAGTTGCTTACTTCGGGAATGATGTGCTCGTGCCGTTTCTCTTCCGGCTGCTGCCCCCAGGTGTACTCGAGTCCTGCCGTAGGCCCCGTCGTTGTCAGGCGCAGACCGATCTCATTGCTGGATCCGTGAACACTCAACCGGCTTCCCATCTGGTAGCCGGCGCGAAGTGCGAGCCCATGCGTGATGCCAATGCCAACGCTTGCTCGTGCAGTGGCGAAACTGCCATAGCCGAAGAAGTACATGCCAGAGACAGCGCCTTCGAGCGAGAGACGATTTGAGTTAGGCAGCGGATAGAAGCGGGCAATCGGACCGAATGCGGGTAGCGGGGCAAAAAGCGATTTGGAAGCGGTCCTCTCCGCAGTTTGCCCGTTCACGGTTCCCACGCCACTGAGCGTGGCGGAAGTGTCGAGCAAATGGAAGTTGATCTGCAACCCCAGATATCCGCTGTTGCGTCGAATCAGGTCGTATTGGTATCCGGGCGCGAAGTCAAATGTCTTTATCTTCGCGGCGACCTGTGCACCGACATCGAATGTCTGGCCCTGAAACTCGACCGGTCTGCCGATTGTTGCCGTCCGGGACAACTGCACCGGAGATGCAATGAAAACTATGTGATGCTTCCGTCGAAATCGCCAATCAATCTTGCCGGTAAATGTCGAGTAGTCACCGAAATGAAAGTCCTCATTGAAGTTGATATAGTTGTTGGTACCGCTCGCGCCAAACTGACCCCGCGGATGGATAGACCACCAATCGCCTTCCACGCGAAACCGGTAGTTGTCCTTATCGACGCCGTCGCTGGCATGAACCGGGATGGCTACTCCAACCAGAAGCGCTGCGAGTGCCAGCAGAGACTTCGTTCTTAAGCTCATGTTTGTTTCTCCCTTGCGGAATGCAGCGGCGCCATGAGGTCGGTCTTACGAAGCCTTCTGGTAGTTGCTGTTCTGCACGGCGATTGTCAGCTGTTTACTCACGCCGTTGATCGTCTCGCCAGACACATGATTCGGTCCGCCAGGGATACGGTTGAAGACTGCATCCACGGTGACCGCATCCTTCGGATCGTCAAGAAAGGTGGCAACTGACAGGCGCACGAGAGCCTTCTCCGTCCGGTTGAACACCAGGGTCATCTTGTCGCCCTGCTTGACATAGTTGGAAATCACCAGCTGATACTGGCCCGGTGTACCGGCTACCGTTCCCACCGTGATGTTGCCCTTTTGGCGTGCTTGTTCGATTAAGTCCTTGTCTGGCGGAAGATATTGCTTAAGCAAAGTTCTGATCTGGTCGGCGTAGTCCTTGTACTCCTCCTTCTTTTTCTCGACGATGTGCCGTTTGAGTCGACCACCACTGGGCTCCGCAGGTGCTGCAGGCGCGTCCAGAGATGTCTTCTGCGGTTTGCCGTCGGGACCCAGCCGGACCTGAAAATTCTCCTGCTTCTTTTCTTCGCCTTTCAGGGAGATCGTGTCCTGCTCATGCCATGTGTATTGCGCTAGCGCCTGCTTATTCGCAGCCATGGCCTCCTTGATCTCGGCGACCTTCTGCTGCAATTCCGGGCTTTGAGCGGCGAGGAGCCACGCAAAGGCTGTGCTCAGCGGCAGCCAGGTCAACAGCAGGGAAACCCGAAAGCAACGCAATCCGCTTCTCATAGAAAAACTCCTTGGCGTAGCATGGTGCGGTGGCGGATCACTTCTGTTTCGGCGGGAAGTCTTTCAAGAGCTTCGCCACGGCCTTGTTGAGGTGCTCCTCGTTCTTTGACTGTTTTGAGCTCGGATTAATCGTATTGCTCGCTGTTCCAGTCCAGACGAGTTGCTTCGTCGACGGCTGGTACATGTCGACAACAAGCGCGCCTACGCTAATGGTCGACTGTGTAGCCGTCGCCATTCCACCACCACCCCAGCGGCCGCCCATTCCATACGCATTCCATTCCTTTTCATGATCCACGGCGGTTTGATAGCCCACATAAAGGTCGGCCTCGCCGTCGGTCTTGGTCAGACCCTTCGCTGACAGTTGCGAATCAATGGATTGCTTGATCTCCTGGTCCACAATCTGGTTAGGATGAGACGTGCTTTCGATGGTGATCCACTTGTAAGTGTGAAATTTCGAGAAATCCACGCCGGGCATCGCGTTCGTTTTTACGTCTTGCGCGGATGCAAAGGTCGCAGCGAGGGTCAGCACAAGGCCGACGGCCAGTGCCGCGATCGTGTTGCGAGTTTTCTCTAGCATCATGGCTTGTCTCCTTTGGTTCTTTAATTCAAGAACGCCTTGGTTATACGACACGCACTCCATCGCCTGAACCTGTCCCTAGCGCCAGTTTTTAGCTCATTTCCCGCTACCCAACCTTTGCCAGCACTCGCGAGTAACAGTTTCTGCGTACTGCTTTCTGCGATGAAATGCAAAGCAGCGGGTAAGCTTAAGACGCAATGCGATTTATAGCTGGCCTGGCTCTGCCTTTTCGCTTGCAAACCGTCCGTTGAGGATGCCGCTTCGACAGGGTTTCAAGCCTCCCTGTCGCTAGCGACAGTTGTCGAGCCTTCGCGTATAGAGCACGATCCCAATGAGGTCAGGAGTTGTTGTTTCGAATCGCCTTGTGTGAGCGCAGATCCCCGAAGCGGATGAGATCGGAATGACCGGGAAACCGACGAAGGATGCGGTGAAAAAACTTCCCGCAAGTTCATCGAGATTGGATCCTTGGTCATCGCTTGTATGGCTGTCTCGCTTATCGCCGGCACATTTCTATGGGGTCCGTTCGCATTCTCGTGCACTCTGGCCAGCGCATCGACAATCTCACGGAGTTTCTAGTCGCAGCGTAGGTGATTCGCATCGTAATCATGATGGTTACGTTCATGAACGTGTGGATCTTGGCCACGGTCGTCCTGACCCGCACTTTCTTGAGTCGGTCGCTCGTAGTCGATATGGGAGGCCGTTGGCCGCGGCAGCCGGCCAACGGCCCAGGTTCCAGGGAGTGGGTCTGAGAGAAGGGTAAAGAGGTATGGATCATCTTTTTACAAACATCTGGGCGGGCATAATCGACCGAGTCACCGGTCCGATGAAGTTTCGTATCGTTCTGCAACCCGTGATGGCGCTCTTTCTCGCAACCCGCGCTGGCCTGCAAGACGCCAGAGAGGGTAAGCCGCCCTATTTTTGGGGTCTCTTTTTTTATCCGAAAGAACGTGACCGCATGTTGAAAGAGGGTTGGAAGTCGATCAGCAGGGTGTTCATTCTCGGAGTGGTGATGGATCTGATCTACCAGATCGTCAAGCTGAAGACTGTCCATCTGGTCGATGCCTTACTGGTCGCGTTCGTTCTAGCCATCGTGCCTTATTTGATTATCCGGGGCCCTGTCGATCGAATCGCAAAACGTCGGCATCACACCGACACGAACGAAAGATTGGCCGGAGACTAGTCGCGCATGATGGCCAACTCCGCAACCGTAACGCAGGCTGAGGTGCCTTCGGTCGACCAACTCGCGGTCGATCGGACACGTCTGGCCCACGAACGCACGATGATGGCATGGATTAGAACCTCCGCGTCGATGATCACCTTTGGATTCGGCATCTATAAGTTTTTTGACTACTTCGGCGCCGACCGTCCAGCAAGCCAAGGCTTCGTTACTCCTCGTAGGTTTGCGATTTTTTTGATTTCAACGGGTCTGTTGGTTCTGGTGGGCGCTGCCGTACAGCATTGGACGGATCTGAAACAATTGCGGACCCACGGTCGCGTGCCCGTATCACTCGCAGGCGCGA
Source organism: uncultured Acidobacteriaceae bacterium (assembly GCA_963839215.1). Lineage (GTDB taxonomy): Bacteria > Acidobacteriota > Terriglobia > Terriglobales > Acidobacteriaceae > Telmatobacter. The sequence continues at coordinate 261,916 of CAWITZ010000009.1, read as the reverse complement.
TCGCTGCGCTGATATCGATCATGGGCGCACTCGCACTGTTCACCGCAATTCTGCGCGATTAGACCATTTTATGCGAGTAACTCTTTCCAAGGATGTGCCGCGCGACGTGAGGGTCGAAAGTGTGCAAGACGAGTCGGCAACTTCCGGCAGCAGCGACGAGTTGGTGGAATCACTCGAAGCATCGTTATCAACCGCAGAGCAGCAATTACCGAATTAGGAGGGAAGAAGCACAATGGCTACGAAAAAACCGAATATTCTCGTTCTCTGGGGCGATGACATCGGCACGTGGAACGTCAGCTACTTCAGCCGTGGCATGATGGGCTACCGCACGCCGAACATCGACCGTGTTGCCAACGAAGGCGTCGCGTTCACCGATTCCTATGGCCAGCAAAGTTGCACCGCCGGACGGGCCGCCTTTATCACCGGCCAAAACCCGCTCCGCACCGGCCTGACTAAAGTTGGAATGCCTGGCGCCACGGTAGGCCTGCAGGCCGAAGATCCGACCATTGCCGACCTGCTCAAACCGCTCGGTTATGCGACCGGTCAGTTTGGCAAGAACCATCTCGGTGACAGAAATGAATACCTGCCTACGGTGCATGGATTCGACGAATTCTTCGGGAACCTCTATCACCTGAATGCCGAAGAAGAGCCTGAACTACCCGACTATCCAAAGGATCCGGCGTTCAAGGAGAAGTTCGGACCTCGCGGTGTTCTGCACTGCGTGGCGACGGACAAAGATGACGCGACAACCGATCCGCGCTGGGGTCGAGTAGGAAAACAGACGATTAAAGACACCGGCCCCCTGACCAAGAAACGCATGGAAACCGTCGATGAGGAGATCACGGCGCGCGCATCAGACTGGATGGAGAAACAGGTTAAGGCAGACAAGCCCTTCTTCCTCTGGTACAACTCCACCGCCATGCACTTTAGGACCCACCTCGCCGACAAGAACCGCGGAAAAAGTGGCCAGGATGATTACAGCGATCGGATGGTCACGCATGATGAGCAAATTGGCCAGATTCTCGACAAGCTCGATCAGTTGGGTGTTGCCGACAATACCATCGTCATGTATTCAACCGACAACGGCCCGGAGAACGACACCTGGCCCGATGGCGCAAATACGCCGTTCCGCAGCCAGAAAGATACGAACTGGGAGGGCGCATGGCGCGTACCTTGCTTCCTGCGCTGGCCGGGGAAGATCAAGCCGGGAACTGTGTTGAACGGCATCGTCTCCCACCAGGACATGTTGCCGACCTTCCTCGCGGCCGCGGGCGAGTCCGACATAAGAGAGAAGCTCCTGAAGGGCCACAAGGCCGGAGACAAGACCTTTAACGTCTGCCTTGACGGGTTCAATCTGATTCCCTATCTGACGGGCGAAACGAAGAAAAGCCCGAGAGAGAATTTCTTCTACGTCAGCGACGATGGTGGCGTTATGGCGCTCCGGGTAGGCGACTACAAATTGGCGTTTGAACTGCAGGAGTCCTATAGCACCAACGTTTGGGCTGATCCGTTTAAGAAGCTCCGGCTTCCGCATATCTTCAACCTGCGCCGCGACCCGTTTGAGCGCGCCGATTTCAACTCCAATGTCTATTGGGACTGGACGATCAATCACGTTCCGCAGCTTTACCTGGCTCAGGCCGTCGTCGCAGACCAGATAGAGAACTACGTGAAGTTCCCGCCTCGGCAGAAGGCGGCTTCATTCAACCTCGATTCTGTGATGGCAAGCCTGGCGCCTGCCGAAGCCGCGTACAAGAAACAGAAGGCAGAGGCGGCCGCCGCCAAAGCGGCGGGCGGTGCCGTGGCCTCCAAAACGGCGACGGTTAAGGAAGGGGTTCCCACCGGTTCCCGTTAAGGAAGTTGCAAACCTTTCAAAGGGAGGTCTCATAGGCCTCCCTTTGTTTTCAGTTCTCTATTCAAGCGAAGTGCTTCTCTCCGCGCTTGGTGCGCAGTATAACGATTAGTGGAATGTGTAATTTATTAAGGTGACGACAAAGAGCGAGGTCGACGTGCAAGAGGTGGTCCGGGAGTTTTACGACCGTTATCCTTACCCTCCGCCGGTCGATAGCCTTGAAAAATATAGTCAGCGCTGGCAAGATCCCCAAAGACGCCGTGCCGACTATCACCTCTATTGGCCGCACAGACCCTACACAGACAACTATTCAATCCTGATCGCCGGTTGCGGAACGTCTCAGGCGGCGAAACATGCTTTGCGCTGGCCGTCGGCGCAGGTTACGGGCATCGACATCAGCGGAACGAGCATACGCTGCACAGAAGAGCTCAAACGCAGATACAATCTTGTGAATCTTCAGCTCCATCAACTGTCGATTGAGGACGTTGGTCAGTTGCAGACAAGCTTTGATCAGATCGTCTCTACGGGAGTTCTGCATCACCTACCCAACCCCGACGCTGGACTCAAAGCCCTGCGCGATGTCCTCAAGCCGAACGGAGCAATGCATCTGATGGTGTATGCGCCCTACGGGCGGACCGGCATTTACATGTTGCAAGAGTTCTGCAGGCGGGTCGGAATCCCCACTACCGATGAGGGGATCGAAGAACTGATCACGGCGCTTGGACAATTGCCACCTGGTCACCCGCTGGAAACTCTTCTGCGCGTGGCCCCGGATTTTAGAGACAAAGCAGCGCTGGCGGACGCGCTTCTGCATCCGCAGGACCGAGCATACTCAGTGCCCGAATTGTTGAGTTTCATCGCCGACGCGGGGCTTGCCTTCAGCCGTTGGGTAAAACAAGCGCCGTACTCTTCTCGATCTGGCGTGATGACGCGTATCCCCCAGGCTTCTAGGATCAGAGAGCTTTCCCTCGCTCAACAATATGCTGTCGCCGAGCTCTTTCGCGGCACAATGGTTCGCCATAGCCTGATTGCCCGCCGAAACGATGCGACCGGGACTGCGCCGATCAGTTTTGACGGTACCGCCTGGCTGGGATATGTGCCCATACGGGTGCCGGAGACAATCTGCATTCAGGAGCGCTTGCCCGCCGGCGCTGCGGCGGTTCTGATAAATCAAACTCACACTTATACAGACCTGTTTCTACCCATAACCGCAACAGAAAAAAGCATGTTCGATGAGATAGGCGGCGAACATACGGTCAGCGACATATTGAAGAAAACGTGGTTGTCCTCTCACACCGATTCCCACCAAGAGGTGGCAAGCGACTTTTTCGAAAAACTCTGGTGGCACGATCAAATCGTGTTCGATGCTTCCCAAGCGGCCGATGCGATGACCGTTCTGTAGCAGTCGGCCTTAGGCGAGCGCCGTCGTGTTTTCCCCTGGCCTCTTACACGTCTGGACTGGAGACCGGACAGGTGGGTGGGTTGTGTGGCACTATGGACGACCAGTGCTCCCGGACTGCGAGAAACCGGAAGATGAATGAGACTCCGAACGCGATCAAGGTGACGGGAAACTTCGACTCTCCACCGCTCTCATGAATCGCGATCAGACTATAAACACCGCCTGCCAATATCGCAGTGCTTACGATCTGTTGATTTGGCATGACGATCTCTGGTGTGACTCCACAGAAGAGATCAATGAGAACCCCGCCTGCAGTCGTGGCGATTAGTCCAATGAGAATCGCAGACACTACTCCGAGACCAGCATCGAGCGACTTGTGCGCGCCAAGGATTGCAAACCAGGGTAGTGAGAAGGACTTGAAGAACGCCAGCATTCTTGTGCGGAAGCGTTCCTCTTTCGATGCGGCGTAACGATAGATTGCGAGACCCAACAAGCCCATCAAAAAACAGACGATAGGATATTGCACGCTTGAGAGTGGCGCGGGAATCTTGTTGAGCAAAACGTCCCGCGATACGCCTCCTCCGATCCCACCGAAATAGGCCATTATCAGTAATCCTGCAAGGGTAAAGCCCCGGTTGTGCGATCGATTGCGGGCAACGAGTACGCCGTTGAGAGCGTTGACAGCGGCGGCAAATAAATCAACCTGCGGAAAATCTGGTAAGGTCATCCCCGATTCCTTCCTTGAGCGGTTCGCAAGCCCCGGGTAGAGCGAGAAGAGTCGACGCTCGTAGATTCTCCCGTCCCTTGGACGGTAGTAAAGAAACAATGAGGCCGCAACTGTCCCTTGGGACAGGATGCGAGACGCGGAATCCATTCCATGCTGGGAAGAAGCTGAGTCTGCGATATCGCCTGAGATGCGAATTCGCCTATTTTCCGAGGGTCGTCGGCGTAGGGCTGAAAAGCGAGAGTAGTTTCGATGTCGCAATGAACCCAGGGGCAGATTCTCAGGGGAACCTGGTTCAGTCTTCCGGGTCGTCTATGTCTCTAGCGACAGTAGGCAGCCCGTACGACCTTGACGAGAATGTTGTTTTAGGTGCACGAACGAAAGCAGGCGAGAGGTGACCAAAATTAGGGTATTGCTTGCTGATGATAATGATGCGGTTCTGGCTCGTGTCTGCCGGATACTGGGCGACAAATTTGACGTCGTCGGTACCGTGAGCAATGGCCTGGATGCCGTCGCAGAGGCGCAGCGTTTAAATCCCGACGTACTCTTAATGGATATCTCAATGCCGTTTTTCGACGGACTGCAGGCTTTATCGCAGCTGCGCTGTAGCTCCCGAACAAAAGTCGTGCTCTTGACGGTTCACGAGGATCAGGATTTCGTTGACGCGGCGTTCGCCTTCGGCGCGTCTGGTTATGTGGCAAAGGCCGATGTCACCACGGATCTTGTGTCTGCGATCTTAGAGGTTCTTAAAGGGCAAAGATACTTATCGAAGTCCGTACAGAAGAAGTAGAGAACATTCCGACCGCCGAGAACACCTGAACCATCATGGTTATGGTTTGCCTTGCGCTGCCAACCGATACGACAGCCGATGCCGACAGCGACAGAATTTCTTAACAAACAGGAAAATGGCAATGCCTGTCGCAAGGGACAGTTTCGTCTTCATGACCTGCGCATTAGGCTCCAGAGTTGTGAAATCGATCTCTTTTACGGGAGCGAGGACAAATGCGATGAAGATAATGAAATCCATTCTGATCGGAACACTCTTGTTCGTAAGCGTCTCCGCGTTTGCCCAGAGGGCAGACATCTATGGAGTATATTCTTACCTGCATTTCAGCCCCACGATAGCCGGTCTCGGCAGCCGGAGCTTTAATGGCGGAGGCGGGGGGGTCGATCTCTATTTTCTCAAGATATTCGGCGTCAAGGCCGACTTTATGGGGTATTCAAGCACAACTTTCACCAGGACAGTCACGACGCCGATAATCATTCCGGGAAACGGCATAATTCCGCCAGGCACCTACACCAGCCAGGGCAACATGTTTACATACCTCGCCGGTCCTGTGCTCCGGATTCCTTTCCCATTAATCAAACCTTTCGGAGAGGTGCTTTTTGGCGGTTCATATACCAATGGGTACGTCAACCTTAGCAACGATATAAATGCTAACGGCGGCACAATCTCCACCCCAAGCCAGCACCCGTTTACGATGGCCGCCGGCGGAGGAGTCGATCTCTCGGTTTCGCACAGGCTGTCGATCCGGCTGGGCGAAGTTGATTATGTGCTTACCAGGTACTCGAATCCGTTGACAAGTACGAACAACCAAAACAACTTCCGCTACAACGGGGGCTTAGTTCTCAAGTTCTGAGGATCACTCTGGCTGAGAGTAAGCAAGCGGCCCTGTGTTCACAATTCTGAGCGTGCATACGTGGAGGACAATATGGGGCCGCCATTTACCGAGTTGAAAAAGTGCATCGCATGCGTGTTGAGTTTGACATTGCCAATCGCGGCAGCATCAGGCCAAGCAGCGTGGTCGCAGGTGCCCGAGACGCAGTCCACGCCGAGCAACGCGTCGTCATACGCAGGGCAGGGTGCACCCATAAGTGAGGACGAGATCGATGCACTTGTATCTCCTATCGCGCTCTATCCCGACCAACTCGTGGCTCAGATCCTCAGCGCAGCTACATTTCCTGACCAGATTGCCGTCGCAGACAACTGGCTGCAGCAAAACAAGAGCCTCACAGGCAGCGCGTTGACGCAAGCGGTCGATAAGCAGACATGGGACCCAAGCGTAAAAGCGCTAACGCAGTTTCCTGCGGTGTTGCACAAGATGGCGGACAGTCTTAGCTGGACCTCACAGTTGGGAGAGGCATACCACAATCAGCAGTCAGAGGTGATGGCAGCCGTTCAGAAACTGCGCAAGCAGGCTCAGTCTGCTGGCAATCTCAAGACCACGCCACAACAGACAGTGAAAACCGACACACAGAACGGGCAGCCGACCATCGTCATTGAGCCGGCAACCACGCAAGTCGTCTACATCCCCAGCTACAACCCAACCGTCATCTATGGAGTTCCTTATATTCCCCCTGGTTACAGCACCACCGACCTCGTGGCGACCGGCCTTATTTCGTTCGGCGCGGGAATCGCCATTGGAGCAATGATGAGCGACAGCGCTTGGGGATGGAGCAGCTGGAGTTGCCACTGGTACGGCGGAGGGGTGTACTACCACGGCGGTGCTTACTACGGAAATGCTGCCTGGCATGGCGGCTACTACGGTCACAGCGGGGCCGCATACGGAGCAAATGGCAGCGCACACTGGGGTTCAGGCTACAACCCTTCCACGGGAACCTATGCGCGCGGCGCGACATCTTCGACGGCCTATGGCAATCGGGCGGCCGGTCAGGCGTACAACCCAAATACGGGCGCCTACGGAGCCACACGCCAGGCCTCCAACGGAGCTGAAAGCGCCGGCAGCTCAACATTCTCGAAGAATGGCCAGACCGTTGACACGCAGCATGCCTCCGGGCCCGGGGGAAGTGTAGGAACGGCCGAAACGTCAAACGGCAATAAATACGCGACGGCAAATGGGAACGCCTATAGAGACACCGGCAGCGGTGTGCAGAAGAACACAGACGGAAGCTGGAACAACGTCCAGAAGCCGAATCCTGATTCCGACTCTGCGCGTGGTTGGGGAAGCGGAGGGCAATCTCACGCTGGCGGATCCTCTGCTTTCAGCGGCTGGGGCAGCCACTCTGGCGGAGAAAGCGGCGGTGGCTGGGGCTCGCGCAGCGTCCAGCTCGCGCGGCTGGGCCAGCCGCGGCGGCGGCGGTGGCTGGGGTGGTGGCGGTTTTCATGGTGGAGGTCGCCGCTAGTCGGTCGAAACCCCACTTGAAATAAAAGTTACCGCAGCCGGGATCGGGAGGAACAAATGATCAGCTTTGTCGACCATTCTGCAAAGTTCTCCATACAGCGTCTGCTGTTGTCGGCATGTTTCGCGATCCTGCTCCCGATAGCCGCATGCCATCAACAAGACACGCCGGCCACTCAAGCAGGGCCTTCAACTTTTGCCTCGCCTGATGAAGCAGGCCAAGCGCTGGCAAATGCGGCGAAATCGCAAGACCGCAATGAAATCCTTCGGATCTTCGGCCCCGGTTCCGCGGACATTTTATCCACGGGCGACCCAGTTGAAGACAAGGCCGCACTCAATGGGTTCGAGCAGGCGTACCAGGCAATGAATCGCTGGCGACATTTGAGCGATGGCACTGAGTTGCTGCTGGTGGGCGCCGACAACCAGGTATTTCCAGTTCCGCTTGTGAAGAACGCATCCGGGCGATGGTATTTCGACGCGGCGGCTGGCAAGGATGAGATCCTGTCGCGCCGTATAGGCCAAAACGAGATCAGAGCGATTGGTGTCACCGCGGCGGTGGCCGATGCCCAACAGCAGTACTTCTCGCAAAAACATGATGGTGCGAAGCAGTACGCGCAGAAGTTCATAAGCGATCCGAGCGAGCAAAACGGCTTGTATTGGAATTCTCCCTCAGGCTCTCCTCGCAGCCCACTCGGACCGCTGGTCGCCTACGCCACCGCCGAAGGTTATAAGGCTCAGCCGGGGCAGCATCAACCATTCAACGGCTATTACTTCGCCATGTTGGACAAGCAAGGGAGCGACTCGCAAGGTGGCGCGAAGAGCTACGTCGTTGATGGAAAGATGACTGGTGGGTTCGGGCTCGTCGCATATCCGGCCAGATATGGCGATTCGGGAATCATGACCTTCATCGTCAACCAGAATGGTGTGATCTTTCAGAAGGATTTAGGAAAAACCACGGACGAAATCGCTTCTGCGATGACAGAGTTTAATCCCGATAAAACCTGGACTGCACTTCAGTAGGAAGTGGCACGACGGCCGATGAAAAAGCGATTCTAAACATCGGCACTGCGTCGCCATAGCAACGCGAAGTTGGTCGTCGTCAACTGAGCACAAGTACACAGTCGAGATCAGCGACCGCACCGAACCCGATCCGCGGTGGAAATTGGTGTATGACGAATGAGCCTGAGGAGGGTAATTTGCGGGGCGAGTTTTGTGGCGACGCTTGTCTTGTGCCTCGCGAGCGCGCCGGCGTCGGCACAGAAGACTGAGGCGCAGTTTCTGCCGGAACTCGATGTGCACTATAAGGTCAATTCTCATGCGCGACTTTTTCTGCAGGCCAAGGATGACCGGGAGGGGGGTGATCCGCAGCAGCTAACGATTGGGCCCAGCATTCTGTTTTATCTAAGTCCGCTGCTAAAGCTGAAGCGGGTACTCGTCTTCGATCTGAACACGACAAAATCCAGGCCATTGGTCTTCGAGAGCGGATACCGTGTGATCGCGGCGCCGAATACCGCGGTTGAGAATCGCCTCATTGAGGCGGCTACCTTTCACTATCCATTGCTGAATCAATTCTTGATTGCAGACAGGAACCGGTTCGATCTCGATTGGCAGAGCGGGCAATTCACCTGGCGCTTTCGAAACCTCCTGACGCTTGAGCGGGGATTCACGATCAGGTCTTTTCACTTTGCGCCTTACGTTGCGGCGGAGCCATTTTATGAGAGCCAGTACAGCAAATGGGCTAGCACGGATCTCTATGCAGGTTCGGCATTTCCGATCGGGAAGCACGTTGAATGCGATTTGTATTACGAACATGAGAACGACACCGGTAAAGGTCCGAACAAGCAGAAGCATTATGTAGGACTACGGGTGCAGCTCTATTTCTAGTCCCTCACAATTTTCTTCGCGCAACATTCTGACTTGCCTCCTAGTCAACGCGCTCCGTTTATCTCTTCCGGCTCATCAAGATGCCAACCTATTGCGAGCAACAAAAGAGACCAGCAGCAGGCAAGAGTTCATCCTGAAGAAAAGGAAATCAAAAAATATCCGTTCGAGTGTCCCGAATTTCTGATGCGTTTCGCCTTAATGAGTGAAGGCGGCAATCAAAGACGCCTTACAGAAAAGGAGAGACTCACATGAAACGGATTCCGACAATTGCCCTGCTCGCCATCGCTTCGCTGGGAGCAGCAACCTCTGCAATCGCTCAAGAGCGTGTCGTCAAGGCCGATATCCCGTTCGCATTCACAGTTGGTGATACCTGGATGCCGGCTGGCGTGTACACAATTTCATCGCCACAGCATGCGGTTCTTCAGCTACGGAACGCGGACCAGACGAAGGTCGCGACCATCTTTAGTTCTGAGAGCTACAACGAGTCGAGTTCGGGAGGCAAGTTGGTGTTCGACAGATACGGCAACCAATACTTCCTCCGTCACGTCATGTGCCCCACCGTCGCTTCGCTGAACCTTGATGTCGCGCAAGGGAAGACCGAGAAAAAGGTGCACAACCGCAGTCTCGAGGCAAATCTTCACAACCCGGAGGAGACCCTTGTTGCTGCTCGTTAGCTTTCTTAATTGAGTGGTCATGCGTGCAGGTACAACTCACGCCGAACGCGTGACCACTTTCGCTCTCACAGACCTCACAGAACTGATCAATGACAAGGGTGTAGACTCACGGATAACGGGCCCAACCTGGAGGTGCAGGTTGAATTCCGGACGCGGCGAAATCACGCAGCTTCTTTCCCAGATGAAGCATGGCGATACTGAAGCCGAAGCTCGCCTGGTCACCCTGATATACGCTGAGCTTAGGCGCATCGCAGCCCGGTATATGCACAACGAGCGCGCCGACCATTCGCTTCAGCCCACGGCTCTGGTCCATGAAGCCTATCTCAAACTCCGCAAAATGAATGCGATTGACTGGCAGAGCCGCTCTCACTTCTTTGCCGTGTCCGCGCACACAATGCGGCAAATCCTTGTCGACCACGCGCGAGCGAGACAAGCGGAAAAGCGCGGCCTCGATTGGAACAGGGTGAGTTGCGACGTCGGAGAGCTGCTCGCAGCTGCCGAGCCGACGGTAGACATTGTTGAACTTGATGAGGCTCTCGGAAGACTGGAGACTTTTGATGGGCGGCAGGCAAAGGTCGTCGAGATGCGATTCTTCGGAGGACTCAACGAAGATGAGATCGGTGCGGAACTTGGAATCTCAGAGCGGACCGTGAAGCGCGATTGGCGCATCGCCAAGGCGTGGCTGTTCCACGAGCTCTCGCAGAGTCACAGAGCGACACGGGCGCTCGGTCCCACCGTCAGGCGTTAGTGGACAGGCTGTCCTGCTGGCTCGCAATCGTTCGTAGCAGAAGCACGGCGTCATCTCGCTTCTGATCAGGGCGCGTTGCTTTAAGGAACGGCGCGAGAGCAGGACAGATCCTCCCGACGAGTTGATAGGATCGATCTGGGTAGTAGATGCTTTTCAGCGTGGCGATAATCTCATCGCCTTCAGCGCGAGTTATCACTTGCTTCGCGACTGCATCCCTGAGCGCAAAACGAATGTTCACCAGCGGTTCAGAGACCGCGCGATCATTGGCCGGATCGTAGGCAACCGCCACCTCATCGTCGGCGTCGATCTCTCGATCACGATACATTTCAAAGATTGCCCCCAGTCCTTTCATGCCATAAACGTGGGTTTCTACTGCCCGCAGGGCGCCAATGCTGGATGCGCCATACACAAGCACCCCGCAGTCGAGCAGCGCGATAATCTCTTTCGGCGACACGGCAAGGCTCTGATGAAACACCCCATCGATAATCCCCACAATCCTGGTCGCGACAGACAACTTTGCCAGATCTCCTCGCCGGATCGGAGGCAAATATGTCGCGCTCAGGAATCTCCGTGCTGTCGCATGAGAGAGTGTCGGTCCAAGGTAAACGACGATCTCACACATGGGTCCGCCAAAATTCCTGCGCGCGTCGCCCGAGCCTGGAATGGTTGACGGACCAGGTTTCAAGCTCAGGCACTATAACGCGCACAACCGCGTAGGGGGCGGCGGGTGGAGTGAAATCAACCACAATCACCTGATGGATGGATCTTCGTTTGAGATTGCAAAGGATGTGGTCCAGGTCCTGCTGCACGTCGTCTAAGACAGCCGAAGGCAGCGCAGCGATGGTTCTCCGATTCGTGGAGTGATTAATCGTCCAGATGCGCCGATTCAATGTGGCGATACGTCGCGTGTGACTGTTGAAGGCGTTTCGTTCGGCTTCCGGCGGACAAATGTCCTCTCGCATTCCCTGGATATCGACGCAACGAGATTGCGCTGCTTCAGTGAGAGCTCTGCGCGCAGCTACGCGAGCGTCGGGATGCGTGCCGAGTCCCAAATGAATCATCGGGAAGCCCGGAAAAGCCTCGTCGAGCACGGCTGCGAATACCGTGGGAATGCCTATGTCAGAAGTGATGTCGTGCAACACGGGCCGCAGCCCCGCACGGTGAAACAGCTCCATCGCTGGATCGCCATCCAGTTCCAGAGATGGAAACAGTTCGAAGTCATCGTCTCCCGCATCCTCGGTTGCAGCATCGGCAAGGCGCCTGCGCGCCCACGGGATCAGGTGAGCGCCGATATCGGCGAGCGTCCATGCATCCCTCTCCACCAGTTCACACAGCGCCTGGCAAATGGCTTCTTCCCGTATGTTCCCGGCGGCCAGGCCGTTTGTGAAGCTCATCGGAACGAACGGCCCCTGCAATGTGTTCTGCAAGAGATAACCTGCCAGAGCCGCCGGCACGAGAATCTCGGATTGGGAAAAGAGTTCCCTGCCAAATACCCAGGTATAGTCTCGTGTCTCAGAATAATCAGGCAGAAGCTCGAGCATGACCTCGCGCGGATCGAGAACTGCAAAGTCCTTGCGCAACACCTCAAGACTGCCGGTCACCGTGGGCAGTTGAGCGCGCAACGCCGTTTGCCGCTCGATGGCTTCCATGAGTGCGCCGACCTTTGCGTCGATCGGCTCGAGTCCCTTCCCGGTGTAAACGGAAATGATGTCTCTCGATTTCGGCACGACGGCGCAATACGTCGGCACGCCAACGCGGTCCATGCCGGTAATATCGCCAAGCCGCGTCACGCCAAGACTACGCGCCTCCTCGTACACCCGAAGATAAGTCTCTTCGGGAGCCAGAGTGCGCTGGCCTCCCAGCGCTTTTCGAAGCTGGCTGCAATCGGCCGGTACGGGGGGTGGCATTGCTATTTCTTGACGCAGCAGCTAACACCTGCCATGCCTTCGACAAGGGGCGCCTCTTCAAACAGACCCTTGATGTGCTCCGGCGTGACGTCCGCACCAAGGGACTTCGCGACCGCTTCAACAGGTCTCGGCGTACCCGTGTTCTTCTCGTGAAATTTCCGTTGGCTCGAATTGAGCGATTTGACGAAGGCAACGTGCTTCCGCAAATAGTCGCGGAGATCGGGGTCATTGATTCCCATCCTGTCCAGCAGTTCCTCACGTGTGGGCATCGCTTGTTTCTCCTCTAAAAACAAATTGGTTGGTGAATCAGGGCAGGTTCAACGTCGACAACAGAGAATGGAATCTTTGATTGGGGCGCAACGGATCCATCAAGGGATCAACGGCCAGGAAAAGCACATCAGTCCGTCTGTCCTCATGTGATTTTTCGAGATAGTCCATTGCACGGTCGTTGTCGCCCAGTCGCGCGAAGAGAGCGGCAATGTAATAGCTAGAATCTACGTCCTTATTGGATGTCTCGAGCTGTTTCAGCTCCGCAAGCGCGCTTCGGCGCTCTCCCATCTGAACCAGGGCGATCCCACGCAACGCATCCCTCAACTCGTGGGGTGCGGACGGATCGGGTCGTGCTTCAACCAGAACTTTCAACGCCTTTTTCGGCGAGTTAAGAGCCAGATAATCCAACGCCTCAATCTCGATCGCGACAGCAGAAGTGTGGAACTGGCTTTTGACAAGTTCGATCTGACGAATTGAGCTCTCGTAGTCCCGCGAGAGATAAGCCGCGACTGCTCCGGCCAGGCTGGTTCCAAGCGTCTTCGGCGATTCCATGTTCGCATACGTCAGCTGAGCTCGTGCTTCAGCGAAGCGCCCCCGGGCGGTCAAGAGATGCAGCGCATATGAGACATGTGCGGGAACATAGTCGGGTTCGAGTTCTTCGGCCCGTTTGAAATCGGCTTCCGCTCCGGTCCAGTCGTAGTCCCTGAGTATCTCGACCTGCGCAAGAGAGGTGTACGCCGCGGCAAGCGTGCTATCGATGCGAAGCGCGCGCCGGGCCGTGCTTTCCGACTCGTTCAGCAGGGCATAGGGAGGCTCGGGCCGTCCATTGTTAATGGCCATCAGTGCGTAGCTGCGAGAAAGTTCCGCCATCGCCTCCGCATAATTCGGGTCTGCATCAATTGCCTTCTGAAACAGCTGCACCGCTCGTTGGAAGCCTTCGTAGGTGCCTTCGGCGAGCGCGTTCTTTCCCTGGGCGAAAGCCGCTTCAGCGGCTGGAACACTTGAGTGCTGCCGAGCTTGCTTTTGGACTGATCCCTTATCGTTGTGTGTTCGCAACTGAAATGTAATCTCTTGCGCAATATCTTCAGCCAGCACCGGGTCCTGCAATTGTTTGCGCGTATAGCTCTGCCCCCACAACTGAAATCCAGTCCGGGCATCAACCAATTCGATCTGCAGCATGGCGCTGCCGCCGGCATTCACTATCGTCGCGTTTACAACGTTGTCGACGTTCAATTTGTGCCCAATTGACTCGACGTCGTTCGCGTCACCCAGATCGCGGGCGGTGGCTTGCGATGACACCTTCAGTCCGGAAACCTGCGTGAGATCGTTGGTGAGCCTTAGAGTCATACTCTTGGCGAGCCCATCCATTTGAGCGTCGCTTCCCTGGTCGACAAGCGGCAGGATTGCGACAGAGCGACTCGACGTTGCGTCGCTAAGACCTTTATGGAAGATGTTCGGACGGGCGCGCCAAACCAGCACCAACGGCACGATCGCGGCGATCAAGAGTACAAGCACGCGGACAGGCCACGGAACAGCATTCCAGTTTGAGGTGACGCTATGTGCGAACCCGCCTTCGCGCGTACCTTCGCGCGGGTTGGTGCGCTGCACCTCGGTTGCCTGCAGCGTTGTTCCGGATCGCAGCGAGTCCAGGACTTCCTGCGCATTCGCAAACCTTGCCGCGGGATTGGGCTGCACGCAGCGAGCGATAATGTCGGTCCAAACCGGTTCGATCGCACGAGGCTCCGGTCCTGTACTGCCCAGCGCAGCTTCGATCTCATTACGAGACCGCCGATAAGGCGAAAGTTTTTGAGCCGTTAGCGCTTCAAACAGCACGAGGCCAAACGCATATAGATCGCTCGCTTGTGAGCATTCTCCCGCTCTCAATCTGCTCGGGTGCCATGTAGTGCGGCGTACCAGCGCCCGAGTTGCCTGTCGATGCCGGAAGTGTCGAGAGTGAAGATGTCTGCTCCTCGTTATGTACGAACTTTGCAATCCCAAAGTCGGTGACGACGATGCGCGGATGGTCTTCCTCGCCTGAAAGAAAGATGTTCGACGGCTTCAGATCGCAGTGGATGACGCCAGCGGAGTGCGCGGCATTGAGGGCCAGAGCCGTCTGTCTCGCGAAAGCCCGAAGCAGCTCTGGCGGCAAAGGCCCGGCCTCATGAAGCCGGTCCGCAAGTGTCTTGCCGACGAGCAGCTCCATTGTGAGGAATGTGATTGGACTCCTCAGTCTGTCGGTCTGCTCATCGGTGGGAGTATGCGTCTCCAGATCGAAGGTTCGGCAGACATTCGGATGAGTCACCTTTCGGGTCGCATTCACTTCTCGCTTGAAGCGCGCGAGCACCCCTGGAGCGTCCGCAATCTCGGGGCGAATCACCTTGACGGCGATCTGCTGACGAAGCTCTAAATCGACTGCCTTATAGACCTGTCCCATTCCTCCTTCGCCGAGGTAGGAGAGAACCTTGAAACGGCCGCAGAGAATGTCGCCCTTGGCAAGAAGTTCGCTCCGGCTCAGGAGCGAAAACCGCACCGCGCTCGGCAGGACGGCACCTTCGAGGAACTTGCTGGATTCCTGATCGGCTGCAAGCAGGCGCAAAACCTCCTCAGCCAGTTCGCGATCTTCTCCACAGCGCTCGGCGACGAACGCTACCCGCTCTCGCTCGCTTTGAAGAAGAGCGGCTTCGAAGATGCCCTTGACTTCTTCCCAGTGGGTGGAAAGCATAGCAATCCCATCGAGGTTCGTCGTGGACCAAGGGTCGCATTCACCTATTCACGGGCATTGCTTGATTTTCGAGGAGTGGGATAACCGCCCGGAGAATGCGCGTTCCCTCAAGAGTAATCGCTATCATAACACCGCAGTTGCGAGGCGCCGTTCTAAATTCGAATCCGAGCCGACTGGGATTGAACGGGCCGGCGGGGGTCGGAGGTGGGCCAGCAGATCTAACGCTGCGGTGTGGCCCTGAACCCTATCAATCCACTGTGATTTTGCATTGACTCCCAGGAAAATCAGGCTCATAGTTGCCGACGCCACGGCGGTTATCCACGCCAATGCCGAGTAGCGGATCATTAGGAGCCGATCATGACACAGACCGAGAAGCGAAGGATTGCGAAGAGATCCCCACCCGGAACCGGAGCAGAGCCTGCGGACCCGCTGGCAAAGCTATCAGTGCGCAGGGCTTCGAAACATGGCGGCTACGGATGGGTCCGCGACTTACCGGACTCACGCGACTTTCTCTATGCGGCGCCGCTCTATCGGTTTCCGCACGGATTGCCTGCGGCCGTTGACCTAAGGTCGCAGTGCCCGCCAATTTCGAACCAAGGGAAGCTCCGCTCCTGTACGGGCGATGCCATCGCTGCGGCGATTGAATTCGACCAGCAAAAGCAGCGAAAGAGGCCATTCCTTCCGTCGCGCCTCTTTATCTATTACAACGAGCGCGTGATCGAGGGCACAACCGCGCAGGATGCCGGCGCACAAGCTCGCGACGGAATCAAATCGGTTGCAACGCTCGGCGCTCCGCCTGAAAAACGATGGCCGTATGACGTAGCCAAGGTCTGTGTCATGCCCTCGGCGAAGGCGTACTCCGCCGCCAGGCAAGACCTGGTCTCTTCTTACGCCAGAGTCGCGCAAAATCTGATCCAAATGCAAGGTTGCCTCGCTGAAGGTTATCCCTTCGTGGCTGGGTTCACGGCTTATGTGAGTCTGGAGAGCCGGAAAGTCGCGGAATCGGGTATTGTCCCGATGCCGTCGTCCGGTGAGAAGGTCGCCGCGGCTCATTGCGTCCTGGTGGTCGGTTACCGCGACACAAAGCGCACCTTCATCGTTCGGAACTCGTGGGGAGCGCAGTGGGGCATGAAGGGTTATTGCACAATGCCTTACGAATACCTGCTTGACCCGCACCTCGCCGGCGACTTTTGGACGATTCGATCAGTCACGGAATGAAGTTGGTCGTCCTTCAAACTGGAATCCGCCACAGCGTTGCGGCCAGCTCACCGTAGCGGCATCACCGCGCGCACTACGCAAGAGCTGGCGCTGCTGTTGCCCCGCAAGCGTGCAGGCAGAGCTACTGCCCACATGCCTTGCCGTGATCCGGGCGGGCGCCTGCGGCTTTTGCCTGCGCCTCGGTCAGGTACTTACCGGACTTCGTGGTGCCGTAGTACCGCGATCCATAGCAGTGATAGACGTTTGAGCCGGAGTTGACCCAGACCAGACCGGGGCCTCCGCCCGGCGCGGGTGCGCTGGCAGGAGCGGTCGCCTTTGATGTTTTGGATGGTGCCGCGGCAGGCGCTGAAGTGACGGCTGGAGTGGGCGCCGGGGCTGGTGCTGCCTTCGGAGCGGGTGCGGGTGCTGCGGCGGGAGCTGCTGCCGCAGGAGCACTGGCCGGGGCAGAGGGTGCCCACCAGGTCTTGACGCCTTTATGCCCGCGGCATGCGCCCTTCTTTGAGGCAGCCGTGGAATACGTGCCGTCATTGCATTGACCATTCGCTCCAGCTGGCGCGCCGGCCGGCGCCTGCGCTCTGCCAATCGGGGTGATCATCATGCCCAGCAGGAAAGCCGCCACACACACGTGAGACTTCATTTCGTACCTCTTTCCAATGAATTTGGGGACCCGAACCGTGGCGCAATTATAACGACCAACTCGCGCTTCAGATCGAAAAGACGCTACCAGGATGGAAAGCGGATGCGGCACGAGGGCGACCGTGCTAATCCCCTTTTGAGAAGCCGCTCCTGGAGACTGAAACCCAACTAATGGCAACCACGGCCGCACAGCCGATGAGGCCGGTGAAAAACATGCCTTCGAGGATGCGAGCGCCTACGGTCAGTACAGTTGGGTTCAACAGGGTTGAGCTCATCGCCATTCAGTTTCTAGCCTCTTCGTTCCGTCGGTCAGGGCGGAGCCATCTCGAAGGCTTTCCGCGAAGGTCGGAATTTGTTCTAGCGTAGCACCAGCGCTCGTCCGCGCCCGCCGCGAGGATACTGCGAAGCGTCCGATTGCGCCTTGATTTAGAAACCGCACTTGAAACCAAACTCTTGATAAAGGGAGGGTTGCGCCTCATTCTGCCACCGGGTACACTCATCCACGGCATGCAAAGCGGGGCGGGCAGGCAGGCGTAGACTGAAGGTCGCATCGGTTTCGCAAGGAGACAGAACAGTTGCGGGTAGGCTTGTTCACGCGCGAGTATCCTCCCCAGGTTTACGGTGGCGCGGGCGTACACGTGGACTATCTGAGCCGGGAACTGGCGAAGCAGATCGACGTCGAGGTTCATTGCTGGGGTCCGCAGCACTCTGACCACGGCAACCTGCACGTGCGCGGCAACCAGCCATGGAGAGAAATTTCGCTCGGCACTGAAGCGAAGTTCAAGGGCGCGCTCGAAGCGCTGAGCCTGAACCTCACCCAGATCAAAGCCCTGGAAGGCATTGACATCGTGCACACGCATACATGGTATGTGTCGATGGCCGGCTACCTTGCGAAGAAACTTTACGGCATGCCCTTTGTGCTGACCACGCATTCGCTCGAGCCGCTGCGCGCATGGAAGGCAGAGCAGCTTGGCAGCGGCTACGCGATGAGTTCATGGATGGAGCGCACCGCAATTCTCGACGCCGACGCGGTCATTGCTGTCTCCGCAGGAACGAAGGCCGATATTCAGCGTGCCTATCCCGAGGTGGACCCGGCGCGCATTCAGGTCATCTATAACGGCATTGATCTTGCGGAATATCAGAAAACCAGTGCTACGAAAGCGCTGACAGAGTATGGCGTCGATCCATCGGTGCCCTACGTGCTTTTTGTGGGCCGCATCACCCGACAGAAAGGTGTGACGCATCTCGTGGACGCAGTGCGTTATCTGCCTCCGGATACGCAGGTGGTGCTCTGCGCTGGAGCGCCCGACACGCCTGAGATCGCCGCAGAGATGCGCAAGAAAGTGGAAGAGGCGCGTCGCAGCCACCCGCGCATCGTGTGGATCGAGAAGATGGTCACGCGGCAGGAGACGATCGAGCTCTACAGCAATTGCCGGGTTTTCTGCTGCCCCTCTGTCTACGAGCCATTCGGCATCATTAATCTTGAGGCAATGGCGTGCCGCGCTCCGGTTGTGGCCAGCGCCACCGGCGGCATTCTTGAAGTAGTGCGTGACGGCGAGACGGGCTACCTTGTCCCTTTTGATCAGGACCCGGTGACGAGTTTTCCGCTGCACCCCGATACGTTTGCGAAAGATCTGGCGGCGCGCATCGCAGAGCTGCTCAACGACCCGGAGAAATGCAAGCGCTTTGGGGATGCGGGACGGCAGCGCGTCGAAGAGAAGTTCAGCTGGACTGCAATTGCGCATCAAACCATTGAGCTCTACACAAAGTTGATTGAAGACAGGAAGCGCACGGCGAAGCACTGAGATGACAGTGAAAAACGAGGCAGAAGGGCGCAGACGAGTCCTTATTGAAGGAATCGCACCGGAAGTAGACGGCGGACGCTTTCCCGCAAAACGCACCGTCGGCGATCTGGTCCGTGTCGAGGCGGATATTTTCACCGATGGGCACGATGCGGTTGCCGCTTGCCTGCTCGCGCGTCGCGAGGGATCGTCCGACGGGAGATCGGCCGGATGGATCGAGATTCCCATGCAGCCGCTCGTGAATGACCGCTGGACTGCTGCTTTCCGCGTGACGGAGCTGGGCCGGTACGGATACAAGGTTCAGGGTTGGGTCGATCATATTGAGACGTGGCGCCGCGATCTGCTCAAGCGCATCGCAGCCGAGTCAGACACGCTGGTGGACTACCAGATTGGCGCTGAACTGGTTGCCGGAGCCGCAGGCCGCGCCACCGGGGCCGATGCCAAATCGCTCGGCGAGCGCGCCGCAATTCTCCGCACCGGTGGAAATCTAGCCGATCTTCGTAAGCACGCAACCGATGCCGCGCTGTACGAGCTTGCGCTGCGCTACCCCGACAAAAGATTCGCCACCGAGTCCGATCGCGAGCTATTCATTGTTGTCGATCCGGTGCGTGCGCGCTTCAGCTCATGGTACGAGTTCTTTCCACGTTCAACGGCCGCCGAATCAGGTAGGCATGGGACTTTCGCCGATTGCGAAAAGCTGCTGCCCTATATCGCGGGCATGGGCTTCAACGTCGTCTACCTGCCGCCGATTCATCCCATTGGGCGCACCTTTCGCAAAGGCCGCAATAACTCTCCTAAAGCGCAGGCCGGCGATTGCGGCAGTCCATGGGCTATCGGCGCCAAAGAAGGCGGCCATAAAGCG
Source organism: uncultured Acidobacteriaceae bacterium (assembly GCA_963839215.1). GTDB lineage: Bacteria > Acidobacteriota > Terriglobia > Terriglobales > Acidobacteriaceae > Telmatobacter. Next base: position 242,081 of record CAWITZ010000009.1, on the reverse strand, counting down.
ATTCTCAGCGAGTTGGGCACGCTTGAAGATTTCAAGCATTTTGTTTTGCAGGCTAAGGAGCACGATCTCTCCGTTGCTCTCGACATTGCGTTTCAGGTTTCGCCCGACCACCCTTATGTGAAGGCGCACGAAACGTGGTTTAAGAAACGGCCCGACGGCACGATTCAATATGCTGAGAATCCGCCAAAGAAGTACCAGGACATTTATCCCTTCGATTTCGAGACCGAGGACTGGCGCGGACTATGGGAAGAGCTGAAGAGCGTCTTTCTCTGCTGGGCTGACCTGGGCGTCACGATCTTCCGCGTAGATAACCCGCACACCAAGGCATTTCCCTTCTGGGAGTGGGTGATCGGGGAAGTCAAGCGTGAGCACCCGGAGGTCTTTTTCCTTGCCGAGGCTTTCACGCGCCCCAAGATCATGTATCGGCTAGCAAAACTGGGCTTCGGCCAGTCATACACCTATTTCCCCTGGCGCAATGGCAAGCAGGAGATCACCGAGTATCTCATCGAGCTCACACAGACCCCGGTGCGGGAGTTCTTCCGCCCGAACCAGTGGCCGAATACGCCCGATATCCTCACCGAGTTTCTGCAGATTGACGGCCGTCCTGCTTTTGCGATCCGCCTGTTGTTGGCGGCCACGCTCGGCGCGAACTACGGCATCTATGGGCCGGCCTTTGAGCTGCTCGAAAACAAACCGCTGCGCCACGGCAGCGAAGAATATCTCAACTCAGAGAAGTATGAGATTCGCCACTGGGATCTTGAAAAAGCAGACAGCCTGCATGACCTGATCGCGCAGGTCAATGGCATTCGCAACACCAATGCGGCGCTGCAGAGTGACTGGTCGCTCAGGTTTCATCCAACTGACAATGAGCAGCTCATCTGCTATAGCAAGGAATCAGAAGACCGCTCGAATCTGCTCCTGATTGTCATCAATCTTGACCCGTACCACATCCAGAGCGGGTTTGTATCTCTTCCACTCGACCTGCTTGAGATTCCGCAGGACCGGGCGTACGAAGCTGAAGATCTGCTGACCGGAGAGCGTTATCTCTGGCAGGGCGCGCGTAACTACATCGAGCTGGATCCGGCGCAGAGGTCGGGGCACATCCTCAAAATTCATCGCAGAATGAAAATTGAGACGGACTTCGAATACTTCCTTTAATTAAGGCAACGGGCAGATAACAGGCACAACAGGCAGCGCGGATGCCGGCCGTCCAGACTGCGCATCCATGGGATGGCAAGACCATCAAGTGCCGGGCGGAACAGGCATCCCGTACGGTTTTGCCTTAAACTGGCACTTTCGCGGCAATACCAGGCCGCTCAGCCTCAGGCTCTTTCTGTGGCGCTCAACCTCAACCATCGAGCCGCCATTTTCTTAGGGGAGTGCGCATCCAACCAGTTTGGAGAGAAGAAGCGTGAAGAAGCTGGCAAGCGCAAGCGATCCGCTCTGGTACAAAGACGCAGTTGTGTATGAACTGCACGTGCGCGCTTTCGCTGACTCGAATGGCGACGGCATCGGCGACTTCCCGGGACTGCTCTCAAAACTCGACTACCTGCAGGAACTCGGTGTTACCTGCATCTGGCTGCTGCCGTTCTTCCCTTCTCCGCTGCGCGACGATGGCTACGACATTGCCAACTATGTTGACGTGAATCCCTCCTATGGCACGCTAAGCGACTTCAAGACATTTCTCGACGCCGCGCATCAGCGCAATATGCAGGTGATGATTGAGCTCGTCGTGAATCACACCAGCGATCAGCATCCGTGGTTCAAGGCCGCGCGCCTTGCGCCTCCGGGCTCGCCGCAGCGAGAGATGTACGTCTGGTCTTTGACCGACGACCTCTACAAGGATGCGCGCATTATTTTCACCGACACTGAGAAGTCCAACTGGACTTGGGATGACGCAGCCAAGGCATTCTACTGGCACCGTTTTTTTTCGCATCAGCCCGATCTCAATTTCGACAATCCCCTGGTGCTGGAGGAAGTGCTGAAGGCAATGCGCTTCTGGCTCGATATGGGTGTGGATGGCCTGCGCATGGACGCAATTCCCTACTTGTGCGAGCGCGACGGCACCAACTGCGAAAACCTTCCCGAGACGCATGCCGTTATCCGCAAAATCCGTGCCGCAATTGATAGTGAATACGCAAACCGCCTGATTCTTGCCGAAGCTAACCAGTGGCCCGCCGATGTGCGGCCTTACTTCGGCGAGGGCGATGAGTGCCACATGGCCTTTCACTTTCCACTGATGCCGCGCATTTACATGGCGCTGCGGCAGGAAGATCGCCTGCCCATCACCGACATCATGGCGCAGACACCGCCAATTCCGGATACCTGCCAATGGGGACTGTTTCTACGCAATCACGATGAGCTGACGCTCGAAATGGTGACAGCCGATGAACGCGACTATATGTACTTTGCCTACTCGGCTGACCCGCGCATGCGTATCAACGTCGGCATCCGCCGGCGGCTCGCACCGCTGGTGGATAATAACCGCCGCCGCATCGAGCTGCTGAATTCGCTGCTGCTCAGTTTTCCGGGGACTCCGATTCTCTACTACGGCGATGAAATCGGGATGGGCGACAACATTTACCTCGGTGACCGCAACGGCGTGCGCACCCCGATGCAGTGGACCTCGGACCGGAACGCCGGCTTTTCGCGGTGCGATCCTGCCCGGCTGTATTTCCCGGTTGTCATGGATCCGATTTACGGCTACCAGGTGGTGAACGTCGAGGCCCAACAGAGCGATCAATCGAGCCTGCTGCACTGGACACGCAACATGATCGCGCTGCGCAAGCTCTTCCAGGTTTTCGGCCGCGGCAGCCTCACCTTTCTCAATCCGGCCAACCGCAAAGTGCTCGCCTACCTGCGCGACCTTGAACGCCCGGACGGCTCCCACGAGACCGTGCTTTGCTGTGCCAATCTGAGCCGCTTTGCTCAGCCCGTCTCACTCGACTTGTCTGCTTATGCGGGCATGGAGCCAGTCGAGATGCTTGGGTACGTGCCCTTTCCGACGATCACGGAAGAGCCCTACGCACTGAGCCTTGCACCCTACTCATTTCTCTGGCTCGAACTACAGCCGGCGGCTGTTCGGCCTAAAACAAGTTCAGAGTGGGACGCGCAGTTGCTCGAAGCCGAGACGAATAACGAAGTTGTCGCGCTAGACCTGCTCACCAAGGGATGGTCGGGCTGGTTTGCCGGCCATGGCACTGCGTTTCTTGAGTCTGCGCTTCCGGAGTGGCTGCGGCGGCAACGGTGGTTTGGCGCGAAGGCACGCGCAATTCAAAGTATTCGCATGCTCGACTGGATCGAGCTTCCTGAAGCTGTCGCCGCGAACACAAGGATTCTGCCGGCATCTGAGCTTCCTGCGGCCAGCTCCCTTCCTGCAATCCTGCTCTACATCGAGATCGGCTACACCGAAGGCGAAAGCGACACTTACCAGATTCCTCTCGTCTTCAGCACCGGGCGCGACGCCGAGGAGGTTGCGGCGGCGAACCCGCAGAGCATTATCGGAACTTTTTCAACGTTATCCGGACCAGCGATTTTGCATGACGCTACCGTCCGCGAAGACACTCACCAGGGCCTGCTGACCTTGATTGAGCGCAATGCCGTGTTGCCCCTTTCGACCGAGCGCACCGCAGCACTTGAAGTTGCCGCGTCGCTTGCGGCCGCCTCCACCGGACAGTCTGCGCGCGCGTCGATTGCGGATGGAGAAGCGGCGGACCTGCTACTGCATCCCGAGCGCGCCACGCACGGCCCTGCGGTTGGGGGCACTGTACATCTGCGACCCCATGAGGTCTTTCCGCAGCAAGACCGCACTTCCGTTGCCGCCATAAAGGATGGAGTAGATGGTCTGACGCTTGCGGTTGAAGCGCCGGTGGCGCCCGCGCCTCTGAGCGCTCAGCCCGGCGACGTGGCAACGCCGCCCCGATCTTCGGCAACTGCTGCACCCCCGGGTGGGCAGCGTACCCACTTGCGGGAGTCGCCAACCGCGGGCAAACCCGTTCCACTGGCGGGCTCGCTCGAAGCGCGTTCTTCCACTGTGTTTACGCCGCCGAGCCGCATGCTCGCCTCCTGCCTTGTCGGCACAGAGCAATCAAACACGTCGATCATTTATGGCGATCGCCTGATTCTCAAGATTTTTCGCCGTTTGCAGCCCGGCGAAAATCCGGAAGTTGAAATTGGTCGATATCTCACTGAGACCGCGAAATTCGTGCATACTCCTCCCTTCATGGGCGAAATCTCCATCACGCCTTCCGGTGGAGAAAAGACCACCGCCGCCATTCTGCAGGGCCTTGTGGCGAACGAGAGCGATGGCTGGAGCTGGTTCCTGGCGCAGATCGCGGAATTCTTCGGCTCTGTTGCCGATCGCCAGGCGCCTCCTGAGCCGCCGACTCCGGGCCTTGACTCTGAGCCGCTCGACACGCACAAAGCCGGCGTCGCAGCCGAGGCCGCTGCCCTGCTGGGCCGCCGCACCGCCGAACTTCACCTCGCCCTCGGAGTCCCCACCGCTGACCCAGCTTTTGCGCCGTCACCGCTAACCCATGAAACGATGGCGCTCGACGCCCGGCGCATTGAGGCGCATCTCAATTCGGCCCTCAACATTCTCAAGTCTCGCTTTCCTACTTTTGATGAGGCGACAACTGAAGCAGCAGCACGCCTGATTGGGCGTCGGCAATCGCTTCTCAGCCGCATCACCAGCCTCGGCGCAATGCAGCTTACGTCAGGGCAGCTTATTCGCGTTCACGGCGATTACCACCTCGGGCAGACGCTTCGCACCCCCGCATCGGAGTCAGCAGGGGACGGCGACTTCATGCTGCTCGACTTTGAAGGAGAGCCCGCGCGTGCGATTTCCGAACGCCGCCAGAAGCAATCGCCACTCAAGGACGTTGCCGGCATGCTGCGTTCGTTCTCCTACGCAGCGCACCTGGGCCTCGATCGCTTTGCTAGCGCCAACCCGGATGGTGCCGTGCCGGCAGCCGAATGGGCGACCTTATGGGAACGTTCCGTTGCGTCTGAATTTCTCCGCAGCTATAGCGATACAATCTTCGCAAATCGATTCCTGCTTCCTGCGGCGACGCACGCTCAGGCACTGCTGGATGCGTACGTGCTTGAAAAGGCGCTCTACGAGGTGCAGTACGAGCTCAATAATCGTCCGGCGTGGCTGCGCATTCCCCTTGCCGGCATCTTAGCGTTGTAGGGCCAACGATTTACTGAAGATCGCAACGATGGCGACAACAAACACGATGCCCGACACCCGACAAGAGTTCTCGCAGCCCGAGAGCGGTCTGCTTGTACTGCTGCCCTCCATGCCTCGTTTGAAGCTCGAGAAAATTCTCAGTAGCCTCACCGCGTCTCTGCCCGCGGAAAACCTGATTGTAGCCACGCCGGAAACACTGCCCCCGGATAGCATACCCCGCATTCAAATTTGTTGAAGCTCCCGAGAGCCGGTCTTCGTGGATATTTACTGCGACGGATTACCTGAATGCACAGCAGATTGCGCAAGAGCACGGTGCACGCGCCATTCTCATGCTTGGCCCCGAAAGCGATTCACTCAGCCCGTCGGGAGTGCGCGATCTGGCCAACGCGGTAACCAACGCCCCAACCGATCTCGTGGTTCCTCGATACAATCTGCCGCCGCGAGCGGGCCTGGTCAACTCTGGAATTCTCTATCCGCTCAGCCGCGCTCTCTTTGCCAGCCGCGTTCGGTTTCCGCAGGCAGTAGACTTTGCAATCTCGACGCGCATGGCAGAACGGCTGGCGACCGCCGCTCATCGCTTTGCCGGCGCAAGCCAGAATGATGCCCTGCTGTGGGCAATCAGCGAAGCGACCGGGGCAGGAATGTCGATCGAGGAAGTGGATGTCGGCACTCGCGAACTGCCTCACCCTGCGGATCCCGACCTCAACGCAGTGCTGCCTTACATCGTTGGATCGCTTTTCTCTGATCTCGATGCCAAAGCGACCTACTGGCAGCGCGCCCGGGTGGCGCCCGCACCGCGCAAGGTGCTGCCCACGGAGCAGCACGCCTTAACGGATGCCACAAGCGAGATTGAGCCGATACTGCAGGGCTTCCGTCTTGCGTACAGCAACCTGCAAGAGATCTGGGGCTTGGTGCTCTCACCCAATTCCATGCTCGGGCTCAAGCGCCTTTCGCTCATCGACGCAGCAGACTTTCGCATGCCCGAACATCTATGGGCCCGGATTCTCTATGACTATCTGATTGCATACCGCCTGCGCACCATCAATCGCGGGCACCTGCTGGGCTCACTGATTCCTCTCTACCTTGCCTGGGTAGCGAGCCATATCAATGTGGTTGCTTCGGGCTCTGATCCGGAACGGCACATTGAATCGCTCGCCGCCGCATTTGAGGCAGACAAGCCCTATCTGGTCGCGCGATGGCGCTGGCCCGATCGGTTCAATCCATGACATACGCAGTATGAAGTGATGACGTGCGCTGTATGAAGTTATCTTTCGCGACCGGCAAGCCAGGTCATTTCAAGGGGTGAAAGCGATGTTCAATTTTCTCGCAACGATACTCCAGACGCAGATACCCGCTCCCCCTCCGTCTACCTATTCGGATAACGCATCTATCTGGCACCACATGTCGGATGCGCTCAATCAGTCCCTCTACCGTGTGCTCTCTCTGCTGATTGCGGTGCTGCCCGGCATTCTTGCGCTTTTTGTTGCGATTGCGGTTTTTACGCTCATTGGGATGGCGATCTCCGCAATTCTGCGTCGCGGCCTCAACCTGGTGAAGTTCGATGACCAGATCGTGCGCCACCGCGGCGGAGGGGACTGGTCCCCCACCACTTCGCCCACTGCCATAGTTGCGCGTGTGTCGTTCTGGGCCTGCGTCTTTCTAGGACTCATCATCGGCGTCTCCGCATTTGACGCATCCTATGCAACTGCCGCGACACTGCCCATCTCGCTGCTACCCTATCTCACGCATTCGCTCGGCGCCATCTTCATCATGATTGCCGGCACGTTGATCGCCCGCTTTCTGGCACGCTCGGTGCTGATAGGTGCAGTAAATGCCCAGCTTCAATACGCGCGCTTTCTCTCCCTTGGCGTTAAATGGCTCGTGCTTGTGCTTGCCGCCGCCATGGCTCTCGACCATCTCGAAATCGGCGGCGTCGTCGTCTCGCTGGCTTTTGGCATTCTTTTCGGCGGCATTGTCCTCACGCTCGCTCTTGCCATTGGCCTGGGATCGCGCGACCTGGTTAGCCGATCGCTCGAAAGCCACGTAGAGCGGCCCGGCGGCGATGGACACCCAGAAACCCCCAGCCACACGTCAGGCAGCTCCGAAACCATTCGCCACTTCTAGATCGGCGCCGGCAGATTGCGAACGATGCCGCGCAGACATGACCTGCGCGCTCACTCTCTCGTTCCGCCCCCTTCCTGTATTCTTGCTCGTGGAATCAGCCTGAAACCCTGACGGGAGCCGCACAACGCGCATGCGACGTGGCGGGACGTGAACACATGTCAACATCAAGAAGAGATTTTCTGAAGACGACTGCGATTGCGGGCGCAGGCGCTGCACTGAGCGGCCTTCCGGCGATTGCCGAGCCTGCGACAGGTTCGACACCAGGCTCGCCCTCAACGGCAGCCCACGCTGCGACCGGCCCGGGTGCACCCGCTTATACGCGAGGCATCGGCCTCTACCCTGGCGCGCCGCTCGAAAACTTCAGCCCCGAGCTGGTCGCCGACACAACGGCCTATCGCAATCTCGCTCTGCTGAGACCCGCATACCACTCAAGCAGCTACGACTACAACCTGACCGCGCAGCTTGTCACCGACGGCGTCAAGGACACGGCGCTGCCCAACTGGATTGTTGTCTCAGAGAGAACACGCGGCCCTCTGCCGCTCACTGTGCGCGAGACCATCTTCGATCATGCACCGATGAACACAATGGAACTGCGTGGCGGGCATGCCTTTGTCGACATCGAGCTCGCGGGTGGAGACAGCGCACCCGAGATCGACCGCATTCAGCTTTTCGTGCTGGCTCCGCCGCAGACCTCACCGTCGTTGCTCAAATTCTCCATTGCGATTTCTGAGGATGGACGCACCTGGCAGGAGATTGGCAGTGTTGCAGCGCCCGGTGCCGCTTCCACCGCCGGCTATCCGCCGGAATTTGCGCAGCCGGGTCAGTTTTTTACTCCGTCAATTCCACTCAACGCTGTCTCTTCCAGCCGTCTGTATCGGATTCAATGCATCGTCAACGATCCTTCCCTCAACGAATACTCCGCGGAGCAGCTTCTGTGGCACCTCGGCCAGGTCGCCTTCTTTCGCAACGGCAAGCGCGTGGAGATCGGTGGCCCCTACACTTTCACCAGCGCGTGGATGGGTGCAGGTCTGGACGAAGAGTGGGTCTATGTCGATCTTGGGGCACGCTGCGAATTCGATCGCATTGCATTGCACTGGATCGCGCGCGCAGCCGAAGGTTCCATTCAGATATCCGATGACGCGAAGAACTGGCGCACGGTTGTCTCGCTCGCCGGTCGCAGCGGACAAGTGGATGACATTCGGCTCGCGCATCCTGAGCATAGCCGCTACGTGCGAGCACTGATGACACGGCCAGCGACTCAGCACGGCTTCATTCTCAGCGAGCTTGAGGTCTACGGCCGCGGCGGCTTCGTGCTGCGTCCGCATGCTGCCGCGCTCGCAGATGGCGAGGGCCACCTGCCGCTCGCCGGCGGCGCATGGCGCCTGCAGCGCGCCAGCCTCGTGGATGCGCAGGGAGAAGCGCTCTCGAAGCCCGGCTTTCAGGATCAAAGCTGGCTTGTTGCTACCGTACCCGGCACTGTGCTCACCAGCTATCTGAACAACGGCGCGATTCCCGATCCGAATTTCGGACAGAATCAGCTCCAGATTTCCGATTCCTACTTCTACTCGGATTTCTGGTACCGCACCGAATTCACAGCACCCGCAGTCGACACGAAGCAGGTTGCATGGCTCAACTTCGACGGCATCAACTGGAAAGCTGAAGTCTTCCTCAACGGCGCACAGCTTGGCCGTATTGAGGGCGGGTTCATGCGTGGTCGCTTCGACGTTACCGGCAAGCTGCTGCCCGGCAAGCTGAACAGCCTCGCCGTGCGCGTGGAGAAAAACGCCACGCCGGGAAGCTGCAAGCAGAAAACCTTCGAGTCCTCGGGCAAGAACGGCGGCGGCCTTGGAGCCGACAACCCCACCTATCACGCATCGATTGGTTGGGACTGGATCCCCACGATTCGCGGCCGCAACACCGGCATCTGGGGAGATGTTTCTGTCTCCGTTACCGGCGCCGTCACACTCGAAAACCCTTTTGTCTCAACCAGGCTACCGCTGCCTGACACTTCCGCCGCCGACATCACCGTGGAGGCGGACCTGGTGAACCATCAGGCGCGCGCCTTCAGTGGAATTCTGCGCGGACGCATCGGCGAAATTCAGTTTGAACGGCGGGTGCAACTGGCGGCGATGGAGCGGCGAAAAATCACCTTCAACCCGTCAACGGATCCTGCGCTTCACTTAAAGAACCCGAAGCTGTGGTGGCCCGTGGGCTACGGAGAGCCGAACCTGCACGAGGTGGAACTGAGCGTAAACGAGGGCAACAAGGTTCTCGATACAACAAAGTTCCAGGCTGGCCTGCGCCAGATGACCTACAGCGAAGACGGCGGTGCACTGAAGATCTGGATCAATGGACGGCGCTTTATCGCCCGCGGCGGCAACTGGGGCTTTGGCGAATCGATGCTGCGGTATCGCGCGCGTGAATTTGATGCTGCCGTTCGCTACCACCGCGAAATGAACTTCACCATCGTGCGCAACTGGGTGGGCCAGATTGGCGATGACGCTTTCTACGAAGCCTGCGACCGCCAGGGCGTCATGGTGTGGCAGGACTTCTGGCTCGCGAATCCGTGGGATGGTCCGGAGCCGAATGACGACCAGCTCTTTCTCGGCAACGCGAAAGACTTTGTGCTGCGCATTCGCAACCATGCTTCCGTCGGCCTCTATTGCGGCCGCAATGAAGGTTTCCCGCCGCCGGTGCTCGAGACCGGGCTTCGCCGAATTCTCGGCGATCTTCATCCCGGGCTGCATTACATTCCAAGCTCGGCCGACAAAGTCGTAAGCGGACACGGCCCTTACCAGGCGATGCCGGCGAGCTTCTACTTCAATGCTGCCGACAACCAGCTGCACAGTGAGATCGGCTCGCCGAATATCCCGCCGATTGAAAGCGTGCGCCTGATGATGCCGGAGAGTGCGCTCTGGCCACAAGGGCTCGACTGGGGACTGCACGATTTCTGCCTGGAAGGCGCGCAGGGCGGGGCAGGCTTTCGCGCCATCATCAATAACAGCTACGGCGGCGCCAACTCCGCCGAGGAGTGGATTCGCCTTGCGCAGTTCGTCAACTACGACGTGTATCGCGCAATGTTTGAAGCACAGAGCCACTATCGCATGGGCGTTCTGCTGTGGATGAGCCATCCCTGCTGGCCCTCGTTTGTGTGGCAGACCTACGACTATTTCTTTGAGCCGACCGCGGCATACTTCGGCTGCAAGAAGGGCTCAGAGCCGCTGCACATTCAATGGAATCGCGCGAAGGAGACGATCGAGGTGGTCAACTACAGCGCGGGCAACACAACCGGGCTGACCGCTCGAGCAGAAGTGCTCAACATGGATGGATCATCGAGGTGGCAGATGTCATCGGCGATCGACAGCCGCGAAGACAGCACCATCTCTTGCTTTCCGATGCAATACCCGGCCGGCCTTTCCTCTGTGCATTTTTTGCGCCTCACCCTCACACGCGGTTCTGAAGTGCTCTCGTCGAACTTCTACCTGCGTGGCCAGCAGCCGGAGGACTACCGCGCGATCCGCGAGCTGCCGGATGTGAAGGTGCAGGCGCAGACCACCGCTGAGCAGCATGGCGACCAATGGCTGCTGACAACGCAGCTCAGCAACAAAGCAGCCACGCCTGCGCTGATGGTGCGCCTGAAAGCGGTTCGCGAGCGGAGCGGCGATCGCATTCTGCCCGCCATCTACTCCGACAACTACATCGCGCTCATGCCCGGTGAAAGCCGCACCATCACCACCGAAGTTAATGTGACCGACACGCGCGGCGAAAAACCTGCGATCGTTGTGGGCCGCTGAATCACGCCGTTTCGGTCGGTGGAGGTGAACCAGCCTCCGCCGCCGGATCGGCAAGGCGTGCATCACCGCGGTTCAGCACCGTTCGCGCATGAAAGATGGTTCGCAGCTTATCGGGTGAATTGGCCTGGACTTCAAAGCCGCGCCAGATCATGAAATAGGCCCACCGCGGCTGCTTCTCCAGCACTTCCAGCGCGGGCAGCGCACCCACTTCTGCGAGGGCAATGGGCTTGCGCCCGGCGAGCGCCATCATCTGCTCGTAGTAGCTACGCCGGAAGGCCCCGTAGTTGTCCATTGTCAGAACGTCCGCCCACTCTGGCCCTGGGTAATAGCGCGCAATTGGTCCCACCCAGGCACTCGGTGCGTTCACGTTCCAGACCCAGATGATGTTGTTAAGGCGATGCATCTTCACGAAGCGCTCGTGAAGCTGCCGGTATAGCGCCAAGGAGCCACCCTCACCCGGCCGTCCATTCCACCAGAACCACCGCCCGTTGATTTCGTGATATGGCCGAAAGAGGACGGGAACCTGCGCCGCCTTCAACTGCCCGAGATAACTCGCAATCTCGTCCACCTGTGCTGCCCATGTGTTGTAAATCTCGCTGCCCGGGGTAAGGAGCGCAGCCCACTGCTTGTCGGTAAGCTTGACCGACACGCTCTCGTCGTAGCTGGCCGGATCTATCTTAGCCGGGCTTGGGGCATGCCATGTAAGCGCGACAATTGCCCCTTCGCTGTGTTGGTGCACTGCCTGGGTAATCATTCGATCACGGCGGCCTTCAAAATCCGCGAAGCCGAAGTCTTGCCCGAAGATCATCGGGTATCGTCCGGCGAGTTCGGCAACGTGCTCGGAGCAACGCGCCAGGTCCTCAGGGAAATTTTGCTGCCCGCTCAGCGTAAAGCTGCCTGAGATGCGGCAGAGATTGTGCAGGAGCGCCCGCGCCTCCGGAGTCGCGTCGGAATTCACGGGCTCCGCGTCGGGTAGAGGAGTCTCCACCGCGACCCTTTTTGACCCCAGAAGGACGATGGCAGCCACAGCCGCCAATGAGGCCAAAGCAGTTATTCCGGCGGCCGCGAGCGTTGCGCTGCGTTGAGATGACGGCGTGGCTTTGGATTTCGCGTTTCCCATAGGCCAGTATCTTAACCGGCTGGCTGTCGTCGGGCCGGCCCGCGTACCGTTGACCTTCCACGCCAAACCCGGTAAACTACCTTAGTTTGGCGATTCCTGCCTGTCGCCGTGGAGTTAAACGTTCGCCCGAAACCATCGGGGCTTGAGCGTTTCCCGGCGCAGAAGTTTCTGCCCGAGCTATTTTGGATTGAAAGAGCGCACCCGCAATCGTGCGTGCTGCTCTGGAGGGTTTATGTACGCGGTTATCCGTACCGGTGGAAAGCAGTATCGGGTTGCTCCCGGCGATGTGCTGAAGATTGAAAGCGTTCCGGCAGACAACAAGACCGTCGAGTTCAGCGATGTTCTCGCCGTCTCGAACGAGCCCGGAAACGTAGTTAAGCCCGCGTCGGCCAAGGTGACCGCAGAGGTCGTCCGCGAAGGCCGTGGGGACAAGATCCTGGTCTTCCATCTGAAACGCAAGAAGCAGTACAAGAAGATGCAGGGACACCGCCAGAACTTTACCGAGGTGCGCATCAAGGCCATTGAGGCCGATGGCTTCACCTACACCGACGCTAAGTAGCGGACAAGATTCAGAAGGGGATTCGGAAATGGCACATAAAAAGGGTGGAGGCAGCTCCACAAACGGACGCGATTCCAATGCACAGCGGCTGGGCGTTAAGGCCTTCGGCGGCGAAGTTATCACCGGCGGCACCATCATCGTGCGCCAGCGCGGTACCCGCATCAAGCCCGGCCTCAACGTAGGCAGGGGTTCTGACGACACGCTCTTCGCCAAGGTGAGTGGACGCGTGAAGTTCTCTGACCACGGCAACCGCGGGCGCTTCGCTTCAGTCGAGCCCGTCGCCGCCGAGTAAAAGCGGAGAATCTGCGCAAGTCCGTTTTACAAATAACACCGCGTTAAAGGACACAAAAGCCACGGCGCCCGCTGTGGCTTTTCCTTTGGGTCACGCCGGCCTACCAGGTTCAATCATCGCCAGACGCAGAAAAGGCCGGTCATCGACCGGCCTTCTCATCTCTTGAAGCAGGTCGCTACGACTTGGATTCGCTGTTCTGCAGGTTAGTCCGCGTGAGCACCTTGTCCACCACCTTCTCCACATCCGTCAGGAAGAAGCTGTTGGCAGGCTGCTGCACGGCTATCTTGGTTCCGTGGCCGAGAGCTGCAGCAATCTCATTCCAGCGATAGATTGTCGAATTGGCAGCCATCACAATCGGCTTGCGAGCCGGTTCGGGCAGCGCGCAGTAAACGACCCAGACCACCAGCGTGACCAAAATCAACGTCTCATTGAAGAACTGCAGCGGCGACGTGAGGGAATCGTTATAGGAGAGCAGCACTCCGCTCATGAAATCGTTCGCTGAGAGTACGCCGAAGCCCAGGGCGATGCCGAAAGCAAGATCGCGTGCTGACGAGTTGAGAGCATTCATGCTCAGGCAGAGGAAAGCCAGCAGGCAAAGCTCAAGGATGCTGACCGAGCGCATCAGGGCAAAGGCAATGTCCGGAATCACCATCGCGCCGTGATGAGCGTGCGAGATCGAGGTGAGGCTGACGATCAGGGAGGCCAGGGCCGTCCAGCGGAAGACTACCGTGCCAAGGCGCATGAGACCGGAGAAGGCCGACAGCGCGGCGCGGAAGACCTCGACACAGATGAAGAAGAGGGTAATCGCGCTGGCGATGTAGACAGCCCAGTACGCATAAAAGTAGAGCGGGAAATAGTGGCTTCCCCAGGGGCGAGCCTGCATATACAGCAGACCCAGCAGCAGCGGCATCGAGCCTACGCGCAGGCCAAGATACGTGCTCATCGCGGGAAAGCGGCGCTGGAGACCCTTCTTCCAAAAAACGAAACCAAGGATCGCCCAAAGCAGGAATTCAGCGGCGCACATCAGCGCCATCGGTGTATTCAAAGGCATGTAATGCCCTTCCATCCTGAGGGTTTCCTCAGCATAGCGCCTTGCGGCCTTTGAATTCAATTGAAAATCGACACCGTACCCATAGCACTTTGGTGCTAGATGCGCCGTCTTTTAGTCCTTTACTTGGTGCCCGGTGTCCCGGCGCTTCCTGGGGGGCACCCCATGCCCGGTCCGCATCCCGGGATCGGAATCGCAGAACCCGTGGCGGACTGGTGGCTCGCAATCAGGTGCGACGACGAAGAGGAAAAGGAAGCAGCAGCAGCCCCGGCAACAACAACGGCGAAGGCAAAAATCCGAAGAGCGAGTTTCATACTTAGTTACCCCCTGGCAAATTTCTATGGACGAACAGGTTGTCCGATTAACACTTAAATGGTATTGCAGAATTTCAAGTAAGTCTATATGTTTCACACAGTTCCGTAAGTATCCAACCTAACCTGCACTAAAGTAATATCACACAACGGTAATCTGGGCGATAGTAACTAATGACATAGTTACCGAGCCGTAAACAGTCCTCCCCCTCCGCGTGGTAAAATTGAGCCAGGCGAATTCGTTCAAAGCCCCCGTTTTTTCAAGCGGTTAATCGCTGGAATCCAGCCCATCAAGTACCTCTGGAATTCGCATTCTGACGGGGAACACGGCGAAAACCTTGCGAACGGAATTTATGGCGACATTGGCACCCGAAGAGCACCCCATTCCCGAGAAAAGCACTAACGATAGCTCCTATACCGGCGACAGCATCAAGATCCTGGAGGGTCTTGAGGCGGTTCGCCTGCGCCCGGCCATGTACATTGGCTCGACCGGCGAGATGGGACTGCACCATCTGGTCTACGAGGTTGTCGACAACTCCGTCGACGAAGCCCTTGCCGGCTACGCGAAGAAAATCGACGTGATCATTCATGTCGACAACTCGATCACGGTCATCGATGACGGCCGCGGCATCCCGGTCGACACCAAGATCCTGCCCAATGGCGAGAAGATGCCGACGGTTCAGGTGGTGCTGACCAAGCTGCACGCCGGAGGCAAGTTCGACTCATCCACCTACAAGGTTTCGGGCGGACTCCACGGCGTGGGCGTGAGCTGCGTGAACGCGCTCAGCCAGGAATTCAATGTCGAGATCTGGCGCGATGATCACACCTGGGAGATGGACTTCAGTTGCGGCCTGCCCACCAGCGATCTGCGCAAGGTAGGCACGAGCAAGAAGCGCGGCACCAAAGTGCACTTCCTGCCCGACAAGAGCATCTTTACCGCCACTGAATACAACTATGACACGCTGGCCCAGCGCCTGCGTGAACTCGCCTTCCTCAACAAGGGCCTTGAGATTACGCTCACCGATGAGCGCACCACCGATCCCAAGACCGGCGAGTCCAAGCGCGCTGAATTCCGCTATGCGGGCGGCATTGCCGAGTTTGTGAAGCACCTCAACCGCGGTAAGCAGGTGCTGCATGAGAAGCCGATCATGATGGAGGCCACCCGCGACAAGGTCGAAATCGAAATCGCGCTGCAATATAACGACAGCTACTCTGAGACGGTTTTCAGCTTCGCCAACAACATCAACACCGTCGACGGTGGCTCGCATCTTTCGGGCTTCCGCACCGCGCTGACGCGCACCGTCAACGCCATTGGCCAGTCGCTCGGTCTCTTCAAGGATATGAAGGAGAACCTCAGCGGCGACGATGTGCGCGAAGGTCTCGTGGCAGTGGTGAGCGTGAAGCTCTCTCAGCCTCAGTTTGAGGGCCAGACCAAGGGCAAGCTCAACTCCGACATTGCCGGCATCGTGCAGGCCTTTGTGAACGAGCGCCTGGGGGCCTTTCTCGAGCAGAACCCGCCAGTTGCCAAGCGGATCATCAATAAAGCAATCGACGCTGCACGCGCCCGCGAGGCCGCGCGCAAGGCTCGCGATCTTACCCGTCGCAAGGGTGCTCTTGATGGCGGTGGACTGCCGGGCAAGCTGGCAGACTGCTCCGAGCGCGACCCCAGCCGCTGCGAGGTCTATCTGGTCGAGGGCGAAAGCGCAGGCGGCACGGCGAAGCAGGGCCGAGATCGCCGCTTTCAGGCGATTCTGCCGCTCAAGGGCAAGATCCTCAACGTGGAGAAAGCACGCTACGACAAGATGCTGGGCCACGAAGAAATCCGCGCCATGATTACAGCGCTCGGCACCGGCATCGGCAAGGATGACTTCGATCCCGCGAAGCTGCGCTACGGCAAGATCATCCTGATGACGGACGCCGACGTGGACGGCTCCCATATCCGCACCCTGCTGCTGACTTTCTTCTTCCGTCACATGACAGAGCTGATCAAGCGCGACCACATCTATATTGCGCAGCCGCCGCTCTACAAGATCAAGAAGGGCCGTTTTGAGCAGTACATCAAGGATGACCGCGAATTTGTGAAGGTAATGGTCGCCCGCGCCTCAGAGGGCATGGTCGTGCGCCATGGCGAAGCTGCCAGCAAGATTGAAGGCGCAAACCTCACGCGCTTCATGGGCCAGCTCAACGAGTACCTCGGCTTCGTCGAGAAGGTCGACAAGCATATCCGCAACGAACGCCTCACCGAGCTCATTGCGCATGCTGAGCTGATTCACCGCAATGACTTCACTTCGAAGGATGGCAGCACTGTTCCTGCGAAGATCGCGGCCTTGCACAAGAAACTCAACGAAGTGAAAGACGAGTTCCAGATTCAAGTGCACAAGCCCGTCGAAGACGAGGAGCATCACACCTGGTCTCTCTGCTTTACTGACCCGCAGGGCGCCTCGCGCTGCA
This sequence comes from uncultured Acidobacteriaceae bacterium, assembly GCA_963839215.1. Lineage (GTDB taxonomy): Bacteria > Acidobacteriota > Terriglobia > Terriglobales > Acidobacteriaceae > Telmatobacter. The sequence continues at coordinate 225,191 of CAWITZ010000009.1, read as the reverse complement.
TCGACTGGACCCTCGCCTCGAGCCCCGAGTTCCGCCACATGATGGCACGCCACTCGCAAATCAAGGAGTTCCTCGAGCCGCCCTTCCTCATCGAGTACGCAGCAAACAAAGGGCTGGCGGAATCAGGCGCGGACGAAGCCGAAGGCTCGGAGTCAGATGAAGGGGAGACTACAGCGAAAGCCGAAACCAAGGCCGCGCGCCGTGGCACACGCATTCCGCGCGAGCCGGTCGAAAAGCAGACGGCCCGCGAGCTTTTTGCGCACATCGTGGAACAAGGCAAGAAGGATTACCAGGTTCAGCGCTACAAGGGCCTCGGTGAAATGACTGCGCCACAGCTGTGGGAAACGACGATGGACCCTGAACGGCGCACGCTGTTCTCAGTCAAGCTCGAAGATATCGCAGAAACTGAAACCATTTTTGCCACGCTGATGGGCGAAGATGTTGAAGCACGCCGCAAGTTCATTGAAGATAATGCTCTCGACGTGAAGAATCTCGACATCTAGGCGCTCCTGTATGCGCGGCGGCAATCCTGATAAGCAGCTTCGGGCCGGGACCGCTCAGTGCCCAGGTTCCGGGCTCCATTTGGCAAACAGTTAGCTGAAGAAATGCATCTATAGCGTTGTCAGCACAAAGGCTGTCGCTTATGACAGGTTTCGCTCCGCTTCACGCGGGCGTATCATTCCTTTCGCGGAGCATGACTTCTTCATTGCCGGTTGCCGTGTTCCGATAATCCCCTGAACTTCAGGAGTCGGCTTAAATGAACTACCCTCGAAAATTCAATCTTTTTGCCACGCTTGCGGTTGCAGCTACGCTTTCGCTCGGCGGATGCAAATCGAACAATCAGCAGACGGCCCAGAACCCACAACCCGCCCCGGCAGCCAGCCAACCGGCGACGCCCGATCAGCCGATGGGTCAAGCTCCGGCTCCCGCGCAGCAGGCCGCAGCTCCGACTCCCCCTCCGCCGCCTCAGCCCGTGATCATCACCCTTCCCGCCGGAACCAGCATCAGTGTCCGCACGGACTCGGAACTCGGCTCAAAGATCTCGCAAGCCGGACAGTCATTCTCCGCCACGGTCTCTGAGAATGTTCGCTCCAATGGCCAGATCATCATTCCCCATGGATCGCGCGCCGAAGGCGTTGTGGTCGACGCCAAGGCCAAGGGCAAAATCAAGGGCGAAGGCTATTTGTCGATTCGCCTCACTCACGTGCGGACCAAGTGGGGCTCGTACGCGATCTCAACTGCCGCGATCGATAACGCCGAGAAGGGCAAGGGTAAACGAACCGCGGTGGCTAGCGCCGGCGGCGCTGGTCTTGGCGCCATCATCGGGGGAGTTGCCGGCGGCGGCAAGGGTGCAGCCATCGGCGCTCTTGCAGGTGGAGGTGCAGGCTTCGCAGCGTCAACCTTCACAGGGAATAAGCAAATCGTTATTCCGGCCGAATCGGTGATCGCCTTCACCCTCTCGGCTCCGGTCGAGGTCACCGAGCAGCCGTCGCAGGATGACGAGCCCGGTCTGCAGCAGCGTCCTCAGTAGTCGCATTCAAGCCGGATTCGATTCAGACTCGCATCTGCCACTTTGCCCCATGCCCGCCAAGGCATGGGGCTTTTCCTTTGCAACCTCACCTCAAAAAAACGGCGGGACCGAAGTCCCACCGCATCTTGACTGCATTGATTCGGCCCGCTTCGCTAACGCTCAATCGTGATGGCAACAGGAAGAGTCTGTGGCGCTCTTCGGATGTTCCCACGTCGCGTCAGGATCGACGAAGTAGCTATCGGTATATTTGTCATGATGGCGAACCCACGACATGGGCATCTTCAGCGTGTCTTCGTCGCGCCCTTTCGGGGTCATGTCGATCAGGTTGTAGGCGTTCAGCAGAATATCAAGCCCACGCCCATAGGTTGAATATGTGCGGTAGATATCGCCGTTTTCTTCCCTGAAAAAGACACTCAATCCCGGCGCCTCATCTGCGGGGAAGTCGATCGCTTCGTAGTTGTAGTGCACCTTCCCGTCCACGCGATCCTCTTTCCTGAATGACACTCCGAAATCGAAATTGAAATCGCTGCTGCAAGACGAGACCCAGTGAAACTTCCATCCCATCCGCTTCCCAAATCTCTTGATCTCATCAAGCGGCGCCCGCGAAACCGCCACAAGCGTCGCATCGCGGTGCGCCACGTGGATGGTTACACCATCAAATCCATCGGCCACGTAGGAGCATCCGGGGCATCCCTCGGGCCACCCAGGGCCGAGCATGAAGTGGTACACGATCAGCTGGCTGCGCCCGTCAAAGAGATCGCACAATTTCTCCTTGCCGCGCGGGCCGTCAAACACGTAGTCCTTCTCGACCTTTTCCCACGGCAACTCGCGACGCAGGCGGCTCAGTTCATCGCGCTCTCGCGTAAAGGCCTTCTCCTTAGCAAGAAGTTCCTTGCGCGCTTCAATCCATTGAGCGTGCGAGACCGCCTTCGGGTGCTGCACTTCCGTCATGCTCGTAGCCATATCGTTCCTCCTTCGTTTCAATTTCTGCGGAAATTTCTTTCGTCGACTTTCTCTTCCGGAACTTGTTGGCAATCACAGCCGCTACGCCGCCGGTGCCGGTGGCGCTGCCCGCGATGATTGCCGCGGTTGCCAGGCAGAATGGGCACATGGGCACCTCCGCCGCGGTTACGCGGCTGCCTGTTGTTTTTGGATGAAGAGCGGCGGCTCGTCCGCGCTTGGGCCCCAGCTTGCCGGCACCGCAACGTCGAGCACGCGCAGATAAACGCTGAACTGGCCGCGATGCTGGTACCAGTGACTCAGCATCACATTGCGCAGAAATTCCTTGCGCGGCTGCGACAGAATTTCCTGCCCGCCCGCCGTCAGTCGCCAGTGCCGCTCCATTGCGGCATCGTCAAACTGCGGCAGCAGCTCCCGAACGGTCGCCACGCTCTCATCGAAGAGCTTCAACAACTCGGCGCGGCTCGCCGCCTCTGGAAAGTTGTTGAACCCTGGAACTTCGGCCACGTCTTTCTGTGCCGCGCGAATCACCCCTGCGGGCACGAATGCGATGTGATAGGCCAACTGCCCTGCGGTCATCGACTTCGCATGAGGCTTCCATGTGTACTTTTCTTCCGGCAGGCGTTCCAGAAACTTCCGTGTGATAGGCACCTGCGTTTCAAACTCCACCAGTAATTCCTGTGCAATTGTCATCTCTGCTACTCCTCGTGAGGAAATGAACTATCTGGCCCGCTTGCTCTTGCCTACTTGCTCTCGGCGCGGACGCGAGTCCGCTCCAGGATCCATCCCCAGCCTTTGTGAACGCCGACGCGTGTCTCCGGCTGAATGTACCCCAGCGCGAGATGGTGAAACGTAATCAGAGTTCCGCCATTCACTTCACTGAGCCGGTACTGAACGTTTGAGAGAAACGGAAACGAGGCGAACATGGGCCCCACAAACTCCAGCAACGTGGGCCGTTTGATGGCCTGCACGTGCGCCCAGAAGTGGCCGTTGTTATTGCCGAGGTCGCGATACCAGCGGCCACCCGGCCATGGTTCCAGCTTCAGCGGCATCGGCGCACCGTCGGGCGTCTCATTCCCCGCGCTAATCTGCTCAAGCAGCGCCTCAAAGGTTGTTTCGAGTGAGGCATTCACCTGCATTTCCTTCCTGACCGTTAAGGTCAGGTTCTCGACACTTTCAGGAATCTGGACAGCTGTCATTTCTCTCCTCCGTTCTCCTCATTGAACTTCCGTGGCTTGACGTCCCTGCGCCTCTTTTCTGCATCCTCTGCGCGCTCCTTGATGCGGTTGAGCTGGTGCTGCCAGTAACGCTCAAAGGTCTTCGTCCATTCGTAAAGAGGCCGAATCTCTTCGGGATTGGTGCGGTAAAGCTTATGACGCCCATTGCGTCGTACATGCACCAGGCCCACATCGCGCAGCACCCGCAGATGTTTTGAAACTGATGGCTGATCAACCCTGAGCGCGGCAACAATTGCACCAACCGGCAACTCCTGGACGACGAGCAGCGTGAGAATTTCCCGTCGCCGGGGTTCTGCCACCGCGTTGAATGCATCCGAGGTTGTCGCTGCTCTGGCCATGTCGAGAACAATACATTCCCATATAGGCATATGTCAAGCCGATTTCTTCTTTTTCGAAATCGACTGATACTGAAAGCGTTTGCAGGCGCCTGCCACAGCAATTTACGATTGCGGCCTTATGCAAAACTTCATACGTTGCCTTGCTCTGATGCCGGTAATCGCAGCAGCCTCTCTGTTCGCGCAGTCTTCAACGTCGGCCGATCCGCTCGCTCCAACCCTCGGCGTCAAGCCCGCAGCCGAGATTGACAAGGAGTGGCAGCAGTCCGTGAGCAAGTACGACGCCGAGCGCAGCCGGCTGCTCGGTGAGGCCGAACGCCAGGCCAACGACGGCCCCTTCCGAGCCGACTGGGCTTCGCTCGTGAAGTACCAGCAGCCGCAGTGGTACAAAGACGCCAAGTTCGGAATCTTCATTCACTGGGGCGTTTACTCCGTGGCGGCGGCAGAAAACGAGTGGTATCCGCGCAACATGTACCGCCCCGGCGAAGGCGCCTACAAGGATTTCCATGCGCGTTTTGCCAACAACGATCCCGCGCGCGGTTACAAGGATCTGATTCCGCTTTTTCGCGCCGAGCATTTCAACGCCGACCAGTGGGCGCAGCTCTTCAAGGAATCGGGAGCGCGATACGTCGTCCCCGTGGCTGAACATCATGACGGCTTCTCCATGTACGACTCGGGCCTGAGCGACTGGACGGTCGTCAAGATGGGTCCGAAGCGCGACACGCTCGGCGAGCTCGCCACCGCAATTCGCGCGCAGGGGCTGCACTTCGGCTTCAGCTCGCATCGCGCAGAACACAACTTCTTCTTCGACGGCGGGCGCGCGATCCGTTCCGACGTCAATGATCCGAAATATGCCTCGCTCTATGGACCCGCGCACCAGTGGCTCTCTCCCGGCGGCGACGGGCACGGCATGATCGACGACTGGACCTATGTGAGCGATGCCTGGACGCGGGACTGGCTGGCTCGCGACACCGAGCTCGTCGAAAAGTACAAGCCCGAGGTCGTCTACTTCGACTGGTGGATTGGTCAGCCGAATTTCCGTCGCGCGGTCACAGAGTTCGCGGCCTTCTACTACAACTACGCCGCGGCCCACGGCTACACCGGCGTCATCGACTTCAAGGACTACTCGCTCAACTGGAAGGCCGGCGTACGCGACTTTGAGCGCGGCCAGCAGGACCACATCATCGCCGACCACTGGCAGACCGACACCTCCATCAGCAACGCAAGCTGGGGCTACATTGAACACGACACCTTCAAGACGCCGGAGTTTCTCGTTCATCAGCTCGTAGACATCGTAAGCAAGAACGGCAACCTCCTGCTCAATTTCGGACCGCGCTCCGACGGCACCATTCCCGACGAAGTGCGCACCACGCTGCTCGCCATGGGCGCGTGGCTCAAGGTCAACGGAGAAGCCATCTATGCAACAACTCCTTGGACGACTTTTGGCGAAGGCCCGACGCAGGTTGTCGGCGGCGCCTTTCATGACACGGATACCAAGCCCTACACGCCGGAAGATTTCCGCTTCACGGCGAAAGACAGCAATCTCTACGTAATCGGCATGGCCTGCCCCACGGACGGCAAAGCCGCCATCCACTCTCTCGGCTGGGCGCATGAAGGCCGTGCTTTTCCAATCGGCAACATTGAGTTGCTGGGCTCAACTGGCAAGGTAACGTGGACGCAGGGCGCAACCGAGCTCAACGTCGCCTTACCCGCTGGTGCGGCATGCAAATATGCATACGCCCTTAAGTTGACACGTGCCGCACAATAGAAACGGCTGCTTCGATGAGAACCTCTCTCAATCGCCGCACATTTCTCGCCGCACTCAGTTGCAGTGCGGCCGCAACTTGGCTTCGCAACTCAGTGCTTGCGCAGCAGGCAGCAGGTGGCATCGCGCATGACCCGCTGCGGCCGGAGTGCCATCTGCTGCCGCCGCATAACTGGATGAACGATCCCAACGGGCCCATCTGGTGGAAGTCCAGCTACCACCTCTTCTATCAACTCAATCCCAATGCTGCGGTCTGGGGCGACATGCACTGGGGCCACGCAGTAAGCAGCGACATGATCCACTGGCGGCACGAACCTGTTGCGCTTGCGCCCACGCCCGGGGCTGACTCCGAGGGCTGCTTCAGCGGATCGGCTGTCGTCTTTCGCGGTGTACCCACTTTCATCTATACCGGTGTGCAAAGCGCGACGCCCGATCAGGCGACGATTCGCGACGGCAGCGACAAGCTGCGCGAAACGCAACTGCTCGCCACCGCAGAAGACGACGACCTGCTCCATTGGAAAAAACTCGCTGCACCCGTCATTACTGCGCCGCCGCCAGGCATGCACGTCACGGGCTTTCGCGATCCCTGCCCCTGGCAGGAGGCCGACGGCTGGTATCTTGGCGTTGGCTCGGGCGAACGTGGCGTGGGCGGCTGCGTTTTGCTCTATCACTCGCAGGATCTGCGCCAATGGCAATATCTGCACAAGCTCGCCGAAGGCAAACCCAATGGCAGGCAATCTGCCAATCCTGTCGACACCGGCGAAATGTGGGAGTGCCCCGATTTCTTTCAGCTCGACGGGCGCTATTGCCTCTTCTACTCCACCGAGGGCAAGGTCATCTGGTCGACCGGCGACTACGCTTCACATCGGTTTACGCCGAATATCAGCGGCATTCTCGACCGCGGAGCCTATTACGCGCCTAAGAGTTTTCTCACGCCCGACGGCCGCCGCATTCTCTGGGGATGGATTCGCGAAACGCGTCCCGAATCCGAATATGCTGCTGCCGGATGGGCAGGCGTGATGTCTCTGCCGCGCCAGCTTCATGTCGGCCAGGATGGTCAGCTTGAAATCTATCCGACGCTCGAAGTCGACCGGCTGCGCAGCGGCCCCGAGCAGCGAGCCACTCTCGACCTGAACACGCCTTACCGCCTCAAACTCGCCACGCTGCGTCAGGAATTCATCGTCAACACCGGCCCGTACGCGGGCTCCATCACAGTGCGGCTGCTTAACCAGGACGCACCTATCTGGGAACTCGTCGTGGATGTGCGCGGCAAGACTGTCCGCTGCGGCGAAATCATTTTTCCGCTGCCTGCTGGACCGTGGCCCAGGCCCTTGCTGCGCCTTTTGCTCGATGCCTCGGTGATCGAGTCATTTATCGGCGGCCGCGAAGCTCTGACCAGCCGTGTCTACAAGGTCCAGCCCGGACTAACCGATCTTGAAATCACAGTGAAGGGTGGCAGCAGCGCTACGCTCTCGCGCTGGCCGCTTGCCTCCATCTCCTCGAACCGCCTCACTACCTGAGTCGCCCGGTCCGCTATTCTTGGCGAAGAACACTTCTGCTTGAAAAGGGCTTCTCACCAATGACACTTGACCGTCGTGGTTTCCTCGCTGCCTGCAGCCGTGCAGGCATTGCCTCTCCCTTGCTGCCTGGAATCCTCTACACGCTTGCCGCGCAGGCACAGGCTCCTGCCGCCAATGTCGCACCGGGCAAGCCCGCGCCGCTGCCGAAGATCACGCCTGAAATGATTGACCAGGCCGCCGCTCTCGCAGGCATTGCCCCCTTCACCGCCGCGCAAACGCAGATGATGCTCGACGGCCTCAACGAACAGCGCGGAGGCTACGACCAGATTCGCTCGCTTCATTTGCCCAACTCGGTTGCGCCCGCCTATGTCTTTCATCCGCTGCCTGCGGCCAAGGCCATCAGCAACGATTGCGCCAAGCTTCCAACCGCTGCTGGTGAACGAACCATCCCGATCTTCGACGATGGAGACGTCGCCCCACCTGCTCGCGTTGAGGATCTTGCCTTCGCCACCATCAGCGAGATCGCCCCGCTCCTGCGCACACGCAAAATCACAGCCCTTGCTCTTACCAAGATGTATCTCGATCGGCTCAAGCGTTATGACGCGAAGCTGCACTTCGTCGTCAATCTCACCGAAGAGCGGGCAATCGCGCAGGCCAAAGCCGCCGATGCTGAAATCGCAGCGGGAAAATATCGCGGACCTTTACACGGCATTCCCTGGGGCGCAAAAGATCTGCTTGCAGTTAAGGGCTATCCCACCACGTGGGGTGCGGGCGGCTTTGAGCACCAGGTCATCGATGAAGACGCCACAGTGGTCCAGCGTCTCGACGCAGCCGGTGCGATCCTGGTTGCCAAGCTCACCCTCGGCGCGCTGGCCATGGGCGACGTCTGGTTCGGCGGCCGCACACGCAATCCCTGGAATCCGCACCAGGGATCCAGTGGCTCCTCTGCCGGCCCGGCAAGCGCCGTCGCTGCGGGCTGTGTCGGCTTTGCCGTCGGCTCGGAGACGCTTGGTTCCATCAGTTCACCCTCCACACGCTGCGGCTGCACCGGTCTCCGCCCCACCTTCGGCTTCGTCCCGCGCACCGGCGCTATGGCGCTGAGCTGGACAATGGACAAGCTGGGCCCGATTGCGCGCTCGGCGGAAGACTGCGCCATTGTGCTCGAAGCCATCCACGGTCCCGACGGCAAAGACACATCCGTCGCGCCTGTCCCTTTTCGCGCTTTCGTTCCGGGCGATCTCAAGTCTCTTCGTATCGGCTACCTCAAAAGCCAATTCGAGCCCGTGCCCGCCTTCACTCCCGAAGAAGCGAAGCCAGATGAAACCGCGGCGCAGAAAGCATCTCGGGAAAAGCGCAACACCGAGGGTCCCGCCTCCCACGCCCGCCGCGCCTACGATCAGCGCTTCGATCTTGCCGCGCTCGACAAGCTGCGCGCGATGGGCGTCAACCTCATCCCGGTGGAGCTGCCGCATTTCCACTATGGCGCCATCACTCCGCTGCTCACGGTAGAAGCTGCGGCTGCTTTCGACGACCTCACGCTCTCAGGCCGTGACGCTCTGCTCACCGCACAAAGCGCCGAGGACTGGCCTAATCTCTTTCGCGTTGCCCGCTTCTATCCCGCAGTTGAATACATCCAGGCCAACCGCGCACGCACCATCGTGATCGAGAAAATCTCCGCGCTTTTCAAGAACATCGACATCATCGTCACACCGACCACCGGCCTGCAGCTTGTCGTCACCAACCTCACCGGTCATCCCGCTTGCATCGTGCCCAATGGTCTGCGCGGCGCCGACGCTCCGCACCCGCCCGCGGTGGATGATGGAGAGAGCGATGACATCGGCGGACCCGGCACGCCGGTGTCGCTCACTTTTCTCGCTGGACATTATCAGGATGCAAAGCTTGCCGCTTTTGCCAGCGCGTATCAGCGTGCGGCGGGCTTCCTCAAGTTGTACCCAAGGCTCGATTGAACCACTGACTCAATGCTCAAGCCATGTACCATCGGTGCATGGCGCTGGTTGAAGTCGATGCGGTCTCAAAGAACTATCCTCGCCGCACAGGACTGCGCACCGAACTGCACACGGTCGTCAGCAGCGTTTCTCTCGCCATTGCGGCGGGTGAAACCCTTGGTCTCGTCGGCGAATCTGGCTCCGGCAAAACCACAGTCGCGCGCATGGTTCTGGGCCTCATCGAGCCCACGCAAGGCGTTATCCGCGTGGACGGCATCGACCTGGCCGCCGCATCGCGCACGGAGATGCGCGCCTTACGCCGCCAGATGCAGCCGGTTTTTCAGGATCCCTACGCGGCGCTCAATCCGCGTATGCGTGTACTGGAGATCGTGACCGAGCCGTGGGTGATTCATGGCGTCGAGCCGGGCAAATCCGCCTCGCGCAATGCCCTGCGGGCGCGCGCCGCAGAGTTGCTCACCGAAGTCGGCCTGGATGAATCAGCGCTGCGTCGTTATCCGCACGAGTTCTCAGGCGGCCAGCGCCAGCGCATCAACATTGCGCGTGCCCTGGCTCTGCGGCCGAAGTTGCTCATCCTCGATGAGCCGGTCTCCGCGCTCGACGTAAGCGTTGGGGCGCAGATCATCAACCTGCTGCGGCGCCTGCAGCGCGACTACGGTCTCACTTATCTGTTCATTTCTCACTCGATGCCGCTGGTGCGATACCTCAGCACCCGCATCGCGGTGATGGAGCACGGCCGGCTCGTTGAAACGGGCGAAGCCGAAGCGCTCTGCACCGCTCCGCGCGAACCCTACACACGCCAGTTGCTGGCTGCCACGCCGGAAATGCCCACGGGCCCCGCTTAGCCGACAACAATTACTGTTGCGGCTGCGGCGTCGCCGGCTTGGCCGGCTCTGCCGGTGTAGCAGGATGCGCTGCAGATGGCGGCGTCGGCGGAACCGCAGAGTGCCCCGGTGGCACCGGCGCGCCAGGATGCATCGGCATCATTCCTGGATGACCCGCAGGCATCTGCATTTCCATCGTGTCCACGAGCTCGATATCGAAAATCAGGTCTGCCTTGGGAGGAATCCCCGGGTGCGCCGGATCCGGTCCCGGTCTGCCCCGCGCGCCGTAGGCCAGTTGCCACGGGATGAAGAGCCTGCGTTTGCCGCCAACCTTCATTCCTTCAAATCCCTGGTCGAAGCCTGGAATCACGCGCGAGAACCCCTGGGGAAAACTGATCGGCTGCGGATCGCCGAGCGTTGGCTTGCCATCCGGACCCAGCACCGGTTTTCCATCCTTGTCCATCACCGGCATGCGGTGATCTTCGGACGAATCGAACTTATGCCCATCGGCAGCAAGCCAACCCGTATACAGCACCTTGTAGACCTGGTTGGGCTCAGCTTCCTTGCCTGTCCCAATCTTGATGTCCTGGTAGCGCAGGCTGAATGCAGTCTTGATCAGGCCATGTACCGGTGGAACGCCCGGCGGCAGCTTCGAAACTGCGCCCATGGGCCGCGCCGCAGTCTGAGCTGCCGTCGCAGGCTTCGCATTTGTCTGCCCTGTCTTTGTGTTGGTCTGGCCGGATGCGGCTGTTGTCACAGCAACCAGAAGGATCGCCGGAATCATCTGTTTCATTGCCAAAAAATCACTCCGCATATTCCTCATGGAGTGTATCAGGCTGCCGCATTGCCAGTTTTGCCGTCAATCCCTCCCGGCTTTATGAGTCTTTATGCGTTCTGAAGTTAAAGTCGAGACATGCAGGTTCCAGCCCAGGGTGTTTTCAGCTTTTTGTGGCTCCCCGTTGCCTCGCTCTTTGCTGGCGTGCTCAACGCTGTCGCGGGCGGCGGCTCATTTCTTTCTCTTCCCGCTCTCATTTCAAGCACTTCCGCAATCGGCGCCGGAGCCGTCACCGCGCAGGCTACCAATACAGTCGCGCTCTGGCCCGGGCAGGTCACCTCGCTCGTCGCCTTTCGCAAGCAGCTCCACGAATACAAGCGCCAGCTCATCCCGCTCGCCATCGCATCCGGCATCGGCGGCTGGATAGGCGGATGGCTGCTGCTGAGAACTGCCAACCACATCTTCCGGCAGCTCCTGCCCTGGCTGCTGCTCTTCGCCGCCGTCATGTTTGTGCTCAGCTTCCCTCTTGGCCGCTGGCTCCAGTCGCTTTCTGGCGGAGAGCGCTACAACAAATGGCTGCTCATCGGCATGGTCATCGTCAGCGTCTATGTCGGCTACTTCGGCGCAGGCGGGGGATTCCTCGTCATGGCCCTCTTCGGCCTTTGCGGCATTCACGACATTCACGAGATGAATGCGCTGAAGGTCGTCACTGCGGTCGTCTCCATCGGCATTCCCACCGTGAGCTTTATCCTCGCACACCGGGTGCAGTGGAGATTCTGCGTCGAGATGGCTCTGCTGGCCGGCATCGGCGGCTACCTCGGCGCGCATTTCAGCCGCAGGGTTCATCAACGCACCATGCGCTGGACGGTCGCCATCATCGGCTTCATCACGGCCGGCTACTTCTTCATGCTGAATTACGTACAGCACTACTGAGCCTGCCTGCAGCAACGGCAAGCCGTCTTCGCTGCGAGCGGACCTGAAAGCGGACAGTCACGCGCCCAGTAGCAAACCGGCCAGCAGCGCCGTTCGCGGAGCAAGGTGCTCAATCACCACCGACTCATGGGTGGCGTGCGCACCGGCACCCACCGCCCCCATGCCGTCGAGCGTTGCCACGCCCAGCGCCGAGGTAAAGTTGCCATCCGAGGCGCCGCCCGTTGCGGCTTCATCCAGCGTGAAGCCAAGTTCGCCCGCCAATGCGCGCGCCCTCTGGAAGAGCTTCACTGTCCCGCGCGTGCGTTCCATCGGAGGCCGGTTGATGCCGCCCGTAACCGTCAGCGTGCATCGCTTGTCGGTCGCTTTCAGACCTGCAAACCTGCGCTCGATGCGCGCACCATCAGCCTTGCGCGCAATGCGCACATCCACCTCGGTCCATGCATCGGCGGGAATCACATTGGTCTTTGAGCCGCCGCCCACGGTGCCCACGCTCACCGTAAGTCCGCGCTTCAGATCCGTCCAGCCGCTCACAGTTTCGATTACACGGGCAATTTCCCGGATCGCGCTTGCACCTTTTTCAAAATCGACGCCCGCATGCGCTGAAACGCCCTTCACCTCAATGCGCCAGTTGCCGGTGCCCTTGCGGGCCGTCTTATAGGCCAGCCCCTGCGCGGGCTCAAACACAAACACGTCGTCACACTGCCGGGCGAGCCGCTCGGTAATGGGTCGCGAAACCGGGCTGCCCACTTCCTCGTCGCTATTGAGCAGCAGCACGACCTCGCGCTCCAGCGAGCCTGCCTCGATCAGCATTTCGAGCGCAGTGAGCGCCATGGCCACGCCCATCTTCATATCCAGCGTGCCCGGGCCCCACAATTTTCCGCCGCTTACCTTACTCGGCATCTTCTTGAGCGTGCCCAGCGGCCACACCGTGTCGAGATGCCCCAGCAACAGTACGCGCCCTTTCTTGCGCGCGGGTCCGAATCGTACTTCGAGCACATCCCCATAGCGGGTCTGCCGGTGCCGCTTCACGCGGCCGCCCAGTTTCGCGGCCTGTGCCGCCACCAGGTCCACGCACGCATCCACAGCCGCTTTCACGTCTGACGGGGACTCAACCGCCACCAGCCTGCGCGTCAGCTCAATCAGCGCTGCCTCTTTGCGCCTCGCTCCCGCCAGCAGCGCCCGCATCGCAACAGGATCCTGCTCCGGCCTCTGCATCCCTCTCAGCACCTCGTCCAATCGAAAGCCTCACCGATTCTAAATGGGCCATCACAGGGCAGCTTTTCGTCGGGTGCCGATAAGTCCGGTGCTGATCGAGAGCGACGCGAGAAACGCAAGAGTCAATCTGCCGCCTGCACCCTCCCATGGCGCACGCCCATCCTTCGTTACTAACGGCATGGAACAACCAGCCACGGCCCAAACTCGTGATTTCGCACCGGTTTAGTCCGAAACAGGCTCAATTGCGCCAATTAAACCCATACACTGTGGCAAAATTGCCACAGCCGCTTCTTTGGTTTCCCGTCTAACCTAGCGACTGATTTCCCCTTTTCCTATAGCCGGAGACGTATTTTTGACCCCATCGGCACATTTGGAACAGACCATTGCGGAGCCCCTTGAATTCAACGGGGTTGGCCTGCACTCTGGAGCTCCTGTCACCATGCGGCTGCTGCCCGCGCCCGCCGGTTCCGGAATTGTCTTCCGCCGCACCGATCTGGATGACTTTGAAATCCCCGCCATCGGCCGCAACGTGGCCAAGGTCAGCTACGCCACCAGCCTCATGCGCCAGGGCGTGCTCATCTCCACCACCGAACACCTTCTCTCCGCCTTGATCGGCATGGGCGTCGACAATGTGATCGTGGAGCTCGACAACCTTGAGCTGCCCATCCTCGACGGCAGCGCCCTGCCCTACGTTGAAGCCCTCGAAAAATCCGGCATTCGCACCCAGCGCCGCCACCGCGAATATATTCGCGTGCTTCGGCCCATTGAAGTGCGCGAGGGAGACAAATTCATCGGCGTGTATCCCGGCGATGGCTACCGCATCGAGTACCTGATCGACTTCCCCGCGCCCATCGGCCGGCAGCAGACCAGCGTCGACCTCGCCACGGAAACCTACGGCTCGCTGATTGCCGCCGCGCGCACCTTTGGCTACAAGGCCGACGAAAAGCAGCTTCGGGATATGGGTCTGATTCGCGGAGCGGGGCCGGAAAATGCGATCATCCTCGGCCCAAAAGGCCCCGAGAACGGTCCGCTGCGTTTCCGCGATGAGTACGTGCGCCACAAGGTGCTTGACCTCATCGGAGATCTCGCGCTCGCCGGCAAACGCATTGAGGGCAAGGTTGTCGCCGAGCGTGCCGGCCACTTCATGCACACTGCGCTGGTTTCGCGATTGCTCAAGGACCGCTCTGCCTGGGAACTGGCTCGTGTTCCCGTCGCCGGCGCTGCGGCATCGGAAATTCGCCCCACTCTTGGTGCCAGACGCCCCGCGCTCATCGGCGCATAACCTTCCCGCTGCAAATCGCTACATAAACAGGATCCGCATCGGCATTGCCGCGTCAAAGTTCTTGCCTGATCCGGCCAGTTCGCCGGTTTCAGTGTTGCGCGCAAAAACGCTGATCCGGTTTGAATCCTGATTCGCCACCAGCATCCAGCGCTCTGTCGGGTCGAGCGTAAAATTTCGCGGAATCTTGCCACCGCTGCTGGTTCGCTTCATCGGCGTAAGAGCGCCGGTCTGCGGGTTGGCCTTGAAAGTGTAGAGAAAATCGTTGTCGCGATTGGCGAAGTAGACGAAGCGTCCGTCGCGCGCAATTACCGTATCGCAGCCGCGCGTCGGCCCGTGATAATCCTCCGGCAGCAAGTTGATGGTCGCTTGCAACACAAAACCGCCGTCGGTCTTATTCCACTCGAGCACATACACGGTCGAATCGAGCTCGTTCATGCAATAAGCCGTGTGCCCATTGGGGTGGAAATGCAACGTCCGCGGGCCGGCGCCGGGCTTGGCGTGAAACGCTCCTGCACCCGTCAGCTTCGCCGTCGCCGTATCCATCCGGTAAATGTGGATCATGTCGCCGCCGAGGTCGTTGATATAAGCAAAACGGTTATCGGGCGAAAACGAGCAGAAGTGCGCATGCGCGGCCTCCTGCCGATCCTTGTTGGGGCCATGCGTCGTGTAGTGCTCCGTCCACACTGCCGGGCTGATCTTGCCATCCGTCACCAGAAAACTTGCGGCGCTTCCACCGCCGTAGTCTGCCGAGAGTAGCACGCGGCCCGTCTGATCAATCGCCACATGACAGGTTCCCTTGCCCGCCGAATTCTGCGCAGACAGCATGCGCAGCTCGCCGCTCTGCACAATAAAGCTCGCCACTTCTCCCGTCGGCTTGCCTTGAAAGTTATCCACCTCGCAGGCGGCGTAGATGTACTTCCTGTCGGGCGACCAGGTAAGCCAGTCCACTGTCGGCACGTGCGCGGCAACTCCGCTATTGCTGAGCGCGCCGGTCGCAGGGTCCCAGTTGAAGGCAAGAATGCCATCTGCGGTTCCCGAGCCTATCAGTACCCGTTGACGTTGAGTGGGAGCAGACATAAGCGATTTAGATGCGATGGCAGCGGTGGCAGCTGAAGCTGCCGCTAAAAATCTGCGGCGCGTGACGTTTTCCATAGCCCTGCGATTGTCGCGCATGAGTGGCACTTTGCGCCAGCCCGCGCCATCTACACTACTTCTTCTAGGAGTAGTTTCTGTCCTGGTTCATCAACTTCGGCCGCATCCCGGCTCTCGCGCTTCGCCAATCTCTTCATCCGCTGCCGCCGCTCGGCGTACTCGACGAAGATCGCATCCGCATGCACGTCTGGCCCCAGGACATCGACCTGAACCTGCACATGAACAACGGCCGTTATCTCAGCGTGATGGACTATGCCCGCACGCACATGCTCGCCCGCATCGGCCTGCTTACGCCCATCGTGCGCCAGCGCTGGCAGGCACTTGTTGGCGCGGTGTGGGTGACGTATCGCCGCTCCCTGCCGCTCTTCTCAGCCTTTGAAATTACTTCGCGCCTTGTCTGCTGGGACGATCGATGGTTTTACATCGAGCAGACTTTCGCTGGGCGCGACGGGCTTGCCGCCGTCGCCTGGGTGAAAGGCGCGCTGCGCGACGCGCAGGGCAGCCTCGATCCGCAATTGATTCTCGAACGCGTGGCTCCCGGCATTGCCAGTCCGCCCATGCCCGAAGCCATCGCTCAGTGGAACAGGATTACGCGCGAAAAGCTGCAGGCCAACGACTCCTGACCTGCTTCATCGTCCCAGCGAGAAATCCACGTTCACCGTTGTCTCCACCTCGACAGGTTCTCCGTTCAGCAGATAGGGCCTGTATCGCCACGCCTTCACTGCATTGATTGCCGCCTGCTGCAACATCGCGGGCCCATTCACGACGCGCAGATTTTCGATTGTGCCATTCTTCGCAATCGTTGCCTGCAATGTGACAACACCCTGCACATGAGCCTCCCGTGCAATCGCCGGATATACCGGCATCGTTTTGCGAATCGCGATTCCTTCCATCACGCCGGAAGAAACGCGCACCGGGCCCTTCTCCTCCGAATGAACCACCTGCGTCCCTCGGTGACCCGAGAAAATGCTGGTTGGTGCATCGGAGACTCCCCAGCCGGTATTCATCGTTATCGGACCGTCTGCAGCAGTCGGCGCATCGTCCGAGTTCGCGCCTGGCCTCGGCATGATCGGCAGCGCAAACGTCACTGCCGTCGGCATCTCCGACGCTCCCTGCAGCGGATGCAGCTCTTTCAGTAAAGGCGGTGGAGTGGGTGGCGCCGGAGGCGGAGTCAGCGGCATGGGCAATGCGTGCTGCGGCAGTGCTTCCGGATAGATCAGCGGAATCGCAACCAGCGTCAGCAGAATCGTGCCGTTCAACGCGAATGTAGCCATCATCCAGCGGCTGCTGCCGGTATGGATTCTGCCAGTGGACTCGAAGATCGCATCTTCAAACATCGCTCGCCTCCCTCGGTAGATTTGGACAATTCAGCCGGTCCAAACGGGAGGAGATCGTTGAACGCGAGGACTCAGCCGCCCGCACGCGCTGGTTGGCGCGCACGAGCGCTGTTCGAGGTCCGTTCGCTCATCCCAATCGGAACCACTGTGCTCTGTGTAGACACCGCTGCATCGCAAAATGTTCCTGGCATGGTCAGCCCGCTGCGTTACACTCCAGACGAATTCGCAGTCCGGCTTCTCCGCCGCGCAAGCAGACAACAATTAAAACCGGAGTCTCCATGAAGCTTGTCCGCCTGCTGTTTCTTGCCGTCGCACTGCAAACCGCCACCGCACAGCCTGCGCCGAATGCAACTCCCGACCCCGCAGCCACACTCAACTACATTCACGGCGCATGGGAGACGCTGACGCGCTCGATGACCGACTGCCACTCGCTCGTCGACATCAAGGTCACCGCGCATCCGGTTCTCTACATGCCCGCTGAAGTGCCTGCGCCGCCCGAGGTCGCCGCGCTCGAACAGAAATGCAATGTCGCCATCCACGCTCTGCCCCGTCGCATTGAAAAAATCGGCGATGTGCGTCCTGAAGAACTACCCGCAGAAGGCCTGCTCTATCTTCCCTACCCCTACGTTGTGCCCGGCGGTCGTTTCAACGAGATGTACGGATGGGACAGCTACTTCATCATCCTCGGCCTTGAAGCCGATCATCGCGAGACCCTCGCCAGGGGCATGGTCGACAACTTTCTCTTCCAGATCGAGCACTACGGCGGCGTGCTCAACGCCAATCGCACCTACTACCTCACGCGCTCGCAGCCGCCCTTTCTCACCTCGATGATTCGCGCCGTCTATGAGAATCCCGCGAGCTTCGCCAACCGCAGCGACGCACGCGCCTGGCTTGAGCGCGCCGTCTTGCTTGCAGAAAAGGACTACTCCACATGGATTCGCCCCGAGCACAAGGCAGGAACCACGGGTCTTGCGCGCTACTTTGATTTTGGCCAGGGGCCCGTGCCGGAAATGGCCGACGACAGCAACTACTACATCGACGTTCTGCGCTGGCTCGTGCAGCACCCTCATTCTGGAGGCGATGCATTCCTCGTCAAAGCCTCGGAGCATCCCGATGCCTCTGAGGCTTCTCTGCTGCGCGGTACAAGCTGTGATGTGCGCGCCAGTGTCGTCTGCATGCGCGCCTGGTACGGCGGCTACCGCCTCTCGCGCGATTTCTACCAGGGCGACCGCGCCATGCGCGAGTCCGGCTTCGACCCCAGTTTTCGCTTCGGCCCTTTCAGTGGCGCAACCCATCACTTCGCGCCGGTTTGCCTGAACAGCCTGCTCTACCGCTACGAGCGCGACATGG
Organism: uncultured Acidobacteriaceae bacterium; assembly: GCA_963839215.1. Taxonomy (GTDB): domain Bacteria; phylum Acidobacteriota; class Terriglobia; order Terriglobales; family Acidobacteriaceae; genus Telmatobacter. The sequence goes on along the minus strand of CAWITZ010000009.1, from coordinate 207,010 downwards.
AACATTTCGCCTTCCTGCTCGGCAAACCCACCGACGCCCAACTCTGGAAGCGCCGGGCGCAGGCCCGCAGCAACGCGATGCATCGCTACCTGTGGGAGGCGAAGCGCGTAGACTCTGTCGGCGGAGCCTTCGTCGATTACGATTTCGTGCGCCATCAGCGATCGACCTATGCTTACATCACCTGGCTCTACCCGCTGTGGGCCGGTTTCGCCACCCGCGAAGAAGCTCAAAGGATCGTCGCCAACCTTCCTGTTTTTGAGCGCGCCGGCGGCCTCTCTATGAGCCACACCAACACCGGCCTGCAATGGGACGAGCCTTTCGGCTGGGCTCCGACGAACTGGATCGGTGTCGCCGGCCTCGATGCCTCCGGCTTTCGCGCCGACGCACAGCGCCTGGCTCGCAAATGGAATGCCACCATCGATACCGGATTCGCTCATGACGGCACGCTGCGCGAGAAATACAACGTGGCCTCAGCCAATGCCGATGTAAAAGTGAGCACCGGTTACGCTGTGAATCAGATCGGCTTTGGCTGGACGAACGCCGTCTACCTCAAGATGAATGAGATTCTCGCCGAACCAGCCGAGCACGGCGCCGACTGACTTCTCGCAAAAAAAATGGGGCGCACCCCCGAAGGAACGCGCCCCATGCACCGCTCGAATTCACCTTTTATTCCGGCAGCTTTTTTCCCTCGTTGACGCTGAACTTCGCCGACACATCCTGCGCCGTGGCGCCGGGCTGGCCGCCGCCAACGGTTACCGTGTACTCGCCCTTCGCGATGACCGGATCACCAGCTTCCGTCACCATGCTCAGGTCGCGCGGACCCAGTTCGAAGCGAACCTGCTGCGATGCACCCGCATCCAGGTGAACGCGCCTGAAGCCGCGCAGCGCGCGCAGAGGAGCACCGGGCACCTTCGGGAATGTCAGATACAGCTCCGCTACTTCGTCGCCCGCGACCTTGCCGGTGTTCTTCACCGTCACGTCGACGGCCAGATTGTCGGCATTCGTCGATTTCGGAACCGTCAGTCCACTATACGCAAAGGTCGTGTAACTGAGCCCATAGCCAAACGGATAGAGCGGCTTTCCCTCGAAGTAGCGATACGTGCGCCCCTTCATTGCGTAATCCTCAAACGGAGGCAACTGATCAACGCCTGTATAAAACGTGACCGGCAGCTTGCCGCCCGGATTGTTGCGGCCTGAGAGTGTTTCCGCCACTGCGGCGCCGCCTTCTTCGCCCGGATACCACGCCTCGAGAATCGCATTCGCGTGTTCCCCGGCCCAGTTCACAGCCAGCGCGCTTCCGTTTACCAGCACAACAACCAGCGGTTTACCCGTCGCACCCAGCGTCTGGATCAATTCTTCCTCTGCCTTCGGCAACGAGATCTTCGTGCGGTCACCACCGCTGAATCCATCTTCATCCACCTGCATCTCTTCGCCTTCGAGCTCGCTCGTGATGCCCACCACAGCAACAATCACGTCTGCGTTCTTGGCTGCTTCAATTGCCGCCGGCTGCGTCGCCATATCCACCTTCGACCACATCAGCTTCGCGATCGGTTTTTCTTCCCCCAGCTGGCCGAACGTCAATTCCAGCGCGTAGGCCTTGCCCTTCTCCAGGTGAACGCGGCCTGTCTTTGCATCTTGGCCATCCCCCTGGTAGCCCATCGCTACCGGCTTTCCATCCAGCGTCAAACCGAAAAAGCCGTTGGCCGCCACGCCCAGGTTGAAGTCACCCGTCTCCGGAGCGGTCAGCGTTGCCTCCCAGCGAATTATTGCCGGCCCTTTGCCCGCCATCTCGCTCGGCAACGGCTGAGCCCCGGATCGATCTCCGGCTCAACACGCGTTGCCACCGGTGTCGGCCGCTTTGCCGGGTTTGCCATATCCATTGCCGACAACGGCGCATAGCTCGCCTTCACGCCGGGCTTGCCATCCGTCGTCAACAGACTCGCCGGCACCGGCTCTGCTTTCTTGCTCAAAAACTGCGTGCCCTCCTGGTAATCGATCGTCGCATTCGGGAACTCCGCCTTCATGCCTTCGAGAATCGATACCGTGTGTGTCGGGATTCCGTTGTAATTGCCCAGCAGGAACTTCGTTTGGTTTGCCAGTGGACCAATCAGCGCAATCCTGGTTCCTGAAGTCTTCAATGGAAGCACGCCATCATTCTTGAGCAGCACCATCGACTCATTCGCCAGCTTGCGAGCCAGCGCCCGATGCTCCGCGCTGTTCAGCTGGTTTTCATCAATCTTCGTGAAAGGCACCATCTCCGGCGGATCGAACATGCCCAGCTTCATACGAGCCGTATAGAGCCGCACCAGCGCCACGTCGATGTCGCTCTCTGCCAGGTAGCCCTGCTTCACCGCCGCAATATACGGACTGTAGTCGTGATCGTCGTTCACCTTGGCAAAAAAGTCCGCGCACTCGTTGTCCATGCCGCGCTTGAGCGAAATTGCCGAGGCCTCGGGCTGAGACTTCGTGTAGTGATGCCCGGCAAAGATATCGGTCACGGCGCCGCAATCGGAAACCACGTACCCCTTGAAACCCCACTTGCCGCGCAGCTGATCAATCAGCAAAAACTCGTTCGCGCACGCCGGCTGCCCGTTGATGCTGTTATAGGCGCACATGATCGAGCCCGCTTTTCCCTGCGTGATGGCTGCGCGAAACGCCGGCAGGTAGGTGTCGATCTGATCGTGCTTGCTCACGTCCACGTTGGCCTTGTGCCGCGTCGACTCCGGGCCACTGTGCACGGCATAGTGCTTCGGTGTCGAGATCACACGGTAGTAGCGCGGATCGTCGCCCTGCATGCCGGTCACGAACGCCACGCCCATGTGACCGGTGAGGAAAGGATCCTCGCCATAAGTCTCCTGCCCTCGACCCCACCGCGGATCGCGGAAGATGTTGATATTCGGCGACCAGAAATCCAGGCCTTCCATGATGTTGCTGTGCCCCGCGCGCATATCCTGCGCGTGCTTGATGCGTGCCTCGATGCCGATGTAGGTCGCCATGTGATGGATTTCATCCGGATCGAAGGTTGCGCCGAGACCGATGGGCTCAGGAAATTCCGTGGTGCCATTCACCGCGACGCCGTGCAACGCCTCGCTCCACCAGTCGTAAGCCGGAATGTCAAGCCGCGGAATTGCGCGCGCCTGATTCACCAGTTGCGAAGCCTTCTCTTCGAGGGTCATCCGCTTCACCAAGTCGGCAGCGCGTTGCTCCGGCGGCAGGCTGGTATTCAGGTAGGCAGGCTTCTGCGCATCCTGCGCCCACGCCATGAACGCCATTCCGCAGCAGAGCACACCCGCCGCAATTGATCGCAATCCAAGGCTTCTCATCTCATCTCCCCTCATAGGCGAGAATCCCCCCATTACCTTTTCAGGACAGAAAGAAATCCGCTTTTCCCACGGCAGCAAACCCTAAAGGCGCGTGGGAACCGCTGTCAAGAGTGAGCGAAAGCCATCTCATTACGTGGAAAATCTTTGGGCATGCGGACATGGCCAACCCGTCCACAATGGGTCAGCGCGAACGTGAGTTGGCGAGAGCTCGAAGGATCGTGCGAGTGTTCTTATTCATGACCTGACGAAGATACATTGTGAGAGCGAACATCACGATCAGGAAGAAAAGATCGACGCGCATCATCGAATGAAAGAGTTGGCTTAGCGTCTCCTGTGGGAACATGTGCTGGTGCATCCAGACAAAGGCGGCGATGGCGAGAATAGCCAGCACGACGACGATAATGCGTGAGACGCGTTGCGACCTCTCCGCCTCAGCGAGAGCTTGCTGAACAAAGGCGATTTCCGCATTGGTATTTTCGGAGTTGGGTTGCTGATGATCGGGACTCATGCTGGTTTCCTTTCGGACGTGAGGTAATTGCGAAGGGTGGTGACTCCGTAATGGAGGCGTGACTTGACGGTGCCGATCGGAATATCCAGAATGACGGCACTTTCTTCCAGGGAGAGGCCCTGCTGGTAGTGGAGCAGAAGGACAGCTCGGCTGGCCGGTGAAACGCGGTCGAGCAGATTCAAGAAGGCCTCGTCGGGGTGCTCACCCATACTCGGATCCAGCGAGATGAGCTGTTCAGGTCGCGCGTCGTCCAGAGGCTGCCAGCGGCTGGCGCGCTTGAGATGGGAAAAGGCGATGCGCGAAGCGATGCGAAAGCTCCACGCGCGAAAGACGGCGGGTTCGCGCAGGTACGTGAGCTTGCGAAGTATCTGAATTGAGGTCTCTTGCAGAACATCGTCGGCGAGGGTAACGCCGGCGAGACCAACGATGTAGCGACGCAGCGGAGGGTAGATGTCATGGAGAAGCTGTTCCAGGGCGGCACGGTCGCCGCTTTGGGCCAGAAGGACAATCAAGGTCTGCTCGGACCTCGACCCATTCTTCATCTGAGTTGCTTCGTCCATACTCTTGAGAGAGCAGCCGGGGATGAATAAAGTTCGGTTCCAGAATAAATATTATGCTCGCGTGAGATGCAGCAGACTCTTCTCAAGAACAAATCGGGGCGCGTGAACCGTCGCCCTCACGCCCCGGACAAAAAGAAATCCTGCAGACCAGCGCGTGTTGCGTGCGCAACCATCGTCTCCTGGATCTCAAGCGCAAGTGCCAGCGCATCGCGCCCCTGCTTTGCCGTGACCCGCGGTTCGCGGCGCGTCCGCACCGCATCGAGAAACGACTCGATTTCAAGCCGCAGAGGTTCGCCTTCCGGCACCGGAGCTTTCACGAAGTTCAATCCCGGCGCCGGCCCCGCCGCGCCTGCAGCCTTCAATTGCTCCAGCATTGCCGGATCGATCTTTCCGCTGGCCACGGCGGCGGCAATCTCCATCGGCACCTTGTCGTCCAGCCGAATCACCAGCAGATCGCGCCGCGCATAATCAATCGACACATACTGCCGCGGCTCAAAGAAGCGCAGCTTGCGCACGCGCTCGGTCGAAACTCGTGAGGCCGTAAAGTTCGCCACGCAGCCTGACTCAAACTCCACGCGCACATTCGCAATGTCCACCCGCGGCGAAAGAATCGGCAGCCCCACCGCGCGCACCTCTCGCACCGGCGAGTTGGCAAAGGTCAGCACAATGTCGAGGTCGTGGATCATCAGGTCAAGCACAACATCCACGTCCAGCGCCCGCGGCGTAAAGATTGAAAGCCGGTGGGCCTCAAAAAACATTGGCCTGCGCACCCGTGGCTGCACAGCCAGCACCGCGGGGTTGAAGCGCTCGAGGTGCCCTGGCTGCAGGATCCGGCCCTTCTTCGCGGCCAGAGCCAGCAGATCATCGGCTTCGGCCAGCGTCGCCGCAATCGGCTTCTCCACCAGCACGTCGATGCCTGCCTCAAGCATCGCCAAGGCCACCGCGTGATGATGCACCGTGGGCACTGCCACGCTGGCCGCACCCACCCGCACACCGGCTGCCAGCATTGCCTCAAGCGAAGCAAAAACAGGAATGCTGTACTTCTCCGCGGTTTCTGCAGCGCGCGCAGAGTCGGGCTCGATTGCCGCTGCCAGCTTCACAGCCTCGCCTGCCGCTTCCAGATCGTGGTAGACACGGAGATGGTTGCGTCCGAATGCGCCGGTACCTGCGACAGCCACCTGCACTCTGGAATCGCCGCTTATTGGCCCGCCCCTTTGCCTTCCACGGTCCGAAGGCACCGCGCATAGAGGTCCAGCAGCTGATTCACGTGATCCTCAGGCTTCGCTCCGCTATTGCCGCTGAACCCTGTTGATCCCGCCACAGGCCGTCCAATACTCGCCGTGCCGGCCACAAACTTCAAAAGATCGAGAGCGATATCTTCGTTGCGACGCACTCCAAGAACAGCATTGCTAAAGGAATCCATCCTGATTTCTTCTCCGATTCGGATGCTACCAGAACCGTCTGCCCGGCGCAGTGAATCTCGCTGTTCGCAACCCGCCCCCTGCGCGATACCCTGTTCACGATGCGCACCGCCTACATCGGCATGGGATCAAACCTCGCGAGCTGCGCGGGGCCGCCCGATGTCACCCTCGCTGCTGCCGTTGACCGCCTCGGCTCCCTGGGCCGCATCCTTCGCTCGCTCGGGGCTCTACTCCACCAGGCCGGTTGGCTACGCCGACCAGCCGCGCTTTCTCAACGCAGTGGTTGCGCTTGAAACCGAACTCGCCCCGCGCGCCCTGCTCGATGCGCTTCTCGCCATCGAACATGACTTCGGCCGCGACCGCTCCGCCGGCATCCCCAACGGCCCCCGTACACTGGACTTGGATATGCTGATGCTCGGCGACCTCTGCCTCCGCGAAGCAGGCCTCGAGCTTCCGCATCCCCGACTTGCTGAGCGGGCCTTTGTCCTGGTTCCTCTCAACGAGATCGCACCACAGGCCGCGCACCCCTGCCACGGCACAACCGTGGCGCAATTGCTCCACTTATTACGCCAGAACTGCCAGGACGACCTTGATGCCGTGGTTCCGATTCAAAGCGATGCGTGGCGCGCTGGCCGCGATGCTGCTGGTTCATCCTCCAGCGCTCCCCGCGCAGAGTGATGCCGCCTGCACCGTTACGGTGACCGATAGCCACGGCGCTGCCATCGCCGGTGTTGCTGTCTCCGATCCATCGGGTTTTCCCCTCGGCCATACCGACGCAGTCGGCCACATCTCTCTGCTCTGCGATCTGCCCTACGCCGTGCAGCTTCAGGCGAGCGGTTTCGCGGCAAGATCGATCCACATTGCCGCGTCCACAACCATTGCGCTCGACCCCGCGACGGCTACTGAAGAGGTAACCGTCACAGCCTACCGCGCCCCACTCGGCGAGTTGCAAAGCCCAGTGACCACGCGCCTGCTCTCCTCGCAGGCGCTCAGCACCACAGCCGCCATCACCATGGACGACCGCGTGCGCCAGCTTCCCGGCGTCGAGATGTTTCGCCGTTCCAGTTCGCTCGTGGCCAATCCCACATCGCAGGGCATCAGTGTCCGCGGCCTTGGTTCCACATCTGCCAGCCGCACCCTCGTCACGCAGGATGACGTGCCCCTCAACGATCCCATCGGCGGCTGGATTCACTGGCAGGAGCAGCCCGAGCTCGCAATCCACTCCGTCGAGCTGGTGCGCGGCGGCGCCAGCGACCTCTACGGCTCAAGCGCCATCGGCGGCGTGCTCAACTTCATCACCGTGCGTCCCACCGGCAACCTCGTCGAGGCGCGCGGCAGCTACGGCAGCCTCAACACCTTCAACGGTAACGCGCTGGCTGAAACGAAACACGGCCCCTGGGGTCCGCTAGCCGCCGGCGGCGCCCTCGGCACCGATGGTTTCATCCAGCTCGCGCCCGATCAGCGCGGCCCCATCGACATCGCCTCGAACGTGCACAGCCAGAACGGCCTTCTCCTTGGCGAGCACGACCAGTGATTCACTGCGGCTCTTCCTGCGCGGCAGCCTCATGAACGAGGCGCGCAACAACGGCACACCCTACCAGACCAACGGCACGCGCCTCTGGCGCTACGCCACCGGCGCCGACTGGCAGAGCGCGCACAACGACAACGCTGTGCTGCGCCTCTACGGCTCCACCGAACACTACCGGCAGACCTTTTCGAGCATCACCAACGGGCCCACGCCGGCTTCGCAACTGCACCTACCGCTGCGGCGAAACACCCACTCGCTTCTCGCAGATTCCCGTCAACGAGCTCGGCGCGGTGGCCCACTGGTCACGCCCTCTCGGCGCTGGATTTCTCCTTCTCGCAGGCGCAGACACACACGACGTCCGCATCTGGGACGAGGAGCAGACCTACGGCACAACCGCCGCGCTCACTACGCTCAGCGATCACCAGCGCGACACCGGCCTCTACGGTGAAGCGATGTGGATGCACGGCGCGTGGACCGTCACCGCCTCCGGCCGCATCGACTGGTTTCGCAACTACGATGGATTTCTGCGGCAGTGGAACGGCTCCAGTTGGATTCCCTCTGCCACCCAGCCCCCGGGCCTTTCGCAGAACATCTTCAATCCGCGCATGGGTATCTCGCGCAAGTTCTTGAGCATTGGGCCGTCTCCGCATCAGGCTTCCGCGCCTTTCGCGCGCCCACACCCAGCGAGCTCTATCGCTCCACCCAGGTTGGCAACAAGCTCACCTTGCCCAACAACGCGCTGCTCAGCGAGCGCGCCACCGGCTGGGAAACCGGCCTCGCATATCAGCAGCCCTGGGGAGCCATCCGCTCCAGCTACTTCTTCACCGAAGTCAATCGCCCCATCGTCGCCGTCACTACCAACCCGAACTCATCGCCCATCCTGCTGCGCCGCCAGAACCTCGGCCAGATCACCAGCAAAGGCGTCTCGCTCGACTTCGAGATCGCTCCGCAGCACTGGCTCTCGCTCGACGGCGGCTACCAGTACGCGCATGCCACCGTCACCAGCGGCGCACAGGATCTCGGCAACTGGATTCCAGAGGTCGCTCGCAACATGGCCACGCTGAATCTGCGCGCGTTCAAACCACGGATCGGCACGCTCGCCTGCAAAGCCGCCTGAGCGGCCACCAGTACGACGACGACGCCAATCTCTTCCTGCTCCACGGATTCTTCCGCCTCGACGCCTACGCCTCCCACGACTTCGGCTCGCGCTTCCAGCTCTTCGCCGCGGGAGAAAACCTCTTCGACCGCGCCATCGAAGTCTCGAAGACCCCCAACACCACCCTCGGCACACCGCGCGTCGTGCGCTTTGGCCTGCAAATCAATCTTGGCGGCGGAAAGTAGCAGGCTTCGCAGGTTAGAGCTTGGACTAGGTTGCCGCGTTTCTAAGCTTCGGCCGTTTTCTCGCAGTTTCGTCGAGAACGCACTCCAGGCTCCCGAGCGTAAAATGGCCGTCGGGACTAAGGCCGGGCAGAATGAAGCAGATCCTCGCCAAACTCAAGGTTGAAACCACACTCAAGGATCGGCCACTCCAGCACTCCTCACCCCGCTAAAATCAGCCTGTGGCCCTTGACTTCCAAATCCTCAACACCACCAGCGCAGGCGGACGCCGCGCCAGCATCTCTCTGCCTCATCAGACCGTCGAAACGCCCGTATTCATGCCCGTCGGCACCGCAGGCACCGTCAAGGCCGTCCCGCAGGACATCCTGGAATCCATTGGTGCCGAGATCATTCTCGGCAACACCTACCACCTCTATCTGCGTCCCGGTCACGAGGCCATCCGCCGCATGGGCGGCCTGCACAAATTCATCAGCTGGCCCCGCGCCATGCTTACTGACTCCGGCGGCTTCCAGGTCTACAGCCTCTCGCAACTCCGCAAAATCACCGACGAAGGCGTGCGTTTCCGCTCGCACCTCGACGGCAGCAGCCACTTCTTCACCCCCGAGCACTCCATGGACGTGCAGATCGCCCTCGGCGCTGACATCGCGATGGCCTTCGACGAGTGCACCGAATACCCCGCCGACCGCGACCGCGCCCGCGAAAGCCTGCGCCTCACCATGGGCTGGGCCCGCCGTTCCCTCGACCACTTCCGCGCCCATCAGCATCAGGTTCCCTGGCACGATGCGCTTCCCGGGCACTCGCAAAGCCTCTTCGGTATTGTCCAGGGCGGCACCTACACTGACCTGCGCCGCGAGTCGGCCGAGCGCCTCGTTGAGATGGACTTCGACGGCTACGCCATCGGCGGCCTCAGCGTGGGCGAGCCGCGCCACCTCACCCTCGAAATGATCGCCGAGGTGCTGCCCCTGCTGCCGCCCGATAAGCCCCGCTACGTCATGGGCGTCGGCTATCCCGACGAGATCGCGCAGTATGCCCGCATGGGCCTCGACATGATGGACTGCGTGCTGCCCACCCGCGCCGCACGCCACGGCCTGCTCTTCACCAGCGAAGGCCGCATGAACATCAAAAACAAACAATACTCAGAAGACCAGAACCCGCCGGACCCCGCCTGCCATTGCATGGTCTGCCGCCGCTACTCCCGCGCCTACTTGCGCCACCTCATGCAAGTGGGCGAGCCCCTTGGCGGAGCTTTGAGCTCCATTCACAACCTGGCCTTTTACCTCAACGTTATGAAGCAGGTACGCGCCGAACTGCAGCCGTCAGAATCCGCGGCCATTCAGTCGTAATCGGCGCACTCTGAAGGAAACTCCCCTGCTCTCGCGTTCTTTCCGTCAGGGGATGAATTTCTTATGTCTTCTTACGATCACAGCAGGAGTGCTCGCCGCACTTTTGCAACCGCTGCCGACTTTGGAAACCTTATGACCGCATTGCCTCCGTTGGGCGCTCGCGTTCCACTCCTTGACCGCAAGCACGTCACCGATGAAATCGGCGCGCTGTACGACCAGCTCTATGCCGACCGCGGCGTTGTGCCCAACATGTTCAAGGTCCTCGCGCTCGTTCCCGGCCTGGCGCTTGGTATCTCCGCCTTTCTCAAGCCGCTCATGGGCGAAGGCGCTCTACACGGCTGGTACAAGGAGCTCATCGCAACCCGCGTCGCCTCGCTCAACAAGTGCGATTACTGCGTAAGCGCGCACCGCCATCTCGCACTCAAGCGCGGCGCGACCTTTGGGCAGCTCGCCACCTACGACACGTTTGAGATTGGCCCGTTCACTGAGAAGGAGAAAGCAGGCTTCCGCTACGCCGGCCTGCTGCACCAGTCCGGGCATGCCGTGAACGAAACCGCCTATAGCGACCTGAGCGCGCATTTCACGCACGAAGAGATTGTCGAGCTCACCGCTGTCGCCGCCGCCTTCGAGTTCTTCTCGCGCTTGAACTCCGCGCTGCGGATTCCCGTCACGCCGCTGCCCGGTGAGAACATCCGGCTCGACGCCCCCACCTGGGAATCGATGAGCTAAAGCCTCTGGGCTACTACCGGCCCAGCGCCTTCACAAAGAAATCCGCCATGATGTGGTTGGCCTCAATCGCCTCCGGCAGTTTCGGGTCATACCAGAAGGCGTGCGCCAGCCCGTCGTAAACCACCAGCCGCGTGTCCACGCCCGCCAGCAGATAAGCGCGCTGCAGGTTCACCGTGCCGCTCAGCAGCAGGTCGCGCCCGCTGGTGACGAACAACGTTGGCGGCAGCCCGTGCAAATCGCCGTAAACGGGCGACAGAATCGGATCCCTCGGATCGGTCGACCCCACATACTCCGGGTCATGCGCCCCTGCTCCTGGCGGATCGAGGTGCCCGGCGAGCCCGCGCAGCGCATACATCGACTGCGAATCGCCCGCGCGCGCAAAGTCGCCCATGCCGCTGAAGATGCCCAGCGCCGCGGGCAGCGGCAGGCCCAGCTGCTTCAGCTTCGCCGCCACCTGCGCCGTAAGTATCGCGCCCGCCGAGGTTCCATACATCACGATATGGTCCGGCTTGTAGTTCTTCAGCAGCTCTTTGTACACCGCAACCGAGTCATCCACCGCCGCCGGAAATGGATACTCCGGCGCCAGCCGGTACAGCACCGCCACCACCTCGATCTTAGTGTAGCCGGCGATCGGAATCGACTCCGTATACGATCCCGAATCCGAATTGAATCCGCCGCCATGCAGGTTCAGCAGCACCTTGTCCTTGTTGCTCTCCGGCATTCCTTCAGGAGTGACGACGCGCACCGGCACGCCCGCCATCGTTTGCTCCACGAGAGTGTTCGGGCATAGCTTCGACCACTCCACCCGCGCCCGCGCCGTGTATGCGTCCGTCATTTTGCGGCGGTCCGCCAGCGATTGCGGAGGCCCCTGATCCGGTTCAGCCCTGCCCACTACCCGCTGCGCCTCGGGGCTTAGGGTCTGCGGCGCCGGAACCACCCGCGTAATGTGCGCCGTGCCCTGCTCATCGATGTAACTCGTATCGCGTGTCGGAGCCTCCGCGGCCGTTGTCGGCTGCGGCGTACTGGCCGGCTGCTGCGCCACCATCGACGCTGAAGCACACATGAGAATCAAGACGGCATACTGTTTCGCAGGCAACATCGGCTCTCCTCCCCGAAAAGGGGTTCCGGTATTGATTTCGCTGGATTTCCAAACCCGACCACAATACCAGACCATCCCAAAATGCGCCGGAAAGCCAAAGTTAGGGCATGATGGTTGTTTACGATCCTTCCGCGGTGAGGAGAAGCTTTCTATGGTCGCCCGAATCTGGCACGGATTCACCACCCCTGAGCAGGCTGCCCACTACGAGAAGATGCTCAAACCCGAACTGCTGCCCGGCGTCAGCAAGATCAAGGGCTATCGCGGCAGCTTTCTCTTGAAGCATCCTTCTGCGAACGAAGTCGAGTTCGTCACCATCATGCTCTTCGACTCCATTGAAGACATTCAGGCGGTCGCCGGCGAGCATTACGATCTCGCGATTATTCCCGAGAACCGCCGCCGCTACCTTACCCGCTACGACGAGCGCGTTGTTCACTTCGAAGTCGCTTCGATTCATGGCATCCCCGGCCTGCGAGCCTGACTCCGTAAGAGATGTCGGTAGCGGACCTATGTCGCGCGTACGTGCTCTCGCGTCCAACGGCCTACCGCTGGATCAACCGGTAGTTGATAGGCTGGCACAGTGATTGTCATCCAGTCCCCAAGATTGCAGCTCAGCCAGTTCCAGATGATGGACGCGCTAGAGGTCTTTGGGTGCATCACGCCTGGCGTCGCCAAATTCATGCCATGGGAGCCGCCATCATGGAGCGAATACGTTACGCGATGCGAGAAGAGAGTGCAGACTCCAGAACCGAACAGGTTTTCTTTCGTCATCCGGCGGCTGGATAACAGGGAATGCCTTGGCATGGCTTCTTTGGAAGATGCAGATTCGGTTTCGCCCGAGCTCGGCCTTTGGCTCAAGGAAAGCGCGCACGGGCAGGGTTTTGGACGGGAAATTGTGGCCGCACTCGTTGAGTGGGGACACGCAACTCTCGGCAAAGGAAGTTTCACCTATCCGGTGGCCGTGCAAAACACCGCTAGCAGGCGGATCGCTGAGAATCTTCAGGGGAAGATCATAGATAACCGCACGAATCCAAAATACGATTCCGTCGTTTACAGGATTCCGTTCTGCGATTTGCCATATTCTTCGTAGATTTAGACTCTCATCTCCGGAGCAATTGTCCGCAGATACCTGCTCCAGGCAATCAGTTGGCGAATGATCAATCGCCACCGCAGGCTCGTAACGGATGTCCCGGCAAACTCAACCTTTTTTGCCCGCACCCTGCCAGTTACGCTAAATTTGGAGATCCCATGGCTACCCTCATCCATCCAGAGATTCGCAACTTCGTCGCCGGCGACTGGCGTGCATCCGCCGATCCATCCGGGCTCGTGCTCACCAATCCCGCTACCGGTGAACCGCTCGGCAATGCGCCTGCCGGCTCAGCTGAAGAAGTCAATGCCGCCGTTGAAGCCGCGCAGGCTGCCTTTCCCGCATGGCGCGCCACACCACCCGGCGACCGTGTCCAGTACCTCTTCAAGCTGAAGGCCCTGCTCGAAGCCCACTTCGACGAGCTCGCTGCCATCGTCACCACTGAAAACGGCAAGACACTCACCGAATCCAAAGCCGAGCTGCGCCGCGGCATTGAGAATGTCGAAGTCGCCTGCGGCATCCCTGTGCTCATGCAGGGCTACTCGCTTGAAGACATTGCGCCCGGCATCGATGAAATTATGGTGCGACAGCCTCTCGGCGTCTGCGCCATCATCACGCCCTTCAATTTCCCCGTGATGATTCCCTTGTGGTTTCTGCCGTACGCCATCGCCACCGGCAACACTGTCGTGCTCAAGCCCAGCGATCGCGTGCCCTTTTCCGCAGCGCGCCTTGTCGAGCTGGTTCACGAAACCGGCCTGCCCTCCGGCGTCGTCAACCTCGTTAACGGCGGCAAGCCTTCCGTCGATGCGCTGCTCGATCATCCTCTCGTGCGCGCCGTCAGTTTTGTTGGATCGACGCCTGTCGCGCAGTACGTCTACGCCCGCGGCTCCGCCAGCGGCAAGCGCGTGCAATGCCAGGGCGGCGCCAAGAACCACGTCGTCGTCCTGCCGGATGCCGATCCTGAGCAGACGACAAAAATCATCGCTGACTCCGCCTTCGGATGCGCCGGCCAGCGCTGCCTGGCCGTCAGCGTCACCGTCACCGTCGGCGATGCGCAACGCTGGTTTCCTGACTCAATCGCCGCAGCAGCCACTTCGCTCCACGTCGGCAACGGCCTCGACCCCGCCGTGCAGATGGGTCCCGTCATCACTGCCGCCAGTCGTGAGCGCATTTTCTCGCATATCGGCCAGGGCGCCAGGGACGGCGCAAAACCAATCGTCGATGGGCGCGGCATCGCGAGCGGCACCGGCTCGTTTGTCGGTCCCACCGTGCTCGAAGACCTGCCCGCCACCAGTTCGCTGATGGAAACAGAAATCTTTGGCCCCGTCCTCTCCGTCGTCCACGCGGACTCAATTGAAGACGCCGTCGCCATGATCGAGCGATCGCCCTACGGCAACGCCAGCTCCATCTTCACTTCCTCGGGAGCCGCGGCTCGCAAATTCCGCAACATCGTCTCCACCGGAAACGTCGGCGTCAACATCGGCGTTCCCGCGCCCATGGCCTACTTCCCCTTCTCCGGCTGGAAGGGCAGTTTCTTCGGCGTGATGCACGCGCAGGGCCGCGACGCGGTCGAGTTTTTTACGGACAAGAAAGTCATCGTCGAGCGATGGCCGCGTGAGTGGTCGCGCAAATTCTGATCGCTATCGGGTCAGCAGAACAAGAAAGGGGACGCCTCCCGGGCGCCCCCTTTTAGTTATGCAATTACTTTGAACCGTTGGTTCATCCCGGCAGAATCAACAGACCCGCATCCAGCAAATGCTTTGTGAGCCTGTCCACCGCCTGCGGAAATTTGTAGTTCACCGTGCGTGCGCTCATGCCTAGCAGCGCCGCCGTTTCCGCCTGCGTATACTCCTGCAGAACAATCCTGCTAAGCAAAGCCTTGTCCAGCGGGCTGAGCTTGTCCAGGCATCGTTCCACATCCAGCACGAAGATCACTGCGTCTTCAAACGTCCTCACTGGACGGCTCGAAACCCATCCCCGCCCAATCGGATCGCCCAGGATAGAGGGTGCCCGTCCCACCTGCATCGATGCGTACAGGTAGCGGCGCAACATCCTCTCCGTGTGCTTCCGGTAAAACGCCAGGCTGATATCCGGTTCGTCTTTCGGTTGAACCGGCTTCCGCCGATCCCCTTCAACGGCTCTTGTTTCCTCCTCTTTCCTGCTCGCGGGCCACGCCTCCCGTGCGGTGCCCATTCCCCAAATCATCGGCAACTGAAGTGCTGCGCTCATTCAGCACCTCCCATCGCTTCCGCAACCGCCCAGACCTTCATCAGCGGTTTACGGCTTGGACGCCCTCGCCGCTTCCGGGTTTCGGGGGCCGGAAAATCCCTCAGTTTCGTTTCACAATGCTGGCAATACACACTGCCTTGCGTCTGTGCCCTGTACCAAAGGCATCCGCAGCCCTCGCAAACTTTCAATTGCACTCGAAATTCCATTACTGATTCTCCGTAACTTCAAACCCTGCCGTCCTGGCCCAATGAACGTTTCGCGGCAGGTTGGAGAGGACGCGCCATGACTACTCAGGGTTCTATTGCCCTGATGGGGGATTGCCATCGGCTTAGTCTCGGTATATGTCATCCACATACGACATTGTTCGGTATTGACAGGGCTTTTGAACCTCCTCCAGTTCACGTCCTCAAGCCAAATCAACCTCAAAATGCCTCCGCGCAGATTCTGGAATCTTCGCGCAGGTCTGCCCCAGAGCGGCTCTGCCAGCCGCCACTTGCAGGGGAAAGGAAGACCACGCATGGCCGCAAACCCCGACTACGGCGTTCCTCGGAGCATGCATCCTGCAAAGTCCCACCCTCGCAGAATGTGGCCGCCAAGGCCACCTACGAGGTGTTTCCCTACAGACCCTTACGAATGAAGTAACGCAAATCTAAAATTCCACTGTCCTTGCGTCAATGTATCGTTTTGGAACACTTCTCCCCGGTTCTCCCCCATCCGATCGAAACCCTCGCAAAAGCGAAGAATCGCCGCGAACAGCTTTGCTCATAGAAATCGCGGACCCTTCTCACCTATTGCTTGGAGTGAAGTTTCCACAGATGAATTTTTCACAGATGCATGAACGCCTTCGTCTCGAACTGCTCCGCAGGATCCAGAGGGGAACTGCAAGTGTCTCTCTGCTCGCGCGGCAAACAGGCTTTGGGCAATCGCATCTCTCTAACTTCCTTCACAGCCGCCGCCAGCTCTCGCTCGAAGCCATGGATCGCCTCCTCGCCGCCCAGCACATCGCAATCGATGACCTCATGCTCACCGCTCGCAAGGTCAAGAGCGCACCCGCTGAAGAGGAGTTCGGCGAGGTACCCCTGGTTCCCCACAACTCCGCGCTCTACGAGCGCATCATCCGCCCTTCCTCCGTGCTGGCCACCATCGACGTGCCCGCCGCCACCTTGCGCGCCATGCGCATTCGCGCCTCAACGCCCCGCCGGGCCTGGCAGCGCTTCGTCGCCGTCCGCGTCGCCGCGCGCGATGCCATCCCCATGGACCCACTCGTGCTGCCCGAGGCCATCGCCGTCATCGACCGCCACTACGCTTCTTTCGCGCCCTACCGGCCCGACCGCGCAACCCTCTACGCCATGCGCAACGGCGCGCGCCTCTCCATCCGCTACGTTGAAACCCTCGCGCAGCGCCTCATCCTTCGCCCCCACAACATCGAGTTCCCCATCGACATCGTCGAAATCGACCCCGGCGCCTCGCCCAACGACCTCGTCGTCGGACGCGTCGCCATGATCCTCAACGAACCATAAGTGCGCCAGCTACGTAGGACGCAACATCTTGCCGCCCCGTGCATACCCCAGACCCGTGCGGAGAGCGTGCTTCGGAATCCGCGTCGACACTGCAATCTTCCCAATCGCCCCCGGAACCGCCAGCAGGCCCAGCGGAGCCGCTCGGCGACCGAACTCCGTCACCATCGCCCGCGAAAGCAGCATCGCTACCCACATCCCCGCGCGCAGTTGACCTCGCAACATGCGATTGAACTCCGCCGCGCTCTTTCGCTCAAGGAACATCCGCGCCGCCAGTGCGCCGCTGTGCAGGGCAATCGACATGCCGTCTCCTGTAAACGACGGAATCACCGCCACCTGATCGCCCACGCACCAGATATCCCCTCTCTCCTGACTCAAATACCCGTAAGGAATCGGCGAGATCGCCAGCGGCCGCTCCCACACCGGCTGTGCGCCATGCAAGAGCTCCGCCAGCCGCATATTTTCTTCTTGAATCGCAGTCAGCAGCTCTTTCCATCCACCCAATTCACGCAGCCTCGACTGCCGCACCACGAGGCAGAGATTCGCCACTTCGTGCTCCACCAGCGACAAACCTCCGTATCCACCCGCAAAAAGAAACAGCTCCATCGCCTCGCGCAAGAGCCTTGTCTGCGACGGCGTCAGCCGCCAATGTAACTTGAAGCCAATAAGGTCCGACTGTCTGCCGCGCCCGCGTTTCCATCCGCGCAGGTCGTGCTTTCCACTTGCAAGAAACACCGTGCGTGCCCGAAGCAGTTCGCCGTCGTGCGTCTCGATGAGCCAGCCTTCTCCTCGGCGTTCAAGGCTGTCCACGCAGACGCCACGCCGCACCGCGCACCCTTCTTTTTGCGCACGCGCAAGCAGCGCCTCGTCCAGCACGTATCGCGAAAGCGACATCGCGGGAAACGGCAGCTGAGCTTCAACTGATCTTCGGCCCGAAGACACACACACCATCCTGATCGACGCCGCTCCCAGGCCCTGCGGGTCCACGCCCGCTTCGCGCAGATACTCAACCGCTTCCCT
This sequence comes from uncultured Acidobacteriaceae bacterium, assembly GCA_963839215.1. GTDB lineage: Bacteria > Acidobacteriota > Terriglobia > Terriglobales > Acidobacteriaceae > Telmatobacter. The sequence goes on along the minus strand of CAWITZ010000009.1, from coordinate 189,311 downwards.
GCTCAGGAACTCGCCGCAAACCTTGTGATGCGCCATCCGCTCTTTTTCCAGCAGCACCACCTCACGTCCTGCGGCCGCAACCCGCATCGCAGCCATTGCACCTGCGGGACCGCCGCCGATAATCAACGTGTCAACCGTAGTACCCGGACAATTCATTTCGTCCGCCCCACGCAGAGCCGTGCCGGCGTGTAGCCACAGATCGTCACATCGCCGGAACGCAGGCCTGCCGCTGCACACATGCGCCGCCAGTCCTCCGCAACAAAAGCCCGCGCGATCGATACTGCCCCATCATGTTGCACGTGAGGATGCAGCCCCGTCGCCTTCGCAAAGAGCCGGAACAGGTGATACGGAACTGCAGCCCGCGACAGATCGTTCACAAACCATCCGCGCTCCGCGTGCTCTTCCATCCACCGGATAAACCGCACAACATCGCTTTCGCTGAAATGATGTGTCACGAGCGAGCTCATGACGATGTGCGCCGGTTGGCGTGGCACATACGAAAACAGATCTGCGCATACCCAGTCGATCGCGCTTGCGGCCAGGCTGGCCTCTCTCGCAAGCTCCACTGTATCTTCGCTCACGTCAAGCCCTGTAAGCTCCACGGCAATTTCTCGGTCCCTTGCCCACCGCTCGACGCGCCTCAACCCATCTCCGTATCCGCAGCCGGCGTCAAGAATCCGCACCGGCGCCTCGTGAGCCTTCAGCTCGAACGTCTCAAGCCAATTGAGCACGGGCCGATACCCCAGCAGCCACCGGTTCAGCTTTTCAAGATCGCGAAGATAGACGCGTAGCACCTCGAGTTCGCACGGCTCGTCCAGATATTCGCTCAACTCCGCGCGAGCGTGAAAATCTGGAGATTCAGGCAGCATGAAAAAGCATCGTCTCGGCCGTCACGCCCGGGCCAAAGGACATCGCGCAGCCCTGCTGCCCTGCCTGCGCCGTCTGCATGATGCGCTGCAGAACAAACATCACCGTCGCCGACGACATGTTGCCGAATCGCGCCAGCACTTCACGCGAGTTGACCAGCGCCTCCGCCGGTAGATTCAAACCCTTCTCCACCGAATCCAGAATCGACCTGCCGCCCGGATGCACTGCCCACAAATCAATCGACAGCGGGTCTTTGCCGCGCGTGATCTTCACGCCCATCTCTTTGAGCGCGCGCCCCAGTTCTCCCGGCACTTTTCCTGAAAGCTGCATATCGAACCCTACTTCGCGAATGCGCCACGTGATCAGGCCGCTCGTCTCTGGAATGCCCACTGCGAGAAAGCTGTCGATCGCGAGGCCTTTTTCGTCTGCACTCACCAGCGTCGCGGAACACCCATCCGCGAACAACAGGAACGACAGCAACTGCTCCAGATCCTGCGTCTCCTGCATATGCAGCGTGCAAAGCTCGAGACTCAGCACCAGCACCTTTGCCTGCGGCTCCGAACGCACAATGTGGTGTGCGGACTTCAGCGCATTGATCGCTGCGTAGCATCCCATGAAGCCAATCATGGTGCGCTCAACCGACGAATCGAGCCCCAGGTGATTCACCATCTCGATGTCCAGGCCAGGCGCATACAACCCGGTGCACGACGTCACAATCACATGCGTGATTCCTGCGCGTTCCTCTTCCGTCAATGCCAGCTTGCTCGCGGCGCAGCGCATCAGTCGCGGCGCGTAGCGCTCAAAGGCCTCCATCCGGCGTGCCGTGCCCGGAAACTTGCCGCGCTCGTACAGCCCTTCCCCGTCCCGCCACTCACCGCTCTCGGTCGGAATCGGCTGCAGAAAGGAGTATCGGTGCTCAATTGCCGACATACGGGCCATGCGCCGGAACAGGCTGCGCACCGTGCCTTCATCGAGCAGACTGTCGGCAAAGTCGATGAAGGGCCGATGCACGTCATGAGGGGGAACAGCAGTCGCAATCCGGTTGATATACGCGGTCGTCACACGGTTCTCCAATTCTCAGGAGGCCCAACACCCACAGCCATTCTTAGACAGAACGAGCCCGCTATATGTCATCAAAATGTAATCGCTAATGCCTCACTCAACTCGCTTTACGCCTGATCGGGATAATCCGCCGCTGGATTCGAGAATCGTGTGCAGTTCGAATTGAAGTTAAGATGCACCGTGCCCGTTGGGCCGTTGCGCTGCTTCGACAGAATAATTTCTGACTTCGCCCGCTCGTCCTGGCTCATCTCCTCGTCGCGGTTATAGTAGGCCTCGCGATGGATGAATGCCACCACGTCGGCATCCTGCTCGATCGAGCCCGACTCGCGCAGATCGCTCAGCATCGGCCGCTTGTCGTCGCCACGCCGCTCGCTGGCACGCGAAAGCTGCGACAGCGCGATCACTGGAACATTCAGCTCTTTGGCCAGCGCCTTTAGCCCGCGCGAAATCGCAGACACTTCCTGCGTGCGGTTTTCATACCGCTTGCCGCCTGCCGAGGGCAGCGTTGCCGACATCAGTTGCAGATAATCGACCACCACCAGGTCCAGGCCGCCCGAGTTCTGCTTCAGCCGCCGGGCCTTGGCCCGCATCTCCGCCAGCGATATGCCTGCCGTATCGTCGATAAACAGCGGAGCCTCCACAAGCTGCTCCAGCGCGTGCTGCAGTTTGCCATGGTCGTCGCGGCCCAGAAAACCCGTCTGCAATTTGCGCTGGTCCACACCCGACTGCGCTGAGAGGAGGCGTCGCAGCAGAGACTCCTTGCTCATTTCAAGGCTGAAGACCGCCACCACCGCCTTGCTCTGCACCGCCGCATTCTGCGCGATGTTGATCGCCAGCGCCGTCTTGCCCATTGAAGGTCGCGCGGCAATGATAATCAGTTCGCCCTTCTGCAACCCGCTCGTCATCTGGTCCAGCACCGTGTAGTGCGTCGCGAGGCCGGTAACCTCGCGGCTCTCCTTGTAAAGGTTGTCGATCGAGCCGAAGGAGTGCGCCACAATCTGGTCCAGGCTCTGGAAGCCATGCGTCACACCCCGCTCGCTGACCTCGAGCAGTTCCGTCTCCGCCGCGCCCAGCACCTCGAGCGCCGTCTCGCTCTGGTCCGCCGCCCGCGCAATCGCCGCCGAGCAGATCGCCATCAACCGCCGCAGCAGGCTCTTGTCCTTCACAATGCGGACGTATTCTTCGATGACCGGCCGCATCGGCAAGCCTTCAGTCAGCGACGCCAGATACGCTACCCCGCCTACTGTCTCAATCTCCTTGAAACGTGCCAGTTCGTGCGACAGCGTAACAATGTCCACCGCGCGCTGCGAGTTGATCAACTCGCTCATGCGCAGAAAGATGCGCCGGTGCGAGTCCAGCGAAAAGTCGTCGGCTTCGAGCTTTTCCGCCGCCTCGGAGTGAGCAGTGTTGTCCAGCAGGATCGCGCCCAGAATCGTGCGCTCGGCGTCTAGATTCGCCGGAAGGCCGGCATCAAGCATCAGGTTCGGGATCGTGGCCATATCTTGAGTGTAGGGCGATTCCCTCGACCCGTGATTCTGTGAATTGCCCGAAGGATGTGTGGGAATCACGCGCGTTACAGGAAGCCTTGGATCGAGCAGAAAAAAGAGCCCCGATGCTCAGTTGCACCGGGGCCCTCGATTTTCGAGCTTCCTGTCAGCTCACTCCACAAGTGCAACCGTACTTAAAGGCGTCGTTGTCGGATTGGCGGTGTTGTAGTTGTTCGACAAAACCATGTCCGAAGCCTTCAGGTAGATCTGGTATGCGATCACGCCGGCAACGTCCACTTGGCCTCCATGATCCTGCTGATACACCTGGGACGTGGGGGCGTAAACGATTCCGTTCAGGTTCCCGTAACCGCTGCCAAACTGGAGCTGTAGGCACGGCAGGCCAAGCCCATCCTTGCACGTTCCAGAGGTGGTGTCCGAGGAGGGCTCCATCACGGCAATTCCATTGTAGGTAGCCGTCTGGTCCGCCGGCGCATTTACCGTTAAGGCAGAGTTGCCCTGGCTGAATGTCCCCTGATAGACGTCGATCGTGCCGTTCACCGTCACGGTGCCGCCGATCTTCACGCCATTCTCAAAAACGAAGATTTGGTTCCCTCCAGCCGTGCCCAGGGTCACGCCGCTGCCGATCGTGACGTTAGGCGAGCTGAAGCACGTCACTGAAGCCGACGTTCCTCCTGAGGTTTTCGTCGTCGAAGGAATTGCCGTACCCGAATTCACAGTGGCTGCCGACACTGTATTAGCGCCATTGCAGTCGGTCGACGGTATCGGCCCCGTCATGTTGTTGAAGGGATCTCCCAGTGGCGCCACTTGCTTCACAGTTGCTGTGCCCGAAGGCTTCCCGCATTTCCCCTTCGAGCTTTGCCCGCCAACAATGTGCAGGAAGCTCGCGTTGATCGTAGCGGAACCCTGGTCGCAAAATGCGTCGGGACTGTTCGAGTTCACCTGTATGCCGCAGTTCGGCGCGGTGATGTGTGCATTGCCTTGTATGTATAGCGAAGAAGCATCCGTGGGGTCCAGAACGTAGATGCAGGCTGTGCCGGGGGTACTTCCTGCAATTGCACTGGCGGTCACGTTCAACGAAGTGCTTAGAGCCTTGAATGCGCTCAGAAAATACGTCGGATTGGGCATCGTGACCACGGCCTGAACATACCCGGAGCCATTGTGATAGGGCGAGGTTATGTTCGAGCCCGTATAGATGGAAACGTTGCTGGACGCATTGGGGATGCCGTTGTTTGTGGCGGCGGTTTGAGCGGCAGTCAGCGCTCCTGAACCCACGTAGTACGTCTGCAGTGCCGCGGCAATCGCGGCTGCGTCGGCCGCAGTCTGCACCTCACGCTTGGCTCTGAACAGTGTGCCCACATCGACCGCCAGCGCCATGAACCCCATCAGCAGGGTCAAACTAATTGCCGTTAACACGAGCATCTGCCCGCTCTCATCTCGCCAAATCTTCATCGTGTCTCCTTCGCGCCGACTGCAATGGCTTGCCGAGGCTTGTAAAGCTCTACCTCATATCTTCTGGCCGGTCTATTCGTTGATCATCATTTGCGACGTGCTGCTGAGACTGACAACCCCGCCACTCCAGAAGGGGATCGACAGGGGGAAACGGTATGTCACTACAACGTTCACTGCGTTGCCCGCCTGGTTGCAGGCGTTTCCCAAAGCATCCGTCGCTCCGGTGCACTGCGTCGTCCAAGTGGCGTGGCCATTCGCGTCCTGGCCCTGTGACCACCAGGTAACAGCTGCTGATAGATTGCTGGCGTTCAGTCCTGGGTAGCCGAGCGAATTCACGTATGCCAGCACTGGATTGTTCGCCGCATTTGTTGTGGAGGTGACAGCCGTGGGCAGCAGGTTGCAGCTCGGGAACGTGCTTGAAACCACGCACGAATTGCTGCCCCGAACCGCTGCCCACCGCGTGGCCTCCCTGGCCGCGTCTGAGACGAAGTTGAATGCGTACAGCGACAGGGAGAACTCCATAATGCCGAAGAATAGCGAAAGATAGACAGCCAGCGAGATCGCCGTCTCTACGAGAGATGCGCCCTGCTCACCTCCACCGATCCTCCGTCCCATTCTCCGGTTGAACATTGCGGTTATGCCTCGCCCCCGGTCTCCACTGACTCTCTTCGAATGCATATCGCTGCCTTCTTGCCTTCGAGGCAAATCGATATTTCTCACTGCAGCACTTCCTGTTGCGCGCCCCCGTAGAGCGAGATGCCCGTGTGAGCCCATAGCGGAATATAAATCAGGGGATTGAAGGTCGCCTTAACCTTTACATTGATCTTGATTACGAGATGCGAGGTCGTGCATCCGCTGGGAATTGCTGGTGGAGTGCAGGACGGAGTTCCGCCACCAGTACACGAGCAGCTATAGGTCGGATTTCCATTCCATTGCACTGCCGAGCCAAGGTTGCCGGCATCCGCCTGAGCGGCATTCAGCATCCCGGTTGCATCCAGTCCCGTTGCATCTGAAGTGAGAAAGGCACCACCACCCATCGCGCCATACTGCGCCGCAGCCCGCGCTGCATTCGACACTTCAATGGCAGCGTAGGCCATCCTGCCCAGCTCGACTGCCCCCAGAAGGAGCAGCACAAGCAGAGTCGACGCAATTGAGGTCTCGATAAGTGCCTGGCCAGACTCCCCGCATGGTTGTGGAACTCGAGCGCACCATTTCAACAGACTTCTGATCATCCCGGCCATTTCTACGCCCCCAGCGAAACCTGCCACAGCGGCTTAGGGCGCGGATTCGCATAACTGTAGCTATTGATGATAGTTAGCGGCAGCTTGGTCATCGCTGCTCCTTCCCTGGCCGTGCATCGGCGTAGGAATCCTCGGTCCACATCAGCATCAGCCTTCGTTGCGTGCCCTCGGTTGGCAAATGCCGCAAACTAATGATTAGTAGTGCATTATTACGCCCAAAAAGGCGCCGAAGCAATGAAACTAAAGTTTGCCCGCAGCTCGTAGACCATCTTTGAGACGAGTTCCGGCTGTGCCGCTGGCAGTCAGAATAGCGGCTTCTCTGTTCTTACATAAGTAGTAACTGGCACTTAGGGCCCTGAGCCTGTCGTAACGGGGGCCTGTTACCTTCGTCGTCACCCCATAGTGCACCGAGCCCTCGCCTGCTAACTCGGCCGCCAGCGCAGCACCGGTTTCCGCGCCGCCTGCACCTCGTCCAGCCGCGAAACCCGCGTGGAGTGCGGAGCCGTCTTCACCACTTCCGGCGTCTCCTCCACCTCGCGCGCAATCGAGCGCATCGCGTCGATAAACAGGTCCAGTTCCTCGAGTGACTCACTCTCCGTCGGCTCAATCATCAGCGCACCGTGCACGATCAGCGGAAAACTCACCGTATACGGGTGAAATCCGTAATCGATCAACCGCTTGGCGATGTCGCCCGTTTTCACGCCTTTCGCGGCCTGCCGCTTGTCGCTGAACACTACCTCGTGCATCGATGGCGTTTTGTAGGGCAGCTCATACAGGTCTTCAAGCTTCTTGCGAATGTAGTTCGCGTTCAGCACGGCATCTTCCGTCGTCTGCCGCAGCCCGTCCGGCCCGTTCGCAAGAATGTACGCCAGCGCGCGGATAAACATCCCGGTATTCCCGTAGAACGCCCGCACCCGGCCCACCGACTGCGGCCGGTCGTACTCCCAGATGCTTTGCACCGTCCTTCGTTATCAGCACCGGCACCGGCAGAAACGGCTCCAGAAACTTCTTGCATGCCACCGGACCCGACCCCGGCCCACCACCGCCATGCGGCGTTGAAAACGTCTTGTGCAGGTTCAGGTGCATTACGTCCACGCCGAAATCCCCCGGCCGCACCTTGCCCACCAGCGCATTCATATTTGCGCCGTCCATGTAGAGCAGCGCGCCCTTCGCATGCAGAATATCGGCGATCTTGTGAATCTCATTCTCAAAAACGCCCAGCGTCGAGGGATTGGTGAGCATCAGCGCCGCCGTATCCTCATCCACCTGCCGCGCCAGCGCCTCAAGGTCGATGCCCCCATCGGCATTCGACTTCAGGTTCTCCACCTGGTAGCCGCAAATCGCCGCCGTCGCCGGATTTGTTCCATGCGCCGAGTCGGGAATCAACACCTTCCGCCGCGCATTGCCCTGCGACTCATGCCACGCGCGAATCAGCAGAATCCCCGTGAACTCCCCATGCGCGCCCGCCGCCGGCTGCAGCGTAATCGTCTCCATGCCGGTGATTTCGATCAGGCATTTCTGCAGCAGATCGATTACTTCAAGCGCGCCCTGCGCCAGGGCCTCGGGCCGATAAGGATGCGCCTCCGCCAGTCCCTCGATGCGCGCTACAACCTCGTTCACTCGCGGGTTGTACTTCATCGTGCACGAGCCCAACGGATACATTCCCAGGTCGATCGCGTAATTCCACGTCGACAACCGCGTGAAGTGTCGGATGATCTCAATCTCGCTCAACTCAGGCAGCCCAGGCGCGCTGCTAGCGATGCGCAGCCCCCAGCAGCGCCGCGGCATCCACCGCAGGCACATCCAGCGGCGCCAGTTTGTAGGCCTTCTTCCCCGGCGACGACTTCTCAAACACCAGCCCTTCATTCTGCGTCTGGTGCGGCCGAACCTTGCCTATCGTGCGCTTAATCGTCTCCACCGTCGCCACTCCCTTACGCCTCCACCGGGCTTGCCGCCAGCGCCTTCGCTGCCGCGTCAATCGTCTCGCGCGGCATCATTTCCGTCGCGCACCACAACGTCGCATTCTTCAGCTCGGGGTACCACCGGCTCAATTCCAGACCGCCCACAATCTTCTCGCCCAGCAGTCTCTGGCTCCACTGTGCCGGCGCCTCCTGCGTCTCGAGAACGAATTCATGAAAGCGTGGCGCGCCTGCAAACAGCAGCTTCGCGCCCGGCAGCCCGCCCATCGTCTTCGCGGCATAGTCCGCTTTGGCCAGATTGTGTTCCGCCAGTTCGCGCATGCCTTCCTTGCCATAAACCGTCATGAAGATCGTCGCCATCAGCGCCACCAATGCTTGATTCGTGCAGATATTCGAGGTCGCCTTCTCACGCCGGATATGCTGCTCGCGCGTCGAAAGCGTCAGCACAAATCCGCGGTTGCCATTGCCATCCACCGTCTGCCCCGCAAGTCTCCCCGGCATCTGCCGCAGATACTGCTCCTTGGCCGCGATCACGCCGCAGAAGGGCCCGCCATAGCTCAGCGCCACGCCGAACGACTGCGCTTCCATGCTCACAATGTCGGCTTCAATTGGAGGCCGGACCACGCCCAGGCTCACCGCCTCGGCAATCGACACCGCCAGCAGCGCGCCTTTCTTGTGCGCAATTTCTGCAATCGCCGGAATGTCCTCAACGACACCGAAAAAGTTCGGGCTCTGCACCAGCACAACGGCGGTCTCTTCGGTTACAGCCGCTTCCAGGGCCTTCAAATCCACGCGGCCCGTCTCGGCGTCGTAGCCCACCAGTTCAGTGGGCAGTTCCCGAACGCGCAGATACGTGTGCAGCACTTCGCGATATTCCGGATGCACCGTCGCCGCAACCACAGCTTTCTGCCGCCCCGTCACGCGCATCGCCATCAGCACAGCCTCGGCCGCGCCCGTCGATCCGTCATACATGCTCGCGTTGGCAACGTCCATGCCGGTCAACTCGGCAATCATCGTCTGAAACTCGAAAATCGCCTGCAGCGTGCCCTGCGTGATCTCCGCCTGGTAGGGCGTGTAGCTGGTCAAAAACTCTCCGCGCTGCACCAGCGAATCGATAATCACCGGCCGATAATGCCGGTACGCTCCGGCGCCCAGAAAGCTCGCGTAGTCCGTCGCATTCTTCTGCGCCGCCGCGCGAAAAAAGCTCACGATCTCGCTCTCGCCCATCTGGGGCGGCACATCGAGATCGCGCGTCAGGCGATATTCAGCCGGAATCACGGCAAACAAATCATCAATTGCCCGCGCGCCAATCGCGGCCAGCATCTGCTCGCGCTCCGCGGGAGATTTAGGTAGATAACGCATATCCGCTTCTGGCCTCTGGCTGCTTCTAGCTGCCCGTTTCTTCGGACACAAACTTCTCGTAGGCCGCCGCGTCCAGCAGCTTGTCATACTCCGCCGCATCCGAGAGCTTCACCTTGATAATCCACGTCTCGTGCGGCGCGGAGTTGATCTTGTCCGGCTCAGTCTTCAGCGATTCGTTTACTTCTGTCACAGTGCCGCTCACCGGCGAGTACAGATCGCTCACCGCCTTCACGCTCTCGACTGACCCGAACGTCGCATTGCCTGTCACCGCGTCGCCCACCTTGGGCGCATCGACGTACACAATATCGCCCAGCGAGTTCTGCGCGTAATCCGTAATGCCGATTGTGCCGATCCCGCCATCCAGCGAGATCCATTCATGTTCACGGGTGTAACGAAGGTTTGTGGGATAGGCCATCCTTGAATTCTCCTGCGTAGACTAGCGAAATTTCAGTGTACGACCTGCCACCCCCAACGCCGTCTTGAGGAAAAAAGCCTGAAAAAGTCGCAGGTTACGACGCTAAGCAGAAAATCCCGGATACGGCTTCAGAGGCACCAGCGCCACCAGCTCCAGCATTCCGGCCTTGACGATCGGCAGGCTTAGAATCGCCGCGCGCACCTCGTCCTCGCTCGCAGCCTCCCAAAGCAGCACGGCTCCACCCACATCACCGCGCAGCCAGATCTGCCGCAGAATCCCCGCAGCGTACAGTTCCTTCACTCGCTGCGACTCAGCACCACTAAGCGCCGCAAATGCCTCGGCAGGAAACGCCTCCACGCGGCGGCGCGACATCGATAGAAATTGCATGATGAGATTCTACGGGACCGGCGCGAGGCCGCTTAGGCTGTCGCTGTGCGCTGGCCTGACTCGGCCGTGATTTGCCGGTAGTCGATCAGCATCTTCGCACGCCAGCAGATGATCATTCCAAAGGCCAGAATGAAGAACATCCCCGCTGTCTGCTCGCCTGTCAGAATCGTGTCGAAATAGCCGCGCGCGAAGAAGCGCACCGCCGCCAGCACCAGGATCACCACCAGGAACGCACTTGAGCGTTTCATCATCACCACGTCGCCGCGCCGTTCCAGTCGCGTCGTCAGCAGCAGAGGCCACGCCAGCGCCACCGCGCCAATCAGAAACGCCAGCCCTGCCCACTCCCACGGGATCCGGAACCCCCGAACCACGAACATCGAAAACCCGGTGGCCATGCCCAGCGGAGGAATCACAATCTTCCGTAGAGAAACCGCGGTCTTCGCCTCCCGCAGCCGCCACATCGTCACGGCTACCAGCCCGGCAGCCGAGACGATAAGCGTTGAGATCGGGGGAAGCGCGATCATCGCTCTATTTTACGAGATTCTTCGTGCTTCCCGTAGTTCCAGAAGCGCCTCAACAGCCTCAGTCCTAATCGCGTCCGGCAGCAACGGCTTCCGCTGAAGGTTCGTCAATCCCATCCTGTCGACCTCAATATCCTTGAGATATTTGGCGATTCGGTCCGCCCCGGCGTCTTCCATTAAGAGTCGAAGCACGCCATTGATGTAGCTGTCGTACTCGTCTGCGGCCTCTGGGGTATCGCCAACTCCAATCGGATCCCACTTTGACATCAAAATGCTCCGGATGTCTGTCCGTAGACGTTCCCAGTCACTCTTGTCGAACACTTCGCCCAATGGACGCCACATTCTCAAACACCCCACACACGCCGCCCTCTGACTACTGACCCATGCTCACTGCTTGAAGAACTCCCGTGCCCGCCGTTCGCCCACGGATTATAGTGCGCCGCAAAGTTCGCCCGGCTCTGCACCGAGGGGTGGTCGTACTCCCAGAACTCAATGAACGGGCTCGGGTTTGGATCCTCAAGGTACGCCTCACCCAGCGCGTTGAAACCCACAATCGCCGTCTTCTGCGGATCAGGCACCAGCCCGTGCACCGCTTCCTGCCCGTAAACATCCGCCTGGTGTTCAAAGTGGCGGCCGATCGCGTTTGTGGCGGGTTCCGTTAGAAAGCTCGCCAGCGAAATCGCAAATAGCAGCACCACGAAGCCGGCCCGGTCTGCCAGCGGCTCGGTCGGGTCAAGGCCCCAGCGCGCGCCAAATCGCCGCGCCAGCCATCCTGCAAACCAAGCGCACGCCATGTAGATAAAAAACAGCACGATTGCAAAGAGCGTCAGCATCTTGGGAATGTGGTTCAGTACATAGTGGCCGCTCTCGTGTCCGAAGATGTACATCACCACATCGTCAGGCACGCGCCCCGCCGTCGTGTCCCACACCACAATGCGCTTCGTCGCCCCCAGGCCGCTTACATACGCATTCAGCCCATTCGTCTTCTCGCTCGCCTTCATCAGAAACATGCGGTCCGGCGGAATATTGGTTCCCGTCCGCTGCACCACCTCTTCAAGCTTCGCCACCAGCGCCGGATGATTCTTTTCGAGCGGCTCGTACTTGTTAAACAGCGGCTCAATCAGCGGCGCCACAAACACCGACAGCACCATCAGGGGCAGAGTCGCCAGCCACACGCCAAACCAGTACCGGCGCGGCCATTTCCGCACGATCCAGTGAAAAAGCAGCATCACCAGCGAACCAACCACCACCGCCAGCCCCAGCGACTTGCCCTGGTCGCCAAACCAGCTCGCCCAGCCCTGCACGCTGATGTCGTACTTCACGCTGATATGGTGCGAGTACATATCGAGCGGCAACTCGGTCACCGTAAGAATCACGATCAGCGTCGCAAAAAAGATAAGCCCTTGCAGCCAACGCTTCTGCGAGATGCCGCGCGCCCAGGTTTCCAGCTTTTTCGCCGCGCCAGTCGCCAGCAGCAGCCACAGCACGGCAAGGCCATAGAACGCATCCACAAAGTGCAGCGTGCTGCGCGTCCGGCTGAGCGTAATCGCCTTGGCTAGTTTGTCGGGCGGCAGGTGATATACCTGCTGCGCGGCTCCCTGCGTGCTCGCCTGGTCAGCGGCACTCGTCGCTTGTGCTGCCGCCACGCGCATTCCCATTACCGCCATCGCGGCTAAAAGGCACACTCCAACCAGACCCAGGCGTGCATATCTCAAGGCCGTTGTCCTCTTTCCATTTGAGTGAAAAATCACCGTGCTTCTCGCTCTTACCCGATTCCTCCGGCGCTGCATCCGCAAAATCGCGCCGCCCCATCAGGACTCAAAGTGCCGGCCCCTTCGCCTTCCACGCGCCCACAATGGCGCCCATCACGATCATTCCCAACAGCCAGAAACCGACGTTGATGCAAAACAGGCTCAGCGGCCTGAGCTCAAAAGCGTATTCGGTGGCCCACGTCGTCAATACAAAGCCGAGCCACAGCCAGAATGCTGTCGTCACGCCGCGCAGGGCGGTTTGCGGTCCTGTGCTCTGCACAAAATGCGACAACGCTGCAGCCACGCCAACCGCTGCAACAATGGCAATGCCATATTGAAAGGCTGGATTGACGCCCTGGGACATCAACCACTCACGCGTGCGCCCCGTGCCGGCAAGCCACTCCTGATTGAAAAAGGAGTACCAGCCCGCTTCAAGAAGAAAGCAGACTATCCCGGCCACCAGAATCGCCACGTAGTTCTGCCTTACCCGCCGGCCCGAAACCGCCAAAGGTTCACTAGCCATCGTCGCACCCTCCGCGATGCAGCTTGCACACTACCCCGAGCGCAGCGTTGCAGGCAAGATCAAAATGTCAGGCTCGCCGCCGCTGTTCGGCGCGGTTGGCGGGCACGCAGGCTTCGCCACCGTTAGAATGCTATTCGTTCAGAAGGGGGGCTCTGATGCTTGATCGAATCGCCGATGGGCGCACCGACCTTGTCTTCGACTTCCTCGCTGCCGGAGGCGCCGCAAACGCCACCGCCCCGGACGGCGCTTCGCTCATTCAGCACTGCGCCTACTACGGCGACGTCTCAGCGATCCGCCTTCCTGCTCCAGCACGGAGAATCCCTGCACTCCCTCGGCGATGATATCGGAATCAACGCCGCAGCATTCCACGGCCACTGGCGTCTCTGCCAATTCCTTCTTGAGCACGGCGCAGACGCAAATTACTCCGATCCCGCAACGGCGGAGACGCCTCTGCACTCCGCTCTCTCCTCTGCCCGTGCAGCGCAACGTTGGGTCGTCAGGGTCCTGCTCGACTACGGCGGCGACCCCAATCGCACCACCAGGCCCTCCGTCGAAACCGGCGCTTTTATGCGCGACTGCCGCACCTACGGCGAAACGCCTCTCCATCGCGCCGCTGCCTTCGCCGATGAAGAAGCCATCCAGCTTCTGCTCGACGCTGCGGCACAAATCGACGCACAGGACATCAACGGCGATACACCGCTCTCCTGGGCAAGCTGGCACGGCCGTCCCGACTCGATTCTCAGAAAACTTTGCTATGGTCCCTGGTCAATCCGCGCCGGCCGGATCTCAATGGACTCCTCTCTGCTCGGCTCGCCGCACAAACCTGCTCACTGAAGCGGAATCCGGTACACCGTCAGTGAAATAGAGCTACAGCTCCCAGCGGCGCCTGCCGATCAAGGCGCCTCGCACCCGCACCCGCCCCACCAGTCAGATCTCCTGCCGGTCAGGCTTGCGGCTTGACATTACTATCTAACCGGTTAGATAGTAGTAGCGAGTGACCAGCGCAATCGAACACCAGCCATCGACGAAGGGAGCATTTCCATGAAGGCCCTGATCCTCATCCTCGCATTCACCCTTGGCAGCACCGCCGTCGCGGCCGAGGACGTGCCATCCATTCAGAGAATGATCGTCAACAACGAGGCAGCGCTCGGCCGCGCCATGATCGCCCGCGATACGGCTACCCTCTCGAGACTGGTTGGCGAAGACTGGACAATCCAGAATGACTCCGGCACTCCCGGCACTCGGGCTGCCTTCATTCACGACATCGGATCAGGCAAACTTGTCGTGAACCGCTTTGTGCTGCACGATCTTCACGTCCGTGTATCCGGCGACGTGGCCTGGCTCTTCGGCACCGACGACGAAGTAAGTTCCTACGATGGCAAAGAGAGCAATGGCCGATACAACTGGCTCGATGTCTGGGTGAAACGCAACGGCCATTGGGTCTCAGTTGCAACCCAGCTCACCCGCGTAAAGGCCGCCGGCTAAGCCACCCTCAATCCAGCCGCGTCAGGTACGCATCGCCCTCAGCCGGGTGCATATGGCTCGCAATCGACTCCGCTTCTTCGCGGTTGTCCCCCTCGGGGCGAATTCTGACCCAGTAGCTATCCTCGCCCGGGAACTCGATCACCCTCGCCTCGGGGTACTCCCTGAGCAACTGTTCCTTCAACTTCTCCGCCTTGCGTGCGCTTGTAAATGCGCCGATCTGCACGCACCAGCGGCCGCCGGTTTCCATCGGCTTCGGGGTCTCGTAGACATCAACCTGCACCGGCGCCGTACCCATGCGGTAAATGCCCGTCGCCTGCGCCGAGGCAACCGTCAGATCGATAATTCTGCCCTGCACAAACGGCCCGCGATCGCTGATGCGCATCGCCGACTGCTGCCGTGTCTTGAGATTGGTCACCACGACAAGCGAGCCCATTGGCAGCGTCCTGTGCGCCGCCGTCAGAGCGTCATCCCGAAAGACCTGCCCATTCGCCGCCTTCCGCCCCTTGTAAGGGGCGCGATACCACGTCGCCAGTCCCTGCTCGCTGAAAATCGGCCTGTGCGTCAGAACAAAATCCAGATCCGCTGCACTCACCCCGCCGTCCGGAACCGCAGTAACGGGAATTCTTCCTGTCGCCACGCCGGCCTGCGACCGCGGTGCCGCTTGCGTCGGTAACCCCGGCTGCGACGGCGGCTCCGGCTGATCCACAGGAGGCGCCGTCTGCTGCGCCGGAGCCCGCGCGACAGTTTCGTGGTGTCCGCAGCCTGCCAGCAACACCGCGCCTGTTGCCGCCAGCGCCGCTGCTCCCTGCGCCAGCTTCCGCATTCTCAATTCGCCGCTCAGGGCCGCGGCCCTCGCGTCTTTTCCATACGATCGGCTAGATTGCGCAACGTGTCAGAAAGCTTGCGCATGGCATTGATTGATTCGCCGCGCACCTGCGGCACAACCGCGTCATTCACGTAGGCAATCGCATGGCGCAGTTCCATCTCGATCAACTCGATTGCTTCGTCGATACGCTGGCCTACGGTACCCGGCCCGGTTCCCGGGGGAGGGGGAGGATAAGAGCTCACGGTACGTCACCTCGCATCCAGTTTCAGCATCCAGTCTCTTGAGGAGTTGGACGCTCCGTCAATTCCACCTTGGGCGCGAATTACCCAGAATGTGCCCACAGCGTCAATACTTCAGGCATTTCCGGCATCGTCACAAAAGTGACTTCCCCTGCTGGCGCTTCGTCTGACACTATCAGTAGACGCCGGCGGGCCGCGGCGGCCTGAGGGCACATTTCTCAGCATTTATGGAACGACAGACACTGCAAGCACGCCAGTCGGCGCACTGGCGCCGGTTTCTACCGCAAACTGCGGAATCCATTGCCTGCTGCCTGTTTTTTGGGCTTCTTACCTGCTCGACAGGGGTTGTATCCCGGGCTCAGGAACCCCCTTCCGCCACGCTGCCGGATGCTCCCCAAAGCCATACCGTCCCTGCCGCGACCACTGCTCCGGGCGCCGGCTGTCCTGCGCAGGATCCTCCCGCCCCCAGTGCCGGACCCGCGCTTGCCACTCCAGCGCCTGTGCCCGCCGCCGCGATCATGCCTGCGCCTCACTGCGCTGCAAAATCCAACTGGGTCGAGCACTTCTTCGACGGTCCTAAAGACAAACGCCTCACGCCGATGGACAAGGGCTGGCTCGCCGCGCGCAACGTGGTCGACCCCATCAACGCCATCGCCATCGTCGGCACCTCCGCCATCGTGATCGGCTCCAACGCTCACACCGCTTACGGTCCAGGCATGCCGGGCTTTGGCCGCAATGTCGGCGTGGCCTACGCGCAGGACATGACCGGGGAATTCTTCGGCACCTTTGCCATCCCCTCCATCTTTCACCAGAATCCCCACTACCACCGCATGCCGCACGCCTCCATTCCCCGCCGGCTGCTCAACACCTGCACGCAGGTTGTGTGGGCCCGCAGCGATAGCGGCCATGGCATGCCTAACCTTGCCAACATTATCGGTTTCGCCATTGACGACGAAATCGGCAACCTCTACGTGCCGGGCCGCGAGACTGACCTGCCCTCGAGCGCTAGGCGCTATGCCTTCACCTTCGCCCTTGTGCCAACTGACAACCTTGTGTCGGAGTTCCTGCCCGACGTCGCCCGCCGGTTCAGCTTCCACAACGTCATCATCCAGCGCATCATTAATCAGGTCGCCCGCCCCAGCGGCAGCGACTAGAAAGCTGGCCAGAGCCCCAGGCTCGTGCATCGGCTAAGTGCATCACGGTCCGCAGGATAGCCAGTTTTCCCAGTGCCGTTCAGGGCGGAATGCTCGCCATTCAGGTGGCGATTTCCCCATTCGCTGCACTCGCGTTGGATCGACGGGTACTTCCGGTTACCCTCGTACTGAATTCTTGCGTCTCGGCCAGCGCCACACTGCGGCCTGAGCGCAAAACCGGCAGAACCCCCGCCGGTCACTACTTCAAGAGGAGCAGCGCAAACCATGTCCAAAGCAGTCAAATACGCTGAAAAGGTAGCGGTCTACGCAGCCAAAGGCGCCTGGGTGGTCTACGAGCGGCTGAATCGCATCAGCCCGAACCCGTCCTTCACCCCCAAATGGAGCGACAAGCCACTCCTTAAGAGCTATCAGAAAGAGAAGCCGCCCCTCGGCTGGCCCCGCACCACAGACTCGCTCTGTCCCAAGTGCGTCCCTGAGATCCGCCAGCAGATCATCGACGGCAAGCTGCCTCACGAAGTCCTGCTCAATGAGAAGGTGGGCGAAATCAAGGCCCAGATCATCGAGCGCGACGGCCAGATCCTCATGGTGAAGGATTGCCCCAAGCACGGCCACTTTGAAGACGTCATGTCCATGGACCCCGCCTTCTTCAAGCACCTTGAAGAGGTCTTCCCCGGCCGCGACATCCGCGCCCACAATGACGACAAGCTGCATAACCATGGCACCTCGACCGTCACTCATGGCCGCGGATCGGTGCTCACCATCGACCTCACCAACCGCTGCAACATGATGTGCGATCCCTGCTTCATGGACGCCAACCAGGTCGGCTTCGTCCACGAACTTACCTGGGAAGAAATCAAGACCATGCTGGACAACGCCATCACCATCAAGCCCCGGCGGCAGATGAGCGTCCAGTTCTCCGGCGGCGAGCCCACGCTCTCCCCCTACTTCCTTGACGCGGTCGCCTACGCCCGCAAGGTCGGTTACAACTCAGTACAGGCTGCCTCCAACGGCATCGAGTTCGCCAAGAGCAAGGAGCTCTGCCGCGCCGCTTCCGAGGCCGGCCTCCGTTACGTCTACCTCCAGTTCGATGGCATCGGCAACGCCGCCAACTCGCACCGCAAGGTCGGCAACCTCTTCGACGTCAAGCTCCAGGCCATTAACAACCTGCACGAAGCCGGCGTTGAAATCGTTCCCGTCACCACAATCATTAACGGCATTAACAACGAGCAGGTTGGCCGCATCATCGAGTTCGCCCTCGACAACCCACGCAAGATCAGCTTCCTCTCCTTCCAGCCCGTCAGCTTCACCGGCCGCGACGAGGAGATCAGCGACGAGCGCCGTTTCGCGCAGCGCTACACCCTCTCGCACATGGCTCACGACGTCAAAAAGCAGGTCGGCCTCGGCGAGCCCGCCCGCGACTGGTTCCCCATCAGCTTCATGAGCACCTTCTCTGACTGGGCCGATCTCATCCATGGGCCCTCCGCCGAGTGGGGCCAGCTCTCCTGCGGATGCCACCCCAACTGCGGCATCGGCATGGCCCTCATGATCGACAAGGAAACCAAGGAAGCCGCGCCCGTCACTGCCTTCCTCAACATGGACAAGGTCGCAAAGGACCTTGCCAAGGTCAACGACGCCGCCCGCGGCAAGTGGCTTTCGGTCATCGGCTTCGGCCTCGCGCTCATGCGCAACTACGATCCCTTCCAGTCGCCCACCCACTTCAAGATCACTGACATGCTCAAGAAGATGGACAAGACCTTCAACGCCACCGGCAAGAACTACGGTAGCGTCAAGGGCGACCGTACGCTTGAAGACATCCAGAAGCGCCGCCAGGACCGCTGGAACTTCCTCTTCATCGCCGGCATGTGGTTCCAGGATCTCTTTAACTACGACTTCCGCCGCACCGAGCAGTGCATCATTCCCTACGCCACGCAGGAAGGCGAAATCAGCTTCTGCGCCTATAACACCGGCGTGGGCTGGCGCAACATCATCGAGAAGATGCACATGACCTCCACCCTCACCAAGTGGTACGAGGAGCACGGCCGTCACGAAATCTTCGCCGGTGGCAAGAAGGTCGGCATGACCAACGTCGGCCACGAGCTCGTGCTCAACATGGAGCACGTCAACTCTGAAGCCAACCACACGCTCGACAATCTCGGCATCGCCAAGAACGCCCGCGAAGAAAAGATTCGCGCCCGCGACCTCAAGCAGGAAGCCGAGAATCAGAAGATGGCCAAGCTCTACCGCGAACATGTTCTCGGTGAAAAGCCGGTCGAGGGCTTGGTCTCGCTCGACTCCATCCGCCCCGCTTCCAACAACGCGGCCAGCCCCATCAACCGTCAGCAGCCCGCCGAGCCCGTCGCCGGGGACTGAGGCATTGCATGCAGCAGACGCGCTTCGCGCAAAACTAAAGGCCGCCCGCAAGGACGGCCTTTAGCTTTTTATCGCAATCTCTGGGCTGATGCGCCAGCCCGCGCCCCCTGCCAGCCGCATCCGTCGCTTCATCACCCTCGCGGTTAGTGGTTGATTATCGCCTATATGCGCTTGTCGCTATTGCCCAATCTGTGCCAGAGCAGCGCGCAGAGGAGCGTCGGAAACTCGAATCAGTCCAAGTTGAGGATGGTACATTTCAAGAATCAGCAGAATCGCGCCGGACACGGCCAGCGCAGCCAGAAACAATCCAACAAGAACGGTCAGGTTGCGAGGCGCAAATATCCCGAAGCTCAGGAATAACAGGATGAGCCAGGTCCCAAGCATAAGCAGCAAGAGGCTGGGAACGGGAACTACGTTCTGTTCAAAGATCAACCAACGTGTTTGGCCGAGCTGGAATACAACACTCCGCGCCTCCGCCTTCAGAGCTCTTTGATTGTCATCCTTCGGGGAAAGCCCCTCTACTGCTGCGGAGACATCCTGCTGAAGGTGGCTCCCGGACTTGATATTCACATAGGCCTTATCGGATCTGTTTATGCTGTGCACATCGTCGCCCAACAGATTTGCCAGACCGTCCCGCAGGCCAGAGCGCACCCCTCTCGTTTCCGGCCCATAAAATGCGAGGACCTGGTCAAGCATTATGTAGTTGGCGGCGAGCTGGGTCACTTCATTGTTTTGCGTATCGTAGAAATTCTTGGCCGAAGAAATCAGCAGCCCCAGCGCGACTGCCACAGTCGTCGAGACCAACGCCATCGCCAGCCTCACCACATCCTTTGAGCTCTGACTGACGTGGTCGCTGGGCAGCCTGGGCGAAACAAAGACACCGACAAGCGCGCTCGAAAAGACGCACAGGAACACGATCAGGCTTGTGACGAGAGGGCTCATGATTTGGGGCGAGACCTGGGATGACTGCACTATTCGCGGCGACCGGGATCCAGAACACGACGAGCCTGCCCAGCCTAAAGCTTCAGGGTGGCGCTCGCGCCGCACCCTGAGGCTTTGTTCTATTGGGTCACGAGCGACGGCGCTGTCTCCGCCTTCTTGATCGGAGGCATGAGCGGCTTCATTTTGATACTCTCCTTTTCCTTGGAGCCAGAAAAGTGTGCGTCATCCGAAGCTGTTCATGCTTCGCTGGCTGAAGCAAAACAGCACGCTAGTGCGGAGAATGCTAGCCATCGAATCATTCGATTACTACTGTCGCAAGTGACAGGTGCCGGCGGGTGGCCCAGGTCTTTGGGATTCTTCCCATCCACGACAAGTGGGTGCCCCAGGGCCGGGGTCCCCACAGACAGGTCTTCGTCTGTGGGGTGGAGATCTCGCTTCTGAAACCTGGGAAAGCGATACACCCTCTCCGCCGCTAGGTTGGCCGCCCTTTCGCCTTGCGTCGCCGAAGGGTAGGAAAGCACCAATCTCAACGCACCCTCCGCTGTGTCACAATATCGGTCGTGCACCCTCTGCGTAAAATGCTCACCTTCCGCCTCGTTCTCGTCGCGGGCGCTGTTCTTCTCTCAAGTCACTCGCCGATTCGTCTTCAGGCGCAGGCAGCCTCCAACGCTCCAGAAGACTCACCGAAGCTCGACTTCGTCTACGAGGAAGTCGTGACTCTGGGTGAAGCTCTGCATCCGGGAGAAACGCCATGGGGCGAGCGAAACATCGTTCCCATCACCGGCGGTACCTTTGCTGGGCCAAACATCAAGGGTAAGATTCTGCCCGGCGGATGGGATTGGCAGCTGGCTTCGAAGTCAGGTTGCCACCAGATCAAGGCCGACTACATGATCCAGACCGACGACGGAGTCATCATCAACGTTCTCAACAAGGGAACGTTCTGCCCCGGCAAAAGCGAGAAGAGTTCCCGCCTGCTAACCGGCCCGGTCTTCGAGGCGCCGCTCGGCAAATACGATTGGCTCAACGACGGAGTTTATGTGGGCACCCTTCAAGGCACAACTACGGTTGATGGAAAGCCTGCGGTACGGATTCGCTTTTACAAGGCGCGCTGACCGATCACCAGCGGCATCGACCCTCGGACGCCGTGCTTCGCATCATCACCAGCCATGGGAAAGTTCTTCAGCCGGCAGACTCTATTTCGTGTTTTGCGCAGGGCTGCACCTTCCATCGCGCACAATGATCGCGTAAGATGTTCTCTGTACGAAGAGGCTCGACCCGGATCTGCACCCCACCCGGCAGTCTGCCGTACCCCACCAGAGCAAGCCTTTTGATCCACCTCCCACGGCAGCTTCCCAACCTCTGATGCATCCCGGCATCGCGTGCTTCCCATGAGAAATCAATCGTCTTTGGGGGAAGTGATCACGTCATTCCTCCTCGATCAACGCTTCGTAGACTCTTTTTGAAAATGGCCTCTGCGCACGTTCGCTCGACTGGTCCGGAAAGGTCAGTGATGCCTTATGACGACACAGCAGAACGACAATAGCCGCCCGCGCGTGCTCATCGCCGATGACCACGCAATCTTCGCCGAATCATTGCGCGATACATTATCTAAATCCTGCACGGTTGTTGGAATAGCTCCGGATGGCCGATCAATGGTGTTAGAGGCTCTGAAGCTTAGACCAGATGCAGTGATCACAGACATCGGAATGCCGATCCTAAATGGGCTGGACGCGGCTCGGAGAATCCGGGAGCAGGCATCGAACATAAGGTTTATCTTCCTGACAATGCGAGACGACCCGAATCTAGCAGCTGCGGCACTTCAGCTTGGACCGATCGCATTCGTTCTCAAGCACTCTGGAGTCTCCGAACTCCAGGTAGCCATTGAACACGTAATGCACGGCCGGTCCTATCTCGCTCCAAAATTGCGAGCCGAGGATTGGGTTGCAACAAAAGCCAAGGCACGCCAATTCTCCAAAGATCCAACTTCGCGACAGCGAGAATTCCTGCAGCTGTTCGCCGAAGGAAATTCGATGAAAGAAATCGCCGGAATTCTCAATTTGAGCGAGAAGACCGTCGAGTTTCACAAGCGCCACCTCATGGAGGCCTTCAATCTAAAGAGCAATGCGGCCATGGTCCTCTTCGCTCTAAAGCAAAATCTGATTTCGATCGACTCTGCACCCTCCCCCGATACGAGAAGAGGTCAAACCAGGGCGTGATCTTCGCGATGCTTCGGCGACTGCATGAGTTAGAGTCCTTCGCCAGCAGTCGAACTACTTCCTCAACCTTCTCTTCTAGAAGGCAATGACAGCGACTGATGCTCCCTCACGTTGCTCTTTCCGAAGACGGAACCAAGGTACCGTGAGGGAAAATGTATTCCTGCTCAGCACTCTGCGTAAGAGATTTGAATCCACAGGATGAATAAACACAAAATCGAAAACGAAAAGTGCGCTCTGAAAACGCCTACGGAGAGGCCCGCGCGGATTGATTTTTATTCTGTGTTGGCGCGCTTCTTAGACCGGCGCACAAGCAACTTTCTTCGCCGTCCTGCCCTCAAAAAGAAATACGGGACGTTAGCGCAGTTTCACTCTGTGCTGCAGGGTTACTCGACCCTCCAGTTTGCAGGATTCACTCAACCTCTGTCAGACCAACCTTAAAATTGGAGGGGCCGATGCTCAATCAACTCTTCGAGGATTTCAGCAAGGCGTCCGAGTCTTCCATGCAAATGCAGAAAGAGATGCTTAGGTTCTGGACCCAACAATGTCTCTCGGCGCCTCAAACTGCTGGACTTTCATCGGAGCTTGTCGGAAACCTCGAAAAGCGCTGGATTGAGCTCTCGGTCGAGATGCTGAACAAGCATAAGGAAGCGCTTGAATCCAGCTACGCATCCGGCATTCAGATGATCGA
Organism: uncultured Acidobacteriaceae bacterium; assembly: GCA_963839215.1. Lineage (GTDB taxonomy): Bacteria > Acidobacteriota > Terriglobia > Terriglobales > Acidobacteriaceae > Telmatobacter. Next base: position 166,386 of record CAWITZ010000009.1, on the reverse strand, counting down.
GCAGTCGTTCCATCTCACTGAGGCGAAATCGCCCGAGGAATATCGCAAGATGGTCGAAGATCTTTGGCGAAAGTTGATCAAGACCTCAATCGATCGGTCTGAGGCCCAGCTGCAAGACCTGAGAAAATGGACCGACAAGTCGCTCGAAATGGCTCATGAAGTTACGGCTTAATTGAACTGAGCCTCGACGCGTTTTTTCCGCTCGCAAACCGCTTAAACCCTCTCGCCCGAAGAAAGTAAGCGAACGACGACACTTCATCCCTGCGAGGAGCTCAAGATGCCACCCTCCGGAGAAGAGTGGAGATCCAATCCTTTTATTGCCTTGACAGAGCAATGGCTTGAAAGCTGGCAACGTGCCAACGAGCTGTGGCAGAAGCAACTTGAAGGAATGGCGCCCTTCTGGGACCCCAAGATACTGCGCAGTCTGTGGTTCGCTCACCTGACTCGAACGCTTGACGACTACATGCGATCGCCTGAGTTCCTTGTGCTCATGCAACAGAGCCTCAGAACGATGACACGGCCCACTCCACCATCTTCCCCTCAACCGGATAGGAGCGTTTCCGATGGCGACCACACTACCGACCACTCTACCAATGTCCCGTGAAGTCCTGATTCCGACATTCAGCCTTGTCGGCAAGAAGGTATTTGTAACCGGCGGTTCCCGCGGCATAGGCAGGGCCTGCGCATTGACGCTGGCGGCGGCCGGGGCTGACGTCGCAATTGGCTCAAGCAGCACTGGCGCCGATTGCGCGAGGAGCGTTTGCGATGAGATTCGCGATATGGGCCGTCGCGCAGAAGCCTACTCGTTCGACGTGGGAATTCAGGGCGAGGTAACAACGATGTGCGCTCGAGTCAACGAGGACTTCGAGGCTATCGACATTCTTGTGAACAATGCCGGAGTTACGCGCGACGGCGTTTTTAGAAAGATGGATCGATGCGCCTGGGATGAGGTGATTAACACTGACCTTACCAGCGTCTTCGACATTACCAAGTGCTTCATTGATGGAATGGCAACCCGTGGCTGGGGCCGTGTTATCAACGTCTCGAGCATCGTCGGACGAATCGGAAATTTTGGCCAGGCAAACTATGCCGCCGCGAAGGCCGGGCTTATCGGATTTACCAAGGCCCTGGCGCGTGAGTATGCCCGTAAGGGGGTCACGGTGAATGCGATTGCTCCCGGATTTATCCGAACACGCATGCTCGATTCGGTCTCCGATAAAGCTCTGCAATCGGTGCTCGACATTACGCCGGTGGGGCGTCTTGGAGATCCGATGGAGATTGGCATGAGCGTCGTCTACCTGGCTTCACCGGCAGCCGGTTTTGTCACCGGCCATGTTCTCGACGTCAACGGCGGCATGGCAATGTGAAGGGAAACCTTTGCGCATCGAGAGCTCGGGAGACTATGGATGGCAGTTAGCGGAAACCCTGGGCGGGTGAAGATGGGCATCGACGGCAATGCTGGCTACACGTTTCCGGAGATGATGTTTGCCGAGCAGCAGAGGATCTTGCGCCGCATGTGGAGCGTGCCGCGGGTTGCCGAGTTGGCGCTTCAAACGCGTGTTGGCACAAGCGCACATCACGTTGTATTGCAGAGGCGCGGATTCAGGCTGCTGCGTTATCGGAGAGAGACACCCGCCATCTACTCCGAGCCCTTGTTGTTTTGCTATGCCTTGATCAATCGGCCCTACATCCTCGATCTGCAGCCGGACAAAAGCGTAATCAGACGCTACATCGAGCGGGGTTTTGATGTTTACCTGATTGACTGGGGTGTTCCTTCCGACGCCGATCGCGGCCTCAGGCTTGAGGACTACGTTTGTGGATTCCTGACGGAGGTCGTCCAGTTAATTCTTCGCGAACATCGTTGCTCGAGCCTCCATCTGCTGGGCTACTGCATGGGAGGAACGATGTCTGCATTGTTCACCGCGCTCCATCCCGAACGGGTCAAGACGCTCGGCCTGCTGGCTGCGCCTATCGACTTCGGGGCTCGAGATTCCCTGCTGAGTTGCTGGACTGAACCAAAGTATTTCGACGTCGATGCCTTGATCGATACCTACGGCAATTGTCCGGCATGGTTCCTGCAAGCCTGCTTTGTCTCGATGAAACCCGTTCAAAATCTCGTCGAGAAGTACATCGGGTTCTACGAGCAGATGGACGACCCTCAAATGGTCACGAATTACTTTGCGATGGAGCGATGGGTCAACGACAACGTCCCGGTCGCCGGGGAGACGTTCCGAGAATTTGTGAAGGACCTCTTTCAGGCCAATAAGCTTGTTCGCGGCGCGTTCCAGATCGATGGCGGGTTCGCAGACCTCAGCCGGATCCAATGCCCGCTCTTATTGCTTACGGCAAGAAACGATCACCTCGTCGCGCCATCCTCCACCGAGGGCATTCGTCCTCATGTTGGATCGCAGGAGATCACGTCCATGATGATCGAGGCTGGCCACGTTGGCCTGGTGGTTGGCAGCAGGGCTCAGAAAACCTTCTGGCCCGAAGCGACACGATGGCTGGCTGACCGCTCCACTGTGGTCGGCGGTTAGGAAGATCTGTGGTAAGTCACGCGACTGAAAAAAGAGGAGGAATAATGAAGAAAGCTGATGAACCGACGAGCAATGATCCGTCAAAAGCCCGTGTTGCAATTGCGTGCCAGGGCGGAGGCAGTCACACCGCATTCACTGCCGGGGTTCTGCAAGGCCTCATGGGGTCTCTGCCTGAGGACGTAGACGTAGTCGCGTTGAGCGGAACCTCCGGTGGCGCGATTTGTGCCGCGCTCGCATGGGATGGGCTGGTGCGCAATGACCGGAAGCTCGCAGTTCAAAAGCTGCAGGGGTTCTGGGAAGCTACGGCCGCAACCGACCCACTCGATCGAATCGCGAATGAATCCATGATGAGCGCCATGGGATTGCGGGACATGATGGTGATGCCCGAGGTCAGTCCATACAATCTGCCGACGTGGGGAGAGGATCGCTTTCGTGACATTCTCAACCATTATTTCAATTTCGAGGAGCTTCGGGAACTCGCACACAAGCCCGGTGCACCCATTCTTCAAATTGGCGCAGTCGAAGTACTCAGCGGCCACTTCGAATTGTTTACCGGGAAAGAGCTCTGTGTCGAATGCCTGCTGGCTTCGGCTGCGATCCCTGAACTGTTTCGCGCTGTCTCTGTCCCTGGCCGCGGAGTTTTCTGGGACGGCCTCTTCTCCCAGAACCCGCCCATCCACGATCTGATTGATTACCAGATCGACGAACTCTGGCTTATTCAGATCAATCTCAGCACCTGCCCCCGCGTCCCCACCGAAACGCACGAGATTCTTGACCGGCGCAACGCGCTCTCAGGCAATCTTTCGATGGAACAGGAAATTGGATTTATCAAAATGCTCAATAAGGCAATATCCGAGGGCAGATTCAAGGACCCCGATATCCACCCAATCCGCATCTCTCGCATTGTGCTCGATCGAGAACTCGGATACCGATCGAAACTGGATCGGCGTCCCGGGCTACTCAACGACCTGAAGCAGTACGGCCAAACAAAGTGCCGAATGTTCCTCCACGAGCGCAATTCACGAGTTACGGAGAAGGGTCCAAAAACCGCTGCCGCTTGAGCAGCAGCAAGCAGACCTTTTTCGGAGTGATCACAATGGGCATTCAAATTAGCGGCGTCGGAGCCTACGTACCCAACAAGACTGTAACCAACCATGACTTGGCAAAGGAGGTCGACACTACTCATGAATGGATCACAACCAAGACTGGAATTCTGGAGCGGAGGATCTCAGCACCAGATGAGGCGCCGAGCGACATGGCATGCGAGGCCGCCGTGTGCTGTTTGAACGATGCCGGCATGGACAAAGCAGAAATCGACCTCATCGTGGTGGCTTGCGCGACACCGGATCATTCGCAGCCGGCGGTTGCCTGCCTGGTGCAGGAAAAACTCGGCGTTGCTGACAGAAAATGCCCGGCGTTCGACGTCAACTCAGTCTGCGCTGGATTTGTTTTCGCGCTGAACGTGGCGCAGGGTATGATGATCGGCGCCCCCAAACAATTTAGAAATGTACTCGTCATCGGAACGGACGCATTTTCAAAAATTCTGAATTGGAGTGATCGCCGCACCTGCATCTTCTTTGGCGATGGCGCCGGCGCCGTGCTTTTATCTCATACCGATAAAACGGAACAGCGAATTCATTTCCACCTTGGTAGCGACGGTCGCGGCAGCAGCTACATCCAGGTACCGGCTGGGGGTACGCGGATGCCGGTCAGTGCAAACGTGCTCGAAAAGCAATCGAATAAGTTTGTGATGGACGGCCCAAAGGTCTGGGATTTTGCCGTCGACACTGTACCCAAGGTGATTCGGTCTTTGCTTGCCGAGCACAATCTCATTCCTGACGACCTGGACCTGCTGGTGCTGCATCAGAGCAATCTGCGCATGATAGAAGCCATCATGACGTCGCTTGGCTTGTCGATGGAGCGAACGGTCACAACGGTGGAACGGTACGGCAACACTGCGGCGGCCAGCATACCTCTCACGCTGCAGGCAGCCATGGAAACCGGTCGCCTGCAGCCGGGCTCACGAGTCATGCTCTCGGGATTTGGCGGTGGCCTGTCCTGGGGATCTGCACTCATCCACTGGTAGCGCCCGAGCCTGTCAGGCACAAATGAGGAGCGTTGCATATGAATGACTGTTTCAAAGCCTTCTTTCTGGGATTTGGCGCGGTGACGTTCGTGGGGCTGCTTTTCAATCGAAGCCAGCGACGGCGCTCGGAAATGGCCTTTGATGAAGGCTGGATGGTTGGCTACTGGCAGGCGCGGCGGAAGTCTCTCGACCTGTGAATGCGCGGACTAGGCGTGCCTGTAGCAGTCGCGGAGTCACAGTGAAACGACTGTGCGCCTCGATCTAATTTCGTCGGCGGCCGCAATAAAATCGCGCACTTGCGGATACACAATTTCGCGCCAACGCCGCCCGCTGAAAATGCCGTAGTGTCCCGCGCATCGCACAGTGAAATGGCGCTTTCGATCAGCAGCAATGCCGCTGCATAAATCGTGGGCCGCCTGCGACTGGCCGAGACCGGTTATGTCGTCGAGCTCACCCTCGATTGTAAGCAGGCTGGCGCCTGTTATTGCTTCCGGTGCGACCCGCTCGCCGCCGATGTTCCACCGACCGCGCGGAAGCAGGTGTTGCTGGAAAATGATGCGAACGGAATCAAGATAATACTCGGCTGGCATATCGAGCACCGCGTTGTATTCGTCATAGAAGTGGCGGTGCGCCGCAGCGCTTTCAAGGTCGCCCTCCGCCAGATGCTGATAATAGTCGTAATGAGAACCCATGTGCCGGCGGGGATTCATGGCAACGAACGCGGCGTGCTGCAGAAATCCGGGATAAACGCGGCGTCCCCGCCCTGGATAGGTCTCCGGCACCTTGTGAATCAGATTGCTTTCGAACCAGCCCAACGGCCGGGCCGCAGCGAACTTGTTTACCTCGGTCGGGTTTCTGCGCGTGTCAACCGGGCCGCCGATCAAGGTAAGACTGCGCGGTTCCGTCTCCCCGGCCGCAGCCATCAGCGCAACCGCGGCAAGTACCGGGACTGCCGGCTGGCACACTGAAATCACGTGCAGACGCTCGGCGCCGATGTGCCGAATGAACTCTCGTATGTAGGCAACGTAATCGTCAAGCGTGAAGGCGCCCTGATCGAGCGGCACAGTCCTCGCATCGATCCAGTCGGTGACATACACCTTATGCTCGGAAAGCAGCGCGCGCACGGTATCTCGCACCAGTGTTGCGTGATGACCGGACAGAGGTGCTACCACCAGCACCGCCGGATCGCGTTTCAGTCCCGCAATGACATCAGCGTTGTCGCTGTATCGCTTGAACCGCTGCAGGTTGCAGAAAGGCTTTGCCAGTATGGTTTGCTCAAGAACCGGTACCGTGGCGCCGCGGACGTCCACGCGATCGATATCGAATTTTGGTTTTTCGTAATTCTTGCTGATCTGGTAGAAGAACTCGTAGCCGGCTCCAACGCGTGCGGCGCCGGGCAGATGCGAAAGCCAGTTCGCAGGCGTGGAAAGCATCTGTGAGTAGGAGTGGGCCAAGTGGGTAGCGGGGCCGAGTAGAGCACGATTCAATTCGTGAAGTCTGTAAATCAACTTAACGTCCAGTCCCAGTCAGCTTCGATCGCTTGCCCCTGCGGCGTTCAGAGGCGCGCCGGGAAGCCGAAGCGTGCTTCGGCGCGCTCTTGCATGCCGAAGGCTTCGCCATTCGCACGGAACGATCTGGCCGGCCAAAGTGCATCGCGCCGCGGTGGCACACCACTGTGGCTCCACGGCTCACGAATCATCTTGAAGTTGAAGGAGAGTGTATCCGATTTTCCCGCACAGTGGGAACTGCCCGGGCTATCTTCTTCCCTGTCAATCGCGCATGCTGCGCGGCGCGCAGGTAATTTGCTTGGGGACGGTTCGGGTCAAGGTTGAAGTGTCATGCAGAAACGTCACTGTGAGGTCCAGCCACCGTCGATTGTGAGGGAGGCGCCGGTGATATTCGAGGCCGCCGCCGAACACAAAAAAAACACGAGCGCGGCCACATCTTCAACCGAGGTGAACTGCCCCGAGGGCTGCTTTTCCTTAAGCATCTCCCGTGCCGCTTCGTCGCTGGGGATGCGACTTTGCGCGCTGCGCTCATCGATCTGCTTCTGCACCAGCGGCGTCAGCACCCATCCAGGGCAGACTGCATTGCATGTAATTCCATTCGCGGCATTCTCAAGCGCAACAACTTTTGTGAGGCCAATGAGGCCGTGCTTCGCCGCTACATAGGCGGATTTGTGAATTGACCCGACTAGCCCGTGCACCGATGCGACGTTGATGATGCGCCCATTCCTGCGCTCTTGCATGCCGGGAAGCACGGCGCGGATGGTATGAAAGGCAGCCGACAGATTGACCGCAAGAACTGCGTCCCACCGATCAACGGGGAACCGTTCTACAGGCGCGACATGCTGGATACCCGCATCATTGACGAGAATATCGATAGCGCCCAACTGTGCTGCAGCATCGCGAATGAGCGCCGCGCACTGCTCGGGATCGGTAAGATCGGCCGCGTGAAAAAGAACTTTCTCTGCGCCCTTTTGCTGAAGGCGCTCGGTCAGCGACCGGGCCTCGGCTGGCGTGGCAATTCCGTTAACCACCAGGGAGTAGCCCGCTGCGGCAAACGCCTCGGCAATTCCGAGGCCAATGCCCGATGAGGCCCCGGTGATGACCGCATTACGATTGAGCAAGGCCACCGTCCTTCGTCAGTGCAGCGAGGCGGCCGCACTCGATTCCTCTCGATTCTCCTCCCAACGCATCGTTGAATACAAGAAGCCATTCCGTCTGCTCGTTGGATTGGGCCAATGGATTTTTGGACGGCAACTCAACTATCGGCATCTATCTATTTGAGGCAGACGGGGGCCTCGACCACCTTTTCTGCCCGCCCGCAAGATCCGCATAAGCTCCTGTTCGAGTCGGCCCAGATCGTAGCTCCTTCAACATTTACAAAGCACGATAGACACCATCGCGCCCCGGCCCAGCCAGCGAAACATTTCGGATCTGCCCCTATGCGAGAAGTGACTGCGTCGACCGCCGCCGCGCCCTCACCATCAACCATTGCTATCTCCGTGCTCGGCGCTCTTTTGGGCGGATCGATCGCGGCGCTGATGGTCGTAGGATTCACCCAAATCCTTAAGGAAATGCTGGCCCTGGTCTCCGGACAGAAGACCTGGATCATGATCCTCGTACCTCTGCTGGGTCTCGCATTTTCGGTTTTGGTGCTTTACCGCTTGGGCTTAACCAGTGGAGAGGAAGATCCGGAGCACCCGCGACTGGCGTCAGCGTGGAGAAGCTTTCCACCTGGCGCCGCTCGATCGCATCTGACGGACGACATGGTCTCATCCGCAGGCGCTGAAGAACGCTTTCCATGGCGTCTTGCACCCATTCGACTTCTCGCCATTTTCGCCACGGTAGGTTTCGGCGGCCCAATGGGCACAGAGGCGCCCGCAGCCTACATGGGCATCGCCGCGGGAGCCGCGCTTGGATCTAGATGGCATCGTCTTCTTCGGCCTGCGGCCGTCGGCGGTGCGGCGGCCGGCGTGGCGGTGCTGATGGGAATTCCCCTAGTTGGCACGGCGTACATTCTTGAACTGGGCCGTCGCCACAAGGCGCCGCTCAACGCTGAGCGAGTAACCGCGGCACTGGTGGGCGGACTGGTTGGATGGCTCTTGAATATCTCTATGGGGGTCAACCTGATTCGCCTGGTCGTCCCGAAGGAACCGCCGCACAGCGTTTATCAGGCAATTGTGACCGCGCTGCTCATCGGAGCACTCTCTGGCTCAATCACCTCGCTCTCGGGCGCAGCGATTTATAGAGCCAAAGCCTGGCGGGCCAGCCCGCTTGTCCGGCTGGTGCTGGGCGCGCTGACTTTGGGAGCGGCCGCGCTCATCGTCTCGATGATCGCCGCGCCGGGGGCGGCCATTGGCCCGGGAGGCGGAGCGATCACATGGGTAGAAACTGCGACCGGGGCATCGGCATTGACTGTGCTCGCTGTCGATGTGCTCCGCGCAGTGGCCACAACCGCATCTGCGGCTGCAGGTGGCTGCGGCGGCCTCTTTGTGCCGTTCCTCGCAATTGGCGACCTCGCAGGCCGGGTGTTTGCGCCCTCGCTTGCGGTACCGAGCGATCTCGCCGGTGCCGCCGGCGCTGCGGGCGGCATCAGTGGAGGCTATCACTTGCCGTTCACCGCAGTCGCGTTGGTTCTCAGCCAGGGTGGCCCGCGCCTGGCGGTGCTCACCTGTCTTGCGACCGTTCTTGTGGCGGCCTTTGCCGGCAAAGGTTCCGCATTACTGCTCGATCGGATCCTCTCCCCGGGACCGCCCACTCTCGGAAAGGAACTCGCGACTGCGGAAGATCCGTACAGCTTTTAATACCGCTTCGCCTCGATCTTCAGCGGGCCCGTTTTTGCCGGCGGTACCAGCGACAGCGCCCACCGCACCACTTCTTTGCCAGCGGCAAAGTTGTCGTACTCAACCGGCAGCTTGCGACCGTCCGTGTACTCGTTGTAGAGCCATGGGTCGGTCATCGCGAAGACCGTGCCCCTTCCATACTGTGCGGTTGCCATCAAAATGTCGCCGCTATCGATGAGTTGGGCAACTGCCGGAGCCTTCGCGGTGATGGTGGAAACATCTTTCACATAAATTGTGTGCGCATCGTGAAAGATGGTGCCGCCGCTCGGAACCGCAACCTTGCCCATATCCCACTGTGTGCCGATCACGTGTTTGCGCAGAATGCTGTTGTAGTGGATGCCGAAACGATCGGCTAGCAGATTCAAATGATCGAGGTCGGCATTGGCTGCATCGTTTTCGAGAATCATCAAAACGCCGCCCGCCTTTACCCAGTCTGCGATCACTGCCGCATCTTGAGGCTGCATATAGTTTGGGCTCGGATTTTTCACCGGAATGTCCGGCGAAACAATGATGTAGACCTGCGCCGAGTGCAGCGCCGAGCGGGTCGGCGGCCCGTAGAGAGTTGCCGTTGTAGCGCCAAAGCTCCGAAAGAGGTGACCGAGCAGCGAAAAGCCCGAGTCGCTCATATCGTTCCATTTGTAGTGAAAGGAGACCTCGCGCCCGAAGGCGTCGGCGCGCTTCTGGCTGTTGAACCATGCATCCATCAACACCGTTTTGCCACGCCCCAGCTTCGCATTCGCCGAGGCTTCCGTCTCTGTACCGGCAAGCAGAAACAAGCCTGCGCTCTCTGGGTCGCTAATCGAATTTGCAGCGATGCTCCGGAGGCTCTGGTCGCCGCGTTGCGCAACGGCAAGATCACTGGAATGCAGATAGCCGCGCCGCACGCCCTTCGCCAGTGCATACACAAACATGCGCGAGACTGACGAGTCCAGAGGGTTGCCCTGAGCCGAGGGCTTGTTAAGTTCCCGGTGCCACGCTCCTGTCGCAGCGTCCTGATATCTGGTAATTGCGGCGGCGCCACGTTCCGCCTGCGCCTCGAGTTCCGCGCGCCCCGGATCGCCGGCAGGGTAATAATCCAGCGTATCGACTAGTGCCATCATGCATGCGCCCATCGCGCGCGCCGAAACCTGCGACGAGGACTCCGTATTTTTGCGGCTATACTCATCGGCCAGAACGAATTGACGCGTCAGCTCCTTGAATGCCTCGGGGTGATCGAAGGTCGCTGCATACTCTGCATAAAATGGCGCTGCCCTTAAGAGCAGGTTGCGCCGGAGCGGATCATCGTCCGCCCTTCGAAATTGGGGCTGCAGTTGCTCGTAGAGTGCTCGCGCGGCTTTCGCGTATTTCACATCCAGCGTTACGCCATACAACAACATCAGTTGCCGTCCCAGCAGAATCCTGTCACGCTCCGCGCCATGCACAGACGCAAGGGTCCCGTCGGGCTCAACCAACGGATCGATCGACGCTTTGATGTAGTTGAAGTAGCGCCCATCTGCAGTACTCATCCATACTGCGCCGAGGCCGTCGAGCAACAGGCCATTCTCGCTGCTCGCCTGTTCCTGTGTTCCGGCGGGCCACCGTGCCATCGCCGCATCGGCCACATGCCGCAACTGGCTTGTCTGCGCGTGCGCAGCACCTGCGAGCGACACGAAAAAAAAGTAGCTGAGCAGCGCCCACCCGAGAATGCCGCGATTTCGTTTCACCTGAGCTCCGTGTGCTGCCGATTCAAGTCGGTCGCGTAGCGGCGATTAGCACCCGCCTGATCGTAGCGCAAATGCGCGACTGCGTGCCGCCAGAATCTGGACTTCGATACCTCGTATTGCAACAACGCTTTTGATTGAGACGGTCAGCGCTGAATCTCTTCAAGACGCTCGCCAAGTAGCAATGCCCACTGGCGAACGCGCTCAGCTGATAAGGGCTGGCCGCGGCTTTCGCTTGCCGCGAGCTGCACCGCGAAGTTGCCGACAGTCGAGCTCTCTACGTTGCCGGTTTCAACCGGCTTCTGCGTGTGCTGAGCCGTAAGCTGCGTCAGCAACTGATTCCGGGAGCCGCCCCCCAGAATGTGGATGCGCTTGAGTTGGCTGCCGAGGATCTGCTCAAGGTCCAGCAGCACGCTCGCATAGCGGCTGGCAAGACTCTCAAAAATCGTGCGTGCAAAAACCGCTTCGTTCCCGGCACGATCCTCGATCTCGGCGTAACCCGCGGCGCGAAGCTGCCCATTGAGGCGAGCGGGCATATCGTCATCAAGCATCAGGGCAGGCGCATCGACCGGAACAACACCCGGAAAGTCATCGCGCTTCGCAGCTTCTTCAATCAGCAGAGGCAATTCCCATGAACGTCCGGAGTTTTTCCAGCTCTCCAGGCACTGCTTCAGAATCCACATACCGTTGACGTTGGCGTGAAAGCAGAATCCTCCGCCAGCCGCGCCCTGATTGGTGAATCCGGCCTGCATGGCTTCGCGCGTCGCGATCGGCGCCGCTATCCGCGTTCCCACCAAAGACCAGGTCCCCGAACAGATATACGCCGTGCCATCCATTTCCGTCGGGATGCCGGCGATCGCTGACGCTGTGTCATGACATGCAGGCGCAATCAAGTCGGTGTCGCGGAATGCCGAGTTCTGCGCCAACTTTCCACGCAACTTGCCAACGACCGTTCCCGCCGGAACAATCGGGGCGCAGGCTTCCTTCGCCAGTCCAAGCCGCTGCAGCAGTTCTTCTGACCAGTCGCCTGTAGCGAGATTCACCAACCCGGTATGCGTCGCGTTCGTATACTCTGCGACGCGCCGCCCGCCGAGCCAGTACAGCACGTACTCCGGCAGATTCAGCCACGGGGCGCTGGCGTCGACACCTGCATCCCGATCAGCGAGAAGCTGATAAACCGTATTGATCCGCAGCGGCTGCGCACCTGTGTGCCGATACATCCACTCCGCAGGCACGCTCTGCTCGGCAGCTTCTTTCGATGCGATGCAGCGCTTATCGCGATAGCAAAATGGATCGCCAAGAGGCCGGCCCGAGCGATCGAATCGCATGTAGTCCACCGCCCAACCGTCCACGGCAATAGAGGCAACGCCTTCCGGCGCTGCCTGCGCTACTTTCACCAAACCTTCTTCGAGGCCCGCAAGAATTCTGTCGAAGGGCCAGCGCAGCGATCCTTCAAGGTGCACGGGGCCGTTCGCGATGCGATGAATCAGAGATATCTCGGGACCGTCATCGCGCCAGCGCAACAGAGACACGCGGCAGCTCTCAGCCCCGAGGTCGATAGCGATGCGGGCCCGCGTGTCAAACGGGAGACCGACCTTGAACGATGAAGACGACCCTTTATCCGTCAGGCTCACCGCTGTGAATCCCTCGTCTCCCGGTCGCGCTGGCCCTGGCGCCTCAGTCTTCGGCCCTCTCGCGAGCCTCAGACTCCAGCGCAAGCGACTCCGGCGTCACCACGTGATGACGCACGTAGTTATAGGGCGGAACACTGTGGCCGCGCAGCAATGCAATGCCCAACTGGATGAGGCGCGGGCCGTAGCTCTCTGCCCCATGCGAAATAGAGCCAATGATCGCGCTGTTGCCAATGCGCATCTCCTCAAGTACCTCTGGAATGCAATCCTGCCCGGCAATGGCAAACTCCCGCTCGCGCCCTGACTGGCGCGCCGAGTCAAGCACGCCAAGCGCGCTCGAATCGGTCGAAGCCGCCACCAGAATCCGTTGCGCGTTGCGGTGCGTGCGCAGAAATTCTGATACCGCCACAAAGCTAGGCTGCCGCATGCCGCGTCCTTCAAGACGCAGAAAGCGCTCCGGTGGAATTCCCTCCAGACGCGCACGAATGCCTTCAAAGGCGCCGGCAATTCGACTCTGCACAAAGCTGCCGGCCTCAGAGAAGCCAATACCGAGCACCCAATCCGCTTTGCCCTTCCACTTGGTAATGGCGTGCTGCGCCAGCAATGCCCCCGCCTCGTAGCCGACCTCGAAGTTATCCACGCCAAAATAGGTGGCATTCGGGTGAGGCACGTCGATGGCGACCAGTGGAATTTCGGCCCTCTGGAAGATATGCGCTACGTGGGGAGCGACATGCTCCTCAACCTGGAACTCGAGCACCAGATCCACGCGCTGGCGGACAAACTCTTCCGCATTCCTGATGGCAACATCCGGGTCGTAACGATTGTCCAGTTGAAGCAGCTCCACGCCGGCGGCAGCGGAAGCCAATGCGATGCTCGCTCCCACGGCTACCGAAAATGGCATCTCAGCGCTCTGTGCCGCAAAGCCAAAACGCAGACGGCGCGGGCGCGACACCAGGCGGTACTGGCCATTCTGCCCCTGCGCAACATACCCACGGTGCACCAGTGTCTTCAGAATGCGATAGACGCTCGTCTTTGAAATCCGCGTCTGCTGGTAAACATCCTCAAGAGAGATGGCCCCTTTGGTCTGGTCAAGAAGTTCCAGAACATCCAGGGCCTTCGAAAGAATAGGTATGAGGTAGAGCCGCTTAATTTTCGGTTTGGACAAGCTGACGTTCCTCCGAGCGACCGTAGCTGCCGAAGAGCTTTTGCGCAGTATCAATTCTAAGCATAGGTGGCGACGGATGCCATTTTTCCACCGCGCTCAGCAGTGATGCGCTGCACATAGCCGCTTTCTGCCAGGGCTGCAAGCGGATCCTCGGGCAGCCCACGCGCCTGCCGCCACTGCCTGACCAGCGGTCGCACGTCGTGCCAGAACGCACCGCGGAACAACTCTTCCGCGGCAACAAGTTCGGTTCGCAGCTGCAGCTCGTCGAGCTTATCCAGGTCCACCAGTGCTGCTTTCAACCACAGCTCCTGCGCTGTCGCAACGGTTTGCACCATCGCCTCTACTTTGCCTTTGAGGTTGTGGCTCTGGTCGATCATGAAGGCGATATCCGCAAGCGCCTCGCTGCCCGACAACTGGATCTCGTGGAAGATGCGGAAGATCTGGTAGGGATCGATCGAGCCCAGGGTAAGATCATCGTCCGCGTAGCGGCGATCGTTAAAGTGGAATCCGCCCAGCATGTCGGTGTGCAGCAGCCACGCCACTACCTGTTCAATGTTCTGCGCGGCATAGTGGTGGCCTGTATCCACCAGCACCTTCGCCTGTGGTCCCGCCTTGGCTGCGAAATGCGATGCCATGCCCCAGTCCGCTATATCTGTGTGGTAGAAAGCAGGCTCGAATGGCTTGTACTCCACCAGCAACCGCTGGTCGGGCCCGAGTGCGCCGTGTGTGCGCACTAACGCCTCTTCGAGCCATTCGATGCGCTTGCGCATGCTTTGCGTGCCGGGATAATTCGAGCCGTCCGGGAGCCACAGGGATACATCGCGCGATCCAAGGTGATTCGCGATCGCGACTGAATCGAGCATGTGCTGAATTGCCCGCTCCCTGATTTCAGGGGACGGATTGCAGAGCGAACCGAATTTGAATTCCTGATCCTGGAAAAGGTTGGGATTGATGGAACCCGGTGAAACGCCGTATTTGGTTTCCAGCCTGCCGATCGCATCTGCGTCTGCAATTCCCCTGGGCAGATCCCACAGCACATGCAGAGCCAAGGTCGGCGTCGCTCCCGTGAGCTTGTGCACCTCCCCGGCGTCGCTGAACTTTTCTTCAAGAGTCGAGGCAGCCCCCGGTTGCAGGAATTTCCCGAAGCGCGTCCCAGTATTCGCGAAGCCCCAGGAAGGAATTTCAATATGGAACGAATCAAGCGCGATGAACGCTCGTTCCTGAAGTGCTGACTCTGATTTCATTCTCCGCCCCCTCAGAGGAGTACCTGGCTCACAAGGTGTCGCTCGTTCCCCGACAAAATCAATCCAGGTGTTGCCCAACTCATTCGAATTGCGTTCCTGAAAATCGCTGCGAACGCTGATGCTGGAAATGCTGTTCTCGGAGTGGCATCCTAGCGCACCTGCACTTCGTTTGTCTAATGGAACAAATTTTTATCTGAATACCCGGTTCTGGCGCATTCAGTGCGCCGTAGGACAAATCCCCACCCATTGTCCCAGGGCAACCGCACTTGCGGTCGACTCCGACGCCTCTTTAATACTACTCCCGAAGAAACCGGCCTATTTAGGCGGGGCAGTCCATAGAAAAGCGATTTTCTCAATAGGCGAAACAGGGCGAATCCGTGGCCGGCACCTGGACGGCACTGATTTTCAAATGAGAAATAAAATTCTACTTGACAATCAACTCTTCACATGGCTAGCCTCGCGATGCATTTGGACAAGGCTTCCAAGTTCTCTCCAACCCCGAAGGGGGCGGACTATCCGTCCGTTTCAAGCCGAGCCAATGCAAGCCAATTTGAAGCAGCTTTTCAGGAGGTCAGGAGATGCGAGTAGTCCGTTTGACCCTATGTTTAACCTTGCTGCTTGCCATATGCGGCAAGGTGTTCGCGCAGGCTGGCGCAACGGGCACCATTCTCGGAACGGTAACGGATGCGTCCGGCGCCATTATTCCGAACGTTACGGTCACGGTGGCCAACACCGGCACCGGCCAGATCTTCAAAACCGTCACCAGCTCATCCGGTGACTACTTTGCTCCAGCGCTCAACCCCGGAACCTACTCCGTCTCTGCGCAGACCAAGGGCTTTGAGAAATCAGTGACCAACGGAATCGTGCTCGCCGTCAACCAAAGAGCCAGAGCCGATTTTGCCCTCAAGCCGGGAGCCGTTTCTGAAACCGTCGATGTCACCGCCCAGGCGGTCTCGCTCGACACCGACAGCGCGGCCCTTTCGCAGCTCGTGAGCCAGCAGCAGGTTGAAGAACTGCCCTTGAACGGGCGCAATTTCATGCAGCTAATACTGGTCAGCGCCGGTGCAGTCACCGTAGGCGGCGAGCAGGGCACAATGCGCCAGGGCCAGGGCAACGCCATCAGCGTCAACGGTGGCCGGCCTGAAGGCAACAACTATACCCTCGACGGCCTCGTGAATACCGACGCGGCCCTCGTAACGCCCGCGGTGGTTTTGTCGCAGGATGCCATTCAGGAATTCAAGGTTTCGAGCGGCACCTACTCCGCCGACCAGGGCTTCAGCGCGACTCAGGTCAACATCGTAAGCAAGGGCGGCACCAACTCGCTGCACGGCGCGGCCTTCTTGTTCGATCGCAACGACGCGTTTGACGCCAAACCCTTCCCTACCGCGAACGACTACATTTCTGGCGTGCCCACGGCGAACCCGGTGCTGCGCCAGAATCAGTTCGGCTTCGTCGTCGGCGGTCCCGTTTATATCCCCAAGCTCTACGATGGCCGCAACAAGAGCTTCTTCATGGCCAACTATGAAGGATGGCGCGTCACCAACGGCATCCGGCAGTCAACGTCCATGCCCAATCCAGCCATTCTGGGCGGCGACTTCTCCGCTGAAACCTACAAGGCGCCTGCAGGCTCTGGTCTGCCGGGCGGCTTGCTGCCGGACTACGGAACTGCGGATTGCACGAAGCTCCTGAGCCTCGGTTACAACTGCATGCCCGTTGATCCCCTCACCCATGCGAATTTCCCGGGCAACGTAATACCTGGCTCAAGGCAGACCGGAAATGTCGGCGCGGTCGCCGTCAAGAACGACTTCTGGCAGACGCCAACGATCGCCAACCAGCCGGAAGGCGCAACCAACTACATCAAGAACGTCGGATTCCCGCTGCGCCAGAACCAGCAGACCTATCGCGGCGACCAGAACCTCGGCAAGCTGGGTTCTGTCTTCTTCCGCTACACCGATGCCAACTACAACAACCAGGGATTCTATAACTCTCAGGACTTGGTTAACGGATACGAAATCTGGCAGCAGTCGCAGACGAGCTGGACCGTCTCGCACACCCTCAGCTTCGGCGGCTCCAACGTCAACAACTTCCGCTTCGGCCACCTCACCGCGAATGCGCCTCAGGGCGGTCCGCAGATTACCTCGGAAGCAGCATCTGATCTCAACCTGACCGGAACATTCACTACCTTCTCTGCCCTACAGCAGACCTGGCCCAACGTCGGCCTCTCCACTTTCGGCAGTGGAGGTGGTACGGTTAACTCCTACACCGGATCCGACGGCCCCACCTGGGAGTTTGCCGATTCGTTCAGCATGGTCAAGGGCGGCACACGATTGGTACTCGGCCTCGACTATCGCCATTGGCACCTCATCCGCAACCTCGATGACGACTTCTACGGCGACTGGAGCTTCTCCGGATCGACGGCCAACTCCAACGCCACTGGCTGCACCAATGAGACCGGCCTTTGCGGAACAGGTAATGCGGTCGCCGACATGCTTCTCGGCTACTACAGCGGCGTGGGAGGATTCGTTCCCGGCCCGCTGAGCCCGACCGATACGGCCGGCAATCCGCAGGACCATGTCTTCGGTTACTTCGCCCCCTACGTCATGGATACCTGGAAGGTGACCCAGAAGCTGACGCTCGATCTTGGTCTGCGCTGGGATTATCGCCCCGCCGCTTACGAGGCCCACAACCATTTCTTCTGGCTCGACACGGAGAACGCCAACGGCGGTCTCTGCTACGCAGACAAAACCCTCACCACAAATGGTGTGGCGCCTGGTGGCGACGGCACCAGCGGGCCGATCCTTCGCTATTGCGGCTCCGTTCCACACCCCGGGCCTAAGACACCTTTCGCGCCCCGGCTCGGGTTCAACTACCGGCTCACGCCCAAGACAGTGGTCCGCGGCGGGTACGGCATTTTCTATGACTCTGCTGAAGGCCGTGAGATCGACAACTCTGCCGATATCTACCCCTACAGCATCCGCAACAGCTTGAACCCAACCACCAACCCGGGCGTGCCCAAGCTGTCCAACGATATGTTCCCGGTCTACAACACGCTTGGAGCATTCCCGGCCTCGACGCTAACCTTCCTGGCCGTCATCGAGTCTGAGAATCCCCTTAACCCGTACGTGCAATCGTGGACGGCGGGCGTACAACGCGAATTGACCCGCGACACCACCCTCGAGGTGAACTACATCGGTACGCACGCACTTCACCTCCTCGACCGACGCAACATTGCTCAGCCCAACGCCATTCCGTCAGATAGCCTGGCCTTCTGCCAGGAGCAGGTCGCTGGGCAATACGTGAACCTGGGGACCGCGCCCTGCAGCAATGCAAGCCGCCTGCCGTATCCGAACTTCGTTTCGTTCTACATCAATAGCGATTGGCACGGATACTCCCACTACAACGCGATGAACATCAAGCTTGACCATCGCGCCCGCGACCTGGCCGCAACAGCGGTCTACACCTGGGCCAACAGCAAAGACGACAAGTCCGCTGCCGCTGGCGTGGGTGCAACAGGTGCCGGCTACCAGGGCTTCATGGATAACCACCATCCGGAGCTGGATTACGGACCGTCCGATTTCGATGTGGACCAGCGATTCGTTGCCAGCTACATCTATAACCTGCCCGTAGGCCGCGGCAAGAGGATCGGCAGCTCGGTCAATCGTGCGGCCGACTTACTGATCGGCGGATGGGAGACAACCGGCATCGCAACCTTCCAGACCGGTTTCCCCTACAGCATCACGGCGAACGATGTGTCGGGCGTGTTGAACAGCCAGTTCATGCGCGCCAATCGCGATTCGGGCTGCAACATTCACTCCAACCTCACTGAAGTCATGCAGCGCATCAACTTTGCATGCTTCAGCCAACCCGCCCTCGGCGTTTACGGAAATTCGCCTCGTAACTGGCTGCGGCAGCCCGGCATCAACAACTGGGACATGGGCATTGCCAAGAACCTCCACTTTGGCGAAAAGGTCAACTTCAAGATCGCGGCTGACTTCTTCAATGCCTGGAACCACCACCAGTACGCCATCGGGACCGGGGCCCTCATCGGCAGCGGATCGGGTGGTGGATCATCCATCGACAACTCCGTCAGTGACTCAACAGCGGGTCAGATTACGAATGCCTCGTCTTCGCGAATCATGCAGCTGAGTGGCAAGCTGACCTTCTAGACGTCTCATGTCATACTCTCTAGCTCCGCCACAATCGAGTGGCGGAGCTTCTTTTTGCGAGATACACTCACCGAATGAATAGTCTGCGAGCCTGCCTCGGTTGTCTTTTGATCTACGTCTGCCTCGTTCCAGTTGCCGCATCGGCGCAGGAGAACAACGAGGCCGCCGCGCTCGCATCTGAGGGTCGCCAGGCTCTCGCGGCCGGGAATTTTAGCCAGGCCCAGGTCGCTTTCGAGAAGCTCGCCAGACTGGAACCCTCGATCGCGGAAATACACGCCACCCTGGCGGCCATCTACTTCAAGGAGCGGCAATACGAGCAGACAATCCGCGAGATTCACACCGCTCAAAAACTCAAACCGGGACTGCCTCGCCTCGATAGCCTCATGGGGCTCTCACTGTCAGAGCTTGGCCGATACGGCGAGGCACTGCCAGACCTCGAGAAGGGATTCAGGCAGGCAGGCGACCAAGTCGGCCGGCGCATGTGCGGCCTGCAGCTTCTTCGTGCCTACACCGGCCTCAATCGCGACCAGGATGCCGTGGCAACCGCGCTTGAGCTGAACAAGCTCTATCCCGATGACCCTGAGGTGCTTTACCACACTGGCCGCATCTACGGAAATTACGCGTACGTCACGATGGAGAAGCTGCATGACACCGCGCCCAAGTCCATCTGGATGCTGCAGGCGCAGGGCGAAGCCAACGAGAGCCAAAAGAACTACGATGCCGCCGTGATTGCATTCAACCATGTGCTACAGCTCGATCCGCATCGCCCCGGTATTCACTATCGTCTTGGGCGCATTTACCTGGCGCGCTTCCACGATGAACAGAAGGCCGAAGACCGAGATGCCGCGCTGCGGGAATTCGAAGCTGAACTTGGGGTCGATCCCGGCAACGGCAACGCGGCTTATGAGACTGCGACTCTGCAGGCGAACAGCGGAAATCCGGATGAAGCTGCAAAACGATACATGCAGATCATCGATCGTTATCCCGATTTTGAAGAAGCGCTGGTGGGCCTAGCCGGCGTTGAACTTGACAGCCAGAAGCCCGCTGACGCCGTCCCGCTGCTGACGCGTGCAACTAAGCTGCGGCCCGATGACGAGGTGGCTTGGTACCGTCTTGCGCAGGCCGAACGCGCAGCCGGCAATAAGGCGGCGCAGAACAAAGCGCTCGCAGAGTTCCAGCGCCTGCACCAGACAACGCCTGGCACGCTGCGAAAGCCCGACGCAGCCGAAGAGATTACTCCACAGACAATTGGCGCTGCAAGCAATCCTTGAAGCCTGCAAACCAACGGAGGGAAGATGGCGCAACGCGTTGCATTTCTGCTGCGGCTCAAAGAAGGCACCGGCCCTGACTACGACAAAGCCCACGCAGCAGTGTGGCCTGAGTTGCTCGCCCTGCTCAAGAGCGCAGGCATCTCTGAGTACTCGATCTTCCGTCGCGACGAGCTGCTCATCCTCTATCTGCACGTTGAGGCAGATTTCGACACGGCGTGGGACATGATCGATCCAGATCCCGTCAACATCCGTTGGCAGAACGCGATGTCCGCCTATTTTCAACCCAACCAAGAGACGCATCCCGGTGAGCGCTTCCCATTCATGGAGGAAGTCTTCTACCTGCCTTGAGCGTACCCTGGGCCGCTCAGCACACTTGTATGTAGGGAATGCCGATCAGGCGCGCCAGCTTGCCTAATGTGCCGCCGAGATGCCCGACGCCCACCGCGCAGTGATGTGCTGGTCCCTGCGCGTTCCATGCCTCCACGAATCCGCGGGCGCCAATCGGGAAGCGATAGTGGCTGTTGGTGTTGCCGATGCGCAGCACTTCTCCAGGTACTGATTCCCCTTGTGCCGCCAGCAGCTTGAACCCGTGAGCGCGATCTTCGACGACCGAGAGCAATGTGACGGGTCCACGCTTCACGCTCATCTCCACGGAAAGCCCGCGACCCACCTTGCCGTGGTAGACAGCCAGGGGGCGCACCTTAGTTTTGCTCTGCGCAATTGCGATGTGACCCGGACCGTCATGACCCATCAGCACATGATCCGCATTCAGGTCGAGCGCATAGTATTCGGTAAAGGATCCGCCGGCGCCAAGGCAATCCATGATCTTCATCGCGAGCGCATTCTTTACCTCATACTCGCCAGCAACGGGAATCCCGCGTCCGGTCAGCAGCGAGGTCCCCAGGATGATTGAGCTCATGGTGTCCTCGCTCGCCGGCACGCCGCTTCCCATGTAGTAATAGGCCAGAGAATGCAGATCGTGCGCCGCGACCAGCCGATCGAGCGCCACCGATGTGCGCGCCGCGCGCGCCAAGTCCTCTTCAGCGCAGTCTGATTGCACGTCAAACTCGTCCTTGAACATGCAGACGCGTGCTGTGATCTCCTCAGAGGACACGAGCGCCCGCAATCCACTCAGCTCATCCACTTCGAGATGCTCAAGATGACTGCCGAAGGTGATCGCCACCTGCGTCAAATCCGTAACGATGTCGAGCATTCCGCTATAGTAGTGGCCCATCAGGCCGAGCCTGTTTTCCGCGAGAACTTTCTTCACCCGCGCCGCTGCGATCCACGCGTCAATTTCCGCCCAGACCGTCGCGTCGCCCAGTACGCCCGTCACCTGGTGAAAGGAAAGGCCCGCGCGCGCCATTACGTTCGAAATCTCGGGCACCGGGCAGGCCGAGCAATACGCGAGCCACTCGCCGGTCATTGCTGTCCGGTCCGGTAGCCTGTTGAATACCTCGTAGTCGATCGCCGCTGCCGGCTGCAGATTCAGCACCAGCACCGGAACCCCTGCACGTTGCACCATGGGCAGCACAGTGCTCGAAAGTGCATAGGTTGTCACATAGACGACCAACAGGTCCACGTCTTCGCCACGGCAGATGTGTCCCGCCTCGCGCCCCCGCTGTGCCGTATCTACAAGCCCCAACTCAACTACGGCGGCTCCGGCCGCTTTACAGCGCTCACTAACCTGGCGAACAAACCCTTCAAGACGCGCACGCAGCCCATCGAACTGGGGCCAGTAGGCATCCAGTCCGATGCCGCATAATCCAACTCGTAGTTCAGTTGCCGTCATCTAAAAACCCCGTTGTCTACTGCACGCTCAGTACCGCCACCGCGAATGGCGCCAGCTTGATCGATCCGCCTTCCACCTTGCCCTCCCGCGGGGCATTGTCGCCCGTCTCTTCGTCTACCGTCAGCGTCGTTGCGTTCGCGAGATCAGGCGCAAGTTCCACCGTTCTCTCACTATTCGTCTTGTTCGCCAGCAACACTCTCTTGCCCTGCGGCGTCACAAAGCCCTGCGCCATCACGTTGTCAGGACCTGAGTCTTTCACGTCCTTGTTCGCGACCAGCGTATCGCCCGGATGAAAATTGTCCTTGATCAACTTCAGCACCCAGTACCGCGCATTGGGCTTGCCGTTGTTGTAGTCGATCATCGAGACGCTCGGGAACTGTGAAGGATAGCCGACAAGTTGTGATTCTCCAATCACATCCACGCCCAGCTTTGTAAGCTCCACGAAGAGATAGGCGTAGAGCGCGCCCGCCGCATTCCAGTAGCGGTTTGGAATGTGATCGGGGAACGCCTTCGATGCGGCGATTTCGACCCCATCCGTGGGCAGAATCACACCCAGCTCATTGGTATCGATCTTCGTCGTGGGAGAAAGGCGGTCGCGGATCGCCAGGATATAGCGCGTCGTGGCCAGAAACCCGTTTGCCTGGTTGAAAAATGTGTGCTGCCACCCATCCAGAGACTCGTCCATTGCCGGCGACGCATAGAAATGAAACGTGATGTAGTCGAGCGGAATGCCCTGCTTGTGATTCTTCGGGTTAAGGAAATACTCGAACATCCTTGGGTTCTGCCCCGGCATTGCCATTGCGATGCCCATGAATTTCGTCTCCGGGCTTACCCGGCGAATGCCTTCAACAATCGCGTCGTACCGCTTCGCATAATCTTCCGGCGTGGTGCTGTGCTCGAAATCAACTTCATTCAGGACTTCCCAGTACGGAAACGTATAGTGATATCCAGACTCATGCCACTTTCCATTTTCGTCCTTAAAGCCGCCTTTCGTGTACCAGCTCACCAGCCGGCCAAAGTAGTCGCCTAACTCCTTTCCGCTGGGGTCCCGCAGTTCCGTTCCCTGCGTGTAGTTCCAAAACACCTGATTTGGGTCACTCGGATATTGGACCGGATGATCTGTTTTAAACATCCACGCGGGAATCGTACTGAAGTTGATAACCGTAGAATGCCCTTCCGTCGCGGCCAAAAAGTCCTTCGTCACCGGATCGATGTACGTAAAGTCCCATGAAGTCTCTTCCTTGGTCGGCGGCTCCAGCTCCGCGACGGCGATTTTGGGATAAGGGAGCCAGGGCACGTAACGCACGTAGTCCGCGCCCAGGGCTTTCAGCGCTGCGAACGAGCCATCGTGGATCGGCGAGCCCGGATTAAGCATGGGATTCGTCACCACCTGTAGCGTCGGTGTCGACTTCGACACCACCACTGTCTTGCCCCAGTCGACTTCCAGCTTCTGTGGCTTCTCCTGGTTCTGACCAGCCGCCCGCACGCCGGCCAATGCCAGCAGACTCAGCACTAAAACACTCGGTATCCTCACCCAGCTCTTCATTCTCACCCCCGCAACGATCTCAACTTCTCGACAAATGACCCATCACGATGCCGCCTGAACCTGGCGCAGGTGCGCCTGCTCCGCTGTGCGCGCCCGCCACCTGTAGACTCCAATCGAGTTTCTCCAGAAGTACTTTGCACGTGCAGCGGGACTTTTTGTCTCCATGTATTGCTGCGCAACGCCGAAGGTCTGGTCATAGCTGGCCAGCGAATCGCTGTTGGGCCAGTCACTTCCAAAGAACACCCGATCATCCCCAAAGAGTCCCCATATCTGATCGAGTGCTGTCTTATAAGCACCCACATCCAGAGAAACCTCGCCGTTGATTCGCCGCACGATCTCCGAACCCTTTACAAAGATTGCGGGCCGCGCCGCCAATTCGCGCAGATTTGCCTCGTACTCGCGGCGCGCGGCGCCATCTGACGGCGCTGCGGCATTCGGCAGATGGTCCAGTACGATGCGTAGATCAGGCACACGATCGCTCACCTGCATCACGGCCGCGATCAGTGCAGCATCAGGATTTGCAGTTTCGAGCGTCAGGCCTGCCTGTGCCAACCGTTTGAGACCCGCAATGAACTCGGGCCGGCTCGCCGCAGCACCCATGTCGCGATCCCACAGGTTGCCGTAGCGAATTCCCAGAAAAAGCGGGCTGCGATGCAGTTGCGCTAGTGTCGCCGCAAAATCCGGCGCCGCCGGTTCAAGGTCGCCAATGAAGCCAAGCATGATTGGATTCTGCTCGACCGCGTTCAGCAGCCAGAAGTTGTCGGCGAGCCATGGGCTGCACTCCACGGCAATGGCACCCACCACATGATGCGGAGCAGTCAGCCGCTGGTAACGCGCCGGCAGTGCAGGCCTGTATAACGCCACATCCGCAGGCTTCGGCCATGGAACACCTCCCGGCCGTTCCGGGTCGAAGAGATGAATGTGCGCGTCAATCACCGGTAATGTCGACTCCGCGGAGCTGCGCGAAGCGGGCGCTGAAGCCGCTCCGAGAGCCGCCGTCGCCACTGATTTGAGGAAGCTCCGTCTCCGCATCACGCCCCCGCAATCGCCCGCTCAAAAGGGGCGGCGCAGCTTGCACTCCGGATTCAACCGCACGCCAAAGCCGGGCGTGTCCGGCAACCGCAGCCGGCCATTCACCGGCACCGGCTCATCCAGCAGCAGAGCCGAAACGCGCAACACTCCGTGAAGGCCGGAAGTAGGGCAGGGGCCATCTCTGACGTTGTGCCCGGTTTCCGGCCTCGCTCATCGCGCAGAACCTACTCTTCGCGAACCACCGCCACCGGGCCCAGCAGGCCCGACGGCAGCAGTGGCGAAGATGCCTTATACGGCTTTACATCCGCGAATGTGTACTTCGTTGCGCTAGGCTGCTGGTCGCCGATGAGGCGATTCACCCAGGCATTGACCACCTTCACACTGATCTGGTTGTCTCCGGGTTTCAGTGCCGAGCTCGCATCCACGCGGTACGGCGCATGCCACACGATGCCCAGATCCTTGCCGTTCACCGTGACCTGCGCCAGGTTCTTTACGTCGCCCAGATCGATCCACAGGTGTGCGCCGTTCTTGAACCACTCCTTCGGCGCATGCAGAGTCTTGGTATACGTGCCGATTCCGGAGAAGTACTTCACTCCCTGGTCGGAGCTGTCGCTCCACGAGGAAAGCGAATCCACCTTGATCGATGCCGGCGCACCACGGCCCGGCTGGAAGTCCACCGTCCACGGCCCTTCCAGGGAGCTCAACGTCGATTCCGTCAGTCTTCGGCAGCGTGAACGAGGGCTGCTTCGGTGGGCTTGCGGAAGACCACAAACACTGTGCCCCATGGTTCAAGCTTCAACGGCACTGTCGTCCGTCCCTCGACGATTTTGAACGAAACGGGCCGCGACGTGCCTGTCTCCGCGTACCACAGTTCGGGCGTCTTGCCCGCCACCCGGAACGTGGCATCCACTGTTGCGGCGCTGTCGCCACGGTTGTCAACGAAGTAGATGTCCCCGTCGCTCACCTTTCTGTGAACAAACTGTAGCTGCGAGTCGCCTTCAGGCTTAGTGTGGTCAAAGTCAGGCGGTACATTTAATGCCGCGAAAACATCGCCCAGGCTCTGTCCCGCGATAGACCTTACCCTTTCCAACATTGTGAACGCCGGTTCCATCGCCGAAGAGTTCAGCGCTCAGCCTGGTGAATTCGGCCTGGTCGTCTGCCTGGCTGGGATCGCCGATCGGTTTAGGCCCGGCCGCGATCGCGCCTTCATTCACCAGCTTCGCAATCGCACGCAGCACCGGAAGTGACATCTGCCTGCTGTATGGGTCGAGGCCCAGCACCCTGTAGCTCATGCCGCTCTTCGTCGTCACGCGTCCATCGTTCACGCTTAGTTCGTGAATCAGGGCGTCGGCGTTGACGTAATCGAAGCCGTAGCCTGCCGGCACATCCGGCGATTTGTGCTCAAAGATCGCCGTCAGGTTGGAGTCTTCGCCGTAGAAGTAGAGCAGGTCTGCCCCAAAACGCCCCTGTTGCAGCAGATAGCTGGTGCGAGCAAGGTAGTTTACCCACGCACCTGCCTGCTCTGCCCAGGTCTCATTGCGGTTGAACCATTGTCCGAAAGGTCCAAGCGTCATGCCCGGAGCCTTGTCGACCAGCGGCTGGTGCGCCGACTCGTGAATCACGAAGCGGTTGATGCCGTTCAGAAACTCCTGATCGGCCGTTGGCTTCAAGGTTGCCGGCGACCAGGCCCACGGAGCGGCTGCCGCGGTCATCGATTCGGCTGCCGCGATGTTCTGTCCGTAAATATGCGCCACCGAGGCCGATTCGCGATCGTCGGCGTTATACCCGTATTGCACGTTGTTCACCCCTGGCGACTGCGTCCACATCGCGCTCATGGGCACTTCGTTGTACTTCTTCACCTCCATGCCATCGGCCACGAACGCGCGTCCGGACTCATGCGATTCACCGTAATGGCGCATGTTGCGCTCGTGCAGAATGTCTTCGAGCTCGCCGTAGTGCTCGGTTGCAATCAGGTCGGCAATCGTCTTGCGGAAGTCCCACAGGAATCGATCGCTGGCTTCAGAACTCTCGACCACGCGTCCTGCCAGCACCGGCATCCATGGCACAGGGTCATACCCGCGCAGCTTCTTGAACTGCTCGATCATTTTGTCGGTCCAGTTCTGCGAGCCCGCTTCCCAGCTGTCGTTGATCACATACTTAATGCCCTTTTTGCCCATCAGCTCGGGGCCGACTGTCTCCTGGTAGCTGTCGAGATATTTCTCGAAGTAGTTCTTAACGTAGCGGCGATCCATCTTGTCGACTTCGAGACCCGTCGCTTCAGCCGTTGCAGGATGGTTGGTGATGCCCTGAAGAGAATAGCCGAAGCGCAGCACCACCCAATCGCCTGCAGGGGGCGTCCAGTCCAACTTGCCGTCGGGGCTCATCTTCGACGTCAGGTCGATCACATCTGCACTCGCGATGGCGTTGTTCCCCTCGACCTTCGGCGTCGCATAGTCATAGAGGTCCGGCACAGGTACAAACGCGGCCTTCTCCTCAAAGTGGTTTACGCGCGGCCCTGCGTGCAGCACAAGCTCGGCAAGTTTGTATTCGGTAGGCGGAGGCGGCACCTTAAAGCCAAAGGAGCCGGGGTCGATGCCTTCCGCCCACGCCGGTGGACGCGGGGGAGGAGTGCTCTTGAAGACCACGCGGAAATACTTTGCGCTCACGGGTGCAAACGAAATCGTGTGCTGCGGCGAGCTGGGTCCCGTAAGCGACGCAACAACATGAAAGTTCGTACCGTCGTCGCTTGCTTCAAGAGTCTTTTCGGGCGTGCCCACGAGGAATGCTTCAACAAAATTCGGGTCAGGCGTCACATAGCTGACCGCCTGGATCGTCTGCGGCTGCTGAAACTCGTACTGTATCCAGGCTGCGTCACCGACCTTTTTGGGAATGGCGAGCCCGGTCGTCTTCTCGAGATCGCCGTCAGAAAGCATGGCAAAATCCGGCGATCCACCGCTGGCCGTGATCGTCGCACTCTGCGGGTTCACCGGCACATCCCCTGCGGGGCGCTTGAATGCCACAACCACCGTGTCCTTGTAGTACTCCGGCATCTTCTCCGAGCCCGGCGGCGGCAGTTGGTCGTGAATGCCCTCGTTCTGAAAAGCACCGGTATTCGCCGGCGGATGCGCCAGAACGCCGTCAAAGGGCTTTCCGCCTTCAACTGCCGTCTCGCTCCACACGTACTTCTTCATGCCCTCCGACCCCGGCACCCATGGGCCGCCAGACTCACTCCATCCCGGCGAACCGGCAATCGCCTCTTCCATGCCGAGCTGATCGGCCAGCGTCGTCGCGAATTTGAAGGCGTCCTTCCACTCCGGTGTCATGTAGACGAGCCGCTTCGGCACCACCTGCGGGGTGCTTAGCGCCGCGTCGAAGTTCTGAAAGCCAGCCAGGCCGACCCGGTGCATCCACTCGAGGTCGAGCTTGATGCCCTCCTGCGTGATGTTCCCGTTCATCCAGTGCCACCACACTCGCGGCCTCGCGCTCTCAGGAGGGTTCTCAAAACCCTGCTTCAACGGGTCTGTCTGTCCCCATACTGTGCATCCCCCTACCAACAGGGCCGTCAAAATCGACACAAACCTCTTCTGTCTGCAGTCCATGCTCTCTCTGATCACCTCGTGGTTCGCGGTCATTTTCATCGGGTTCAAACAGCGGTTGCACAATTGCGCACAAGGCCAATTCAGGAATCGAACGCACCGCTGGGATGAGAACCAGCCGAACTATAGGGGGCATATGCAACGGTGTCAAGGAAAATTGTTTACCTAATGAATCACGGCGGTCTTGCCCTTATTTTGCCCTAGTAACCGGAGCCAGGCCGTCCTCCAGAGGAGCTGCCATGTCGCCGCCTCGCGGACGCCTCTACGGCCTGAGATGTGGACGCATCAGCCGCCCGAAATGCTATAGTCTGCCAGGTTTACTGGGTGGCTGTATGGCTGAGACCTCCGCGGTTCAAAACCAGTTGCACTCGACGCTCGACCTCGCCTCCCCGCGGCTCGAGGCGAACCGCAAAGCGCTTCTCACCCTGCTTGCCGCTCTGCGTTCAGAGGAGAATGTCATCCGCCTCGGCGGGGGAGCCAAGGCTGCCGAAGCCCAGCACGCAAAAGGCCGCCTCACCGTCCGCGAGCGTTTGAAACTTCTGCTGGATGAAGGCAGTGAGTTTCTTGAGCTTGGCCTCTGGGCTGCGCATGGCATGTACGCGGAATATGGCGGCGCTCCCGGCGCAGGCGTCGCCACTGGCATCGGCCGGGTCAGCGGCCGTCTGTGCATGATCATTGCGAATGACGCGACGGTAAAAGCCGGCTCATTCTTCCCCATGACGGCCAAGAAGGTGCTTCGGGCGCAAACGATCGCCCTCGAAAACCGCATCCCTACGCTCTATCTCGTCGACTCTGCCGGTGTTTTTCTCCCTCTGCAGGAAGATGTCTTTCCTGATACCGACGACTTCGGCCGCGTTTTCCGCAACAACGCTGTGATGAGCGCCCTCGGTATCCCGCAGATCACCGCCATCATGGGCATGTGTGTTGCCGGCGGCGCGTACCTGCCCGTCATGACGGACACCGTTCTTATGACCGAAGGCTCCGGGCTCTTTCTCGCCGGGCCCTCGCTGGTGCAAGCCGCCATCGGCCAGAAGACAGACCCCGAAGAACTTGGCGGAGCGACCATGCACGCCGAAATCTCTGGCACGATCGACTTCAAGGAACCCAACGACCACCTCTGCCTTGCCCGCATGCGATCCCTGGTAGATAAACTCGGCCAGCGTCCCGCCCCCGAGCCCTCGCAAGAACTCTTCAGCCGCATTCCATACGGCCCCTCGCGCGATGCACCCCGCTTCGCTGCCGACAACCTCTATGGCCTGCTCGATCCCGCACCCGGCGCAAGCAATGTCTACGACATGCACGAGGTGATTGCCCGCATCGTCGACCGCAGTGAATTCGATGAGTACAAAGCCGACTTCGGCAGAACGGTAATCTGTGGCTACGCACGCATTGGCGGTCGAGCCGTCGGCATTGTTGCCAACCAGAAAACCAACCAGAACCAGACCGTCGCCATGGGTCAGGCGGCAGGCGCGCGACGCATCGAAGTTGGCGGCGTTATTTATGCCGAGAGCGCGCAGAAGGCTGCACGTTTCATCATGGACTGCAACCAGAACCTTGTGCCGCTTGTCTTTCTCCACGACGTGAACGGCTTCATGGTTGGCAAAGACGCCGAGTGGTCCGGCATTATCCGCGCGGGAGCCAAGATGGTTTCCGCCGTCAGCACCAGCGTCGTGCCCAAAATCACCGTCATCATCGGCGGCAGCTTTGGCGCGGGTCACTATGCCATGTGCGGCAAAGCCTATGATCCGCGCTTCATTTTCGCGTGGCCCACGGCGCGCTACGCCGTCATGAGCGGAGCCTCCGCCGCCAACACGCTTGCCGAAGTCCGCGCAAAGCAAATGGAGCGCAACGGCGAAACTCTCTCGGATGCCGACAGAGCTGCTCTTCGCGAAGAGATTCGCGCTACATATGACGAGCAAGCCGACCCGCGTTATGGAGCTGCCCGTCTGTGGATCGACGCGATCATCGATCCTGCCCGCACACGCGAGGTTCTAATCCAGGCCCTCGACGCCTGCGCGCTGAATCCGGAGATTTCCCGCTTTAACCCTGGCATTCTGCAGACGTGAAGACG
This sequence comes from uncultured Acidobacteriaceae bacterium, assembly GCA_963839215.1. Classification (GTDB taxonomy): domain Bacteria; phylum Acidobacteriota; class Terriglobia; order Terriglobales; family Acidobacteriaceae; genus Telmatobacter. The sequence goes on along the minus strand of CAWITZ010000009.1, from coordinate 136,201 downwards.
TTGCGGGCGCCAGGCCAATGGAAGGCTGAAAAGCAGCATCTCAATAAGCGAGCGAAGGAAGTACAGCGTCCAACCACAAAGGAGCAAAGGCATGAGCGTTGCCCTGGATGCAGCACAGAGTCCTTACCCGTTCGTCCTGACAGAGGAACAGGAGCACCTTCGTCGCGAGATTCACGACTTTGCCGTGCGCGAAATTCTGCCCAACGTCAGCGCGTGGGACGAAGCCAGTCAGTTTCCGCTGGAGACGGTGAAAGAGCTAGGCAAAATGGGCCTTCTCGGCATCATCATTCCGCCCGAATACGGTGGCGCGGGTCTCGGCTATCTTGACTACGCGCTCGCCATCGAAGAGCTCTCAGCAGTAGACGGTTCAATCGGCCTTACCGTCGCCGCGCACAATTCTCTCGGCACCAATCACATTTTCCTCGCCGGCAACGAGCAGCAAAAGCAAAAATATATCCCCCTGCTTGCTAGCGGCGTATGGCTCGGCGCCTGGGCGCTCACTGAGCCCGGTTCCGGTTCTGACGCCAGTAACGCGCGCACCATTGCTGTGAAGAAGGGTGACCGCTACCTTCTCAACGGCAATAAAACCTTCATCACCAATGGGCACTATGCCGACGTCGCGGTCGTTATCGCCGTCACCAATAAGGACGAGGGTACGCACGGCCTTTCTGCCTTTATCGTCGAGAAAGGCACCAAGGGCTTCCGCCCCGGCAAGAAGGAGAACAAGCTCGGACTGCGCGCCAGCGACACCAGCGAGCTGATCTTCGAAGACTGCGAAATCCCCGCCGAAAACCTGCTCGGCAAGGAAGGCGAGGGCTTTATCGACGCCATGCGCGTTCTCGACGGCGGCAGAATTTCCATCGCGGCGCTCTCGCTCGGCATCGGTCGCGGCGCACTTGATGCGGCTGTGAAATACGTCAAGGAGCGTCGCCAGTTCGGCAAAGCGATCGCCGAGTTTCAGGGCATCCAGTGGGCCCTCGCCGATATGGCAACCGAACTCGATGCCGCTCGCCTGCTGACGCAGCGCGCCGCCGTGCTCAAAGATGCGGGCCGCAAGACGACCCGCGAATCTTCAATGGCCAAGCTCTTCTCAAGCGAAGTGGCCGTGCGCATCTGTAATGAAGCAGTACAACTCTTCGGTGGCTACGGCTTCATCAAGGACTACCCTGTCGAGAAGTTCTATCGCGATGTCAAACTCTGCACTATCGGTGAAGGCACCAGCGAAATTCAACGCATGGTGATCTCGCGGGAGATTCTCAAGGTCCATCCCTCGCGCGGATGATTAGTCGCGTAACACGCTACACTGCGAAAGCAAATGACTCAGCCCGTCAAAATCATCGAGTGTCCCCGCGATGCATGGCAGGGCCTTACGCTGCCCATAGCGCCTGACGTAAAAGCGGGCTACCTGGCGAAGCTCATCGACGCTGGTTTTACCCACATCGACGCGGTCAGCTTTGTCTCCCCCGCGGCCGTTCCGCAAATGGCCGACTCTGAACAGGTGCTCGAACTGCTCGCGCCACCAGAGCACATCGAAGTCATCGGCATCGTCGTCAACGCTAAGGGCGCGGAGCGCGCCATTCGTACGGGCGCGGTGCGGACACTTGGATTCCCCTACTCCATCTCGCCCATCTTCCTCGAACGCAACCAGCATCAGACGCTCGAGCAATCACTCGACGCCTTCGAGGCAATCGTCACACTCGCCCAGAACGCTGGCCTCGATGTCGTCGCTTACGTTTCTATGGCCTTCGGCAATCCCTATGACGAACCCTGGAACATCGAAGAAGTGCTCGACGCCTGCGACCTGCTCATCGACTCCGGCGCGCGGCAGATCTCCCTCGCCGATACCGTCGGTCTTGCTACGCCAGAACGCATCGGCAACACTGTCGCGGCCGTTCTCACAACTCACATCGACACCGAAATCGGCGTCCACATGCACGCCAGCCCCGCCGATGCCGCATCGCGCATTCGCGCCGCGTACGACGCGGGTTGCCGCCGCTTCGATTCCGCCATCGGAGGCCTCGGTGGCTGCCCCTTCGCACAGAACGCTCTTGTCGGCAACATCCCCACCGAAACTCTGCTCGAAGTTCTCGCAACTTGCGGCGCCCCCTTGCCGAGGTTGAAGCCCCTCGACGAGCTTCTCCGCGCCAACGCTGAAATCGCCGCGGCCTCCAGCGCGCCCGTGCAGTAGTGCTTCTCCCTTCCTGGGATAGAATGAGCCCCATGCTTGCACGCAGGCGCATGGCACGGCCGATCTCACACGCTGCATTCTGCTTTGCCACGATGATGAGCGCGATCTTGACCTTCGCTTCCTGCGCGAGGTCTTCAACGCCTCAACCCGTATCGGCCTACAAGATAGATTCGATTCTCATTTTGAAGCACGATCACCTTCTCGAACTCATTTCCGGCGGCAACGTCGTGAAGACATACAAGGTCGCGCTCGGCCGCGGAGGACTTGCGGCCAAAAAGCATGAAGGTGACTCGCTTACGCCCGAAGGCCATTACGTCATCGACGCCCGTAACGCCTCCAGCCGATTCCGTCGCGCTCTGCACATCTCGTATCCCAATGGCAACGACCGCAAACGAGCAGCAGCTCTCGGCGTCCCGCCTGGTGGGGCAATCATGATTCATGGCCTGCCCAACGGGCTGGGCTGGATCGGGGCATTGCAGCAGCACTACGACTGGACCCGTGGATGTATTGCTGTCACCGACTCCGAGATCGATGAAATCTGGAACCTCGTACCCGTTGGCACGCCAGTCGAGATCAGACCCTGATCGCACAACTGCCTCCGCGCCTCTCTGCGAAAATAGAGAGGTATGCTCTCCCTGCAAAATGCCGGCAAGCGCTTCGGCCCGCGCATCCTTTTTCTTGAGGCCGACTGGCTCATCCGCAGCAGGGAAAAGACGGCGCTCGTCGGCGCCAACGGCACCGGCAAATCCACCCTGATGAAAGTCCTCGCTGGCGTTGAAACCCTCGACTACGGCAACCTGCAGCAGACGCGTGGTATGAGCATCGGCTACCTGCCGCAGGAGGGCCTGCGCCTCACAGGTCGCACCATCTTCGAAGAATGCCTTTCGGTCTTCGACGAGCTCCGCTCGATGGAGTCGGAAATCGAACGCGTGGCCGCCCAGCTTGCCGAGCTTGACCACGCCAGCCCCGAGTATGAAGTCGCTGCCGAACGCTACTCTCTGCTGCAGGACCGCTTTCACGTCCTTGACGGCTACGCGCTCGACGCGCAGGTTGGCAGTGTGCTCACGGGCCTTGGCTTCGGCAAAGAGGACTGGGGCCGTCAGACCGATGAGTTCTCCGGCGGATGGCAGATGCGCATCGCGCTGGCTAAGCTGCTGCTTGCCCGGCCCAACCTGCTTCTGCTGGATGAACCGACGAACCACCTCGACCTCGAAACCCGCAACTGGCTTGAGGACTACCTCAAGAGCTATCCCTTCGGCTACATCCTCATTTCGCACGACCGCTACTTTCTCGACGTCACCATAGACCGCACGGTGGAAATCTGGAACAAGCGCCTCACCATCTACCAGGGCAACTACACCAGATATCTCAATCAGAAAGATGATCGCCGTGCGCAGCTTGAGGCCGCCTGGCGCAACCAGCGCGAGCAAATCGAGCATCTCGAATCCTTCATCAACCGCTTCCGCTATCAGGCCAGCAAGGCCAGACAGGTGCAGTCGCGCATTAAGGAGCTCGAAAAAATCGAGCGCATCGAGATTCCCGAAGACGAGCCGGTCATCCACTTCAAATTTCCGCAGCCTTCTCCCTCGGGTCGCACCGTTGTCCAGGCAGAGGATCTGGGGAAACAATACGGCGCGAAGCAAGTCTTCAGCAACGCGCGCTTCACCATCGAGCGCGGCGATCGCGTCGCCCTCGTCGGCGTCAACGGCGCAGGAAAATCAACTCTGATTAAACTGCTCACCGGCACTGAAGCGCCAACAGCAGGCACCGTGCGGCTGGGTCATAACGTCGTCAGCGAATATTTTGCACAGGATCAGTACAAAGTGCTGGACGGCGATGCCCGCATGCTCGACGACATCAGCCGCGCCGCCGTCAAGGTGCCTGAGTCTGAACTGCGCTCGCTCCTCGGGTGCTTCCTCTTCTCCGGCGACGACGTCTTCAAGCAGCTCGGCGTGCTCTCCGGAGGCGAGCGCAATCGCTACGCCCTCGCCCGCATCCTCGTCTCACCATCGAACTTCCTGTTGCTCGACGAACCCACCAACCACCTCGACATGCGCGCCAAAGATGTCCTGCTTGACGCCCTCGATGCCTTCTCCGGCACCGTCGTCTTCGTCTCGCATGACCGCTACTTTATTGACCGCCTTGCCACGCGCGTCCTCGAAGTGGAAAACGGCGCCATCATTTCCTATGGGGGCGACTACGAGGATTACCTGCGCCGCAAAGCCGCCGCCGCCGAGGGCATCTCCCGGCAGGAATTGGTCGCCCCATCCCGGCCTGACCCTAAGCCCGAACTCGCGCAGCCGGCATCCATGGCACAAAACGGGTCGGCGATTACCGAGCCCGCAAGCAAAACACGACGCCTCAACCCCATCAAGCAGAAGCAGATGGAGGAGCGCTGCGCCTTTCTCGAAGAAGAAATTCCCCGCATCGAAGCCGCGCTTGCCCATACCGAAGAGCAATTAGGCATCTTCGTCTCGGCCTCGGAAACCGACCGCCTCGCCCGGCTCGCTGCCGATCTGCGCGCGCAGGCCGCAACACTCACTGAGGAGTGGGAAGAGCTGATGCTTCAACTCGAAGGCGCCTGAGTCTCATCTGTGCCGAGGCCGCCACCGGGCATCCATCCCTTCGCCGCTTTCCCCGCATCCATCTTAATGAAAGCTAGAGTATCGGATGGCGGCAGGAGACACGATGACAAGTAGGAAGCTTCTTGGGTCGGCTTTGGCGGGTCTTACCATCTCCCTTCAGGCGTTGACTGTCGAAGCTTCCCCGCCGACCGGCCAGCCAGACGAAACAGCGGTAATCGAGCGCCTGCGTGCAGACATCCACGCCGACCGCGTTGCCGCGATTCGCCGCCAGATGGAGTTCAATCCCGACGAGTCCACCGCGTTCTGGCCGATCTATAACGAGTACGCTGCTGAAATGTCCAGGGCAAACGACGATCGCGTGGCCATTGTTCGCCAATATGCCGACAAGTACGCAAACCTGACTGGCGATGATGCCACTGCGTTGACCGCGAAGATGCTTGCTTTCGAACAAAACCGGCTCGACATCAAGAAGAAATACTTCAAGGAATTCAGCAGCAAGCTTTCCGGCAGAACCGTCGCAAAGTTTTTCCAACTCGAGCACCGGTTTGACCTCGTTATTGACCTCGAGCTGGCTGCCCGATTGCCGTCAGTGTTGAACGAACCCGCAAACCCTTAACAGGCAGCGAATGCTCTGAGTTAGCCGAGCACGCTTTTTAAACTCTTTCGCGCAAGCCCGCGAGTCCGTACTGCAAGTCATTCAAGCGAACGTGCCTGGAAAGCCAGATAGTTGGCTGCATACCGGTCGACGAACCTTGGAGCGCACCCATGAGACGTCCTCTCCGCTCGGGCTTGGCCCGGCGCGGCCCCATTGTCTTCTCATGGGCAGTGCTCATGGCCGCGTCACCAGGACAGTCCCTACCCAGAATTGACTTTCGCGCTCTCGCCGATGAGTCTGCGCAGCAGTATGCTCGCCTGGCATCCGGTTCGCTGTCATCGCCACCCAGGACGACTCCAGACTTTGACCGTTACTACAGCGCAACGGATCCACAGCAGCGCCCGAGCGAAAGCCTCTCCAGCACTAGCTGGGACCTCATGATCTCACCGAAAGAATCCACACCGAACGACCGCTTCATCTGGGTGTCTGCGACATACCAATCGCTCCTTTATACCGGCACCATGCACGCCTTCAACCTACTCACCGAGGCGGGGACGCGCGACACAATGACCGGCCCTTGGATGCGCAACTATCTTCAGTCCGTCAGCGAATTGCGCGGTTGGAGCGATGGCGACAGATTCATGTCACCCTACGTCGGCCACACGATCGAAGGCGGCATTTTTGGTTACATTTTCCGCCAGAACAGCCCGAAGTATAGGAATGTGCAGTGGGGCGACGGCCGCGAATACTACATGGGCCTCATGAAATCGCTAGCCTATTCCGCCGTATGGCATACCCAGTGGAAGATCGGGAACCTTCCTCGGCGGCGGCAGCTGCATTGGTGCCGGCGGCTCAGGGGCCGCACGCATCAACGCACAATGGCAGGCGCTCGCAGAGCTGAGCGGATGCCTGATCATGCACCAGGCGGCCTCAAACCAGAGCGCAGACTCTCTTTACTATGGCGGCGGAGCCAGGTGGGCACCGCTCGCCGCACATAAAGTGTCGCCATACCTGCAGGTGATGTTCGGCGGCAAAAAAGTCACACACGAAATCGATGACATCGAACTGCGCAAAAAGCTTCTTGATGAGTGGGGAGACGGCAACGGAGTGCTCAAGCACTATCCCATGCGCAGCGACTGGTCCATCGAAGTTGCCAACAACGGACCCGCTCTCGGCGTTGGCGGAGGCTTCGACGTCGTTATCACAAGGCCTTTTGCCTGGCGCCTGCTCAACGTGGAATACACCCATACCTGGATCGGCAGCGTCGGAACAATCCAGCCCCAAAACGCACTGCGCATCTCTACCGGCGCCGTGCTTCGCATCGGTACCTGGTGAGCAGCATCTATGGCGGCGGAATGCGCACCATCTTCGCCCTGCACGATCGCACCGACGGACACGCAATCGGGTGCAGGCCCTTGTCCAGGCAAACCTCCACCGCGGTGAGATAGTTGTTGCCGCAGCTAAGCGCCATACTGTCCCGCGGGACCGCGGGATTCGCCTCAGTAAACAGCCCAAGAATGTGCTCCGGCGGCATTGAAACCTGGCGCTCAAGGCTTGTCAGCTCTGCCGGAATGGCCACTGAGCGATACGCTGCCCGCGCGTTGCGCAGAAAATCATCAGCGCTTAATCCCGAACATGTGCCGTGAGTGCTCCACTCATGCTCAAGCAGCCCTTGGTCTGGGTAAATGTCCTGGTACGTGGCTGGATCCGCCGGGCCCGGCGCATTCGAGCACTTCTCCGGATAAGTGCCGTCGTTATTCTGAGGCCACAAGCCATGGAGCACAAACGCGGCGTGCTGAGAGCATTCGACAGCCCGGGGATGCGAATAGCAGAACTCAGGCGACCACGAGAGATTTAGCAGGTAGTAATCAAATTTGGCCGAAGCGGCAGCTGTCGTTAACCGATATGGTTGGGGTGTCGCCTCGACAGGCTTTGGCCCGGCCGGCGAGCCGGGTGTCACGGACTGTGGTCTGCACCCAGACAGCGCCAGCAGAAACGTTACCGCAAGACGCCAGGATCGTTGGCTCATGCGCGCCAGAATATCAGGCGCGTATTCAACGCAACGTGAGAATTGCGCCTGCATTTGCTTTTGCTGCCCACTCAATGCGCAAAAGTGCTACAAGAGTACAGCATGAGCGTTCAGCGCAATCTGTTAACACCTCGTGAAGCAGCACGGATGCTTGGCATCAGCTATCCGACGATCAAGAAGTGGATTCTTGATGGAAAACTGAAATCCATTCAGACGCCCGGCGGCCACCACCGCATCGCGCCTGCGAGCCTGAAACCATTCCTTGAGAAAGACGGCGCGAAGGCACAGACCGAATCGCGCGCACGCTACCGGCGGGTCAGCGGTCGCAATCAGATTCCCGGCAAGGTCTTGAGTGTGCGCATCGAGGGCCTGATGGCCGAGGTCGTGCTCGCAGTTGGAGGCGCACACGTCACGGCAATCATCACCGCCGAGGCGGCAACTGAGCTTGCTCTTAAGAAGGGCGACACCGCCGCAGCTCTCATCAAATCCACCGATGTGATGATCGAGCGCCTTGACGATATCGGTTGAAAGTCTCTCTACTCCGCACAGCTATCCCCGCGCTTCATTTTGACCGTTCGATTTGAATCATATAAATTCGATACATCTGATGATGAGCGGCTAGGCCTGACGCTTCCCCACTCAGCAGCATGCTGAGCATAGCGCTCGTCGCTCGCCAGCGGCTCGATTCTTTCCCCGGAGATTCCCCAATGAAGCTCAGACACCTCCTGTGCGCTCTGATGTTTTTGACTGTAGGCAACCTCTGCTCACAGGCGCAGATTGCGGCGTCGATCCGCGGGCAGGTCCTCGACCCCTCCGGCGCTGGCGTTACCAATGCAGCGGTGGTCATCACGCAGTCTGCCACTGGTGCGCAAACCACCACCATGACCTCGGCCACCGGCGACTATTCATTTACGCACCTCACTCCCGGCGTGCATCAGCTCGATGTCAGCGCGCCGGGCTTTGTGCATCTCACCAGGACAGGCGTTACCGCGCTCGTCGGGCAGACTGTCGCGGTTGACCTCGTGCTCACCCTGGGCGGCAGCCGACAAACCATTCAGGTATCGGCAGATGCGCCTCTCCTCCAGTCGCAAACCAGCAACATCCAGACCACGATCCCGGGGAATATTGTCGTCGCGATCCCGCTGAACACGCGCAACTTTGTGCAGCTTGCCACTCTCGCTCCGGGCGTCGCGTTACCGCCCGGCACATTGCTGCCCCGCATCAATGGCGGTCGTCCGCGCACCAACGAGTATCTCTATGACGGCATCTCGGCCCTGCAGCCCGAACCTGGCCAGGTCGTATTCTTTCCCATCATCGATGGCATTCAGGAATTCACAGTCGAAACCAACAATGTTCCTGCGGAGTTTGGCCGATTTAACGGCGGCGTCGTCAACGTCGCCACGCGCTCAGGCTCCAACACCTTGCACGGTAGCCTCTTCGGATTCTTCCGCAACGAGGCCCTCAATAGCCGCAATTACTTCGCATCTAATACGGCGAGCAAGCCGGAATACCGGCGCAATCTCTACGGCGGCTCAAGCGGCGCACCCATTCTGCACAATCGCCTCTTCTTCTTCGGCGACTACCAGGGCGTAAAGCAGCTCATTGGCGTGACGCGCATCTCCACCATTCCCACGCTCGCCGAGCGGCAGGGCATCTTCACCGGCGTTGCCCATATCTATGACCCGACAACCACGTCCGTCGTGAACGGCGTTACGGTCCGGCAGGAATTTCCTGGCGACGTGATCGATATTCCTTTCGATCCCGCAGCGCAGGCGTTGCTCGCTCGTTTTCCCACACCCACTAAGCTCAATGTTGCAGCGAACAATTACAGCCGCACCGCCAACGACAGTGACCACCAGAATCAGTTTGACGCGCGCGTCGATGGCGTCATCACCGGTCGCGATCAGGCCTTCGGCCGTTACTCCTATTACAGCGAGGTCGAGGAGCCGGTAACGCCTTTGCCCGATGGCAGCGGCGCTCTCTCAGGCAGCGTGCTCGGCACCGGCGGCGTTCTCGGACTTTCCAATGTCCTCGGGCAGCAGGCGGTCGCGAACGAGACGCACACCTTCACTCCGCATCTGCTCAACGACTTCCGCATCGGCTACACGCGCCGGGGCAACACCATCAACGGCGCCACTCTCACCAGCACCGCATCCGATGCGCTCGGCATCCCCGGCATCCCAACAAACGGCGCCTTCAACAGTGCCCTGCCGCTCTTCACCTTCACTGGATTTCAGCAGCTCGGTCCTTCGGCAAGCACGTTCTCGCAATATCAGACAGCTGTTTGGCAGATTCTCGAAACCGTCGCCTACACACGAGGCGCGCATGCCTTTAAATTTGGCCTCGACTATCGCTGGTACCAGCTCAACACCATCGCGCCGCCGAGCCCCACAGGCTCCTTTGCATTCACCACCACGGGCACCAATCAGCAAGGCGTCACAAACAGCGGCAACTCCATCGCAAGTTTTCTGCTCGGCCAGGTCGATACATTTCAAATCGACCTGCAGGAAAACAAGATTCGTCCCCGCGCTCACATCCAGGAATACTTCGCCCAGGATGACTGGAAAGTCACCAATCGTCTCACGCTCAACCTCGGCGCACGCTGGACGCTCCACTTCCCATCCACGGAAAAGAACAACCAGGGCGCTGTTTTTGACCTCGGCAGCCAGCAGCTCAACTATCTCGGAGTAGATGGCTTCCCCCGCAGCGCCCGCGAGTTGCATTACGGTAACGTCGCGCCGCGCGTCGGCCTTGCTTACATGCTCACCCCAAAAACTGTGGTGCGGTCGGGCTTTGGCATCGTCTTCATCGACCAGTCCGGCATCACCACACCCTTCACCACACCGCAGTTTCCATTCATCCAGAGCGTGCAGCAGAAAACCCAGGACAGCCTCCGCCCGGCTTTCGCTCTGTCGAATGGCCCGGAAGTAGCGCCAATTCCCTTCACGGCCGATGCCGGCCTCGGCCAAAGCGTTTACACCGCCGATCGCGCAGCGGGCTCAGGCTACGTAGAACAGTGGAATCTCGCCGTCCAGCGCGAAATCACCAGCAACCTCTCCGCCGAGGTGGCCTACGTTGGCTCGCACATTGTTCACGTCGGCATCCCCGACGCGAACCTGAATCAGCTCACGGTTTCGCAACTCGCTGAAGGCGCTCCGCTGCTTCAATCCGTCCCCAATCCGTATTACGGAGAACTGCCGGCATCGAGCTCCATAGGTGGCAAAACCATCAGCCAGGCCCAGCTCCTCAAGGCGTATCCGCGCTTCCTCAACGTCGCCATCTATCGCCATAACAGCGGCACCAGCAACTACAACGCCTTTGAAGCGAAGGTGGAGCAGCGGCTTTCGCACGGCCTCACTTTTCTCTTCGCCTACACGCACTCGAAATTGATTGACGATGCTTCGTCAGTCTTCTCCACAACGGTGCTGTCCTCGCCAAACTCCAGCAGCCTCATCGCCGCAGACTCGCACCGTCCCTGGCTTGAGCGCGACTCCTCAAGCGGCGACATGCCCAACGTGACCTCATTCAGCGGCATCTGGGATCTTCCTGCGGGCCGCGGCCATCGCTTCGCATCGGGTGGATTCGCCAATGCTGTATTCGGTGGATGGGCTTTCAACACCATCCTTCTGCTGCAATCGGGAATGCCTGTAACGGTGACGCAGGCGACCAATTTCAACTCGTTTGCGGGCTTCTCTCTGCAGCGCCCCAACCTAGTCGGCAAGCCGTCTCTCTCCCCCGACGAACGAAGCCCGGCACGCTACTTCAACACCAGTGCATTCGCCACCGCGCCGCAATTCACGCTGGGCAATGCGTCGCGCAACCCGGTGCGCGGACCCGCGTACCGCAATCTCGACATCGCTCTCGGCAAGTCCTTCTCACTGCCACGCGAATCTGCAATAGAGTTCCGTGCCGAGGTATTCAACCTCACCAATACCCCGGCATTCGCGCAGCCGAACGGCACTTTCGGCGCCGCGGCCTTCGGCAGCATAACAAGCACCGTCACCGACCCGCGTGTCATGCAGCTGGCCGTTCGCATCAGCCGCTGATAAACGCATTGACCTTTTTGCTTAACTCAGCAGGCGCATACAGGCTCCATCACCTGCATGCGCGCCTGGCTTCTCGTCCAATTCTTACTTGTCGGCGGTCTTCGCCGGCGTCGCCGCGAAATCCCCGGTTACGCCGAAAGGCTGCACTTCCACGCTGCCTGCAATCTTGCCCGAGTCATCGAGCGTTGCCGTGTAGATCAGTGTCAGCGGCGTGCCGTTGTACTCCGAATCAAACTTCCAGGTCACCTTGTTGCCGTCCATGGTGCCAGTCACGGCCAGATCCTTGCCCTCATCGGATTTACAGGAGCCGGTGATTGCATTGTCCTTCTGCACGAACGTACATAGGCGGTCATTCTCGTTTCCAGCGATGCTGTTGTGGATCGACCAGTCTCCCGTCATGCTGGGCGCACCGGCGGCAAAGGCAGAGCAGGCAAGGAACAGAGTTGAGGATGCGATGAGCTTCTTCATGGTTCACCTTTCAGGCGAGTTTGCGGGTTGTGCGTTTTGCAGAAGCGATCCGTTGCTAAAAACTGCGATCGGCAATTTCGGTCTGCGCGTCTGGCGAAGCCGGCCGGCTAACTCACCGGCCAGCCCGCCTCCCGTTTTACTTGAGTGCAATCGTCTGCTCGAGCGGCAGGCTCTGCGACGATCCGCCAACGCGGATCACATACTTGCCCGGAACCAGCTTCCACGAATCCGAAGACTCATCGTAGATCGTCAACCGATTGCTGCTTACCGCGACCGAGACCTCCTTTGACTCGCCGGGGCCAAGCTCAATACGGGTCCAGCCAATCAGGCGCTTCGGCGGCTCGCCCGCTGACTCTGGTAGAGACGCGTACACCTGTGCAATCTCAGTGCCCGCGCGCTTGCCGGTGTTCTTTACCGTGAATGAAACCGTCGGAGAATCGCCCTCCTTCACCGACAGCTTCGAATACGCATACGTGGTGTACGAGAGGCCGAATCCAAACGGGAAGAGCACCGGTTTGTTCTCCGCGTCATACCACTTGTAGCCCACCTTCAGCCCTTCGTCATAAGAGGTCTGGAAGGCGGGAAAGCCTTTGGCCATCATGCTCATGATGTTTGAAATATCGGCGCCAGGCGCGTTGAAGTTCGGTTCGGACTCGGGAGGTGGCAGCACCAGCTTCGGATGCGGAAGGTCTGCATCGCTCTTTGGGAAAGTAATTGCCAGCTTACCGGTCGGATTCACCGAGCCTGTCAGAATTGCTGCCAGCGCTTCGGCTCCGCGGATGCCGGGGTACCAGGCTTCCACGATGCCCGCGACCTTGTCCGCCCACGGCATCGTCGCCGGGCTACCTGTTTCAAGCACCACAATCGTCTTCGGGTTGGCGGCAGCCACCGTCTCGATGAGCTTGTTCTGCTCAGGCGCAAGATCGAGCGTCGGTAGGTCCAGACCTTCTGACTCCCACTGGTAAGCAAAGACAATCGCAACGTCGGCCGACTTCGCCGCAGCCGCAGCCGCGGCCAGATCATCGCCCGACACGTACGATACCTTTGTTCCAGGCAATGCTGCTGTCAGCGCCCGCAGTGGCGAGCTCGGCATCCACGAAGGACGAATGAATGCGGCGAGCATGCCTTTGCCCGGCGGTGGCGGAGGCACCGGCGAACCGCCCGGCGGGTCTACCTGCGCGGAACCGCCGCCGCTCACTACGCCGACATCCGCATGTCCGCCAATCACCGCCACCGAGCGCACATTCCCTGACAGTGGCAGCACATTGTGCTCGTTTTTCAGCAGCACAATGCTCTTCTCTGCTATCGCCTGCGCAACCTTGTATCCGCCTTCCACATCAGGCACCTGCTTTCGCACCGGATGGTCGAAGAGGCCATAGGCAAACAACGTGCGCAGGATGCGATGCACGTGGTCGTTCAGCTCCTCCTGCGAAACATCGCCGCTCTCCACTGCCTTCTTAAGCGCGTCGCCAAAAAAGTATTTGTCGGGTTGCTCCATATCAAGGCCAGCATGCGAAGCCTTCACCGTTGAGTGCGTGCCGCCCCAGTCAGAAAGCACAAAGCCCTTGAACTTGAAATCCTTCTTGAGCACATCCGTCAGCAGGTAGCTGTTTTCGCAGGCGAAGTCACCGTTCACGCGGTTGTACGAGCACATCACGCCGCCTGCATCCGAAATGCCTAGCGCAATTTCAAACGCGCGCAGGTCCGTCTCGCGCATCGCCCGCTTGTCGATGTTGGCGTTCACCGCATTACGACCGCTCTCCTGGTCGTTGATGGCATAATGCTTCAGGTCGCCAATCACATCCTGCGACTGCACGCCCTTTTCCACGTAGCCATCAAGGGTTCCAGCCAGGAGCGGATCCTCGCCCATGTACTCAAAGGTACGCCCGTTGCGCGGTTCGCGAGGCAGGTTGACGCCGCCGCCCAGCGTCATGTTGTAGCCCTGGTCACGCAGTTCGCGTCCGATCAGCTTTCCATACTCATAGGCCGCGTCGGGATCCCAGGAAGAAGCCGCCGCCAGGTTGTTCGGCAACGCCGTCGAATACCGCCCTGCCGCCGAGCCCCGCGTCACGCCATACGCCGAATCCGCCATCTGAATCGCCGGAATTCCCAGCCGCGGAATCGAATTCGAATAACCCGCGCCCCCATTTGATTCCGTTAGCGCGGCGCTGAAAAACGGCATCCCCTGCCCGTGCAGCAGCGAAATCTTCTCGTCCAGCGTCATTTCCTTGATCACAAGATCAGCCCGCTGATCCGGCGAAAGGCTCGCATCAGACCACGGATAGTGTTTCGGTTTAGGCATTCCCGGGAACTGGGCAAGCGCCGAAGTACCCGCGAAGAGTGCGGTCGCGAGTGCGGCCATGCAGACAACGCGATTTTTCATGGATCCTGATGCCTTTCAAACTGCGGTTAAAATAGCCCGTCAAAACGCCTTCGCTACAGCAAAAGGCCTTCAATGCATGCCCTGCGATGCGGCTGCCTCTTCCGGCGAGGGCCGCTTCATCAGGAATGGAAGTGGAACAAGCAGCGCAACAATTACGCCCAGCACGAAGAACGCGCTGATAAACGCCAGCACATTCGCCTGCGCATCCACAAGCTGCTGCAACTGCGCCAGGGATTTCTGCCCGGCATCGGCCATGCTGCTGCCGGTCATGATCGCCGAACTCTTAAGATCCCCAAGGTAGCGGTTGAAAAAGAAATTGCCGTTGTTAAGGTGCGACACCAGATCCACACGGCTGATCTGCCTGTGACGCGCGAGGTACGAGGTAAGAAACGAAACACCGATTGCACCGCCAAGGTTCCGGACGAAGTTGCTGATGCCAGAGACCTGGTTGTTCTGATCCTGACGCATGCCCACGTAAGCCAGCGTACTGATCGGGATAAAGATGAGCGGCAAGCCCACGACCTGGAAGACACGCATCCACACGACATGCGTGAAGTCCACATCGGGCGAGATATGCATCATCCAGAACATGCTGGCAGAGGTCAACAGGAATCCTACGGCGATGACCTTGCGGGGATCAAACCTGGTTCCAAGAATTCCTGCCACCGGCATCAGCAACGCCAGCGCGATACCCCCCGGAGAGAGGGCCCACCCGGCCCGTTCCGCCGAGTAGCCAAGCTGCAGTTGCAGGAATTGTGGAATCAGAATCGTCGAGCCGTTCAGCACCACTCCCAACGTGAAATTCGAAACTGCTGCGGCTGCAAAATTGCGGTTCTTCAGCAGTTGCAGCTCAATCACCGGGTTGCGATGCGTCCACTCCCGCCATACCATCGCCACCAGCGCCACCACGGCGATGCACGCGGCCACGCGGATTACGCTCGAGTCAAACCACTCCAGTTGCTCGCCCTTGTCCAGCACATACTGCAGGCAGCCCACGCCGAGAATGATGGTCCCGATACCGACGTAGTCTGTCCGCCTGCCGCGCTTTTTCTGCGCCTCGAGAACATGCGGCGGATCATGCACCACCCGGTGTGTGAGCAGCAACGACAAAATGCCAATGGGCACATTGATGAAGAAAATCCAGTGCCAGTTGAAGTTGTCCGTGATCCAGCCGCCCAGCGTCGGCCCGATTGCCGGCGCCACCACCACCGCCATGCCGTAGATCGCGAAGCCCATGTTGCGCTGTTCCGGCTTGAAGGTATCCACCAGAATCGCCTGCTCGCTCGTCCCCAAGCCGCCGCCCCCAAGACCCTGCATCACGCGGAAGAGAACTAGTAGAGGCAAGCTCGTCGCCAGCCCGCAGAGCATCGAGCTCAACGTAAAGAGCACCACACATGTCATGTAAAAGCGCTTGCGTCCGATACGCGTTGAAAGCCACCCGCTCATCGGCAAAATGATGGCGTTCGAGACCAGATAGCTCGTCTGCACCCACGTACTTTCGTCAGCCGTGGCGCCAAGGCTACCCGCAATATGGGGCAACGCGACGTTCGCAATCGAGGAGTCAAGCACCTCCATGAACGTAGCCAGGGTCACCGTCATCGCGATGACCCACGGATTGAAGCGCGGAGATGCTATCTGAGCCATACCGTTGCCTCAACCGACATCCCCGGACGAAGCCGCTTCAGTTCCTCCCGGCCCGCGTTGAGGCGGATACGTACCGGCATGCGCTGCACAACCTTGATGTAGTTGCCCGTCGCGTTCTCAGGGGGAAGCACGCTGCTGCGCGCGCCGGTAATCGCCGGAATACCCTCCACCGTGCCGGCAAAATCCTTCTTCAGCGCATCCACGTGCACTTTCACGCGCTGGCCTTCCTGCATCTTCGCGAGTTGGGTCTCTTTGAAATTCGCCGTCACCCACGTACCGCCTGTCGCCACGATCATCATCAGTGGCTGCGCTTCGCTCACGCGATTGCCGATCTCCGCGCTGCGCTGCGTCACAATGCCACGCAACCGGCGAAACAATGCGGCAGAAGCTCAGGTTCAGTGCCGCCTTCTGCAACTGCGCCGAGGCCGCTTCCACGTTGGCCTGCGCCGTCGCCAGGTTGGCTTCGCGTATCGAAAGCTGCCCCGGCGCCGTACGAACCACCTGCTCACGATGCGCCCGCTGCGCATCAATCTCCACCTTGCGTTCTTCCAGAACCTGCCCGGCCGACTCCACATTTGCCTTGGCCGCATTCGCGCTCGCATCGCCGGAATGCGCCGCCGCAACGGCGCGCTCATACTCTTGCCGCGAGACTGTTCCAGCCTTGTAGAGTTCGTCATAGCGCTGCAGATCGGCATCGTCCCGCAGACGCACCGCTTCAGCTTCCGCAAGCTTCGCGGCCGCACCCGCCAGATCCTGCGATGCAGCGGCATAAGCTGCGCGCGCCTCTGCCACCTGCACATCACTTGTCACCGCCGAAGCCGCATTCTCCGCCTGCGTAATCGCCACTGAAGGCCGCTCGGCATTCAACTGAGCCACTGCCTGGTCATACTGCGCCTTCGCCTGGTTGTAGACGACTTTCTGCTCACTCGGGTCCAGATCCACCAGCGGCTGCCCAACCTCCACAATTTGGTTGTCATTCACATACACGGCGGCTGTCGTGCCCCCAATCCGCGCGCTCACCACATTCAGGTGACCATCTACCTCCGCGTCGTCAGTCGACTGGTACCCGCTGGCATAGAGCGCCCATGCGGCAGCTCCGCCTGCCAGAACCAGCGCAGCGATTCCGCCCAGCATCAGCCTGCGGCTCTTCCTCATCCCGGCCTTCGCCAGAGAAATCTCTTCAACCTCTTCCAGCTCTGCAATCATCTGTGACATACTAGAGAAAGATACCGACCAGTCAGTTTTATGTCAAGGAAGAAAATCCGGGTGTTTAAATAAGAGGAAGACGACCATGGCCACCGAGACTCTTAGCCGACAGCAGGTCCGGACTCAGGAAACGCAGGCACGCCTGCTCAATGCCGCCGAAGAAGTCTTCGTTCGCGATGGTTACGAGGCCGCTCAGCTTGATGAAATTGCCGCCACCGCAGGCCGCAGCAAAGGCGCCGTCTACACGCACTTCAAGAGCAAGGAAGATCTCTTCCTCGCTCTCTTTGAGCACCGCACTCGCTGCTACATTGACCGATTCATGGCCGCACTCCGGCTCTGCTCAACGCGCCCGAAGCGCTTCGAGGCCTTTCGCCACTTCTATATAGGACTGGTGAATGACCGAACCTGGCCTATCCTCACCCTCGAATTCAAGCTCTTCGCGCTCCGCCATCCGGAATCGAAGGAGCGGCTGCGCAAGGCTTTCGAAATGACCAGGGCTACGGCCGATCCCTCGCAGCACGAGGAGCTCTTCGGGATTCTTGAGCACCATGCAAAAGCCGACGTTGAGACTTCGGTGGCGGCTCTCGGTCCGATTCTCTCAGGCCTCATCCTGGAGAGTCACTTCGATGCCGTAAATCTGTCAGAAAAAGCGCTGCGGCGTCTGCTTGGCCGCATCTTCGACGCGCTCTTCCCTGCTCCTGCTCAACCGTAGATTTTGCGCCGCACCGCAACACCACTACTTGCTGCGGACGCCCACGATCACTAGCCCAACGCCGGCAACCAGCGCAAGCGTGCTCAGAATCGGCGAAATCGGCATCGTGTTGGTCTCTTTGTGCGAGAGCTGGATCGGACCCACGTCAACATCCTTCTTCTGGTGAGTAAAGCTGAGTCCACCCCTGGCAAAACCGACAACTGCAAGAACGATCAGAAGAACTCCCACAATGGTCGCTGCTTTCATAAGACCCTCTCTTTCTTTGGGTTAGATGCAATCAAATTGCCGCAAGCACATCTTCAGGCAAATAGAATTGCCTCCGTTTTCAGGCAGGCGATCAGATTTCCAGAAAACCTGTAACTAGTAACAGTTCCCTGCACCGCGGAATCGGCTCATCCTGTCATTTGGTGCGAAGGTCCTATCTTTCGCCAAAACCTGGAGTCGATTACCGCACCACTTCCTTCACTTCTCCAGGGCAAGCATCAAAAACAATGGGACAGAAGCGGGCCCATTCTGCACAACGGCCTTCGAACAAAATGAACAGCCGCCAAATTGGTCGCGAGCACGATGAGGCAATCGGCAATCTTCTTTAGCACGGCTTTCAAGCGTCACGGAGGCCGCTGCATCGCGGGAGGAATTATGAGGCTCCTCAAAGCACGTCATCAGCACTCGCCTTGCCGTTCATTGCCCGGCGACCAGGCCCGTCAGGCCGGCCTCCGGCCATTCACGAAAACGGCTATACGCTGCGGTGCGCTGGTGGCTCTCGCCGTACTCCTTCATTGCGATTCCGTTGCGCCGCGCGCGCTCGCGCAGGCCGCTGCCGAGGCCGACACTGCGAAAGAAGTCCCGGCCGTGGACCCCGATGCAATTGAAGCGGTCAAGAAGATGAGCGCCTACCTGCGCTCCCTCAAGGCTTTTCAGGTCACCGCAGACGTCACACAGGATGATGTTCTCGAAAATGGCCTCATCGTCCAGAACAACAAGAAGGTAGATCTCATCGCCGTCAAGCCCAATCGCATGCGGGCCGAGGTCACCTCCGACCAGGTGAGCAGACTTTTCCTCTATGACGGAAAAGAGTTTACTGTCTGGGGGCGGATCATGAATTACTACGCCACCGTCCCGGCTCCGCCCACCATCGGCGAACTCTTCGCAGCCGCCGATGAAAAATACGACATCCAGCTGCCCCTCGTCGATCTATTCAAATGGGGCAGCGATGAGGACGATATCCGGGCGATCAAGACAGCGGTCGACTTGGGCCCCAGTTCCGTCGAGGGAGTCACCTGCGAACACTTTGCCTTCCACCAGGAGGGCATCGACTGGCAGATCTGGATACAACTGGGAGACTTCCCCCTTCCGCGCCGTTTTGTCATCACTACACTCACTGACGAGGCCAGGCCGCAGCACAGCGACACCCTCACATGGAATCTCGCTCCTTCCTTCAACGATGGGGCCTTCGTCTTTGATCCGCCCCCTGACGCCAAGCGCGTCGTCCTCGCGGGCGCCAACTCCGACGCCACCGGAAACGGAAAATAAAGGGGAACCTATGCGCACTCTTGCTCACACGTTCGCCGTCTTCACCATCGTCGTCCTGCTTTGCGCAACCACGCTCTCTGCCCAGCGTCGTGGAGGTGGTGGAGGCGGAGCGCAGCGCGGTGGAGGTCAACCCCGCTCCAGCGCTCAATCGAGCATCCACTCCAACCCAAGCCGAAACGTGAATCAGAATCACAACGTGAACCAGAACCGGAATGTGAACCAGAACACGAATGTCAATCGCAACACCAACGTCAACGTCAATCGCGATGTCAACGTCAACGTCAATAACAACTATCACGGCGGAGGCGGCTATTACGGCGGAGGCTGCTGCTATCACCCCGTCGCCGCTGCCGCCGCGGTCACAGCCGCAACCATGGTGACCGCCGCAGTCATCGGCTCGATGGTGAACACGCTTCCCACGGGCTGCTCCACCCAGATCATTGGTGGAATGGCATATCAGCAGTGCGGCAGCACATGGTACCAGCCGCAAATGTCCGGCAGCACAACCAATTACATCGTCGTAAATCCACCGCGATAGCAGACAACGCGAATACGCGTTCGGGCACACCTTAGCACCCCGAAGTGGAGGAGTCGCTCCTCCACTTCCGCGTCTGGCGCGGCCTCGTCTTCAACCCTGACAAAAGACTTAGAGAAGAGTGTCAAGCTCCACGACTCTGCTCTCGCAACCCACTTCATGGCTGAGTTATCTCCCCTACTTTCTAAATCTGAAGGTCTCACGGCTTAATGCTCATGTTCGGCCAATCATCGGCACAGAATTTCCATTGACCGCCGGATGCAGGACCGCTGCCCGGATCCCATTGTCCGGACACGTACAGTAGCAACTCAGAGGCGTCTGGATCCACATTCCAATAGCGCATCGGGCAGGCTTTTGAGCCACTGCTATAACACTGATCTTGCTTTGCAAGGATCTCCGGGCTATTTTGCAATTCAGTTGACATACCCGCGATGATCGCCCCGAATTCATCCGCCTCATGATGCCGGGCCCCGGTCGCATGGCCCAATTCATGGATGGTAGAGAAACCGATTACTTCGTCGACAAGCTTGCCTTCATTTTGCACGACATATTTGGCAACGGTCGGCAAGTCGAGGTGGAGTTTCGCTGCCGCCGCAGCGTACCGGGGATCTGGAGGCTGCTCCTTCAACTTACCTTCCAGCCAATGCACTTCGCCGGCGATTCCAATCCGCGGCACATTAATGTAGCGTGTTGTCGCTGGGGTCTGTGGATCTGTTTCGGAACTGCCAGCGATTGATTCG
Organism: uncultured Acidobacteriaceae bacterium; assembly: GCA_963839215.1. Classification (GTDB taxonomy): domain Bacteria; phylum Acidobacteriota; class Terriglobia; order Terriglobales; family Acidobacteriaceae; genus Telmatobacter. The sequence continues at coordinate 115,537 of CAWITZ010000009.1, read as the reverse complement.
GTTCGCCCCTGGGTGCCCGCCTGGTGTCCATCTAGGATCCAGACGGCATCCTGTTTGGTCGAATTAAAAGGCGTCTGGTTGAAATTGATCCAACGGGGATAGGCTGAACCGTCCTGTTCGGCCAGTCTGCTGGCGCTGTGCAGGTATAGGACTTGGATGCCTGTCGAAGCGCCGTAGCGATCAGTGGCTGCTTTCTTGATTGCCTTATCGTCGTCAGTAATAAACAAGAACAGCTTCTTATTCCCTGGCGACAGGCGCTGAAACACTTCATTGCCGGAGCTGTCATCCACCAGAAAGCCACGATATTCCTCGAATAGAGCTAGACCATCGCCTTTCTTCTTCATACCCGACGGTTTGTCTTCTTCATCCCAATCAGGTTGCAGCTTCTTCGAATAAATGTGATTGTCCTTTTCCCATTGATCGGCTATGTGATTGTCGTCGTCGTCCATAGGCAGCGAGAGGGTTGTCTTCCCCGTACGATGATTCTTGGATTCAAGCCCCAGCGCAATTGACTTGGCTTCGACCGTGCCGTACGCCCCCGTATCCCGCGCCGCCACCCAAACAACCGCCTCTGTCGCAAGGGTCGAATGGGTCTGCACGTGTGCCTCGTCTAGGTAGTCAATCCCCTCTGGCTGCTTCTTTGGAAAATAGAGATCGGGCTTGGTATCGTCTCCATCTCGGGGATAGTTCATGGAGACACCCTTGATCTTGCTCACGTCCTTCAGATAGACGTCGATCTGCGTGCCCTGCTCAGTGTTCGGCTTCGTTGGTCCCCCTGATTTTCCTCCCGTCGGAGCTTTGCTGGTATCGAGCATGACCAAATGAATCGGGATCGGCTTGGGATCCCCGTAGATATCTTCCTTGCCGCTCTCGCTCGCATCCGGCATCGGCAGCCACTGCTCGTAGGCCGCTTCAACCATTGGTTCAATCGCAAGCTCAAGCGCGGATGGATGCAAGGTAATCGTCAGCGTGCTTGTCCCCTGATACGTTGTGCCGTTCCGCTCAAAATCGAATGACTCTGTCCCCGTAACCGCCGCGGTTGTGCCCGTCTTGATAGCGTCAACCATCGCTCGATAGGACAGTTGCATCCTGGGCGTAGGCGTTGCCTGGCCGGGATGCACGTCGTAACGACCCTCGTCCGCAAACGGTATAGCGATGCTCCCGATAATGTTGGTCTTCAGGGCGTAGTTTCGTGAGCCGTCGTCGGTCTTGATCGTTCGGGTTCCTTCAATGATGCCGCCTAACCCGCCGCTGTCACTGCTCGACATTCCGAAAAGACTATCTCCCTGGCCCGTTGTGACCAGCAACCCGGTAAACGCTGCCTGAGCAAAGTGAAATTCCTCTGAGTTGGTTTCAGCTTTGGTGGTGTTTACTATTGTCCCGCCGCCCCCGCCGGTTGTCGCAATCTGTCCTCCGGGCGCATAAGGCTCAATCCGGAAGGACGAAACCGGGACAGAAGGATTCAGGGCATTCATCCAATAGTCCCCGGTACCCTTCACGTCGGGAAAGAGGACTGCCTTGGTCCAGGCATTTATGTGTAACGTCTCCGTGCTGTTGACTCCCTTTGCTGTGTAACTCATCGTTACGTCGATGCGACAGGGAATCCCCTTTTGCTCTTTGTCCCCGGATAAGCCAGTAAACTGTGACCCGCCAGCGCTAGGGCCGTTGAGGTGCGTGTTCAGCTCGGTGGCCCACTCCTGTAACCGTTGCATTTCTTCTGCGGTTGGTCGTTGACCCGCCTTCATCTTCTCCATGATCTTCTGAACGTCCGGAGGCGCGCCTGGAGGGATGTTCTGAGCGTTCACGCGGAAGCATCCTGTGCCGATGAACAGCACGACCACGAACAGGGCCCTTAGAACGGCAGAAGAGTAAAAGGCATATCTGTTAGAAAAGCGGGATGTTTGATTTCCTGACGGGTTTAGAAATGCATGGTTGCGCCATCGGCCTGAGTGCGTGCCTGACTCTAACTTGACCGGTCCTCGTGCTGTCATCCACTCTCCTGTTTACCTCATCGCATATACCTGAATAAAGCGGAACTCGAAGTACGCAATGCTCGGGTCTGCATCAACACCCGACCCCACTCCCCTTCGACGAGCGCACCATCGGCTCTCAATGGCTGTGCCTTGCCGTCTTCGACTGGCAGAACAGTCAATCGAACCGTACGCGCAGTCACGGTCGTTACGTTTAGTTGAAGCGATCCTTCATGTTTTCAAGATGGTACCAAAGCATCGTGTCGATCGCGGAGCAAAGTCAAGACCGCGAGCCCCTGTCTCCGCCCCGATCCCATCACTTGATTCGTTTAGTCGAATGGGGCGCGTGAGTAGCGTCGGCATCGGATCCTTCCGCACGAATCGCTTCTGCCACTGCCGCCATATCCTTCTCTCCGCATCCCTGCTGCACGGCTTTGCGGAAGAGCGACTCGGCCGCCGCAGACATCGAGAGCTCAACTCCAAGCTGCGCTGCAGCTCTGCGCGCATAGCGAAGGTCCTTCTCCATCAGCCGAAGCAGAAAGTTCACCTCGTACGTCCGTTGGGTCATGCGGTCGGCCATCGTCGCCACAATGGGGCTGCCCGGCGCACCCTTCTTCAAGAATTCGATAGCCCCATCGCGATTCAAGCCGCTTCGCTCGATCCATGCCAGCGCTTCGGCGAAGGAAGTGACCTGCACGCCGCACAGAAAATTATTGATCAGCTTCAACTGTGTTCCGCTTCCCACCGGGCCTAGATGCAGAATTTCTCTGCTCATCACTCTCAGCACCGGCTCAATGGCTGCCAGCGCGCTTTCATCCGCACCAACAAGGAAGAGCAGCTGTCCAGCTTCCGCCTGCGGACGGCTGCCGGTAACCGGCGCTTCAACCATGCGCAGCGCACTTTCGCCCGCCTTCGTAGCGAGCTCCGCTACCCACCACGGACTCAGCGTGCTGCACTCCGCCAGCACACTGCCCGGCTGCATCGCGGCCAGCGCCCCCTCCGATCCAAGCCATATCTCTCGCGAGGCGTCGTCATCCGCAAGCATAGCGATCACTACCGCTGCGTCCTCGGCCGCAGCCGCAGGAGTATCAGCCACCGACGCGCCCATCGCTTCCAACGCTTCGGCCTTCGCGCGCGTCCTGTTATAGACCGTCAGCGGAAAGCCCGCCTTCAACAGGTTTGCCGCCATCCCATGGCCCATCGTTCCCAAGCCCAGCAACGCAACATTTGGCTTCGTTTCCATGCTTCCTCCGTTACTCCATTGCTCGCACGCGCACTGGGGTTGTTACCGCATCTTCCTTGGTAATGACATTGCGTAATGCGCGGCCAAAATTCTCAAACTCCACCTCCGTCACATCACCCGCCTGCAGGCGAATGCCGTCTCCAAACGAAAGAGCATCGGCGCCCAGAAAATGAACATGCAGCATCCCGGGCTGGCGATGCATGGCAAACTTGAAGTGATGGTGCTCCAGGTTCGAAAGGCTGTGGCACATGTTCGCCTCGCCGGTACGGATCGGCTTTTCCCAAATCAGCTGTTCGCCGCGCACGACGCGCGCCTTGCCCGTCACGTCGTCGAATTCAGGATTCACGACCAGCTCGGGACCCAGGCTGCACATGCGCAGTTTCGATCCGGCAAGGTTCAGATAATTACGGCGCTCGAAGACATGGTCTGAAAACTCATTTCCTTGAGCCATGCCAATCCGCAACGGTGAGCCATCCTCCGCGATGAGATAGATGGCCGCGACTTCAGCCTCCTCGCCACCATCTTCGCCGTAGCCCGGAATCGCCAGCGGCCCAAACGGCGCCCGCACCATCGAACCATCGCCTTTATAGAACCACTCAGGCGCAATCCCTACACTTCCTTCTGCTGGCCGTCCTTGCTGACGCCCCCACTCAAACATCCGCATGCTGTCCGTCATCTGTTCTACTGATTGCGGAGCTGAGGCAAGATGCATTGCCTGCCGCTCGCGCGCACTTCCCAGATGAGTCAGGCCGGTGCCCGAAACCTGCATACGCTGCGGTTCCCCCGGCCAGTCGATTGGCGCAAGCAGCTTCCAATCCGAACGTCCCTCCCACACTTCGTCATAGCTCACCGCCTCTCCGCCGATGAGTGCGTTTGCAGTCGCGGTAAGGCTGTTCCCTTGCCTCAAAGACAGCTGCGCCAGCTCCACCACGGACTGCACTTCGCGCAGCAGTACTAGCTCCGGCTCGCGGACAACAGCAACTCGCCTCTCCGATCGGTTCGATATTTGAACCAGGTGCACGTCCATGTCTCCCTATTCGATAATCCGGAAGCGCTTCAGCGATTCCTCGTTGACGGTCAGGCCAAGGCCGGGCAGCGAATCATCCAGGTCAATTTGACCCGCTACCGGTATCGGCTCGCCATCAAAGATGTACCAGAACAATTCGTTTCCGACTTCCACATTGACCTTGGGAAAGAACTCTGCAATCGGCGAGTTCAGGCTCGCCATCACCACGTGATAGTTGTGCATCTGGCCTGCGTGGGGAACCACTGGGACCTGGAAAGATTCCGCCAGAGCACAGATCTTCCGCGCCTGGCTGATGCCGCCAACGCGATTTGTGTCGAACTGAATGTAATCGAGCGAGTTCGTCTCCAGCAGCTCGCGAAAGCCAAAGATCGTGAACTCGTGCTCGCCGCCCGCAATGGGTACACGGCCATAGTTTTTCAGCTCGCGGTATCCGCGCGTATCGTCGGGAATAACCGCTTCCTCAAGCCAGCGCAGGTGAAACTGCTCGAGCAGCGGCAGAATGCGCTTCGCATAATCGAGCGTCCAGCCCATATATGCATCGGTCATCAGGTCGATGCCGTCTCCGATGACCTCGCGAACGGCTCGCACCAGTTCCACATTCTTCAGCATGCCTGCCGCACCGTCCATCGGACCGTAGCCGAAACGCAGCTTCATCATCGTGTAGCCCTGGTCCTTATACTTCTGCGCCTCGGCGCGAAGCTCATCGAGCGGCATTGCATACAGGCGGCTTGCATAAACCGGGATCTTCTCCTTGGTGCGGCCGCCCAGCAGGCGAAAGACCGGCTGCCTCGCATCTTTACCAAGCAGATCCCAGAGTGCGATGTCGACAGCAGAGATCGCAACCATAGCCACGCCCTTACGCCCAAAGGCCAATGTCCGCCGGTACATCTGCTGCCACAGGTACTCCACATCCCACGGGTCCGCTCCAATCAGCAGCGGCTTCAGATACGTGTCGAGAAGTTGCTTGGTCACCAACGGCGACAGCGCGGCATTGCCCAGCCCAACCAACCCCGTGTCAGTGAATATCTCCACTAGCAGCCAGTTATGAAAGGCGAAGTTCCCCATCGACGCCTTGCGGAACGTGACCAGGTCCATCGGGTTGGTGCAGAAGTGCGGAGGCAGCGGAACTGTATCGCCTTCCCACTGAACAACTCGCGTGCGAACTTCGGTAATTTTCATGCGATGCTCCCAATCTGTCTCGTATCTATGGTGCTGAGTGGTTGAATGCGGCCTGCGCGGAGGAGGATGGCGCAAAAGCCTATGAGATGAAATGCGCCAACCGCGACGAAAAGCGCGCCGTACGAAATTCCGTGGCCGAGCAGGAACCCGGCGATCACTCCGAAGACCGCTCCGCCTATCGCGCCCCCAAAGCCGATTAGCCCCGCGACTGTTCCGACAACATGCAGCGGAAAAATATCCGCAGGCAGTGTCATCACCAGTCCCGACCAAGCCTGCTGCGCGAAAAACGCGATGCTGAACAGCGCCAGAGCCAGAGAAACAGGAGCCAGCGAAACCAGCATGACAACTGGCATCGCAGCCGCACAGCAGCCCAGCGCGATCTTGCGCGCAGCATCGAGAGACCTGCCGCGACGCAGCAGAGACGACGAGAACCAGCCTCCCAGAAAGCTGCCTGCCCCCGACGCCGCGTAGGGAATCCACGCGTAATAACTTACCTGACGAATGTCGAAGCCGCGCGCGTCGTAGAGATACTTGGGCAGCCAGAAGAGAAGAAAGTACCACGCTGAATCGCTCATGAACTTGGCGAAGACAAATGCCTGAACGTTGTGAAGGCGGATCACCCGCCGCCAGGCGACGCCACTGTTCATGGCGGCGCTGCCCCGCAATCGATCTTCCTCTGCCGCACGATCGCCGCGATAAGCAAGCCCCCACCACAGCACCCACCCGAGCCCCGCCGCACCCGCTAAAACGAAGACCGCTCGCCAGCCGCTGCGCAGCAACACGAATCCGATGATCGGCGGAGCCAGCAATGAGCCGACAGCTGTGCCTGCGTTAATCAAGCCCATTGCCGTCGAACGCTGCCGGGGCTCAATCCACTCGGCAACCACGCGCGTCGCCGCGGGAAATGCGCCGCCTTCTCCCATGCCCAGCAGAAAACGCGCCACCAGCAGCAGGGTGAATCCAGTGGCAAGACTATGCAACGCGCAGGCAAGCGACCACCACAGCATGATCAGAAGAAGACCTCTTCGCGTGCCGAGCCGGTCGAGCAACCTTCCCCCGATCGCATAGAGCGCCGCATACGACAACAGGAAGGCTGTCTGCAGCCAGGAAAACTGCTCGTCCGTGAGAGGAATGTTGTGCTGAATGGCGGCAATCGCAACCGGCAACGTCAGCCGGTCAAAATAGCTGATCGCGATCGCCACCGACACCAGGAGCACGAAATACCATTTGCGATCCATCGACGCCATCGTGTTCCTTTACCAGCTCAGAGCCAGCAGCGAAACGCTCTGCCGCGGCATCACGGTCGAGATATGAACCGCGCCCTCGCTCACATCGAGCCACACCGGCGATCCCAGCAGTTGCAGCCCCTCCTCCGCTCTGAGTTTCTCGTATTGCTCGCTGGTCGGCTGCTGTGGAGCTCCCATCTGTTTCCAGACCATGTAGGCATTGCTGTGTGCGTCGTCGATACGGTAATGCTGCACCAGCACGCGCCGCACGCCTGCCGGAACTCCCTGGATTGTCAGATCCACTGGCGTCTCAGGTGCCGCCTTGGCCGCATCGTGAAAGTTCCAGACAAGCACATCCGCCTTCCCCGCTTCTCGCGTGGCCAGCGCATCCACGTCTGCCGAATCGCGCACGCCGGTCTCGACTTGCGTCTTGAGCGGCACACTCCCGGTGCTCGAAGCCATCACCCTTTCGCCGCCCATCATCCCAAGCATGCGAAAGAGATTGAGAATCGGCTTGTCGATGCCGTTGGTATTCAGCGAGCGAAAGCCTTCGAAGTAATCCTTGCCTTCAAACTCAAACGACCAGCTCAGCATGGAAATCAGATTTACCCCGTGCTCCTGCGCCAAATCGAGCAACCCCTTGTATGCAGCAGCCGTGTACGCCGGATAGAGCGTGCCATTCCTGTAGTTATTCGCCGGATTCACGCGCGAGGAACAGGCCGCACAACCCTCTGGATCCGCTTCACTGAGGATGATGGGCAGGCCGCGAAACTTGGGATACTGCGCAACGATCGAGAATCCATGATCGGCATCAGAGAGCTCGTGATTGAGACCCATCGTCACCTGTTCTCCGACAATCGTCGGATGCCCCTTGGCATGAAACGAGATGAAATCGAGCGGCACACTGCCGCCGGTTGCCTCGCTCTTGCCGGACGCAATGTGATTGAGAAAAGCCTTCAGGTAGGCAGCAGCGCGCTCACCGGACGGCCCGGTCGTCGCAGGCCCACCTACGCGGGCGGTAGGCAGTGCCGCGCGCACGCCGGCTACCGTGTAGTCGTACAGCCGGAGATAGTCCTCGCGCGATGCGTGCCAGTAATCGATGTCCGGCTCATTCCAGACTTCGAAGTACCATTGCTGCACCTTTTCGCGTCCATAGCGCTGGACGAGGTGCGCAGTAACCGCCTGCGCCAGGTCGCGCCACTTTCCATAATCCTTTGGCGGGTTGTTCGAAGCGCCGCTGACCGTGCTTTTCGGATAATGCACCTGGTAGGGCTCGTGGCGATCGGGAAGGACCGCGGCAAGGTCTTTCGGCATAAAGCCGAACTCGATCATCGGCTCAACTCCGGCACGCTTGTACGCATCGAAGATGCCATCCAGAAGCGTGAAATCGTACACCGCATGCCCGGCTTCGTCGTCGCGATAAACATTCGTCGAGCTGAACTTCAGTTCCGGCTGTCCATCCCCCGAGGTCAGCAGGTGATGCACACGAATGTGAACCGGCGCCGGACTCAAATCATGCAATTCACCCAGCAATACACGGCCCAGTTGCGTCGTTGTGTAGTTCGCTTCGTCGTAGCCAAACCAACTGTAGATGGGCCGAAAAGGCGCGAGCTTCTGTGACAGATCAACCTTGATCGTCACGGCCGCCAGCTTCGGCGCGGGAGACGGAGCAGGAATCACGCCCTGTCCTTGCGCGTAAATTCCCGCTTCCACAACAATCGCCAGGGCGACCGAAAACACCCGCCTGCTAATTATTTTGTCCACTCGCCCCTTCTTGGTCTCGGAGTGCTTCTTAACGCAGCCATCGAACTGAACTGGGGAAACCGCAAGAACCGTACTGTCCGGACACGCCCGTTCCATTCACCACCGGACACCAGGATCTTGATTGTCTTCGAGCGCTATCGCAACACGCACCTCAGTCGCACGCAATCCATTGCACCCATCACGCCCACCTAGCTCGGTGCGCTGTTCACTGAGAGCAGGTTGCCATCGGGGTCCTTGAACCAGGCCACCTGTGCGCCAGTGGGTGAGTTCCAGATGCCCAGTTCCTTGTCGGCGACAAAGGGATACTTCTCGGTGCTCACGCCCCGGCCCTGCAGCCACTCGACCGCAGCTTTCACGTCGTCGACCTCCCAGCCCAGCACCGTGCCGTGAAAAGGCTGAAACTCCTCAACCTTCGAAATCCTCACCTTGTGCCCGCCCACGCTTACCACCAGGGCAAACTGGTCGTGCGAGACAAACTCGAATTCCAGCTTCTCGACATAGAAGGCCCGCGCCTTCTCGTAATCGGTCGTCGCGATAAAGCCAACCATCTTTCCAGAACCCAGCATTGTTCCTCCGCAGTGGCCTCACAGACGGTTATCCACGCACCATCGCAATTGGCCCGTCGAGAATAACACCCTCTCTCTCTTTGCAAATTCCGTACCATTCAGGATGGTTGCTGCCCTCATCGATGCGATACCATTTCTCACGGAAAGAGGAACGCCATTCCGTCGGCGCTCTTGCCTGCCTGTTAAGCGAGTCATGACAGAAGGTCCAAACGCACGGCTGAATCCATTTCGGTCCGCCCCAAACCTGCTCACGCTTCTGCGCATCTGCATGGCGCCCTTTCTGGTGGCCGCTATCCTTGAGCGCAGGTTCGAGACCGGCTTCATCCTCTTCGTCATCGCCGGCCTGACCGATGCCCTCGACGGCATTCTCGCGCGCGCCCTTAAACAGCGCACGGTGCTTGGGCAATACCTCGATCCAGTTGCAGACAAGCTTCTGCTCAGCACGCTCTTTCTCGTCCTCAGCTATCAGCGGCTCATGCCCCTGCGCGTCACCGTGCTCGTCTTCGGGCGTGACGTCGGCATCCTTATGGTGGCGGCGATCCTGTATGCAGCCAATGGACGCCGCGAGTTCAAGCCCAGCATTTATGGCAAGGCCAACACCCTCGCTCAACTGGTAACCGTAGGTGTCGTGCTGTTGCACCAACTGACCCAGGAGCCCTGGGTCGTGGGTCTGCGCACCTTCTCCTTGTGGGCCACCATCGTGTTCACGGTGGTATCCGGGCTCAACTATGCTTGGATCGTCGCCCACAAGCCCGCCGCCGCGAACGGCCACGGCTCACAGTAACCGCCTTCCGCCCCCTTCTGCCCGGGAGACGGCGGCTGAAATATTCTCAGATCTTGAAGTTGGCTGTCAGGAGCGCGTTACTCGTCGTCCGAGGGGCTTTCCTTCTGATCCGCGACATCCTCGATCTCCATGTCGTTAAATTCCTCGGAATCAAAGACTTCTCCACATTCCAGGCACTCGACAAATTCCGAGTCTTCGTGCCGGGAGACGATTCGTACCCTGGGGTGTTTGCAAGCGGTAGGCATCGGTTCGCTATCAGAGAAAGTTGGATGCTCTTCCCGCAGATTGTAGCTGCCTTTTTCCCAAAGTCAACCGAACTCGCGGAACTAAAACCTCTGAAGTTGCCTGGGTCCGCCGCCGGGCTGGCACCGCCTATCAGGAGTTTGCCGAATGGCTCAGTGGGCCGTGCCTAGCGAGCCTCGTCGCAAACGACCCGAAAGCCATAATCGGCGTATTTGAATTCCGGCGGAATACTGGAACGCGCCGAACACCGTGAGATCTTGATGTCGTGCCGCCAGGAACCTCCGCGCGACGCTTTTCTCATGCCTTCTTCCGGTCCCTGCGGATTGCGATCAGGCGAAACAGCATAGTAGTCGGCCGCGAACCAATCGCTGCACCACTCATGTACGTTCTCGCACATTTCAAATAACCCGTAAGCATTCGGCTGTGATTGTCCAACTGGCTCGGGGCCGGTCCTCCAGCGACTGTCGTATGCCGGACGCGATAAGGGCGGATCATCGCCCCAGGGGAACAACATCCCTTCGACGCCGCCTCGTGCAGCCCGCTCCCACTCGGCTTCTGTGGGCAGCCGATAGTGCGAGCCGGTGATTGCGGAAAGCCATGCGCAATATGCGACGGCGTCAAACCACGACACCGCCACCACAGGTTGCTGAGGTTGAGAAAAGTTGAGATCTCCCCACTGGGGGGGCGACATTCTCCCGGTAGCGTCCAGAAAGCGCGCGTACTCCTCAACGGTGACCTGGGTCGCCGCCATGGCAAAGGAATCCAGCCAGACGTGGTGAACAGGGCCTTCTACAGACTGACCGGCGTCGGAGCCCATGGAAAACCAGCCAGCGGCGATGTGAATGCACCGCGGCTCAGTGATCGGCATGTGGAGGGCGAATGGAGTCATAAGGAGTCAAATCAGGAATCAATCGGAACAGGACCACCGGAACATCTGTCCATACGATGTTAGCTTGTGGCTCGGGACGCGCGGGACTCAACGGCGCAGGGCGGGCAAGCGGGTACAGATAACGGACCCTGCGGGGGCTGCAACCCAATGACGGCGGAGGCTTTGCCAGGGGAGCCTATCGCCAAATGAGCGCGAAAATTGTCTGCTCCTCTTCGTTAAGTCGAGCACGGGCCCGCTCAGACAGCAAAATACAGGGACTTCCCCCTCTGCGGACCGCCATCCAGTTCCAACTCCTCAGACTTGAAAGCGCTACTGAAGCGGACATATACTAAATACGGACCTAACAAGTCGGCATTCCTATGCTCAAATTGACCAAGAAAGCCGATTACGGGCTTATGGCGCTCAAGTATCTTGCGGAGCACCCTGAGGTCGTAGCGCTCAGCGCAAAGGACATCGCCGATGCCTATGGCATTCCTGCGCAGCTGTTGGCCAAGATTTTGCAACAACTTACCAAGGCGGGCATGCTCAAATCCCATGCCGGCATGAATGGCGGTTATTCCCTCGCCCGCGATGCCCGCGAGATTTCGGCCTTCGAGGTTATTCACACCATCGACGGCCCGCTTTTCATCACCTCGTGCACCAAGGGTGCCACCGGATGTGACCTCACTCCGAGTTGCACAATCAAGGAGCCGCTCGCCCGGGTAAATGAAACCATCGCCGGCGTTCTCCGCAGCATCAGTATCCAAGACCTTGCCGAGAGTGAGCAGCCATCGCAAAAATTGCCCGATGGCAGTGTCTTGGTTTCATTGACGCTCTAAAAGAGGCAGTCTTTCCGCTCCGCCGCTTGCGGAGCCGTAGTAAGGATGGAGATCCAGGATGAGTACAGTTGAAAGCACCGTTTCAGTCCCCGCCGGCATTACCCTGCCGATCTATATGGACAATCACGCTACCAGTCCGCTCGACCCCCGCGTGCTTGAAGCGATGATGCCCTTCTTCACCTCCAAGTTCGGCAACGCCGCCAGCCGCAACCACTCCTTCGGCTGGGAGGCTGAGCAAGCCGTCGATATCGCCCGCGAGCAGATCGCCAAACTCATCGGCGCCACCGCCAAGGAAATCATCTTCACCTCCGGCGCCACCGAGAGCGACAACCTGGCCATCAAGGGCATCGCCGAGATGTACCGCGAGCGTGGCAACCACATCATCACGCAGGTCACTGAACACAAGGCCGTGCTCGATACCTGCAAGCGCCTCGAAAAATACGGCTATCGCGTCACTTATCTGCCGGTAAAGGCTGACGGTCTCATTGACATCGAAGACCTGAAGCGCGCCATCGACGACAAGACCATCCTCGTCAGCATTATGGCTGCTAACAACGAAATCGGCGTCCTGCAGCCCATCCGCGAGATCGGCAAAATCTGCCACGAAAAGGGTGTCATCTTCCACACCGACGCCGTGCAGGCCGTGGGCAAGGTGCCCTTCAACGTCATCAATGACAATGTCGACGTGGCCTCCATCTCAGCCCATAAGCTCTATGGACCCAAGGGCGTCGGAGCTCTCTACGTACGTCGCCGCAACCCTCGTGTCCAGATCGCGGCGCAAATCGACGGCGGCGGCCACGAGCGCGGCATGCGCTCCGGCACCCTCAATGTCCCCGGCATCGTCGGCCTCGGCAAGGCCTGCGCCATCGCCTCGGAAGAGATGGACAGCGAAGCCGCTTACTTGCGCGGCCTGCGCGACCGTCTCAAAGCGAAATTCGAGTCCGAACTCGACTACATCCACGTCAACGGCACCATGGAGCACCACCTGCCCGGCAACCTCAACGTGAGCTTCGTCTACGTTGAAGGCGAGTCGCTGCTCATGGGCATCAATGATGTTGCGGTTTCGAGCGGCTCCGCCTGCACTTCGGCGACCCTCGAGCCCTCCTACGTGCTCAAGGCCCTTGGCCTCGGTGACGACGTAGCACACAGTTCCATCCGTTTCGGCCTTGGCCGCTTCAACACCCAGGCCGAAGTCGACTACGTAGCCGACAAGGTCATCGATATCGTGAAGAAACTGCGTGAGCTTTCACCGCTTTACGAAATGGTGAAGGATGGAATTGACCTGACCAAGATTGAATGGCAGGCACACTAAGCAATTAAGTCCCGCTATCCGGGGCTGACAAAGCATCGGCAGGCCACCCTGTCGAATCAAATGTAAGGGTACGAGGACGCGGCTTTCCCCGCGTGAGGAGATCGAACGATGGCATACAGCGACAAGGTAGTAGACCACTACAACAATCCGCGGAACGTAGGCACCCTCGACAAGGGCTCGCAGGAAGTCGGCACCGGCCTCGTTGGCGCTCCCGAGTGCGGCGACGTCATGCGTCTTCAAATCCGCGTTAATCCCGAGACTCAGGTCATCGAAGAAGCCAAGTTCAAGACCTTCGGTTGCGGCTCGGCGATCGCCAGCTCGTCGCTGGCCACTGAGTGGATCAAGGGACGCACCGTGGAAGATGCCATGGCGATCAAGAACACTGATATCGTCAAGGAGCTTTCGCTGCCCCCGGTCAAGATTCATTGCAGCGTACTCGCTGAAGACGCGATTCGCGCCGCCATTGGCGACTGGAAGAAGAAGAACGGCGTTGCCGAAGCCGAACAGGCCGCCGCAGCAGCGAAGTAAGAATGCAGCACCCCGCCAGCCGGCTCAACCCGGCTGCGCGGTAAGTTGGGATTGAAGAGCATGTCGAACGTTGTGACAATTGGGAGTGCCCCGTCTCAAGAGCCGGTTGCGGCGGAGAAGTCCGCCGCACCGCAGGCGCCTGGTGCTGAGTCGCCTGGTCCTCAGTCAGGTCCGGGCCTCCAGCTCACTGAGCGGGCCATCAAGCGCGTTCGCATCGCTATGGCGAAGGAAGGCATCGCGCCCGAGGAGGGCGGCCTGCGCCTTGGCGTCACCGGCGGCGGTTGCTCGGGTCTTTCCTATGCCATCAAGTTTGATACCCGGCCCCGTGAGCGCGATCGCGTCTATGACTTCGACGGCGTGCGCGTCTTCGTCGATCCCAAGTCGTTTCTTTACCTGCACGGCATGACGCTGGACTACGAAGAGACACTGATACGGCAGGGCTTCAACTTCATTAATCCGAACTCCTCGCGCTCCTGCGGCTGCGGTTCGTCCTTTTCCTCGTAGCTCCGGCAGTTGGAGTTTCCTTTCATGTTGAAAGTTGTGGATGCAGCAGTCCAGGTCGAGTGCTGGTCGTGTTCGGTCGCGCACAACGCGTCCACACTTTTTTGCGAGCACTGCAGCAAAATTCAACCACCCACGGCAGACGACTATTTTGCTGTCTTCGGCCTTGTGCCGCGCCTCGATCTCGACCTCGGCATGCTTGAGCATGAGTTCCACAGGCTCAGCCGCAAACTGCATCCCGACCGCTTTGCCCGCGCCAGCGACGGCGAGAAGGAGTGGAGCCTCGCGGGCACCGCCCTGCTCAACGACGCCTATCGCACGCTCCGCGATCCCATTCGCCGCACTGAGTATCTGCTTAAGCTGCAGGGAGCCGAAATCGGCGAAGAGCACAGTGGCAAAGACCGGCCCAAAAACGAGATGGGCACGTCGCGCGCGCCGGCCGACCTGCTTGAAGAAGTCTTCGACCTCAACATGCAGCTTGAAGAGATGCGCGCCGCCCATAAGCTCGGCGAAGACGAAGATCCTGAACTGAAAGCCAACCTTGTCGCCGCGAAAGGCAAATTCGATGGCCTCGTCGACGACGTTGACCGCGACCTGCGCGCCCAGTGGACCGCCTGGGATAACGGCGATGGCGCCGCCCGTGCGGCTGCCGAAAAGACCATGGTCAACCTCATCGACCGCAGACGCTATCTCACCAACCTCGTCCGCGACGTAACCGAAACTCTGGGGGCATAACTACAGCGATGGCGGAAGGACGCGTAGTCGGAATCGACCTGGGAACCACGAATTCCCTCGTCGCCTACATGCAGAACGAGAAGCCCGTGGTCATCCCGGGCGTTGATGGATCGAGCCTCGTGCCCTCCGTCGTCGCCCTCGACCCCATTGCTGCCGAAGGCGGACGCCCTACTGTCACCGTCGGCAACAGCGCTCGCCGCTCTCTTATCGAGACGCCCGAGCGCGTCATCTACTCCGTCAAGCGCCTCATGGGCCGCGGCCTCAGCGAAGTGCAGCAGGAGCTGAAGCTTTTCCCGTTCCGCCTCGCCGACGACGTCGAGGCCGGCGAAGTGCCGCGCATCCAGCTCGGAGAAATGCGCTTCACGGCACCGGAAATCTCTGCCTACATTCTGCGCCAGCTCAAGCGCAACGCCGAGCGCTACTTCAACGAGCCCGTCACGCAGGCTGTGATCACCGTGCCGGCTTACTTCAACGACGCGCAACGCCAGGCCACCAAAGACGCGGGCCGCATGGCCGGCCTTGACGTGCTTCGCCTCGTCAACGAGCCCACCGCGGCTGCTCTCGCCTACGGCCTCGACCGCGCAAAGGAAGGCACCATCGCCGTCTACGACTTCGGCGGAGGCACCTTCGATATCTCCATCCTCAAGTTGCGCGACGGCATCTTTGAAGTGCAGTCCACCAACGGCGACACCCACCTCGGCGGCGACGATATCGATAACCTCCTGCTCGCCGTCGCACTCGATGAGATTCACGCCGAGCACAGTGTTGACCTGCGCGCGCACCCCGGCGCCGTGCAGGCTCTGCGCAAGGCCGCCATCGATGCCAAGATTCAGCTCTCCTCCGAGGCTTCTGCGAAGTTCGATATCGAGCTCCCCAACGGCGATCGCTATCAGCGCGAAATTCCCCGCGAAGTCTTTGAGCAGTTGATCGAGCCTATCCTCCAACGCACCGCTGGCCCTTGCAAACAGGCCCTCGCCGACGCCGGCGTTACACCCGATCAGATTGATGAAGTCGTCCTGGTCGGGGGCTCCACACGCATTCCCGCCGTGCGCGTCCTCGTCGACAGGCTCTTCGACCTCTCCGCACGCGGCAAGAAGCCGCACACCGAGCTAAATCCCGATGAAGTTGTCGCTCTCGGCGCCGCCGTCCAGGCCGATATCCTCGCCGGCTCCTCAACCACTACCGAAGAATTGCTGCTGCTCGACGTCACGCCGCTCTCGCTCGGCATCGAGGCACTCGGCGGAGTCGTCGCGAAAATCATCCAGCGCAACTCCACCATCCCCGCCTCGGCAACGGAGCATTTCACCACCGGTGTTGACGGCCAGACCAACGTCGCCATCCACGTACTGCAGGGTGAGCGCGAACTCGCCGCCGACTGCCGCTCGCTAGCCCGCTTCGACCTCAAGGGCATTCCGCCCATGTCCGCCGGCCTGCCGCGCATTGAAGTCAAGTTCCTGATTGACGCCGACGGTATCCTGCAGGTCTCCGCGCGCGAGCAGCGCAGCGGCAAGCAGGCGCAAATTGAGGTCAAGCCCACCTACGGCCTCACCGACGAGCAGGTCGAGGGCATGATCCTCGACTCCTTCGATCACGCCGAAGACGACTTCGCCAAGCGTCTCCTCATTGAAGCGCGCAACGAGGCCGACACCATTCTGTCCGCCGTCGAACGCGCTCCGCAGAATCAGGCATGGCAACAGCTCCGCGGCGAAGAACAGTCTGCCATCATAACCGCGCGCGATCACCTCGCCTCGGTCAAGCAGGGCAACGACCTCACCGCCATCCGCGAAGCCACCACCGCGCTTGACCAGGCCACACGCCGCTTCGCCGAGCTCATGATGGACGCCGCCGTCACCACTGCCATCCGCGGCAAGACCATGGGCGAGGCCGGAAAAGAACTCACCGACGATCAAGTCACCGCGCCACACCCCATGGCCCCGGCAGAATTCAAGTAAGGACCGCAAACATGACTCGAAGCGACCAGCAACAAGAACATTCCTCCGGATAAGCTCGTGCGCGTCACCTTTCTCCCCGAAGGCAAGACCGTCGAATTCGAGTACGGCACCTTGCCCTATGAGCATCACGGCAAGCCGATGTCCTTCCTCGACGTCGCGGAGAACTTCGGCATCTTCCTTGATCACGCCTGCGGCGGCTCCTGCGCCTGCACCACTTGCCACCTCTGGATCAAGGATCAGACCGGCATCAGCGCTGCCGAAGACGACGAAATCGACCGTCTCGACATGGCCGCAGACCAGCAGCTCGACTCCCGCCTCGGCTGCCAGGCCGTCATCACCGGCCCTGGCAACTATGTCGTCGAAATTCCCAAGTGGAACCGCAACTACACCTCCGAGGGCAAGCCGCTCGCTCTCGCCGAGCCCAAGTAAGCCCACGCCAAGGAAGAAAACCATGCCGCGAGAGATTCATTGGACCGACGCCGAAGAAATCGGCATTCAGTTGCAGGAAAAGTATCCCGACCTCGACCCGCTCACCGTTCGCTTCACCGATCTGCTCAAATACGTCACTGAGCTCGAAGGCTTCGCCGACGATCCCGCCAAATCCAACGAGTCACGCCTTGAAGCCATTCAGATGGCCTGGCACGAAGAGTATCAGGACGCCGACAGCTAACCGCAGCTATCAGTCCCTGCGGCTCCCCTCGTCCCATCCAAACGTCGCCTCGAAGTGCACAAACTCCCGCTCCTCGCCTGGCACCATGTACACGCTGATCACGTCGAAGCGCAGCGGCGGCGCCGCATGCGGTAGCTGCCGCACATAGCGCCGTGCGAGCCTGCGCAGAATCATCCGCTTCTGGCGATCGACCGCCGTCTCCGCCGGGGTCAGGTCGTGCGCAGTCCTCGTCTTCACCTCGACAAAGCACAGCATCGGCCCGTCCCAGGCAATCAGGTCCACGTCGCCCGGCACGTCGCCGCTCGACCAGCGGCGCGCCACAATCGTGTATCCCTTGCCGCGCAGATAGAAAAATGCCGCGTCCTCGCCTTCAATGCCCACCCGCAAATGCCGCGGCAACTCCTCCGCGCCCTTGCGCGCACGCGCAACACGGTCCAGCCCGCCCAGTGCGCGCTCCAGCAATGAAATGGAAGCCATTGCGATCCATTCTCAGGCCGACCGCGCACCATGCGCAAATATTTTGCAATCGAACCTTGTCCATGCACAAAATGAAAAGGCTGGGACAAAAATCTCCCGGCCCCTTCCCATCCGGTCTTGCGCCGCTTCAGGCGTTCGCCGTAGTCAGCTCGCCCGCGTAAGCGTGCTCCTTCTCCACCTGCGTCAACACATCTTCCAGGATGTCGAGCGCAACCGTTGCTTCCTCTTCGCTCACAATCAGCGGCGGGCACAGGCGAATCGACGTCTCGCCGCAGCCCAGGATCATCAGGCCGCGCTCGAAGGCCAGCGTCTCCACTCGATTGCGCAGTGCTGCCGCCGGCTCGCGCGTTGCCTTGTCCTTCACCAGCTCAATGCCGATCATCAGCCCGCGGCCACGCACGTCGCCCACCAGCGGATGCGTCGTCGTCCAGCCCTTGAGCCGCTCAAGCATTTTGCCGCCCACTTTCGCCGCGTTTGCAATGCCTTCGCGCTCCAGTACATTCATCGTCGCCACTGCAGCAGCCAGTGAAATGGGATTGCCGCCAAAGGTCGAAGCATGCGAGCCCGGCACCCAGTCCATCACGCTGGCCCTGGCCATGCACACGCCCAGCGGCATGCCCGAGGCAATGCCCTTCGCCATCGTGACGATATCCGGCTCCACGCCCGTGTGCTCAATCGCCCACCACTTGCCTGTGCGCCCCGCGCCCGACTGCACCTCATCGGCCACCAGCAAAATTCCGTGGCGATCGCAAATCCTACGCAGCTCGCGCATGAAATTTGTCGGCGCCACCACGTAGCCGCCTTCGCCCTGGATCGGCTCCACAAAAATCGCGGCAACTTCTTCCGGCGGCAGAATCGTTTTGAACAGCTTCTCTTCGATATACCGCGCACAGCCCAGCGCAAAGGCTTCTTCTTCCTGCGGTCCGCCCATGCATCCGCGATACGCGTAGGGATAACGCACGTGCGTCACGCCCGGCATCAGCGGCGCGAAGCGTCGCTTCTGCTGCGGCTTCGACGCCGTCAGCGAGAGCGCACCCATCGTGCGCCCATGAAACGCACCCAGAAACGCGATAATGTGCTGCCTGCCTGTGTGATACCGCGCAAGCTTCAACGCGCACTCAATCGCCTCGGCGCCGGAGTTGCCGTAGAAAAACTTGTGCGGCCCCGCCATCGGCGCCACCGCCGAAAGCCGGCTCGCCAGTTCTGTCAGGTGCTCGTCATAAAAATCTGTTCCGGAGATGTGAATCAGCTCCGCCGCCTGTTTCTGGATCGCCGCCACAACCTCGGGATGACAATGCCCCGTCGAAGTCACGGCAATACCCGCCGCAAAATCCAGAAACTCGTTCCCGTCCACGTCTTCCACGCGCACACCGCGCCCGCGCTTTGCCACCAGCGGATACGACCGCGTATAGCTGGGCGAAATCAGCCGCGCATCGGCCTCCACCGCCGCCTGCGCCTTTGGACCCGGAAGCGGCCCAACCAGTTTCGGTCCGTATTGAGCGTGCAATTCGCTTTTCGTCATCTTGATCTCCTCGTCGGTTGGTTACGAGGCCGCGGCACCCACACGATAGATGGGAACTGAATAAAGCGCGGCCAATGACCCTGTTTGGAAGGGCCGTCCACTTCCGCTCGCTCCCCTGGTTCGGGGTCGAGAAAGCAGGCGAGGACTTCGGCGGTCCGGTACTAATCGCCGCCGAAGAGGCTAGGTCGCGTCCGGGTAGGCAACACGCGCAGATGGCGCCGCGGGCAAATACCGCGCGCGCGCTGCCGCGACCAGCGCTTGGTGGCTGGAACTGCGAGCAAGCGATCTGAAACGTGGTTGCGCATGGGGAAGTCCGCTGGTTACGAGCATAGCACGGGCCTTCTTCGCTAAATTCGCCGCTGTGCCCAAGCCTCAGAGCCCCCACAAACGCAGAAAGGACCGGGATTTCCCCCGGCCCTTTCCACAAGCTTTGTTAAAGATGCTGGATTCTGCCGAATCCCCCGAACAGCTTACAGCGGCTGAACGTCCGCCGCTTGCCATCCCTTGGGTCCCTTGACCACGTTGAACTGCACAGCTTGGCCTTCTTGCAGACTCTTGAAACCACTTGAGTTGATCGCCGAGTAGTGCACGAAAACGTCTTCGCCGTTCTGCCGCGAGATAAAGCCGAAGCCCTTCGCGTCATTGAACCACTTCACAGTACCTTGTTCCATTTTGCTTGTAATTCCTGATCTTTGAATTGCGCTGGATGAATCGGAGCGACCACTGGCAGAATCCTTGCTTGGTTGGGCGAGTACTGCACACGCCCGGTTCGGTTCTAACGCTAAACCTCAGTGTACCACCGCTCCCTCCCGAATCGACCATTCATTTTATCGGCGCCAACTTTCCCATCGTGGGAAACCCTCACAGAATGAGCCCTCTGCCGTCGCAAGGCGCCCCCTCGTGCCCTCGCCTCGCGCCATGCTACCGTTGTACGTCGCATGCCCAACGATCCCATACCGGCTCTTCTCGAGGCCGCCACGCAAGCGCTCGAATCCCAATTCCGCTCTCTTCCCTCCTTCGACCCCACCGCAGCCGCAGCCACTGACCTTGTAGCGATGACGCAGGTACTCGACACCGTCGCCCGCCGCCTCGGCGAAAACTACCCCTACTTTCATCCTCTCTACGCCGGGCAGATGCTCAAGCCTCCCCATCCCATCGCGCGGGCGGCCTACGCCCTCGCCATGGCCCTCAATCCCAACAACCACGCACTCGACGGCGGCCGCGCCAGCTCGCAGATGGAGCGTGAAGCCGTCGCCGAAATCGCCCGCATGTGCGGTTGGACGGAATACCTGGGCCATCTCACCTCAAGCGGCACGATCGCGAATCTTGAGGCCCTTTGGGTTTCCGGCCAGCTTGCGCCAGGCATGCGAATCCTCGCATCGGAGCAGGCCCACTACACCCACAGCCGCATCTCCGGCGTTCTCAAGCTCGACTTTGCCGCCGTCCCCACAGACACCCGCGGCCGCATGAGCCTCGAAGCCCTCGAGGGCGAGCTGCGCAAGGGCGATGTTGGCACCGTCGTCGTCACCCTCGGCACCACCGCCATCGGCGCAATCGATCCGCTGGATCAGATCCTCGCCCTCCGCACCCGTTACCGCTTTCGCATCCATGTCGACGCAGCCTACGGGGGCTACTTCCGCCTCATCCCCGAATCCCTCGACGCGACCAGCCGCGCCGCGTATGCCGCAATCGACCAGGCAGATTCCATCGTCATCGACCCCCACAAGCACGGTCTGCAGCCCTACGGTTGTGGCTGCATCCTCTTTCGTGACCCCACCGTAGGCCGCTTCTACAAGCACGACTCCCCGTATACCTATTTCACTTCGAAGGAGTTACACCTCGGCGAGATCAGCCTTGAGTGCTCCCGTGCCGGCGCCGCCGCGGTCGCGCTCTGGGCCACCCAGCAGTTGCTCCCGCTCACGCCCGGCGGCAATTTCGCTCGCGACCTCGCCCGCAGCCGCTCCGCCGCCCTCGATCTCGACAACCGTCTGCGCTCCAGCGGCGGCTTCATCCCGCTCGTCGCAGCCCCCCCCGCGCTCGACATCGTTGTATGGAAATGCAATGCGCCCTCTGCCGAAGAAGCCTCCGCGCTCGCTCGCAACACCTTCGCCGCGTGCGCCTCCAACGACCTGCACTTGGCGCTTGTACAATTGCCGCACTCTTGGTTCCTGCCGTCTGCCATCGGCAACCGGGGCGAAACCATCACCTGCCTCCGGTCTGTCCTCATGAAAGCTGAGCACGAGGAATGGCTCGACGTCATCTGGCGCAAACTGATCGCAGCCAGGCCATAACCCTATGAAGTTAAATATGGGAGCAAGCCATATGGCTGATCAACTAACCCCGGCTTACGAAGAAAAAGTTGTCATCAAAGCCGGCACCTGCTTCCTCACTCTCCTGCCGCAGCTTGGCGGCAAAATCAGCTCGCTCCGCGTCAACGATTGCGAACTGCTGCAGGCGCCTCTTGCCCCTCTCGCGCCGCGCACCCACACCATGCCTTTCGATGCGAGCGATGCCAGTGGCTGGGATGAGTGCCTGCCCTCCGTTGCCGCCTGCACCGTCTCCACTCCCGCAGGCCCCGCCGAAATTCCCGACCACGGTGACCTTTGGCGCGTCGCGTGGGAACCCGTCTCCGCCTCGACACTACGTGCTACTTGCTTCTCGCTACCTCTCACGCTTGAGCGCGCCATCCTCCTCGATGAAACCGCGAACGGCTGGCAGCTCCGCCTCTCCTACAAGCTCACCAACATCGGCCGGCAGCCGACACCATGGTCCTGGGCCGCGCATCCTCTCTTCGCCGTCGATCCTGGCGACTCTGTCGTCCTCCCCGGCTCCATCACTTCGCTGCGCGTCGAAGGCTCCGCTGGGAACCGCCTCGGCAACGCCGGCGACTCCATCGCCTGGCCGCATGCGACCCTCGCACACGGTACCAGCGCCGACTTGAGCATTGTCCAGTCGCCCCGCTCCGGCATCGGCGACAAGCTTTTCGCCGGCCCCCTCGCGCGAAATGAGAACTGGTGTGAGCTGCATCGCCCCCGAGCCGGCCTGCGCTGGCGCATCAGCTTCAACCCCGCAATTACGCCCTATCTCGGCCTCTGGCTTTGCTACGGTGGATGGCCCGATCGTCCCGGTCCCAGGCAGAATTGTGTCGCCCTCGAACCCGCAACCGCCCCTGTCGATTCGCTCGCTCAAACGGGCCCGTGGTCGCGCACGCTTGAGGCCGGTCAATCGACCTCGTGGTCGATGTCTCTGGACATTGAAATGATTTAGGTTGAAAACTATGCATGATCCTGCAGCCCTGCGTTCTCTGCACCTTGACCGATACCAGGCCGAGCCAGCGCTCTTCGCCGCGCCGGGCCGCGTCAACCTGATCGGCGAACACACTGACTATGCCGAAGGCTTTGTCATGCCGGCGGCCATTGACTTCGCAACCCTTGCCGCCATCTCTCCACGCAGCGACGGCAAAGTCGTTCTCTCCTCTGAAAACTACCCCGCCGAAGGCGGCGCCTTTGACGTCGGGGCCCTCCCCCGCGAGCGCACCGGCCACTGGACCGACTATCCTCTCGGCGTGCTCTCGATCCTCGCCGCGGAGGGTCACGCCATTCCCGGCCTCAGCCTCACCCTCTGGGGCGACGTGCCTCTTGCATCCGGTCTCTCCAGCTCTGCTTCCGTTGAGGTTGCCACCGCACTCGCCGTCACCTCGCTGCTCGGCATTTCCTATCCCGGCCCTGTGCTCGCCCGTCTCTGCCAGCGCGCGGAAAATGAATTCGTCGGCGCTAAGTGCGGCATCATGGACCAGTTCATCTCCGCCAACGGCGCCGAAGATCACGCCCTCCTGCTTGACTGCCGCGACCTCAGTTTCAAACTCGTACCCATCCCGCGCAACGTCGCGCTCGTCATTGCCAATACCATGGTCAAGCACTCCGTCGCCGGCGGTGAGTACACCTCCCGCCGCGCTGAGGTCGAGGAGGCCGCCGCAGTCATCGCCCGACACCGCCCCGGTGTTCGCTTCCTGCGCGATGCAACCATAGACGATCTCTCCTGCTGGGGCTCGGAAATGAGCCCCAACGCCCTCAAGCGCGCCCGGCACGTCATTACAGAAAACACCCGCACCGTCGCCGCTGCGGAAGCGCTACTGCACAACGACCTCAGCAGGCTTGGCCGCCTCATGGCCGAGGCCCACGTCAGCTATAGCAGAGACTTCGAAGCCAGTTGCTTTGAAGCCGACATCATGGTCGCGCTTGCTCAGGATCTCCCTGGCCTCATCGGCGCCCGCCTTACCGGCGGTGGTTTCGGCGGCTGCACCATCAATCTTGTGGAGCGGGAGCATTCGGCCGACTTCTCCGAGGCGCTCGCTGCTCGCTACGCCGGCGAAACCGGAATCGTGCCACAGGTCTTTATCTGTCACGCCTCCGGTGGAGCCCACAAACTGCCCTGACCTCTACTGCTCTTACGCATGGACTCACCTTCCGCAACTCAATGCTGCAACTTTAGATAGCCATTCCATCGTTACCGTGGAGTCGTTCCCGGCCCGTCTGTGCAGGCAACGGCGGCTCCTTTCTCTTGCTAAAATCGCTTAGAGTCTGGCGGGCATATAGATGGCGCTCGCTCCGCCCCCGCCGACCCGTTATTTCTTATGATCGCCGGCCCCGGCCTTTGGGCCCGCATTTAAGCCGCAGAGAGACATACTGAATGCAACAAGAGTCGAATAGCTTTTTCCCAAACCAGACGTCTGCTCATTCCGGCCTGGTTGCGTATTTCTGCATGGAGATCGCCATCAACCCCGCCATGCCCACTTACTCCGGTGGCCTCGGCATGCTGGCAGGCGACACGCTCCGCTCCGCCGCCGACCTGGGCCTCCCCGTCGTAGCCTTTACCCTCGCGCACCGCAAGGGCTACTTCCAGCAGCATTTGAGTGCCGCCGGCGATCAGACCGAGGAAGTCCAGCCCTGGAACCCCTCCGACTTCTGCAAAGAGCAGGATGCCCGCGTCACCGTGGCCATCGAAGACCGCATCGTCACCGTCCGCGCCTGGCGCTATGATCTCGTCGGCCGCGCCGGGCATATCGTGCCGATCTTTCTGCTCGATACAGACATCGACGGCAACTCCGGCTGGGACCGTGGCCTTACCGACCATCTTTACGGCGGTGATACCAACTACCGGCTCGAACAGGAGATTGTCCTCGGCATGGGCGGCGTCCGCATGGCCGGCGCACTCAACCTCGACGTAAACGTTTATCACATGAATGAGGGCCACGCCTCTCTGCTCACTCTGGCTTTGCTTGAAAGCCAGCTCGGCGGCGGTCCGCTCGGCACGACCACCGAGGCCGATATCGATCAGGTGCGCCGCAAGTGCGTCTTCACCACGCACACCCCCGTGCCCGCCGGTCACGACCGCTTCTCAATGGAGCAGACGATGCGCATCCTCGGCGGCGATCGCGCTGCCCGGCTCGAAAAGCTCGGCTGCTTTCGCGATGGCCTGCTGAACATGACGCTCCTCGCCCTTCGCTTCTCGCGCTATGCCAATGGAGTGGCCATGCAGCACGGCAAGGTCTCCCGCGAGATGTTCCCCGAGTTCTCCATCGACTCCATCACCAACGGAGTGCACGCGCCTACCTGGATCTCCGCGCCCATGCAGCAGATGCTCGACGCGCACATCCCGTCCTGGCGCCGGGACAATCTTTACGTCCGCAATGTCATCGACCTGCCCGAAAAGGAAATCCTTGACGCCCACGCCCGCTCCAAAGAAGCGCTGCTCGGCGAAGTCGCCTCGCGCACCGGACTCGTGCTCAATCCCCACGTGCTTACCCTTGGCTTTGCCCGCCGCGCCGCAACCTACAAGCGTGCCGGCCTCCTCTTCACCGATCCCGACAGGTTGCTCAAGCTTGCCGCCGACGCCGGCGGCCTGCAGATTCTCTACGCCGGCAAGGCTCACCCCCAGGACTTCCCCGGCAAATCGCTCATCCACGACGTGATCGAAATGGCCCACAAGCTCTCGGACGACACGCTGCGCATTGTCTATCTCGAAAACTATGCCTGGGATCTCGGCGCACTGCTCACCGCCGGTGTCGACGTCTGGATCAACACGCCCCGCCGCCCCTATGAGGCCTCCGGCACCAGTGGCATGAAGGCCGCGCTCAACGGCGTTCCCAGCCTCTCCATTCTCGATGGATGGTGGATAGAGGGCTGCATCGAGGGCGTCACCGGCTGGGCCATTGAAGACGGCGCCAACGACAGCGAAGAGGCTGACTCGCTCTACAGCAAGCTCGAGCACGCGGTCATCCCGCTCTATCGCGACGAGCCCGAAAAGTGGGCGCGCCTCATGCGCACCACGCTCGCCTTCAACGGCTCCTACTTCAACACCAACCGCATGGCCTACCAGTACATGCGTAATGCCTACTTCCCAATTCGCCTGCCCGAGCCCGCCAAGGTCGAAGAAGCCGCCTACGCCGACTGACGGACACATGGACATATCAGAGGCCGGTTAAGGTATCTGCCTATCGCGAGGCCATCAATCTCCCTGTTGTGTCTGACCTTCGAGCTCGGAACCGATGCGGTGGAGCTTCATCACCTTCCACTGCAGCCGATCAAAGAAGAGATAGACCACCGGGGTCGTCAGCAGGGTCAGGGCCTGCGACACCAGCAAGCCACCTACAATCGTAATGCCCAGCGGTTGGCGCAGTTCCGATCCCACGCCCAGTCCCACCGCCAGCGGCAGCCCGCCGAAAAGCGCAGCCATCGTCGTCATCATGATCGGCCTGAAGCGCAACAGGCAAGCCTGGTAAATCGCCTCCACCGGCGGCAGGCCTTGGTCGCGCTCCGCCTGCAGCGCAAAATCGATCATCATGATCGCATTCTTCTTCACAATGCCAATCAGCAGCAGGATCCCAATCAACGCAATGATGCTGAGGTCCTTGCCTGTCAGCAGCAACGCAAGGAACGCGCCAACTCCTGCGGGCGGCAGCGTCGAGAGAATCGTCATCGGATGAATCAGGCTCTCATACAGGATTCCCAGCACGATGTACACGGCCACCAGGGCCGCGAGAACCAGAAACAGCTCATTCTTCAACGAATCTTGGAAGACCTGCGCCGTGCCCTGGAAGCTCGCATGGACGTTGCTGGGCATGCCCATCGTGCGCTGCACATCCTCGAGCGCCGTCACCGCCTGCCCCAGCGACACATTCGGCGCCAGATTGAACGACAGCGTCACCGCCGGATACTGACCCTGGTGATTCACCGCCAGCGAAGTCCGCTGCGGCGCAAAATGCGCGATGGACGCGAGCGGCACCATCGACGATGGCACCGTCGTTGCGGTCGCCGTTGCCGGAGGAGCCGCTGCGGCGCTCGCGCTCGAAAGCAGACTGGTTGAACCAGAGGCAGCGGCACTGGCTCCCGTCAGCGTTCCCGCCAGCACCGGGTTCACGCTTGCCGCCGAACCGCTCGCGGAACCGCCCGGCGATGTCGATCCGGTCGAGGTCACCGTCACCGTGCCGTTCGATGTCGGCAGCACCGCGGTTCCTCCGCTCAGCGCAATCGTGCCTGCGGTGGCCGCCGAAGTTGCAGCGGCTGCTGTCGCCGATGCCGGCGTTGTGGTCGTCGCCGGCATAGACGTGGTGGCGCCTTGCGTCGTGTTCGCCTTGATGTAAATACTGTTCAGCGCGTCAGGACTGAGCTGATATTGCGGATCAACTTCCATCACGACGAAATACTGGTTTAGGCCCGTGTACATCGTTGACACCTGGCGCTGGCCGAAGGCGTCATACAGCGTTGTGTCGATCGTTGCCGGGCTCACCCCCAGCCGTGAGGCCATATCGCGGTTGATCACAAGATTCGCCGCCAGGCCCTGGTTTTGCTGGTCGCTTGAGACGTCGCGCAGCTCCGGCATGCTGCGCATACGCGCCATCAGTTGCGGTGCCCAGAAGTTGAGTTCCTGCAGATCCGCATCTGAAAGCGTGTACTGGTATTGCGCATCGCCACCGCGCCCGCCGATCTGGAACTCCTGCTGCACCTGGAGAAAGAGCGTGGCGCCCGGCACGCTCGTCAACTTGCTGCGCAGGCGATTCACCACCATGTCGCCGGTCACGGTGCGCCCTTGGGCGTCTTTGCGGTCTTCAGGCCGCTTCAGACTGATAAACATGCGCCCCACATTCGTACTTCCACCGCCGGGGCCGCCGCCGCCCACGAAGGCCGTCACCGAAAGCACAGCGGGGTCATCGAGCACCATCTGCGCCAGCTTCTGCTGTTTGTCGCGCATTGCCGGAAAGCTGATATCCTGCGCTGCCCGCGTCGTTCCTCCAAGGCGCCCCGTGTCCTGCTGCGGAAAGAAGCCCTTGGGGACGATCATAAAGAGATAGCCGTTCAGTAGCACGGTCCCCAGCACCACCAGTAGCATTAGCCACTGGTGCCGCAGAACCCAACGCAGAGCAAGACTGTATTCGTCGTGCAGCCAGTTAAAGGCACGCTCACTCGCGCGGTAGAAAACACCGTGGCGCACCTCGTCGCGCGACTTGAGGAACCTCGCACAAAGCATCGGCGTCGTCGTAAGTGAAACCAGCAACGAAACCGCAATCGCGATTGAAAGCGTTACCGCAAACTCGCGGAAAAGCTTGCCTACGATACCGCCCATCAACAAGATCGGGATGAACACGGCGATCAGCGAAGTGCTCATCGAGAGCACCGTGAAACCGATCTCCTGCGATCCCTTCATCGCAGCATTAAAGGGCGTTTCTCCCTTTTCGAGATAACGCGTAATGTTTTCAATCACCACGATCGCGTCATCCACCACAAAGCCGGTAGAGATCGTCAGCGCCATCAACGAAAGATTATCGATGGAGTAGCCCAGCAAATACATCATGCCGAAGGTGCCTACCAGTGAAAGAGGCACCGCCACCGATGGAATGATCGTCGCCCACACTTCGCGAAGGAAAAGAAAGACAACGAGCACCACCAGCAGCACGCTGATGATGAGCGAAATCTCCACGTCCCGTACGCTCTCGCGAATCGTGGTTGTGCGATCTACCGCTACATCGATCTTGATTGTTGGTGGAATCTCCGCCTGCAGGCGGGGCAGTTCGCCGAGGACACTGTCGACCGTCGAGATCACGTTCGCGCCCGGCATCTTGAAAATAATCACCAGCACGGCGCTCTTCAACTTGGCCGGTGGCCCCTTTACCGGGTTGATCCCCGAGACTCCCGCCGTGCGTAGATCGGCAACCGAATTCGTTACGGTGCCCACGTCCGCAACGCGCACCGCCGCGCCCGTCTGGTGGTTGTAGCCGACGATGATGTTCTCGTAATCAACGGCCTTGAAGATCTGATCATTCGCGCTGACCGTCCAGCGATGAGTCGCATCCTGCAGAGCACCCTTGGGCCGGTTCGCGTTCGCGTTCGAGAGAGCCGTGCGCACCGCCTCCAGGCCCAGCCCCGTATTCGCCAATTGCATCGGGTTCAGCTCAACGCGCACCGCCGGTTGCGACGTGCCGCCGACAAAAACCTGCCCCACCCCCGAAATCTGCGCGATCTTCTGCGCCAGAATCGAATCGGCCATGTCGTAGATTTCAGGTTTCGGCACCACGTCCGAAGTGAGCGTAAGAATCAGGATCGGCGCATCCGCTGGATTCGCCTTGCGGTAACTGGGATTCTGCGGCAGGTAGGAAGGCAATTGGCTGCGCGCTGCGTTGATCGACGCCTGCACATCGCGTGCGGCTGCGTCGATATTCCGGTTCAAATCAAACTGCAACACCACAGATGCCGAGCCCAGGGAACTCGACGAAGTCATCTGATTGACGCCGGCAATGCGCCCGAACTGGCGCTCCAGCGGCGTGGCAACCGCCGACGCCATCGTTTCAGGGCTCGCGCCCGGCAACCCGGCGCCCACGCCGATCACTGGAAAATCAACATCCGGCAGCGACGCAACGGGCAACACCGAGTACGCCACCGAGCCGGCCATCAGCAGCGCCAGGCTCAGCAGGGTGGTGGCCACCGGCCGTCGAATGAATGGTGCAGACAAATGCATTGCGTCAGCTCCGCCTCAATCGGCACTCACGGGGTGGCTTTCATACGCCGCCTGTGTCCGTGGCCGCATCCGCTGCGCCAGCTTGTCAAAATAGAGGTAGACAACCGGCGTGGTAAACAGCGTCAGCAACTGCGAAACAATCAATCCGCCGACGATGCTGATGCCGAGCGGCTTGCGCAGCTCAGCGCCCACGCCCCCACCCAGGGCCAGCGGCAGGCCTCCGAGCAGTGCGGCCAACGTCGTCATCAGAATCGGCCTGAAGCGCAACAGACATGCCTGAAAGATTGCATCCTCAGCGCTCTTGCCCTCAGTGCGCTCCGCAGCCAGCGCGAAGTCGATCATCATAATGGCATTCTTCTGCACAATACCGATCAGCAGAATAATGCCGATCAGCGCAATCACACTGAAGTCAACCCGCGTAATCAGCAGTGCCAGCAAAGCTCCCACACCCGCCGAGGGAAGCGTCGAAATAATCGTGATCGGGTGAATGTAGCTCTCGTACAGCACTCCAAGCACGATGTATACCGTTATCAGCGCAGCTAAAATCAGGATCGGCTCGTTAGCCAGTGAAGTCTGAAACGCCGCGGCAGTTCCCTGAAAGCTTGCGTTGACTGAGGCCGGCATCCCGATGCGCTGCTCCACCTCTTTCACCGCCTTGACCGCGTCACCGAGTGCTCTGTTGGGCGCAAGATTGAAGCTGATGATCGTCGAGGGGAACTGACCCAGGTGCCCGATCGCAAGCTGCGCATTCCGCTTCTCCCAGTGCGCCAGCATGCTCAGCGGCACCTGCGTGCCGTTACCCGATTTCACATAAAGGTTATTCAATGTGGATGGATCAGTCTGGAAATTCGGCGCGACTTCCATTACCACGTGATACTGATTCAACTGCGTGAAGATCGTCGATACCTGCCGCTGTCCAAAAGCGTCATAGAGCGTGTTATCGATATCGGCCATGGCAATGCCAAGCCGTGCCGCCGTATCGCGATCGATCACGAGCTCCACTCCCAGCCCCTGGTCCTGCAGGTCGCTGGCCACATCGGTCAGGTCCTTCTCCTTGCTCAGTTCCTGCACCATGCGCCGCGTAATTGACGCCAGCTCATTCTGGTCAGGATCTTCGAGGGCGTATTGGAACTGCGTCCGGCTCACCCGGTCCTCAACCGTCAGATCCTGCAATGGCTGCATAAACAACTGAATGCCGTTGACTTGGTTGACCTTCCCCTGGATGCGGCGAATAACGTCCGTAGCTGAAATATCTCGCTTGTCGTGCGGCTTCAGGTTGATCTGGATACGCCCCGAGTTCAGCGTCGTATTCGTCCCGTCCACGCCGATAAATGACGAGACATTATCCACCGCCGGATCCTGCAGAATCGCATCCACCAGTTGCTGCTGCCTCTCGGCCATGCTGGTGAAACTCACTGTCTGGGGAGCCTCGCTGATGCCGAGAATGACTCCCGTATCCTGCACCGGGAAAAAACCCTTGGGGACAATGATGAAAAGAATTACGGTCGCAACAAAGGTGGAGATCGTCACCAGCAGCGTGATGAAGCGGAACCGCAGCACCACCTTCAGCGCACGCCCATACGACGCGATGATGCGGTTGAAAATATCCTCTGACCAGTGATAGAAGCGCGTCTGCTTCGCATGCGCCTTGTCCTTCAGAATGCGCGAGCACATCATCGGCGTGAGTGTCAGAGAGACCGCCGCCGAAACCAGAATCGTGATCGCAAGCGTGATCGCGAATTCGCGAAAGAGCCGTCCCACCACATCGCTCATGAAGAGCAGCGGAATCAGCACCGCGATCAGCGACACCGTCAGAGACATGATCGTGAAACCGATCTGCTCGCTGCCCTTTAGCGCCGCCTGCATCGGGCTCATGCCCTCTTCAATAAAGCGGGAGATGTTTTCAATCATCACGATGGCGTCATCCACCACGAATCCGGTGGAAATGGTGAGTGCCATCAGCGTGAGGTTGTTGAGGCTGTAGCCCAGCAGGTACATCACGCCAAAAGTGCCCATGATTGAAAGCGGCACCGCGACGGAAGGAATGATTGTCGCCGCGAAATTGCGCAGAAACAGAAAAATCACCATCACCACGAGGGCGATAGTGAGCATTAATTCGAACTCGACGTCTTTCACCGATGCGCGAATCGTCACCGTGCGGTCGGTGAGCACGTGAACCTGCACGCTTGCCGGCAGGCTGGTCTGCAACTGCGGCAGCAGCTTTTTGATGCTGTCAACCACTTTGATGATGTTCGCGCCCGGCTGCCGCTGAATGTTCACGATCACCGCCGGCTGCCTGTTCATCCACGCCGCCTGCTGGTTGTTCTCAGCTCCCTCCACAATCGAGGCCACATCGGAGGCGCGCACAGCGGCGCCATTGCGATAGGCCACAATCACGGGCTCGTAATCAGCCGCGGCCGTGAGCTGATCATTTGTTCCAATCGTATAAGACTGCCGCGCGCCGTTCAGCGTCCCTTTCGCCTGGTCCACATTCGCTGCCGCCAGTGCCGTGCGCACGTCTTCAAGACTCAGGTTGTAGGCGGCAAGCTGCGTCGGGTTCGCCTTGATCCGCACCGCTGGCTTCTGACCGCCGGCGATCGACACCAGTCCCACGCCCGTGACCTGCGAAATCTTCTGCGCAAGATTGGTGTCCGCTGCGTCTTCCACCTGCTGCAGCGGCAGCGACTCCGAGGTCAGCGCCAGCGTCATGATCGGCGCATCGGCCGGGTTCACTTTGCTGTAGATGGGAGGGTTCGGTAGATCCTGCGGCAAAAAGCTGTTCGCCGAATTAATCGCGGCCTGGACTTCCTGCTCGGCCACATCGATATTTTCGTCGAGATTGAATTCGAGCGTGATCACCGACCCGCCGCCCGAGCTCTCCGACGTCATCTGCTTCAGTCCTGGCATCTGCCCGAACTGCCTTTCGAGCGGAGCCGTCACCGACGACGCCATTACATCCGGACTCGCGCCCGGATAGAACGTCAGCACCTGAATAATGGGGTAATCGACTTCAGGCAGCGCGGAAATCGGGAGCTGCATGTACCCCACAGCGCCCGCAAGCAGAATTGCAAACATCAGCAGAGAGGTAGCGACCGGACGCAGAATAAAGAGCCGGGAAGGACTCACGGACGCACCCTCGTCCTCCGGCCATTCGCACCACTCTGGGCGGCGCTGCCGGGTTGCGGAGCCGTAAACAGTCCTCCCTGATCAGAATCCTGCCCGCCCTGGCTCGTGGTGCCGTTGGCGTGCTGCTTGACTGCCGCAACCGTCACGATCTGGCCGGGACGAAGCCTATCTGCTCCATCCACTACCACATTTGCGCCCGCCTCCGGGCCCTCGTCCAGAATGGTTACCTGCCCTTCGGCAAGCGCTACCTTGACGGGCTGCATCTTTGCGACCGCCTGACCGCTTTGATCCTTATCGATCACCCACACGAAGGTGCCCTGCAGCCCGCTCTGGATCGCCGCCGACGGCACCACAAGCGCATTGGCCCGGTTCTCCATGATTAGGTGGACATTCACGAATTGATTCGGGAAAAGCGATTCGTCCGCATTGGCAAACACCGCCTTCAGCCGCGCCGTGCCCGTTGTCGTGTCGATCTGGTTATCCGTGGTCAGCAATTGCCCGCCCTGCAACTTGTTCACATCTGCCCGGTCAAAGGCGTCCGCCTGCAAACGTTTGTCGTGGCGCAGCTTTTGCAGCACCTGCGGCAACTGCGTCTCGGGCAGGGTGAAATAGACGGCGATCGGCATGAGCTGGTTGATGATCACCAGGTTCGTCGAGTTCGCCGTAATCACGTTGCCCGGATCCACAAGGCGCAGGCCTATCTTTCCGCTGATCGGCGCCTGAATGTAGCACCAGCTCAACTGCAGTTGCGCATTTTGCACCGCGGCCTGATCCGCCTGGATCGCGCCCTTGTACTGGCCGAGCGTTGCCTGGTTCGCATCAAGCACTTCCTTTGAAACCACTCCCGCATTAAAGAGCGCCTGGTACCGCGCGAACTCGGTTTGCGCGTTGTTATAGAGCGCCTGGTCGTGCGCCAGCGTGCCTTTGGCCTGGTCCAGCGCCGCCTGGTAGGGCCTGGGGTCGATCACCATGATGGTTTCGCCCTGCTTCACTTCCTGCCCTTCGGTAAAGCGCACCGGCTGCAGTTCGCCGCTCACCCGCGACTTCACCGTCACGCTCATGTAAGGAGTCACGGTGCCCAGCGCGGTGAGAAAGACAGGCATGGGCTTCTGTTGTGTCGGCACCACCTGTACCGGCACGGGCCGGTTCATCAACGCCGCAGCCTGCTTCTCGGTCTGCGCCTGGGCGGCCTGGTGGTTCCGGTAAATTTTCCAGACAACGAATCCCACCAGCGCCAGGATCAGGACATAAACAACCGCTCGAACAAGAGGATTTCCTTTGGGGGCGGGCGGGGGCGCGGAGGCACTCAAGCCGGGTCGATGAGTCTCTGTAGCGTCTTGAAATGGCATCGTTTGCTTCTCTGAATCTTCTCTCTGATAAGTGCCCGAAAACGCGGGGGACCTGGAGGTGCCATCATCGCTGGCGGCAGCACTCCTACTCGATTTTAGGACGATTAAACAAGGTTAAAGGTTTCGTATCCCGCCGCCCCAGAGCTGGCGGGCGCTCAAGCAGCCCGGCCCTCGGAGGGCAGTTCCCACCCCCTCGGTAGCAGCAGGCTTGATCTTACAGGCATCCCATATAATCTGGATGCACTATATCCGCGCTCATTTCAATGTTTACAGGCGCCCTGTGGGCATCATTTCCTCAGGTTTCCTTCGACTGTAGGCAGAACGCAGTAAAGAAATCTGCTGTGCGAGGACTCTTTGCCGGTGAGCACTGCCATAGCCGAATCGACCGATCTGGCGCATCCCATCTGCGTCGATCTTGACGGCACTCTCGTCAAATCGGACACCTTGTTCGATTCCTTCTGCCAGCTGCTGCGCTCCAACCCCTTGGAGGCATGGAAGGCTCCCCTCTGGCTCAGCAAGGGGCGCGCCAACCTCAAGACTGAGGTCAACAGCCGTGCGCCCCTCGACGCGGCCAGGCTGCCTTACAACACCTGCCTGCTGAGCTACCTTGAGCAGCAGCGTCGCGAGGGCCGTTCAATCTATCTCACCACGGGGGCTGAGGGGGGCATCGCGGAGCGCGTCGCGGGCCATCTTGGCATCTTCCACGGTGTTCTTGCTTCCGACAGCGTCACCAACCTTACCCATAACCGCAAGCTCAGCAGCCTTCAGGCCCGCTTCGGCCATTTCGACTACATCGGCAACTCCCGCGCCGACCTGCCTCTGCTCTCGAACGCGCGCGAAGCCATGGTGGCGAATCCAACCCTGGGGCTGCGCCTCGCGCTCCGCCTTAAAGGCATCCCGATCGCCCGCACCTTCACTGACCAGCGGCCCACTGTCAGGACACTCTTCAAGGCAACCCGCATCCACCAATGGGCTAAGAACATTCTGATCTTCGCCCCGCTGGCCCTCTCACACAAGCTGGCGGCGGCCCCGCTCGGCATGGCAATCGCCGCCTTCTTCTGCTTCAGCTTCATGGCCTCAGCCAATTACCTCGTTAACGACATGCTCGATATCGAGAGCGACCGACAGCACCCCTCCAAGAGAAACAGACCCTTCGCAGCCGGCGACCTGGCCGTTTCGACGGGCGTTGCCTTCGCCGTGTTGCTGGTTGTGGCCGCGCTTGCGCTGTTGCCTCTGCTCCCCATGGCTTTTGCCGTCTGGCTCGGCCTCTACATCGCCTCTACGGTGGCCTATTCCTTCTATCTCAAGCGCGTTGTCATTGTGGATGTGATCCTGCTGTCGGGCCTCTACACCCTGCGCCTGCTTGCCGGGGGCACGGCCACTGCCACGCCCATCTCTCAGTGGCTGGCAGGGTTTTCCACCTTCCTGTTCCTCTCGCTCGCCACCCTCAAGCGCTTCAGCGAGCTTGAAGATCTTCGCGAGCGGGGAGCCACCGTCATGCCGGGGCGGGGTTACACCGTCAGCGATCTCGAGCAGATTCGCAGCTTCGGCACCGCCAGCGCCTACGCTGCCGTCGTCGTCTTCATGCTCTACATCGGGCGCTCGGATGACACCATGCTCTACCACCACGCCATGCGACTCTGGCTCATCGTCCCTCTTCTCATTTACTGGCTCAACCGCGTCTGGCTCCTTGCCTCACGCGGCGAGATGGAAGATGATCCCGTGGTCTTCGCCATGAGCGATGCCCTCAGCCTTGCCGTTGGAGCCGGAGTTGCGACCATCGCAATCTTCGCTGCCTGACGAGCTTCCCCGGCCTTCCACTCACGTGAAATTAGAGCAACTCGAAGAAGCCCGTATGCTGAGATAGCGGTCGCTTCGTCCTGCATCTTTCGCGCCCTCCGCAGCGTCCCTTCTGCAGGCGGTCGCACGCGCTCTCACCGAGGCGGTTGCTGCCGGTTCCGGTCGTCTACCATTGTATTTTCAGCAAATCGTGCCACGGAGCCTTCGTTGTCCGCTCCCGTGACTCAACGCGAGTGGCCAGGTCGCAGCCGAAAAGAGGAATTCCTCCCCGCGCGGCGCGTGAGTTGACGCGGCGGATCGGCGCAAGAGGATGAGCACGATAGATTCAACTGAGACCAGGCCGTATGTCAGTCTCGCGGTTTTGTTCGAGGAGCGAGTACCAGCCCTATGATGTGGATTGTCCGGCTTGCGCTTCGGCGGCCCTATACCTTCGCCGTCTTCGCGCTTTTGATTCTCATCCTTGGCGCCTACAGCATCGTCTCGATGCCCACGGATATCTTTCCGGATATCAACATCCCCGTTGTGACCGTGGTCTGGCAGTACACCGGTCTCTCCGCCCAGGAGATGGCGAATCGCATCGTCTTCAACAGCGAACGCGGCATGACCACCACGGTCAACGACATCGAGCACATCGAGTCGCAGTCGCTCAACGGCATCGCCATCATCAAGGTCTTCTTCCAGCCCCACGTCAACGTTGCCAGCGCCGTCGCGCAGATCACTTCCATCAGCCAGACGCAGTTGCGCCAGTTGCCCCCCGGCACCAATCCGCCTTTTATCATCCAGTTCAATGCCTCCAGCGTGCCCGTGCTGCAGCTGGGCCTCTCCGGCGAAGGACTCAACGAGCAGCAGCTCAATGACCTCGCCACCAACACCATCCGCACGCAGCTTGCCACGATTGAAGGCGCCCAGACCCCCTATCCCTATGGCGGAAAACAGCGCCAGGTTGTTGTGGACCTCGATCTGCACGCCCTGCAGTCCAGGGGCCTTTCGCCGCCGGATGTCGTCAACGCCATCGGCGCGCAGAACCTGATCGTGCCCTCTGGCACCATGAAGATCGATCGCTGGGAATACGCGGTTGAAACCAATTCCGCGCCCAC
The DNA here is from genome assembly GCA_963839215.1 of uncultured Acidobacteriaceae bacterium. GTDB lineage: Bacteria > Acidobacteriota > Terriglobia > Terriglobales > Acidobacteriaceae > Telmatobacter. The sequence continues at coordinate 78,748 of CAWITZ010000009.1, read as the reverse complement.
CATCGTCGATCAGCTCAACAATCTGCCCATCCGCTCCGTCAACGGCGCCATGATCTACGTGCGCGACGTAGCCCACGTGCGCGACGGCTTTCCGCCGCAGACCAACATAGTCCGGGTCGATGGCAAACGCGCCATCCTCATGTCCATCATGAAAACCGGCTCGGCCTCGACGCTCGATATCATCTCCGGCATCCACGCCAAGCTCGCGAGCATCAAGGGCCAGCTTCCACCGCAGCTCCAGATCAACTCGCTCTCTGACCAGTCCATCTTTGTGCGTGGAGCCATCATGGGCGTTGTGCGCGAGGCGGTGATTGCCGCCTGCCTCACCGCCGTCATGATTCTCATCTTCCTCGGCAGCTGGCGCTCCACGCTCATTATCGCGGTGTCGATTCCTCTCGCGATTCTTTGCTCCATCACGGCCCTCTTTGCGCTTGGCGAAACGATCAACATCATGACCCTCGGCGGCCTGGCCCTCGCCGTCGGCATTCTTGTCGACGACGCCACAGTCGAAATCGAAAATATCAACCGCAATCTCGAACAAGGCAAGGAGATCGAGCAGGCAATCCTCGACGGCGCTTCGCAGATCGCGACCCCTGCATTGGTTTCGACTCTCTCGATCTGCATCGTCTTCGTGCCGATGTTCCTGCTCAGTGGCGTTGCGCGTTACCTCTTCGTGCCCTTCGCCGAAGCTGTGGTCTTCGCCATGCTCGCCAGCTACCTGCTCTCGCGCACCGTGGTGCCCACCATGGCCAAGTACCTGCTTCACGAGCACGACGATGCACTAATGGCTCGCCGCGCTCACAGTCGCAATCCTTTTATCCAATTCCAGCTGGGCTTTGAACGCTTTTTCGGAAAGCTGCGCCTTCTTTATCTCAGCGTGCTTACCTTCTGCCTCGACAACTCGCTTGTCTTTCTGTTGCTCTTTCTCTTCTTTGCCGTCTCCTCCATCGGCCTGCTCGCTCCCTGGCTCGGCCAGGACTTCTTCCCCTCCGTCGACGCCGGCCAGTTCAAGATTCACGTCCGCGCTCATACCGGCACACGCATTGAAGAAACTGCCGCGCTCTGCGATCACATTGACAGCACCATTCGCGAGCGCATACCAGCCAACGAGCTTGTGACCATCGTTGACAACATTGGGCTGCCCTACTCCGGCCTCAATCTTTCCTACTCCACTTCAGCCCCCATCGGCCCCGCCGATGCCGATATCCAGGTGCAACTCACCCCGGACCACCATCCCACTGCGGCCTACGTTGAAGACATCCGCAGGACTCTTGACGAGCGCTTTCCCGGCGTGACCTTCTATCAACTCCCCGTGGACATCGTCACCCAGATTCTCAACTTCGGCCTCTCCGCGCCCATCGATATCCAGATCGTCGGGCCGAATCTCTATGCCAATCGCGCCCTCGCCGAGCACATTCTCGACGACGTGCGCCACGTCCCCGGCGCGGCCGATGCACGTATTCAGCAGCCCTTTGACCTGCCCAACTACACCGTCAACGTCGACCGCACCCGCGCCAGCGCCATCGGCCTCACCCAGCAGAACGTTGCGCAGAGTCTGCTCGTCGCTCTCAGCGGCAGCTTCCAGACCTCGCCCAGCTTCTATCTCGACCCGCGCAACGGCGTGAGCTACAACGTTGCCGTGCAGGCGCCGCAGTACAATCTCACCTCCCTTGCGGCTCTGCAGAGCCTTCCCATTACTGGCGAGTCCGCCACGACGCAGGCACAAACCGCGGCCGCAACCGGAGCGCCCGGCGCGATTCCCGGCCTTGCCTCCTCGCCCTCCGCCCCAGGTTCCACCCAGCCGGTGCAGATTCTCGGCAATCTCGCAACCTTTGTGCCGGGAGCCGAACTCGGCACCGTCAGCCACTACGATGTGCAGCCCGTCATCGACGTCTTCGCCAACGTGGATGGCACCGACCTCGGCACCGTCACCCGCGCCATGGAACACATCATGAAGGCCCATGAAGGCGCGAAACCCCGCGGATCGCATCTGATCCTTCGCGGGCAGAGCGAAACGATGAACAAGTCCTACATCGGCCTTCTCATCGGTCTCGTCTTTTCAATTCTTCTCGTCTACCTTCTGATCGTCGTCAACTTCCAGTCATGGCTCGATCCATTCCTCATCATTTCCGCGCTGCCCGCCGCCCTCGCCGGCATTGTGTGGATGCTCTTTGTCACGCGCACCCACCTCAGCGTGCCCGCTCTCACCGGTGCCATCATGTGCATGGGCGTGGCCACGTCGAACTCGATTCTCGTCACAAGCTTCGCCCGCGAGCAGCTTGAAATCCTCGTAGGCGACGCGCGCCGCGCCGCTCTGAATGCCGGCTTTGTTCGCTTTCGCCCCGTGCTGATGACCGCACTCGCAATGACCATCGGAATGTCGCCGATGGCCTTTGGCCTTGGCGAGGGCGGCGAGCAGAACGCGCCTCTGGGCCGCGCTGTGATCGGTGGCCTGGTGCTCGCTACCATTGCCACCCTGCTCTTTGTCCCAGTCTTCTTCGCTGTGGTGCACGGCTGGCTCGAGCGCCGCAGGAAATCCGCCACGCCCGCACGCGCCAGCGTCATGGATGAGTTTGATGAATCGTCGGAGTAGCCCTATGCCCAACGACCCGAATACCGTCGCACCAATCCCGAACGACCACGAAAGCGCGCCCCCGCAGGCCGCGATCGCCTCGCACATCGCCCTCATCGGTCTCGTGATGCTTGGGATTATTACCGCCGCGCTCGCTGCCTTTGGCATCCTGAGCCGCATGCACAATAACCGGGTGCTCGCCGAAACAACGCAGCAGCTCGCGGCGCCCGCCGTGATCGCGTTGCCGCCCAGGCCAGGCGCGCCAATCACCGAGTTCGCGCTGCCCGGCAATGTCACTGCCTATACCGACTCGCCGATCTACGCGCGCGCATCCGGCTATCTCACCCGCTGGTACTCCGACATCGGCGCTCATGTGAAAAAAGGCGCGCTCCTTGCCGAGATTTCCGCTCCTGAAGTGGATCAGCAGTTGCGCCAGGCTGAAGCTGACCTCGCCACCGCGCAGGCCAACGCCAACAACGCCAAGACCCAGGCCGATCGCTACTCCGACCTCGTAAAAACGCAGGCTGTCTCGCAGCAGGACACCGACACCTTCACCAACCAGGCGGCTTCCACAGCAGCCGCCGTGCGCTCCGCTCAAGCCAACGCACAGCGCCTTCGCGAGCTCCAGTCCTTTGAAAAAATCTACGCCCCTTTTGATGGCGTCATCACCGCGCGCAACATCGACACCGGGCAACTTGTCGATGAAGGCGCCGCTCGTGAACTCTTCCACATGCAGGCCCTGCACACCCTGCGCGTTTACACCAACATTCCCCAGTTCTACACACCCGGCGCGAAGCTCGGCTCAAAAATCGACATCACCTTCCCCGAGTTCCCTGGCAAAACCTTTCAGGGAACACTCGTCCGCACGGCACAGGCAATCGATCCCACCAGCCGCACCCTGCTCGTTGAGCTCGACATCGACAATCGCCTCGGCGAGATTCTGCCTGGTTCGCTCGCACAGGTTCATTTCAAGATCCCGACCATCAATCAGACCTTTGTCGTGCCCGTAGCCGCACTGATCTTCCGCAGAGAGGGATTGCAGGTGGCCACCCTCGTTGATGGCAACAAGGCGCATCTTGTGCCTGTCACCATCGGCCAGGACGACGGCGCAACCGCGCAGATCATCACTGGGCTCACGGCAAACGACAAAGTGATTCAAGATCCGCCCGACTCGCTCATCGACGGCGAAGAGGTGCGACCAGAGAAGCTGGCGCCCGCGGCAGCCGAACAAGGAGGCAGGTAAGTGGCCCAACGCTCAAAGAGCGAAGCCTGCCGGGTCTCAATCGCGGCCCGAACCGCTGCCTTTGGCGGCCTTGCCCCGGTAGTGCTTGCTGGCTTTGCCGCTTTGCTGCTGGCCGGCTGCAAGCCTGTCGGGCCCAATTACACGCCGCCTGCGGTCACCGCTCCGCCGGTTTACAAGGAAGCAGGCTCCGCAGCTGTCGTAACCCCTCCGCCCAACCCCACGGGAGGCAGTTGGCAACCCGCCACGCCCTCCGACGGTATGCTGCGCGGCAAGTGGTGGGAAATCTATAACGATCCCGAGCTAAACCGGCTTGAGAATCTCATTGCCACGGAAAATCAGACGCTCCGCGCCGCCACCGAAAACTACCTCGCCGCGCGGGACCAGGTGCGCGTCGCGCGCTCACAGTTCTATCCCACACTCTCGGCGGGGGCCGGCTTTATTCACGAGAAGGAATCAGCCAATCGGCCCTTCGCTTCATCCACCGCCGGCTCCAACGCCAATGACCTTGCTCTGAGCGGCAGCGCAAGCTGGGAGCCGGACTTCTGGGGCCGCATTCGCCGCACCGTCGAAGCCGCAACCGCCACGTCGCAGGCCTCTGCCGCAGACGTAGCCAGTGTCGACCTCCTGCTCCACGCCGAGCTCGCTCAGGACTACTTTGAGTTACGCGGTCTGGATTCGCAGAGCCGGCTCCTCAAATCCACCGTCGCTGCCGACGAACAGCAGCTCGACCTGAATCAGCGTCTGCTCAAAGGCGGCGTCGTCACGTCCGTTGTGGTGGCGCAGGCTCTCACCGAGCTTGAAACCGTGCGCGCGCAGTTGATTGACGTTGAGCAGGGACGCGCGCAATTCGAGCACGCCATTGCTACACTCACCAACCAGGAAGCGGGTAAGCTCTCGCTCACCTCTGCGCCCATTGACATGCCACTGCCCCAGATTCCCCTTGGCATTCCATCGCAACTGGCGCAGCGCAGGCCCGACATCGCCGTCGCTGAGCGCCGGGCCGCGGCCGCCAACGCGCAAATCGGCATCGCCATCAGCGCCTTCTATCCCAACATCGTCCTGGGCAGCACTGGAGGTTTTGAGAGCACGCACATCGGGACCTTATTGCAGGGGCCAGGCTCCTTCTGGACGCTCGGAGCGCAGGCCGCCCAGTTGCTCTTCGACGCAGGTCAGCGCCGCGCCCTAACCGATCAGGCGCGCCACACCTTCGAAGCGCAGTCGGCAACCTACAAGGCCACCGTGCTCTCCGCCCTCAATGAAGTGGAAGACCGGCTTTCTGATCTGCGCATCCTCGATCAGGAGTCAGCCGTCGAAGACCGCGCCGTCAACGCGGCGCAGCACTCGCTCGACCTCTCGACCCAGCGCTTCAAAGGCGGCGCCACCAGCTATCTTGAAGTCGTCACGGCGCAGCAGGCGCTGCTCACCAACCAGCGCAGCCAGGCAGATTTGCAAAGCCGGCGCTTTGTCGCCAGCGTCCAACTCGTCCGCGCACTCGGCGGAGGTTGGGACGTTACGCAGTTGCCAAAATAGATGGCGCCGCTTACCCAAAAATCTTGAGAGGTCGCGGTCAGTTGTCAGGGCCGCGTGGCATCTCTGACCGCTGACAACTGATCACTGACCGGTGTCCTTATCCCTTTGCCACGCCAAACCGCTTGTTCACTTCGTTCCAGTTCACTACGTTCCACCACGCCGCCAGGTAATCGGGGCGCTTGTTCTGGTACTTCAGGTAGTAGGCGTGTTCCCACACGTCATTGCCCAGGATCGGATACAGCCCCTGGCTTAGCGGCGAATCCTGATTCGGCGTCGTAATCACCTTCAGCTTGCCGCCCTGGAAGACCAGCCAGCCCCAACCCGAGCCGAACTGCTTCGCGGTCGTCTCGTTAAAAGTTTTCTTGAAAGCCTCAAAGTCGCCAAAGTCCGTCTTGATCTGGTCGCCGATTGCGCCGGTCGGTGCGCCGCCAATACCCGTCGATCCCGGCTTGCCCATCAGGTTCCAGAAAGCGGTGTGGTTCGAGTGGCCACCGCCGTTGTTCCGCACCACGCCGCGAATCTCTTCCGGCACAGCGTTCAAATCGCGGATCAGGTCATCCACTGACTTCGCCGCCAGTTCCGGATACTTTTCGAGGGCCGCATTCACGTTGTTGATGTAGGCCTGGTGATGCTTATCGTGGTGCAGCTTCATCGTTTCGGCGTCAATAAAGGGCTCAAGCGCTGCGTAGTCATACGGCAACGGCGGAAGTTCGTATGCCATCGGGAAATCTCCTTCGTTCGGAATTGTAGTGGGTGCGTTTTGACGCACCGTTACAGGAAAAGCAGAGCGCGACCGCTATGCGGGGATCCCAACGAATCGTCGTCGTTGGCTCGATGCAACACTTCGTTCACATCCAACCGCGCAACCCTGTCTTTGGATGGAATGCGGCCGTCCTGCGGTTGGCCCGAATCGCGGCCTTACCATTGGATGGATGCACAAGCCCGCGCTGAAGGTGCGAAACTAATCACTGGGAACTCTCGCAACTTCCTCACAGCACTGCACATCGATAATAAGACGGCAGACCGGGTCCGATCATCTTCGCTTTCGAAGGGATGTCTTCCTGTGAATGACGACAACCTCTATCGCTGGCTTGATCAGCAGGGCGAAGCCTTCGGCGCGCCTGGGCTCCAACCACGCTGGACTTCGAGCGTCAAAGACGCCGTTGGCACAGCCTACGCGGCTTCCAGCCGCATCTGGTTTACCTGCTCTCACGGCATCCTGAACGAGATATACCACCCAACCATCGACATGCCGCAGGTCCGCGACATGGAATTCCTCGTCACCGACGGTGAAACCTTTGCCCACGAGGAAAAGCGCGATCTTCTCAGCTCCTTTGAGTACATCCATCCCGAGGCCCTCGGGGTCCGCTACATCAATCGAGATCCGGACGGCCGCTACACCCTGACAAAAGAGATCATCTGCGACCCCCACCACTCCGTGATCCTGCAGCAGGTGCGTCTCGAAGGACACCGCGACCTGGTGCCTCGTCTCAAGGTCTACGCGCTCCTCGCCCCCCACCTCGACCGCGGCGGCGCCGGAAACACCGCGCGTATTGTCGACATCGCCGGCCACCGCATGTTGCTCGCCTGGAAAAACGAGTGGTCGCTCGCCATGTCCCCCAGCTGCGGCTTTTCCAGCGCAAGCTGCGGCTTCGTGGGCGCAAGTGACGGCTGGCGCGACGTGATGGACAACTACCGCCTCGATGGGCAATTCGGCTCCGCCACCAACGGAAACGTCGCCATCATTGGCGAGGTCGACCTCGGTGCCGCTGGCGCGGATGGTTCCCGCGAATTCATGCTCGCCATCGGCATCGGCCAGGGTCACCACACCGCGCTGCAAAAGACGCTCGTCTCTCTCTCCAGCCCCTTCGAGGTGCATCGCGACCGCTTCATTAGCCAATGGCATCGCGTCGCCAACCCTGAGTGGCTCGCAGCGAAAGCAGGAGACGACGGTAAGCTGATGCGCGCCAGCCACAACGTCCTTCTCGCACATGAGGACAAGACCTTCTCCGGCGCCTTCGTTGCCTCTGCTTCCATTCCCTGGGGGCAGGCCAAGAGCGATGACGACCTCGGCGGCTATCACCTTGTTTGGACGCGTGACATGGTGCAGACCGCCACCGCGATGCTTGCCTGCGGCCGCGGTGAAACTGCGCGCCGCGCCCTCGTCTATCTTGCCTGCACCCAGCAGCCCAACGGCGGCTTTGCACAGAATTTCTGGGTTGACGGCCGGCCCTACTGGTCCGGCATCCAACTCGATGAGGTCGCTTTCCCCATCATCCTCGCCTGGCGCCTCTGGAAAGCCGACGTTCTCGCCAGCATGGTTGTCTTCACCTTTATCGAACGCGCGGCAGGCTTCCTCCTGCTCAACGCGCCCGTCACCCAACAGGAGCGATGGGAAGAAAACCCCGGCTACTCGCCCTCGACGCTCGCTGCCGTCATCGCTGGTCTTATCTGCGCCGCCGACTTCGCGCGCGCGCACGACTCCAACGAAATGGCCTGCGTCTATGAGGACTTTGCCGACTGGATCGAAAGCCACCTCGAGCACTGGACCGTCACCAACCGCGGCGTCCTCGTTCCCGAAATCACTCGCCACTACATGCGCATCCGTCCGCCGGAGCAGGGCGAGGCCTATTGCGCCGAAGGCCCCGGCACCGAGACCATCCGCATCGCCAACCGGCCCCCCGGCACGCGCGACCAGTTTGAAGCCCGCGAAATCATCGACGCCGGCTTCCTCGAGCTTGTCCGCTACGGAGTGCGCCGCGCCGACGACCCGCTCATCGTCGATTCCCTCAAAGTTGTCGACGCCATCCTCAAACGCGGTCTCCCTCAAGGCCCCGGTTGGCTGCGCTACAACTGGGATGGCTATGGCCAGCGCCCCGATGGCGGCCCCTTCCTCGGCTGGGGTCAGGGCCGTGTCTGGCCTCTCCTCACCGGCGAGCGCGCTCATTACGAGCTGGCGGCGGGCAACGACATTGCCCCCCTCATCGCCACCTACGAGCGTTTCGCGACATCCGGACAGATGATGCCAGAGCAGGTGTGGGACGAATCCAACCGCCCTGGGCGTGGCCTGAAGCTAGGCCAGCCCGATGGCTCCGCCGTCCCCCTCGTCTGGGCGCACGCCGAGTACCTCAAGCTTCTACGCTCCGCCATTGACGGAAAAGTCTTCGACCGCATCGAACCCGTCTATGCCCGTTACTGCGACCCGCAGGGTCGTCGCGCTCTCCATCGCGATATCGAGATCTACACCTTGCGCCGGCCCATTCAGAAAATCGCCGCCGGCAAGAAACTCCGCGTCCTCGATGAATCCAGGTTCGACGTCGTCTGGACGACCGACGACTGGAAAACCTCCATCACCACGGCGGCCCACAACATCGGTTCCGTCGGCTACTCTGCCGACATTCCAACCGTGCCGTCAAAGTCCGACGGTGCACTATCATGGACTCTTCACTGGACAGACCAGAGCCGCTGGCTTGGTTACAATGTGGTCGTAACGATTGAAGCGAGCTAACAGGGACTTATCTCGTCCCGCACCGCATCGGGGCCAGCAACGCGCATTCCGATGCTTCCATCCCGGTCCAGTTCCACAGCGACCCGCCTGCCGAAAGGATTAGTGAAGTATGGCTGCCACTCTTTCAGAGCTTTCTATTGACGAGCTTTCCATTGACACTCTGCGCCTGCTTTCCGTCGACGCGGTCGAAAAGGCCAATAGCGGCCACCCTGGTGCACCCCTCGGCTGCGCGCCTATCGCCTATCTGCTCTTTCACAAGCTGATGAAGCACAACCCGGCGGACTCCAAATGGGCTGACCGCGATCGCTTTGTCCTTTCCAACGGCCACGCTTCGGCGATGCTCTACTCCACGCTCTTCTTATCCGGCTACAAGGTCACCATCGATGACCTCAAAGCCTTCCGCCAGTGGCACTCCAATACCCCGGGCCATCCGGAAAAGGGCGATACCGACGGCGTTGAAGTCACCACCGGCCCGCTCGGCCAGGGCTTCGCCATGGCCGTCGGCCTCGCGATGGCAGAGAAGCATCTCGCTGCCGTCTATAACCGCCCCGGCTTCGAGATTGTGAACCACCACACCTACGCGCTTTGCGGCGACGGCGACCTGATGGAAGGCGTCTCGCATGAAGCAGCCTCCCTCGCTGGAACCCTGGGCCTGGGCAAACTCACCCTTCTCTACGACGACAACCTTATCTCGCTCGACGGCCCCACCGAGCTCAGCTTTACTGAAGATGTGTTGAAGCGTTTCGAAGCCTATCACTGGCACGTGCAGCGCGTGCACGATGGCAACGACCTCAGCGCCATTGAAGCCGCCATCGAAAAGGCCAAAGCAGAAACCACACGTCCCTCTCTCATCGCGGTCCGCACCGTGATCGGCTATGGCAGCCCCAAAGCCGGAACCAACAAGGCGCACGGCGAAGCCCTTGGCGCGGCTGACACCGTCGCTACCAAGAAATTTTTTGGCTTCCCTGAAGATCAAAACTTCTACGTGCCCGACGACGCCCTCGCCAACTGGCGTAAGGCTGTCGATCGCGGGCAGGCCGCCGAATCCGAGTGGAAGCAGCTCTTCGAGAAATACCGCGCTGCCTTCCCCGAGCAGGCGGCGGAATTCGAACGCACGCAAAAAGGGGCGCTTCGCGCCGGATGGGAAAAGACAATTCCCAGCTTCCCAGCGGGCAAGCCGGTCGCTACGCGCAACGCCGGCGGCTCCGTGCTCAACGCCATTGCAGAGGCTGTGCCTGAAATTTTCGGCGGGGCCGCTGACCTCACCTCGTCCACCAAGACCATCTTCAAGCCCGGTGGCAATTTCCATCTCGACCCCGCCGGCCGCAACGTCTTCTTTGGCGTGCGCGAGTTCGGCATGTGCGCCGCCGTCAACGGCATCGCCGCGCACGGTGGCCTCATTCCCTTCGGATCCACCTTCTTCACTTTCGTCGACTACGCCAAGCCCGCTGTCCGCCTCGCGGCGCTGATGCAGACCCATTCGCTCTTCATCTTCACGCACGACTCCATCGGCCTCGGCGAGGACGGGCCCACGCACCAGCCAGTCGAGCAACTCATGATGCTGCGCGCCGTTCCTTTCCTCACCGACTTCCGCCCTGCCGACGCCAACGAAACTGCCGCGGTCTGGCGGCTCGCCCTCGAACGCAAAAGCCCCAGCTTCATGGCTCTCACCCGCCAGGACCTCCCCGTCATCGACCCGGCAAAGCACGATGCCTACGCCAACGTCGGCAAAGGCGCTTACATCCTTGAAGACGCACCAAGCCCCGCCGTCATTCTCATCGGTACTGGCTCCGAGGTCTGGGTCTGCGTTGACGCCGCCAAAAAGCTGGCCGCCGAAGGCATCGCCGCCCGCGTCGTCAGCTTCCCCAGCTGGGCCATCTTTGAGGAGCAGTCCGACGCCTACAAGGCTGGCGTGCTACCCGCCCGTTTGCCCAAAGTTGCCGTCGAAGCCGGCGCAACCCTCGGCTGGTGGAAATACGTCGGTCAGGATGGCGCAGTCATCGGGCTCGACCGCTTCGGCGCTTCTGCGCCCGGCCCCAAAGTCCTCGCCGAGCTCGGCTTCACCCCGGAGAACGTTGCCGCACACGCGAAAAAACTCCTGAAGAAGTAACTTCGCTAACACAGGCGGAGCGCGGCCGGCTCCGCTACCCCGCGAAAGGAACTGCCGTGAAACTCGTCATCGCTTCTGACCACGCCGGCTTTGCCCTCAAGGAAGATGTGCGCGCGCATCTCACCAAGGCAGGCCACGAGATCGTTGACCTCGGCGCCTTCACCTGCGATCCGCAGGATGACTACCCTGATTTCGCCGAACGCGTCGGGGACGCCCTTCGCGCCGGAGAAGCCAAGCGCGGCATTCTTATCTGTGGCTCGGGTGTGGGCGTCTGCGTCGCGTCCAATAAAATTCCCGGCATTCGCGCCGGCATGTGTCACGACACATATTCCGCGCATCAGGGCGTCGAGCACGATGATATGAACGTCATAGTTCTCGGCGCGCGCATCATCGGCCCTTCGCTCGCCTACGAACTCGTCGAGGCCTTTATCGGCGCCCGCTTTATCGCCAACGAACCCCGCTTCACGCGTCGCTTCAATAAAGTGCTCGCCATTGAAGCCAAATATCAGTGCGCCGACAAATAAGCGCATAAACGACGGGCGTGCCCGGCAAGCGGCAGTAAGCGAGCCACGCCTGTTTTTCCCACAAGAGGCCGATGTTCCCCTTCGACGTAATCCTCTTCGATGTTGGCGGAGTCCTGCTGACCAACGGCTGGGATCATCGCGAGCGAGCCGCGGTTTGCGCGCAGTTCGACCTTGATGCCGAGGCGTTTGAGGCGCGCCATCCCGAACCCAACGCCGCGTGGGAGTCCGGGGCCATCACAGCGAGGGAATATCTCGACGCAACCGTCTTCTACGAGCCGCGTAGCTTCACCTTCGACCAGATCTTCGCGGCCATCTGTGCCCAGTCCCTGCCGCTTCCTGACGGCGCGCTTGGAATCCTCGGCGAAATCTCCGCATCCCATACGTACATGCTCGGCTATCTGAACAATGAAGCCCGCGAAACCAACGACTACCGTTTCGCCCGCTACGGCCTGCGTCGCCTCGCTCAGTTAGCCTTCAGTTCCTGCTATCTGGGCCTTCGCAAGCCCGGCGCTCCCATTTACCGCCGCGCATTGGATATCCTTGGTGTGCCGGCAGAACGCGTTCTCTTCGTCGACGACAGGCAGGAAAACATCGCCGGCGCGGAATCCGTCGGAATCAAAGGCATTCGCTTCACCAGCGCGACCGCGCTGCGGCCCCAGCTTCAAACATTGGGAGTTCTCTAGAACCGAAGGAGTGCATTATGCAACTTGGTCTCATCGGCCTCGGCAAAATGGGCGGCAATATGGCAGAGCGGCTGCGCCTCGGCGGCCACCAGGTCATTGGCTTCGATTTCAATGCCGACGCAGTCAAGAAACTCACCGACTCCGGCAACGTCGGCGTCTCCTCGCTCGAGGACCTCGCTAAAAAATTCACCGGCCGCAAGGCCATCTGGATCATGGTTCCCCAGGGCAAGCCCGTCGACGACACCATCGCCAAACTCGAGCCCTTGCTCAACAAGGGCGACATCCTCATCGACGGCGGCAACTCCAACTACAAGGATTCGCAGCGTCGCTACAAGGAAATCACGGCGAAGGGCTTCCAGTTCGTCGACGTCGGCACCTCCGGCGGCGTCTGGGGCCTCAAAGAGGGCTACAGCATGATGATCGGCGGGGACAAGGAACCCGTCGACTACCTGCGCCCCATATTCGAGTGCCTCGCCCCCGGTAAAGACAAGGGCTGGGGACATGTCGGTCCCGCCGGCGCGGGCCACTTCGTCAAAATGGTGCACAACGGCATCGAGTACGGCTTGATGGAGGCCTACGCCGAGGGCTTCACCATTATGGAGAAAAAGGAAGAGCTCAACCTAGACCTCGCACAGATCTCGCAGATCTGGCGCTTCGGCAGCGTCGTCCGCAGCTGGCTCCTCGATCTCACCGCCGACGCCCTTAGCAAGAACCCGACACTCGAAGGCCTCGAAGCCTACGTGGCTGACTCAGGCGAAGGACGCTGGACGGTCTTCGAAGCCATCGACCTCAACGTCTCCGCGCCCATCATCACCGAGTCGCTGATCCGCCGCATTCGCTCGCGCGAAGAAAACAACTTCACCGACCGCATGCTCGCCATCATGCGCAACGCATTCGGCGGCCACGCCGTCAAAACAGACTAGGTTCACCAGAAGAAGATCGCTGACAACTGATGACTGACAACTGTTCTTGCTGAGGAGGGATCGCACCATGGCCACCGTTAAGATGAAAGTGAACCCGGAAGATCTCTCCCAGCTTCCCAAGTCTTCTGAACGCGTTCCCGAGCCGGCCATCATGGTCATCTTCGGCGCCTCGGGCGACCTCACCAAGCGCAAGCTTCTGCCTGCGCTCTACCACCTTGAACAATCCGGCCTGCTGCCCGACAAGTTCGCCATTGTCGGAGTCGCACGCCGCCCCCTAGGCAACGAGTTCTCGGCCGACATGCGTTCCGGCATTGTCGAATTCGGCGGTGTCGACAACTCCGATCCCAAACTCGACGAGTTCGAGAAGAAAATCAGCTACTACGCCCTCAACTTCGACGACGCCTCGCATTATGCAGGCCTCAAATCAGAGCTCGACCGCATCGCGCAGGAAAAGGGCATCGGGCCCGACCGCCTCTTCTATCTCGCCACCGCGCCCGAGTTTTTTGCGCCCATTATTGAAAACCTCGGCGCGCAGGGCATGTCCCATCCCGATCAGGGCCGCGTCGGCGTCGTCATCGAGAAGCCCTTTGGCGAAGACCTCGCCTCAGCCGTCGAGCTCAATCACAAGGTCAACGCCGTTTTCAACGAAAACCAGGTCTTCCGCATCGACCACTACCTCGGCAAGGAGACCGTACAGAATATCCTCGTCTTCCGCTTCGCCAACGGCATCTTCGAGCCTATCTGGAATCGCAACTACATCGAGCAGGTGCAAATCACCGCAGCCGAAACTCTCGGCGTCGAAGGCCGCGGCCCCTTCTATGAGAAGGCGGGCGCCCTGCGCGACGTTGTGCAGAATCACGTCATGGAGCTGCTCAGTTTTGTCGCTATGGAGCCGCCTCCCAGCTTCGATGCCGAGAGCGTGCGCCGCGAGAAAGTGAAGGCCTGGCGCGCCATTCCCCCCATTCCCCTTCAGAACGCAGTGCGCGGCCAGTATGGCCCCGGCGTCGTCGAGGGCAAGAAGGTTATCGGCTATCGCGACGAAGACCGCGTCAATCCCGAGTCCGGCACGGAAACCTTCGCCGCCCTGCGCCTCGAAATCGAAAACTGGCGTTGGGCCGGTGTTCCCTTCTACCTGCGCGCGGGCAAGCGCCTCAAGCGCCGCGCCACCGAGATCAGCATCCAGTTCAAGCAGCCCCCGCTGCTCATCTTCAACCGCATGCAGTCCAAAGGCCCCTGCAAGGAGATCGAGCCCAACCTGCTCACCATCCGCATCCAGCCCGATGAGGGCATCTCCCTGCGCTTCGGCGCCAAGGTGCCCACCACGCCGGACATGGCCGTCTGCCCCGTCGTAATGGACTTCGACTACGCAGCGGCCTTTGGCACCTCAAGCGCCAACGGCTACGAACGTCTGCTGCTCGATGCCATGCTCGGCGACCAGACCCTCTTCGCGCACCGCGATGGCGTTGAAACCACCTGGGCGCTCTACACGCCGATCCTCGAAGCCTGGGCGGCCAAGAACCCTGAAGTTTTCCCAAACTACTTCGCCGGCACCTGGGGCCCCGATTGCGCCGATCGCCTGCTCGAACGCGGCGGCCACACCTGGCGCAACCAGTTACTGGGCGTGAAGCCGTAAGTCGGAAGCGTGGACAAAGCCGCTTATCGCGGGCGAATGACCCACAACCGCATCTCGGACGTGATAGCGATTGCACTAAGAACGGACAACGTCAGGCGAACCAGGCTGCGATCGCTGCCAAGCAGTGTGATCCGTGGCGGAGTTGCGGTGGCAAGGGTCTGTGACGCTTCCGCTGCTTCGGGCACCTGCGGCGATCCCGTTACATGGCCAATCGAATGGCGCTGGCTCCCCGGCAGACGCGTGGCTGGAAACCAGGTGTTGGGCTTGATGACGGTAAAATATCCCGCGGTGCCTATGCTGAACCCTCTGCGAGTTACGGAACGGAGAATCTTCATCACACCCTCCTGGCCGTTGTGGGCGGGCTACTAGTCGCGGTCCCAGCCACACGCCGCGTCGATCTCCGACGCGATCGCGCTACCTGCAAGGCTATTCCATTTGCCCTACTGCCGGGCTTCCCTGTTGCCGGCGGCCCACTCACGCACAGTTGCTTTGCGCATTGGCGAGAAAGGCCCCGAGCCGATCTCGCTTTATCCCAGGCGAGTCGGTCTTTCTCATTCCCACACTACCTTTACCAGCACTCCCTCCGGCAACTCGCCCTCGATCAGGTGCACCACGCCGTTCTTTACGAGGCCGTCGAAGACCTGCCGCTGCCTCTTTGCCGGCTGGCTAACTCCGCCAGCCCCGCTGCCAGCGCTCTTTTTCCCCATACCCCGGTCCATCGCCTCATTTGCCAGCCGGTCGGCCTCTTGGTTGCCGCCGCGCAACGTGTGCCGCATCTCAAAGCGGTCGAGGCGCGCCGCCAGCCGCTTTGCCTCTTCCCACAGAGGCCGCAGCACCGGGCTTGCTACCTTGTACTGGCCCTTCATCTGCTTCACCATCAGCTCCGAGTCCGAAACCACCCGCAGTCTCGCAACCCCATTCGCTGCCGCCCACTTCAGCACCGCCAGTAGCCCAGCGTACTCGGCGTAGTTGTTCGTCTGTTTCCCTAAATATTCGCTCAGCCGCGCCGACACCCGTCCTTGCGGGTCCTCAATCACGGCGCCAAAGCCCGCTGGCCCGGGATTGCCCCGCGACCCGCCGTCACAATGCGCTACAAACCAGCCTTCGGCCCCTTCCGCCGGCCCCATGCCATCAAAAAGTGTTCTGCTCATGTCGTCTCCAGTTTACCGGCGGCGCCGCATCGCCTCTAAGCGGGAAAGCGTTTTCAACCCGCGGCCGAACCCGCTCACGAACCCCTCCCCCAGCCGTCTATCTCAATGCGGATACTCCACGGATATCGGAGCGCTCCAATGGCATCTGAATCAGCCTCGCCGGCCGCGGCGCAGGTTGCTTTAGCCTGGCAAGCCAGCAGAAGGATACAATCCTTCGCAGGCATGGCCACGCGGGCAATGGACGGACCAGACCGGGCGCAGGAGCGCATGCAGGCCCGCGCTCCCGAGATGGAGCTGATCCGCGAGGCGCAGGCTGGGTCGCGCGTCGCCTTTGATGCCCTGGTGCGTCAGTACGAGTCGCAGGTGCTGCGCCTTGCGCTTCACCTCACCGGCTCCGAGCACGACGCCGAGGATATTTACCAGGAAGCCTTCCTGAAGGCCTATCGGTATATCGGGAACTTCCGGTTCGAGTGTTCGTTCTACACCTGGATTTACCGGATCGTGACTAATCTGTGCCTCGATCAACTCCGCCGACGCAAGACCCGCCGCGAAGATCAGGCCGTGCTGGTGGATCATTCCGGAGACGAGATTGACCTTCTCGCCTCGGTCTCGGATAACCGGTCCTTTTCAAACCCCGACCGTGAGCTCGATCGAAAGGTCCTTGGGGAACACATACAGGCTGCGCTGGCCAAACTCACTCCGCGCGAGCGCATGGTTTTTGAACTGAAGCACTACCAGGGTCTCCGCCTGCGCACCATCGGAGAGATGTTGAACACCACCGAAGAAACCGCCAAGAATACGCTCTTCAGAGCGACCAAGAAGTTAAGGACACAACTGGCGGGAATTCGGTAAGAGCAAAGGCGCGCCAGTGGTTGCATCCTGCATGGCGAGCTTCTGCTCAGGAACACTTTTCGAGGCTGGAAGGACGTACCGATGAACTGTGAACTCGCATACGAACGCATCATGCTGGCCGCCTACGGGGAGCTGCCCGACGACCAGATTCACGAACTCGATCGGCATCTCACGACCTGTGCAGACTGCCGCGAAGAGCGTGAGCAATTCTCGGCGCTCCGTACGCTCGCTGCCCTGCATCCTGTCGTCGAGCCTTCCGCCAATCTCATCGCGCGTTCTCGCATCCGGCTTGAAGAAGCTCTCGACGCTATTCCGCCCCGGCGCTGGTTTGAGCATCTCGGCGAACGCATCGTCAATAACTTTGCGCGCCTGCAATCGGCTCCGGTGGCCGCGGGCCTGCTGCTGATCGCCGGCATTGGCGCCGGCAGCCTCGGCGGATACGAGTTCGCTCTTACCCGCGCAGCGCATGGTGCCCCGCCAGATACTGAAGCAACCCTCCCCACGGAAACCTCCCCGGTCAGTCAGGTCGCGCCCTCCAATGTCGCCAGCATATCCGGCATCGTGCGGCAGCCTGACAGCAAGACAGTCGAAGTCCGTTACAACCAGGTTGTGCCTCGCACCATGCAGGGTTCGCTCGATGACCCGGCCATTCGGCAGCTATTGATGATGGCCTCTGAAGACACAGCTTCAACACCCATTCGCGATAACTCCGTCGGACTGCTGGCAGCAGAGTGCCGCGCCGGGCATAGCTGCAACGCCGCCGGCATTCGCGATGCGCTCATGGTTGCGCTGCGCTACGACAAGAATGCAGGAGTGCGCGAGAAGGCTTTGCAGGGCCTCGAGCCCTACGTGGCAGAAGACATGCGCGTGCGCGACGCCGTGCTCGAAGCGCTGCTCAATGATAGTGACCCGCGCATCCGCACCCAGGCCATCAACATCCTTGAGCCTGTCGAAGCCGACACCACAGTACGCCAGGTGCTTTCGACCGTCGCAACTTCCGATCAGAGTCCCCAGATTCGGCTCGTCTCAAGGCAGGTCTTGAGCCGAGTCCCGGAGTTCCAATAAGATGAGGGCATAATTCAACAGCGTCAAAAGCCCTGACTATCCTTCAGGTCATCGCACCGTCCATAAGAGTGTGAGGCCTGAGAAAAGAAATACCGGGGGAAAACAATGAAGTACTTTTCGAGGCCTTCCAGCATGTCCATTGCAGGTGCAGGCACGGCGATTTTGCTCATCGCCGGCGCAACTCTCCTGCCGCAAGGCGCGGCAGCACAGCTTTCCGGGCTCGCCCACGTTCTGCAGGAACCGAGCCGGCTCCTGCACTCAAGCGCTCCCGGCTACATGGGGGTCCTGGTCAGCGACATCGACTCCGATACCGCGGTAAAACTCCGGCTCAAAGACGCACATGGCGCCATCATTACCCTCATTGATCACGATGCGCCCGCTGCCCAGGCTGGCCTTCGCGTAAATGATGTTGTTCTGCAGGTAAACAGCCAACCCGTCGACAATGCAGAGGTTTTCGGCCGCATGCTCCGGGAAATTCCCGCAGGCCGCACCGTCACTTTACTCATCATCCGCGACAACAGCGCGCAAACCATCGCCGTCGAGCTCTGCGATCGCAAGAAGATGGAGCATGATGTCTGGAATCGTCTCGACCAGGGCGGCGCGGATTCCGGCTCTTCCGGGCCGAGGATGGCGATTCTCGGTGGCAACGGCGGAGACGTGCCTTCGAGTCCGGGCTTCCATCTGCCGCTATTTGGCAGCGCGCTCAACGTCGGCGCTCTCGTCGAGCCGCTCACCTCGCAGATGGCCGATTATCTCGGCGTGCAGACCGGCCTCATGGTCAAACAGGTTTCGCGCAAGAGTGAAGCCGAAGCCGCTGGCCTCAAGGCCTTCGACATCATCCTCAAGGTAGCGGGCGAAGGCATCGCCACGACCGCCGACTGGGACCGCACCCTGCGCGCCAACCAGAACAAGCCTGTCGCCGTCACCATCCTCCGCGATCGCCGGCAGCAGACGGTCACCCTCCAGGTCGATTCAAAGCATCGCCACTCGTAGACAGAAAAGGCCCCGTGCTCATTGAGAGCCTGGGGCCTTTCTGTTTCTGCGAAGCAACAACGTCAACTGAATCGACTCGGCTTCGTGGTTCTACTTCTCCGGCATCCAGCAGCTTGGCGTTGACTTGGAGATATTCGTCTCATCCTCATTCATATCCACACCTGCTTCCGCAAAGAGCGGCGTGCTCATGTAGCGTTCGCCAGTATCTGGAAGCATGCACAGTATCGTCGATCCCTTCGGCGCCTTCGCCGCAACCTTCAGCGCGCCGGCAAAAGTTCCTCCCGCCGAGATCCCGACAAAGATGCCTTCCTTCTGCGCTAGTTCTCTGCTGCAGCGCATCGCCTCGGCATTCTCAATCGTCACCACTTCGCTAATCGCCTTGCTCGCGAACGCTTCCCCGGCAAGTTTGGGAATGAAGTCCGGACTCCACCCCTGGATCGGATGCGGCTTCCACGAGGGGTGCGCCACTGCCGGGGTGCCATCGGGATTCCTCTGTTGCTCCACGCCACTGGTCACCAGCGGCGCATCTGCCGGCTCGCATACCACAATCTTCGTATCAGGCCGCTCCTTGGCCAGCACGCGCGCAACGCCCTTCAGCGTACCGCCGGTGCCGAATCCCGTTACCCAGTAGTCGAGCTTGTCCCCTTCAAAGTCGCGCAGAATCTCCTGCGCGGTCGTCTTCGAGTGGTAATCGGCATTGGCTTCATTCTCAAACTGCCGCGTACAAAACCACCCATGAGCCTGCGCCAGTTCCGTCGTCTTGACTACTGCGCCAACCGCGCGCGCCGACGCGGGAGTCAACACCACTTTCGCACCGAGAAATCGCATCAGCCTGCGCCGCTCGATGCTGAAGGTTTCCGGCATCAGGATCACCAGCGGATAGCCCTTCGCAGCACACACCATCGCCAGCCCGATGCCAGTATTTCCGCTCGTCATTTCCACCACGGTTTGACCCGGCTTCAACTTGCCGGTCTTCTCCCCGTCTTCAATCACCGCAAGCGCCAGCCGGTCCTTCACAGATCCCAGCGGATTGAAGGCTTCCACCTTCACATACAAATTCACATCCGGCGGCGCCAGCTTGTTGATCTTCACCACAGGCGTATTGCCGACTGTCTCAAGAATGCTGCCGTATTTCCGTTTCACGAGTCGTTCCTCCAGACTCCGCAATTCTACATGCTTGATTTTTCGGATGTTGAGCCTTTTTCGGTTCTTACCGAATTCCCCTTCGAGGCCATCCGTCGGGCATAGCGCTACTTCACGCCCTTGCTCGCATCCCACACGCCCTGCAGCTTGCGCACATAAACAATCTGCCCAATGTGATAGGCATTGTGGGCTCCCACATGCGCCACCAATGACGCGTTATCGGCCAGCTTCTGATCATCGGCATTCGTCACGGCTTCTTCCCAATCGGCCATCACCTGGTTCAGCTTCTTCACCAGGTCATCCCACTGCTCCGCGGTAAAGTCGTTGAACGTCTCGTCGTTCTTTCCGTTGAACTCCGGCGGCTTCTCCCCCTTGAACCGCGCCAGTGCCCGCGTATCCCAGAACCACAGGTGATACGCCAGTTGACCCACCGAGTGGTTCCCATTGCCCGGCGACCACTTCGCCTGTTCCGCCGTCAGCCCGGCAACGGCAACGGATGCGGGGGCAAACCAGTCCTCATCATTGTGCGTTGTGCGCAACTGCTCCAGCAGCACCCCGCGCAGCGTCGTCGGTGGTTTTTTAGGATTGTCCTGGGCAGCAACAGCGAGTGGCAAAGCAATCAGTAGTAGAAAAAAGGCTTTCCTCATCACGCACACCTCACACAGCAATCTGATGCTGCGCAGTATACGGCAAGGCCCTCAGTTCAAAATGCGCGAAGATGCCAGCCGGTCGCCAGGGCGTATCGACCCTATAGGAGCGGTTCTTAGCCCTCTACAACAGTCTCCGCGCCTCGAAAGAGCGACCTCAGCGCCTTCCATACCAGGCGCATCACCACCGCAATCGCCACCAGCAGCACCACCACAATTCCCGCGGCAACGTATGGCTGCCTCGTTGTCAGCCACGTCAGAAAGACCGCTATCGCATCCTCGCTCACGCTCAGCGCCATGTTTGACACCGGCTCCGGCGAGGGAGTGACCGCGGCCCGCGCCGCCGTCTTGCCCCCATGCGCCGCCAACGCAATCGCCGCACCCGCAGTCGCCGCCAGCAGCTGCTCCCAGGGGGCCATCTGCGCCGTCGCCTTCCACGCCAGCAGACCCGCCACCGGCACGCGGATAAACGTGTGCAGCGCATTCCACACCAGGTCGAATCCGGGAATCTTATCGGCAATGAACTCGATGCCAAAGAGGGCCGCGCTTACTCCGATCACCCACCAATTCCCCAGCATGTGAAGCGCCGGCGGCAGGTCCATCACACCGGTGTGCGCCAGCAGCCCCAGCGTTGCCACCGTGGCATAAACGTTAAGGCCCGCGGCGAAACTCACCGTCACCAGAATCGCAACGATCTCTTCACCCGGCATCTTCATCCCGCAAGTATAGGAGCACTCCTTCCTCCTCTGCGGGCAAACTTCCGGCCGCCTGGCCCGCCCCAAGATGCATCGATATGCCCGGCCCCGCCATCCAGAGCGGCAGAGCCAGGACGTTACCCCGAAACAACCCCACGCGCTTAAGCTAACATGCTCCATATCAGATACTTGGCTCGCAACCGCAATCCACCCCGCACGTCAAGAAAAAACGATTAACCAGATTGATTCCAAAGTAATTACTAAGAAGTAAACAATCCTTGCTCCGTACCTATAGCGCGGCTAAACTTTCATTAGTTTTTCAACACAAATGATTCGGGGACAGGAAGGGGTCAAGAGCCTGATACGGGCTCTGCAGGCCAGGCTGCCGTGAGCACACCGGTACAGCAAGACTGTGTTCTCTCCCCAGCCGCCCGCTCGTCAAGCTCCCTCCCCAATTTCCCGTCCCGATCCTCGCTTTAATTGCGCGTGTTCGATCTGCGCCCACGGGAGAATTAACTGAAATGGCATGGGATGCAACCCCTATTCTTGAAGGCGAGCCCGATCAACTCGGCGAACTCTACGTTCAGGTCCTCGTCGACCCCAACCGACCGTTGCCCCTCGCGATGATCGAGTGCGCCGCCGATCTCGACATCAGCATCAAAGTCATGCGGCCCGATACGGGCATGGCCTACTCGAGCCCCGGCGACTCGGCTTCCCCCAACGCAAGTCCGGACTCGCCGCGCTTCCCCGGTCTTGTCAGCTACGTGCTCTGCTTCAGCGGCCGCTGCCTCGATCTGTCGGAATTCGATATGCGCCTGGGCGCCTGGCAGGCCCGTCACAACCTGCCCAACAAGAGCGAGCAGGACCTGCACTTGGAACGCATCGCCGCCCGTATTCGCCACTGACCCAACCCGAACCACCCGAGCTGCGCCATTTCCGGCTTTACACGTTAGCCGGCGTCCTGTTTGAGCCCCTCATCGGCTCAGGCCCTTACCGGCTCTGGAGAGAGCAGGACGTCAGGCGACCGCCAACCGTCCGCCCCGCGCGGACGGTTGGGTGGGAACCAGCTGAATCCACTCTAGGAATCTCGCTCCGCGATCAACCACAGACCAGTTCTGCACGAATCCCACTGCAGCGAACGAAGCGTGAATTAGCTAATAACGCCCTGTGGGCCTACCATGGCTCCGAAGGAACCAACGTGCGAAGAAAACATTGCAAAGAAGGCCAGCGCCTTTGTCGAGACTATGAACGAGTCCTGAAGGTCTGGGGATTTGCTGTGGCTGACAAGCAAGCTGCCGACATACTCCCGCTCGGACCGGAAAAACAGCGAGAGATTTCGAAGACAGCAAAAAACGACGAATCGGCAAGCAACATTGCCCGACATGCGTATGTTGAACATATGACCAATTGCCTTGTGTGCAGCCGGCATTTGGTCGCGCCTACACGCAAAATCTCAAAATGAGACCCGCCTCATTCGGGTCACGCAGCGTTGAGCCGGGCACCTGCGGATGGAACCAGTACACGGCAGGCCGCAATCCAACCGCTTGAGGCTGGCGGTTGGCGTGTCTGCTCGCCGCCTCTCCAGGCTCGATTTCCTGCCTTCTTATGGTTCAATAGAAAGAGAATGGCAGTCTCCCGGAGAAATACAGTGCGTGGCCGCGCGATTGCGGCGCGGCGCAAGGTGCGCGAGCTATGGATGGTGGCCAACGCCCTCCGCTCGACCAGCCACCCCGTCCTCGCGCAGATCGTGCCCATGCGCTTCTGCAACCTCTCCTGCACCTACTGCAACGAGTACGACAAAGTCTCTGATCCTGTTGCGCTTGAGGAGATGTACCGCCGCATCGACCACCTCGGCCGCCTGCGCACCGCCATGGTCGGCATCTCCGGCGGAGAGCCTCTCACCCACCCCGAGCTTGACGAGATCATCCGCCGCATCCGCCAGAACGGCATAATCGCCGGCATGATCACCAACGGCTACCTGCTCAACGTCGAGCGCATCGAGCGCCTTAACCGCGCCGGCCTCGACCACCTGCAGATCTCCATCGATAACCTCGTCCCCGACGAAATCTCCAAAAAGAGCCTCAAGGTTCTCGACAAAAAACTGCAGATGCTCGCCGAGCACGCCGAGTTCCACGTCAACATCAACTCCGTCGTCGGCGGCGGCTTCCGTGACCCCAACGACGCCCTCGTCATCGGGAACCGCGCCATTGAGCTGGGGTTTACCTCGACCATCGGCATCATCCACGACGGCTCAGGCCAGCTCAAGCCACTGCAGCCGGAAGAAGCCCGCGTCTACCACCAGATGAACAACCGGGGCAAGACCAACTACTCACGCTTCGACCAGTTCCAGCAGGCCATCGCCGAGGGCCGCCCCAATGACTGGCGCTGCCGTGCCGGCTCGCGCTACCTCTACATCTGCGAAGACGGCCTCGTGCACTACTGCTCGCAGCAGCGCGGCTACCCCGGCGTGCCCATCGGCAGCTACACCACCGCCGATGTGAAGCGCGAATTCCTCACCGCCAAGAGTTGCTCGCCAAACTGCACCATCGGCTGCGTTCACCGCATCAGCTACATCGACCACTGGCGCGCACCGCAGAAAGACACCGTCTCACCCGGCACGCCGGTCCCTCGTCAACATTCAGACCGGCGACTGACCTTTCCTTGGACCCGGTAAGCGCTTTGTCCGGTTAACCCGGAAGGTCATTGTACGTTCGTAATAATAGAAAGTAGTGCACAGAACTGAAGCAGCCAATCGAATCAGATTCTCCTATATCTCCAATATGGCAATGTATTTGTTTTATGAAGTAGTTAACCCATCCAAATTGGATGACAAATCAGGACTGAAAAGACGTTGACATCGGTTTTGGGGATGGCTATTTTGGGATCGTCTTCCATGAAGTCCACTCGTAACAAGTTGTCCGAATTGTACTGATAGGGAGCACCCAAGGAGGGTATATAGGCTCCTATGTCTGTGGAGGTATATATGAGGCGAATGGAACGATGTGGGCGACGGCGGATGGATACGCAAACAGTACCACCGTGAGCTCTAATGGTGCGGACCTACTGCGGTACCGCTTCCAGGTAGACTGACTCGGGGAATGCGGCTGAGTCGATGGGGCACAGTTTCACGAAAGGAAGCAATATCCTGTCATCGGCCAGCGCTCCCCTCTTTTTGACGATTACTCTTGTCGGTTTGCTCGGGGAAGGGTGGTCGTCCGACCAAGTGGGAGTCGAGCCATGCGGAATCTCCTGATCGTGGGCCTATTGATCGCTTGTACGCCGCTGGCATTTGCATTCAGGCGCGTCACTGTCGCCCAATTGGCCGAAATAGTGCATGCTGCCCGCAATGACACTGACCAGAAAGCCGCGCGGGATATCTCCGATCTAGAGCCCTCTGAGCGAATCAGCTCATCCGATTTGGTCGAGTTTCTGAGTGCCGCTCCTGGTCCTGCGAGCCGCCAGGCCTTGACCATCCTTGCCGACCAATCGGCATTTCTCGCTCCGCCGGCAGCGGAACTGGGTCCGGCCCGCGCGCCTGGCATCGCCGACCAGCAGGAGATCATGGCGAAAGTGGTCGGCTACGTCACGCGCATGCTTCCGAAGCTGCCTGATTTTTTCGCAACGCGTACCACAACCACCTTTGAAAATACGCCCCAGACGCTCAACGAGAGCATCGCTGTAGCCTACCGGCCATTGCATCCTCTCGGCAGCGCCGACGCGACCGTATCTTACCGCAATGGTGTCGAAGCCGTAGAAGAAAAGAACCGGCATGCCGCGCAAGGATTGCGAACCTGGGGCGCCTTTGGGCCGATCCTGAGCACTGTGTTGCTCGATGCAGCGCGCAGCAAGCTGGCCTGGAGCCACTGGGAGAAAGAACTCCATCGGCCAGGTCGCGGTCTTTCGCTACACCGTCCCGGCAGAAAAATCACACTACGAAGTTGACTACTGCTGCGTGGCGGAGCAGGCAGCCGGCCGCGCCGCAGAAACGCATCCTTTTCGGCAGATCTCCGGTTATCACGGAGAGATGGCGGTTGATCCGGCGACCGGGACTATTCTTCGCCTTACCGTAGAGGCTGATCTCAAGCCTGGCGAGCCGGTTACAGAAGCGGCCATCGCGGTGGAATATGGCCCAGTCGAGCTTGGCGGCAAGACCTACTTCTGCCCGGTGAAGAGCATTTCCAAATCGGTAGCTCAGACCGTTGAGGTTGCATCGGACTACCGGTATGCGGTCGCGCTGCAACCCCAGCCTCTGCAGACCTCAATCAACGATGCGCGGTTTGACCAGTACCATCTCTTCCAGGCCGAATTGCGCATACTAACAGGCCCGGAGGGTACAAACCCCACCTCCGCAGGGAAAACTGCCGGCCCTGAAAGTGGAACCGCAGCAGCTGCGCAGAACTATGCGCCAACTGCGGCGAATGAGGCCGACGGCGCTATCACTGCAACTACGCAATCTGGTGCTTCAATTGCGCCCGGGGCCACCACAGCGCCCGTCGAGCCGCGTACATCCCAGCCACCGGAGATCAGCGTCGGACCGGCAGCCGCCCTGCCCGATGCACCTCTGCATGCCCAACCCGCGGCGGCGGAGAAGGGTTTCGTGCTGCGCACAACCTCACGCCTGGTGGATGTTTCCGTCGTCGCCCGCGACAAGAAGGGTCATCCGATAACCGACCTGAAGCTCGACGACTTTGAAGTCGATGACAACGGAAGAAAGCAGACTCTGAAATCTCTCTCCAGAAGCGCGACTGCCACAGAGGCAGCTATACCAACAAGTCCCGGTGTCTTCTCCAATCACGCGCCGCCTGCGGGGATCCCCGGTGACATTCAGGCGGCAGCCGCGCCGCAGGCTAGTTCCATCGTCCTGTTGCTGGATGGGAGCAATCTTTCCTTCTTTGACCTGACCCATGCCCGCGGCGAGATCCTTCGCTTTCTTCGCGCGTTGCCGCCGGGCCAGCCCGTGGCGCTCTATGCCATGAAGTCCAGAAGCTTCGAGGTCCTGACGGTAGAAACCACCGACTATGCGCTGCTGGCAAAGAAGCTGGCTGCCTGGATGCCGGACTCCCAAGACCTGGCGCAAGCCCAGGACGAGGAAAAGCGAAATCGGCAACAGGTGGATTGGGCTAG
The DNA here is from genome assembly GCA_963839215.1 of uncultured Acidobacteriaceae bacterium. Classification (GTDB taxonomy): domain Bacteria; phylum Acidobacteriota; class Terriglobia; order Terriglobales; family Acidobacteriaceae; genus Telmatobacter. The sequence goes on along the minus strand of CAWITZ010000009.1, from coordinate 52,352 downwards.
TTCGGGTGATCTCGCCATGATGAACGGTAACTCCGTCACCGTGCCGCCCGGATCCGAATTGCCGGGCGATCCTCGGATCCATCAGAACAACAGCAATCCCCGCCGAGATGCGCTGCTTGTGCTGCCCATGGTTGCCCGGAGTCTCGCCGCCCTGCCGGGCCATAAGAATCTCGTGTGGGTAACCAGCGACAACGTCCTCGCCGATTGGTCGAGCAGCGGTCCGACCGTTGAAAAGCGCAGCAAACATATCGACGAGAACACGCTGAATGCACAGGAAGCGATGAACGATGCCCACGTAAGCGTGTATCCGCTCGACGCATCGCAGCTTGAAGCAGGCGCGATCGGCGCAGATCTCCGCGAACGCAATGTTGTTCCTCTGGGGGCGACCTCGAAGTCACCGGCATTGGCAAGTTTGGGCGACGCAGACCCCGGCATGAAGCCCGGCCGCATCACCGCCGAGATGCAGCAGGATATCCATCCCATCCAGGGCACATTCCGAGAACTGGCAGACGCCACCGGCGGCCATGCATTCCGTCGCGCGGGCGATTTGGCAACCGAGTTGAATGCCGTCGCCGAAGATGGCCGCGCCCTCTACCAGCTCAGCTTTACCCCTGACATGCCTGCGGATAACACATACCACGTGCTGACAGTGAAGATCGCGGGACGCAAAGACGTCGTTCTTCGCTACCGTACGGGCTATTTCTATGCTTCGGAACCGGCGACCATTAAGGAACGTTTTACACAGGCTGTGTGGAAACCGAGCGATGCCAGCGAGATTGCATTAACGGCAAGCCCTCAGTACTCACCCAGCGGATACGCTCTCAAACTCAGCATTGCTGCGGCGGATCTCGATTTGATTCATGATGGCGATTTCTGGAGCGACAAGCTGGATATATTCCTGGTCGAGAGAGATGACGCAGCGCTCAGTGCCAAGGTAACTGGACAGACACTCGGCTTGCGTCTGAGGGCGTCCACTTACCAGAGAGTCCTGCGCGACGGAATCAGTATTGAACAGAAAAAAGACTCGAAGCCAGCCTCTGGGTCGCTTCGAGTTCTGGTCGTGGACGAAAACTCCGGCAGGATGGGTTCAGTCACCCTGCCAGTCGCCGCGCTCGCCGTGCGAAATTAGCTGCTACTTGTGCGCGGTGTGTGGCTCAGCCGCGCCCTTGGTGTCTTCAAGCGCCTGGTCGATGAGCTGGTAGAGCTTGCTGCGGTCCACCACCTCAACAAACGGGGCGCCCTTGGAGTGCGCAGTCACCACCCAGATTGTCGGCGTGTGCTCAATGCCGATGCGCTGACCCAGCGCGTAGTCCGCCTTGACCTCGGCCGCCAGCTTGCCCTGTGGATCGATCGCAAACGGCAGTTGGATTTTGCGGTCGGCGGCAAACTTCTCAGTGAACTGGCGCAGTCCATTCAGGTCCACAATCGACGGCTGGCTGGCAAAGACCGCATCGCGATATTCATCGCCCAGCTTCTTGCTCTTCGTGTCGAACCAGCGCGCATTCACCGCGGCCTGCATACTCCACGCGTGAAAGGGAAGCGGAAAATCATGCCGCACCCAGGGAATCTTATAGTTGGCCGCAGCCTCTTTCAGCAGAGGATTCGCCCGCGCGCAGTCCGGGCACTCCAAATCCTCAAACTCCACGATCGCCACACGAGCACCCGCCGGCGGCTTCAGCGCGCTGGGGTCGTGCACCTGCGTTCCCGGAGCGGGCGGCGCAAATTGCGCATGGGCTGCGACGGAGGCAGCGGAAAACAAGGAGGCAGTGATCAGGCACAACAGGCCCGCACGAAGGCGTGAAGCGGCAAACCGACGGGTAATCGATGAATGCATGAGTCTTGGACGGCTCCCTTCAACCCATTGTAACGGGAAGTGCCTCGAAAAGTTGCTGGCAGACGTTACTGAAGCGCTGCGAAGCCTTTTGTTTTGAGCGCCGCTGCAGCCTGCGTAGGGCCTATCGGTCCCGGTGATCCTTGCGCGCAGCGATCCATCGCCGCCACTTGTAGTCAGCCACAAGCGAGACCACCACCAAGAGGACCACGCTAATGCCCACGATCCACTTCATGCGGCTATTATCCTATGCACCCACTTCGGCTGCGGTTTGTGCGGGCCCTTCCGCCTTAATCACCGGCAGCACCAGCGAGGGCAGCAGAGTGGTAATGCCCGCATATACCAGCAACCCTCCATAGAGCTCGTCGCTGATGTGAAACATCGAGTGCAGCATGCCCGCAATCACGAGAGTAAAGATCAGCGTGGGAATCAGCGCCATTGCCACGCGGAGCCCGCCCTTCGCAGATCGGCGCGAGAGAAAGCGCGCCTCCAGCCACACCTTGATAATCCTCACCGGAATGATTGTCGCCGAAATCGCCAAGCCATACAGCAGCGACTGCCACACCAGCGCGCCGGCAGGCACAGTCACGCCCGCGTGGAAGAAGTAAAACGGAACAAAGAAGGACGCAAACAGCCGCACTGCAAGCAGATTCTCCTGCGAGGCAAGCGTCGCCATGCGCTTTTTCAGCAACCCGGCCACCAGGCCGGCCACGAATGCGCCTATCAAATAATAAACGCCGATATTCTGCGTGATCACCGCGCAAATGATGCCCACCATCATCAGCAGTGAAAACTCCGACCCGGGAGCGTACGGCACCACATGCTTGCCCAGGAAGAGGAACACCAGAGGCGTCAGCGCGATCAGCAGAACCAACACAATGCCAGAAATCGCCAGAGACCTCGCCGAACCCGCCTGCGACACCCCCACCAGCACCAGCAGCGCCATAATCTCGGCGGCGATTGAGTCGATCGCAACTTTGGATTGCTCCTCCGGGTCGAGGCCGGATGTCGCCAGCGTGTCGAGAATAAAGCCGTTCGAAGGAGTGAGGAGCCCCAGCGCCAGCAGCACCCCGGGCTGCCAGGGCATGTGCAGGTAGCGCATGGCGAGCCACGCAATGCCCAGAAGAAAGAGAACTTGCACCACAAGATATCCACTCAGCCGGCGCAGCTGCTTCCGTATCTCGTTAAGATCGACCTCGAGGCCCGCCAGCAGAAAGAGCGAGGCTATGCCGAAGGTCGAAACCGTCGTCATCACATTCTCGTCCACCAATGCGTGGGCAAACACCGCCACCAGGATGCCGAAGATAAAACAGGTAAGCTGCGAGGGAAGGCGAAACCGCTGCAGCGCGCGCGGCACCACCAGCAGTCCAAAAATCAGGCCAAGCGCGATCACGGTCTGGATAGGCATCGGCGAATATATCTTTCCAGAAATTTGGATTCGAGGACGAGCCCGAACCTCCACTGCCCAAGAAGAATCGACGGAATTATCCAGCCTGATCTACTGCTTGGTCTCCAGTGGATGCTGCGAGTCCTCGTAGAACTGGTTCTGCAACTTCAGGCTCACGTCATCGGCCTTGATTGCCTTCAGTGCCTCGGCGATCTGGCGTGACCACTCCTTCTGGTCAAACTCGCCTAGTTCCTTTGTCGCCGCCGCGCCCTCGCCTGCATAGTGATTAGGGAAGCTCGCATACCACCAGATCCCCGTGTAGACCGAGTCTGGCAGCGCCTGCCGTTTCTGGTTTGCGCCGGACTCCTCGGTCGCACGATCCAAATGCACAAGGTCGGGTCGCGCAATCAGCACATTGGAAGTCTCCACCTCGCCCGCGTGCATATCGTTCTGTGGCGACTGCGACTTCAGCACTGGCCGTCCCGGCACATTTTCATTCGGTATCCCGAAGACGTACACGACATAGTCGCGCGGCGTGGCGAGCTGCGCTTGTGCAAACAGCGGCAGCAGGTGCTCATTGCCGCCATGCCCGTTCACGATGACGACCTTCTTGCAGCCGTTGCGTGCCATCTCGCTCACCGTCTCCTGCAGCAGCGTGAGCTGCGTCCCCAGGGTATATGCCACCGTTCCCGGCTGATGCTTCGCCTCGAAAATCTGCCCGAAGTAGTACTCGGGAAACACCACCGCGTATTCTTGCTTCACCGCATTCGTCACGGCAAAGCGCACGTCCAGCAGGTCCGTGCCCAGCGGCAGATGCGGCCCGTGCTTCTCAAGAATGCCGAAGGGCAACACACACACACCCTGCGACTGATGAATCGCCTGCACAAAATCAGGCCCGGTCAGCTCTTCCCACTTAGCAGACAAGCCCGCCTGACCAAAGCACGGCGCCGCGGCTATCAGAGTCACCACTGAAAATGCAGCTCTGCGTATCTTCTTTATCACCGGTTCTCCAACGTGCCTTGAATCAACCGGATCATATCATCCAGGCGCGGAGGCAATTTCGAAGCACTAAGGCTGTAAGGCGGCATCCGGAAGCCGGAAGCTCAAAGCTGGCTTGATGCTTTAACCTGAACCCTGCACTCTCACTCCAGTTTTTTGGATTCTACGTGCGCATTGTCCTCTCGAACATTGGCACCTACGGCGACATCAATCCTCTGATCGCGCTCGCTCTTGAGCTCAAGCGGCGCGGTCACGTGCCGATCATGGCGCTGCCCGGCATCTACCGGCCCAGAATTGAGCCGCTGCGCCTTGCCTTCCACGCCATTCGCCCGGATATTGACCCCAAGAACTCCGCGCTCGTCGCGATGATCTACGACGTGAAGCACGGCACGGAGCATGGCCTGCGCGACTTCCTTTTCCCTGCATTGCGCCAGACCTACGACGATCTGCTCGCGGCAGCCACCCAGCCAGAACGCGCCGACCTGCTGCTGCTCGGAGAGCTCAACTACGCCGGGCCCATGGTCGCAGAAGTCACCGGCATTCCCTGGGCCAGCTACGTGCTCGCTCCCATGTCCTTTTTCTCTGCCTTTGACCCGCCGGTGCTGCCGCCGTTTCCGCAGCTCGCCCGTGCCGACAAACTCTCCGGGATGGGACGCGTGATCAAACGGATCAGCCGCGTCACCACGCGCAAATGGCCCCGACCCATCTACGAGTTGCGCCGCCAGCTTGGCCTCGGTCACGGATCGAATCCGCTCTTCGATGCCAAGCACTCACCAAACCTCGTGCTCGCGCTTTTCTCGCGCCTGCTTGGCGTCGAACAGAAAGACTGGCCACCCAACACGCTCATCACCGGCTTCTGCTTTTACGATGCCGATGCGGGCAATGCCGGTCTGCCCCCGCATCTTGAAGAATTTCTCTCCGCCGGCGAGCCTCCCGTTATCTTCACGCTCGGCTCCGCCGCCGTGCTTGCTGCCGGCAATTTCTATGAGGTTTCAGCAAAGGCGGCCAAGCAGCTCGGGCTGCGCGCCGTGCTGCTCATCGGGTCTGACCCCGGCAACAAGCCCAAGGAACCGCTGCCCGCCTCGATCTGCATTGCCGAATACGCGCCCTACTCCGCGCTCTTCGCACGCTCCTCGCTCATCGTTCACCAGGGAGGTGTGGGCACCACCGCGCAATGCCTGCGCGCAGGCAAACCAATGCTCATCATGCCCTACTCGCACGACCAGCCCGACAATGCGCGCCGCATGCGCCGCCTCGGCGTCTCGCGCACCATTCAGAAGGCTGCTTACACGCCCGCCCGCGCCTCCGCCGCTATCCGATCCATGCTCGATAACCCTGGTTACCGTGAGCAGACGCTGCAGGTTGCAGAGCAGCTCAACCGCGAAGACGGCGTGGCCACTGCCTGCAATGCCCTCGAAGATCTTGAGCGTAAGATAGATTCCACACGACGCTGATACCAGGAAATTCCTGTCTGGCAGTCGATCATTTCGAAACCTGCGCCCGGCATCCTGCCCAGCAGTGGTACTTCCGTCCTCTCATGCACTTGTTCAAAGACGAAATTCGCTTTGGGGCCCCTGCTCGTCATCGTATGATGCAGAGCTAAGCCGTTCATCATCGACTGGGAAGGGTACGCCTTATGTCGTCGCTCGAGTTGCGATGCGCGGTCGCCGTCATCGTCGGCGTTTTCTTTGACGCGGTATATTTCTGGCGCTTCATGCCCTACTCGCATCGCAATGCAACACAGGGTTGGCTGCCCTACTACACCCTGCCCATCCTCGCCTTTACCGCCGGCCTCGCACTCACCATCGGCCTTGAGAAGCGCCGCCGTCTCATTCCCATCGCACTTGTCGGTGGCTTCTGCGCGGCAAACGCATTCCTCATCATCATCGATTGCTGGAACGACCCGACCAATCACAATCTCTGGCCATTCGAATTTCTGATGATCATGGTGCTCACCGTGCCAGCATTCCTCGGCGCGGGCCTCAGCCGCATCTTCGAGCGATTCCGCGGAGCCTAAGGCGCAGACTTGCCATCTTTGGACGACTCACAACTGGTCCCGGATCTCCGCTCCGCTCCCAGCTACTTCATCGTTTCCCGCGCGCTGCCCCACAGGTCAATATTGCCGTCGATGGCATGCTTCTCAATCGCCGCTAGCTCCGCCTCGCTGAAATTCAGCTTCTTCACGGCATCAAGCGAATTATCCAGCTGCTCCACCGTGCGCGCGCCGATCAGCGCCGAAGTTACACGCGGGTCGCGCAGTACCCACGCAATCGCCATCTGCGCCAATGACTGCCCGCGCCGTCTTGCGATCTCGTTCAGGGCGCGCACATGCTTCAGATTCGCCGCGCTCATAAACTTCTTCAGCAAAGACGAGCCCTGTGCCGAGGCACGCGACGCCGTCGGAACGCCCTTCAGGTACTTGTCCGTCAGCAGGCCCTGCGCCAAAGGAGAAAACGCAATGCACCCTGCGCCCAGCTCGTCCAGCGTCTCCAGCAGCCCTTTCTCTATCCAGCGGTTCAGCATCGAATACGACGGCTGATGAATCAGCAGCGGCACGCCCGCGGCTTTCAAAATCGCCGCAGCCTCGCGCGTGCGCTCCGGGCTGTAGGACGAGATGCCCACATACAGCGCCTTGCCTTGCTGCACCGCCGAAACCAGCGCGCCCATCGTCTCTTCGAGCGGCGCATTTTCCCACGGCCTGTGAGCGTAGAAAATGTCAACGTATTCCAGACCCATGCGCTTCAGGCTGTCATCGAGCGAAGCCAGCAAATATTTTCTCGACGCGCCAATGCCGTACGGGCCCGGCCACATATCCCAGCCCGCCTTGGTCGAAACAATCAGCTCATTCCGCAGCCCGCGAAAATCCTTGCGCAGAATCGTGCCGAAATTCTCTTCCGCCGACCCATATGGCGGCCCGTAGTTATTCGCGAGGTCAAAGTGCGTGACGCCGCGGTCGAAGGCTCGGCGGATAATCGCCCGACCCGTCTCGAAAACATCGGCGCCGCCAAAATTCTGCCACAGGCCAAGCGACACCGGCGGCAACACAAGGCCCGATCGCCCGCACCGCCTGAACCTGGCCCCGTCATATCGCTTCCCATCGGGAACGTAACTCACTGCCACCTCCGGCCGCGCACACTCCAACTGGTGTACCTCCTGGCCCCAATGCAGTATGGCACGTATTCCAGGCCACTTGCCCAAATGAACCAAACTGAAATCATGCTCTTGTTGTGACGCCGGCGCGTCGGAACTGAGCAATCAGAAGAGGTTCCCGGCGACCTGTTCGGCAGCGGTATAGATGCGCGTCTTGAGGGCGTCATCTGTGAGGATGTCATCGTTCTTTATGGAGGTGGCGATCGTGATCGTGAAGACCTGCTCGCGTACCCGCCCTACCACCAGTTCGCTACGCACGCCTTTACGATCGACAACCGGGCATGCGACTGCTTCATTGCCGATGGCCTGCAGAGGAGTTGCTGCTGTTCCGCATGCCGCAGCGAGTGAGGTCACGCGCGCGTGTGGGGACGCAGCACTTTCTACCGTGATGCTCAGCGTTCGCGCCGCACGTTTGTCTTGCTGCGTAAATGTGCACGTCGCCGATTGGCCGGATGCGGCGGGCGTAGACTCGCCGACTGCCTCGCCACCGAGAAAACCGGAGGCGGTAGCTTCGTTAAGCCAGGCGCAATTGTTCGCAGCATGGACCGCAGGCGCCGCACCGAAGACAGAAAGCCCCAAAACCGCTGACCCAATCCGACGCGGAAGTTTTGACGAAGCGGACCCGCTATTTGCCATGCTGCTCGCCTCCACCTTCCGTCGGCTGATCGGAATGAATGTGCCACGGGATACTTTCCGCGGAGATCTCCGGGTGCGCGCGAAGATAATTGAGCGAGTAAGTGGGTGCGCCGGGATCGACCTTCTTGTCGACAAACATGGCCTGCTGTTCCGCAGCCTCTTTGCGCCTGCCCATCCGCCGATAGAGAATCGAAAGATTGTAGTGCGCGGTGAGGTCGTCAGGATCGATCTGTTGCAGCGCCTCGAACTGTTCAAGCGCTGCGTGTTCATCATTTTGTTGGTAATAGGTAATGCCCAACTCGCGGCGGGCATCGCGAGACTGCGGGAACATTTCGACTACCTTGCGGAAGTCGGCTATCTCCTGATCGGTTTTGCCTGCACGTCGCTGCAGCAACCCGTCGTAGTAAAGAGCGCGCGCATTATTCGGGTCAAGAGCAAGCGCTCTGCGAATGGCTGTGCGCGCAGATTCATACTTCTCCCACACGATCTCGGTAAGACCGATGTTGGTGTAGCCGTCTACGTAGTTGCTGCGCAGCTTGACCACCTCGGTGAATGCCGCAACCGACTCCGCATATTGAAATTGATCGAGCAGTGCGATGCCCAAATTGTTCCACCGCATCCAATCTGGATTGTCGGCTGGATTGGGCGCTTCGGGCTGGTTCTTGCCGACCCTCAACACGCGAGTGCGCGAAGCGATCTCAACTATTGGATAGGCCGGATGGTCTTTGCCAAAAACATTATCCAGATAGCTCTCGCGCAGATGGCGGTAGTTCACCTTTGCCGTAACGCTTACGGCTCCGGTAACCTCCGCAGGCATTCGAAACTCGTAGCGGACGAGCACTGACCTGCCGGCCTGCACGGTATTGTCATAGGCTACCGAGTGAATCGTCCACACTTTGTGGTTATCGACAAACTCGCCATCACTGCTCACTGGACGGTTGGTGAAGCTGTGCGCGCGCGAGTCCAGCATCCCGTCCGGCTTGATGAATCCGCTGTGATAAATCTCTTTGCCCGCGGCGTCTTTGACAGTGACCTCTAGCCACGCCTCGTAGAGATCTCGGACTTCCGGGATCAGCGAGTGGCCGATGTTCTTGTTTTGAACGACGACATACGCTTCCACCAGTTCACCGGGCGCAAGGCTATACGGGACTGTGCCAAGGGGAGCAATCAGTTTATCTGTGCCTGCCTTTTTCAATGCGAAGATATCTACGTTCAGATAGTTTCCAGCACGAAGAAAGTCAATAGTCTTTTGCAACTGATCGTTGAATCCGTAGTAGAAGGGCACCGCCGTGTTCCCTGCGAGCCAACGGTGCGACGCGAAAGTTCCGTTTTTCGCTCCATAGTCAGGAAGCACGGCGGGGTTGCGCTTCATGTGGCAACCCTGGCAAGTTGTAAAGTCCGCGGTGTAGAACGTCAGCGGATTGCGTTGAGAGAACTTCGATTGTTGCCACTCGTCGTAGGCTGTGAAAGCACGGATAAATTTGTAGTCATTCAGAGTGCCGGGCAGGTTGGCCTTATGGCAGGCGGCGCAGAACTCAGGTTTGCGCAAGAAATCATGCATCACTGCCTTCGAGTGACGATCCGGATGTCGAAGAATCTGGTCGAACGACACCATGCCAGGGATACGGTTTCCATTTTCGTCTACGAGAGCAGAAGGCACTCCCATTATGACGCTGCCGTTGCCGTTAGTGGAGTCGATTCCTACGACTGAGTGACAAGTGGTGCAGGTCAATCCGTCGGAATCGAATTTCGCACGATCCACCTTCGAGTCTTCAGTCAACGCAGCGCCCAAAACACCGATCGGGTTGTGACAACTGTCGCAGTGACGTGCGAAGGCGATTCCGCGCGTTTTATCGCGTATCAATAAGTTCACGCTGGTCCGGTAGAAAGGCGTCCGAAACGCATTTGAGTGCAGCGCCTCGCGCCATTGGCTATAGGCTTCCTGGTGGCAGGTACCGCAGTACTCCGCGGATGGGTATGCGTCTGGTTGAAGAAATTCCTCGCCCTGCACCTGTATGTTGCCGGGCGTAAATGGATTCTTCGGTCCGTAGTGGAAGTTATAGCTGGGAGTGACTAATGCGTTGTAAGCCTTGCGTTCTGCGTCCGTGCGCTCCTCTGCACGGACCTTTAGTTTGGCCAGCGCATCGCGCTGCATTTGTGTATCTTCGGCAGGCGGCTGACCTTTCGCTGGCGGCGTATATGCAGGTGGAGGCCCTAGTGTCCCCCCATCCTGCTTCGGCCCCGTATCGCCTTGTTGCGCCTGGACGGGCACGATCCATTGCCCGGCCAATATCAGTGCGATGCAGAGTGTTATAGCGCCGATATTCCTCGTACGTGCTGTCACTCTTAGCTCCGTTTGAATCTGCCGCGTTGCAGCGGACCAGGTCTGGTCAGTTGCCCGCATGCGACTTACCCGTCTTGCTCGCGGAGCGTTCTGCCGCAATCGCGTCATACACGCTGGGCACCAGGCCTTTGCCTTCTTCTATCGCGTAATAACGGTCTACGCCGGGAAGCGTATAACTCTCCTTGGCGCCGTCGGGCCAATGAATCTCCACTTTATCCACGGTAGTCGTGGCACCCAGACCGAAGTGGAGACGGAAATCATTAGACGATTCGAAGCTGCCACCGCTCATCACATCGCCGCCTTTGGCGCAGACCGCCAGCCGTCAGATAAACCGTGGATCCGATCGCATCGCGAGGGCTCTTTGGGCCACCTTCGAGCAAGAGGCCAACCCAGTGGTTGTGATCGTCGCTCACATTGCGTAACAGCACCGGCGTGTGGTCGAGGCAATTGATCACGACGTCGATTTTGCCGTCATTGAATAGGTCGCCGAACGCAGCGCCGCGCGCCGGAATGACATCAGCGAGCCCGGTTCCCTCCACTGCAGGCATGACTTCAAACATTCTTGCCGTGGTTCACGTTATGAAATAGCAGCGGACGTTCGGCGAATGAAGTCCCCCAATTGTGCTGGTCCACCTGCGGATATACATGGCCGCTGACAAACATCAAATCTTTCCAACCATCATTGTCATAGTCGAAGAATTCAGTGCCCCAGCTCAGGAACGGATAAGTCGGCTCGGCAATCCCCATTTGCGGCGTGATGTCCACAAAGTTGCCGTCTCCGTCGTTGCGATAAAGCGTCTTGTAATCGTCTGAGAAGGTTGTGGTGTAAAGGTCGAGTTTGCCATTGTTCGCGTAGTCGCCCACGGCGAGCCCCATCGAAGCAGTCTCGCGTGCGTCCTGGTTCAGGGCAAAGCCGGAGTAGTAGCTCGCATCCTGAAATGTGCCGTCACCCTTGTTGAGATAAAGATAGTTAGGCGATGAATCATCCGTAACAAGCAAGTCCACCTTGCCGTCGTCGTCAATATCCACAAAAGTGGAGGAGAAACCATAGTAGTGGCGCTTGTCACTTACGCCCGCCTTCACGCTCACATCCGTAAAAGTGCCGTCTCCATTGTTATGGAACAAATGGTCCGGCTCGCCTGGAAGGCCACGTGGGCCACACATAGTCTGGGCGCCGCGAAACGAGCAGTTCGCATAGCCAACCGCTTTGCTTCCGGAAAGCGGCAGGTTATTCATGTCCCAATGAACATAGCCCGGCACAAAGATATCGAGTCGTCCGTCACCGTCGTAGTCGCCAAAGCTTGGCCCGGTAGACCAATTACCGAGTTGGACGCCGGCTGTTTCAGCGATGTCAGTAAACGTTCCGTCATGATTGTTGTGGTAGAGGCGATTTTTGCCATAGTTGGCTACGTAGAGATCGGGCCAGCCGTCGTTGTCAAAGTCGCCCACCGCCACACCGAACCCCCAGCGGCCGTTCGCCACTCCAGCCTTTTCTGCCACGTTCGTGAAGGTGCCGTCGTGGTTGTTATGAAAAAGTGCGGCATGAGGCGGTTCAACCTTTCCATCGAGCGCGTCATAGGTTGAGCCATTCACGATATAGATGTCGAGCCAGCCATCGTGGTCGTAATCGAGAAGCGCAACTCCTGACCCGATCGTCTCAAGGATGTATGGCTTTTGTGGCGTTCCCATCGTGTGTTTCCAAGTGGTCAGCCCAGCCTTCTCTGAGATGTCGGCGAAGATGACCGGGCCGGTCTTGACGAAGCCGCCGGCCGTAATTGGACGCTTCTCGGAGTCAAGCACGGGAGCAAAGACGCCAGCAGTCGCAGATCCGGTCTGCTGAGCCGGCGCTGAGGATGCGGCATTGCCCCCGTACAGCGGTGACTGAGCAGGTTGCTTATCCTGGCCAGTAGCTCGGCCGGTTCCCGATGCGACAAGGGCAATCAAAACAGCCAGATAGGAGCGCCGCAGCGCGGGAATCCACGGGAAGCGAATCAACTCATGACCTCGTGAGCAAGAGGGTTGCTCTGGGGATAAATTTTCGGCGGGTCGAGGCAACCTTGTCAACGATGGTTAGGATGAGCCCGACATCGTTCTTATGGTTGAGACGGCCGAAAGAATTAAACACCGTTAAGCAGCGTGAACGTTGCAGGACCGCGCGATCAGCGATCGGCAAGTTTTGTATATAAGGAAATCAACTGCTTAATGGTCGGGACGGGCAGATTTGAACTGCCGACCCCTCGCACCCCAAGCGGTCTCGCTGTCTTTTCGGCAGTCTGCCATCATTTACCCTGATGTGCTCCGGAGTCTCTATTCATGCGCCTTACAGCCCACTTCTTCGGGTGGGCGCACTACTGTCGCTTACTGCTGAAAATCACTGAGAGTCCCCACAATTTCCCCCACAGTTTTTCGCCCACACTTGCCCTGTTTCGCAAATTCCAGAGAGTACTTGAATACTCCCAACTTCCGAACGGAACCTGATCGGAAAGCCAACATCTTGATCGCCTCCCTCGATTCCGTCAAACCTTGGATGCAGCGGTTGAATCGACAGTGTTGCGTGCAGTCAGTGTTCCGCGACTCAGCGCCCGCTCTTTTATCATCACGAAGAAAACCGGAACAAAGATCAGAACGTGGACTGTGGAGGTAATCATCCCGCCGACAATGGGTGCAGCGATCGGCTTCATTACGTCAGGTCTTATCGACCTCCCTTCGAAAGGCCCGCATTCTTGCTCAGCGAGAACCGGCGGGAACCACTTCCGGCTTCTCCTTAACGCTCGCCGTCTTGGCAACCACCCCGCCGCTCTCCGCTTTGGCGGCGGCTTCTGCCTTCTGTTTCTTGTATGCGGCTTCGGCAGGAGCCAGGCTTGCCATCACCGAATCAAGGTTGAATGAAGCCGCCTTCTGGCGAGGCGGGTACTTCACGTAGTTTTCTATCTGGCCTGCGCCGCGGACCGCCAGAAGATTGACATGGCAGGTTGCAGGACGAGACGGAACTTCATCGGGCCAGTTACGCGTGCGATTATGCCTTCCCAGACATTTGTAAAAAGATGATCCATCGCCCTCTCCTCCATATCCACTTGTCCGGAGCCTGGGCCGGTTGCCGGTTGTGCGCGCCGAATGGGCCCCTGCTGCCTCACTGTAGGTCATCGCGGACGTAGGGTTTTGAAGTTCTACGTGCTGATGGTTGCCAATCGGGTATCCAGCCAACCTCTTCCTATCTGAACGGGCACCGGAACAGGCTTGGCAGGCCTGTTCCGGAAGTTGGAGGGTTACTTCTTCTTCGGCGCGCCCTTCGTAGGCCTCTTCAGATCCAGAAGGGTCGCCGAATCGGCAGCATTGAACGGATAATGGAGCTCAGATCCCTGTTCCGATCCGTTCAGTCTGACGTCGACGCGGCGGTTCTGGGCCAGAACAATCACGTTCAATTGCCGCAGTATCTTCTTCTTCTGTTCATCGCTCAGGTCAGGATTGGTCTCGATCAGATTCTTGACATCGTCCTTGCCGAGCAGGTGTTCGTCGCCAAGTGCTTGCGTATCAATGTTCGCCTCGGGAACACCCTGTTCGACGAGGAACGCCTTGGCGCGAGCAACACGACGTTCGGAGAGTGCCTGATTGAATACCGCAGTACCCCGCGGATCCGCGTGACCGGTCAGGGTCAGGCGCGCATCCGGCTTGAACGTGAGGTAGGTCTTGAAGTCCGCCGCGAGCGAAGTCAGGGTTGCCTGCTGGCTCTCGACCAGACCACCTTCGGGATGCCTTTCCGTCGGTAGAGCGGTCGGGAAGAACACACTGTGCAATCTCAGCCGCGCTACAAGCTCAGGTGACGCTTGCGGCGGGGGAGGCGGAGGAGGCGCCTGAATGTTCACACTCGTGCTGCACGAAGCAGTGTGCCCCTTGTCATCGGCCACAGTGCCTGTGATCTGTACCGGACCGGGGGAAGCGCCCGTCGAGGAGTATGTCGCCGTGGTTCCACTTCCGCTGATGGTGCCGCTCGAAGCCTGATAGCTGTAAGTAAGAGGACGGTTCTGCGGGCTGACAGCCTGGGCCGTGATCGTCGACGAGTCACCCGGCTTGAGATCGTTTGGGTTCGCCGAGCAGCTGATGGTTGGAGGCTCAAACTCCTTGACGGTGTAAGTGGCCGAGCAACTGGCGACCTGCCAGGGCTTGAGTCCTTCCTTACCCGGCTTCCCTTCCTTAAGGTTGCCCGTTACCGTATACGTCCCGGGATTCAAAGCACTGGTATTGACGTTCGCGGTCGTTCCAGCGCCGGTAACACCTTCGCCGCTCCACGTATACACCACGTTCCACTTCGGGTTCAGACCTGAGGCAATCGCAGTCACCGTGACCTGATCGCCCGGGAAGACTTGCGTGGGCGAAGCGGAGCACGAGACCGTCGGTGGAACCGGTGGCTTGCCGCCGAAGTTGTAGCCGAAACCGGCAATCGCGCCACTTGTGATGGTGTCATAGACGAACTGGTTGCTATTGCCCGGTCTGTAGTCCACATCCAGATAGCGCCAACCCACTGCCAGTCCGAGCTTGGGAGTGATGTTGAAGTTCAGCAGCCCAAGGAGCTGATAGTCGAGGTCGGCTTGGCCTGCGCCGGCGTCACCAGCCACCGTGACGGCCGCCTTTTCGCCGAGGGGTAGTATGAACCTGCCGCCGCCGAGGCCGTCCACCCAGTTGGTCGAACTTGAACTGCTGAGGCCTGAGGGATTCAATGTGTTGTTCAGGCCTAGATGCCAATAGCGAACTCCGCCGAGGGCGTCGAATTTCAAGTGCTCGGCATCGAGAAGCCTGTACCCGACCTTCGGCGTCAAGATCGACTGTGTGAGATGAGTATCGATCGATGTCTGGCCAAAATCGCTAATGGGGATGCCGTTGTCGACGCCGAGTTTCATCCATAAAAAATCAACCGGCATCAGGAAGCGGCCCTTATCGACCTCGACTGCGACCGGTACGATCCCTTTCAGGGTATGAAAGACATCGGAGAAAGGGACATGAATGCTGGCATCATGGCCGAACGCTCCAACGGTTCCGTGCAATCCGGGAAACCAGCCGTAAACCGTGATCCCGACGCGCCAATCACCGGCGGCGCTTCCTGTCGGGTACTGTGACGCCGAATCAGGAGTTGGCGCTGCTGTTGGCGCGGGCGCGTCCGGAATCGGGGGTGTAGCAGTTGGTGCGGCCGCAGCCGAATCCGCGACCGTCAATTCGGCCGGGCCCTGGGCGAAGACGGAAGTGCAAAAGGGCAGGGCGAGCGTTGCCGCGACCAACAGACAGAAGTTCCTGGGTAGATTCATAATCGCTCCCTTTGTTGGTGCTTACGGCCACCTGTTTATGGTGCCGCCGTACCCGTGCCACTTATACGGTTGGAGAAAGTAGTGCAGGCAGTGCACCACAGGATGAGCCCGCCCAGAACCGTCCTCGACATAGAGAGCGAAGCCCGCTTTCGCCCGGCCCTCACCTGGCAGTATGTCCGTCAATCATGCGAAATCCGGAACCGGAGGAGTATCGACACTACGCAGCTGTCGGCTGCTTCTTGTCGCTTGCTGCAGTCGGCTGTTTCGCAAAGGCGGCTTCTCTGCCAAGTTCCAGAAACTGGCGTTCGTCGAGACGGCCGAAGAGCTGCTTCGCGAACCGTGCCCCACTGGCGTTCGCTGAGGTAGGGTCCCCATTTTCTCCATGGGACATTGGCGTTACGCGCTTCGTTCAGTCTGGTGGATTCAGGATTTTGTGGCAATTGATACCTCATTTTTCCTTGGGCTGACTCGGATGCACTCCGCGATTCTTGCGATTTCGTAAAACTGGACCTCAAGGGCGGCCTTATGGAGCTGGCACAACGCGATAGTAGACACCGTTTGCGCCGTACGACGGCTGAAGCCAGGCGTTGCCGCACAAGTAATACGACATGCCCCCGACAGTGGGTGTTGCGCAGCCCTTGGGCGCTGTCGCAACGATTTCTCCCATTGAATAGGAAGCGCTTGCAGCTCCCGCCGCGACGCCAGAATTGTAAGCATTGGCGGTAGCGGCCGCGTTGTTTGCTGAAGCCGCTGCCGCACCTGTCGCCACCCCAGCCGCGTAGGCGTTGGATGTAGCAGCGTTGTTATTCGCCGAAGCGATCGCCGCTCCGGTCGCTACACCAACAGCGACGCCCGCCGCCGCTGCCCCGGCGGTCGACCAGCCGCCGCAGTTGTAGCAGCCGGTCGAGTAGGAGTTGACGACGACGGGCGGATGGTACACCGCAGCAGTTGCCCCATAGTAATGATCGCTGGCGTATACGGTCGAACCGGATGAAGTGGTTCCAACAGTGCCGACACCGGCATAGTGGGTCGCGGAACCCCCGGATCCATTGGTCGCGGTCGTTGTCCCCGATCCTTCGGCATGATACGCACTGCCGCCGTATCCGTTCGTCGCAGATGTTCCTTGCCCGGCAGTATGGGTCGCAGTCCCGCCATAGGCATTCTTCCCGGTCGTGGTTCCCGACCCTTCAGCATGGGTTGCTGTATCGCCATATTTATTGGCATAGGTTGTGCCCTGGCCGGCGGTATGGGTCGCCTCTCCTCCGTAACCGTTGGCGCGCGTCGTTGAATTTGAACCCTGTGCATGGTAGGTTGAGCCCCCGCCGTACCTGTTCGCATGTTGTGCCAACGCCGCTCCGGATGGCATGAGGGCGATCATTGCAATTACAGGGCCAAGCACTCGCTTATTCATGGCGTAGCCTCCCTTCCGCATTACCGGTTAGTTCATTGGATTTGCCGCAGGCTTCGCGTCTTTTTGTGGCTTGTAACTTCCCGCCGGTCGATCGGGTGCGGCAAACGGAATATGCTTCGCGCTGCTGGCTTTCGTGGTGCTAAAGGAGCCATCGGGAACAGCGAGGTTAAGCTTCCAGTCGGTTAAGATGAGCCCATGACGCGATTGCGTTGGATCATCGGCATAAATTGCGCGGAACATCCGCGGTAATTTGTCCTCGGTGCCGATCCAGACCTGGATGAAAACCCCTCCACTTTCATACGCCACGATGTCAGTGGTCGTTCCTCCCACAATTCTTGACTGCCCAACGTAGAACGCAACGCGCAGGTCTTGCGCAATATCCTTGTAGGGGTCCGTTACGAGCATGTCATCGAAGGGAAAGTAGATTGCGGCAGAGTGGAAGGCTGTCCCGAGCACGCCATCGACGGTGGGAGGCGCGTCGGCTGCGGCGACAAAATTCTCGGCTGGTGAATATGCCATCATCGTCTTGCCGTCGTAATAGAACTCCGAAGCAGGTCCATCCCCGGAGGTGATGACGCGAAGTTTGTCAGGCCGCTGAAGAAGCACGTCCGATTTGGTGCCGTAAACCAGAGGGAAGCCCAAACGGCTTGGGCTCTCAAACGTTTCCACCGCCGTGAATTCCATTGAGCGAGCCGCAGCGAGCCGTGCGCAGGCGGCCTTCAAACTTTCAATGGCCTTGGGCTCAATTACAGAGCTGGCCTGAGCGGTTCCAGGGCTCTGGGACGCAACTGCCCCGTCTGTCGCGACCTGCGGCGCCAAATTCGCCGAACCCTGGGCGTTACCGACGCACGCGACTACTGCGAGCACGCCCAACGCTCCGAGGAGTCGCAGCGAACGACTGAACTTATGAGTGGTCATACAGCCCCCCTTGGATCGGTTTGCGAAGACCAAACCAGCGGTTACTACGGGATCATTCCGCACTCAAACATCTTGTTCGCGATAGGCGCCGCTACCTTGTTGATAAAGAGCGTCCGCATTTGCGGATCGTTCTTTAGAAATTGGATGGCCTTTTGTTGCTGCGGTGTTGGTGGTGCCTTTTGCTCTTTTTCCATCCACAACTGCTGGCAGGTTGAGTTCTGGTATTTCTGAATGACCTTGTTTGCAACCTGGTCCAATATCGGGTGCTGATCCTGAGCCTGCGTTCCACCGACAAGCGGTAACGCCAGGGGAGAGACCAGCAAACAAGCGATCCTGATCCGACTGAGCAACATCATGTTTTTCTCCTCATCTTGGTACAAGAGATTCTCTGCAAATAATGTGTTCGCACCCTGGCCAACCGTGACTTTGGGAGCCGGGCCTATAGGTCTTCATCGCCTCCGGGCTGATGGCGTGCAGAGTAACCCGGACGTGATCGCTTCCCTTGCCAAGCCACCTACCCAGTTGTCTGGACCGCTTGGTCCGGTATCGCCGACCAATGCGGCTCGTGCAGTGGCTCCGGCCACAAATGCGCCGAATGACTTGAAGGAGAGAGTCGGGACGCATTCGATTTTTCCTTGCGAGTAAAATCGAAGCTGCGATGGGTGCTCATATTGCATTTCGCCTTTCCCACAAAAACAACACAGTGCTTCCTTACCTGAGGATCTCGACATTTAGGGGGCCCTACGGACTCTTCCGGCGCCTCCGACCCTGGATGCGCTGACTAGCTGGGACCGAAGCGAACTGCTCCGATGAACTCCAGGCCGCGTATTTCGGAAACCGAGTGAATTTCCAGCATGGGGCGTCCGGCGGCGGTTTCCTTTATCACCGAGGGGATCTCTGGCTGATGCAGCGTCCAGCCATATCTACTGCTTCTGGTAGTTGCTGTTCTGCACGGCGATTGTCAGCTGCTTCTTTACTCCGTTAATCGTCTGCGACGAGATATGATTGGGCCCGCCCGGGATGGGACTGAACGCCGCTTCTACCGTGACCGCATCGCTCGGGTCATCTAGATAGGATGCAATCGACAGGCTCACGATGTTCTTCTGCGCCGAATCCATCACCAGCGTCATCTTGTCGCCCTGTTTCACGTAGTTCGAAATCACCGCTTTGTACTGTCCCGGCCCGCCGGCCGTTGGGATCCACCATGACGTTGCCCTTTTCATAAGCCTGGCCGATCGCTTCCTTGTCGGGCGGCAGATACTGCTGAATCAGCGCTTTGATCTGCTCGGCGTAATCCTTGTACTCCTCCGTCTTCTTCTCGACGACATGTATCTTCAGCCGTCCGCCGCTCGGTTCAGCCGGAGCTGCGGCGTCCAGGGCGTCTTTTGCGGCTTGCCCTTCAACGAGATCGTGTCCGTTTCAGTCCATGTGTATTGCGCAAGGGCCTGCTTGTTCGCAGCCGCGGCTGCTTGACCTCGGTGTCCTGAATGCGGAAGGGTCTTTCGGTTGGGTGAAGGCAAACGGGTTGGACGTTGGCAGGAAAGGGAACATTGCTCAGACAAGTGCAAGCAGGTTGGTGTAAATCGGAATAGGCCGAAGAGCGGGGGAAAGAAGACTCGCAAGCGCGCTCATTGGTCGGAACCGGGTCATAAATCGGGGGCCACTCGAAAGGCCGGAAAGGTATAGCTATGGGACTCTACAAGCGCAATGAAATCTGGTGGTATGAGTTTGAGTTTCGCGGACAGCGAGTTCGTGAATCGACGGGCAGTGAGTCCAAGACGCTTGCCGTTCGAGCGGAGCGTCAGCGGCGGAGAGAGTTGGAAGAGTCGTCCAACGGCGTTCGCGCCGCCCGCCGCCCGGTACTCTTCACGACGGCGGCGCGCGAATGGATGGCCGCTAATCAAGCGCGCTGGAGCAAATCGAACGTCTCCATTCAGGAATTCAACTTGAAGCATCTCTTTGTCCATTTCGGCTCCGTGTTGCTTGCCGACATTACGCCTCAGCACATTGGCAAGTACCAAGGAATCCGGCAAAAAGACGGCGCATCGAATCGAACGATCAACATGGAAGTCTCAACACTGCGCATGATGATGAAGGCGGCGCGGCTTTGGAGTGCAATCTCTGAAGATGTACGGATGCTGCCAGAGCGCCGCGACGTTGGCAGAGCGCTAGCGCCAGATGAGGAGCGGAGATTGCTTGAGGCGTGCCGCAAGAGTCCTCAGCGCGCGCTTTACACTGCGGTGGTCGTCTTCTGTAACACGGGTCTGCGAAACGCGGAGCTGCGCCGCGCTCGCTGGCACCAGGTGGATTTTCTGAAGGCGGAGTTTCGAGTTGGCAAGGCGAAAACGGAAAGTAGCGAAGGCCGAATCATTCCGCTGAATCAAGCTGCGGTCGGAGCATTCAAAGAGTGGAAGAGTCGCTGGCCCGGTGCGAAGCCCGAAGACTACATCTTCCCCACTGAGAAACTAGTGTTCAAGGGAGAGGGCGCGCCAGACCAAGGCGTCATGACAGCTTACGGTGTGGACCCAAGCAAGCCCTTCGGCGCATGGAAGCGTGCATGGGCAACGGCGAAGAAACAGGCCGGTGTGGAGTGTCGAATTCACGATCTACGCCACCACTTCATTTCCGCGCTGGCACAGACGCAGACACCAGACGCCACAATTCAAGCCATCAGCGGCCATCTGAGCCGCAAGATGCTGGAGCACTATAGCCATGTGAGGCTCGAAGCGAAGCGTCGCGCAGTTGAGGCGCTGGACGCCATTGCTGCGCAACCTGTCCAATAGGACGAACTTGGGGCCTCGAAGATCGTCTCTCCGTTTGAGATCGTAAGCATGCCGGGCGTAAGATCGTTGCAATGCCAAGGCGCTTAGGGCGTTAGATGGAGAGCCGCTCCGGCGGTCGTATCAGATCGTGGCAGGCAAGGCGCGGGGCGAGCTGATGCTTTCCCGCGCTTCTTAGTTTCTAGGGGTTTGCTTAGGCTAGGTGGCGTTGAACCCTCGCGCGAAGATTGAAACTGCGCCGGACCGGCTCCAACACACAAATTTGCATCTTGGTCCCCACAAAATCCCCCCACAATTTCAGAGAAGACTCCGAGAGCTATTTTGCAAGTGCTTGATTCTAATGGTCGGGACGGGCAGATTTGAACTGCCGACCCCTCGCACCCCAAGCGAGTGCTCTACCAGGCTGAGCCACGTCCCGACACAATCGAGCCGGCTCAGGAGAGCCGGCCTCAGGGGTTCCCCTTCAGTTTACACCAGCCAGGCCGGTCCCTCACGCCTTGCCTAAGTGCTTCAGCGCCAGCCGAGCCGCGTGATATCCGCACATGCCATGCACGCCGCCCCCGGGAGCCGTCGACGACGAGCACAGGTAGAGCCCGCGCGTCCCCGTCGCATACCCACGCAGCCATGGGCGAAAGAAGAACTGCCCCATCGTCAGCGCGCCACCGCTGATGTCGCCACCCGCCAGGTTCTCATCCATCCTCTCCAGGGCTCTCGGATTCGAAATGTGCCTTTCCAGAACGCACTCTCGGAATCCCGGCGCAAACCGCTCGATCTGGGCCTCAATCCGCGCCGTCATATCCACCTGCGACCCATTTGGCACGTGGCAATAGGTCCATAGCACATGCTTGCCCTCCGGAGCGCGCGTCGCGTCGAAGAGCGATGGCTGCGCCACCAGCACAAACGGTCGCTCTGCCGCTCGCCCCTGTGCGACTGCCTCTTCTGCGGCAGCAATTTCCTCAAAACTTCCGCCCAGGTGCACGGTGATGGCCTTGAGGCATTCGCGCGCTTTCCACGGAACCGGCTCGCGCAGCGCGTAATCCACCTTGAACACCCCCGGCGCCGGCAGAAAGCGCTCTGACATTCGCCTGAAACCATCGGTCACGCGATCCTTGGCCATCCGCGCCAGCGCTTGCGGCGTCGTATCGCACAGCATTACCTCAAACTGCGAATCCAGTTCCTTCAAATCGCCAATGCGCCGCGAGGTGTAGATCCCCCCACCCAGGGACACCAGATACTTCACCAGCGCCTGCGTCAGCGCCCCGGCCCCGCCTGTCGGAACTGGCCAGCCCACGGCATGCGCCGCACCGGCAAGGACCAGTGCGACCGCAGAGGTCAACGGTGCATCGAAGCTCATAAACGAGTGCCCTGCCAGCCCTGCAAACAGCGCGCGGGTTCGCATGCTTTTGAACCTCGCCTTCGCCAGCATGGCCGCCGGTTGCAGACCGACCAGTCCAAAATGCGCAAGCCTCAGCGGATGCCGCGGCATGCGCAGCATTGGCCCCAATGTCTCCTCGGTAAAGTCCGCCCAATGCTCCACCAGCGGGTCCATCAAGCCGCGCCACGCATGGCCATCCTCGCCCAGTGTTCTCTCCGCATCGTCTAGGCTACGCTGCAGCAGCACTGCGCTTCCATCGTCGAGCGGATGCGCAAGCGGGGCTTCGCCATGCACCCATTCAACGTCGAGCGGCAGCGTCCTGAAGAATGGTGAACCCGCAGCCATTGGCATCACCGCCGCGCCAAAGTCATGCTGAAAACCAGGCAATGTCAGCGGCAGCGTCCGCACCGCACCGCCCGGTTCCGCCTCCGCCTCAAGGACCTCCACGCGCAGCCCCGCCTGCGCCAGCACGATCGCCGCCGCAAGGCCGTTCGGCCCCGCCCCAATTACGCATGCGCGCAGTTTGCTCTTACTCATGGCACTTGCGTCACCGCCGCAAACTGCCCATTCCCAACGCGCGTAATCTCTGGCGCATATAAGCCTAGATACTGCCTTCTCCACCAGTTCCCCGTGCGCTGCTTTTCCTCCATTGAGGTAAACCAGTACTGCCACAGCACAGCACGCACATACCGCGGCGGCGATTGTCCAAACGGACTCCCCTTGAACAAAGCCATCACATCGTGGCTGTTTTCAAGCAGCCGCTCTTCGGTCAGTGGAACGATGTCATTTTGACGCCAGTCTCCCAGCGAAGCAAACCACAGGTTCCAGTCAAACCGCGGTTGATACGGCGCATAAATCCTCGGGGCCTCATTCACCAGTTGCGGCTTGTGGCCGAAGAGGTACGGCTCCCAGTGCTCGCCATCGTTCGATCCCTGGAACTCGATCTCATAGCGGCCGCGCGTCATCACCGCAAATAGTCCATATTGGTTGGCGATTCTGAACGGCTCGAGCCAGGTAATCGGCGCCTTCGGCAGCGGAAGATCACGCCACACCAGGCGCAACATCTGCGTAGTTGTCGAATAGGCAATCCACGTCAGCATCACCGCCGTTGCCGCCAGTTTCGTCGCTTGCAGCGCTTGCATAAGAGAGCTCTGTGTCGGCGCCTCCAACGCGGTTGCGCCTTTCGCGGGCTGCATGCTGCGCGGGCTCCACCGCTGCGGCACAAACCGCCTCAGTGCCCGGTCATCCAGCAACAGAAACCCCAGCGACAGCACGAGGTAATTCAGAAACGTGTAATTGGCCGTTAGAATCACCGGGATCTCCCACAGCGTTACGATCACAAAGCAAACCAACCGCACGCGCCGCCCCATAAACAACATCAGCACCACGCCCAGTTCAATCACCAGCGTGCCTGCCGTGCTTGCTACGTGGAACCAGCGCGGCAAATGCTGCGCATACCATCCGAGCCACGTCGGCAGCGGCCCATTCTGGTAGTACTCATCCATCGCCGTCAGGTGCCGCCACTCCTCATCGCCACTCAGCAGCTTTACCATCCCCGACTCAAAGTAGATGCGGAACCACTCCCACTGCAGCAGCCACAGACTTGCCTTTGACGGCGGGCTCGCGACGCCCCATCCCGGCCGCACACCCCGCGGCGCAAAAAACAGCGCGATAAATCCCGCTTCCAGCAACATTCCGTCCGACTGGTAACCGGAGAAATCCTGCGATGCCGCTACAAACGCCAGAAAACATGCCCAGCAGGCGAAGAGGCTCACGCGCGGCCATATGTTCATCAGCGCCAGCACTGACGCGGCCACTCCCAGCCACGTTACCGCCATCAGCATCGCTGAGCCGGATGAAATCCAATAGAGCGACGGCGCATACCAGTAGCGCGAGATGCCGCTCGCGACGCGCGCAACTGCCCCCAGGTATTGCCCCGCGGGCAGCACTCCCTCCGGCCCAATCTCTCCCTTGATCTGAAACAGCAGCGAGTAAAAGGCGGAAAAGTAGATCGCCGCCAGCGCGCGCAGAAAAATCCATCGCGGAATCAGCCGATCCGCGGGCCCATGGTGGCCATCGAACAACCACCGAATCACGTTGCCCGGACTGCGCGTGTCCATCTCGCCATCAGAATAGACCTCGCCGAGCTCTCAAGGTCAACGACTTTGCGCGATACGCGCGCGCTCACTCCGGCGCGTCTGTCTTCCCGCTCGTCAGCGCTCGAATAATCTCGATCTCCCGCTCGCGATATGGCTTGCCATCGGGATAAAAGACATCATGCTGCCACACCGCCGGCTGCAGCGTCACATAGGGCCGCTCCCAGGAGTCCCACGGAATCCACGTCTGGCTCTTGCCCGCTACCAGCCCCCAGTTGATTGCGCCCACGTGATACTTCTTCGCCAGCGGCAGCACCGTGTCAAACGTGCTCCCAATATTCCGCGCCATATATTCAGTGCAGATCAACGGCCGGTGATACTGCTCGAGCAGCTTCACATGCGCTTCAAAGTCTTCCGGCCATCCGTAGTTGTGAAAGCTGATTACGTCCGACTGCTCAATCTGCACCCTGCCCACCGGCGTCATCGTTTTCAGCGAGCTCCAGTCCCCATGCCACACGCCGCTCGTTAACGGCTGCGCGGGATGCTCGGCGCGCGCCCACGCAAACACCTGCGGCAGCAGGCCAAGAATAATGTCGTTCTTGTTCTTCGCGTCGCCCTTCCCATACGAGCTGTCATTGCCGTTGTCCGGCTCATTCCACATATCCCACGCGAGAATGCGATCGTCCTTCGCGAATGCACCCACCACGCCCTTTACGTATTTCTCAAGGCGTGGAAACTGTGCGGGGTCCTTCAATATCGCAGTGCCCGGCGCCTGTACCCAGCCCGAATTATGTACGCCGGGAATCGGCGGATGTTGCGGCCCCAGTTTCGGAAACGGATCCCAGCATGAATCGAAGAGCACAAACATCGGCCGAATATGATGCCGCGCTGAAATCGCGAGAAATTCATCGATCCGCTTCTTGAATCCCTCTGGATCCTGCTCCCACAGCAGGTTGTGCAGAAACACTCGCATCGTGTTCATGCCCGCCGCTTCTGCCCATCCCAGTTCGCGGTCGATCGTCTTCGGATCCGACGTCTCCGCCTGCCACATTTCCAGCTCATTGATCGCCGTCGACGGCAGAAAATCCGCGCCCACTATCCATGGCTGCTTCGCATACCACGCATTCGCCTCTGCTTCCGTCCAGCGCTCCTCCGCTGTCACCAGTTGCGCCGTGCCAAAGAAGACAAGCAACGCCATCCAGATCGCGGCTCCGCGCCGCCCGTTCAATGTCTTCATCCCACCCTCGCAATTGCAAAACAGAGATTCTAATTCGTCTTCGCCAGTTCAGTCGCTCGTGCCCGCTCCGCCGCCGCATCCCCGGGCCTGCCCTGCCGCTCATACGCAATCGCCAGTTGCGTGTGCGGATCGGCAAACGTCGAATCGGCGCCGACCGACTCCTGGTAGCGCGCAATAGCATCCCCGATCTGTCCCCGCAGCATCTGTTGGTTCCCGGCATTCATAGCAACGGTTGCCCTTTCCCGGTTGGCTGCGTTGCCCGACGACTGCCCTGGCAGCAACGTGGTCGCTTTTTGCGATGATTCAGCCGCCTCCGCCAGCCGCCCAGCCTGCTTCTGCGCGTTCGCCAGAAGCGCCCACGCATCCGCATCGCCGTTCTCCGGCCGCAACGCCACCACATGCTTCAATTGCGTCACCGCGTCGTCCGGCCTCCCCATCTGCATGTAGAGAATGCCAAGCGCATAGGGCGCATCCGGTAAGCCCGGGTCCATTGTTGCCGCCTTCTCAAGTTCCGCGGCCGCATCGTTCAGCCGGTCTTTGAATTTGTAGGCCACACCCAGGTCATAATGCAGTTGCGGATCGTTCGGCTCAATCGCGAGCGCCTTCTCAAAGTCGGCGATCGCCTCATCAAATAGAGACAGCTGCAGGTTCGCCAGGCCCATGTCCTTCAAAAGCGCTGCGTCCTTCTGGCCGTCTGCAGCCGCGCGGTTGAAATAGGTGAGGCCCTCTTTCGCATTTCCCGTCAACGTTAGCGCCACGCCAAGATTGGTCAATGCAATGTCGTTGTGGGGCTCACGCGCCACTACTTTCTCAAACGAAGGAATCGCCTCTGGCTGTCGCCCAAGTCGCTGCAGTGCCATTGCCAGCTCAATCTGCGCGCTGCCCATCTGGGGGTTCACTTTGAGCGCACGCTCAAACGCCCGCACCGCTTCCACATCCATGCCAAGCTTCGTCTGCGTTCGCGCGTACTCATAAAGCGCCGTGGCATCCGGCGGCGGAATCTTTGTTGCGGCATCCAGCGTCGTGAGCGCTGTCGCCACATCTCCCAGCTCCCGCTGTGCAACCCCGAGATGAACCCAGGCCTTCACATACATTCCATTCAGCGCCAGCGCCTGCTGAGAATGCTGCTTTGCCTCATCCCACTTGCCCTGCTGTGCGTATACGGAGCCAATCGCATCCTCCACATCCGCGGTCTTTGCGCCTGCAGCCTCTTCTGCGTTGAACTCCGCCAGCGCCGCGTCCAGCTTCCCTGCGGCCTCCAATGCATGCGCATACTGGTCATAGAACGAAGGAGGTAACTGCGTCTGTCCCCCGGCGCGCGCAGCTTTCATCGCCGCCTCAAAAAAGGGAATCGCTTCTGCCGGATGCCCGGCTCGCGCGTAGGCGATGCCCAGGTTCGCCTCGTTCCCCGGTTCGCCCGGATTCATCCTCTGCGCAATTTGCAACTCTGCAACCGCTTCGTCTGACCTGCCAAGTTCCAGCAGCACGGCGCCAAGCGCTTCATGCGATTGAGGAAGATCGGGCGCCAGCTTCACCACATCGGCAAACTTCTCATACGCCTGTTGCAAATGCCCGCTCTGGCGCAGCTCGAACCCTTCGCGGAATTCGTCGGTCGCCCTCTTCAGCAGGGCCGCATTGTCTTCTACCGTCTGCTGTGCAGACATGCGCGTAACCGCGCACAGCACCATCAGAGACAACCCTGCCCCCGCTACCACTTCCCTCAATCGCATTCCGCTATTTCTCCAGTGATTCTGGCCGCCCCACGGCCATCTACGCCTGCCTGCGCCCGCAGGTTGTACCTGATGTAATTCGCCAGTCCTTTGCGCTGCGCAGATCAAGGGCACGCATCCGTCGGGCGCATGTGCACGCGCTGCAATCGCACCAGGCATCAAAGGGGTTCGGCGGCTCCCAGCAGTCTACCGCTTCCGCGCCTCGAACCACCATCACGAACCCCAATTGCCATTGACTGCGCATGGGCCGGCATTCAAACCAAACCCCGGCGCTGGGCAATGAGCGTGTGTCGCAATCTCTCTGCAAAGCACGCATTCTTCCCGATAGAGATTTTCGCGAAAGCCCTACGTCGGCTCGGTCTATATCTACATGTAATTCTTTCCACTCCGCCTTCGTGAACTTTTTGCTCGCCGCTCGCGTACTTCTCTTCAGCCGCCCTTCCCCCGCGCGGCCACTCTTCATGCAGGAGACCCCCGTGAACCTCTCCAGCCAGCTTCGCCAGGTCATCCGCCGCCTCAGCCGCGCCCCTCTCTTCACACTCATCACGCTCATCACTTTGGCAGTCGGCATTGGCGCCAATATCGCAGTCTTCAGCGTCGTTGAAGGAGTCCTCCTCAAGCCCCTCCCCTACCCTCATCCTGAAATCCTCGTCGGCGTCTGGCATCGCGCTCCCGGCCTCAATCTCGACGAGGTCAACATGGCGCCGTCCAACTACTTCATCTACCGCGAGCAGAACCGTGTCTTCGAGGACATCGGCCTCTATCAGGGAGACTCGGTCGCCGTCACCGGCTCCGGCAACCCCGAGCAGGTCGACGCTCTCGACGTCACCGACGGTGTCCTGCCCGTCCTCGGCATCGCACCCATGCTTGGCCGCTGGTTCAACAAGTCCGATACCGCTCCCAACGGCCCCGCGAACATCATCCTCGACTACGGTTACTGGCAGCGCCGTTTTAACGCTGACCGTTCAATCATCGGCCGCAGCATCCTCGTCGACGGCAAGGCCCGCACCATCATCGGAGTCATGCCTCGCAACTTCCAATTCCTCGACTGGAAGCAGCCCGCCATCTTCCTGCCCATTCAGCTCGACCGCGGCAAGACCATGCTCGGCCAGTTCAGCTACACCGGCGTTGCCCGCCTGCGCCCCGGTGTCACGCTCGCCGCAGCCAATGCCGACATTGCTCGCCTCATTCCCACCGTCTGGGTCAGCTTTCCCGCACCGCCCGGATTCAGCATCGATCTCTTCCAAAAAGCCCGCCTCTCGCCGAAGATTCGCCCCCTGGCCAGTGATGTCGTTGGCGATGTCGGCCCACTTCTCTGGATACTCATGGGAAGTATCGGGATCGTCCTGCTCATCGCCTGCGCCAACGTGGCAAATCTTCTCCTCGTTCGCGCGGAAGGCCGCAGTCAGGAGCTCGCAATCCGCTCCGCTCTCGGCGCAGGCCGCTGGCGCATCGCCAGCGATTTTCTCTTGGAGTCACTTCTCATCGGCCTCGCCGGCAGCGCGCTCGGCCTCATCCTGGCCTGGGGAGCTCTTCACCTCCTCGTCGCCCTTGCGCCCTCTGGCCTTCCGCGCCTTCACGACATCGGCATCGATTTCACCGTCCTGGTCTTCACCGTTGCCGTCGCCCTGCTCTGCAGCGTCCTCTTCGGGTCTATCCCTGCCCTGCGTTACACCGGCGTGCGCGTCAGCACCGGCCTTCGCGAGGGCGGTCGTTCTCTGAGCCATGGACGCGAGCGCCACCGCACCCGCAACATCCTTGTCGTCATTCAGGTCTCGCTCGCCTTTGTCCTCCTCATCTGCTCCGGCCTCATGATCCGCACCTTCGCCGCGCTCACGCACGTCGACGCCGGCTTCGACGTCACTGCGCCCATCCAGACTTTCCGCCTCGGCATCCCCGAAGCCGAAGTGCCCAACGACGACAATGCGCTTCACATTCAGCGTGAAATCCTCAACCGCGTCGCCACGATTCCCGGCGTCACCTCCGCCTCCTACGGCCTCTCCGTGCCGATGGACGGCGGCCAGTGGGGCGACCCGCTCTACGCGCAAGATCGTCCCGTCGCCGACGGCACCATGCCTTCCCTGCATCGCTTTAAGTTCGTCGCGCCTGGCTTCTTCTCCACGATCGGCGTACCGCTCCTCGCCGGGCGCGATTACACATGGGACGAGATCTTTCAGAAGGTTCCGGTCGGCATCGTCTCCGCCAAAGCCGCCCGCGAATTCTGGGGCAGCCCCGCCGCCGCTCTTGGCAAACACATCCGAGTCGGCTCCAAAGACGACTGGCGCGAAATCATCGGCGTTGTCGGCGATGTCTACGATGACGGAACCAGCAAGGATGTGCCCCCCATCGTCTGGTGGCCCATCCGCACGGAACATTTCGAAGCCGGCCAGGTTCACCTCCAGCGCTTCGTTGTCTACGCTCTCCGCACGCCGCGCGCAGGCTCTGAAAGCCTCATGAAAGATATTCGCCAGGCCGTCTGGTCCGTCGACGCCAATATCCCCATCACTGAGGCCTTCCCCGAGAGCCACTACTACGGCCGCTCCCTTGCCCGCACCCAGTTCACGCTCATCATGCTCGGCCTGGCCGCGGCAATCGCGCTGCTTCTTGGCCTCATCGGCCTCTACGGCGTCATCGCCTACTCCGCTTCACAACGCCGCCGCGAAATCGGCATCCGCATCGCCCTCGGCGCACAGCGTTCCACCATCACCGGCATGTTCGTTCGCCAGGGGCTGATCCTCGCTCTCACTGGAATCGGCTGCGGCGTGGTCCTCGCCTTCGCCGCCACGCGTCTCCTTAGCTCCCTGCTCTTTCACGTCAGCCCCATGGACCCCATCACCTACGTGGCGGCCTGCCTAGCCCTGTGCGCAGCGGCCGTCCTCGCCAGTTACATCCCCTCGCGCCGCACCGCTACCGTCAATCCAGTGGAGGCCCTTCGCGCCGAGTAAAGACTGCGCTCCGCGCGGCCAACCCAACCCGTGTCATTCCGAGCGAACGCAGCGAGTCGCAGGATTGGCACTCCGCACCAGTCCCCACGAGGCTACGCGGGCAAGCACAAACTGACCGGCGCTCAGCCCGCTCCACCTCGCCTGTGCTACGCTTCGTCCAGTCGTGGCAAATTTTGAAAAAGCGCCGGCAGAGGTTCAGGAGATCCTCTCCAAGCCGATCCAGCAGCTCGGCTTGAAGCTTGAAGGCTCTCCCCTTGAACGCTTTGTTCAGCAACTCTACAAGGAGCTGGATGCCAAGGGCATTCACCGCTTCCAACCTCGCTGCTACCTTACCGACGAGTGGGGCTGCCCCAACATGGAGCCCGTCATCGGGATCCCCTTCTACCTCGCCGATCCCAAGCTGCAGCGCCTCGAGTCCGAGATGAACGACATTGAAGACGCACGCCAGATCATGATGTACATGCGTCATGAGGCCGGCCACGCCTTCAACTACGCCTACGCGCTTTTCAAAACGCCGGAATGGCGCGACACCTTCGGCCCCTTCCGCCGCCCTTACCGCGAAAACTACAAGCCCGTTCCTTTTTCCCGGCAGTTCGTCCGCCACATGGAAGGTTGGTACGCGCAAAAACATCCCGACGAAGACTTCGCCGAAACTTTCGCCGTCTGGTTGACGCCTCGCTCCAACTGGCGCAAGCGCTATCAGGGCTGGGGCGCGATGAAAAAACTGCTTTACATGGACCGCATCGGCCGCGCTGCTCGGCAACACCGATCCCGTCGTAGCTCACGGCGATACCGACATCACCGTCGATGAAATGAATGTCACCGTCGGCGAGTTCTATCAGCAGGCGCTCGATCAGCAGCTCACTCCCGGCGAGCTTCCGCTCGATACCGACTTGCGCGATATCTTCAACGTATCGAAGCGCCGCAGAAAAAATGTTCGCCCCGCGGTCGATCTGCTTCGCGCAAATCGCAAGACTCTCGTCGACAAAGTCAACTACTGGACCGGCGTTCAACGTCCGCTCGTCAAGAAGCTTGTTGAAACCATCGAAACAAAAGTCAGCGACCTCGGCCTGCGTGCCGACATAAAATGTGAGACAGAATATTTGACCGAGGTCAGCGTGTACGCAACAGCGTTGGCAATGAACTACATCACTCGGGGCAAATTCATTTTGCCTTGAGTGGCCGTTGGTAATTGATCGGAGCAATACTGGAGAGGCGCAGAGGCACCATGGCAAACCTCAAAGTAACGATCTTGCACGACGTCTGGGAAGACGGCCCACCGGAGCCAGAGCCGGAACCGGTCAAGGCGCCGCGCGGCAAAAATGGCAAGCGCGGCAAAAAGAAAAAAGACCCGCTCCACGATCGCGAAGAAATCTTCGAGGCGTTGACGCGGCTCGGCCACCAGCCTTCCTATCACATCCTCGACGGCAAGAACCAGTCGCTTTTCGCGCTTGCCAAATGCGGTGCCGACCTTATCTTCAATCTCACTGAGTCCTACGGCGGCGACGACACCATGGACAAGAACATCGCCGCCTACCTTGAAATGCTGCGCATTCCCTACACCGGCGGCGGCCCGCAGGCCCTCTATCTCGCCCAGGACAAGGCGCTCGCAAAAAAGATATTCGACTTTCACAAGATCAAGACGCCGGACTTCGCCACTTCCTATAAAGGACGAACCGATCACTCCCACGACATCGAGTTCCCGCTGATCGTTAAGCCCGTCTCCGAAGACGGCTCCATAGGCATCGACAACGGTTCCGTCGTCGACAGCGTTAAAGAGCTTATGGAGCGCATCCACTACATCCACGAGGAATTCGATAGCCCCGCGCTCATTGAGGAGTACATCGAAGGCCGCGAAATCTACGCCGCCATTCTTGGCAACGATAACGCCGAAGTCCTCCCCCTCATTGAGCTCGACCTTTCCCGGCTCCCCAAGGGAACCCCGCGCATCGCCGGCCAGGACGTAAAGTTCGATCACGAAACTGAGGCCTACAAGGTCACCAAGTCCGCGCCCGCCGAAGACCTCGATGACAACACGATCAAAAAACTTGAGGACATAGCGCTCGCTGCCTACCGCGCTCTCAAGCTGCGCGACTACGGCCGCATCGATATGCGATTGAATAAAAAGGGCGAAGTCTATGTCATCGAGGCCAATCCAAACCCATGGCTTGCAAGCACCGCTGAATTCAACATGGCCGCAAAGAAAGCCGGTTACTCCTACACCGACACCATCGACAAAATCGTGGCAATGGCCCTCGCTCGCGGGATGTAAATTCAGTTAGCTCAGCGCGCACCAAAGTCACTAGACAGCGCACGCGAAACTCGGCACTCTATTTCTATGAAGTCTTTTGCATTTGCTTTTGTCGCGGCGCTTGCCGTCGCCGCGATACCTGCGCACGCGCAGCCATCCTGCCCCGCAAATGTAAAGGCCATTCCCTTCCGGTCGCCCAATCACCACCAGATCATCGTCAGCGTTGCCGTCAATCACGCCGGCCCGTACGACTTCCTTCTCGACACCGGAACCCAGATAACTGTTCTCGATCAGTCTCTCGCCTCCGAGCTCGGCATCGCCTCCACAGGCAACGCGGCTGTCGCAGGTCTCAGCATCAAGGGCGATGTCAACTACGCCAACCTTGCTTCTCTTGAGGTCGGCGATCACATCCTCGCCAACCAGGGCGTTCTCGTCTACGACATGAAGGACGTGCAGGCTGCTGGCTTTGCCATTCGCGGTCTCCTCGGCGATGACTTCCTCTCCCGGTACGACATCTTCATCGATCACAAAAATAACGTCCTCTGCATTGACGACACCAGTTCCATGCACAAGGACCTCGCTTCGTCCCGCTAACCCTTTGCTTGCTGCGCAGCGTCGAGCTTTTCTTCTGCCACGCCCAGCACGTGCCCGGTTTTGCGCTCCACCAGGAACACCACAATGCGCACAGGACCCGTAAGGCCCTTGGCGTCCAGCTTCAAAGGCCGTCCGTCGGCTGCCTCTCCGCCAAACTTCTTCATAGCCCGAACTACCGCGACATGATGCAGCGTCTTGCCGGCATTCTCTCCGTTTGAAACACGCGACACCGTCGCGTCCGCCGCAATCACCGCCACAATCTGCGCATCCTTCGTTGCCCGGCCGTGCACTGCGAAGGTCACCGCACCCGCCGTGAACTGCGGATTCGCAATGGCCAGTGCCTCCTTCGGCTTGGTCGCTGCGGAGGCAACTGCTTTCGCGAGCCCCGGTCCGCTGCTCCCAACAAACTGCTCCGCGCCGTCGACAACCATTTGTGGCGTGTATATGTCGTTCAGCCCAAAGCGATATTTATATTCAGTCTGCCTTTCCGTCATCTCTTCGAGCGAGTAAGGATCCCGCCACCCCTGGTGATCCCAATAGGTCACATGCTCTTCCAGCACAATCGCTTCCACTCCCGCGAAGGGCTGCGCCGCGTCCACTTGCGCCAGCAATCTTTCCGCGGGAGGGCAATCGCTGCATCCTTCCGACGTGAAAAGCTCCAGCAGCACCGGAATCCGTCCGGGCGGTCCGATCTGCGCATCGCTGCTCTGCGCGCTGCTGGTCTGCCCATCGATGCCGCACCACGCCACCGCAATCAGAATCCAAACTGCAAATCGCATTGCTCGCACGCCTGCCCGGCTCCTCAACCAGGATTCTGCCATCGTAGTCTCAAGCCGCCGCCACTCATCACCTTCGTGTGCCGCTTCGCAACAATGTGTGCCTGCCACGCTGCTCAACTACCATGATTGAAACGGTTTCGCGGGGATTTCCTCGACAATGAGCCGAAGATCTTTCCTCAAAGTCTCCGACGCTCTGTCTTCGGGAACGAGCTTTGCGCATTCGCCGGCAGCAACTGTGCCTACGTCTCTTGAAAACAATTCCTTCGAGTCCGATTTTCAGCAGTCGTATTGGGGCCCAAACGACGCGCGACTCGCCAGAATCAAGCACCCGCACGATCCCGACGGCCTCTTCTTCGTCCGCAACGGCATCGGTTCGGGACAGTGTTCCCCCGACGGCTTCACGCGCCGATGAACTGGCTGCTGAACCTGGCTGCGGTGAACAACAAGAATCCTGAACCGCTTCTTACGCCCTCTGTCGCTCCGCCACCTTCGCCAGCGCAATCGAAAGAGCTGCGCTGCCCAGTGTCTTCACCAGCGTAGGATGCTGCGCATAAAATGCGCTCGCGCGATCAACGATCGAGGGGTCCGCTTTCTCAGCATGCGCTGCAAGCTGTTGCACCTGCTCGGGAGAAATCTGCTGCGCCTGTTGCGGCGTGATCTGCCCCCCGCCGCCCAACAGCGATGAAAGTGCGCCGCCGCCCACGCCCGCCAGCACACCCGGTCCCACCGTGCTGATCAACTGGTTCAGCATTCCCGCCTTCTGCTCTCCATTCGACTGCCCAAACAGCCCGCCGAGCATCTGTCCAAAAGCCGGAGTCTGGTCCGAGCGGAACGCCGCTGCAATTCCATCTGCAATCGAGCTCGACGGTGCAGCCTGCGCAACCTGTTCGAAATGCTGATCTACATGCCCTGGAACCTGCCCGGAACCACTCCCATACTGCTTCAGCAGATCGCCAACCTGGTCCATTAAACCCATAATCCACCTCCATCGAGTTAAGCTATCCACTCCGCCGCGGTCTCTTGAAGAAGGGGCCCGCCGCCGGCACCAGTGCATCTCCCCTTATACTCTCGGCCGCGCTCACAGGCCACTGTCAGCTTTCACAGGTTTTCCCCGGTAATTTCCGGCAATTCGCCCTTCTCCTGTTGACATTCAACCTGTTGATGTCATATATGTCGAATATCAACAGGAATACCGCCAGTGGGCGAAAACCGATCCGACGTTCTTCAGGGAACACTTGACCTCATGGTCCTCAAGACACTGGAGTCTATGGGGCCTCTCCACGGCTACGGCATCGCGCGCCGCATCGAGCAGGTCAGCGGCGATACCCTTAGCCTCAACCAGGGAACCATCTACCCGGCGCTTCTCCGGCTCCAGCAGCGCGGATGGATCAAATCCGAGTGGGGCGTCTCTGAAACCAACCGGCGTGCCCGCTTCTACTCGCTCAGCCGCATCGGCAGAAAAAAAATCGAAGAAGAAATTGAGAACTGGGAACGCGTCGCCGCCACCATGGCCCGATTTCTCGCCTGACCCCGATTTTCCGCCGGACAAGGACCGTCTCCATGAATTTCCTCCGCACACTTCTCAGCCGGGCCGCATCGCTCTTCAATCGACACGGCCAGGACGCTGACTTCGACGACGAACTCCGCGCCCACATCGATCTCCTCACAAACGAATACATGCAAAAAGGCGTGCCGTCCGCTGAAGCGTCCCGCCTGGCTCTTGCTCATCTCGGCGGCCTCACCCAGACCCGCGAAGCATGGCGCCTTCAGCGCAGCGTGCCGCTCTTCGAGTCTCTCGTCGCCGATCTACGCTATGCGCTCCGGCAGTTTCGCAGGGCTCCCGGCTTCACGCTTACGATCGTCCTTACGCTCGCCGCTGGCATCGCGGGCAACACCGTCATCTTCTCCATCGTCAACGGAGTGCTCCTCAATCCACTCCCCTTCGCTCAGCCCGAACAACTTGTATCTCTTCATGAGAGCAAGCCCAATTTTCAGTACGGCTCCATCTCCTATCCCAACTTCCTCGATTGGCGTAGCCAGAACAAGACATTTGCCTCCATGGCCCTCTCGCGCAGCTGGTCCTTTAGCATGACCGGCCGCGGAGATGCTGAACAGCTCAGAGGGCAATTCCTCTCCTCTGGTTTCTTCGCGCTCCTCGGCGTCAACCCGCTTCTCGGTCGCGAATTCTCGGCACTCGAAGAACAGCGTGGCGCCGCACCCGTTGCCATCCTCAGCGAAGGTCTCTGGCGCAGAAAATTTGACGCAACGCCCGCCATCCTCGGCCAGAGCATCACGCTCAGCGGCAAAAACTACACCATCGTTGGCGTCATTCCCGCAAACTTTCGCCTGCAGGTTTCGAATTTTCAAGAACGGGACATCTACGTCCCCATCCAGCAATGGAGCAATCCCCTCGTCTTCGACCGTGGCGCCGGCCTTGGCTTTCACGGCATCGGGCGTCTCAAACCTGGCGTCACTGCCGGCGAAGCGCGCGCCGATCTCGAGCAGGTGGCGCGCAATCGACCATCGCCTACCCTGACGCAGATCATGGCATCGGCGCAACCTTCCGTCCTCTCAAAGAGCAGATGGTCGGCGATGTAAAACCCTTGCTTCTCGTTCTGCTTGCGGCCGTTGGCTTCGTCCTTCTCATCGCCTGCGTTAATGTCGTGGCCTTCTGCTCGCCCGATCCACCAGCCGCAGTCGCGAGTTCGCCGTTCGCGCGGCTCTCGGGGCCAGTCGCCGCCGTGTCCTGCGCCAGCTGCCACTGAGAGCCTGTTGCTCTCGGTCACCGCTCCGCCATCGGGCTCGCTGTAGCGGTGTTGGGCACTCATGTCGCTCTTAACCTGCTGCATTCCAATCTGCCCCGCGCAGAAGAAATCGGCGTCGATCTTCGCGTCCTCGCTTTCATTGGGCATCTCCCTCGTCACCGGAATTTTTTTGGGCTCGCGCCTGCATGGAAGACTGCTCACACCGATCCGCAGACCGTGCTGAAAAATGGTGGGCGCACCATTTTCAGCACGGTCTGCGGATCGTGTGAGCAGTCTTCCATGCAGGCGCGAGCCCAAAAAGAATTCCGGTGACAGGGAGATGCCAACGTGAAAGCGAGGACGCGAAGATCGACGCCGATCTTCTGCGCGGGGCAGATTGGAAGGCAGCAGGTCAGAGCAACATGAGTGCCCGATACCGCCACAGTGAGCCCGATGCGGAGGCGGTGACGAGAGCAACAGGCTCTCAGTGAGCAGCTGGCGGAGGACACGCGGCGGCTCGCGCCGAGAGCCGCGCGCACGGCGAACTCGCGACTGCGGCTTGTGGATCGGGCGAGCAGAAGGCCAGCGACATTAACGCAGGCGATGAGAAGGACGAAGCCAACGGCCGCAAGCAGAACGAGAAGCAAGGGTTTTACATCGCCGACCATCTGCTCTTTGAGAGGACGGAAGGTTGCGCCGATGCCATGATCTGCGTCAGGGTAGGCGGTGGTCAGATTGCGCGCCACCTGCTCGAATCGGCGCGCGCTTCGCCGGCAGTGACGCCAGGTTTGAGACGCCCGATGCCGTGAAAGCCAAGGCCGGCGCCACGGTCGAAGACGAGGGATTGCTCCATTGCTGGATGGGGACGTAGATGTTCCGTTCTTGAAAATTCGAAACCTGCAGGCGAAAGTTTGCGGGAATGACGCCACGATGGTGTAGTTTTTGCCGCTGAGCGTGATGCTCTGGCCGAGGATGGCGGGCGTTGCGTGAAATTTTCTGCGCCAGAGACCTTCGCTGAGGATGGCAACGGGTGCGGCGCCACGCTGTTCTTCGAGTGCCGAGAATCGCGACCGAGAAGCGGGTTGACGCCGAGGAGCGCGAAGAAACCAGAGGAGAGGAATTGCCCTTGAGCTGTTCAGCATCTCCGCGGCCGGTCATGCTAAAGGACCAGCTGCGCGAGAGGGCCATGGAGGCAAATGTCTTGTTCTGGCTACGCCAATCGAGGAAGTTGGGATAGGAGATGGAGCCGTACTGAAAATTGGGCTTGCTCTCATGAAGAATACAAGTTGTTCGGGCTGAGCGAAGGGGAGTGGATTGAGGAGCACTCCGTTGACGATGGAGAAGATGACGGTGTTGCCCGCGATGCCAGCGGCGAGCGTAAGGACGATCGTAAGCGTGAAGCCGGGAGCCCTGCGAAACTGCCGGAGCGCATAGCGTAATCGGCGACGAGAGACTCGAAGAGCGGCACGCTGCGCTGAAGGCGCCATGCTTCGCGGGTCTGGGTGAGGCCGCCGAGATGAGCAAGAGCCAGGCGGGACGCTTCAGCGGACGGCACGCCTTTTTGCATGTATTCGTTTGTGAGGAGATCGATGTGGGCGCGGAGTTCGTCGTCGAAGTCAGCGTCCTGGCCGTGTCGATTGAAGAGCGATGCGGCCCGGCTGAGAAGTGTGCGGAGGAAATTCATGGAGACGGTCCTTGTCCGGCGGAAAATCGGGGTCAGGCGAGAAATCGGGCCATGGTGGCGGCGACGCGTTCCCAGTTCTCAATTTCTTCTTCGATTTTTTTTCTGCCGATGCGGCTGAGCGAGTAGAAGCGGGCACGCCGGTTGGTTTCAGAGACGCCCCACTCGGATTTGATCCATCCGCGCTGCTGGAGCCGGAGAAGCGCCGGGTAGATGGTTCCCTGGTTGAGGCTAAGGGTATCGCCGCTGACCTGCTCGATGCGGCGCGCGATGCCGTAGCCGTGGAGAGGCCCCATAGACTCCAGTGTCTTGAGGACCATGAGGTCAAGTGTTCCCTGAAGAACGTCGGATCGGTTTTCGCCCACTGCGGTACTCCTGTTGATATTCGACATATATGACATCAACAGGTTGAATGTCAACAGGAGAAGGGCGAATTGCCGGAAATTACCGGGGAAACCTGTGAAAGCTGACAGTGGCCTGTGAGCGCGGCCGAGAGTATAAGGGGAGATGCACTGGTGCCGGCGGCGGGCCCCTTCTTCAAGAGACCGCGGCGGAGTGGATAGCTTAACTCGATGGAGGTGGATTATGGGTTTAATGGACCAGGTTGGCGATCTGCTGAAGCAGTATGGGAGTGGTTCCGGGCAGGTTCCAGGGCATGTAGATCAGCATTTCGAACAGGTTGCGCAGGCTGCACCGTCGAGCTCGATTGCAGATGGAATTGCAGCGGCGTTCCGCTCGGACCAGACTCCGGCTTTTGGACAGATGCTCGGCGGGCTGTTTGGGCAGTCGAATGGAGAGCAGAAGGCGGGAATGCTGAACCAGTTGATCAGCACGGTGGGACCGGGTGTGCTGGCGGGCGTGGGCGGCGGCGCACTTTCATCGCTGTTGGGCGGCGGGGGGCAGATCACGCCGCAACAGGCGCAGCAGATTTCTCCCGA
Organism: uncultured Acidobacteriaceae bacterium; assembly: GCA_963839215.1. Lineage (GTDB taxonomy): Bacteria > Acidobacteriota > Terriglobia > Terriglobales > Acidobacteriaceae > Telmatobacter. The sequence continues at coordinate 13,229 of CAWITZ010000009.1, read as the reverse complement.
GCAGGTGCAACAGCTTGCAGCGCATGCTGAGAAAGCGGACCCCTCGATCGTTGATCGCGCGGGCGCATTTTATGCGCAGCATCCTACGCTGGTGAAGACACTGGGCAGCGCAGCTCTTTCGATTGCGCTGGCGAAGGTGGCGGAGCGACAGAGGGCGTAAGAAGCGGTTCAGGATTCTTGTTGTTCACCGCAGCCAGGTTCAGCAGCCAGTTCATCGGCGCGTGAAGCCGTCGGGGGAACACTGTCCCGAACCGATGCCGTTGCGGACGAAGAAGAGGCCGTCGGGATCGTGCGGGTGCTTGATTCTGGCGAGTCGCGCGTCGTTTGGGCCCCAATACGACTGCTGAAAATCGAACTCGAAGGAATTGTTTTCAAGAGACGTAGGCACCGTTGCTGCCGGCGAATGCGCAAAGCTCGTTCCCGAAGACAGAGCGTCGGAGACTTTGAGGAAAGATCTTCGGCTCATTGTCGAGGAAATCCCCGCGAAACCGTTTCAATCATGGTAGTTGAGCAGCCTGGCAGGCACACATTGTTGCGAAGCGGCACACGAAGGTGATGAGTGGCGGCGGCTTGAGACTACGATGGCAGAATCCTGGTTGAGGAGCCGGGCAGGCGTGCGAGCAATGCGATTTGCAGTTTGGATTCTGATTGCGGTGGCGTGGTGCGGCATCGATGGGCAGACCAGCAGCGCGCAGAGCAGCGATGCGCAGATAGGACCGCCGGACGGATTCCGGTGCTGCTGGAGCTTTTCACGTCGGAAGGATGCAGCGATTGCCCTCCCGCGGAAAGATTGCTGGCGCAAGTGGACGCGGCGCAGCCCTTCGCGGGAGTGGAAGCGATTGTGCTGGAAGAGCATGTGACCTATTGGGATCACCAGGGATGGCGGGATCCTTACTCGCTCGAAGAGATGACGGAAAGGCAGACTGAATATAAATATCGCTTTGGGCTGAACGACATATACACGCCACAATGGTTGTCGACGGCGCGGAGCAGTTTGTTGGGAGCAGCGGACCGGGGCTCGCGAAAGCAGTTGCCTCCGCAGCGACCAAGCCGAAGGAGGCACTGGCCATTGCGAATCCGCAGTTCACGGCGGGTGCGGTGACCTTCGCAGTGCACGGCCGGGCAACGAAGGATGCGCAGATTGTGGCGGTGATTGCGGCGGACGCGACGGTGTCGCGTGTTTCAAACGGAGAGAATGCCGGCAAGACGCTGCATCATGTCGCGGTAGTTCGGGCTATGAAGAAGTTTGGCGGAGAGGCAGCCGACGGACGGCCTTTGAAGCTGGACGCCAAGGGCCTTACGGGTCCTGTGCGCATTGTGGTGTTCCTGGTGGAGCGCAAAACCGGGCACGTGCTGGGCGTGGCAGAAGAAAAGCTCGACGCTGCGCAGCAAGCAAAGGGTTAGCGGGACGAAGCGAGGTCCTTGTGCATGGAACTGGTGTCGTCAATGCAGAGGACGTTATTTTTGTGATCGATGAAGATGTCGTACCGGGAGAGGAAGTCATCGCCGAGGAGACCGCGAATGGCAAAGCCAGCAGCCTGCACGTCCTTCATGTCGTAGACGAGAACGCCCTGGTTGGCGAGGATGTGATCGCCGACCTCGAGAGAAGCAAGGTTGGCGTAGTTGACATCGCCCTTGATGCTGAGACCTGCGACAGCCGCGTTGCCTGTGGAGGCGATGCCGAGCTCGGAGGCGAGAGACTGATCGAGACAGTTATCTGGGTTCCGGTGTCGAGAAGGAAGTCGTACGGGCCGGCGTGATTGACGGCGACGCTGACGATTCTGGTGGTGATTGGGCGACCGGAAGGGAATGGCCTTTACATTTGCGGGGCAGGATGGCTGCGCGTGCGCAGGTATCGCGGCGACGGCAAGCGCCGCGACAAAAGCAAATGCAAAAGACTTCATAGAAATAGAGTGCCGAGTTTCGCGTGCGCTGTCTAGTGACTTTGGTGCGCGCTGAGCTAACTGAATTTACATCCCGCGAGCGAGGGCCATTGCCACGATTTTGTCGATGGTGTCGGTGTAGGAGTAACCGGCTTTCTTTGCGGCCATGTTGAATTCAGCGGTGCTTGCAAGCCATGGGTTTGGATTGGCCTGATGACATAACTTCGCCCTTTTTATTCAATCGCATATCGATGCGGCCGTATCGCGCAGCTTGAGCGCGGTAGGCAGCGAGCGCGATGTCCTCAAGTTTTTTGATCGTGTTGTCATGGAGGACTTCGGCGGCCCGGACTTGGTGACCTTGTAGGCCTCAGTTTGTGATCGAACTTTATGTCCTGGCCGGCATGTGCGGGTTCCTTGGGGAGTGGAAAGGTCGAGCTCAATGATGGGACTTCGGCGTTATCGTTGCCAAGAATGGCGTAGATTTCGCGGCCTTCGATGTACTCCTCAATGAGCGCGGGGCTATCGATTCCTCGTGGATGTAGTGGATGCGCCCCATAAGCTCTTTAACGCTGTCGACGACGGAACCGTTGTCGATGCCTATGGAGCCTTCGGAGACGGGCTTTACGATCAGCGGAATCTATGTCGTGGGAGTGATGGGTTCGTCCTTTATAGGAAGTGGCGAAGTCCGGCGTGTTGATCTTGTGAAGGTCGATATCTTTTTGCGAGCGCCTTGTCCTGGGCGAGATAGAGGGCCTGCGGCCGCCGCCGGTGTAGGGAATGCGCAGCATTTTAGGTAGGCGGCGATGTTCTTGTCCATGGTGTCGTCGCCGCCGTAGGACTCAGTGAGATTGAAGATAAGGTCGGCACCGCATTTGGCAAGCGCGAAAAGCGACTGGTTGTTGCCTTGAGATGTGATAGGAAGGCTGGTGGGCGAGCCGCGTGAACGCCTGGAAATTTCTTCGCGATCGTAGAGCGGAGTTCTTTTTTCTTTTTCCGCGCTTGCGATTTTTGCCGCGCGGCGCCTTGACCGGGTCCGGCTCTGGCTCCGGTGGGCCGTATTCCCAGACGTCGTCCAAGATCGTTACTTTGAGGTTTGCCATGTGCCTCTGCGCCTCTCCAGTATTGCTCCGATCAATTACCAACGGCCACTCAAGGCAAAATGAATTTGCCCCGAGTGATGTAGTTCATTGCCAACGCTGTAGCGTACACGCTGACCTCGGTCAAATATTCTGTCTCACATTTTATGTCGGCACGCAGGCCGAGGTCGCTGACTTTTGTTTCGATGGTTTCAACAAGCTTCTTGACGAGCGGACGTTGAACGCCGGTCCAGTAGTTGACTTTGTCGACGAGAGTCTTGCGATTTGCGCGAAGCAGATCGACCGCGGGGCGAACATTTTTTCTGCGGCGCTTCGATACGTTGAAGATATCGCGCAAGTCGGTATCGAGCGGAAGCTCGCCGGGAGTGAGCTGCTGATCGAGCGCCTGCTGATAGAACTCGCCGACGGTGACATTCATTTCATCGACGGTGATGTCGGTATCGCCGTGAGCTACGACGGGATCGGTGTTGCCGAGAGCGCGGCCGATGCGGTCCATGTAAAGCAGTTTTTTCATCGCGCCCCAGCCCTGATAGCGTTGCGCCAGTTGGAGCGAGGTGTCAACCAGACGGCGAAGGTTTCGGCGAAGTCTTCGTCGGGATGTTTTTGCGCGTACCAACCTTCCATGTGGCGGACGAACTGCCGGGAAAAAGGAACGGGCTTGTAGTTTTCGCGGTAAGGGCGGCGGAAGGGGCCGAAGGTGTCGCGCCATTCCGGCGTTTTGAAAAGCGCGTAGGCGTAGTTGAAGGCGTGACCGGCCTCATGACGCATGTACATCATGATCTGGCGCGCGTCTTCAATGTCGTTCATCTCGGACTCGAGGCGCTGCAGCTTGGGATCGGCGAGGTAGAAGGGGATCCCGATGACGGGCTCCATGTTGGGGCAGCCCCGCTCGTCGGTAAGGTAGCAGCGAGGTTGGAAGCGGTGAATGCCCTTGGCATCCAGCTCCTTGTAAGTTGCAACAAAGCGTTCAAGGGGAGAGCCTTCAAGCTTCAAGCCGAGCTGCTGGATCGGCTTGGAGAGGATCTCCTGAACCTCTGCCGGCGCTTTTTCAAAATTTTCCACGACTGGACGAGCGTAGCACAGCCGAGGTGGAGCGGGCTGAGCGCCGGTCATTTTGTGCTTGCCCGCGTAGCCTCGTGGGACTGGTCGGAGTGCCAATCCTGCGACTCGCTGCGTTCGCTCGGAATGACACGGGTTGGGTTGGCCGCGCGGAGCGCATCTTTACTCTGCGCGAAGGGCCTCCACTGGATTGACGGTAGCGGTCGTCGCGAGGGGATGTAACTGGCGAGGGCGGCCGCTGCGGACAGGGCTAGGCAGGCCGCCACGTAGGTGATGGGGTCCATGGGGCTGACGTGAAAGAGCAGGGAGCTAAGGAGACGCGTGGCGGCGAAGGCGAGGACCACGCCGCAGCCGATTCCAGTGAGAGCGAGGATCAGCCCCTGGCGAACGAACATGCCGGTGATGGTGGAACGCTGTGCGCCGAGGGCGATGCGGATGCCGATTTCGCGGCGGCGTTGTGAAGCGGAGTAGGCGATGACGCCGTAGAGGCCGACGAGGCCAAGAAGCAGGGCGATGCCGCGGCCAGGCCGAGCATGATGAGCGTGAACGGGTGCGGGCAAGGGAGCGGCCGTAGTAGTGGCTCTCGGGGAAGGCCTCAGTGATGGGGATATTGGCGTCGACGGACCAGACGGCCTGGCGAATATCTTTCATGAGGCTTTCAGAGCCTGCGCGCGGCGTGCGGAGAGCGTAGACAACGAAGCGCTGGAGGTGAACCTGGCCGGCTTCGAAATGTTCCGTGCGGATGGGCCACCAGACGATGGGGGGCGCATCCTTGCTGGTTCCGTCATCGTAGACATCGCCGACGACGCCGATGATTTCGCGCCAGTCGTCTTTGGAGCCGACGCGGATGTGTTTGCCGAGAGCGGCGGCGGGGCTGCCCCAGAATTCGCGGGCGGCTTTGGCGGAGACGATGCCGACCGGAACCTTTGAAAGATCTCGTCCCATGTGTAATCGCGCCCGGCGAGGAGCGGTACGCCGATCGTGGAGAAGAAGCCCGGCGCGACGAACTTAAAGCGGTGCAGGGAAGGCATGGTGCCGTCGGCGACGGGACGATCTTGGGCGTAGAGCGGGTCGCCCCACTGGCCGCCGTCCATCGGCACGGAGAGGCCGTAGGAGGCGGAGGTGACGCCGGGAATGCGGCGACGCGGTTGAGGATTTCATGCTGAATGTGAAGCGCATTGTCGTCGTTGGGCATTTCGGCTTCGGGGATGCCGAGGCGGAAAGTCTGGATGGGCGCAGTGACGTCGAAGCCTGCGTCGACGTGAGTGAGCGCGGCGAAGGTGCGGATCATGAGGCCGGAGCAGATGAGCAGCACAAAGGCGAGCGAGACCTGAATGACGACAAGGATGTTGCGGGTGCGGTGGCGCTCGCGGCCCTGGCTCAGGGAACGGCCGCCTTCGCGAAGGCTGGTGCTGACGCGCACGCCGGTGTAACGCAGGGCAGGGATAGACCCGAAGAGGACGCTGCAGAGCAGGGCGACGGAACGGTGAAGACCAGGACGGTGAAATCGATGCCGATGTCGTGAAGGCGCGGAAGGCCAGAGGGCGCGAGGGCGACGAGGAGGTGGAGGGCTCCCCAGGCCAGGATGAGGCCGAGCGCGCTGCCGGCGAGGCCGATGAGAAGCGACTCCAAGAGAAAATCGCTGGCGATGCGCCAGCGGCCGGCGCCGAGAGCGGAGCGGATTGCGAGCTCCTGGCTGCGGCCCTCCGCGCGAACGAGCAGAAGATTTGCCACGTTGGCGCAGGCGATGAGCAGGACGATCCCGATACTTCCCATGAGTATCCAGAGAAGTGGGCCACATCGCCAACGACATCACTGGCCAGGGGGCGGATCTTCGGCGAGAGGCGGGCTTTTTGGAAGAGATCGATGCTGAATCCGGGCGGGGCGGGAAAGCTGACCCAGACGGTGGGAATGAGGCGAGCAATGTCGGCATTGGCTGCGGCGAGCGTGACACCGGGGCGGAGGCGGGCAACGCCGGTGTAGCTGAACTGGCCGAGCATGGTCTTGCCGCGATCGAGCTGAATGGGCAGGAAGATGGCGGGCTGCTTCCAGTCGAGGAATTGGAAGTTGCGAGGCATGACTCCGATGATGGTGCGGGCCTTGCCGTCGACGAGGATGCTGCGGCCGATGATTGAACGGTCAGCGTTAAAACGGCGCTGCCAGTAACCGTAGTCGAGGATGATGTTCGCGGGGCCGTTGGGAGCGGTATCGGACTTGTTGAACCAGCGGCCAAGCATGGGTGCGATGCCGAGGACGGGCAGGACACCGTCGGTGACGTCGAGAGCGTCGACCTGCTCGGGGTTGCCGGAGCCGGTGATGGCGACCGAGTCTCCCTGATAGAGGCCGATGTCCTCGAAGACACGGTTCTGCTCGCGGTAGATGAAGTAGTTGGACGGCGCCATGTTGACCTCGTCGAGATTGAGGCCGGGAGCGCGATGCCAGACGCCGACGAGGATTTCAGGATGAGGGTAGGGGAGGGGCTTGAGGAGGACTCCTTCAACGACGCTGAAGACTGCGATATTGGCGCCAATGCCGACTGCCAAAGTGATGAGCGTGATGAGTGTGAAGAGAGGGGCGCGGCTGAGGCGGCGGATGACCTGGCGAAGCTGGCTGGAGAGGTTCACGGGGGTCTCCTGCATGAAGAGTGGCCGCGCGGGGGAAGGGCGGCTGAAGAGAAGTACGCGAGCGGCGAGCAAAAAGTTCACGAAGGCGGAGTGGAAAGAATGACATGTAGATATAGACCGAGCCGACGTAGGGCTTTCGCGAAAATCTCTATCGGGAAGAATGCGTGCTTTGCAGAGAGATTGCGACACACGCTCATTGCCCAGCGCCGGGGTTTGGTTTGAATGCCGGCCCATGCGCAGTCAATGGCAATTGGGGTTCGTGATGGTGGTTCGAGGCGCGGAAGCGGTAGACTGCTGGGAGCCGCCGAACCCCTTTGATGCCTGGTGCGATTGCAGCGCGTGCACATGCGCCCGACGGATGCGTGCCCTTGATCTGCGCAGCGCAAAGGACTGGCGAATTACATCAGGTACAACCTGCGGGCGCAGGCAGGCGTAGATGGCCGTGGGGCGGCCAGAATCACTGGAGAAATAGCGGAATGCGATTGAGGGAAGTGGTAGCGGGGGCAGGGTTGTCTCTGATGGTGCTGTGGCGGTTCGCGCATGTCTGCACAGCAGACGGTAGAAGACAATGCGGCCCTGCTGAAGAGGGCGACCGACGAATTCCGCGAAGGGTTCGAGCTGCGCCAGAGCGGGCATTTGCAACAGGCGTATGAGAAGTTTGCCGATGTGGTGAAGCTGGCGCCCGATCTTCCTCAATCGCATGAAGCGCTTGGCGCCGTGCTGCTGGAACTTGGCAGGTCAGACGAAGCGGTTGCAGAGTTGCAAATTGCGCAGAGGATGAATCCGGGCGAACCGGGGAACGAGGCGAACCTGGGCATCGCCTACGCGCGAGCCGGGCATCCGGCAGAAGCGATTCCCTTTTTTGAGGCGGCGATGAAAGCTGCGCGCGCCGGGGGACAGACGCAGTTACCTCCTTCGTTCTATGACCAGTATGCGCATGCATTGGAGGCCGCAGGGAAGCTGGACGCGGCGCTGGCGGAGTTCAACGCAGAAGAGGCTGCAGGCGCAAAGACCGCGGATGTGGAGGATGCGATTGGCTCCGTATACGCACAGCAGGGCAAGTGGGATGAGGCAAAGCAGCATTCTCAGCAGGCGCTGGCGCTGAATGGAATGTATGTGAAGGCCTGGGTTCATCTCGGGGTTGCACAGCGGGAGCTGGGAGATGTGGCGACAGCGCTCACGACGCTGGATGCCGCAACAAAGATTCCGCCGCCGGATGCCACGGCGCTTTATGAGTACGCGCGAACGCAGACGAAGCTTGGCATGGATGTGGAAGCGGTGCGGGCGTTTGAGCGTGCGCTCAAAGTGAACCCCCAGATGGGCAGCGCGCAGATTGAGCTGGCAATGGCACTGCAGCGACTTGGGCGACAGCCAGAGGCGATTCCTTCGTTTGAGAAAGTAGTGGCGCGTGAGCCCCACAACGACATTGCATTGACCAATCTTGGCGTGGCGCTAACGTTGACGGGAAATGCGAAAGAGGGCCTCACCTATTTCAACCGCGCGGCTGCAGACGGCCAGAAGGACGCGGCGCTTTTGAAGGACATGGCGTGGCGAACCTGCAGTTGTCTGTGTTTGATGAGGCGATCGCCGATTTGAAAAGGCGCTGGCGATTGAGCCGAACGATCCGCAACTGCATTATGACCTGGGTGTGGCCTACAAATTCAAAGACAGGCTGAACGATGCGGCCGCGGAACTTAGAAGGCGGCAACAATGGACCCGGGCTTGCCGGATGCGCCCTATGCGCTTGGCATTCTCTACACGCAGATGGGGAGGCCGGACGACGCGGTGACGCAATTGAAGAAGGTGGTGGCGCTGCGGCCCGAGAACGGCGATGCATGCGTGGCGCTTCTGGGAAGCGCGCAGAAGCAGGCTGGGCGCGCTGCCGGAGGCTGCGGATCTCGCTGAAGAAGGCGATCACCTTGCTAAGCGAGGAGACAGAGTTGTCGGGCAGTGCAGCGACCCGGCAAAGGGCTAGCTCGTCGCTTTGAATGCCGGGAACCAACAGATGCTGCGCGGACAGGTTGGGGATGCTATTGCGCGCTACCAGGAGTCGATTGCTGCCGATCGACGTTTGCCGATCCGCACACGCAACTGGCGATTGCGTATGAGCGGCAGGGCAGGCCCGGGGATGCGGCGGCGGAGCGGGCACGAGCGACTGAACTGGCGAAGACGAATTAGAATCTCTGTTTTGCAATTGCGAGGGTGGGATGAAGACATTGAACGGGCGGCGCGGAGCCGCGATCTGGATGGCGTTGCTTGTCTTCTTTGGCACGGCGCAACTGGTGACAGCGGAGGAGCGCTGGACGGAAGCAGAGGCGAATGCGTGGTATGCGAAGCAGCCATGGATAGTGGGCGCGGATTTTCTGCCGTCGACGGCGATCAATGAGCTGGAGATGTGGCAGGCGGAGACGTCGGATCCGAAGACGATCGACCGCGAACTGGGATGGGCAGAAGCAGCGGGCATGAACACGATGCGAGTGTTTCTGCACAACCTGCTGTGGGAGCAGGATCCGGAGGGATTCGAGAAGCGGATCGATGAATTTCTCGCGATTTCAGCGCGGCATCATATTCGGCCGATGTTTGTGCTCTTCGATTCATGCTGGGATCCGTTTCCGAAACTGGGGCCGCAACATCCGCCGATTCCCGGCGTACATAATTCGGGCTGGGTACAGGCGCGGGCACTGCGATATTGAAGGACTCCGCACAGTTTCCACGCCTTGAGAAATACGAAAAGGCGTGGTGGGTGCATTCGCGAAGGACGATCGCATTCTCGCGTGGGATATGTGGAATGAGCCGGACAACGGCAATGACAGCTCGTATGGGAAGGGCGACGCGAAGAACAAGAACGACATTATTCTTGGCCTGTTGCCGAAGGTGTTTGCGTGGGCGCGCGCCGAGCATCCCACGCAGCCGTTAACGAGCGGCGTGTGGCATGGGGACTGGAGCTCGCTGAAAACGATGACGCCGGTGGGCAGGGTTCAGATCGAGCAGTCGGACGTAATCAGCTTTCACAACTACGGATGGCCGGAAGACTTTGAAGCGCATGTGAAGCTGCTCGAGCAGTTTCATCGGCCGTTGATCTGCACTGAATATATGGCGCGGAATTGGGAGCACGTTTGACACGGTGCTGCCGCTGGCGAAGAAGTATCACGTGGGCGCAATCAACTGGGGGCTGGTAGCGGGCAAGAGCCAGACGTGGAATCCGTGGGACTCCTGGGAGCGGCCCAGGTGACGCTGCAGCCGGCGGTGTGGAGGGATGATGTCTTTTATCCCGATGGCAAGCCATATCGCGAGCGGGAGATCGAGATTATTCGAGCGCTTACGAGCGGGAAGACAGACGCGCCGGAGTGAGCGCGCGCGTATCGCGCAAAGTCGTTGACCTTGAGAGCTCGGCGAGGTCTATCTGATGGCGAGATGGACACGCGCAGTCCGGGCAACGTGATTCGGTGGCTGTTCGATGGCCACCATGGGCCCGCGGATCGGCTGATTCCGCGATGGATTTTTCTGCGCGCGCTGGCGGCGATGTACTTTTCCGCCTTTTACTCGCTGCTGTTTCAGATCAGGGAGAGATTGGGCCGGAGGGAGTGCTGCCCGCGGTGCAATACCTGGGGGCAGTTGCGCGCGTCGTGAGCGGATCTCGCGCTACTGGTATGCGCCGTCGCTCTATTGGATTTCATCCGGCTCAGCGATGCTGATCGGTAACGTGGCTGGGAGTGGCCGCGTCAGTGCTGGCGCTGATGAACATATGGCCGCGCGTGAGCCTCTTCGCCTGCTGGGCATGTTCTCTGGCGTTTGTAGCGGCATCGCAGGATTTCTCCGGTTACCAGTCGGACGGAATGTTGCTGGAAGCGGGATTTATCGCGCTGTTTTTTCGCCGCGCGGGCGCGGCGGGGATGAGGCGTCGCGAGCCGCTGTCAAAGGCAAGTCTGCGGCCGCTGCAGTGGGAGTGGTCCGCATCGACTTCGAGTCGGGATGGTAAAGCTGCCGCTTGCCGATGAGGAGTGGCGGCACCTGACGGCGATGGGACGAGACGACCAGAAGGGCCGCTGCCGACGTGGCTCGGATGGTATCGCAGCATTTGCCGCGACGGTTCCACGTAGCAAGCACGGCAGGCACGCTGGTGATCGAACTGTGCGGGTGCCGAGTTGTTTATGGGGCGGCGCGCGCGGATGGTTTGCTTTGTGATCGTAACGCTGTGGAAGATCCCGGTGATCCTAACGGCCAATTACATGTCTCTGAATTACCTCGTGCTGCCGCTGGGGTTCCTGTTGCTGGATGACCGGTGCACTCAGGCGGTTCGTGCCGCAGCGGTGGAAGCCGCGAGCATCAGCCCGCGAAAGGCGCAACCGCGTCAGAGGCGCCGACAGAGAGCTCTCTTATGGAGCGCTGGAAGCGACGAAACTGGCGGCAACGCGGTGATGCTGACGTGGACCGCCGCTTCGAGAACGACGCAGATGTTGCGCCTGGCGTGGCGTGATCTTCCGCTGCCGAAGGCGCCGATTGCCTGGCCGAGCCGTTCAGAATCGCCAACCAATATGGACTATTTGCGGTTAAGATGCGCGGCTGCGACGAGATCGAGTCCAGGGATCGAACGATGGCGAGCATGGCAGCCGGACCTCTTCGGCCACAAGCCGCAACTGGTGAATGAGGCCCGAGGATCTATGCACCGTATCAAACGCGGTTTGACTTGAACTGTGGTTTGCTTCGCTGGGAGACTGGCGTCAAACTGACATCGTTCCAGTGACCGAATAGCGGCTGCTTGAAACAGCCACGATGTGATGGCCTTGTTCAAGGGGAGTCCGTGTGGACAATCGCCGCTGTGGTATGTGCGCGCTGTGCTGTGGCAGTACTGGCTTACCTCAATGGAGGAAAAGCAGCGCATGGGGAACTGGTGGAGAAGGCAGTATCTAGGCTGATATGCGCCAGAGATTACGCGCGTTGGGAATGGGCAGTTTGCGGTGATGACGCATGCTCCATGAGTAAGAGCAAACTGCGCGCATGCGCAATCGGGGCGGGGCCGAACGGCCTTGCGGCGGCGATCGTGCTGGCGAAGGCGGGCCGCGCGCGGAGGTCCTTGAGGCGGAGGCGGAACCGGGCGGTGCGGTGCGGACGCTGCCGCTGAGATTGCCTGGTTTTCAGCATGACTTTGGCGCGGCGGTGATGCCAATGGCCGCGGGTTCACCATTCTTCAGGACGCTGCCGCTCTACGTTGAATGGGTGCATGGTGAAGCCCCGCTTGCGGATCCGCTTGACGATGGAAGCGCAGTGCGGCTGGAGCGTAGCCATACTATGTGGAGAGAAACTGGGCGAGGATGGCCATGCGTGGCGCGGCTCGATGGAACCGCTGGTGAAGCATCGGGCGGACTTTACCGAGGAGACATCGGGGCCAATGCTGCGGATGCCGCGGCATCCGCTGAGGCTGTGCGCATTTTGGAATCGTCGGTCTGCAAACGGCGGCGATGCCGGCGAAGGCGAGGTTCAAAAGCATGTGAACCCGCACGCTGTTTGCAGGGCTGGCAGGGCACTCGTCCATGAGCTTCGATGAACCGTCGACCTCTGCGGTCGCACGGGTCCTTGCTGGTGCGGCGCATGCCGTGGGCTGGCCAGTTCCGACAGGCGGGCCCGGGGCGCTGACGCAGGCGCTGGTGAAGTATCTGGTGTCCCTGGGGGCGGGGATCTAGACCCCGCGCGCATTGGCTATTTGAAGGAACTGGATTCGGAGTTCGAGGTATGCTGCGCGATACGACGCCGCAAGCGCTGGCGCGGATGGTCGAGGATCGCGTGACCGATGGTTTCAGGCGAATGTCAGAGCGCTTTCTCCGGCGCCGGGGGTGTTCAAGGTGGACTACGGCTGCGCGAGCTGGTTCCGTGGAAAGCGCGTGAACGCCTCGAAGGCTATTACTGTGCACCTGGGCGGAAATCTTGAGGAAATCGCTGCCGGAGAAGAGGGAGTCGCACAGGGGCGAGCGGAGAGCGACCGTTTGTGCTGGTGGCGGAGCCATCGCTCTTCGACGCGACGCGCGCTCCGGAGGGGAAGCATGTCGATGGACCGTTGCCACGTGCCAATGGGTCGGAGCGGATATGACGGGCGCGGATCGAGGCCGAGTTCGAGCGGTCTGCGCCGGGACTCCGAGAGGCGTTCTGGAAAGGCACATCGAATCCGAGAGCCCTGGAGAGGATGGACGGGAACCTGGCGGGTGGCGACATCAGCGTGGCGCGCTGACGATGGGGCAGCTCTTCTTTCGCCCATGGCCGCGTGGGTATGCGACGGGGACGCGCGGCTCTACCCGCCCGTCGTCCACGGGCCCGGGGGCGGCGTGGACGGCATGCGCGGATCTCACGCGGCTCGCTGGCGCTGAAGCACTTAGGCAAGGCGTGAGGGAGGCCTGGCTGGTGTAAACTGAAGGGGAACCCCTGAGGCCGGCTCTCCTGAGCCGGCTCGATTGTGTCGGGACGTGGCTCAGCCTGGTAGAGCACTCGCTTGGGGTGCGAGGGGTCGGGAGTTCCAAATCTGCCCGTCCCGACCATTAGAACCAAGCACTTGCAAAATCGCTCTCGGAGTCTTC
>CAWITZ010000008.1:0-940684 GCA_963839215.1 uncultured Acidobacteriaceae bacterium | reverse complement strand
CGCCGTTCCCGGCGTCTCGCCCTTCAAATCGCCTTCGTAGAGCTTTGCGTCAATCTGCTTCGCCACCACCTTCAGCTGTTCGCGCGCCGCCGGCCGATACACGTCAACCGACACCAGCATCGGCCGATGCCCGCCCTTCTTCAGCCACGCCGCCAGCTTGCCCGTCGTCGTCGTCTTGCCCGAGCCCTGCAGACCCGCCATCAAAATCACCGTGGGCGGCTGCGACGCAAACTTGAACCGCGCCGTATCTTTGCCCAGCATCGTCACCAGCTCGTCACGCACAATCTTGATCACCTGCTCGGAGGGCGATAGCGCCGTCAGCACCTCTGTGCCGATGGCCTTGGCGCGGATATGCTCGATCAGCTCCTTCACCACGTTCAGGTTGACGTCGGCTTCAAGCAGCGCCACGCGAATCTCGCGCAGCGCCTCGCCGATGTTCTCTTCCGTCAGCGTCCCTTGTCCGCGCAGATTCTTGAATGCGCGCTGCAATTTGTCAGTAAGGTTCTCAAACATATCTCAGTCCTAAGCAAGTGTATCGAACTCGGGTTGTCCCGGCCGCGCGGCCGTCTCGTCTCATCCTGAGCCACGAGCAACGCGCTCCCTTACCTTCAAGGCGTGTCATCCTGAGCGAACGGAGCCCCAGGCGTTTTCTTCAGCCTGGGGGTGGTGAGAGAAGGACCTGCATTTCCGCTCAGCCTCAATCAGCACGAAAACGGGACCTGAGAAAGCGCACCCTGCCGGGTGCCCCATCCATGCGAGTCGTTCGCGCATGGGTGGGAAACCACAACCGCGTCGAGCTAGGCGTGCCCTCAGTCCGCCGGCGCCACCAGAAACTGCTCCAGCTTCCCGTCCGGATACGTGAACGTCGTCAGCGTCAAGTGTCTGTTCGGATAGCTGATCGAAAACCGCCGGAACGTCATCCCGCCCCGCAGCGCCTCGCTACTCTGCTTCAGCGCCAGCGGTTCGCCCAGCGGGCCCAGGCTCTCTTTAAAATCGGCAAGTGCCTCAGCGGTGAAGTAGTCGTTCAGATTCGGCGCCAGCAGCGCGCGATCGATCTTCCCCTCCTGCAGCCCGCGATAAATCTCCAGCGCCTGCTGCTCCGGCCCCGTCAGCGGAAACTCCGCCACCACCGGCGCAGCCAGTTGCGCAATCATGCTTGCTGCGCTCACCGCGTCCTGGTTCGTCAGCACCACCACCGCCACGCCGTCATCCACCAGCACTTCGTTGTCTGAAACAAAGCCCGACACTTCGCCGCTGTGCTCAATCGACCTGTGCCCGCCGCGCTCCGTCACCTCCACGCCCAGCCCATAATGCGTGCCCTTGCCGTCCTTCAGCTTCACCTCGGTGAACATCTCCTTGTAGCTCTCCGGCTTCAGCACTGTCTGCGCCATCAGGCTCGCATCCCACAGCGCCAGGTCGTGCGCCGTCATCGCCAGTTCGCCCGCGGCAAACATCCAGCCGCGCCCTTCCTTCGGCGCTGGCCGCAGCGGCCCCAGTGCGTGGCGATAATACGGTGTCGCGTCCGCCTGCGTCAGTTTCGTTTCATCGCTGTTCCACACTGACTTCATGCCCAGCGGACGAAAGATATGCTCTGCGAGAAAATCCATCAGCTTCTCGCCGCTCACCTTCTCCACAATCGCTCCCGCGATCACAAAATTTGTATTTGAGTACTGCCACTGCGTGCCCGGCTCAAAATCCAGAGGCTTCTTTGCCCACGTGTCCAGAATCTGCTGCGCCGTCTCCGGCTTCAGCATCGGCGTCATCACGTAGTCCTCCGGCCAGTAATCCTGGTAGCCCGAGGTATGCGACAAAATCTGCCGGATCGTTACCTCATCGCCGCGCGTCAGCCCCGGCACATACTTGCCCACCGCATCATCCAGCGAGAGTTTCCCCTGCTCCTGCAGCAGCAGAATCGCAGTCGCCGTAAACTGCTTCGAGATCGACCCGATCGAGTACCGCATCTCCGCCGTCGCCGCCACCGGCGGATCCAGCAGCGCCTTGCCATAGGCCTTCGCGTACACCACCTTGCCGCCCTTCACCACGGCCACCGACGCAGACGGAACACCCGTCTCCTCCAGCACCTGATCGGCAATGCGGTCCACGCGTCTCTGCAACGGCATATCCAGCGTGCTCACTGCCTGCGCAACTGCGCTCACCGCAAATGCCGCCATCCCGGCGCTCAGCAACACCACTCGTCTCAATGTCACGCTACGCTTCTCCCCTGCGCTTCTTGCAGTGCGGTATCTCTCGATCAAAAATAACAGGCCCCATGCGATACCCTTGTTTCTGGCGGGAGAAGATTGAATGCAGCTTCGGGAGTTCAGATGGATCGGTTGATTGCAGGCCACAAGAAGTTTCACGAGAAAATTTTTCCTGATCGAAAGAACCAGTTTCATCTCCTCGCCGAGTCGCAGGCGCCTGAGTTCCTCTTCATCACCTGTTCTGACTCGCGTATCGTCCCCGACCTCATCCTCGGCACCGGGCCCGGAGACCTCTTCATCACTCGCAACGCCGGCAACGTCGTTCCCGTCACCTGCAACGACGTCGATGGCGCCACCGCCACCATCGAGTACGCCGTCGAAGTCCTCAAAGTCCAGCACGCAATCCTGTGCGGCCATTCTGATTGCGGAGCACTCAAGGCCGCGCTCAACCGCACCGCCCTTGAGAACCTGCCCCGAGCCTCCCGCTGGCTCAGCCATGTCGAGGCCGCCTTCACTTACCGCCAGCCAATCAACCCAGCCGACGGACCGCAGGCGGAGCTTTCTTCACTCATCCGCGGCAACGTCGTCGCTCAGCTGCTTAACCTGCGCGCGCAGCCTTCTGTCGCCCGTGCCCTCGTTGAAGGCCGCCTCCAGGTCCACGGCTGGTACTACGACATCCTCTCCGGCTCCATCGAGCGCTACGACGAAGACCAGCGCCGCTTCCTCCCGCTCATCTGACCTGTTCAAACCACCTGGGAGGATTTGCCGCCCGAGCCGCTCCCTCAATCTCCCCGTCTTCCGTCCTCATATATCCTGTTGCACAGGTCCCCATCGCCCCAAAGGTTTCCCCGCGGAGTTTGCATGCCTGAGATTCTGGCCTTCGTGCCGCGTCATGTCCCGGCACGCTCGACACGCGTCCCTCGGGTTCCCGTCTCATTCGCCTGGCGGTCGGTATCGCTATGCCACTGTGCGGGGACAGTCCTGGCCCTCCTGCTCACTCTGCTCTTCGCATCCTCCGCGGCCGCCGCGCCGGTGCCTACGCTCCAGTTGCCCGGGCTCGGCAACGGCGCACTTCCCGTCGATGGCCCATGGCAGTTCCACGTCGGCGACGATCCCGCCTGGGCCTCGCCCGCCTTCGACGACAGCGCCTGGCAAACCGTTCAGGTGAATCAGACGTGGGAGGAGCAGGGACACACCGGCTACACGGGCTATGCCTGGTATCGCCGTCACATCGACCTCGGTTCGCTGCCTTCCGGCTTCAACCTCGGCCTGATGATCTCCAGACCGCAGGACGTTGCCGGTATCTTTTGGAACGGCCGCTTCGTCGGCGTCCTCGGCCAATTTCCTCCGCATCCCGTCTCGTACTGGTTTCCCCCATCCCAGGTTTTTTCTCTGCCTCTTGCCACCAGCGGCGTGCTCGCGATCCGCGTCTGGAAGGCGCCCCACACCTATGCTTCGTCGCCATCCGAGGGCGGCGTCATTGTGCCGCCGCTCATTGGTAGCCTCGCCTCGCTCCACGGCATCAAGAATACGCAACGCTATGAGACGTTGCGTGGTTCGATCTTCAGCATCTTTCTCGACATATCCACCGCCGTACTCGCCATTGCGTGCCTGGCCTTCTGGCTGCGCAGCCGGAACCAATGGATGCTTTTCTGGCTCGGCATCAGCCTGTTTTTCGGCTTCTACGCCCTCTTCGTCGAACCCGTGGCTGAACCCACCGTCCGCGCGCTCTATGGATCCATCGGGCCGGTCATCGCTGTACATGATGCCGCTCTATATTTTGTCCTCCTGTACTTGCTCGGACTCGACGGCAATCGCCGCCTCGTTCGCTTCACCGCCTGGCTTTCCATCATCATCCTGCTCCTCGCCTTCGTCGACACCATTTGGGCAGTTGGCGATTGGATGTGGCGCTTTCCGCGCACCTTTCTTGCCCTCGACATCGCAGCCACCATCCCCGGCGAGCTCTTCGAGTTTTTCGGACTGTATCTTGTCGCGCTGGTCATCCGCCGCCGCCTCGACTTCGCCCGCTGGTTCCTCGTATTGGCCGTCGTGTTCGACGTCGTGACCCAGGGCATCAACGACACTCTCGGACTCGGCACACGCTGGACCCACTGGACCATCGCCGCCCAAACCAGCGGGGTTCTGTTCACCATCCGCGGAAATGAATTCCGGCTCAACACGCTCTCCGGCCTTACCTTGCTCATCGCTGTCCTCTATGCCGCATGGCGCTATTCGCAGGAGCAGCGTCACCGCCAGGGCATCCTCGAGCAGGAGTACCGCAACGCGCAGGAACTGCAGCGCATGCTCATTCCCGCCACGCTTCCCGCCTCACCCGGTTACTCCATCCAGACCGCCTATCATCCGGCGCACGTCGTCGGTGGCGATTTCTTTCAACTCATCGCGCTTCCTTCCGGCGGCACGCTCATCGTGCTCGGCGATGTCAGCGGCAAAGGTCTGGGCGCGGCCATGACCGTCTCTCTCATCCTCGGCGCCGTCAGCACGCTGGCGCGAGCCAATCCGCAACCCGAGGCCATTCTCAATGGTCTCAATCAGGAGCTATGCCTGCGCCTGGACGGCGGCTTCGCCACATGCCTCTGCATGCTGCTTCAGGCGGACGGTCAGTGCCGCCTGGCCAATGCCGGCCACTTCCCGCCCTATCGCAACGGCGTCGAGATGGACTCCGATCCAGGCTTGCCCCTCGGCATCAGCGCCCACGAGACCTACGCGGAAACACAATCGCGCCTCGATCCCGGCGACGCCCTCACCTGCCTCACCGACGGTGTAGTGGAAGCACAGTCTCCCACCGGCGAGCTCTTCGGCTTCGACCGCACCCAGCAGATCAGCCATCTCTCCGCCGGCGAAATCGCCCACGCCGCGCAAGCCTTCGGCCAGGAGGACGACATCACCGTCCTCACCCTTCAGTACGCTCCAGCCGACGTGCCGCAGGCGCAAGGTCACGCACCCTCTCTCGTGCTCAAGGTAGCCCACCTTCCTGCCGACGCATGAAGGTCACTGAAAATCGAAGGGCAAGGCAGCCTGCGGGGAATTCTTTCGCATCGTGAATCGTACGCAGTTGCCAACAGCCCGAAGCACAGTCGTCGACGAAGACCAGCGCCGCTTCCTCTCGCTCATCTGAGAAGAAAGACCCTCTGCCTGACCACTGAGCCGCGTGCTCCAGGTCCCGCTTCTGGGACCTGGGCAAGCGCGAACCTCGATGTGTCAATTGCAATTCGATGAATGCCGCGCCCTTCAGGGCCGACGGGTTGACGCCAGGCAGGCAAAGATCTCCCGGTAGAACTCGGGGTGCGACTGCCAGGTCTGACCGGTGACCATGCGACCATCACGCACCGCCTGCTGGTCTACAAACGTTCCTCCAGCTTGCTCGGCTTCGAAGCGGACGTGTTCATAGCAGGTAATGCGCTTGCCTTTCGTGAGGCCTGCGGCTGCCAGCACCTGGATGCCATGGCAGATGGCAAAAATCCATTTCTGCTTCGCATCGAATTCGCGGACAACATCGAGCAATCGCCGATCATTGCGCAGGTACTCAGGCGCGCGGCCGCCCAGGATGAGGATGGCATCGTAGTCATCCACATTTACTTGGTCAAACGAGATGTCAGACTCGAGACCGTAGCCGGGACGCTCGACGTAGGTATCCCACCCCGGCTCAAAGTCGTGTATGACGAGATGAAGACGACGAACCGAAGGAGCAGCAACGGTCACGCGCCACTCTTCCTCCCGAAACCGGTGAACCGCGTAAAGCGCTTCGTAGGATTCGCCCGCATCTCCGGTAACGATTAATACCTGTGCCATTTTTCAAGCGCCAGTCTATCATCCGGGACTTCACCCTAAATTCCGGCGGTCAAGCGCAAAGCGAGTTTTTTCATTGCTGCGTTTTCGCGGATAACTTCACCAGTCTCTTGACTGTGCACGGCTATCTCTGCGGCGATTGAGCGACCGAGGATTCGCTGATCAATATTGCCAAACTTCCCAGGCACGAGGTTTCCCAACCAACCCACCAGGGCCGGGGTATGAGCGTTGCCCACAATGATGCCGGGGCGAAAGATAGCGAGGCGGGCAAAGCCGACGTTACGCACAGTGTCTTCCTTCATGCCCATGACACGGGCATAGCGAAACCGGCTACCGGCTGAACTTCCTACAGCGGAGAGCAGGCAAAACTGGGCGATTCCGGCCTCATGGCAGCCACGCGCAAAGGCGCCCACGACGCCGACTTCAAGTCTTTTCAACTCTTCTTCGCTCCAGCGCGCCGATCCAGCGCCGACGCCCACACAGCTCACGGCGCTAACGGGGCCTTCGCTCAGAACTTCGCGGGCAACGGCGGCAGTGCGCTCGGCAAAGTCAGCAGCGCTGGTATCAAGAACGACGTTGCGCATCCGCGATCGCTGGGCAATGGGCTTTCTGGTCACCATCACCACTTCCCGGCATTCCGGAATTGCCAGCAACTCCGCGACGGCGGCTCCACCAACTTGTCCGGTACCACCGAGGATCATTGCGGCGAAATTCTGCTTCACAAATAGGACCTCCGCTTAGACAAAGATGCGACAGCTCTGCTAACGACAAGCCAACTTAAGGGTAGCAATCCTGTTCAGTCAGTGCATTGGCGATCTATCAGGCGCCGGTCCAAGGCTTCACGGACCAGGGAATGGAAATCTCGCTTACGAGAATTATCAATTGACATTCAGTGCAAATCCACTACCATAGGGTTGTGGATAGGTTGAGTACAACATTTTCGGCTTTGTCCGATCCAACCCGGCGGGCGATGGTTGAACGGCTCTCCCGCGGGCCTGTCTCCGTGCACGGCTTGACGGAGCCGTTTGCACTCTCGCAGCAAATGATTTCTAAACACGTTGCCTACCTGGTGCGGGCGCGGATTGTGATCAAGACGAAGCGTGGGCGGGAGAGTATTTGCAAGCTCAGGCCGCAGGCGATCAAGACGGTCAGCGACTGGGCGATCAGCTATCGCCAGTTCTGGGAAGAGAGCTTCGACAAGCTCGATGTGGTTGTGAATCAAATGAAAAAAGCGGAGGTCAGAGATGACAAAAAACACGGTGAATGAGACGGAGCGGATGGTTATCACCAGAGTTCTTGATGCCCCACGCGAGCTGGTTTGGAAGGCGTGGACAGACCCGAAATACATGATGCTGTGGTGGGGGCCGAAGGGTTTTACCTCGCCTCATTGTGAGATTGATTTTCGCGTGGGAGGAAGATTCCTCTGCTGCATGCGATCTCCGGACGGGTGGGAGGGCTGGAACGCTGGTGAATACTATGAGATTGTTCCGTACGAGAAGATTGTCTCCTCCATGTACTTCTCCGACTCGAAGGGAAACAGAGTTGATGCTGCCGAGTACGGAATCGAACACGAGGCCATCGAAGATGTTCACGACGTGATTCTTTTTGAGGATCTCGGCAACGGCCAGACGAAACTCACCTTTATCGGTAGCGAGACCCAAAGAAACGCAATCGAGAGCGGTCAGTACGAAGGCTGGAAGGAAATTCTCGACAAGGTTGCTGCAGTTGTAGCGGAGCTGGTGCAGGCGAAATAAAAAGCTGAAGTCTTGACGCGCGAAACTCAACCGTGGAGAAAGCAATGAAGAGAATACCGTTTCTCGCAGTCGTCCTGCTGGCATTCGCATTTCCCGCCCATGCCCAGGACGCGATGAAGAAAGATGCAGCCGGCAAGCCTGCCGATCCGGAAATGAAAGTCGTGCTCGATTCCTGGAATGAGATTGGCCGCAAGCTGACAGCGGTGGCCGAAGATTTCCCCGAAGACAAATACGACTTCAAGCCGACACCCGCGCAGCGGAGCTTCGCCGAGCAGTTATTGCACGCGGCGGGTTCAAACTACTACTTCACGAACACTGTGATGGGGCTGAAGATTCCCGCGGGAGATCCGAAGCGCGACCAGTACAAAACAAAGGCCGATGTCGTTGCATTCGTCAAAAAATCCTTCGCCGACGGGGCCGCCGCAATCCAGTCGAAAGGCGAAGAAGGCATGGCGACGGAGTTCGTCTATTTCCCTCATCAGAAGTCGCGCGTTCTCGACATCGCATACGGCATCATCGAACATAGCGGTGAACACTACGGCCAGCTCGTCGTGTACTACCGCCTCGCAGGTCTTGTGCCTCCGGAGTCGCGGACCGGCAAGTAAGACCAGCAAGTAAAGTTCAACAGATCAGGCTCCCCGCCCTTATTACGCGCCGTCTGCGCATATGGGCGGGGATCTACACCCGTGTTGAAAATCCAGTGCCTCAATCGGCTTCTCGATCCGGGGGGCTTCGCGCTGCCGGCGGTGTTCGAGACTCAGGCGCTCAGTTGAAAACGAAGATTAGACCACGGTCATTCCACCGTCAGCGGTGAGCGCGTGACCGATTGTCATCTAACCGGTTAGATGGTAAAGTAAAGCCATGACGACGGAAATGAGCAACCAGAAGGCGGCAAAGGCGACCGCTCAACGTCCACGACCTCGGGGAACGCCTCGCCTCCCTCGTGAGCTGATTGCCCATTCGATCAGTGGACATCTGGCACTCGACTTCTGCAACACTGCGGGAGAGCATCTGGCGGAGCGGCCCGATGAGTTGCTGCGCGGCTGGGAATCGTTTCTGCGATGGGCGGCGCAGGTCGGCCTGGTCGGACCCGAATCCTACTTCGAGCTGCTCCGCCATCCAGCGCCACTCGGGGAAATCATTCAGCTCCGTGAGGCTATCTATCGCGTCGGACTTGCCGTTGCCGGAGCGCGTCCCATATCTAAGCGCGATGTTGCCTTGATTCGGGAGCGCGCCAACGCGCCCCGTCCGGAAATTGAGTTCCGCGGCAACGCAGGTCGTTGGAGTCCGGCTCCGGCGCTTGCGTCGTCGCAATTGTGTGCGGTGCTCGCGGGCGAAGCGCTCTCGCTGTTTTGCTCACCCAGGGCTGCGCGGATTGGCATCTGTGGCGGCGGCAACTGCGGCTGGCTCTTTCTCGATGAGAGCCGGGGAAAGCGGCGGCGCTGGTGCGACATGAACGACTGCGGCAGCAGGGCAAAGGCGCGCCGATATTACGAGAAGCATAAAGGGTCGTGATCCCCGACCACCTGGTCTGACCGCGTGGTCTGGCCCGGAGCCTTGAATTGCCCTGAAGCGCCGTTGCCATTGAGAGTGGGAGCGGAGTAGCTCATTCCGCTTGATGTTTGCAGTCAACAAGAGGAGGAAAGTCCGATGAGAAATGAAGTGACCGGAAAGTTGATAGGGATACTTTTTTTGCTCTATTGCTCAAGCTGTCTGGGACAGAGCAAACCGATCGATTCCAATGCGCGCCGGCAAATTGATGCTGGAAACCAGACTTGGGTAGACGCCATGAAGCAAGGTAGTGTCGCGTTGCTTGTGCCGGGGAACACAGTGGACGCGGTCGACTGCGGCCCGCAGGGCGACTGCATTCAGGGTCGTCCTGCCCTTGAGAAGCACATGAGGGTGGAGATGGCGAAGATGGGTAAGGCTGACTCAGCTTCTGTGGTCAGCATCGGTTCGGTTCAGCAGGGGCGTTATGTTTATGAATGGGGTGAGGCTAAGGCCCACTTCCCCAACGGGAAGGCCATCCTGGATAAGTATCTAACCGTTTGGCAGGAGCAACCCGACGGAACCTGGAAGGTTTTTCGCAACCTGGTGATTCCGAGCAAGTGATTCACTTCCTCGGGTCTGGCCGACGGCAACTGCTTTGGTTGCGGTGCTACTCAATCAGTGTCGGGATAAGCCGAGGCCACCCATAATTCGGTCTGAACTGTCGGTTGTCGGATCCATCGGCAAATCGCATCACGCTGAAAAAAGCTGCTGCGAAGCAAGCGTCGAACGAGAAGCGCCGATAGCGGTTGTCGGCTGAGATCACTGACGACAAGCTGACTTCCCGGTACTCATTGGAAGTCATAACCGGATTAGTTTGGAAGTCACAACCGGATTAGTATAGATAAAAGTTGATAGCTCAAAAGGCGCGAAGAAAGGGCCGCAGGGTGCGAAAAGGGTTTACGAGAAGACCGAAAGCGGAGGAGCCCGCGGCGAATCATGGAAAAAACTATATTACTCCAGGCGGGATCGAACGCCTGAAAGATGAGCGTCATTTTTTGCTCACCAAGGATCGCCCCTCCGTGGTCGAGGTGGTGGCGTGGGCCGCGGGTAATGGCGATCGCAGTGAAAACGCCGACTATCAGTACAGCAAGAGACGCCTGCGGCAGATCGATGGACGGGTTCGCTTCCTGACAAAGCGAATCGAAGCCGCTGAGGTGGTAGATCCGGAAGCTCCGAGAACGGGGCAGCAGGCGACAAGAGCGTTCTTTGGAGCCACCGTGCGTTATGCGAATGCCGCGGGGGCAGAGCGAGTGGTCAGTATCGTCGGCACAGATGAAGTCAATGTCGAACGCAACCACATCAGTTGGGCATCACCCTTGGGGCGCGCATTAATGAGAGCGGCAGAAGACGATGAAGTGCTTCTTCATGCGCCGGGCGGAACTGAAACCCTGACCGTGCTGGAAGTGCGATACGAGCGCATCTCCGTAGAACCGTTCAACGTACCATCTGACTCCGAAGTCTCGACAAAGGGACTTGATCGCTGACACTCAACCAGCGAAGCAATCGTCCCCTTGGCGGCGCCCGACGTCCTATAAACTCGCCATCTTGCGAACGACGGCGAGGGAAGGTCTGATACGCTTGGTTTGCTTCTCAGACGTACTTGGATCGAGGGTAAACAATGCGTATTCATGCTCTGGTTCTTGCAGGTGCAGTGATGGTGAGCGGTGGTATGCAGGTGCGGGCGCAGATGAGTGCCCCCCCGCCGTCACCGCCGTTGGGTACAAAAGAAGACCCCGCGAAAGCGCTGGACGGTTTGCTTTCCACGATGGAGTCCCAGGTAGTGGGCGCGGCGAAGGCCATGCCAGCCGATAAGTACAGTTTCGCGCCGGCGCAAGGCATTTTTATTCCGGGCCAGACCACGAAGTTCGATACCGTGCGCACCTTTGCGGCGCAGGTCACGCACCTGGCGCAGGCGAACTACTTCTTTTTCGGCTGGAGCGGCATCAAGCCAGACCGCGACTTGAAATCAATCGCCTCCATTACGACGAAGGACGAAGCGGTGGCTGCACTGGAAGAATCATTCGTCTACGCGCATAACGCCATTGCAACCATCACGGCAGAAAATGCGTTTGTCGCCATCAAGCCGATCGATGGGTTCAGCACGCGGGCAACGATCGCCGCTTTCGCAGCGTCGCATGGGAATGATCATTACGGCCAAATGGTCGAGTACCTGCGCATGAACGGCATTGTGCCCCCGGCAAGCGCCAAGTAGTAGGTGGTTAGCAAGCGAGCCGATTACAAGTTCGGCCGATCCCTAACGTCCACCAGACGCGTTCAGACCCGATGGCAGTCGATCCTGATGAGGTCGTTGTGCGCATTGTCGACAAGTGCAACTTTATCGAATATGCCCCCCGCCTTCAATGCGCGCCAACGTATAGCGATTCCCCTCCGCCGCAGGTCAGTCAACACAAGCCGACTTCTCGGTAGTTATCATGTCCCGATGAGTGCGTTAGCCAAGACGCACTCACCGAGCCCCGACAATCCAGAGGGTCAGTGTCTGGGGTTTGCGTCTGTCTGGGAGGCACGCGCCAGTGCTTGCGTGTCGATATATTCCTGCACCCTCGTCAGTTTGCCGTTTCGAACGGTAATGTCGAAGACCCATTGGTCTTCGAACGGCTTATTCGTGGCTTTGATCTTCCCCACAGCAACACCGATGACAAACACCCGGTCTCCTTGCGCCACGAATTCGGGGGGCTTTGGGTAGGTCGTCTCAATCTCTTCGGACGCCTTCTGAAGGACCTTTTCAACTCCGGCGTGCGCCCGATGCGTGCCGGCCAAGGGCCAGTCCTCACCCGGAACGATCCACTCAATATCTTCGGCGACCAACGCCAGCACACGTTCCTTGCCGCCGCTGCCTATTGCCGCAAAGAAATCTTTTACAACCCGTACATTCTCTTCGATGCTCATCGTTCTCTCCTTTCGTTCATCAAGCGCGTCCGATTGAACGGACGTTTCGGAATCATCCTTCTCGGCCTGAATCACACGGCCACAAACCGATTACTGCTGCTTTTTAAACACATCCTGGAAGATGAGCTGACCCCAGGTGCGGCCGCGTGCATGCACCAACCATCCGCCCTCGTTCAGCTTTCCGAGCTTGATGGGTGCGAACCCAAGTTGTCTGGCCAGGTCAGCCACGGGAGCAACCGCATCTTCGTCATCGCTCGACAGAAAGACAACCCGATGGCCATCTTCGACTACTGGATCAGTCGCCAGTTTGGCTGCGCCCAGATGATTGAAACCCTTCACGACCTTCGCGCCGGGGAAGGACTTCGCGACGAAGGCCGAGGACGGGAGACCATCGAGCTCCTCTGGCGGCACGGGGAACGAGTTCATCGCATCGATGACCGTCTTGCCTTCCCAGCTCGGCAGCACCTTCGCGATCTCGCCATGTTCACCGAAGGGGACCGCCAGGAAGATCATGTCCGCCTTGAGCGCTTCCTGAAGCGACCTGGCGACCACAGTAGGGCCAATCGCCCGAGCCTGCGGTGCCAGTTCCTCCGGCGCTCGACGACTCGCAACGGTCACGTCGATGTTTTTCCGGGCGAAGGCACCAGCGAGTGCCTGGCCTATTTTGCCGAATCCTACGATTGCATAGCTCATCATCTTCTCCGATCCATGTTCATGTTGCATCGCGCTAATCAGACCTCGGTGAGTGCGTGAGCGACGACGCACTCACCGAAATCGCCGACCTTAGACAGCCGTCATGCCACCATCCACGAACAACTCCACGCCATTGACGTAGCTGGAGTCGTCGGAGGCAAGAAACACTGCGACCGTCGCGATTTCGTCAGGTTGGCCCATCTTGCCGCGCGGGATGAGGGATTCGAAAAATTCCCTCGCTTCCTTGGTGAGAACTTCTTCCTGCATCGGTGAGGTGACAGCTCCCGGTACCAGCAGGTTGACCCGGATTTTCCTGTCTTTCAGCTCATTGACCCAAGTGCGTGCGAAGGAGCGCAACGCCAGCTTGCTCGCGGCATACACGCCGAAACCCGGGAAGCCCTTTACCGAGGCATTGGACCCGGTCATGATGATCGATGCGCCATCGTTGAACAGCGGCAACGCCTTCTGAACCGTAAACAGCGTGCCGCGCACATTCAGATCGAAGGCCGCATCGAAGTGCTCCTCAGTAATCTGTCCCAGTGGCAGTGGTTCTCCCTTCCCAGCACTCGCGTACAGGATGTCGATCTTGCCCTTCTCCCGCTTCACCGTATCGAACAGGCGGTCCAGATCGTCCAGATTGGCTGCGTCACCGCGCACGCCGGTTACGTTCCGGCCGATCACCTTGACGGCCTCATCGAGCTGCTCTTGTTTACGGCCGGTGACAAACACATAGGCACCCTCTTCTACGAACCGCTTGGCGCTCGCGAGAGCCATGCCGCTCGATCCACCTGTAATGACTGCAACTTTTCCTTCAAGCTTTCCCATGATTGCTCCCTTCGGCAGATGTCTCGCATCCACCACACAGGAGTAGATTCCCCTCCTCGTGGACGAGAACTGCCTGGGAATCCTAATCTTTTGTCCGTTCGTCCAAATAAGCAGCGACTGGCTGGATCTTGGTGAGTGCACATCGACCATGCGCTCACCAGGATCCGCACCTCTCAGATGGCCGAGAAGCCGCCGTCGACAGCCAACTCCACCCCATTCACGTAGCTCGCTTCGTCGGAGGCAAGAAACAGCGCAACCGCCGCAATCTCTTCTGGACGTCCCATCGTGCCGCGCGGGATCAGGGACTCGAACATCTCCCTCGTCGCCTTATCGAGTCGCTGGGAGTCCGGTGTGTCCACCTGCCCCGGACTTAGCACGTTCACTCGGATCTTTCTGCCCTTCAGCTCGTTGAGCCATGTGCGAGCGAACGAGCGCAGGGCCGCCTTGCTCGCCGCATACACCCCGAAGCCAGGAAAGCCTTTCACCGAAGCAACGGAGCCGGTCATGATGATCGATCCGCCATCGTTGAAGAGCGGCAACGCCTTCTGTACGGTAAACAGCGTTCCGCGCACGATCAGGTCGAAGCCTGCATCGAAGTGCTCCTCAGTAATATTCCCCAACGTAGCGGCTTCTCCCTTGCCGGCGCTCGCAAAAAGGACATCGATCTTGCCCTTCTCCCGCTTCACCGTTTCAAACAGGCGGTCGAGGTCGTCCAGGTTGGACGCATCACCGCGCACGCCGGTCACGTTCCGGCCGATCAACTTGACAGCCTCATCGAGCGTCTCCCGCCTCCGGCCCGTGATGAAGACGTAGGCGCCTTCTTCCACGAACCGCTTCGCAGTCTCCAGGGCCAATCCGCTCGACCCACCCGTAATTACAGCAACCTTACCTTTTAGTTTTCCCATAATTGCTCCCTCCGATGGATGTCCAGCATCCACTACTGGCGAGTAGAGTTCTTTAATAGTGGACGAGAACTGCTTGGGAGTCCGAGCTTTTTGTCCATTCGTCCAAACGGGGAGCGTACATTGGATCCGATAACAGACATCTTCAGGACTATGCACGTCACTGCTTTCGGTCTGCACAGGCTCGAAGCCACTGCCCCATGGGGCTTGAAACAGAAAAATGAAGCCGCAGAGAAAGTCACGCCTTCCGGCAAAAAGATGCCACCCACAGACTTGGCGCACTTCGTCATGGTTTCGCGCGGCAACTGCTGGCTGAGTGTGGAAGGCATTGCGGAACCTATGCCTCTCACCGGCGGCGACTGCTTCTTGCTTGCCAAGGGGACGCCGATAGTTTTGCGCGACAGCCCGCGCACGCCTCCGAAGTGGAGTTTCCGTGAGGTCGGAGCCAGAGCGAACGGCAATGTCGCTCTCTGTGGAGGTGGTGGCGCACCGACGACGATTATCTGCGGGTCCCTGAGCTTCGATCACGCCAGCCTGAGGCCGATCACTCAGATGCTGCCGAACTTCATTCTGATGAAAGCCGATCAGACACGCACGCTTGCCCTTCACACTACGGTGCAGGCGTTGGCGTCAGAGATGGCAGAACAGGCTCCAGGATCAGAAGTCGTCGCGACTCGGCTGGCAGAGGTCCTGGTAATCCATTTGCTCAGGGCGTATATCGCGGCAGGGCCGGAACGCAGCAAAGGATGGCTTCGTGCTGTCTTCGATCCACAAATGGGTACTGCCCTGAGTGCCATTCATAACAAAGTGAATACACCATGGACGGTCGAATCGCTGGCTGAAGTGGCGGGCATGTCGCGCTCCGCATTTGCAGCACGTTTCAAAGAGTTGCTCGGACAAACACCTCTGGAATACGTAACCGAGTGGCGGATGCAGAAGGCAATGCAGCTACTCCAGCAGCGAGACAAGAAGCTCGTAGACGTAGCCCGCTCGGTCGGTTACGAGTCCGACGCCGCATTCAGTAAGGCATTCAAGCGAGTAGTTGGAGCCAATCCTGGGGAATACCTCAAACGTGGATTGGAAGTCCTCGATCAGTCCCGATAAACGCCCTTCCCATCATGCGCCCACAGCCTTTCCGCCCTGGACGTGACCCCGCCTTCAGTGCGCTCCCGGCGGCGCCACTGCCCCCTTCGGTGGTTTCTTGAACAGCCACACCGCGCCCGCGCAAAAAAACGCCAGCACCGCCGTCCACCGAAACACATCCACATACGCCAGCAGTGCCGACTGCTGCAGCAGCATCTCGTACACCAGTCCCAGCGAGCCCGGCCGCGCCGCCGCGTGTCCCAGCTCGTGGCTCAGGTAGCCCGTCATCGCCTGCGTCCTCTGCTGCAGTACCGCATTCCCCGGCCAGAGGTGCGCGCCAATTTCGTTCTGGTGCAGCGCCGCTCTGCGAACCAGCGCCGTCGTCGCCATCGCAATGCCAATCGACCCGCCAATGTTGCGCAGCATGTTGAAAAGGCCCGTCGCATTGCCCATCTCTTCCCGGCTCAGGGTTGAAGTCGTTAGCGTCGCCAGCGGCACAAACACAAAACTCAGCGCAAAGCCCGTCACCATGATCGGGATCAGCAGCGTGTACGGGCCGATCTCAAGATCCACCGTCCCAAAAATCATCGAGCAGACGCCAAACGCGATGAACCCCAGCGACAGCAGCTTCCGCTGGTCCACACGCGTGCCTAGAAAACCCACCACCGGCGAGCCGAGAAACGAGCCGATTCCGCGCGGCCCCACCACCAGCCCCGCCGTGAAAGCCGTATAGCCCATCACTTCCTGGTAGTAGAGCGGCAAAATTGTGATCGTGATGTAAATGCACATGCCCAGCAGCGCAATCAGAATGCATCCCGTCCTGAAATTCCGATCGTGCAGCACATGCAGATCCACCAGCCCCCGCCGATTCGTCCACGATCGCCATATCCATCCAATCAAAGCAAAGACCGCTGCCGCCGTCGCCCACTGCACCCACGTCGCGCCAAACCAGTCGTCTTCCTGGCCCTTGTCCAGCACGATCTGCAGGCAGCCCGTCCACACAATCAACAGACCAAAGCCCAGGTTGTCGAACCGCCCTACCTTCGCATTGCGGATGTACGGCGGATCATGCACAAACCGCGCAATCAGCAGCACCGCCAGCACGCCCACCGGAATGTTGATGTAAAAGGCATAGCTCCAGCTGAACGTATCCGTCAGCCATCCGCCCAGCGTCGGCCCGATCACCGGCGCCACCACGATTCCCAGCGCATAGGCCGCCATTGCCGCCGATCGTTTTGCGGGCGGAAAGCTCTCCAGCAGAATCGACTGCGAAATCGGCTGCAACGCACCGCCACCCGCTCCCTGGATCACCCGCGCCAGCAGCATCACGCCCAGCGAAGGCGCCGCTCCGCAAAAAAACGACGCAATCGTAAAAATCACCACGCATGTCAGCAGAAAACGCTTCCGCCCAAAGCGCCGCCCAAACCAGTTCGACGCCGGCAAAATCACCGCGTTCGCAACCAGGTAGCTCGTCAGCACCCACGTCGCTTCGGAGTTCGACGCCGAGAGGCTCCCGGCAATGTAAGGCAGGGCCACTGACGCAATCGCCGTGTCCAGCACTTCCATGAACGTCGGCAGCATCACCGCCACCGTCACCAGCCATGGATTCACCCCCTGCGTCAGGGGATACCGGGTTTGAGCCGCTGCCGTCGCCATCTCAAATCGAAAAATTGAGACTACACGATCCACTCACTGGCCCGCGTCCTGCAGTTGGCGGCTGAAAACCACCAACCCAACACCGCTGTCATTCTGAGCGAACGGGGCCCCAAACGTTTTCTTCGGTTTGGGGGTGGTGAGTCGGGGTCCCCACGGACAGGTCTACGTCCGTGGGGTGAGAATCGAAGAATCTGCATTTCGCAAGCCTCAACGTAGTTCCCACTGGCTCCTGCTGGAGTTTGCCGCAGGTCGCTGGTGGGCGTGAGTTCGATTCTCCAAAACAGTAGCCTTAACTCGACACCCTCAAACGGGTCGGTCTAGGTAGCCTTCTCAAAATCTTCAAAAAACGGGTATTCCTATCTCGACACCTCGATCAGTCCTGATCGCCAACCCGCCGCCCAAGTCCCGAAAAATCGACTGTCGTTAACTCGACACCTGGCGGTCTATCCCTGAGCCAGGGTTTGGGCCTTGCCCCTTAGGCGAATTATGTCAAGAAAAGTTGACACTAATGCACTCAATCATGCATCTTAATAAACGTTGACATTTCTCTCCCAGGCAGGAAAAACCACATGGCAAAAATAATCGGAATTGACCTCGGCACGACCAATTCGTGCGTCGCTGTCCTCGAAGGCGGCGAACCCAAAGTCATTGCAAATGAGGAGGGTGCGCGTACAACCCCCTCCATCGTCGGCTTCTCCAAGAGCGGCGAGCGGCTCGTCGGCCAGGTGGCCAAGCGTCAGGCGATTACCAACCCTGAGAACACAATCTTTTCCATTAAGCGGTTCATGGGCCGCCGCTTCGATGAAGTCTCCGACGAAATGAAGATGGTGCCCTACAAGGTCGTCAAGCAGGGCGACCACGTCGCAGTCCTCGCCCAAGGCAAGGAATATACCCCGCCCGAAGTCTCGGCGATGATCCTCCAAAAGCTCAAGAAAAGCGCGGAAGCCTATCTGGGTGAATCAGTTAGCGAGGCCGTCATCACCGTTCCGGCGTACTTTAACGACGCTCAGCGCCAGGCCACCAAGGACGCTGGCAAGATCGCCGGCCTCGACGTCAAGCGCATCGTCAACGAGCCCACCGCGGCCGCGCTGGCCTATGGCCTTGATAAGAAGAAGGATGAAACCATCGCCGTTTACGACTTCGGCGGCGGCACGTTTGATATTTCGGTCCTTGAGGTCGGCGAAGGCGTCATTGAGGTCAAATCGACCAACGGCGACACGCACCTTGGTGGCGATAACCTCGACCAGCGCATCGTCGACTGGCTTATCGCGGAATTCAAACAGGAAGAAGGACTTGACCTCAGCTCAAAGGGCAATGAAATGGCCCTGCAGCGGCTCAAGGATGCCGCGGAAAAGGCCAAGATCGAGCTTTCGACGACCCTCGAAACTGAGATCAACCTACCCTTCATCACTGCCGACGCCAACGGTCCCAAGCACTTGGTCCGCAAGCTTACCCGCGCCAAGCTGGAGTCGATGGTAGCCGATCTCCTCGAGCGCTCGCTTGAGCCTTGCCGCAAAGCTATGGCAGATGCAGGGGTTAAGGCCAGCGACATCGACGAAGTCGTCCTCGTCGGCGGCCAGACCCGCATGCCCAAGATTCAGGAGATGGTCAAGCAGCTCTTCGGCAGGGAACCCCATCGTGGCGTCAATCCCGATGAAGTGGTTGCCGTGGGCGCCGCAGTTCAGGCAGGCGTTCTCGCAGGCGAAGTCAAAGACCTGCTTCTGCTTGATGTGACGCCACTTACCCTGGCGATCGAGACGCTCGGCGGGGTCGCCACACCGATGATTCCGCGCAACACAACCATCCCGACGAAGAAAACGGAGACGTTTTCGACGGCGGCTGATTCGCAGACTGAGGTTGAGGTCCATGTGCTGCAGGGTGAGCGTCCCATGGCGGGTCAGAACCGCACACTGGGCAAGTTCAAGCTTGCAGGCATCCCCCCCGCGCCCCGCGGCGTGCCCCAGATCGAGGTCACTTTCGACATCGATGCCAACGGCATTCTGAATGTGACCGCTAAGGACAACGCCACCGGCAAGGACACGCGCATCACCATCACCTCGAGCTCGGGCCTCAGCAAGGAAGAAGTCGAGCGGATGGCAAAGGATGCGGAATCCCACGCCGCCGAGGACAAGGATAAACGCGAGGAAATCGAAGCCCGAAACTCCCTCGACAGCCTCGTCTACAACATCGAGAAGATGCTAAAAGAGGGTGGCGATAAAGTGCAGGGCGCCGAAAAGGGCGAAGTCGAAACAGCCCTCGCCGACGCGAAATCCACACTCGCCGGAACCCCTTCCGCAGATGACCTTAAGTCTGCGCACGAGAAGCTCACCCAGGCCAGCCACAAACTTGCCGAGGTGCTGTACAAGGCAAACGCGGCCCAGGCCGCCGGCCAGGCTCCTTCGTCTCAGGCAGATGGTGCTGCCACCGAAGAGAAGAAGGACGAGGGTGTGATCGACGCGGAGTACGTCGACGTTGATGACAAGAAGTAGGGCGGGCTCCGCCATTCAGGCGGAGACTCGGCAAGAACGCGGTAAAGACCGCAGGGGTGGGCGATGCAGCAGTCGTTCACCCCTGTCTTCTATGGAGAACTTGCCGGCCTGATGTGAGATAAGAAGAGAAAATGGCGACAGCAAACAAGGACTACTACGCAACCCTCGGCGTCAAGCGAACAGCGACGCCGGATGAGATTCGCAAAGCCTTCAGGAAAGCTGCGCGTAAGTATCACCCTGATGTAAATCCGGGGGACAAGAAAGCCGAAGAGAAATTCAAAGAAATCTCCGAGGCCAACGAGATTCTCAGCGACGAGAAGAAACGCAAGATCTACGACCAGCTTGGTTTCTATTCCGACCAGATTGACCCAGCGCAGGCCGAGGCCTATGCGCGGCAGCAGAGTGCCGGAGGCCAGCCCCCGGTCGACTTTGGCGGGTTTGATTTTTCCGGCTTCAGCGGCGGAGCGCAGCCCAGCCCAGGCGGCTCTTCCTGGGGCAACTTCAAAGACATCTTCTCAGGTATTTTCACCGGCGCGCAGAATGCGCAGAGGCCGCGCGGACCGCAGCCGGGTACTGATCTCGAGTACCAGGCAACGGTAGATTTCTGGACTGCGATTCGCGGCGGACAGATGAGGCTGCAGATTCATCGCCAGGAGGTCTGCCCGACCTGCCATGGCCAGGCACACACCGGCGGCTCCATGACTTGTCCGGAATGCAACGGCAGCGGGCAGGTGACGCAGATGGGTGGGCGGATGAAGTTCAATATTCCTTGCCCGGACTGTAACGGGACCGGTCGCATCTCGCACAACTGCCCTACTTGCCACGGAGAAGGCCTCGTCAGCAAAACAGAGACGGTCGAGTTCCGCATCAAGGCCGGAACTCGGGATGGGCAGCGCATCCGGCTTGCGGGGAAAGGGAACGCTGGCGTTAACGGCGGCCCCAGCGGCGATCTCTTCGTCATCGTCCGCACAGGAACCAATCCGGTCTTCTCCCGCAGCGGCGATGATATTCACCTCGCCGTGCCGGTGACGGTGCCGGAGGCAGCGTTGGGGGCGAAGGTTGAGGTGCCCACGATCGACGGCCGAGCGCAACTGAAGATTCCGCCTGGCACGCAGACCGGCCAGAAACTGCGCATGCGCGATCGCGGCGTTGAGAGCGCTTCACGTCCCGGGCAGCGGGGCGACCAGATCGTTTCCATCGAAGTGGTGGTTCCGCAACTGCAGGACGAGCGCAGCCGCGAAATCATGCGGGAGCTGGCGAAGTTGAATGGGCAGGATCCCCGGGCGGCATTGTTTGAAAAGTTGTGAGATGAAGACAGGAGACTTGCGGTAAGCTGAGGCGAAACCCATGACAGCCAAACGCAAATCGAAGGGCGCATACATGATTTCGGCCGTCGCCGAAATGTATGAGATCCATCCGCAGACGCTGCGTCTCTACGAGCGTGAGGGACTTCTCAAGCCCTCTCGCACGGATGGCAACACGCGGCTCTATACAGACGAGGATCTCGAGCGGCTGGAGTTCATCCTCAATCTTGCCCGGGACCTGGGCGTGAATATTGCCGGTATCGCCATCATCCTGCAGATGCGCGAGCGCATGGAAGAAATGAACCGGCAGATGCAGGACTTTGTAGAGTATGTCCGGTCTGAGATGCTGTCTCGTTTTCATCAGCCGGCCCCTGGCACGACGGGCGCGATTGTGCGGCTTGGGCGACCCACTGTGGTTTCATCCCGCCCAGCGACAAAGCGCGAATCGTAGAACCCTGGTTGTGCTTTCGGTTTTGGGGGCGCCGTCACTCTGGTAGATTGGCTTCCAGACCTCATGCTGTACTCCCTTCTTGCACTATCCATCTTCGGCCTCGTGACCTCCGCCGTCTTTACAGGCCTCGTACTGGCTGCGGTGCCGCGCCATCTGCGTGAGCGGCGAGATGCGTTGGCAGCCCTCGCGGAACCCCCGGGATTTACGCCACCGCTGACGCTTTTGAAACCAGTGCATGGAGCTGAACCGGGACTTGACAGCCACCTCGCAGGCTTTTTTGAGCAGAATTATCCAACGTACGAAATTCTTTTCTGCGCCCGTTCGGCCGACGACGCCGGCCTGGCAATCGCGCGGCAGGTGGCAGCGCGTTATCCGCAGATTCCGGCACGGTTCTTCACGACCGGCGAGCCGCAATACATCAATGCCAAAGTAGCTTCAATGGAGCGCATGGAGAGCGAGGCCGCGCACGACATTCTTGTGATCAGCGACAGCGACGTGCGCGTAACGCCCGAATACCTGCGTGCGGTGGCTTGGCCGTTTGCCGACGAAAAAGTGGGTGGCATCACCTGTCCCTATCGCGGCGTCGCGGCCGAGGGCGGACTCTGGGCACGGCTTGAGGCCGTGGGCATGAGTGTGGAGATGACAGCCGGCGTGCTGGTGGCGCGCATGATGGAAGGGATGCAGTTCACGCTGGGCCCTACGATGGCTTTTCGACGCGACGTGGTGCGGCAGATGGGAGGCTTCCGCGTGACGGCCGACTACTGCGCAGACGATTTTGTTCTCGGCAATGAGACGTGGAAGCTCGGCCGGCAGGTGGTGCTGAGTCATCACGCGATCGATCACATTGTGATCAACTCGAGCTTCATCGCTTCCATGAAGCACCAGGTTCGGTGGATGAAGTCGACGCGGTTTTCGCGGCCTAAAGGGCACTTCGGTACCGCGCTCACATTTAGTATGCCGTTTGCCGTGCTGGGACTGATTGTGGGCATTGCAATGGAGCATCCGGGCTGGGGGCTCGCCCTCTTTGCGTGGGGTGTGGCCTCGCGGCTGGCGTTGTCGCTGGCAGTGGGCAGAGCGGTGGTGCAAGACCGAAGCTGGTTTGGCTTACTGGTTCTCTACCCGATCCGAGACTTGATGGGTTTCTGCTTCTGGGCAGCAAGCTACGGCTCGAACCGGATTCTCTGGCGCGGGCGCATCTTTGAACTACTGCCCGGCGGGAAGATGCGCGCTGGGGAATAGAGGCGGCTGGAGCGATTGGGCAGGCTGCTGCCTAAGGGTTAGTCGATGCGCCTTTTGCGTCGAGCGGCCGGTCGGTCCAGAGGGCTTTGTCGGCAATCGATTGCACGGGATAGAGCCGTCCGGCGAGCAATTGCTCAGCTTTCGATTGATTTTTATCCTGCGCGAAGAGCCATTTGCGCGAGCCGGTTCCCCAGATGCGGGAAAGCTCGTCCTCGCTCAGGAAGATTTTCGGCGCGTCAGGATAGCAGGAGCCCCACAGGAGAGAGGAGCCTTCGCCATGCGGCGAGCACGGCTCGAAGACCAGGTCAGCTGGCTTGCGCAGAAAATTGCGGGTGTAGAAGACGACTGAAGAGGCGTCGGACTGGTCGCCATAGATGATGAAGGTGTCAGTCGGAGAGCCCTTGCGGAGGATGGTGTCGGCGAGTTGCTTTGAGCTGAGCATCGGCTCAAAACGGGCGAAAGCGATGTGCGCAGCGATCAGGAAAACAGACATGGTGAGCGCGACGCTCACGGTCGCGGCGATGTGCCGCCGGCGCACACGCAGAGCCCAGCCGGCCGTGGGCCCGACGAGCAGCGTGATCAGCGCTAGAGTGGCGGGCAGGCGCAACGCCGCAAAAGACGGGCCTGTGAGATCAAAAAAGTGCGACATCGAGAGCGTGTATCCACCGACGTCGCGATGCGCAAGCAGCGTGCCGATGTCGGAGACGAACGGTAGGTCGCGCGATTGCCACAGGCCCCAGGCGAGGGCGATTGCCGCGAGGATGCCGGCGACGGCAAAGACGGCGTGGCCTGCGGTGAGCCACACGGTGCCGAGGATTCGCCTTGCGTCATCGGAGCCTGTTTCTTCGACGGATGCGAGGACGCCCGCGGTGAGGATCAGCAGCGGCGGCCACGCAGGAAACGTGTAGTACTCCTGGTTTGTAGAAATGCTGAAGAAAAGCAGAATGAACGCTACAAAGAGGCTGAGCAGCCAGATGGTGCGCACACGGAACTTGAGCCGCTGCACATAAGTAGCGACATCTTCACGCACGGCGTTGTCGAGATAAAAGTCGACGGTCTGTCCGGCGTCGCGGCGCAGATGCTGCAACCACGAGTGGCGCGTCTTCCAGGCCACTGCAACCAGTGCCGGCAGAAAGAGGCTCCACGGAAAAAGCCAGACGAGGTGCAGCAGCCAGTAAGCGACGAAAGGCAGCTTGTTGTAGTCGTGCGGGTAGCGCTCACCGAGGAAGCGCAGGTAGTGCTCATTGACGAAGTAGAAGTACCAGAAGCCGTGGACATTGCCGGGGGTGGGATGGTTTCCCACCGGGTGCCCCTGGTCGGGATTCGCCATGCCGGCAAGGATGTGCCAGGGTGCGGCGATCGCGAGGTAGAGCAGGAGGCCGGAGAATGGCTTGAACTGCAGCCAGCGGCGCCACTGTCCGCTCAGCAGCAGCAGAGGAATGGCCGCGGCAGCAAAGAACACCGGGGCGATCAATCCCTTAGTGAGCGTGGCCAGGGCGAGCACACCCCACATGAGATAGAAGCGCGCAGGACGATGCGACTCCATGCCGGTAAGAAAGCAGTAGAGCGCAAGCAGAAACAGGAAGCTGAGAAGAGCCTCAGGAATGGCGAAGCGTGTAAAGAGGAACGGCCCGATCGCGGTGAGAATGCCGAGCGCGGCGTAGAGGCCGGCGCGGCGCCCCCAGGCGCGGCATGCCCAGAGCCGGCCAAGCCATGCGCAGCCTAAGATCGCGAGCGCGTTGGGTAGGTGCGTGGAAAAAACATTCTGCCCGAAGATGCGAAAGAGCGCTGCATTGAACCAGTAGGGAAGAGGCGGCTTTTCAAGGTAGCGGATTCCGTTGACGTAGAGCGTGACCCAGTCACCACTTTCAGCAATGTGCTGCGCGGCCTGCGCGTGGCTGGCGTCGGCGTCGTCGAGCAGCGGCGGCGAGAAAAGGGAACCAAATTGGACGGCCGCGAAGATGGCGATCAGCAGCGCCCATGAGCCCAGGGTGGAAACCGTCTGGCGGTGAAAGGAAGAAGATGAAGCTGTTTCGGTCGTCATGATAAAGAATCCCGACGCACTGTTCGCAGCGCGTTGACTGCAGTGCACAAGCGCTTCTGTATCAGCCTGGAAGTGGTGAAAGCGACAGAACCCAACATCAGCAGGATAGCAGCGCGGTCTGATGGGCGTCTCAAATGGCGCATTGAGGCCGGGGAAATGACGGTCCGGGAAATGGTGGCCCCGCCGACCGCGAAGTCGAAGGTGGAGAATGGTGAAGGCAGGTTATGAGAGCGATGAAATCCGGCCATCTTTCCGGGAAGAAAAATTCGGCGGGTCAGCCTGACTGGCAAAAGCAATTTGATAGCTGGCGCGAGCGGCTGGCGCGATGCGGAGAGAAAGCAAGCCCGGAGCGGGTCCATGCGCTGCGTGTCGCAACGCTGCGACTGAAGGCCGAAGTGGATTTCCGCCTGCAAGGTGAAGACTCGAAGCAGGCGAGCGAAGCCGCGGGACGGTGGAATAAGCAGGCGCGCAAGCTCCGCAAGGTTCTGGGGTCGGTGCGCGATACGGATGTTCACCGTGAGATTCTCGAAAAGCTGCGGGCCGGGGACAATGGCAAAGCTTCGTGCGCGCCGCCGGAGTGCGCGGAGGAACTTGAGCGACTGGAAAAGCGGCTGCACGCGGAGCGAAACGTGGCGGCGAAGCGATTGCTCACCGAGATTGAAGATCGCCACGAGAAGCTGGAGCGCGCGAGCAGCGAGCTCGAAATCGATTGCAGCAGAGAGGCACCATGGGCAGCGAGCGATCGGACACGGATGATTCGGAGCATTGCCGCCGGTCTGGTGTCGGAAGTTGCAGGCCTCAGCCCGCAGACGCTGCACGACTTCCGTAAACAGGCCAAGACTGCGCGCTATCTTGCCGATCTGCTGGCGAAGGGCGATCCATTGGTTGCGCGGCAGGCGGCGCTGCTTAAGAAGATGCAGAACGCTGCAGGCGAATGGCACGATCTGCAGACGCTGGCGGAGAGGGCCGGCGCGTCACTGAGCGGAGGCGTTCAACTTCCGAACATCTTGAAGGTACTCGCGCAGGACTCGTACGAGAGCGCGATTGACGTGTGCCGGAAAACGACCGCAGAACTCCACGCGCATGGTTCGGCTATTGCAGCCTCGTCCAGGAAAATCGGCGCAGTTGTGAGCAGAGATCCGCAGCGCGGGAAAAGCCGTGCTCCGGCGCAGTGAGCCTCAGCCCTTTCAAGGCGTGTGCGCGGCTGCGGGCGCTCGTGTATCTTGGGCGCAGAACCAGAATCCGAGCTCCGGGAGCCGCGTAATCACTATGCTTACTTTTGCCGCCATTGACGTGGGTTCGAACTCATGCAGACTCAAGATCGCGAGAGCGGTGGCGCATCGTTTGAAGACGGTGCATGAAGATCGGGAGGTTACGCGGCTGGGCTCGAGCGTCTTCGATACGGGCCTGGTGTCGCCCGACGCGATGGCGGCCACGCTGCGAGCGCTGAAGCGCTTTCAACGGGCAATTCAGGTGCATGGAGTGGACCAGATGCGCGTTGTGGCCACTTCGGCAATGCGCGATGCTCGCAATGCGCCCGCATTTCAGGCGTGGGTAAAGGCCGAGACGGGCTGGAATATGGAGATCATCTCCGGCCTGGAAGAAGGCCGCCTCATTCATCGCGGCCTGATGAGCACCGAGCAGGGTGTGAGCGGGCGGGTGCTGCTGATTGACCTGGGCGGGGGCAGCTGCGAGATCACACTTTCAGAGCACAAGCGCATCAAGGAGACCGTGAGCCTGCCGCTCGGCGCGGTGAGGCTAACCGAAGAGTTTCTGCAGGCGGATCCGCCGGCTTCAGGCGATTTGAAAAGAATGCGGCAGTTGATCTCGCGGGAGCTAAGGCGTGCGCATCGCAAGATTCACGTCGGCAACGCGCCGG
This sequence comes from uncultured Acidobacteriaceae bacterium, assembly GCA_963839215.1. Taxonomy (GTDB): domain Bacteria; phylum Acidobacteriota; class Terriglobia; order Terriglobales; family Acidobacteriaceae; genus Telmatobacter. The sequence continues at coordinate 913,899 of CAWITZ010000008.1, read as the reverse complement.
TGGTGATTGCTACCTCCGGTACGGCGGCGGCTCTTGGTGAAGCGTGCGCTGCCGCAGGAAAAACATTGAAGGGGCCTCGAGGCCCATCGGCGCGCCGGGGTGTGGCTGGGGCCATGTCCGTTCTGGTGCCGACTGCTGCAGTGCGCAAGATGGCGACCAAGTTTGCGAAGATGACCTTACCGGAGCGAGAGGCGGTTCCTGGCATCGGGCCGCGCCGTTCGGAGATCATTGTGTCCGGCGCGCAAGTGATTGCAGAGTTTCTTGAAAGCTTTGGGCTTCCGGGCTATCGCTATTCTTCGCTCGGATTACGGGACGGAATTCTGGCGCAGCTGCTCGCGGAGCAAGATGCGCGCGCTGCCGCACATCGCGAACTGGAACACGAGCGCTGGCAGAGCGTGATCTCCACTGCCCGTCGCTATGGGGTAGACCCCCGGCAGGCAGAGCCGGTACGCGCACACGTGCTGCAGCTATACCGTGAGCTGAAGAGCCTGCATCAGCTGCCGCCTGAGTACGAGAGCTGGCTGGCTGCTGCGGCGGTGCTGCGCGATACAGGAAAATTCATTAACCACCAAGGGCATCACCGACACACTCAATATATTATTTCGAGCTCCGAAATTTACGGCTACACGCAGGTGCAGCGCACCATTGTCTCGGCGTTGGCGCGGTATCTCGGCAAGAGCCGCCCGCAGCCGGGTGATCGCGCGCTGCGTAATATCCCCGCTGACCAACACAAGAACGTGCAGAGAGCTGTGCTGTTGCTGCGTCTTGCGGTAGCGCTGAACCAGGATCGTGCCAGCGACGTGCTGCGGGTCGGGGCAAAGGTATATCCGAAGAAACTCTACCTGGAAGTACGCCCAGGGCGGACGGGTGCGGAGCTGGAACTGTGGTCACTGCGCAAAGAGGCTGATTACTTCCGCGAAGTCTTCGGGCGCGAGTTTTTTGCAACGCTCGCGTAGATCCAGCGTGCCATGCGCGGATCGATGAGCCACTGCAGAAGCGGAGGATGCTTGGTCATGTCGACCCTTGCGACGGCCCCTTTGCGCATTCGGATGCCGGCCGCGCCACCGTTGCCCGTAATCAGGCGGCCAAGGAATTTGAAAAGATTCGGATTGTGGCCGACGATCAGCACATCCTCGTCGTGGTCGAGGTAGTTGTCGAGGAGCTTCTGAAAGCCGGCAAAATCGCCATCGGGCGCCAGGGCAGCACTGATCTCAACCTTCGAATCAAAACCCAATTCCGTGCCTACGAATTGGGCCGTTTGTAACGCGCGCTTGAGGGGGCTGGAAACGATTGCATCTACCTCGACGCGCAGGGTGCTGAGCATGCGCGCCATCAGTATGCATTGATCCTTGCCTTCTTTGATGAGGCCGCGTCTGGCGTCGAGCGCGGGATTCTCGCGTCGAACGCCGGCGTTTGCATGACGCATCAAATAGAGGTTCATGGGATTTGCCGGGTCGAGTCGCAGGAGAAGTTGCGGGACTTCCCGGACCACGATTCTAGCACGTCTGGTCCAGTGATTTACGGCGCGGTGGATGTTGGGAATTCATGATTTGGTAGTCCATATCTCGCTGAACAGCAGACCGGATGCGAAGGGTATGGCACCTAGCCGCACGAAATCGGCGGATGCGAGTGCACGCCGGTGATCGGGCAGACGGAACACGCGGATGCGGGCAAGAACGGCAAAGGCACAATAAAGCGCAGTCACGAGCGGTTGGGCGACGATGCGGCCAAACCAGCTATTCGGCACAGCGAAGTCTGAAATGACCCAGGATGTGCGAGAGGAGAGACAGGGGCGCAGGCGATTGGCGAAGGCGGCAACCTCGTCTGTCGTGAGGCAATCGAGAAAGAAGTGTGTAACGACGAGGTCATAGTGGGCCCCTGGCGGCTTGAAAGAACGTGCATCGGCGTGATGGGTCCGGAGCCGAGCCACATTTGATCCCGCGCGGCGAATAAGCGCCTTCAGCATCTCGTTGCTGTTATCGACCGCATCGATCTGTACTTTGGGATTGATCTCAAGAAGCATGCCGTGAACCTGCCATCGCCATCGCCGAGAACGAGGGCGGTCTCGCAGGAACGCATCGCATCGAGATGCGCGCATCGGCATTTCCACAGCAGATCGCCGAAGGTGAGCTTTTCCATCCAGCGATAGGCGCCTGCGAGGTGATCGAAGTTCGGTGCCGGATTCATTGGAAGAAGAGAACGAGCGGCGTAAGGAGAACAAGATCGGCCGCGACACGCAGCGTGAGTGGCATGAGGCGGTAGCGAAACTTATCGAGAATCACGATGAGAAGCGCACTCAGTGAGCCGAGCCCAAAAAGAACAGCGACGCGTGGATTGCCAGTGAGTAGAAAAGCGAGGCTGAGCGCGACGCCTGACAGCGCGAGAGCGGAGCCATTTGCGGCAAATGCCGAAGGAGCGGCTTGATTCCCAGCGATCAATGGCGTGGCAGTTGAGCCACGCAAGCAGCGCGAAAAATGTGATGACAGCGAAGAATGGCCAGAGTTGCAAGAGATTCCCAGAGATAGGCAGGCGGGAAAGAGCAGGGAAGGCGCAGCCCGAGGTAAACAAGACGCCGACGAGCAGCTCTTTCGAAAAGATGGACGAGGGCCGTCGCCGTGGCCTGCCAACGAAGTGGACGCCCGAGAAGTAAGCGAAGGCTGCCAGAGCCAGTACGAAATCGTGCTTCCGGATGTCGACCGGCATGAGAAGGAGAATGATCGCTGCTGCGATTACTCCGGCGACGATCGCGCAAGGAGTGAGGATGCGGCGGTGGGTCCAGTGGAAGTAATGCCGCTCGCGGAGGCGGTCGATGTTGCCTGCGCGCAATGCGGAGCCGGCGTCAAGCAACCGGTCGCCGATGTAGACGGCCCATGTTCCCAGCGCCAGCAGCAAGGGCACCCACATGGGCAGGTGGACTCCCGCTGTCCGCGCGAAACTGAGCGACCAGACCACCGCGACGGTAGGCGCATCGAGACTGGTCAAGTGCCAAAGTCTCAATGGCACCGGCAGATGAAGATAGGCGCGTTGCAGCCTGCGTTCGGCGTCTGCATGGAACGCCGGCTGGATACGTGTTGGCGGATTTGCCAGCGGAGAGGCCATTTTCCTGATTGTAGATTGGGGAGCGAGCAGGTCCGGTGGAGAGCAGTCGTCGGCCGCCTGGGGAATGCCGGCTAGCCTGCCGTTTCGGTTCTCTCGATCGGCGGCTTCGACGAGTGGCGTTCCGCCCTGGGCCGCGGAATCGCATCGAGATCGGTCTTGCCTTCGGCGAGCTTCATGAGGAATTCCTGGCTGGAAAAGGAGGGAGCGCCTTTGAAAAGTTTCGAGGCAAGGATGTAGTTCCCGTCCGCCTGTTGCAAGCGAGCCTTCGTGGTGTCGGCAAGGTATGCGGGGAGAATTTCATTCTGGATGCGGGCTTTGGCTGCGGCATCGCGAACGGGGAAGGCGACTTCGCAGCGCTCGAAAAGGTTACGCGGCATCCAGTCGGCAGACCCGAGGTAGATTTCGGTAGTCGCCTCCGTTTGCGAATTGATAAATACGTGAGTGTTCAAGGAGCCGACCCACAATCGAGCGAACGCGAATGTTGTCGGAGAGGCCCTTCACTCCGGGCCGGAGAATAGAAAGTCCGCGAATAATGAGGTCAACCTGGACGCCTGCCTGCGAGGCCTGGTAGAGCGACTCAATAACGCTGGGCTCAAGCAGCGCATTCATCTTCGCCACAATCTGCGCAGGCTTACCCATTTTCGCGTGCTCGGTCTCGCGGCGAATCAATCCAAGAAAGCTCTCGGCCATGGTGAGTGGAGCGACGAGCAGGGGCCGGTAGTCGTCCATCTCAGCGTGAGCGGTGAGGTAGTTGAAGACCATGTGCACGCGTTCGGTGATCTGGGGATCGCATGTGAGAAGGCTCAGGTCGGTATAGAAGCGCGCCGTGATCGGATTGTAGTTTCCGGTGCCAAGGTGACAGTAGCGGCGCGTGACGCCATCTTCATCGCGTCGGACCAGAAGAGCGAGCTTGCAGTGGGTCTTGAGACCAACGACACCATGAAAAACCTGGACGCCGGCATCTTCCATGCTGCGTGCCCAGCGAATATTCGATGCCTCGTCAAAGCGCGCCATCAATTCAACTACAAGCGTGACCTCCTTGGTGGCAGCAGCTTCAAGCAGTGCCTGGAACATGGGCGATTCCTGGCTGGTGCGATAGAGAGTCTGCTTGATGGTGACAACGGCTGGATCCAATGCTCCATTCTCAACAAATTCGACGACAGGGTCGTACGAATCGAAGGGATGGTGCAGGAGAATGTCGTGATGGCGCAGCTCGTCGAAGACGGTGGCGGAGTTGCGGCTCAGGATCAGAGGCTTGGGCGTGAAGGCGGGGAACTTGAGGTCGTTTCTCTGTACGTCGCTGTAGAAAAACATGAGCCGTGAAAGATTGACCGGACCATCCGTGTGGAAGACCTGATCCTCTTCGAGCTCGAAGTTCACGCGGAGACGCTCGACGATTTCGCGGTCTGCGCCGGTCTCGATCTCGAGACGCACCGCATCACCCTTGCGCCGGTTGTGCAGTTCGACGCGGATGGTTTCAAGGAGCGAGCGAGCTTCTTCTTCTTCAAAGTAGAGGTTTGAATTGCGCGTGACGCGAAACGCTGTGCGCGCCAGGATTTCGTATCCGCGATACATTCCCGCAAGGTTTTGAGCGATGAGGTCCTGGAGCAGGATGTAGTCATAAACGCCTTCCTCTGAGGGGAGACGGACGAAACGCGGCAGAGCACGCGGAACTGTGACTACTCCGAGGACCTGAGGGCCGGAGCTTCTGCGCTTCCGTCTTAGAAGAAGCGCGAGGCAGAGAGCCTTGTTGAGCACGCGCGGAAACGGGTGCGCCGGGTCGATGGCTACCGGTGTTAGCAGAGGATCAACTTCGCGCTGGAAGTAGCGCTGGGCAAAGGCGTTTGCGCGCTCATCGAGTTCGTTCCACTCAAGCAGCCGTACACCCTGGTTGCGAAGGGCAGGAAGAAGTTGATCGTTCCAGCATTGGTATTGCGCCGCGACGAATCCGTGAATTTCGGGGGTGAGAGAAGCGAGAGACTGATTCGGCCGCAGGCCGTCGTAGCCCGGCTCGCGGTATCCGTCTTCAATACGCTGCATAAGGCCGGCCTGGCGAATTTCAACGTATTCGTCGAGGTTGGAGGCGGTAATTGCAACGAACTTTACGCGTTCGAGCAACGGGTTCAAGGGATCCTGCGCCTCTTCGAGGACGCGGCGATTGAACTGCATCCACGAGTAATCCCTGCCGTTGAACAACTTTTGTTTCTGCGGGGTGCGAGCCATCCGTCCATCCAAAGAGCCGTGTCGCCAAGTCTACCGTGTTCCGGCGCCAGAGCACGAGTGCAGCGACAAATCCGTGCAGAGAGCGAGAAACCACCGGAGCCGGGATTCGATTTCGCCAAATCGAGGCAAATCACGGTGGAATCGAGACTTGACTGACCAGTTGGTAACCAATCGCGAGGTAACGTAACGTTCGGCACTATTACAACTGGAATGAGGGGCAACCCCCATTTTCGTTGCAGTCGAGCAGATGAAAGGTCAAAAATTGCCTTTGTTGGTCAGCTTGCTGATTCCAAATAGCAGATGGCTTACAGCAGATGAAATAGTGAACAGAAAAAGCAACATTCATAGCTGAAACGAGACGGTTGATCTAAACATGCCTTCAAGGGCGAAACGACCGCAGCGCTTCTAAAAATCGAGAATCTCAGGAGTTCGTCATGAAAGTTGAGTTGCTCGGGTTCTACTTTAAATTCCGTGATCTGTGTCAAAGCGAAGCCGCTCAGGATTTGGTTGAATACTCAATGATGGTCGCCATGCTTGGGCTCGGCGCGGTCGTCGCCATGCAATCCCTGGACGCTGCGATCGTGCAGGTATTCAGCAACGTCAGCAGCACAATTAACAGCGCGTTGACCACCGCGACTTAATCAGCCTTCAACGGCGCACGATCTTTCGCCGACTCGGCTCAAGAGCTTCGCGCGGAGCTCTTTGCGGTGCCGCGAGAGTTCCAGTTTGTCCCATACCAGCTGGCCGATACCAGCTCGCCCATTCCGGCTCGCCCATTCCAGCTCGCATTGACCTGTGGCGCCACACGGGTTGAGGATAGGTCTGCACCACCTCTTCTCTTCCAACTCCAAGCGGTCAAGGAGGCGAGCACAGAATGGCCCAAGCAGAAATCCCCCCTGAAGGCAGCTTTGTGGCCCGTCTAGCGGTTGGCCCGAGCGCGAGTCTTGATGAAATAGATCGCATTGCGGCGGGACTGTATACCCTCGCTTCAATGCTGGTCGGAGAAGGCGAAGAATGTGTCCGCTTGGTTGAGGAGGCGGTCGCGTGTGCCGATCTGTCTTCCAGTTCCGACGCCGCGCACGCAACCAAGAGGAGCCAGACCGCGCTTTTGAAAGCGGCAATCAGTCTGCTTGCGGAGCGAAATCCGACGAGCGTCGCCAGCCCGGTAGGGCTGGAGCACGCAAGCACCTGCATAGGAGATGACGACCTCGACGCCGTTGGTAGAGAGGAACTATCCCGGATGTTCGCTGATCGCGACCGACTGCGCGCCTGGCTGGCAGGTCTGCCCGATCCTCTTCGTGCCATTTTTATCCTTCGGGCCGTCGGAGGCCTAGCCTCAGCGGAGGCGGCTTCGCTGCTGGCGAGCTGCGGGGGACCAGCCGCGGCGGGCTGGACCGCGGAATCTGTTCGGGAAGTATTTCGGCAAGCGTTGTGCTCGTTGGCGTCGCAACTGATTCATGCGACCGGAGTGCGGTAGAGCCGTTCGCGGAAATCATCCTGCCTGCCGGAAGGAACCTCTTCTTTTTCGGCCACGTGCCGACTTCTCCGCTGCTCTCGGGGCCGAATTCGCCTGGGATGTTCGATAGACTAGATTTAGAACCTGAGGGGCTGGTTTCGGCATCCATAGTTACGTGCCGGAAAAACTCTCCAGGAAAGAGATTCAGAACCCTCTCCAGTAACCTGAAGCGATTGTCGATGCCTTCCAAGAATCTAAAGAATAGTTCGCAGAGATTTCGCGGCCCTGCTCCGCTCAGTTTCGGGCTCATCCTTCTTTTGTCCTGCGTAGCGCATGGACAGTCTGTTGCTGTTCCGGCGCAGGCAACGGGGCCAACGGCTTCGAGTTATCAAGGGAGCGTGCCGGCGGGAGAAGTTTCTGCTCAGCCGTTGGAGCTTTCGCTCGATGATGCGATACAGCGCGGTCTGCGGAATAATCTCGGCGTGATCTTGAGTGGCACCCAGACATCGTCTGCCCGCGGTCAGTTGCTCAGCCAGCTGCAGTCCTTGCTGCCAGACGTGGAATTCAACGGTCGGGAAGCGGTTCAGGAGGTCGACTTGGCGGCCGAGGGCCTGCGCGGGGAAGGCTTCCCGGTAGTGATCGGGCCATTTGGATATACCGACCTTCGAGGGACACTTACCTGGTCTCTCGTGGATGTGACTTCGCTGCGTAACTATCTAGCCGCTCGCCATAACTTTGCGGCGTCGCAATTGACGGCCCAGGATGCGCGGGATCTGGTGATCCTGACTGCAGGGAATGCTTATTTGCTTGTGCTCGCCGACCAGACGCTGGTGACCAGCGTGGAAGCCCAGGTGCAAACAGCGAAAGTCTCACTTGATCAGGCAGTGGCCAATCATGAAGCGGGTACTGCGCCGAGGCTGGATGAGTTGCGGGCGCGGGTGGATTACCAATCGCTGGAGCAGCAACTGATTGTTGCCCAGAACGGCGTTGAAAAGGACAAGCTGGCCCTGGCACGGATCATCGGTCTGCCGCTGGAGCAGCAATTCCACCTGAGTGACACCGTACCGTACGCTGCGTTCGACCGGATCGACGTAGAGACCGCGATTCGTGATGCGCAGGCCAATCGCAAAGATCTTGCCGCGACGGTGGAGGAGACGGCAGCCAGTGAGGAGCAAAGGAAGGCTGCCACTGCAGACCGTTTTCCGAAAGTGGCGATTGAGGCTGACTACGGCCTCATTGGTGTAAACCTGGGGAGTTCGCAGGGCACCGGAAATGCGCAGGCTAGCTTGTCGGTGCCGATTTTCAGGGAGTATGGATTGCGCGGCGAGGCCCAGGTGGCTCAGGCGCAACTTGACACGCAGCGCGCGCAGCAGAGCGACTTGAAGGCGCAGATTAATGCCGATGTCCGCAATGCGCTTCTGGACATTGAGTCTGCGCAAAAGCAGGTAGAAGTTTCGCGGTCGAATGTCGATCTGGCGAACGAGGCACTGGGCGATGCGCAGGAGCGCTACGCAAATGGCGTGAGTGACAACCTGGCGGTCTCTGATGCGCAGCAATCGGTGGCGAAAGCCAACAGCGACTACGTCGCAAGTCTTTATCGCCATAATGTGGCGAAATTGAGTCTGGCTCGCGCGCTGGGTGCCGCGCGGAACTACAAGAATTATCTGGGAGGAAAGTAGACGTGGCGGATTCATCACCAACAGCGGTCAGGCCCGAGACGGACGACAGCACTGAACCTGTGCAACCGCGGTCGCGCCGCAGAGGCATCATCATTATTGTGCTGGCACTTCTGGCAGTTGTTGCCTTGGGCTTGTGGTGGAGATCGACGTTTAGCGAAGACACTGATGACGCGCAGATCAACGGCCATCTCATCCAGGTCAGCTCGCGCATTGCCGGGCAGGTTATCAGGGTCGATGTGGATGAGAACGAGATGGTAAAAGCTGGCGACGAGATTGCCGAGCTCGATCCGCGGGACTTTCAGGTCGCGGTAGAAAACGCCGAGGCCGCGCTGGCAAGCGCGCAGGCCGCCGCCGCCGCTGCCCAGGTGAATGTACCGCTTACCTCGATCAACACCGGCAGCAACCTCTCGTCGGCCAGTGCGGATGTAAGCAGCGCCCACGCTGCAATTTCGCAAGCGCAGCAACAGTTCCAGGCGGCGCAGGCGCGGGTCGCGCAGGCGGTTGCCAACAATACGAAAGCGCAGGCTGACCTCGCCCGGTATAAGCCGCTTGTAGAGAAAGACGTGATCAGCAAGCAGCAGTTTGACGCAGCCGTGGCAACGGCCGACGCGGCCAAGGCTGGGCTGGCCGATGCTCAGGCAAGTCAGCAGGCTTCCGCGGACGGAATCAGGGTGGCTCGCGAACGCGAAGCGCAGGCGCAGGCATCTCTGAAGTATGCCCAGACCGGACCGCAGCAGGTTGCCGCGCAATCGGCACATGCCAAGCAAGCCGAAGCGCAGGTGAAGCAGGCGCAGGCTCAGCTTGACCAGGCGCGTCTCAACTTGAGCTACACAAAAATCGTTGCTCCGGTGGCGGGAATCATTACGCGGAAAAGCGTTGAAGTGAACCAGAATGTCTCGGTGGGTCAGAACATGATGATGCTCGTGTCCCTTGAAGATATCTGGGTTACAGCGAACTTCAAAGAGACGCAGCTACGCCACATGAGCGCCGGACAACCGGTGGACATTCATGTGGATGCGACAGGTGGGGAGTACAAGGGAAAGGTGACGCAGATCGGGGGCGCAACCGGCTCGGTGTTGTCGCTGTTCCCGCCTGAAAATGCGACTGGTAACTACGTGAAGGTGGTGCAGCGTGTTCCGGTGCGTATTGACTTCACTGATCTGAAGACCGAGGATCCCAACCACTTGTTGAGACCCGGACTCTCAGTTGAGCCGAAGGTAAGGGTGCGGTAGTTTTCGCGCACCCGGCTATTCTTCGACGTCGAACTCGGCGTGGACGACGCTGACACGCGTTACCACGCTGACTCCTTCGAATCGGCTCTGCCAGGTGAGGGGATCGAGGCCGAGGTCTACATCAAATCCGAACCGCCGGTTAAGAACTTCAACCAGCTTTGTGACATGCTCGCGCCGAATGCGGAGGCGCTCCACTTCTCCGAAGATCTTTCGGAGTTCCGATGCCGCTTCATTGTAGGCGGCCTGGTACGCGTCTCTCTGCCCGTCTTTCTTCATACTGGCTCCACGGTGCTTAGTTTAGGAAACTGCCCCCAATTCCGTCATTGCACGTTCGTTGTACCGCGGTACAACTTGTCTGTCGGGGGTTAATAACGCTTGGGATTCCTGCCGGAACCGGTCCAGTGGCGTGGAGCGGGAGAATGCCGGAAAGAGTTCCGATAGACTGGGAAGTCCCCAATGAAAGATGCCATTTACGTTTCGAAGGAAAACTACCTCAAGGCCATTCTTGAGGCCGAGGCTGAAGGCCATGAGGTGATTCCAGCTACGCTGGCGCATTGGCTAGAGGTTTCGGCGCCAGCGGTGACGATGGCCTTGAAGCGCCTGAAGCGCGATGGCCTGGTCGCGGTGGGGCCAGATGGAATCGTACGGCTGACCGAGACCGGGCGCGAAACTGCCTATCGAACCGCGCTTCGCCACCACCTTGTTGAGAGAATGCTCAGCGAGATCTTCGGCATGGAGTGGTACCAGATCCACGAGGAGGCTGAGCGCCTCGAACATGTGGTTTCCCCATCTTTCGAGGCAAAACTGAGGGAGCGGCTTGGGGAGACGGGAGCCTGTCCGCATGGAAACGCTGTGCTGCCCGAGACCCCCGCTGACCGTAAACGAAGGGGCGAGGTACCGCTGTCAGAGGCGCCGGCAGGTAAAAGCTACCTGGTCGTGAGCCTGCATGAGCGTGACCCAAAGCTGCTCATTTTTCTGCATGGTGCGGGTATCGGTCCGAATCAGCGGGTCAAAGTGCTTAGCCAAAACTACGATCAAACCGTTTCAATTGAGTTGGCTGGCAAAAAATCGGTTCTCGGTCGGCCGGCAGCGGATGCTATCTGGCTGCGCCTGAATGAGAACGAGTAAATTAAAAATAATGAAATAAGTTAACCACGATTAACTAGCTGTGCAATACTGGCGATACGGCCGAGGCATACGACCGGTTCATCCCCACTCAAATTCATGGCCACAAAGTTCACCTCATCTCCGGCATTCCGCGCTCCATCCTTGCCGGAGGTTTATTCGACAGTGAGCGTTTCCTCGTCGCCGTACTTCTGGCGGCGCCTGATGGGCTTTATCGGCCCCGGATTCCTGATTGCCGTCGGGTATATGGATCCGGGCAACTGGGCTACGGATATCGCGGGCGGTTCGCGATTCGGCTACACGCTGCTTTTTGTCATCATGCTTTCGAACTTGATGGCGATCCTGCTGCAGAGCCTGTCTCTAAAGCTGGGCGTGGCGACCGAGCGGGATCTTGCCCAGCTGTGCCGCGAGAGCTATGGACCAGGGGTCAGTTTTGCCTTGTGGATTGCTGCTGAGGTGGCGATTGCGGCGTGTGATCTGGCTGAGGTGATTGGGTCGGCGATTGCGCTGCAACTGCTTTTTCACATTCCGCTCTTCTATGGAGTTTTGATCACGGGGCTGGATGTGCTGTTGATTCTCGTGCTGCAGCGGTGGGGATTCCGATACATCGAGGCATTGGTGATCTCATTGATCGCCTTGATTGTGGCTCTGTTTGGCGTGCAGATGATTTTATCGAAGCCCGATTATTTGCTTGCCCTGCATAGCCTGCTCATTCCATCGCACGAGATTGTGACCAACCCTGCGATGCTGTATATCGCGATCGGCATTCTGGGCGCGACGGTGATGCCGCACAATCTTTATCTGCACTCGTCGATCGTGCAGAGCCGCGGCTATAAGAGGACGCCGGACGGGAAGCGGGAGGCGATCCGTCTCGCGAATGTGGATTCAGTGATTGCGTTGACGCTCGCCCTCTTTGTGAATGCCGGAATCCTGATTGTGGCTGCGGCGGTGTTTCATCGCAGCGGGCATTTTGAAGTGGCTGCCATTGAAGACGCGTACAAAATGCTGAGCCCGCTGATGGGCGCCGGGGTTGCGAGCACGCTCTTTGCAGTGGCGCTGTTGGCGTCCGGACAGAATTCGTCGATTACAGGGACGCTTGCCGGGCAGATTGTGATGGAAGGCTTTGTGCGGTTGATGGTGTCGCCATGGCTGCGGCGTCTGATTACGCGTTCGATTGCGATTGCGCCGACGATCGTGGTGGTGGCAGTCTACGGCGAGCATGGCACGGAGAAACTGCTCATCTTGAGCCAGGTGATCCTTTCTCTGCAGTTGAGCTTCGCGGTGATCCCCCTTGTGCGCTTTACGGGCAGTCGGGCGCAAATGGGCGAGTTCGTAAACGGCCGCGGCCTGCAAGCTCTGGCCTGGACGACGGCTGTGGTGATCGCGTGCCTGAATGCCTGGCTGCTAATCCAGATGGCACTCGGGCACTGAGCCGAATTCCGCACAATCTGCCGACCTCTGGGGCCCTTCAGCCCTAAGTCGCTATACCATAGACTCCATGCGAGTGCTGTCAGCCGCAGAAATGCAGGCCTGCGATCGCGCGACGACTGAACGATTCGGTGTGCCGTCTCTAAAATTGATGCGCGCGGCATCGGCCGTCGTGACAGCATTTGCGCGCGAACGCCTTCCCCAGGTGCAACGTGTTACCGTCCTCTGCGGGCGGGGCAACAATGGCGGCGACGGGCTTATGACCGCGCGAATGCTGGCCACGTCGGGGCTGAAAGTGACGACCATCCTGCTGGGCACGCCCGAGGGAATGGCTGGCGATGCCGCCGCTGCGTGGCGTGAACTGGCAAGCCCGGCGCACGGCCTCATCCACATCGTGAAGTCGGCGGAAGAGCTTCTGCATTTCAACACTGCCCTGCAGACCGATCTGATCATTGATGCGATTGTCGGCACGGGTTTCACTCCACCGTTGAAAGGCCTTCCACTGGCGGCTCTCGAGTGGATCGGAAAATGCTCGGCGCCAGTGCTTGCAATCGATCTGCCATCGGGATGGCCCGCGGATGAAACTGCGCCCTCTGTGCAGGGGCGAGTGTTTCCCGCAGATGCGGTGGTCACGTTTACAGCACCAAAACCGGCCCACGTTTTTGGCGAGTTGACGCGGCGATGGGATCAGCCGATTGTGGTGGCTCCAATTGGATCACCTGAAGCCGCGATCACCTCCGAACTGGGCCTGAGCTGGACCGGCACATCTCATGCGATCACGCGGTTGCCACGTGCTGCCGATTCAAACAAAGGAAGGTTTGGCCACGTGCTCGTGGTGGGCGGATCAGTGGGCAAGTCAGGGGCTCCGGCGATGACTTCGATGGCGGCAATGCGGGCGGGTGCGGGCCTCGTAACCGCTGCGGTGCCTGCGCCAGTGTTGGGGCAGGTGGCTGCATTTGCTCCTGAACTGATGACGGTGCCGCTCGCAGCCAGTACCACGGGGCACATCGCAGCAAAGAATCTCGATTCCGAACATTTTGCGGAGTTGACGAAAGGGATCACTGTGCTGGCGATCGGACCCGGGATGGGAACCAGCGCCGGTGCGGCCAAGTTTCTGGCGTCTATGCTGACGGAGACGACGATGCCGGCAGTGATTGATGCAGATGCGCTGAATATTCTTTCTGCGAACTCCGCGCTGCTTGCGAAGGCATCGAAGATGGCTAAGGCAGGCCGCATGATCGTGATGACTCCGCATCCCGGCGAGATGGCGCGCCTCACGGGCAAGACGGTCAAGGATATTCAAGCGGACCGTCTTGGGGCGGCGCGTGCGTTTGCCTGCTCTCAGGGAGTCACGCTGGTGCTGAAGGGCTCGCGCACCCTGGTTGCCCATCCTGATGGAAGCGTAGCGGTGAATACGACGGGGAATCCGGCGATGGCGAAAGGCGGGAGCGGCGACATGCTGACGGGGCTGATTGCCGGTTTGCTGGCGCAGTATCCTGAGCAGGCACCGCAGGCGGTTGAGGCTGCAGTGTATCTGCACGGGTTAGCCGCGGACCTAGCTGTGGCCGAGGCTGACGAGCACACACTGTTACCAACAGATACGCTGCAACAATTTTCACGGGCTTTTCGCTATCGCTCCCGCGACAAAAGCGGGTATGTTTGGTTGCAGGGGCCCGCATCGGAAGCGTAGCGAGTCATGTCCTGAGAGGCAGGCAGCAGATGACGAGAGAAGCTTCAGTGGCCGAGAGCCGCAAGCACGAGTTCATCACGCACAGCGGTGCCGATACGGTGGAGGTGGGCCGCAAACTGGCTCGTTTGCTCACCCCGCCGCAATTGCTGCTGTTGAAGGGCGATCTGGGAACAGGCAAGACAACGCTGGTGAAGGGAATTGTGCAGGCTCTCGACGCTGCCGAGCCCGACGAGGTAACCAGCCCCACGTTTACCCTCTTGCACGAATACGATGGGGCGCTGGACGGCAAGCCAGTCAAGCTGTACCACATCGATGTCTACCGTCTAGAGAGCGAGCGGCAGCTTGAGACCCTGGGTCTGGACGAACTGCTTACGCCCGACGCGCTGGTTATGGTCGAGTGGGGTGAGAAGTTCAAGAGCATCCGCAAGAAGGCGACAGGCGAAATCGAGATCGCTTCAGTTGGCGGAGATGAGCGCAAGATCACAGTCACCCTTAGAGATTGACGATGGGCAATGGCGCCATGCGAGGTAAGGATATGCTTCGATTTGCGGTCAGCGTAGGTCTATACCTGATGCTCTTGCCGGGCGGAGTTGTGGCGCAACAGGGGCAAACTAAAAACATAAGTTCAGCGTCGGCCAATTCCAAGGTGGTTGTTCACCATCGGCACGTGGCAAAGAGACATCACCGGAAAAAGGCGACTCCAGCTCCGATGCGCGTGGATGTATACAACGGCTCGACGACGCAGACCCAGGTCTTTAACGACCAACCGGTGAGCAGATCGAAGAAGAACGGCAAGGCTGCTCCAGCAGTGACACGTGTGGATGTGATTAACGGCTCGGTGAAACAGATGCAGGTCTTTAATGCAGAGCCGATAGGCGGCGCGAACAGCAAGACCAAGCACAAGCATTCGCAGCGGAATGTCGCTCAAGCAAATTTCTCTGACGTTGAGATCTTCAATGGGACAACGAAACAGAGAAGAGTCTTCAGGCAGGAACAGACTCCAGCCCGTGAACCAGCAGCGCCGGCGCGTCCGAATAATGCTCCGGTGGTGGTCGGTATCGCTGCAACCGGCACCGAAGCCAGAGCAGAGAACGCATCGTCGGATGTGGTGACCAGCGTCGAGTCAGGTCGGCCGGTGGCAACGCCAGCTCCGGTCGCCGTAGGGATTTCACCCGCGCCGGCAAAGCGCCCCGCATACGTACCCGCGCCTGAGCAATAGGCTTCTCACTTATTGCGCCGATAGAGAAGCCACCAGTCCGATTCCGCGACGAATGAAAAGTGGTCCACCAGATATTGGTGGTAGATGACCTGCAGGTCAAGATCGCTGTCGCGGTGAGAGCTGGGAGACTTCGGAAACATGATCAGGTCGGCATCGCCAAAGACCAGCTTTGCGTCGAGCGGATGCGTCTTGGAGATGTTGTTGCCGACGTGAAACCAGGGACCACCGCCGTGCGCCGGTTTTCTTCGTAAGAGGTAAGGGAATGGGTTGCTGTACCCGATGGTGATGATCGATTCCTGCGGGCTGCTCCACGTATTGAGCAGATGCTCGCCGTCATCGAGGTAGGTGGCAAAGTCGCTTCCGGTCTCGAACTTGAACTGATCCAAGGTCGACATATTCAACTCATAAAAAGCCATGCGCTGCATTCCAAGCACCTCGAAGGAGGCCGCCTGGACGGAAGGCAACTGGTATTGAAGCAGGGTCCGCAGCGTGGCTGCCTCATGGCCAAACTGAATGAAGACTCCGGCCAGGCAGATAAGCACGACCGCGGAGATGGCGACTTTTTCTTTTGCTGCTGCATACGCGTCCGTTAGTTTCACGATGAGAATGATGACCCAGAGGGTGGCAAGTTGGTAGCCGCTCTCACCGTAGTCCGTGCTTCGCAACTCGAGACTCCCGGCGACGGCGGCGAGGCAGAGCAGGGTGAGCCTTGCGGCGAAGCGGTTCCAGTCGCGATCGCGGTGGATGAGCATGAGGGTGACAAGCGTGAGTGTCAGCGCGGTAAGGATGTCGATGCTGGCAAGTCCAGGACGTATGGTAGAGGCCAGGCCGACGCCGCCAATGCGGGACTGGATGGCATAGCGCATGTCAAAGAGGAAGGGGAAGATCGCCGAGCGCAGAATAGCCAGGAAGATCATCAGCATGGCGCCAGAACCTACGAGCAGGCCCTGCACGCGCCGGGTATCGAATGGGCGGGTTACCAGGGTAGCGAAAATGAGGAGGAGGCCGGCAAAAAAGAAATTGAGTTTGAGAAATGCCAGCAGAACCAGCGCAGCGCCACTCGAAGCGCCGCCTGAGAAGTGGCTCTGCTCATAGGAGAAGGCGCATTCAAGCAGAATGAGGCCGAGGAGCGCGTAGCCGTGACGGTTATAGATCATGGCGCAGCTCATTATGTGCGTGGCTGCCCCCAGAGGCGACGCGGAGGTGGCTGTGAGAATGAGCCAAGCCGTGACGAGGGCAGCGGGAACGAAGCGCATTCGTGTGCGGCAGAGAAACCAGCCCCAGGCTCCGACAACAGCCCCAAAAATTGCATTACCCACGGCGATGCTTTGTGGCGTGGCATGTGTAATCGACATGCCGAGCGCGATCAAGGAGTAATCGATTGGACCGAGCGCGAGATAGAAGTCGCGGTAAGGCATCTGGCCGTTGAAGATGCGCCAGCCACCGTCGAGCAGAATGGGAACGTCGGTCGCCCAGCAGTTAACGGGGCCGACCTGGAAAAAGACAACTGCGGTGAAGTAGACTGCCGCAGCGGTGAGAAGGCCCCATCGGGCGGCTTTTGAAGGTGAAGCATTCTGGACCCAATTGGTCGCGCGATCCAGGGTGGATGCAATCACATCAGGGGAAAGCGTGGTTCTGGACATCGCGGAAAGACCCCTCCGTTGGAGTCTTCCCCTATTCAGATGCAGATTTCAGGCAGTGCCGGGCTAAAAACCCATGATGTTGTAGCCGCAATCGACGTAAATGGTTTCGCCTGTTACAGCTGTGGACAAATCGCTGGCTAGGTAAAGTGCAGTGCCGCCGACCTCGAGCTGATCGACATTCCGGTGCAGTGGGGAGCGGTCAATGTGCATTTTCATCATCTCGCCGAGATCGCCGACACCGCGGGCAGCCAAGGTTTTTATTGGGCCCGCGGAGATGGCATTGACGCGAATATTTTTCGGTCCAAGATTCCATGCAAGATAGCGGACGGTGGATTCGAGGCCGGCTTTGGCCACGGCCATCACGTTGTATTTCGGCACCACTTTCTCCGCCGCGTAGTAGGTGAGGGTCATGATGCTGCCACCCTCGGCCATGAGCGGAACCGCGGCACGGCTGACAGCAATGAGCGAATAGACGCTGATATCGAGGGCGACGCGAAACCCTTCGCGGCTGGTCTCAATGAACTCACCCTTCAGTTCGGCGGCCGGCGCGTAGGCCACAGCGTGCACGAGAACATCGAGCTTGCCGTACTTTTCGCCGAGCGCGGCGAAGAGTGTATCGATCTCGCTGTCGGCGGAGACATCACATTGGAAGCCGGAGGCGCCTGGGAGGTCTTTAATGAGTTCTTCAGCCTCAAGCTTCATCCGCTCGTTCTGGTAGCAGATGGCAAGCGATGCGCCTGCGGCGCTGAGCTTCTGCGCGATACCCCAGGCGATAGAACGCTTGTTGGCGAGTCCGAAGATGACGGCCGTTTTGCCTGCCAGATTGATCATGCTTTCCCATTCCTTCCGTGGCGCGCTAAGCGCTGAAAACTGCTCGGCCGACCGTTCTTTAGGATATCAAAGGGGTTCTTATCCCCGGGTTCATCCGCCAAGGTCGACGAGGGTTACGCGGCCGACAGGACGGCCAAGGAAGCGCGAGCCAAGGCGTTCGAATTTTTCTACCGAATCGGTGGCGAAGCAGCGAATTTCGGTTTCAGCGGAGTCGGCTTGCGGGTCTGAGCCGGCGCGCGTACCGATCATGTGCGCAGCAGCCTCGGCGGCGGCGTCGGCAGAATCGATGACGCGAATTCCAGTGCGCACTTCTCGCTCAAACAGAGGCCGCAAGAGTGGGTAGTGCGTGCAACCAAGCACAAGCGCGTCGGCGTTGAAACCTTCTGAAGTTGCACGCGCCTCGAGTTCTGCGAGATAGATGCGGATAACCTCGGAGGTGACCGGGTGATTCGTCCAGCCTTCTTCGACCAGAGGCACCAGCAGCGGGCAGGCTTTCTCGATCGCGCGGAGTCCCTTCACGCCACAGGCAGCGGAATATGCACGGCTCTGCACGGTCGCATCGGTAGCAACCACAAGCACGTCGCCGGTTTGTGAGGCTGCACGGGCTGCCGCGGCGCCCGGTTCGATCACGCCCAGTACCGGAATTGGGACAGCCTGCTGGATGGCGTCGAGAGCAAGAGCGCTGGCGGTGTTGCAGGCGATGACGAGGAATTCGGCGCCCTGTTCACGGACCAGGAATTGCGCGCTCTCAACGGCGTAGCGCGCGATGGTGCGGCGGGATTTCGAGCCATAGGGCAGGCGGGCCGTGTCCCCGATGAATGAATACTGGGCATGCGGTAGGCGGGAGACAAGTGCACGCAGAACGGTGAGGCCACCGAAGCCGGAGTCAAAGACGCCAATTCGTGGAGAACTCTGTTCTGCGCTGATTGTCCGACTCATAGATTTGTTCCTCCACTGGGCACAACGTCGGCGGTGAGGTAGGTTCGAGTCAGGTCGGCGTGGCCGGCGAGGTTGGGCCGTTGCTGTCCGTCCACGAGGAAGCGGACCTCGGTAATCTGCGGAAGATTGGCGCGGAGCGTGGCACAGATTGAGAGCACGGTCAGAGTTTCGGTTTCGAGCCCCGATGGGTGGCCAGCCACAAAGTTCGCGGTCAAGTCCACAACGGCGAGTTCGGCGCCCGGATTTCTATGGATTTCGGGTCCTGGAGCGGGCAGCAGGAAGACTTGGCCTATTCCAGCCGCGCCTCCAGAGACGGGGTGCGCTGCTCCCGGGTCGGCGTAGAGATCGAGCAGCTTGCCGAGCACAACACGCGCCCGTGTGCCCGGGTCGGAGGGTAGTGGCAGCGAACGCTCCTGCATAAGGAGTGATCCATCCATGTCATTCGCGACGACCAGGGTGGCTTGTTCTGCGGGTGCAACCTCCGGCGCACGCGTCGGTGCGGAGTCTTCGCCGGCAAGAAGGCGCTGGTGGGCGCGCTGGCGCAGGTGCCACAACGCGCCACCCATCGCCAGGGCTGCAACCAGCAGCACCGCGAAAAGGATCTTCTGATAACGGGGAATCAAGGTTGGCGGCCTTCGGCGCGCCACGCGAGCACAGCGTTGGCGAGGGTTGCGGCAATGCGGGATTGATAGTCGGCATCATCGGGTTCAGCGGTGACACTACCGTCGGCTGCGCGTGCCGGCGCAATCTCGATGGCGACGGCTGGACAGGTCATGCTATCGACCCCGACGAGGTCAGTGCGGCTGAGCGTGACATTGGTACCAGTCTGTTGCAAGGCAGAGTTTAATGCCCCTGCCAGAGCGAGACTCCTCGTAATCCATGCGGACTGCGCCGTCTTCCATGCGGTGAAGCGCGCCAGCTGCGAAGGGGCCAGGGATGACGTGAACAGATGGACTCCTGAGCCGCTTTCTGAGGCGTGCAGGCTTAGGCAGGCCAGCGCGTGAAGGTGATTGGCAATCTCAACGCGCCGATCGGGAGTGAGTGTTGCGTCGGATTCGCGCGTGGTGACAACCATGAAGCCGCGCGCGCCTAGCAAAGAGCGGAGACGAACACTGAATGCCAAGTTTGCATCTTTCTCAAAGCGACCGCTTGCGAGGCGTCCGCCGGTATCATCCCCTCCATGCGCTGCGTCGATCACAACCACGAGTCGAGCCGCAGCCGGGGCGGGGGCCTGCGCAGGGAGATGAACCCTGGACGACACAAGCGCGATACAGATCGCGGTCGAGCGAACCAGGGTGCGCCCGGGAGAGGTCTTACGCCAGTGCATAAATCGTCAAACCACTCAGCCGATTAGGATGGAAATCAGTAGGTCGCGGCGGCATGGATGAGCCGGAGAATGCCGTTTCCGGTATTTGCTCTATTGTCGCGCAGCAAAGATTCAAAGGTCATCCTCCTGGACCAGGATTTCCTGCCTTCGCCATGCGCTGAAATCGCTAGCGAGACGGGTATAGACATTTTCTTCCCGCTCGGCATCAAATACCCCAGGCCGACCGATTGTGACGCGAACAATAGTAGAGAGATTGCGCTGGTAATTACCTTTCAGGAGTGTCGCAGAGTTTCTGTCGTTCAGTTGGGTTACCACGTCATATAACCTGACCGCGGAGGGATTGTGGCGCCAGGCGCGAAACGGGTAGATTTTCGCCATCCGGGTGGTCAGAACCCCCATATACAACGAAGTAGAAGTAATGGTTAACATACCCGGGCTCACACTCCACACTCTTTCAGGTCCTGCCCGGCATAGGCAAGATTGTATCTCAATGAGGATGAGCACTTTCAGTTAGCTAAAGCAACGTTTGGCCTGTCCCATCAGGTGACAATTGGGTGACGCCCGGCGTCTACCAAGCGTGCTAACATCGCGTTCAACTTGGGTGATAGAGAGATGAAACGGCAACCGAACCGGCGCAGGACCTTAACAAACTGGCGCCGAGCAGCGGGGATGCTGCGTCAACGCCATATCTGGACGTTCGCATTTGTGGCCTTGCTTGTCGGCGCTCTTGCACGCGGGCAGGATGACCCCCTGAACAAAGTACACGTCACTCCGCCCCCTGCAAGCACGCCTGCTTCAGGTGCTCCGGCGGGAGCGCAGGCACCCGCGCTGACCGGCAACGCTTCGGTGAAGGCGCGCCCGGGCGCACTCATTCGTATGAATGTAGATGTGGTGCTGGTCCCTGTTACGGTGACCGATCCGATGAATCGGCTGGTTACTGGGCTGGAAAAGGATGATTTTCAGGTTTACGAGAACAGCGGCCAACAGAATATTTCAAGCTTTGCGAGCGAGGATGCGCCGGTGTCGATCGGCATTATTTTTGACCTGTCGGGATCAATGACGTCGAAGCTGATGCGTGCGCGTGAGTCGATTCTGCAGTTCATCAAGACGGCGAACCCGGAAGACGAGTTTTTTGTGATCGGATTCAACGACAGGCCTGAATTGATCGAAGACTTCACAAGTTCAGTGGAGGATCTTCAAGCGCGTCTGGCGACAGTACAGAGCGGCCATCGGACGGCTCTTCTGGATGCGATTTATTATGGCGTCGAGAAGATGAAAGAGGCCAAGCATCAGCGCAAAGCGCTATTGGTGGTTTCAGACGGCGGCGACAACCGCTCGCGGTATACCGAAGGCGAGGTGCGATCGCAGGTCAGAGAGTCTGACACGGAGATTTATTCGATCGGCATCTTCGATCCGTATGCCGCTACTCCAGAAGAGCGTACCGGCCCGCAACTATTGAACGAACTGTCAGAGGAGACGGGAGGGCGCCTCTATCGGGTCGATGATATTTCAGAGATGGGCGATATTGCCGAGAAGATTTCGACAGAGCTGCGCAATCAGTACGTGATTGGCTATACGCCCAAGGCCATCTCTCGTGATGGCAAATGGCGTAAAGTAAAGGTGAAACTTAATCCTCCTCCTGGATTGCCGCAGCTCACGGTCCATGCTCGCACCGGCTACTATGCGCCTTTGCAATAAAGCACCCCTTTTTTTCTGTTTCCTTTTAACGACTCTGCCGAACTGGGCGCTCCAGACTCCTGGCAAGCCGACTCAATCTCCTGCGCCACCGCTAACCCAGGACAGGGACCCCGTCCGTTCTCCAGATGGGGACGTTCCCGAGGCGCCGGCAGCAGGGCCCCTGGACAAAGAGGGGAAGGGGTATATCCTTCGCACGAATGTGGAGGAGGTGGTTTTAAATGCCACCGTGCTCGAAGGCTCAAAGTTGGTGCAGGATCTGAAGAAGGATGATTTTCAGGTTTTCGAAGACGGTTTGAAGCAGAACATCATCAGCTTTCAGCACACCGATCTGCCGGTTTCCATAGGGCTCGTGGTGGACAATTCCGGATCAATGGCGAAGAAGCGGCCGGCGGTGAACAAGAGCGCGCTGGATCTGATTGCGGCATCGAACCCGCAGGATGAAGCCTTCGTAGTGAATTTCTCCGACGAGGCATTTATCGACCAGGAGTTCACAGGAAACGTGAGCAAGCTGAGAAATGGCCTGTCGCATATTGAGTCGCGCGGCGGTACTGCGCTCTATGACGCGGTGGTGGCCTCGGCAGACAAGCTGGTGGCCGATGGCAAACGGCCCAAGCAGGTGCTGATCATCATTACCGATGGCGAGGACAATGCATCGACCCTCACGCTCGAACAGACGATTCGGCGGGTGCAGCAGCTTTCGGGCCCTGTTATTTATTCCATCGGCCTGCTCTTTGGCGACGAGATGACCCGCGGAGAGGTGCGGCATGCACGCCGCGCGCTCGAGATGCTTTCGACCGAGACCGGCGGCATTGCATTCTTTCCAAGGACGATGGACCAGGTGGACGAAATTGCTGCTGAAGTGGCGCGGGATATCCGAAGCCAATATACGATCGGCTATCACTCCACAAATACGTCAACGGCTCAGACCTTCCGCCGGGTACAAGTGACGGCGCAGGCGCCCGGCATGGGCAAGCTTGAGGTGAGGACGAGGACCGGCTATTTTCCCTCGACCCGGGCGGCGAAGAAGCATCAGTCCTCAGGCCAGCAATAGGATTGCGCGTCAGATGCTGGTCATACCGTAGACTGGAAGCGCATGCCATTTGGCCTTCAAACACCCGTTTTGCCGCGCGTTGCCGCCGATATTACCCGTCTTGTGGGCAACACACCGATGCTACAACTGGCGCGGATTTCGCCTCCGCCGGCGAGCGCGATCTTTGCCAAACTGGAGTTCCTGAATCCCGGCGGCAGCATCAAGGACCGGGCGGCGCTCGGCATGATTCTCGATGCTGAAGCGCGCGGGCTGCTACGCCCCGGCTCGACAATTCTGGAAGCGACGGCAGGGAATACCGGCGTGGGATTGGCGCTGATCGGCGTCAATCGCGGATACAAGGTGAAGCTTTTTGTGCCGGAAGGATTCGCGGAGGAAAAGTGCACCCTGATGCGGGGATTTGGCGCCGAGGTGGTGCGCACGCCGGATGCTGAGGGCATGGCGGGCGCGATCCGACAGGCTGAAGAGGCCGCCGCAGCGATCCCGGACGCCTACATCGCCGGCCAGTTCAGCAACCAGGCGAATCCGCAGTATCACCACGACACCACGGCGAAGGAAATTTGGGAGCAGATGGAAGGCCGCGTGGACCTCTTCGTTGCTGGAGTCGGGACCGGCGGAACGTTTTCCGGTGTCGCGCGCTTCCTTAAGGAGCAGAACCCCGCGGTGCTCACGGTGGCCGTTGAAACCCAGGGCTCGATTCTGCAGGGGGGCGAACCGGGTAAACATCGCGTCGAAGGCATCGGCGTGAGCTTTATTCCGAAGACGTTTCATCGCGAGGTTTGCGATCGCGTGGTCATGGTGCCCGATGCCGAGGCCTTTGACATGGTGAAGCGGCTCGCGGCCGAAGAGGGTCTTGTGGCGGGATCGAGTGCAGGCGCAGCGGTGCATGCCGCTGCGCAACTGGCGCGGGAGTTAGGCGCCGGCAAGCGCATTGCGACGATCATTCCGGATTCGGCTGAGCGGTACCTCTCGAAGAAGATCTTCGAAGGCGGGGCATAGCAGAACCCCGGCATTGAGCGCGATAAGCTAGATGCAGGAGCTGGTGACAACCGCCAATCATGTCTCAATACAAGTACTCGACGCTTGCCGTGCACGCCGGGCAGCAGCCCGATCCTCTAACGGGCGCAGTGAATGTGCCTGTTTATCTTTCTTCGACCTTCGAACTCACCGGTATTGGCGAAAACAAAGGCTGGGATTATTCCCGCGCCGGCAACCCGACCCGCGACCGGTTGGAGGAAGCGCTGGCGGCCCTCGAAGGTGGAACCTCCGGCCATGCCTTTGCCAGTGGCATGGCAGCGATCTATGCGCTGGTGGCAACGCTGCATGCGGGCGACCACGTCATCTGCTCACACAACGTCTACGGTGGCACGGCACGGCTGTTCAACCTGATCGTGCGCCATTACGGCATCGAGATTGAATACGTCGACACGAGCAAGCCGGACGCAGTGGCGGCCGCGATCAAGCCGACGACGAAGCTGATTCACATCGAGACGCCGACCAATCCGCTGATGGTACTGACGGATATCCGTGCGATTTCCGAGATTGCACATGCAAGGGGCGTCGAGGTCAGCGTGGATAACACCTTCATGTCACCGGCATTGCAAAGCCCGATTGCACTGGGCGCGGATATCGTGATGCACTCGACGACGAAGTTCTTGAACGGTCATTCAGATGGCCTCGGCGGTGCGCTGATCGGAACGAAGCCGGAACATCAAGAGCGCTTCCTCCTGGTACAGAAGGCGGCGGGCGGCATTCTTTCGCCCTTTGAGTGTTTCCTTGTGCTTCGGGGCATTAAGACGATGCCTTTGCGCATGAAGCAGCACGAGGAAAATGGGCGCACGGTGGCCGAGTTCTTGACCACGCAGCCAAAGCTAACGCGTCTGAACTATCCGGGACTGAAGAGCCATCCACAGCATGAGCTCGCGCGGAAGCAGCAGCGGGGTTTTGGCTCGATGTTGAGCTTTGATCTCGGCAGCCGCGCTGGCGCAGAACGCTTTTTGCGTGCGATTAGACTTTTTCTCAATGCGGAGTCGCTGGGCGGCGTCGAATCGTTGGCATCGCATTCGGCAACCACGACCCACGCCGCGCTTAGCGATGCGGAGCGGCAAGCAGTGGGGATTACCGAAGGGCTGGTGCGTCTCTCAATCGGTATCGAAGACAAGGAAGACCTGATTGCCGATCTTGAGCAGGCACTGAAAGCGGTCTAGACGATGGCTGATTCGAGGCTGCTGCTGGGCGTCGATACCTGCGGAGTCACCGGCTCGGTGGCGCTGGTATCTCTCGTCCGGGGCGAAGTGCAGATGCTAGGGCAAACGGTGATAGCGGCACGAACCTACTCCGCGACACTGGTGGCGGCCGTGGCTGATTTGCTGACGCAGGCCGGGGTACGGCTGACGCAGCTGAGTGCGATTGTTGTAACCAGCGGGCCTGGAAGCTTTACTGGAGTGCGGGTGGGCCTGAGCGCGGCGAAGGGCTTGGCCGAGCCCGCGCAGATTCCGGTTGTCGCAGTCTCGCGCCTTGAGGTGCTGGCCAAGAAGGCCGGCACACAAGCCGCGGCTCTCGACGCGCATCGGCACGAGGTGTTTCTGCGCCTTGCCGAAGACCCTGCGGCGCAGAGAGAGCTGCTTGCCGGAAAAGAGGAACTTGGCAGGATATCTGTGCCTCCCGGCCGGGTTGCCGTGTGCGATGACGCCGCTGCCGACCTGCTGCGTGCCGCATGGTCGACCACGGAACTGCTGCTTCGTGTTGTGCCGCCCACGGCAATAGACGCCATTGCCCTGGCTGCGCCGAAGGTGCTGGCGGGTGAGTTCGCGGATCTAGCCCTGCTTGATGGCCATTATCTGCGCCGTTCGGATGCTGAGATCTTTGGGGAGCCTAACCTGGTGACGGTTCCACAAGGATGATGCACGGCCGCGCTCGCATTCGACCGATGATTGTCGCCGATCTGGAGACGGTGCTTGGCATTGCAGAGAGTCTTGAGAGCGCTCCAAAGTGGCCCCGCGCGGCATATCTTGAGGCTCTTGATCCCGCTGCATCGGTACGGCGACTGGCGCTTGTAGCCGAGGAGCCGGAGAGCGGTGAACTCATCGGTTTCTTGATTCTGAGTCTGACCCTGCCCGATGCGGAGCTGGAGACGATCGCGGTTACGACCGCAGCGCAGCGCCGTGGGGTCGCGCGACGGCTATTCAGTCACGCAGCGGTGCAGATCAGTCTGCTCGGAGCCACTAAAGTGACACTTGAAGTGCGCCAGTCAAATTATTCAGCGATAGCACTTTATGGCGCGCTTGGATTTGGCAATGTAGGCAAACGCCCACGCTATTATGCTGACCCTGTTGAAGACGCGCTCCTGATGCGATTAAAGCTTTGAGGCAGACTGGGGATGCGGTGGAAAGACCGTCCAAGGATGCCGAAAGATCTGGAGCGTGCGGTATGTCTTGCCAGTTTGGACAAACAGGCGAGAAATCCACAACCGATGCGAAAATTTCTTGCTCCGCGCTTGCCCTTTCTGACGCCGAGAGCTATACCGTTAATGTTCCTCAAAAACCGTGGGGGTGCTTGATGGATGAAGCAAAGGATTCCACGTTGAGCGAAGAGATAGGCCGCCTGCACGCCGAACATCGTCGCTACGCTCATCGGTTAGAAGAGTTGATTGGGAAGCCCTACCTCTCAGAAGACGAACAGCTCGAAGAGGTTCGGTTGAAAAAGCTGAAACTCCACGCCAAGGACCTGATCTCCGCCCTCGAACATCGTTCCACGGTGATGGCGTAGCAGTAGTCGCGGGAACTGGCGCTCCAGGAGATCGGTGTGCAGGCGGTTCGAGTGCCGCTGCGGTACCGTGCGCTTAACCGCGTGCCGGGGTAAATCAACCGTATAATCGTTTGGGACAATGGTTCGTGACGGTTACATATACGGTTTGAGTTTGCTCGTGGTGGCGGGGGTGCTGGTATGGACAACGCACACCTGGGCGTGGGCTCTTCTTCCAGTTCTGCTGGCCGCCTTCTTTTTGTGGTTTTTCCGCGATCCGGCCCGCCAGATTCCCACAGGCGCAGGTCTGGTTGTCTCCCCTGGAGACGGCCTGGTGACCGAAACAACGACAATTTCGACGCCTGAAGGACCACGGCAGCGCATCAGCATTTTTCTGAGTGTTTTTGATGTGCATGTGAACCGCTCGCCTATTTCCGGCGTCTTGAAGTCGGTTCGGTACCAGAAGGGGCAGTATCTCAATGCGATGAACCCTGCCTCGGCAGACCGGAACGAGCAGAATATTGTGACGGTGCAAGGCGACGGTTATGAGATCACGTTCAAACAGATCGCCGGCTTGCTTGCCCGCCGTATCGTCTTCAACCTGCGGGAAGGCAGCAAGGTTGAACGAGGGCAGCGCGTGGGCCTGATCAAGTTTGGATCCCGTGTAGATGTTGTTCTTCCACCTGAGGCGGCGCTCGGTGTGAAGGTCGGGCAGCGTGTCAAAGGCGGCGCCAGCGTGCTAGCCACTTTGCCAACGGAGCGGCGCGCATGAATCACGATCGCGCCCAGGAGAGAATCAAGCCGAGGGCTCGCCCGGGCCGGGGCATGTATCTGCTGCCCTCGATCTTTACGGCGGGCAACATCGCTGCTGGATATTTCGCGATTGTGCAGACGATCGCGGCGATCAGCGGAAACGCACAGATGCACCTGGACTGGGCGGCAATCGCGATCCTGTTTGCGATTCCCTTCGACGCGCTTGACGGACGCATTGCGCGCATGACCAACACATGCAGCGATTTTGGCAAGGAACTCGATTCGCTTGCAGATGTGATCACTTTCGGCGTGGCGCCCAGCCTGCTTGCGTTCATCTGGGGCTTCCACTTCCTGCCCGATTCAATCAACCCACAGCTGCGCCAGCATCTTGTCCAGGCAGGCGGATTTGTCTGCTTCCTTTATTTGATTGGTGGGGCGTCACGTCTGGCGCGCTTCAATATCAGCCACGACGCACAGCCTCGCAATCCGGGACGGCCAGACCGAAAGTATTTTGTTGGGATGCCGATTCCGGCGGCGGCGTGCATGCTTGCAGCGACAGTGCATTACTTCTATGGAATTCCGGTGCAGGCCTGGTGGATCGCGATCCCCTGGCTGCTGCTCGTGGGGTTGAGTGGCTTTTTGATGGTGAGCACGTGGCGGTTCTGGTCGGGTAAGGAGATCAACCTGTCGCGTAGACACCCCTTTCAATTGCTCTTCCTGTTGTCGATTGTTCTGTACGTTGTGCTTCGCTATTCGAACGCGGTATTGCTCGCAGCGGCGTTGGCTTACATGTTCTCGGGAATCTGGGCGCGCGCGGCCTATTCCTGGTCGCGCAGGCGCAGACGGCCGGCAGCAGAGGTTCGTGGCTCTGCCTCGTCAGAGCCTGGGCCTGCGACCCATCTCTAGTTTTCCAGCTGGGAAGAAGGAATTCTGTGTACAAGATTGCTATTGTCGGCGCATCCACTCTGCTTGGCAAAGAAGTGAAGGATGCCCTTTCTGATTCCGCGCTGGCGGCTGCGAATTTCGTGCTGCTGGATGCCGAGGCGGCACTGGGCCAACTGGATCAGGTTGGCGACGAGATTACGTTCCTGCAGACAATTAAGCCGGACGCTTTTGAGCAGGTCGACTTTACCTTCTTTTGTGGCTCGGAAGAGCTAACGCGAAAACACTGGAAGCAGGCGCTGCGGGCGGGCTCGTCGGTTCTCGATCTTTCCGGCGCGCTCGATCAGGAAACAGGCGTTCTGGTAAGGGCGCCATGGATTAGTTCGGACGACGCCAGCGCAGACCTCTTTACCCCTGCTGTTGTGCCAGCGCATCCAGCCGCGCTCGCTCTTGCATTGCTAATGGAGCGACTTGAACAGATCGTACCTGTGAAGTCCGCTGCAGCTACCCTGCTGCTGCCGGCCAGTGAATTTGGCCGTGCCGCCATGGATGAGCTACATCAACAAACGGTCAATCTTCTGAGTTTTCAGGGATTGCCAAGGGCGATATACGATGCACAGGCTGCGTTCAACCTGTTGGGTGGGCTCGGCGAGAGCGCGAAGATCAACCTGGGTGCAATTGACGCCCGCGTGCGGCGCCACTTTTCAGCGTTGGCGGCGAATCGCTGGCCCGCGCTGGCGTTGCAGTCAATTGCGGCGCCCACCTTTCATGGTCATGCCATTTCAATCGCCGTCGAGCTTGAGCGGCCAGTGGAGATGGCGGCACTCGAGGAGGCGATGAGCGGAGATCATCTGGATCTAGTTCTGGAGGACACGGATTCGCCTTCCAACCTTGCTGCAACCGGGCAGAATGATGTGCTGGTGCGTCTGCGCAGTGAGATGACAGCACGCAACCCTGGGGAGAGCCAGCGGCTCTGGCTGTGGGCGGCGTCAGACAATCTGCGTCTCTATGCACAGAATGCCGTGGATTGTGCGCTGGATCTGCGGCGGCTGCGACCACAGGGAACTGTTCAATAGGGAAGAATCACCGGGCGCAGTAGCGGGTCCAGAGTTGTTCGATGTAGCTGTCCGTCATTCCTGCGATGTAATCGGCTGCTGTGCGCGCCAGGCCTTCAGATGGAATCTGTGCCTGGTGATCGGCCGGCAGCAGGGCAGGATCGTTCACAATTGCCGCAAACAAGCCCTCGACAACCTCTGCAGCGTGAGTGTGAACCGCCTCCATGCCAGGCGAATTGTAGAAATTCCGATAAAGGAATGCCTTCGCACTGGCCCGCTCTTCTTCAACAACGCGACTGAGAGCGACTACCCGATCTGGCAGGCGGCGGATTTCGTTAAGCGTGAGCGCACCGGAGGAGGTCACGCGCCGGTGCACCTCCTGAATCAGATCGGTGACGAGCGCGTTGAGCACGCGCCGTAGTGTCTCGTTGATGAGCACCCTTGCAGATGCATCGGGATATTCGCGCAACGCAACTTCGTGGAAGCGGTTAAAGAGGGTCACGCCTTCGCAGACTTCTGGCAGTGTGAGAATCCCGGAGTCAAGGCCATCTTCAAGGTCAGCAGTGAGGTAGGCGATTTCATCCGCCAGGTCGATCAGTTGCGCCTCAACCGGTGGATACTGGCCGAGAAAATACTCCGCGAGTTCCGGATGAGATGAGGCCGAGTAGTCGCGTGAGTGTTTGAGGATGCCTTCGCGCACGCCAAGACAGAGATTGAGTCCTCGAAAGCGCGCATAGCGCTCTTCAAACCAGGTGACGATGCGCAGCGCGTGCACATTGTGATCGAAATGGAGGCCGTGACTCTGCAGCGCTCGATCCAACGCTTTTTCACCGGCATGGCCAAACGGAGGGTGCCCAATGTCGTGTGCCAGGGCAAGGGCCTCCGCGAGATCGACGTTGAGGCAGAGAGCTTTTGCGAGGGTGCGGGCTATCTGGGTCACTTCGAGCGTATGTGTGAGACGGCTACGAAAATGATCGCCAGGAGGGTCGTCAGGCAGGCGGGCAAAGACCTGGGTTTTTCCAGCGAGGCGGCGGAAGGCGCGCGTGTGCAGGATACGCGCACCGTCTCTTGCAAAAGGAGTGCGGTAGGGATGGGGTGGTTCATCGTGAGCGCGCGCCGTGAGTGCGCCATAGCTATCGACGGCAATGGCAGCCGGGAGGGCTCCGAAAGCTGTAGGATCCGAAGGCACGTTGGCTGGGTCTTTATACCGCAATCTTGTTATACCGCAGAGCGGCTGATAAGAGATGGACAGATATCTTGAGCCGGGAGTACCATCCTGCCGGGCTTTGGGGCAATGGGTGGCCGCATCACTGTTGGCTTTGCGGGCACGAAGACAGCGTTGCTCAGACCGGGAGGAAAGCATGAGAACGATAAGACAAACGGCATTGGCCGTTCTGGCGCTGGCGCTCGTTTTCGTATCCGGATGCGACAGACACTCAAACAAGGAAACGTTTTACCTGGTTTCAACGAACCTGTCATTGCCTTACTGGCAGACGGCTGCGGCGGGCTTTAACCGCGCCGCAGGTCAGCTCAAGGTGACCGCCCAGGTTGTGGGACCCGGAAACTTCGATCCACAGGCGGCGTTGACGGAATTCCGCAAAGCGGTTGCCGCCAAGCCTGCCGGGATTCTTGTCTCGGTCCCCGATGCCTCGTTGTTTGAGCCTGAGATTGATTCCGCGATTCAGGCCGGCATTCCCGTGATCACAATCGATTCGGATGGCGTCGGGAGTCGCCGGTTGTACTTCATCGGTACGAACAATCTGGAGGCGGGGAGAATGGGTGGCCGCCGCCTGATCGAAAAGCTTGGGGGGCGGGGTAACGTTGTCTTCTTCACACTCGCCGGTCAACCAAATATCGAAGAGCGCCTGAAGGGATTTAAAGATGCGCTCGCTGCACGGCCGGATATCCATATTGTGGACGTAATCGACACCAAGTCCGATGCCAGGGCGGCGTTCGATGAAGCACAGAAATATCTCGCGATGACTGGTGCTAAGAAGATTGACGGCTTCGTTTGTCTTGAATCTTCAGGCGGCAAGCCGGTTTCCGATGCAATCAGCAGAAACAATGCCAATGATCGAGTGCTGATTGCGTGGGATGCAAATCCGGATACGCTCGAAGGAATCAAGGCCGGAACAATCGACTCAACTCTGGTTCAGAAGCCGTTTACGATGGCCTATTTTGGTCTGAAGGCTCTCGACGAGATATTCCACTCACAGCCCGTAAATCTGAACCGCGACTTCTCATCCGACCCGTTCTCTCCCTACCCGGTCTTTGTGGACACGGGAACGTCGCTGGTGAATAAGGACAACGTAGAGCAGTACATTGCGGCTGCGGCTCAGGCCCGATAAGGTGGCCTGCAACGCCTTCTAAACAGGAATCGGCGGTCCCTTTGATGAGGGGTCGCCGATTCTTATCGAGCTCAAAAGCTGTGACGGACTATTCCGGCTTAGGCACGCCTGAGAGGCTGTCTTCCTTGGCCAGCCGAACGCGGGCGCTGTCAAGCTTGTGCTGAAGCTTGGCAACGTCGGCGGGTTCTACGTCCGCTGCGGCGGCCTTTGAAAACTCGGAGAGAGAGAGTTGCCACTGCGCGGCCGCCAGGCGAATACGACCGGTTTTTTCATATAGATCGCCCAGATGCTCGTGAACAGTGGGATCGGTTTGGTCGCGCGTAACGGCCTGGCGCAAATTGTCCTCAGCCAGTTCGTATTGGCCCATCTTGAAATAAGCCCATCCTAGAGAATCAAGGTAAGCGCCATTCATTGGATCGAGGTCGACTGCCTTGCGAATCATCTTGATTGCTTCAGGAAGTTTCGTTCCCTTGTCGGCGAGCATATATCCCAGGTAATTGAGCACCATCGCGTTCGACGGATCGATCTCCAGCGCCTGCCGGAAGTAGTCCTCCGCGGGCTCAAAGTGCTTCTGCCGTTCTGCCAGCGCCCCCTTGAGGAACAGGAGGTAAATTCGATCTTCCTTCTTTGTCGTGAGGGCACTTGCCTTATTCAGCGCATCGTCGGCGTCTTTCCAGCGATGCAGCCGGGTATTCATTTGTGCCAGCGTGAGCCATACGGTGCGATCGTCGTCGCTGTTTTTCAACAGCCCCTTGGCGAGGTTCAGGCCTTCGTCCACCTTGCCCTGATCAGCCAGTTCGCCGGCGAGCATCAACTTCAAATCATTGTTGTTGGGGTTGGCAGCAACCGCTCTCTGCGAGACTTCGATGGCTTTATCGAACATCTTTGCATCGCGATAGGTGTCCACCTGCCCCTGGTAGCCGCGCAGCGACTGATCTCCGCCCATGTCGATCAACTTCTGGTATGTCGCAATGGCCAGATCGGTCTTGTTCTGCTCGTGATAAACCGCGCCGAGCCGTTCGAGGAAAATGCCTCGATTGTTCTTCTCTTCAGCTGTGTAAGCGCCATTCGCGTGTGAGGTCAGGTCAACCGCATGTTGATAAACCTCGATGGCCTCGTCATAGCGGCCAAGCACATCAAGCAGCAAGCCCTCGTTGTAGGCGGCCTCGAGATTGTCCGCATCCTTCTTGACGACCTTGCGAATCGTGACAAGCGCATCCTCATACTTGCCCTGCCGGCGCTGAATCTCCGAGATGTGAATCAGGGTGCCGACGTCGTCCGGGTCAGCGTCGGATGCGTCGCGGTATTCCTTGAGCGCTGCATCGAGCTGATCATCGTTTAACAGCGCCTGAGCGAGGGCGCCCATGGTCCGCGCGTCTCCGGGTTCAATGTCGACAGCCCGGCGGTAGGCGGCGATGGCATCCTTAGGGCGCTTCAACTGGTCGTACGCTGCGCCGAGGGCGAACTCCATCTTGCTGCTTCGATCTGCTTCGGGCACAGCTTCAATGACCTTTGCCGCGCGGTCAATGTCGCCGCTCTCCGCGTAGAGGCGAGCAAGGTTCAGCACCACTTCTTCTGAGTCTGGATCGATTGCCTGCGCGGTCTTGAACTGTTCCTCAGCCTTCTGCGGCTCGCGCTTCACCGTGTACAGCTGGCCGAGCACCATGCGATTTTCAACGTCGCGGGGTTCGAGGGAAACGATCTTTTCGTATTCGGCAATTGCCTGGTCAAGGGCGTTCCCTTTGGGCGAGGAGGACGAGACGGCATTTTGCGACTCGCTCAGTTGCCGAAGGTAGATACGGCCGAGCAGCTTGTGAGCGTCGACATCGTCCGGAGTCGTCTTGAGCAGCCCGCGCGCTGTGGCCTCTGCTTCCCGCACTCTGCCAACGCGGAGGTAGAGATCTGCAAGTGAATCATTGAGTTCGGGCGAGTTCGGGTCAGCGTTGAGAGCGTCTTTGTATTCCTCGATGGCGTGGGTCACGTACTCGGGCTGGCCGGAGTTGACCGCTTCCTCTTCGTAGATATCCGCAAGCGCTGAGTGATAGTAGGCTTTGGCCCGGTCGGGTGGCGCAGTCGCCGCGTCGGTTGGCTTTGCTGGGGCGGCCTGCGGCTGGACGGGAGCGCTATCTTTAGGCGCTGGCGACTGCGCGCTGCCGTTGAGAGCAGATAGAAGGAGGAGGGAAGCAACGGCCGCCAACGGAAGCCCGAAAGAACGCCGTAAAAGTTGTGATTTCATCATGCTAGGGGAATCCATCGCCTTTCAGAGCGAGCCAAACCTGGACAATCTGGTCCCGGATTCCGACAGGAAATTGCGGGCAGGTCACCGGGTCGACCCGCCTACCGTTAAAGACGATTTTACCTAGGATTTGTCGCAGACGCGAAGCGGAATGCAAGCATTTTGAGGGTTGCGGGTAACCTGAGCCCATGAACGGCTTGACGGCGATTGCACGATCTGGGAGGTGTCGCGCGAGCTATACCTGTTTGCGACCTGTTTGCGGCGATTCGGCTGCGATGCCCGGATCGGGAGGTGTCG
Source organism: uncultured Acidobacteriaceae bacterium (assembly GCA_963839215.1). GTDB lineage: Bacteria > Acidobacteriota > Terriglobia > Terriglobales > Acidobacteriaceae > Telmatobacter. The sequence goes on along the minus strand of CAWITZ010000008.1, from coordinate 879,947 downwards.
AGCGAGCAATACCTGTTTGCGATCTGTTTGCGTCGATGCGGCGATGATGCCCAGATCGGGAGGTGTCGAGCGAGCAATACCTTTCGAGCGGCGATTCGATTCGGCTGCGAACTCAATGACGGAAATGGCGCATGCCCGTGAAGACCATCGCCATTCCGAGCTTGTCGGCAGCGGCGATTACGTCCTGATCCTTGACCGAACCGCCAGGCTGGATGACGGCGGTCGCGCCGGCTGCCGCGACAGCCTCGAGCCCATCCGGAAAGGGGAAGAAAGCATCGGAGGCGACGACCGTTCCCTTGAGCGGCAGTACGGCTTTCTGAGCGCCGATGCGGGCGGCGTCGACACGGCTCATCTGGCCCGCACCGATGCCGACCGTCTGGCCTTCGCGCGCGTAGACGATTGCGTTCGACTTGACGTGTTTGCAGACCCGCCAGGCGAAGAGCAGGCCGCGCAACTCTTCGGGAGTGGGCGGCCGCGATGTGACGACATTCAGCCCTGCTTCTGTCACGCGCCCGGTGTCGGCATCCTGCAGCAACAGTCCGCCGGAAACGTGCTTGATGACGGGTCGAACCGGAGCAGGATTGATCTCAACGAGACGAAGGTTCTTCTTTGCCGCAAAGCGCTCGATGGCTTCGGGCGTGAAGGCGGGCGCGGCGATGGCTTCAACGAAAAGCTTCGCGATCTCTTCGGCCGCCGCTGCGTCGACAGGCCGATTGATGCCAATGACGCTGCCGAAAGCGGAAACGGGATCGCAGGCGAGAGCCTTTTGATATGCCTCGAGAACGGAATTTCCTGTGGCTGCCCCGCAGGGGTTGGTGTGCTTGATGATGGCGACCATGGGCTCGTCAAACTCGCGCGTCAGATCCCAGCAGGCATCGAGATCGACAAGGTTGTTAAAGCTGAGTTCCTTGCCCTGAATCTGCTTAGCTCCGGCGACACCGAGACCGGAGCCATCCGTATAGAGGGCCGCACGCTGGTGGGGGTTTTCTCCGTAGCGGAGAGGTTGCGCCAGACCAAAGTTGACGCGGAGCGTGGAGGGCAGTGAAGCAGAAGTGAGGGCCACGGGTTGCTCGGGTGCAGGGGCTTCGACGATGTGCTCGAGGGTTGCTGCGATTGCCGAGTCGTACGCGGCTGTGAGGGCGAAGGCCTGCTTTGCCAGCTTCCAGCGTGTTGTGCGGCTCAATGCGCCTTTGGTTCGCTGCAACTCGTCGATGAGGGAAGGGTAGTCCTCGACGCGGGTGACGATGGCCACATCTTCAAAATTTTTGGCGGCCGAGCGCACCATGGAAGGCCCGCCGATGTCGATGTTTTCGATGAGGTGCCCGAATGCGACTCCAGGCTGGGCGGCGGTTTTCTCAAAGGCATAGAGGTTGACGACGACCATGTCGATGGGCTCGATGCCGTGCTCGGCGACGGCAGATTCGTGTGCGGGGTTGTCGCGAATGTAAAGGAGACCACCGTGGACGCGGGGATGAAGCGTCTTGACGCGCCCGTCGAGCATTTCAGGAAAGCCGGTGAGCTCGCTGATGTCTTTGACATTCAATCCGGCTTCGCGAAGCGCGCGCGCGGTGCCGCCGGTGGAAATCAGCTCGACGTGCAATGCCGCCAGCGCCTCTGCAAAATCGACCAGGCCGGTCTTGTCCGTAACGCTCAAGAGCGCCCGTCGAATCTGCTTTTCTGTCCCTACGGATGAAGTCATTGCTGCGCTGCTCCTTGGATGTTTTGCGATTGCGTTGCGGTTGGGTTGCGATTGCGTGAGGCTGGCCTGTTCGCCGAGCGATTTAGAGGGCCTGACAACAGAGTAACAACCTGTCGCGGCCCGGGCGAGAACGTCTGGGGCCCGTTCTTCACCCAGCGACGTGGACCTGTCGCTGGGACCCCGGTCGCTCAGAATGACATTGGGGAAGCGAGTCAGCCGCGCTGCGCGCGAAGCGAGTCAGCAAGTCAGCGGAAGGCGGTTGAGGGTTGTGGTTTCCCACCACCCATATGCGATGAAACCACGCATAGGTGGAGCACCCGCGGCTCAGCGTGGGCCGTTCGACAGAACCTGAACAGAAATGCATTACGATTGATGTATGGGAAGTCCCCCGCACGCCCTACGCCCGGAGATTCTGCCGCCCGGCACTGAATACGGACCGCCACCCCAGGAGCGCAGACGTCCACGGCCATCGTGGGCCTCTTCGCCCGCAACCTATCTACTGATCGGCATCAACTGTGCCGTTTTTCTGGTGATGGTGTTGAGTCACGTGAGCCCGGTTGATCCCACGCCCCACCAACTGATGGCCTTCGGGGCAGACAACGCCGGATCTGTCCTTTTACGCGGCGAGTGGTGGCGCATTGTGACCGCGATGTTCGTGCACGTGGGGATTCTGCATCTGGCGACAAATATGTGGTGCCTGTGGAACCTGGGCCTGCTTGCGGAGCCCTTGATGGGCTCGGGCGGCGTGCTCGCGGTTTACCTGCTGACCGGCGCCGCGGGAAACCTGCTTTCGACGCTGGTGAACTGGCAATGGCCGCTGTACGACGGCGGCATTGTGACCTTCCCGGTGGGAGCCGGAGCCTCTGGCGCCGTTTTCGGCATTGCCGGAGCGCTGATCGTTCTGCTCAAGTCGCCGCGTTTGCCGGTGCCGGCATTTGAATTGAAAAAACTGCGGCGCTCAGTGATCTACTTTGCAGGCATCAACCTTGTGCTTGGGTTTTCGATCAGTCTTGGGTCAAAGTTTACCGGCATCAGCATCGACAATATGGCTCACCTGGGCGGTTTCGCCTGTGGGCTGCTTTTTGCCATGCCGATGATTCCACGGCTTGGCTCGCCGCGATCGACCTTCAAGAATCGCCTTTGGCTTGCGATTGGGATGATTACCGGTGTGCTTGTGCTGTTTGGGGTGTTTCTTTCAAGATTTGCGGGCTGATCGGCGGCGACTGGATCGCAACCCGCTCCCGACTGCAAAGCGGGCTTGGCGTACGGGAAGGCTTAGCGCACGGCGGTTGCAGCGAACTTCTTTACCATTGCGAGCAGCAGTTTGCGATCGCTTTCATTCAGGTTCGAGGAGTAGCGGCGAATCTGGGTGAGAAAGCGCAACTCGTCATCGGAGAGGCGCTGGGTATTGAGCTGGCGCCCCACGGAATCGTCGGCAAAAAACTGCGAGATCGGCAGGTCAAGCGCCACCGCAATCTTCGACAGTGTGTCGAGCGAGGGTACGGTGTGGCCATTTTCCACGCGTGAGAGATAGCAGCGCAGAAGGCCGGTCTTCTTTTCAATGTCGCCCTGCGAAAGGCCCTTTTGCAGGCGTTGCGCGCGAATTGTTGTGCCTATCTTCATCATCGGTCCCTGTCTTTCTCCAGCTTCCAGAGTTACTCTCTCGGTAGCGACTAATGAGTTATTGGCTTAAGAGTTAACATATGCCGATACGGTTGGCAAGCAGAATTTCGGTTTCGGTTTAGTCTGAAGGCATTGCTGAGACGCGGAATGTAAACCTTCGGGCGATCAGAGACGTCTGTCTGGATACTGGGAGTGTGGATGCGGCTTGCAGCCGGTCTATTGGTGTTGGTAGTGATGGCTATCGGCATGGCTGAGCTCAACTCGGCCAGGGCTGCGCAGGTTGCTGCGTCTCCGTCACCTGCCGGAGCTAGTGCAGGGACACAGACGACTGCCGCTGGGGGAAAGCTGCACGGGGTGGTGAAGAGCGGGACAACTCCCCTGCCTGGCGTTAGCGTGACTGCGCAGAACACGCTTACGGGCAAACGCTACTCCACCACGACGGACCTTGCAGGTGTATGGACGCTGAGCATCCCGCAGAATGGACGCTACGTAATCCGCACCCAGTTCGCGGCATTTGCGCAGGGCTCGCAGGAAGCGCTGCTGAATGAAACGAACCGCGACCAGGCTGTCAATTTCCAGCTTGAGCTGGCGTCGCGGGCCACAGCGCGCGAGCAACAGCAGAACGATCAGTCCGCGCAGGTAGCGCAGGCTGTTCGCCAGATTGTTGGCAATGGGGCGCAGAGCCTGGGCCTGATGAGCGCGCTGACCGGCGATACGGAAACCCAGGCCGGCACCGGCGGTGCAAGCGGCGCGGCATTGCCGTCCGCCGCCGGCAACTCAGATTTCAGTGAGGAGTCGGTGGCGATCAGCGGGCAGGCTGGCGCGGTGAGCCCGATGGCCGGCGTGGACATTGATCGCCTGCGCGATGCAATAGAAACCTACCGCATGCAGAACCCCGGTCAGGCCATCCCAGGGCAGGGCGGAGTGATGATTTCGGGCGGCGATGGAGGCGGCGGCATCTTCATGGGCGGCGGCCCGGGCGGCGGAGGAGGAGGTCGCGGCGGCGGTGGTGGCGGGTTCGGAGGCTTTGGCGGACGAGGCGGCATGGGGAACTTTCGCAACTTCAAGCCGGGGCAGCCGCACGGAGCGATCTTCTGGACGGGCAGCAATTCTGCGCTGAATGCCGAGCCTTTTAGTCTGCGAGGGCAATCACAGGAGCAGCCTGCTTCCGGCAGCAATCGCTTCGGAATTACGTTCATGAGCGCGCCGTATATTCCCAGGCTGACCAAGCCGGGTGGAAAAGACACTGTCTTTCTTACGCTCTCGGGTTCGCGCACGTCGAGCCCGTTTGATCAGTACGCGACGGTTCCCACGGATGCCGAGCGGTTGGGAGATTTCTCCGCGGCGGGGTCGCCGCTGATCTACGACCCTACGACCTTTCAGCAGTTCACTTCGAACGGCACTGCCAACGTGATTCCGGCAGATCGCATTTCATCGCAGGCCAAAGCGCTGCTCACTTATTTTCCTGAGCCGAATTTGCCCGGGTCCGTGCAGAACTATCACCTGCTGACGACCGAACAATCGAACACCACGCAGGCCGGCATCCGCTATATGCGCGGCATCGGTTCCAATGCTTCACCGTTCGGCGCATTCGGAAGAGGCGGAGGCGGCGGCCGGCGAGGGCAGCAATCGCAGGGGCTGCGGCAAAGCATTCATCTGAATTACAACTGGTCTCATGTGGCCTCGGACGACGTCAACATCATTCCCGAACTGGGCGGCAAGACTGAGTCGGATTCGAACTCGGTGCAGGCCGGCTATACGGTGAGTTACCACAAGATCACAAGCATCTTCAATGCGGGCTGGAACCGCAGCGACGGCCACACGACAAATTTTTTCACCAACGGAAGCGATATCGCCTCGCAGATTGGGATTTTCGGTCCCGACGGTGGCCCTCTCAACGTGAGCCCGATTAACTATGGCCTGCCGCGGATACAATTGAGCGATCTTGCGGGACTGAATCAGCAACAACCGAGCTTCTCGCTTTCGCAGACGATCAGCGTTTCTGAAACGCTGAGCTGGATTCGCGGCAAGCACAATCTGCGGTTTGGTGGCGACTATCGGCGCGTGCATCACGACCTTCTTGCCGGATCAAATGCTACAGGCAGCTTTGTCTTCTCCGGGCTTTTTACGCAGGATGCGAGCGGGAACCCGGCGACGGGATCGGCGCTCGCCGATATGCTGCTGGCCTACCCACAGCAGACGACGATCGATTCGTCGGTGTCAAAGAGCTATCTGCGTGACAACGTATACGACCTCTACGCGATGGACGACTGGAGGGCGCTGCCCAACCTGACGCTGAACTATGGGCTGCGGTACGAGTTCTATGCGCCCTACACCGAAAAGTATGGCCGCCTGGCGAATGTGGATACAAACCCGTCGGAGGCTTTCACCGGGCTCGTCCAGGTGACGGCAGGCGGTATCGGCGCATTCAGTGGCCAACTGCCTGACGCGCTGGTCTTTCCTTTCCGCAAGGCGTTTGCGCCGCGGCTTGGTCTCGCGCTCAGGCTGCCGAAACAGACGGTTATTCGCGCGGGCTTTGGAATGAACTATACGGTTGGCCAGTATTCGAATTTCGCGACAAAGATGGCGCATGAACCGCCGTTTGCCGATGAGCAGACGAACCAGGAGGCGACGGCCTCGGGGCAGCCATCTTCAGCGTGCGCGCGCAACCCTACAGTGAATTGCTTAACACTGGCAGCGGGCTTCCCGGCGCCGGACGTGACAGGGAATTATTCGCTCGATCCGCATTACCCCATGCCATACGTGGCTGCCTGGAATCTCGATGTGCAGAAGACACTGCCATGGGGCATGGTGATGAACCTCGGCTACAACGGGTCGAAGGGGAATCGGCTGGACGTGATTACGGCGCCGCGCGCGCTTGCCAGCAGCCCCGCCACCAATCCTCAGAATCTGATTTTCAATTACGAGCAGGCGGTTGGGTTCTCAAAGTTTGGCGCTGCCACGGTGCGTCTCAACAAGCGCATGACAAGAGGTTTTGCGGTTGGCGCGAATTATCAGTACTCCCACCAGATCGACAACACCGGCTCAGAAGGAACAAGTTCGAGTGTTGATGCGCAGAACTGGCAGGACCTTGCGGCTGAAGACGGGAACAGCGGGCAGGATGTGCGGCACAGGGTGACCGGCACGTATGTGTACGAGCTGCCATTCGGTCAGGACAAGTTCTGGGCCACAACCGGCACGGCGTCGCATATTCTTGAGGGCTTTTCAATCTCAGGCAACTTTACGTTTGCGACGGGCACGCCGCTCAATCCTTATTACGCAGCGCAGATTGCCAGCGTGGCATGCGGCACTGCGGGAACGCTGAGGCCTGACCTCGTACCCGGTGAGTCGGTGACCGAAGGGGGTGGCTCACTGAAGCGCTGGTTTAATCCCGCGGCCTATGCAGAGCCCACCGCCAGTTCAATTTACCCGTGCGGGGTCTTCGGCAATTCGCCACGCAATTCCGTCAGAGGGCCGGGCACGGTGCAGAACAATATGGCGCTCTCGAAGACGGTGCAGCTTGGCGATACGCGCAGCATGGAAGTGCGCGCCACGATCGATAACGTCTTCAATACGGTGCAGTACTCGAGTGTCGACACCAATGTGGCGTCGCCGAGTTTCGGGCAGGTCACGTCGGTTGGCTCGATGCGATCTTTTCAATTCACGGCGAGGTACCGATTCTAGCTTTTGCAGAGCGCGCGATGAGAGATTGGGCACAAAAAATCGGGATCTGGCTTAGCGTGCTCGCGCTGAGCGCGCAGGCCAGGGTGCCTGTTGGCGCGCAGGATGCAGCGCAACCTGTCAGCGGACAGAGCACTTCCGCTGCAGAGAGTGGCTTTGTGCTGAAGGCGAACGCTGAACTTGTGCTGACCAATGTTGTAGCGCGGGACTCGAAGACGGGCGAGGTTGTCCGCGGGCTGAAGCAAAGCGACTTTACCGTCTACGAGAACGGAAAGCAGCAGCAGATCAGCACCTTTGATTTTCAAAGCGTGGAGATGGCGATGCCGCTCAGGGAGGCAACGGTGAGCGGGCTGGCTGTGGGGCCGATGGGAACCGGCGATAAGGCGGTTGTGGTGGCCAGGCCTGAAGATCTGCGCAATCATCGGCTGATCGTGATGTTCTTCGACTTGACCTCGATGCAACCGGAGGACCTGGAGAGGAGCGTGGACGCGGCGCAGGCGTTTCTTCGCAGCAAAATGCAGCCCGCAGACCTGGTAGCGCTCGTCTCGCTGGGCGACACGCTGGTTGTCGACCAGGACTTTACGGCCAACAAAGACGTGCTCATCAATAAGGTGGGCGCCTACAACGGCACAGAAGGGCAGAGCTATGCCGGAGGAGCCAACAGCAATTCAAACCAGGTAGAGGACACGACCGGCTATACGCCCGACGAGAGCGAGTTCAACGACATCAACACGGATCGGGAACTGTTTGCATTGCGCACGATTGCGAAGACACTTGAGCGGGTTCCAGAGAAGAAGTCGCTGCTTTATTTCTCGGGCGGTATTTCGCGCGATGGCATTGAGAACCAGGCTTCATTGCGTGCGGCCATCAATTCCGCGGTGCGCGCCAATCTGGCGATCTACAGCGTGGATACGCGCGGTTTGCAGGCGATTTCGCCGCTGGGAGACGCGTCTACGGGGAGTCTGCGAGGAGCGAGCGGCTACAACGGTGGGGCACTGCTCAACAACATGAACGCAAACTTCGCCTCGCAGGAAGTGATGGGGACGCTCAGCTCTGACACGGGCGGCAAGGCATTCTTTGATTCCAACGATTTTGCTCCCGCGTTCGCGCAGGTGCAGAAGGACACTTCGGCCTACTATGCGATCGGCTTTCACTCGGCGAACCCTTCGCGGGATGGCAAGTACCGCAAGCTGACGATCAAGGTGAATCGGCCAGGTGTGAAGCTGGAGTACAGACCGGGCTATTACGCACCTGCGGACTTCAGACACTCTGGCCGACAGGATCGCGAGCGGGAACTCGACGAAGAGCTGGCGAGCGATCTGCCCGCGACGGATATCGCTGTCTATCTTGATGCCATGTATTTCATGACGGAGGACAACAGGTTTTTTGTACCGGTTTCGCTGATCGTGCCTGGCGCGCAGATTCCGTTTGTGAAAGGCGGCGATAAGGACAAAGCGACGCTCGACATTATTGGCGAGGTGATCGACGAGGTGAAGCGGCCGATCGGCAATGCCCGCGAGACCGTGAAGCTGAATCTCGATCCGTCCCTTCAGGCACGGCAGAGGAATATCCAGTACACGACGAGTTTCAACCTGCCGGCGGGCAAGTATCACCTGAAGTTTGTGGTTCGCGAGAATCAAACCGGGCGCATGGGTTCGTTTGAAGCGGACATCACGCTGCCGGATATGAAGAAGGCGCCGCTGAAGATGAGCTCGATTGTGCTGGCATCGCAGCGGACGCCGAGCAAAAGAGATACGCCCCTTGTGCGAGAAGGCGAAGAGTATTTGCCGAATATCAGCCATGTGTTTCGCAAGGACCAGCACCTTTACCTGCTCTATGAGGTCTATAACCCCACGCGCGAAAAGCTGCCGGAGGATCATGCGAAGGGTGCGAAGGCAGGGATCAATCTGCTGAGCAGCCTTGAGCTGATGCAGGGCTCTGTAAAGGTCTACGAGACGCCGTTGATTCAGGCCAGGCAGATTAACGTCGACGGGCGGAATGCCGTTTCGATCGGACTGGACGTGCCGCTTGCCGGGCTTAAGCCAGGCGCTTACATCGGACAGCTCAACGTGGTTGACGACGCAGGCGGAAGCTTCGCCTTTCCGCGTTTTGCCGTGCTCGTGAGGGATACCTCAACTGCGCAGGGAACGACCGCAGCGACGGGATCGCAGTAGGCGCTACGATGGGCACGGGTCTTTGCGGGACCGCTGCAGCTCTTTCGCCGAGGCGGCCCCACACAAGGCGAAGTCAGGCTCGTTTGCCCGTGATCAGGCGGAAGAGGAAAACAACGAGAACGGAGCCAGCGAGGGCGATGAGAATCGTGTAAATCAGCCCGCCTGCCGGTCTGATTCCAAGGGCGCCGGCAATAAAACCGCCTACGATTGCGCCTACGATGCCCAGAATGATGTCCATCCAGAAGCCGTATCCGCCGCCTTTCATGATCTTGCCTGTTGCCCACCCTGCCACTAAGCCAACGAGAATCCACCATAAAATGGTCATCCGATTTTTCTCCTTTTCAGTTCGTTTTTCACTTGTGGATCGGGCCCGAATGGAGGAGGGAAGTTGAGGATCGAGTACGAAGGGTCCTAAAGACGCTGTGGACTGGAGACTGCATAGTACCTCGATGGATCGGGATTGGGTATCAAGAAAGAGACCTCGCCTTTCTCCCGGACCTTCTTCCTTCGTATTTGCGGGTATTCTGGGGGTGCAACGCGGGAGCTGGAGATGCAAAGCGCCGGAAAAGTGGCAGTAATCACGAGTGCAACGGGAGACATGGGCACGGCGATTGCGAAGTCTCTCTCGAGGGCGGGATATTCACTGGTTCTCAATGCTCCTTCGAATGAAAAGCTGAGCACGCTTGCGGCACAACTTGAGGGGCCATCGATTCTGGTGGCAGGCAACCTGCGCGTTGAGTCGGTTCCGCAGACGCTTTTGTCGGCGGCGCTCAAGAACTTTGGCCGCTGCGACGCATGTTTCAACAACAGCGGCCTGCTGGAGGCCGGCACCATTGAGGCGATCGATATCGAGCGCATCTGCAACATGGTGAGGGTAAACGTGGAAGGCGCGTTTCGCACCGCCTACACCTTTCTGCAGCATTTTGTGCAGCAGGGCTACGGGCACCTGGTGAACACTTCGAGCGTGCTGGGCAAAACGGTGCGGCCCACCGTGGGCGCCTACGCGGCGACCAAGTACGCGATTGAAGCCCTGTCAGAAGCGCTGCGCCTGGAGTTGAGCAAGACGGATGTGCAGATATCGTGCATCGAGCCAGGGATGATCAGGACCGGCCTCAACGACAGGTGGGAGGCGCTGCCTGCAGGGGTGGGTATTGAAGACCGCTGGGAGCCGGAGGACATTGCGCGCGCGGTCCTCTATATTCTCGAAAGGCCGACGGTTGAGGACATGCGGATTCCTGAAGAGATGCTGCTCGAGCCGAGCCACGCGCTCTAGCTGGGGTTCTCTAGCCCTGGTTCTTTAGCCGGTTTCGCTCATGCCGCCGGTGGTTTCGCCGGCTTCCAGGTTCACGATAGGGACAGTGACGGCAGCCGGAGCCGCAGCAATAGCCTCGCTTGCGATGGTAAGCGGCGGTAAAAACAAGATTGGGACCTTCGAAGTAGAAGTCCTCAGGCTCGAGCGGGGTAGCGGGAGGCCGCGGCTTCGGATCGTCCTGGTGCATTCCTCTATTCTCGCGGATTGAGCAGGCCGGCGCCGCGGATAAAATCGAAACATGACAATGACGGCACAGGAGCGCGCGCGGCGCATCAAAATTGTTCTTTTTGATGTGGATGGAGTTTTGACGGATGGCACGATCTGGCTGGTTCCCGCGCCGACGCCCGCGGCGGGTAGCGCCGAGACCCAGGCTCATTTGGCGAAGAGGGATGGCGAGGTGGGGTTTGGTGTGCACTCCTCGACAATGGTGGAGGCCAAGGGCTACAGCGCGCACGATGGCACGGCGATTTCTCTGGCGCGGCTGGGCGGCATGAAGTGCGGCGTGATCACGAAGCGCATCAGCGAGACGGTTGCCACCCGCGCACGCGACCTGAAGCTCGAATTTGTCTACATGGGGCAGGCCTTCAAAATGCAGGCCGTGCGAGAGATTATGGCCAGGGAAAATGTTGCGCTGGAAGAAATTGCCTACGTGGGCGATGACGTGATCGACCTGCCGGTAATGCGCGAATGCGGCTTTGCCGTGGCGGTGGCAAATGCCAGGCCACAGGTAAAGGCCGAGGCGCACTACGTGACGCCCAACGCAGGCGGCTATGGGGCCGGGCGCGATGCGGTCGAGTTCATTCTTGAAGCGAAGGGGCTGCTCGATAAAGTCATCGCAGAGTACATTGACGAGCGCAACCCGATCTCGCCTTCGATGGATATCGGCAGAAGTGTTTCCTGAGGTTGGCGGTTGCCGCAAGCTAAGTTGCGTGCATAAGGCTGAACGTTAGAATGGCGAGCACGATCACGCTGACCGCGACGTAGAGCCAGTCCCGTTCAAGCGCGAAGCCAACGACGGCGAAGACCACCCGTGCGACCGGCGTGGCGATCAGCAGCAGAATTCCAAACTGGATGATCCCTTCGCTGTGCAGTTGGAGCGTGGAATGCACGATTCCGGAGAGCGTACGCAAATCCAGTCCCTCCACCTGAAACGTTGAGTAGTGGATGGGCTCGCTGTGATGTTGCGCCAGATAAAAGATGCCGCCAGCCAGCACAATGGCTGCAGCAGCCAGTACGCCCGCCCTCAACAATGTGCCCATCTGGGATTCGAGGCGGCGATCATCCATTGGGCTAAACCTTTCCTGTGATGCCGTTGAAAATCATTTCAACCGCGAGAGCGAAGACGACGACCGCGAAAATAATGCGCAGAGTGCTCACCTTCGCGTGCACCAGGACTTTTGTTCCGAGGTAAGCGCCTGCCAGCACGCCGAGCATTACCGGCATCGCTACGCGAGGATCGATGTAGCCACGGCTCAGATAGACGCCCGCGCTTGCTGCTGCCGTAACGCCGATCATGAAGTTGCTGGTGGTGGTTGAAACCTTGAAAGGAATCTTCATGGCCCGGTCCATGGCGATGACCTTCAGCGCTCCGGACCCGATTCCGAGCAATCCTGAAAGAGCGCCCGCGCCGAACATCAGGCTGAAACCTGCAGGCACATTGCGCACGCCGTAGGTACGTGGTTTGCCATTGAGCGGATACGAGCCGCCCAGCCGAAAGCGCTTTCCCAATTGGTCCGATTCCACGCCTTCCTCGGCCTCTGGCCTTGCTTTGAAGAGAGACTGGAACGCGGCCTGGATCAGCACGACTCCAAAGATGATTGCGATCAGGTGCGTGGAAACGCGTGTGGCGAGAATCGCGCCGACAATGGCGCCAACGGTGGTTGCGATCTCAAGCAGCATGCCGATACGAACGTTCGAGAAGCCTTCTTTGACATAAGCAGCGGCTGCTCCTGAGGAAGTGGCGATCACCGAAACGAGAGAAGCGCCGATTGCATACTTGATGTTCACGCCCAGCAACAGCGCAAGCACAGGCACGACGACGACTCCGCCGCCAAGGCCTGTCAGGGCGCCAAGAAAACCCGCGACAACCGCGATGGCCCACGCCGACAATGTGAAGATCAGAACTGTCATTCGTTCTCGCGGGGTGCCCAGCGCGCTTGTAGTATACGCTTCGCTTGCTGTCGGCTTTCGTCAACTGCTTTGATCCGCATTGTTGTTGCATTGCGGATGGCTATGAACTTTCCTAGTGTGGAAACACGTGCGCGAGGAGGTCATTGCGAAGTGTGAGCCGGAGATCGGAATCCGGATCGGGCTCGGTGTTGGATTGAGGATGCAAGGTGTCGGTCGCGGGTGCTCCGGTATCAGTCGTGTTCACGATCATGACGCTCGCGCTGCGACCCGAAGGATCGACAAGCAGTTCAGACGAGAATCCACCCTGGTCCCCGTCATGGTAGATGTAGCGGCGGCCACCCGCTTTCAGCACAAAAAAGCCGAGGCCCATCATGGGATGTGATCCGTCGGGTCCGCTTGTGTAAGGAGTGGGTTTCTCACCTGGTTCAACTGCCGGTAAGACGCCCGTCCATGCTTCCTCAAGTGAACTGCGCTTGAGCACGATCTCATAAATTGGATTTGCGGGATCGCCCACGAGAAAGCTCAGGTACTTCACCATATCGGGGATCGGCGCTTTCAGGCCGCTGTTCGAAGTTGTGATGCCGGTGTCAAAATTGAATGGCTGCGGAGTCAGCCTCGATCCAGCGCGGAGATAGCTGGCCGACACGTGCGACTCAAGGAAATAGGGAGAACGGTCAAAGTAACTCTTCGTCATGCCCAGCGGCTTGAGGATGTTCTTGTCGATGTAAACCTCAAAATCGTCGCCGCTGATGCGTTCGATTATCTGGCCGAGGAAGACGTAGCCGAGATTCGAGTAGCTCCAGCGGCTGCCGGGCAGGAACGCGACATGCGTGTAGGGCAGCATGGCCATGACCTGGCCCCATCGAGTCGGCTCAAAAGGCTGCCAATCGCAATTGGTGGCGTCGTCGCAATCCCATGGCCAGGTTGGATTGCGGAAGCCCCCGCTGTGCGAAAGAAGCTGGCGGATCGTAATTGCGTCGATGGGTCCGAAGGCATCGTGCACTTCGCGCAGTTCGGGAACGTATCGCACGGCAGGGTCGTCAAGCGAGAGTTTGCCGCGATCGCGTAATTGAAGAATCGCAATCGCCGTCATCGTTTTCGTGATCGAAGCCCAGTTATATGCAGTGTCGTTGTCGATCGGCACATGGCTTTCGGCACGCGCTTCGCCGTAGGAGAACTGCACCGGCGGATCCGTTCCATGAATAAATGCGAAACCCCCTCCGACGATGCCGTGCTGGACCAGCACTGAGTCAAAGCGGGCATGGAATGGTGCGATTTGTGCAAAGCAAGAGGGAGAGAGGAGACCGGCAACCAGCACGAATGCCGGCACAAGAAGCCAGGATGTCGACATGGAGTGATAGTAATACGCGTTGCGCGATTACCAAACCGAGGCGCCCGGTAGGCGGATTTCGAAGAATTCAGGAATCAAAGACGAATTTGGTGGGCCCGGTCGGGATTGCTCGCGGGCGAGTCCACCACACTCTTTGCGAGCCTCGATTGTCGTTCAGGGCTTGGAAGGGACCGGGCAAGTGGAAGAATCCGCGCGCTAGTAGCGTCGAAGACAGGCCAGGGACGTTCTTGATAGGGAACGCCTGGTCAATGCTCGAATGGGGCCGGTGTCCTTGAGAAGGGGCTTCGAGGTAGAATCTAAGAGATGTAGAATATGAGAGATGTAGACCACCCCTGACCTAGGACCAAATGCTCGGACACCAGTAAATCCGAAATTGACGAGATAGGCCTGCCCGCTCCGTACAAGCGAACAGACAGGGCCGGACTTTCCTTTTTAGACCTGCTGATCACGCTCGCGCGAGGCAAAAAGATCATCATTGGTTCAGGTATTGTTTGTGCCATCCTTTGCGATCGTGATATCCCTTTGGCTGCCAAAGAAATATACGGCTACCGTCGTTCTTCTGCCCCCACAACAAGGACCTTCCGATGGCGACTGCTCTCGCTGCGCAACTCGGGAAGATGGGCGGTACTGCAGCATTGGCCGGAAGCAGCTTTGGGTCAAAAACCCAAATGACATGTATGTTGCAATGCTCAAGAGCCAGACGGTAGAAGATGCCATGGTCAAGAAGTACGGGCTCATGCAGGAATTCGATACCAAGTACCTTTCTGATGCGCGCAAGGCATTTGAGCGGGAAGCGACGGTCGATGGCAGCGGAAAAGACGGGTTGATTCGCGTCTCGATTGAGGCGCGTAATCCCGACCGTGCCGCGCAGAACTTGCAAATGGCTACGTTGAGCAGTTTCGGAATCTTTCAGAACACATGGCCGTAACAGAAGCATCTCAGCGCCGGCTCTTCTTCGAACAGCAGCTTGAGCAGACCAAAGACAAACTTGGAGACGCAGAAGAAAAGCTGAAAGAGACCGAGTTAAAGACGGGAATGGAACCCCCAGCGGGCAAGCGAGCGCGCTTGATTCAGTCGGCTGCGTCTCTCCGGGCACAGATCACAGCATTGGAAGTCCAGATCCAAGCCCTCCGGCTTTACGCCACAGACGAGAACGCACAACTCACCACAGCGCAGAAAGAACTTGAAAGTTTGCATGCGCAACTGGCAAAGTTGGGTGGATGGGCGTCGAGTGATGACGATTCCGAGCTGCTGATTCCAAAAGGTCGAGTTTCTGAGGCTGCACTGGAATACCTCCGTGCAGAGCGGAATGTGAAGTATTACGATACCATCTTCCAGATTCTCGCTCGTCAGTTTGAGGCAGCCAAGCTCGACGAGGCCAAAGAAGGCGCGATCATACAAGTACTCGATCCAGCAACACCGCCCGACCGCCGCTCGTCGCCCAAAGCGGGCCCTGATCGTGATTGTCGCAACCTTCGTCGGTTTATTCATCGGATTCTTCTTTGCCTTGCTTCGCGAGGCACTACGCCAGATGCAGCATGATCCTGAATCGTCGCAACAACTCTCGTTGCTTCGGCAGGCGCTCGCATTTTCAAAGTTAAGGACGGGGAACGTTTAGATCTGCGTTCCGCTGCCAGCCCTTCCTCTCAAAGCGACGATTGCTTATGGGAGAGAGCGGCTCGCCTGCTCTGTTCTTCGAAATACCTGAGCACGTCCCGCGTCTGGGGAAGGATCACAACGATCAAATATGAGACAATCGTGCCGATCACAGCTCCGATGGAGCCTATCCTTTGCACCAGATAAATCGACAGAAGAATATTCAGGACGGCAGCAGCTAAGGAAACGATACCTGAAGGCGCGCTCTCCCGACCGCGCTCAATAGACACGACTGAACACCTGTTAGCGCACTGATGAGCGTCCAGATCGACATTGCAATGAGCAGCGACTCCGATGGCACAGCTGCGGAACCCGCCCATAGCCGGATGATGGTCTTTCCGAACAGGACAAACACAGCTAAGAGGCTGAGCATGCTTATCAAGCTCCCAAATATGGTGAGGATGAAAGTGCGTCGTATCCACCTATAGTCACCGCGCGCGTCAGCCTCAGCATACGCAGGCCAGAGAGGAGGGAAGAGAAACATAGGAAGGAATTGAGCGTACGTCACAAGGCGCAGGGTCACGCTGTACGGAGTCACCTGATCCGCTCCCAGGTAGTGACTGACGACGAGATTATCCGTTCCGAACACAACGATGCTGGCTATTTGAATGAGAAACAGCGGCGCCCCATCTTGAATCAGACATCGCATCTCCGCCAAATTTAAGTATGAGAGCTGTGGGCGCAGCCAGGGTTTGAAAAAAAACATGACCCAAATCAGAGCGGCGACTCCGCATGCGGTTAACGCGCCTGAAGTACACAAAAACAGCATCGGCATCCTGAAATGCAAGAGGACGCCCCCGATTAACCCTGCAACAGAGGCGAGCGCTCCGCCAGTGGTCACTAAGTTATAAAGATGGGTCTGTTGATATCCGGATAGAACCTTGCCCCCGAGGGTGCAAGCAGGAGCGAGGAGAACGAGCCCGAGCGCGATCGCCACGGTCGTCTTCACCTCCCAGGGCGAAACCTGAGGGCTCACATTCAATAGACGGACCCAATCCAGGTTTGCCCAGGCGAATGCGGCAAAGATTCCGAGGACGCCTAGGACGGCCAGCGTGATTGCCAGAGCATTGGTTGTTTGTCTTGCGGCGAGATGCTTGTCATCTGTAGCGAAAGCTGTAGAGATACTGTTGGTCAGGGTAGCTGCGATACCTAGATCCAGCATCGCGATCCAGGACGCGACCGTGGTCGCGGTCACCCAGACTCCGTAACGTTCGGCTCCAAGGTATCGAACGGCTATCGGCAGGGTGACGATTGTGATTGCTGAGAGAAGGATCTTGGATCCTGCCGCAGAGAGCACGCCCTTAAGTACGCTTGACGCCCTATCGGACTTGAATGCTCTCAGCCCACGGGTCCCAGAATACTTTTTAAGGGCCTCGGCCAATGCCAATACAGACCTCATGCAAACACGCCCTTCTTCCAATACGTTTGATCGTTTAGCAGGAAGCCAAGATCTTCTTCGGAGTTGAAGTACTGCCGAATCAGCATTTCTCTGCTATATCGACCGAAGAGTTTCCTCCAGGCGCGATAAAGATTGTAAGTCGTGGTTCTGTTTGCATCGCGCCAGGGCACAAGTCCAGTCACCCCAATCCTTCTACGGAATGTCGCATGACCAAGGTAGTCGCAGAAATCGCTCTGCATGTGCCAGAATGCCACTTTCCTTCCGTTGATGAAATCTATTCCTTGCTTTCGCTCATACGTGAGTGGAAGTTCTGCGGCAATGTCTTCACCGATAGTGAGAGGATTCTGGAACAATGCAAGACGAGAGCGATCATCGACTGCCGATCTGTTTGCTTGTGGCAATCGCCCCGAGAGAGTCAGGAACTGGAGAAAGTCCTGATCGCTCGATAAAACAGGACGATCCCACAGGGCACTGTTCTTCTCTCGATAGACCTTCAAGTACATCGTCCTCTGTTGCCAGGCGTACAGGGAATATGTCTCTATGTCGAGAATGAACTTGTCGAGTTCTCGGCGATACGAGACAACCCACGAAGAGTCTTCGACCCGGGTGAATGCAGGGCAACCCTGCAAGATGAATGTCAGGCCGTCAAGCTCCATCTCTTTTGGGTCCGCATTGAACACCAGATCCGCGTCGTAGTGAGTGAACGAATCCCCCTTAACGAATTCCGCCAATACAAGCCAGCGAAGGAAACACTTCCGCTGGTAGTCCCCAAAACGACCTAGAGCCGCGTAGCCCAGTTCGAGTCGCCGATAGTCGCCTTCGCAGTCATGCAACCTGTATCCGAGGTCGGCCAGTTTATCTCTGTACCGGTACGAGAGCCGGCTTAACCCTTCCAAGAAGAGAACATCGAAGCGCCAATCTAGACGGAGCCGTCGATTCCGCTCACCGATAAGAGCTAGCGGAACCTGGTCTTCAAACGAAGAGTCACGGGAAGTATTCCACACGACCATTACGCGGTACATTTCAGCTCACTCACCGTCCGGTACTCAGTTGACCTGAAAGCATCGAAATCAGGGCTATGCACAAAGCGAGTCAAAATCCGCCGTTATGAGGCTCTTTCGCCGAAACACCACGTTTACCATTCGCGCTCCTTTTAGCCGAGTAACAAGCTTGAACAGATGAGCGTTCCTTGGTTCTTTCGTGAATAGGTGATATGGACCTGCGGACAGCAAATACCGATCGAACCTGGAAGCAATTAGCCGGAGCGATTGAAGTGAATAGAACGATATATGCTGTCCGCTTCTCGGCATGTAATACCACCACTCCCCAATATTCGGAGCCGGTTCCGGAAGAGGGCAAGTAGACACTAGAACGTTATTTGATTTGCTCATCAGCTCGGCAATTCCTGTGAGGGGATCGACGAGGTGTTCTAGAACCTCGAAAGCTGTAAGGAAATCGAATCGTTCGTTTTCGCGGCATTCAAATCCCCTTGCATATGTATTTTCTGCGTGTAGATCAGACCAGAAGAAGTTGAAACCTCGGTCTCTCATCATCCGGACGAAAATGCCGTGCCCCGCCCCAAAATCCAGAGCTCTTGACGAGTTCGAAAAGAAGACGCTCAGCACTGCCGAGGTGATTTCGCAATTCATTGAATTGCGCTGCATTATTCCCACATCTTGGGAGGCAATTGCGGAGGAGTAAGCTTCGCTGAGCCAATAGGGAGACTCCGTCTGAATGAAGCCGCAGTTCGCGCAGCGATAGTATGACACAGCATATTTCTTAAGGACTGTCGCCTCTCCAAATCGTGCAGTCTTCGAATTGCAGAGTTTACAGCCGTCCGATTCGTCAGACCTAGGCACCCGCACGATCCTCCAAGATAATCTCCTCCCGCATGGAGCACAGTTCAGATTCCAACATCATCGCAATGACCGCCTTCATGTTCTTTTGAGCCCTCCAGCCCAGAGAGCGGGCTGCGCAACTGGGATCAACTTTGTTGCGAAGAATATCCGTGGGTCGCAGCAGAGCTTCATCGGTCGAAACATGATCGCGCCAATCTCTTCCGATAAGTGCGAAGGCCGTCTCCACGAACTCGGTCAGCGTATGGCTCTGGCCAGTCGCTATGATATAGTCGCGCGGCTCGTCCTGTTCAAGCATCAACTTGATTGCCTGGACGTATTCGGGCGCCCACCCCCAATCTCTTTCTATCGCGAGGTTTCCCAATGAGAGCCGCGATCCTCTGCCGAGTTCCAGAGCTGCCGCTGCGCGGATGATCTTCCGCGTCACGAAACGCTTTGGGCGCAGCGGAGAATCGTGGTTGGAAAGAATCCCGGTGCAGGCGAACATCCCGTAAGCCTCGCGATAGTTGGCAATGGCCCAATAGGCGGATGCTTTGGCCACTGCGTAGGGGCTACGGGGGTGAAACTGGGTCATTTCGGTTGCCACTCCGGTTCCGGTGTCGCCAAAGCACTCTGTGGACCCGGCGTTGTACAGGCGAATAGCGAGCTCGGAAAGCCGGATCGCCTCCAAAAGGCTCAGGGTGGCGAGCGTAATGCTCTCAATCGTTTCGACCGGCTGCTCAAAGGAGAGTCCAACCGAACTCTGTCCGCTCAGGCTGAATACCTCATCGGGGCGGATCCGCCGGAGCATTTTGATGACGCTTCCTGTATCACGCAAATTCAATGAGACCAAGTGAACAGCGTCGAGGATGCCTACCCGGCGCAGGTGCTCGAATTTGTTGAGCTCTGCGTCGCGCGACTGCCCCAGACTTCATAGCCATGGTCCAGCAGAAGCTTCGCAAGATATGTTCCGTCCTGACCGGAGATGCCACAGATCAATGCTCGTTTAGACATGATCTTCCTTATCCAATCTGGGTCTGTGTCATATGATCGGCGTTCCGCGCCGACGCTGCCCGATCGTAGAGTCTCCTCAGGCCATTGGCGGTACGTTTCATCGGGAAGCTTTCGAGAACCAGGGCTCCCTCTTTCACTAGCTCGAGACGCACGCTTGGATTGTGAAGGAGTTTGATGACCTGCTCGGCGAGTTGCCTCGGCGCATCCGGATCGAAGTACAGCGCGCCTCCGCCGGCGACCTCGGGCAGGGTGGTCGCATTGGAACAGATGACCGGCAATCCGGCGTGAAATGCCTCCAGGATTGGAAGACCAAATCCCTCAAACCTGCTCGGGAACACAAGGGCTGTGGCAAGTCTGTAGATGGCTTGGAGCTCTCGAGGTTCTACGAAGCCCAGGAAATGGATCTGATCTCCAATGCCGAGCTTCCGAGCCAGTTCGTCGATTTCTGCTTTTAACGATGTGACAGCCCCTGTGAAATACGCGTGCGGTGTCGACGCTTGTTCGCACTTCAGTGTGCTGAGAGCTTCGAGAATACATTTGTGGTTCTTGTGAGCCCAAGTCGCAGCGGGGTAGAAAAGAAAACAATCCGAAAGTTTATATCTGGCGCGAGTTGCATTGATATCTTCCTCGCTTATCTTTTCGTAGGCCTCGAATACCGAGCCCCATGGAACCGTCACCACCTTCTGCGCAGGCAACTCATACTTGCTCAAAATGTCTCGTCTAGTCCATTCGGTCTGAACGCAGACAAACGTTGCCTGTCCGCAAAGCGCTCTGTAAATGGCTTCGCGCTGCAGATAGTCTTCTCTGGAAAAGAAGCCTGGAAAATGAAGATGCTGTAGATCCCACGGCTGGTAAATGGACGGAACGGAAGTCAGATACCCAACCTGAGTAGGGAAGTGAACGACATCATAGCCACCGGCTTCGATAATCCCGTCCGAAACCGGAACGCGGAAGCCACTACGCAGGAACTCTCTCCAAATCCAGCGAAGGGGTGCTATTCTCCGAAACTTGGCTGACAGCCGGTTGGGTGGTGGACTCGCAATCCCGTGAATTGTGCAAGGCGCGCAGACAACGGGTTCGAGCCATGATTGGAGTCGCTCGTGCACGATAAAGGTGTACTCATGACCGTCTGGGCAGGACTCCGAGAGTGCCTTCGCAAAGGCAAGGAACGCCGTACCAATCCCCTGACGCGGATCGGCAATCCTGCAATCGATTGCAACTCGAAGTTTACGTGCCATGCCAGAAGTGTAAGGCGGTGAATGCGCGAATCAAGCCGAGGCCGGTCAAATGGAAATTTGCCTGGAGAGTGCGTGACAGCCGGTGCGCATCCTGTGCGAACGAGTTGCCTGGTTGCGGCAGCTCCAGTGAGCCCGCGATATCGAGCGCAGACATTCGTGATTTCCTCAGAACCGGATCATTCATGGTAGTCATACGCCGGGAAGCCGTGCCTTTTGATCAGATGGTCCTTCTGGGCGAGAACAAGATCTGCCTCGACCATCTCATTTACCAAAGCCTCGAAACTGATGGTAGGTCTCCAGCCGAGTCGCTCGTGGGCACGCGCGGGGTCGCCGAGAAGCGTCTCTACCTCCGTGGGCCGAAAATACTCGGGATCGACTTCAATCCGGACCTTCCCCTCTTGATCCACACCCACCTCTCCCGCACCATGCCCTCTCCACGAAAGCTCAATCTCCAATTGTTGCGCAGCAAGAGTCACAAATTCGCGCACGCTGTGTTGCGCGCCGGTGGCGATTACGAAGTCTTCGGGCTTATCCAGTTGGAGCATGCGCCATTGCATTTCAACGTAATCACGAGCATGGCCCCAGTCTCTCTTGGAATCAAGATTGCCCAAATACAGCTTGTCTTGCAGGCCCAGTTTGATTCGCGCTAACGCGCGCGTGATCTTGCGTGTTACGAATGTCTCGCCACGGAGCGGGGATTCATGATTGAAAAGTATGCCATTGCAGGCGAATATCCCATACGCCTCTCGGTAATTCACCGTAATCCAATACGCATAGAGTTTTGCCACAGCGTAAGGCGAGCGAGGATAAAAGGGAGTCTTCTCCGTTTGGGGCACCTGCTGGACGAGACCATAAAGCTCTGATGTTGATGCCTGGTAGAATCGAGTCGTTTTTTCGGCCCCCAAAATCCTGATAGCCTCCAACAGCCTGAGTGCGCCGAGGCCGTCTACGTTCGCCGTGTATTCAGGTTGTTCGAACGATACTTTGACGTGGCTTTGAGCTCCGAGATTGTAGACCTCCTCAGGCTGCGCCTTTTGCATGATGTGCAGGATGCTGCAGGAATCGGAAAGGTCACCATAGTGCAGGACAAATCGACGCTGGGCCACGTGGGGATCTTGATAAAGATGGTCAATCCTATCGGTATTGAACAGGGAGCTGCGCCGCTTGATACCGTGAACCTCATATCCCTTTTTCAACAGGAACTCGGCCAGATACGCGCCATCTTGGCCGGTTATGCCAGTAATCAATGCCCTTTTTGCCACGAATTCCTCAGGTTTGCGTTTGTCTAATCAAATCAGGATTATACCTGATCATTGATTACAGCGCTGCCGAGGCGCAGCTCGACCGTGCCGGGCTGAATGGCACAGTACAAACGGACGGAAATCATGGGGACCAGCGACAAGCTGAACCTCACGCCGAGACTAGCTCCCTGCGAGCTCGGTCAGACGCCGCCTTCTCTATCGTTAATCCGCTTCGCGAAAAACAAAATCGCCGGGCCCGCGGGATGCTTCAGATCTTCTGCGCCAATCCGCACTTCAAACCCCAGCGAACCCACATAATCCAGAATCCCGTCTCTGGTCAACCAGTAACTAGTTGCGGCGGTGCCTCCACAGAACCCCTTCGCAGCCAGCGAGAACAGGTACCTCTGCCGATACACCTCCACTGTCTTCCCATCGAGGGTGTGAAACTGTGGATGGGAATCGAAGCGCGGCGTCGGGCCAATAATGTCGGCGTCGTAGTAATGGGTCCATATGCCGAATGCATCCGCCACTCGGGCCACTTCGCGCAGCAGTTTCAGCGGTTCAACCATGTGGTACAGTACGCCGGAAGCAAGGACGAAATCGAAACTACGCGCCTTTGCCGTTTCAAGATAGCGCCTGAAATCTCCGTACAAAAACTCCGTTTTCAAATGGAGTGCGTTCTTCACTACAAGGCATTTCAGAAATCCCTGCTGGTTGGCTTCAATCGAAACCACCTCTGCGCCAGCACGCTCCATCATCGTGGTGTGTCCGCCTTCGAGCGGGCCAAGTTCAAGCACGCGTTTGCCTGCGAAGGAGCCGAGTTGCGACTCCAGCCAGTGAATGCGCGCATCTTCAAAAAGGCCGGCCTCGCCGGTTTTGCATCCCGGAACCGCGGAACTCCACTCGCCCGAAAACAATTGGAATGCAGTAGCGGGCGTGGGATATTCCTCAGAGTAAAGATCGCGGGCTCCGCGTGACCTGCCCCACAGTTGCGCAGCCGTCCCTATCAGCCGACGCGCAAACGGCGTGGCGGCAGCGGTCCTCACAGTTACAGCACGCAGCGATCGCGCAAGGCCCATTCGATCCCTTTCTCAACGCAAATTGCACAGAGGCTTCACTCAGCCTCTTCATTTTATCGGATTTCACTTGGCCTTCCACACTCACTTTGGCCTTCCACACTCGCTGACCAGATCGGGCCAGCGCCGGCCTGCAAAGAGAAAGCAAGGCGGAGTTCTTTCATGACACTCTAGTTCCCGCAGTTGTACGAGACGAAATATGTCGTGGAAGCCGAGGGAGTGCCCTGAAACTCAATGGCGAAGGCCAACGTGGTCTCCGAGCCGACCCAGGGAACAAGAGCCGCCGTAGCGGAACTTCCGCCGGATACCGTGCAGTTCATCGATTTCGGAAGAGAGGTGGCAGGGGTAACGGTTGCCATCTGGCCCGCCGCATATCCGCTTGATCCTGTTTTGATCTGTAGCAGACCGCTGGATGCGGTACATTGATTCCCATTCGTTGTGTAACAGGATGCGGTTCCCCCTGAACCGATATTTGAACCTGCAGCAATTGTCACCGCATCGATGCCGTAGAAGATCTGGGATGCGGACGCGAAATGAAATTCGTCGGCGTACACCCGTTGAAGGTTCCGGCTGAGCCGCTGATGCAATAGACGTTCTGATTCGGATACTTGGAAAGCGCGGCATTCGGGTCGCTATAGGCTCCGTCGATGCTTCCCCAGAGCCAGTTGCGCGTGGCGATATTCAAGTTATTCACAATCGGGGTCGAGGTGTCCCAAATCTTGAATGGGCCAATGATATTGTTCTGGATGGCGGCGTTGTTCCCGGTGAATGCGATGCCCCCCGTCGCAGCGGCCTCGCACTGCACACCCCAGATCGTATTGCCGCCGACTGCTGGCGTGGTTCCGCTGCCATCAGCCCCTAAATTGAGACAATAGCCGCTGCTATCAACGACGATGCCGTGGATGTTGTTGCCATTGACATAGCCGGTTCCGTGGGCAACCAACGCCACACACGAGCCCAGTCCCCAGCAGTACCCCGGTCCCACATCAACCCCATAAACGTAATTTGTCGGAATGGCCGTAGAGACAAGGAGGATCCCATAGCCGCTTGTCGCTCCGGAACCGGATTCCTGGCTGGCGTCAATATTGAAATTGCTTACCGTCGTATTCCCGGTAAACGCTCCAGTTGTGCTCACGACCGCCGCTGTATATGTCATCGAGGCTGGGAAGACGACATGAAGTCCGGACAAATGGCTATTGTTCGAAATGACGAACATGTTAACCGAAGCTGAGCTTGGTTTGAGGGTTGTGGCAGGGTCAAACTGCAGTGTCTGGAAGGCACTGAGCGTTACCGTTGCGGCGATCGTTTGTGTCGTCGATCCCCAGCAGGTGGCGTCTACCGTTCCCCCATTGGGGATAGTCGCCAACGCCGCATTGATTTTCCCGTCGGCAGTCGCGCCACTGAACCCGCATGGAGAGACCGTTTGGGCTCGGCCATGGGGAGCGATGAGGCCAAAGACGCACTGAAAGAGGCACAGGGTAAGGAATGATCGCCGCACTGGCACTCCTGATGTTGTCCAGACGATCTGACTATGTGTCGATTTGAACCAACCCGCTTGTCACGCACCTGTCTGATTCCGAAGACAAAGCGCGCATAACAGCCACGCACTTTGGTGCAAGACGACGATAGGGCCAGAGCTAATCAGGGGAGTAGTATACTTGCGAAACAGCCGACATATATTGTCAGCTCAGCGCCGGGTTGCCTCGGCCGTGAGCAACAAAGTCGCTGGCGCCATTAAACAGCAATGACTTCCTCAGAAAACCAGCTAACTGCCACGCGTCCGCTCTCGGCTTCAGCTATCGTCGGAGGTACTCGCCTTCGAACTGAAACGAAGCCACCCCTCGTTTCCATTCTCTCCGTGGCATTCAATGATCGGGACGAGATTGCCGCGTTGATCGAGAATGTTGCACCGTTCCGGAGCGACGATTTGGAATTCATCATTGTCGACGGCGGGTCGCGCGATGGAACGGTCGAGCTCCTGCGGAGTCGAAATGAGCAGGTCGACTACTGGCTTAGTGAACCGGACGAGGGCATCTATGACGGAATGAATAAAGGCTTGGCGGCCTGTTCCGGAGCATACGTTCTCCACTTGAATGCAGGCGATCGTCTCGTCCAGATTCCCTGGGATCTTCTTCGTCGCTGCAACTCCTCCAAAGTGGATGTTGTCACTTGCGGAGTGTTGATCGATGATTATATTCAGTTCCTGCCACGTACCGGCCTGATTTCCAAGATTGCCAACGGCTGGCATCACCAGGGCACGTTTTATCTGGCTGCGACGCACCCGGGGTACGATGCGAGTTACCGCATTTGCGGAGACTTCGATCACAATCAGCGACGGCTAAAATCCGGATGCCACATAGAGATCGATTTATCGATTGTGGCTACCCACCGGAGCGGTGGTATCTCCATGGATTCCAAGGGACGCCTGGAAACTTTCCGCAGCGTTCGAGCGAACTTCGGGCTGTTTTACCTTGTGCTCTCGCGGATACGATTCGGGTTGGTAGATTTAAGACAGTGGCTCAGACGGCGATCGATTCCGACGACAGTCAGCTGATGGATGTTTCCCTCTTCGGATTCGGAATTCTCAAAGATATCATCAGGGCGCGAATAGGTTGAGCGAGTGGTTCCGGACAAGGCATCCCAGGGAACGCATGCGCCTTCGATTGACCCCACAGCCTGATTGAATTTCACTCTCTCGACGCTTCCGTGCGTAAACTGATGCTCCACCTCGACTGGATCGCCTGACGGATTTATGATTTGTCCACGATGTCAATCTCCATTCTTGACAAAGTGGTTTTCAAAGCACGGATATTGGCACAGCGCAGAGTCCGGTGTTTTGCTCTTGCCAATTCCCTCATTCAAGACAAGGTCGGGCTTGAAATAGGGGGCCCGAGCGAGGTTTTCAGCCGGAAATGGATGCCCGTCTACCGATCTGTTCGGCAACTGGATAACTGCAATTTCTCTGATCAGACCGTTTGGACGAAGAGGGGCGAGCGAGATCAAGCGGCCGCCCGGCACCGACTTTGTGGCCACGGATCGGATCTGGCATCGATTCCGGATTCCACTTACGACTTCGGGCTTTCGTCCCACAACCTTGAGCACTTCGCTAATCCCGTCAAGGCCATCAAAGAGTGGCAGCGGGTTACAAGGCCTGGCGGAACACTGGTTCTCGCCGTGCCCAACTACAGATACACCTTCGATCACAGAAGGAACCCCACGACAGTCGAACACATGCTACTTGACTATCAGCGCGATACCCCGGAATCCGACCTGAGCCACTTGGACGAATTCTTCAACACGCACGATCTGAGCCGAGATCCGATGGCTGGGAGTCCTGAAGCGTTCCGAGAGCGTTCGCTCAGAAACTTTGAAAACCGCTGTCTGCATCACCACGTCTTTGAGCTGTCAAACACGCGCGAGTTGCTGACGGGGCTGGGCATGGAAGTTCTTGCTGTTGAGACTGCATGGCCAAGCCACATATTCGCGATAGCGCGAATATAGTTAGCCGCGCGGCTTTACCTTGTGCTTTCCTGAATCCTGTTCGGGTTGGTAGACTTGAAATATTGGCTCAAACGGCGATCGATTCCGACGACAGTCAACTGATCGATTTTCCTTCTTCGTAAGGGAATTCTCAAAGATTGTCAGGGCGTGAATGGGCGGAGTGAGTGGTTCGAGACGGCACTTGCGCGGGACGGATGCTGCCGTCAATTGATCGCATAGCTTGAATGGACTTCAACTTCTCGACGCTTTGGCCCGTAACCCGATGAACTCAAAAGTCGCATCGATTATCGTTCTGTACAATCCCGAAAGTTTCACGGCTTCGCGCTCTCCTCACAAGCCTTAAGGGCCAGGTTGGACGAGTTTACGCTGTGGACAACAGCGAAGGAAGGGCCTCCGAACACTTCAACCTGTTCGAGCAGTGCGAGATGCAGGTTGAGTACGTTCCACTCGGTGCTAACCTCGGGATCGCGACGGCCCAGAACATCGGGATTCGTCAGGCACTGGAGGCGGGTGCTTCCGATGTTCTGCTGCTCGATCAGGACAGCCTGCTTCCCGCTGGAATGGTGAACGCTCTCGTGATGGCACGTCAGAGGCTTGAGTCTTCCGGTCTCACAGTGGCTGCGATTTCGCCAACGTTTGTTGATGAGAAGACAGAAGAAGCGGGGTCCGCTATCCGGCATACCTTGTTGCGAGTCAGAAAAATCAAAGTCGATCGCAGCTCGGCAGAGCCGATATGGGCCGATTACGTGATTTCCTCAGGCGCCCTAATCAACGCGCAAGTGCTCGAAACGGTGGGCCTGATGCGCGAGGAGCTATTCATTGACTGGGTGGATATCGAATGGGGATTAAGAGCAAAGCAGAAGGGCTATAAGTGCTATATCGTTCCTGGTGTGACGATGCAGCATAGCATCGGCGATGACTCCGTTGCTGTGCTAGGTAGATCCATCAACCTGCATCAAGACCTCCGACACTACTATATCGTGCGAAACGCCACCTACCTGCTCAGGGTCGGCTCCATGGGTCTTGAATGGCGCGCCGTGACGATCGGGAAAATCCCGCTGTATGTTCTGTTCTATTCATGGCATTCCCGTGAGCGGCTCAAAAGTCTCCTCCTCTTGGGCCGCGGCTTTCTCGATGGGCTGCGCGGGAAGATGGGCCGATTCAGAGCTTGAGTTCCATGATCTTTGAACGCCGAAGATCGACTACATCGCAGTAGATGTCAACAGAGCGTTCCCATAGGGAAACCACGCGCCTGCCGCAAAAGCAGAAAAGCCGAACCAGGCAAGGAATACCGCGTAGCTGAGACTAACCAGAAAGTACAAGGAAAGATACTTCGAGTGGCTTCGCGCGTTGTCCACCAATTTCCCCATCCCCAGCACATAGATAAAAAAAAGGTAAAGGCAAATTCTGTCGGCCATCGTTGAGAGAAAAAAACTGAGCACCGCGAGAAAAGCTAGCGCAATCGCCCCTCTCACGACTGCTGATCGTAGGTGTTTTTCGTCCGCCCAATGGGATCTCTGCGTGTAGATCACGAGAAGAGCCAGTGCGATGAGTGCGATGCGGGTCCAAACACCATGCGACTGCATCTCTGCACTGTTATCTGTGTACTGTACATAACGGGCACTCGTCAGCATTAAAAATAGCGCCGGTGACGCCGCGAGGAGCACGATGGCCGCCACGACCATACGCTTGGTCCCTCGTACCCACCATAAGACAATGAGAATCACCGCAGAGTAGTGAAATAGTGCGGCTAGGATCGCGTAGAAGTAAAACCAGCGCGAATTACCGCGTCTCAGATTCGCAATGGCATTCAATCCCAGCCCCACGGCGACGGACTGTCTCGTATACCCCATCCCGACAACGAAGAGAAGATAGGGCGTCGACAGGAACAGGAGCAAATTGGGGTCGATACTGACCAATCGGGAAAGGCTCAAAAGGCAGCCAATCAAGGTAATCGCGCAGAAGAGATTCACCAGATGAATATCTCCTCCGACCGCGAATGCAATCCGATTCAAGCCGTAATACAGTGGCTCTACGATGAGAATCCCCTTGGAAACTGGGAGTTCATTCACAAGACGGAAGATCACCTCGTAGGAGTTCCAATCAGCACCGACATTATCACGCAATCCAACGAAGGGGATCATGCTTGAGTAGCCGACCACCGTGATCACCGGACGCGCAAATCGCATTCCGGGAGGAAGGAATATTGACCAGAGCGCCAGGGCGCAAATGAAGGTCAGCATTGCAAAATAAACAATCATGATTCCCGACTCGGTATCTGGTCTTGTGACGTGGTTAAATGCCTGAATTCCGCCAATTGGCAACTCTACAGCGCCTACGGCAATCCGTACCCCAAGAGGTTCCCGGAGCCATTTCCCTCACATTCGCTGTCATTACTCACAAACTGGTCCTGGCCAGCAGTGCAGGCGTAAAGGGGAACAACCTGCGTACTTGATGGGGGTGTCTGGAACCCGTACCCCACTATTCCGCGGAATGTGGCGCCATTGCAATTGCGATCAGTACTAACGAAATAACCAACAGACCCCTGCTTACAGCCATAGATGGCGAGATCTGCGCCCTGCATGGGGCTTTCGTACAAATGCCCGAGCGACTTTTCAAGTTGATACTGCCCGGCCGGATCGACCCAACCAGTGGTCACTTCATGCCCTTTACCATTCTTGTATCGATTTAGGGTCATGGGGCTTTCGCCAGGTACCCAACTGAGAAGAGAAATGTCCCAGGTCGATGGATACGCGGAGTCAGCATCTTGGGCAGGATCCGAATTCCAGGCGGGCTTGGGATTCGAAATCGATGTCAGGAATTGAATGCTCGGATAATTGGGAAGATTCAGGTTCCCGAACCGATCCCTGATGAACCCTCCAAGGAAGTTCAATTCATTCCCTGTCAAATTCGTGTCGAATGATTTGAGGTATTCCCAGGGACTGGACCCGGACAGGAGCGCACCATTGCGGATCCTGAACAACACCACCCCTACCTGTCCGCGCTCCAAAACACCTCCTGTCGTCGCTGCCGGCCGGCCAGCGCTGCCCGGCAAGTGAAATAGGGCATACCAGTACTGCTCAACAGGATCATAAGCCATGTCACCCCAACTGGCATCTGGGACGCATTGTGAGAGCCCGGCTGAGGTCAACACGCCCTTGTTCGTGAAGTGAACACCATCGGTAGAAGTCGCAAGCACGTGCCGATTATCGAACGAGGGGTCGTTCGCATCCTCATAGAACAGCCAGATACCCGACTTTTGATCGCTGTTGTAGACGACCGGCTGAGCGACGCCGTAATAAACCTGACTTGTGGCATAAATGATTGGCTCGGGATACTTGTTCCATTTAATTCCGTCTGTTGAAAACGCGACGCCAATGTTGTTGCCGCCTGCAGGGTTCGTCGTCCCGACGTAATACATTGCATAGGTGTAGGTCTTTCCATCACCCAGCGGGTTTACGAACGTTCCTCCAATTACCTTTGGATTGCAGAGATAGAGCGAATCCCAGGATCCCGGCGTTTCGGCCAACACAGTTATGGGATTGGTTTTGACCCCCGTCGTCATGTTTAGGGAAACGTACTGGATCGTATCCGTGTCCTGGGAGGACGATGCTGGATTGTGACCTTGTCCGCACCACCAGAACTGCTGGATATCCCCGGTCTGGATGGCGGTAGGGGAATAGTCGTAGACCCCTGCACGCCCCAGAAAAGCTCCAGATGGAGGCCCATTGAAAGTGACATCGCCGCAACCCGGAAAAACCAGCAGAAAGGACAAAAGTAGAAGACATCGAACGGCTGCACTCTCTTGACGAGTCTGTCTAAAAAAACCGAATCGACTGTGACGGGCACAGGTTCCATTCATGGTTTGCAATTCCATTATCGTGGGATCGTCCGCAGACTTATGTTAGCATTCCGTTTGCTGGGCGTCGGGGCCGAATTAGCGGAGGTCGACCCGGGCAGTTGTATGCTCGCTGAGGAGTTCATTTTCCTCAAGCGAAATGCGGAGCGTCTGCTCAATCCACAATAGCTGGCGATTGCAAAGGTGAGACCGAAGATGCTCGGTGCTAGACTAAAAGTCCGAGTTAAATTCATCTCTTCAACTTGAATTGCTGCCGAGGGTCTGTAGGCCCGTGCAACTATCTTGATGAATACAGTTCAATCTGCCGTGGGCGAACCGCAAGTCACAATTTCGCTGGTTACATATAGAACCCCCCCACCGATGTCACGACACTCATCAGGTCGCTTGCGGCCAGCAGTCGGGTGTCTCGCATCCTCACCATCGACAATTCTCCGACAGACTTCCTCCGCGAAAGCGTGCAAAGGTCTGGAGGCGAGTATTGCCACGTTCCCGAAAATGTCGGCTTCAGTGAGGGGCACAATCGAGCGATCAGTCAATTACTTCCAGCGTCCCGGTACCATCTGATCGTTAACCCTGACATCACCTGTGAGCCACAGGTCGTTGATTCCCTGTTTGACTTCATGGAACGAAACATCGACGTGGGCTTGGCAATGCCGCGAGTCGTTTTCCCAGATGGCCGTGAACAGCATTTGTGCAAATTGATTCCGAATCCCATCGATCTATTCATGCGTTTTGCCCTACGCTCCTTGGATACGAGCTTTCTCAAGCGCCGTCGTGATCAGTACGAACTGCGTCATCTCGAGATGGACGTCCCTCGCGAGGTCCCTTGCCTTTCCGGATGCTTCATGTTTCTTCGCTCGTCGGCGCTACGTGACGTAGGTCTGTTCGACTCAAGATTTTTCATGTACATGGAAGATGTCGACCTTTGCCGGCGAGTCGGCGAGAAGTACAAGACCGTTTTTTATCCTTACGTTTCAGTGACCCACGCATACGCCAAGGGCTCTTACAGCAGCATGAAGCTCTTCGGGCATCACCTGACGTCCGGAATCCGGTATTTCAACAAATGGGGTTGGATCCGTGATCGAGCCCGTCAGAATCAGAACGGTAGAACCGCGGTTTTCTCATGCACTGACCCGACCCAGGGCCGATGACGATAGGCCCAGAAACGCTCTGCAATTGGTGAAGCGCGATGATTCGACTCAATCGATGGGCTGCAGCCCTTTCACTTTGCGCTGTTGGCGCTGCTTTGGGCGCCGGCGCGCAGGATTCGCACTACCAGCCGAAAGGGCAGCAGATCCCATCGCCCTCATGCCTCACGCTGCGCGGCGCCTGGGAAGGTGGATGCACGCCCTGTACGCCGCTCACCCATAAGGAGTGGCTCGATGACATTACGCACTGGCGTTACGAGCGACGCATCCGCATCGGCTTCGACCCCAGCCGTTACGAACTGCAGGCGCTCAAGTGGACGCAGTCTGCCTTTATTCAGCCGCAGATGATGGTGCACGACCGCTACTTCTATGATCCAGTTGCCCATAAATACACAGTGGATCGCTATCTCGACGACCTCGAGAAGCGCTACGGCGGCATCGACGCCGTATTGATCTGGGCCACCTATCCGAACATGGGCATCGATGACCGCAACCAGCACGACATGGTGCGTTCGATGCCCGGCGGTGTTGAGGGCCTCAGGCAGATGATTGCAGACTTCCATCGCCGCGGTGTTCGAGTCCTCTTTCCCATGATGATGTGGGACCAGGGACGCGTGATCCAGGCAAGCCATGGCCCGATGCGATTGCGTCTTTCATGAAAGAGATCGATGCCGACGGCATCAACGGCGACACTCAGGATGGCGTGCCGCTGGCCTTTACCCTCGCCGCCGAAAAGCTCGGTCATCCTCTCGCCTTCGAGCCGGAAGGCGGACCCGCGGACGAAGCGCTCGCCTGGAACGAGAAGAGAAAGAACTTTTGATGAGGAGTGTGATTTGGTGGACCTGGTCGGGATCGAACCGACGACCTCTTCCATGCCATGGAAGCGCGCTCCCAAACTGCGCCACAGGCCCACGATGTTGCGGAGATGCAACTTTTCTATTTTCTCCGCTTGCGCGCGATTCGTCAACGTGGCGAAGGTCTACCATTCCCGGAAGTCGGCTGGGTGGTGCGGCAAGCGCGGCCCGGACAGGAAGGGGGACAGGGAAGTGGGCCAGGAAGCCGGGCTTTTTCAATCCTCAGGCCTTCGGGAACAGTTTAGGGGTGGTTCGGTGTCTAACTAGAAGTAACCTGCTCCGGACACGGGAATTCGCCCAGGCGATACCCAAGCGAGACCCAGGGACCGAACACTGCAGATGCCGAGTCTGCGTGGATTGCGGTAATGTGGGAGGGATACTGATTTGCAGGCGGACCTCACCATGGGCAACTTAGCCAGCGCGCTTACTCTCCAGTCGGATGAAGCGGCTCTTATTGAAGAATTGCGTGCCGGCTCTGAAGAGGCTTTTTCCTGGCTGATTGCGCGCTATCACCAGCCGATTTACTCCCTGCTTGCCCGCACGGTACGAGACAGCGCCGATGCCGCAGATCTTACCCAGGAAGTGTTTGTGAAGGTCTTTCGCGGTGTTGGAGGCTTCCACGGCGAATCGTCCCTGCGCACGTGGATTTACCGCATCGCGCTGCGTGAGGCGTCGAATCAAAGACGCTGGTGGATGCGGCACAAGCAGCAGGAAGTTCCCATTGAGCAGGAGATCGCGGACGATGGCTCGGGAGTGCCCATACAGCTGAAGGATACATTGGTCGATTCGACGGAATCGCCTTATGAAATGGCGGTGCACGCTGAGACGAAGGCCAGGGTTGAATCCGCGCTGCGCCAGGTTCCCGAGCCCTATCGGACCACGCTAATTTTGCGGGACATCGAGGGCTTTGTTTACGAAGAAGTTGCGGAAATTCAGGGCGTTAACCTGGGGACGGTGAAGTCGCGGCTGGTTCGGGGCCGGGCCTGCCTGAAAGCGTTGCTCATGCCGGCGCACGAGGCGGAGGGTTCCCCTTCTCAAGGGCGTCTGACCACAGCGATTGGAGAGGAGGCGCGATGAGTAATTGCAGCTCCATGCGAGCGAAGTTTTCCGAGTATCTTGACGGACGGATGACCGGACGCGAGATGCAGCGCATCGCCAGCCATCTCGACTCCTGCGCTGGCTGCGCCGAAGAGTGGCACACGCTGAGACGCAACCAGGCCGCTCTTGCCGCGCTCAAACCGGTGCAGGAGCCGGAGGATCTGCTTCTGCGGATCAAGGTGGCTGTGAGCCAGGAGCGCGCCCGTCGCCGCAAGGGCGTCTTTTCCGGTTTGCAGATTGCCTGGAAAAACACTGTCGGGCCGTTTCTGCTGCAGGCCGGCGCAGGGTTTGCCAGCGCGGTGCTGTTGCTTGGAACGGTCACTGTGCTGGTGGGGGTGTTTACCCAGCCTGAAGTTGCACAGGCAAAGGGCGATGAGCCGCTTGGCAATGCGACTGCGCCGAGGCTGCTTTACCTTTCCAGTGGTTCGGGCAGCAGCGATGAAATGCGGGCGATCGCCGGTCCGGTTATCGTGGAGGCCTATGTGAACGGTGCTGGCCGCGTCTACGACTACCGGATTGTCTCAGGGCCGACCGATCCGGGCACGCGTGCCCAGGTGGAGAACCTGCTGGTGCTGAGCCGCTTTGAACCTGCCCGGTTCTTTGGGCAACCGGTGCGGGGCCTCGCGGTGCTCTCGTTCTCCGGCGTTTCAGTGCGGGGATAGCGATCCCCGGATAAACGCATGCTGGGTAACCTGTGCCGGATAACACATCGACCATCACCATCACGCCATCTAGTGGCTTCACCGGCAGCGTCGCCCTCACTGCGTCCATTACGGCGAGCCCGGCAGGTGCATCGGATATCCCCGTACTAAGCTTCGGTTCCACCCCTCCGGTCGCCATCGCTTCCAGCAATCCAGCCACGGGCACGCTGACCATCTCAACCACAGCGCCAAACACTGCCGCCCTCCCACGCGAGAAACCGGGACCATGGCATCTGGCCGGCGCCGGAACGCTTGCCTGCATTCTCCTGTGCGGCTTCTCGTCCATGAGGAGAAAATGGCAAGCCAGGCTTGGCCTTTTTGCTCTCTTGCTGGTCCTGTTAACCGGTATCTTCGCGTGCGGAGGCGGCAGCGGCAGCTCGGGCAATGGCTCAGGCGGCGGAGCAACGCATATCCCCGGCACAACCGCAGGCACGTATACGATCACCGTGACGGGGAAGTCCGGTTCTCTCTCGGCGTTCGGCCCCGTGACGCTCATCGTGAACTAGCGCGCCTCGGCCAGAATCCGCGGGAACTTCGCTGCATCTTCGCCCTCGTCGCTTCCAGTCTCGGTCACAGGCGAAAAGAAGCAGCCATCCGTTTGCGCCCTTTTGTGCACTTTCTCTTTGCCCATACGAAGATGTGGTTCCAGCCGAATTCATCCCCCAGAACCCCGCCTCCTCCACCTGTTTGACCCTCCTGCTGCGTCTAACTAGACTTGCAGACAGGGTTTCCTAGAATGTGGTTTTCATCTTATCGTCCGTTTCTCTTGCCTGCGGCATCCCTGTGCCTGTTGCTCGGCTTTTCAGGCATATCCGCAGGGGGGCAGTCTCCAACCGAAAGCGATTCCTCTGGACCCCCGCAGAGTTCGTCGTCTTCCACCCCTTCTGAGGGACCGGTACGCGAAAAGGCGCCGGCCCTCGTCGATCCTGCCGGCCCGACCATTTCGCTGATCAGTTCGGAACCGGTCTTCATCATGGCGGCTGCGCTCAACGCGTGCGGCTATGACGAGGGCCTGCAGGATAGCGCGCCGGTGCGCCAGCGGGTGCGGGATGAGATGAATCGCGCGCTGGCGAAAAGCGAGGATGCGCGCGCCAGCCGCGACAAGGTGTGTCTCTTTATTGCGCAGCACCGCATGACGGGCTCGGAAAAGGATATTTCCCAGTACATCTCGCTGGCGCTTTACCTCACGCCGCCCCCCGAGCTTGAAACCAGTGTGGAACTTCCTGAGATGCCTCCGGATTCTACGCAGGTAGTCGAGATGGTCCCGCTGCTGCGCGAGTTTGCCGCTGCAGTTGACCTCCACGGTATCTGGCTTACGGTGCATCACATGTATGACGAGGAGATTGAGCGACTGCACGACCCTGTCTCCAAAATGATCGTCGACACGAATCTTTACCTCAAGATGCCGGCTTCAACCTATGTCGGGCGGCGATTCGTGGTTGTAATCGAGCCTCAGCTTTCACCTAAGCTTGTGAATGCACGCATCTACGGCTCCGATTATGTGGTGGTGGTCTCGCCTGTGAATGGGACGATTCCGATGAGGGATGTGCGGCACAGCTACCTGCACTACATTATTGAGCCGTTGCTTTATACCCGCGCGAATGCGATTGATCGGACGCAACCGATCCTGAAGGAAGTGCGAGACGCCCCCATGGAATTTCGCTTCCGTTCAGACACGCTTGCTCTGACCGTGGAGAGCCTGATCAAGGCGATTGAGGCGCGCACCATGGACACCGGAATTCCTGAATATAAGGTTCCGGCGGGCGTGGAGCGATCGGAGTTGCCCCGCTATGAACACGAACGCCAGGTGTATCAGGAAAAGGTGGACGCGGCGAAGTGGGCTGCCGTTCATCACGACATGACGCAGGGGTTTGTGCTCACGCAGTATTTTTACGAGCAGTTGCTGCAGTTCGAGAAGGATCCAGCCAGCTTGAAAGACACCATTGGCGAAATGGTCTATTCAATGGACATCAATCAGCAGGTGCATCGTGCACGGCAGACCGAGTTTGACGCGCAGGCAGACGGGGACGTTCTGCAACGCAGCAAGCCGCGCACTCTCACGGGACTCGACCTTGCCGAATCTCGCCTTGCCGCAGGCGACGTTGCTACGGCGAGCGCCATGGCGCGGCAGTCGCTCACAGTGCACAGCGATACGATTCAGTCAGTCGCCGACAGCGCCCGGGCGGATTTTATTCTCGCGCGGGCGTCGATCATGACCGGGCGTCCCGAGGACGCGATTAACTACTTCCAGAAGACTGTCGCAACCAGCAAAGATCCGCGGCTTCTTGCCTGGTCGCACATTTATCTGGGCCGCATGCTTGACCTTGAATGCAAACGCGATGAGGCTTTGGCGGAATATAAAGAAGCGCTTGTTACTCGTGATGGAGCGCTCGACACACGCCTCGCCGCCGAGCGTGGGGTCAAGACTGCCTATGCGGTGCAGGGACACAGTTGCGAGGCAGATGACGATATAAACGGTAGCGTCGAGGAGAAGCCGGCACCTGCCGGGCAGGCCACTCCCAAACCGCAGTAGCAGAGGTGCGGGGGGGCTTCAAGATGTTGCCGGCCCAAATGTAACAAGAGTGAGTATTTGATATAGAGGAACAGGTGGGTACAAAGGTAGCCGAACTGGAAACCGCACTCGGGCATGTATTTTCCAATGCCGAGCTGCTGGTTCGCGCTCTGACGCACCGCTCGCTCGCGAATCAGCGAAGCCAGGGAGAGAACGGAAAGGCAGAGGTTGTCGGAGACAATGAGCGGCTCGAGTTCCTCGGTGACGCCGTGCTCGGTCTTGTTGTTGGCGAAGCTCTTTTTTTGATGCATCCAGAGTGGAGTGAAGGTGAGTTGACGCGCGTGCGAGCCCAACTTGTGAGCCGCCTCCACATGGCCGAGGTCGCCGGCGCAATTGGCCTGGGCGATTATCTGCGCCTCAGCCGGGGCGAAGATCGCAGCGGCCTCCGGAACAAGAGCACCGTGCTTTCAAACACGATGGAGGCTGTGCTCGGCGCTGTCTTTCTCGACGGAGGGCTTGAGCCGGTGAAGGCCTTCGTGCGCCGGTACGTAATGGGCAAGGCGGTTGAGAAGCTTGCGAAAGAATTGCGTTCAGGTGCCGCATTGGGTAACTACAAGTCCGCTTTGCAGGAGTATCTTCAGGCAGAGCGATCAGGCGCTCCTGTATACAAGGTGCGGAGCGAAAGCGGGCCTGATCATCGCAAGCGTTTTCTGATTGAGGTTCGTTTGAAGGCTGCTGATGGAGAACCCGGCAAACCACTCGCGCGTGGCATGGGGAGCACCAAGAAGCACGCCGAGCAGGATGCTGCACGCCGCGCACTGACCCGGCTGAGGAACTCCGCCAAGAATGCGGGCGAGCAAGACGACGAATTGGAGGCTTAGCTTGGGAATGAGTACTCACGTCGTCGTTGCCGACTCATCCCAGCAGAACGTTTCGCACAAATGGGGCAATATGCCCAGTGTGCCCGAAGCCCTGGCCTCTTTTCTGCGCACGATCGTGGTTGCGCTGTTTCTTTTGACCTTTGTGGTGCAGCCGTTTCTTATCCCCTCGGAAAGCATGGAGAGAACTCTACTGGTAGGCGATTTCCTGCTGGTGGATAAGCAGATCTTTGCGCCTGCCGGCTCGAAGTACAATCCCGCTCGCTGGCTGATGCCCCACCGAGAGATCGAACGCGGAGACATCGCTGTTTTTCATCATGAGGACCCGCCCTACCTGGTCAAGCGTGTGATCGGGATGCCAGGCGATCGGATCCGAATGGAAAATGGCAGTGTAACCGTCAACGGGATAGCGCTCAATGAGCCCTACGTAGCCTTTGAGCCGGCAGCTCCCAACCCATTTCGAGACAACTTTCCGGGCAGAGTTTACACCGATCCGAATGTCGATCCGGCGTGGTGGAGGGAACTGCAAGGCCTGACGCAGAAGGGTGAGATGGTTGTGCCTCAGGGGCAATACTTCATGCTTGGCGACAACAGGAACCACAGCAAGGATTCCCGCTTCTGGGGATGCGTTTCGCGGCAGGAGATTGTGGCAAGGCCGCTCGTTATTTACTTCTCGCTGCGCCGGCCCTCAGCGACGGATGTGCAACGAGCGGTGGATGATAGACTCGGACAGGACGGAGAACTCGAGTCTCGTCTTGCCGGGTTCGCGCGTTGGAAGCGAATTTTTCAAATTGTGCGCTAGGCGCGGGCAGATTATCCGGCACGGATTGCCATCTGGACAAAGAGCGACAGGATGACCAAGACAAATACGCCGCCCGTCAAGATAGCCGACGAAACTCACTACCCAGTGCCGAATCAAGAAGCAGAAGAGACTCCCTTCGAAGCAGCAGCAAGCATTTGTTCTGTGCTTGTTGTGGGCCTTTTCATCCTCACGTTTCTGGCTCAGAATTTTGTTATTCCATCGGGGTCGATGGAGAAGACGCTTCTGGTGGGCGATCATCTGGTTGTTGACCGCATCACGCTTGCGCCCGAGGCAAAATGGATGCCCTTGGTTCGCTACCGCGAACCCAGGCGCGGCGACGTTGTCGTCTTTCTCAAGCCGGGCTACCCGGATCTTTTTCTGGTCAAGCGGCTGGTCGCGATCCCCGGCGATCACTTTCACCTGCGCAACGGTGTTGTGATTATCAACGGGGTGGCGCAGGCACAGCCGCACGCTCAACCGACGACGCCCGAAAATCACTCAGACTTTCTAGACGAGTTTCCTTCGGTGCCGCCTTATCCTCAGCCCGACGCTACGCCTGAGTCCTGGGCCGTAGCTTTTCCGAGCTATGTGAAAGATGGCGATCTTGTTGTGCCGCCGGGCATGTACTTCATGATGGGCGACAATCGGCACGACAGCCTCGATTCACGCTACTGGGGATTTGTGCCTCGCGAGAACATTGTTGGCCGGCCTCTTTTCAACTACTGGTCCTTCGAAACTCCCGAGCACGAGTATGAAACAACGGGCATCGGAAGCAAGCTGGCCTGGTTTGCTCATGTCGCGCTGCATTTCTTTTCAGGAACGCGGTGGGACCGCACGCTGCACGTGATTCGCTGAGTTCTTGCCTGTCGAGCCAATTATTATCTGGAAAGCACCGATGACAGACGAAGAGAAGCGCCCGCGGCGTATGAGAACAAAGTGGTGGCTGCTGCTGGCGGCGCTGGCAATCGCGCTGGCGATCATCTTTATTCCGCCCCTGCTCAGCATTGGTCGTTACAAGAGCCGCATCACACAGCTTGTCTCCGCATCGCTTGGCAGGCCGGTTCGCCTCTCGTCCGTTGAATTGCGTCTCTTTCCCAGGCCAGGCTTCGTCCTCACCGATCTCACGGTGGATGACGATCCCGCCTACAGCGCCGAGCCTATCCTGCACGCCACTTCGGTCACTGCTGCAATCAGGCTGTTCTCTCTGTGGCGCGGGCGGCTTGAGATCAGCACCATCAGCGTTGATGAGGCAAGCCTGAACGTGGTGCGGAGGACCGACGGACTCTGGAACATTGACCCGTTCTTTCGAACGGCCGCAGCCCGCACCGCCGGCGCCGCTCAAGATACTGTGCCGCCGATGCCTTATCTTGAAGCGACCAATTCCCGCGTCAATATCAAGAACGGTTTAGAGAAGCTTCCGTTTTCGCTGGTTAACGCCGATCTTTCCTTCTGGCAGGAGAATCCCGGAGACTGGCGGCTGCGCCTGCGCGGGCAGCCCGCGCGCACGGATGTGAGCCTCGATCTTGCAGACACTGGCATCGTACGGCTCGAGGCGAGGCTTCAGCACGCCGTGGATATTCGATTGATGCCGGTGCACATGGAGATGGAATGGCGGGAAGCGCAACTCGGCCAGCTCAGCCGCCTGGTTGTCGGTTCGGATCCCGGATGGCGCGGCGATCTGACCGGGCAAATGCAGCTTGATGGCACCACGGAATCTGCGCAGGTGAAAACGCGCCTGAGCGCAACGAATGTTCACCGTGCCGAGTTTGCTCCGGCAGATGCGCTGGACTTCGACGCCAACTGCGCCTTTGTGTATCACTACTCGTATCGTTCGGTTGAGAACATCGCGTGCGATTCGCCGCTGGGCGATGGACACATCAAGGTTGCGGGCGATCTACCTTCAAATACGCCTCCAAAACTTTCAGTGGACCTGCAGAAGATTCCTGTGAGTGCGTTGCTGGATATTTTGCGTACGCTGCGTAGCGGCATCGATCCTGGCCTTGAGGCACAAGGGATGCTGAGTGGCCAGCTTGTGTATGACCCACCGACGCCACAACTGCCCGCCGTGCAGGCTGTGCCCAGGCGTCGCCACTCCGCAAACGCGCGCAGAGCGGCGAGTGAAACGGCAACGTTTACTCCATTGAAGGGCAGCCTCGAGATGGACGGATTTTCGCTGACCGGTGGAGGAATTACGCAGCCGATTCAGGTGGCGAAGATCGTCTGGCAGCCGGAACAAAGGGCGGGGATCGCTCAGTCGGCCCTGGGGACAGCGGTCTCGTTGCCCGGCGGAGGCGCTTCGCCTGTCGCTATTACCGCGCATCTTTTGATCAACGGATACGAACTCGATGCGCATGGCCCGATCGCATTGGCGCGCCTGCGGCAGTTTGCGCAGTTGGCAGGCATTGGGGACGCAGACAGGCTGAAGAGCATCGTGGGAGAGGCGGCAACGGTTGATCTCGCCGCACTAGGCACCTGGGTGCCCTCGCAATCTTTGCCTGCGCGTGAGGGCGAAAGTGGCAGCGAAGGGATTCGAAATGATTCCGATCAGATTCGGGGAACGGTGAGCCTGCGGAATGCCAAATGGAGTTCGGGCATCCTCGCGAATGACGTAGAGATTGCCGCTGCAACCCTCAACCTCAGTGCCGGGAAGGCCGTGTGGAGTCCCGTCGATTTCCAGTATGGCCCGGTCAAAGGCACAGCAAGCCTGCAGACCTTTCCGGGATGCGAAGTAGATGAGTGTGTTCCACAACTCGAGCTGCAGTTCTCTGATCTAGATACGGCGGCGCTGCAGGCAGCGCTGCTTGGTGCGCAGAAACCAGACTCGACATTCTCGAATCTGGTGGCGCGCTTCACACAGAATCAATCTCCGGTATGGCCAACGCTCGATGGCACGATCAAGGCCGATTCAGTTTTGTTGGGTCAGGTGCGCCTTGAGCACGCTGTGATTGCCGCGCACATTTCGCCGGCAACGGTGGAGTTGACCAGCATCGACGCCGGCCTGCTGGGCGGGGAAGTGCACGCGACTGGAAAAATTGCGAACAGTGATAAGCCAACGTATTCGCTTGAGGGCACTTTCTCGCGAGTTACCGGGCCGGCACTTTGCAAACTGCTGGCTCTGCAATGCACGGGCGGACCGATTGGTGGAGACGGGAAGATCGAGCTCTCGGGATTTACTCAAACAGAACTGGCGGCGTCTGCAAAAGGCACCGTGCACTTTGAGTGGTCTCATGGCACGATCAGCGGCACCTCGGCGCCGATACCCGCGGAGCTGGCGCGCTTTGATCGGTTTGCTGCCGATGGCACGATCGGTAATGGCGGCGTGAAACTGGCGCCAATCGACGTGCGCAGAGGAGCCAGTGCTTCAAAAGCAGACGCGACCGTGACGTTTGGCGATCCGCCAGCGATAAACTTTGGCGAAAAACAGTGATGCTGTGCGGCTGCAATGTGGCTTGGCCTCCCGGCTAAAATGAGGAATGACAGTTTCCACTCCTCCTTTGCCAGTGCAAATCCAGTGCATGGGCTTCCTCTTCGATATGGATGGTATTTTGATTTCTTCGCTCGGGTCAGTTGAGCGGAGCTGGTCGAAGTGGGCCAGAATGCGTGGCATCGATCCGGAGTACGCGTGCCGCATGGCTCACGGTTGCAGAAGCATTGAGACGGTGGCCAGGCTTCGCCCCGATCTCGACCCCGAAGACGAGAACAAGATCATCGAAACCATCGAACTTGAGGACACAGAGGGCGTCACCGTTCTTCCGGGGGTTCTTGATCTTCTATTGTCGGTTCCGTCTGACCGCTGGACAGTGGTTACGAGCGCGACGGAAGCGCTGGCGCGCGTGCGTCTGGCCGCTGCCGGCGTGCCGGTGCCACGCGAAATCATAACGGCCGATAGCGTTTCCCGCGGAAAGCCTGATCCTGCTCCATACCTTGCGGGGGCGGCGCTGCTTGGTTTTGCTGCGGCGGATTGCATTGTATTTGAGGACTCAGAAGCAGGGGCGAAAGCTGGCCAAGCAGCGGGATGCACGGTGATCGCGACGACTTTCTCGCATTCCATGGACCAATTGCAGGCCGCGCAGTTTCTGGTGAACGATCTCACCCGCGTGAAAGCCCGGTCCATGCCCGGCGGAGAGATCGCTCTGCATATCACGCCGATGGCTCGCTAGAGGTCACTACTCATTTGCTTCGATCTTTCGACCGTGGGTATCCTGCAGTGGCCGGGAGTTCATCTTGAAGAGAGAGGTGAAGGTCTCTAACTGCGAGCGGCTGATTCCGAGAATTTCTTCATACACAAACCAACGGACACCCTCAGTGCAGGGTGGAGTTGTCTCCGAGCCCATGTAAGTCCAATAGCCTCGGTCGGCGGGCAGAAAGCCTCCGGGGTTCACCATCGCTGTGACTTTCTCAATCGTTCCGGGTTTACCCGGCAGGTGGGGCCAAAGAGTGGCGAGCATCGCATTGGCATTGCCCGCGCTCAAAAGAAAGCGGACTGCAATCTCCGCCATTTTTCCGTCGGCGCTCTTGTGCACCAGGTGCACGTCCATGTCAGTGAGCTTGCCTTTCACCGCCTCTTCACTGGGATGGTGAAAATGAAATTGCTGTAATTCGTATCGCACACCATCAGCAATGATGTAGCTGCCGGGGTTCACGTGCACAATGATGTTGTTCCCCGTGTTTTCAAGCGTCACCGTGCCCGTGATGTAGTGAAACTCAATGGGCTGCAATCCCTTATTCAGGTGAGCGCCACGGATATCGATGGGAGACTGTTCGCGGCCTTCTGAACATGCTCTGTATGCGGGGTCGATCCTGCTCCAGTTAACCGGACCGTTCTTGCCGACATAGCTCCAGGTCGGGTTTGTTTGAGCGGAGGCCAGGGTACCGATTGCAAAGATCAGACCGGCAGCACAAGAAAAGCGCATAAATGTCTCCTCAATCAACGACGCACATTGGTCCCGAGAAATTCTAAGGTATCGACGTATTAAGGGAGAAAAAGAATGGGATCCCGGTGTCCGGAATCCCATTTTCTCGTTGGATCTGCTGAGTTCGACTATCTGGCCGCGGCGGTAAGGTTCGCCTGCTCAGCCAGTATCGCAGCCTTGTCGGTTGCTTCCCAGGTGAACTCGGGCTCGGTGCGACCGAAGTGTCCATACGCAGCCGTCTTCTGATAGATCGGGCGGCGCAAGTTGAGGCTTTCGATGATTGCCTTTGGCGTCAGCGCGAAGTTCTTGCGAACCAATTCAGTCAGTCTCGCTGAACTCAGTTTGCCGGTGCCGAATGTATCGATCAGCACGCTTACCGGTTCGGCAACGCCGATGGCATAGGCAAGCTGCACCTCTGCCCGTTCGGCCAGGCCGGCGGCAACAATGTTCTTCGCAATGTAGCGGGCAACGTAGGCGGCCGAACGGTCCACCTTTGTCGGGTCCTTGCCGCTGAAGGCGCCGCCGCCGTGACGACCCGCGCCACCGTAAGTATCCACGATGATTTTGCGTCCGGTCAGACCGGTGTCACCCATCGGGCCGCCGATCACAAAGCGTCCGGTAGGGTTGATGTGATACTTGGTGTTCTCATCGAGCCACTTCGCCGGCAGGACCGCCTGAATCACGTGCTTCAGAACGTCGGCGTGCAACTCGTCGTTTGAAACCGTCTCGGCGTGCTGGCTGGAGATGACAACCGCGTCGATGCGCGCCGGCTTACCGTTCTCGTCGTACTCCACCGTCACCTGGCTCTTGCCGTCGGGGCGAAGGTAGGCGAGCTTTCCGCTCTTGCGAACTTCAGAGAGCCGATGCGTGAGCTTGTGGGCCAGAGAAATTGGCGCGGGCATCAGTTCGGGTGTCTCATTTGCAGCGTAGCCGAACATCATGCCCTGATCGCCGGCGCCGCCTGTGTCAACGCCCTGGGCAATGTCGCCGGACTGCTTGTTGATGGAGGAGATCACAGCGCAGGTGTTCGAGTCGAAGCCATAGAGCGCATTGTCATAGCCAATTGAAGCCACGACGCCGCGCACCA
This sequence comes from uncultured Acidobacteriaceae bacterium, assembly GCA_963839215.1. Lineage (GTDB taxonomy): Bacteria > Acidobacteriota > Terriglobia > Terriglobales > Acidobacteriaceae > Telmatobacter. The sequence continues at coordinate 835,165 of CAWITZ010000008.1, read as the reverse complement.
GGCTCTGAAAGTCCACGTAGGCTTTGGTGGTGATTTCACCGGCAATCACCACTAGGCCGGTTGCCGTGAGGGTTTCCGCAGCCACGCGGCTGTAGGGATCGTCTTTCAGGCAGGCGTCCAGAATGGCATCGGAGATCTGGTCGGCTATCTTGTCCGGGTGACCTTCGGTCACGGACTCAGAGGTAAAGAGAAAACGGTCGCTCAACTTTGCATTCCTCCCCTTGAAGGGTGTTGGATGGATGTCCCGCCGTGAATCTACGGTTCGAAGGCCGAACCGGTGCGGGCAGCGCAATGAGGCTGTCCTGCCATGGGGAGACAAGCATGCGCTGGGGGGTTGGCCGCAAGGCGCACTCCACTATGGTAATTGCGCGGAGGGGATGGGGGCAAAGTCCAACAGCGAATGGCAGGGATTGGCATTTGAAGAGTAACAACGGCCCGGCGAAGCGAATCTGCAGCTCGTTCAACAGGAGCAGATTGTCCGGGGAACGTCTCGGTGCCTTAGCGCGAAAAGAAACTGGCGCTGTGAAGGACGAAGGCGTGTGTCTTGGCTGAAACCGTGTGGAGCGGAATCATGCTGTCCCACCATCCGGCGCGGATACCGAAATAGCGCACCGTCAGAAAGGCGGTTACGACCGCAGCAAGCATCAGGACGATTACTCCCGCCCAACGAAGCCGCATCTCGGCGGCCTCTCGCTGCGCGATCCGCTTTTTGCCAACATTAGAGGCAAAAGCGGTCCAGTCCTCGTCCTCAGCGGGTGCATCCCCCGAGGCGGCGTAGGCCTTCGCAAAGCGGTCGGTCCAGTCCTTGACATCCAAACCAGCCGCGCCCACGTAGCCCCGAACAATTCCCTTGGTCAGAATGCCGCCTGGAAGCGTGCGGAACCGATTCTGCTCAAGCGCGATAAGGTGGCGCTGGCTGATCTTTGTGACTTCGGTAATGTCTTCGAGCGCGACGCCTCTGGATAGCCGTGCCGCGCGCAATTCCTCACCAAAACTGCTCATAGGTAACCAATTAGTGGGATTGAACCCTTGGGATTTCCAAACCCACAATAAACCCGCTTCTGGTCGGCGTCAAAGCTATTTATCGGCCCGTTTCTGGTTTTCACTAATCTCAGGTAACCAGTCGCAAAAATCAGTCTATTGCTGGATTGTGTACCCCTATTTTACGTCGAATGCGGCCGCCAGGCCAGATTTTTTCGTTCCTGTATGCGGCTGACGGGGCAGGGGATAGCCGCGAAGGAACGGCCGGTGGCCGAGTTGCCCCGATGCTGCTGATAGGCTTGAATGCGGACGCCAGGTAACCGCTTTTTGGCGTCGGAGCTCTCGCAGACAATGAACAAACTTGTTATCGCAAACCTTCTTCACAGGCCGCTTCGCTCGCTCATCAGTGTTTTGGCGGTGGCAATCGAAGTCGTCATGATTCTTTCGATCGTGGCGATTTTCATGGGCATGCTTGACGACCAGAAGGCGCGGACAAACGGTATCGGAGCCGACGTTGTGGTCAGTCCATCGAACGCCAGCTTTATGAACGGAGTGAGCGGGGCGCCGATGTCGGCCAGGCTGGCAGGAGTCTTTGGCAAGATGCCGCACGTAGTGGTGGCCGCACCGGTTATCACCAAATTTGCGATGGGCGAGTCGGTCGAAATCCTCTACGGCATCGACTATGAGAGCTATAACGCACTGAAGCCCTTTGTTTTCCTCTCCGGGGGGCCGTTCAAGGGACCCTTCGACGTAATCGTCGACGATGTGTTTGCACATGCCGGCTCGGGGCATAAGGTGGGCGACTCCATCATGATCCTCGATCAGTCCTTCCGCATCTGCGGCATTGTTGAAAGCGGAAAGGGCGGAAGGAAGTTGATTCCGATCGACACGATGGGCAGCCTGATGGGCGACGACGGCAAAGCCTCCCTGTTTTATCTCAAGGCCGACGATCCGACGAACGACCGGGTCATCATCAATGAAATTCACGGAACCAAAGGCCTCGAGAATTACAAGGCGCAAACGATGGCTGACCTCATGTCGCTCTACACTCCGTCGCGTTTCCCCGGCTTCGACCTTGCGTTGAACGTGGTGATCTCAATTGCCGTGATCGTGGGCTTCCTTGTGATCTTTCAATCGATGTACACCGCGGTTCTCGAGCGCACACGAGAGATTGGCATTCTTAAATCGCTGGGCTCGTCAAAACTCACCATCGTGAGTGTGGTTCTGCGCGAGACACTCGTCCTGGCAGTTGCGGGCGTCCTGCTCGGCATCGCCGCAACCTATGCGGTGCGCGCTCTTCTGCTGGTGAAGTTCCCGACATTCAGCTTTGAATTGACAACGCCGTGGATCGTGAACGGCGCGCTGATTGCACTGGCCGGTGCAGCGCTGGGGTCACTTTATCCGGCGTGGATGGCCTCGCGAAAAGATCCTATCGATGCCCTCGCATACGAATAGAAATCACGCTCGCGTACCAACGCGGGTTGTATAGCTGGCGTTTAGCCGAAGGCCCTGTTGACGGGTGCCGTATACTCAGAGCAATCCATCAATTCATTCTGAGTGACCGCCTGTTCTTCGGAGACCTCGATTGTCGACGGCTTCAAAGCGCTGGTTGTACGCCGTATGGCTAGCTTGCATCGCTGGGTTTGCCTGCCTGCACGCCGTGCACCTCGGTGCGGATTTTCCCAACCACTCTCCCTGGTATAGCGACTGGGCCAAATATACCGATGAGGGCTGGTATGGCAACGCGGCGATCCGCGCGCACTTGTTCGGTCATTGGTATTTGCCGGGCGACTTCAACCCTGCTGCTGCCTTGCCGGCATGGCCTTTTCTTGAGTGGCTGCTATTTTTCATCACCGGCGTCAGCATAGAGGCTGCGCGTGGTTTGGCGGTCGGGTTCTTCTTCGCTAACCTGGCGCTGAGCTACCTTCTGCTTCGCGTGCGCGGCCCACGCTGGATGGCGCTTATGGCTCTGACGCTACTGGTGGTCAGCCCGTTTATCTACTGCTTCAGCCGGCTGGCGATTCTTGAGCCTATGCTGACCGCCCTTACCCTCGGCGCCATGAATCTCGCCATTCGGATTCCGCGCCAGCGCCGACCCGTGATTGCATCGATCTTCGTCGGACTTCTCTTCGCATTGATGATGCTGACGAAAACAACCGCCATCTTTCTGCTTCCCGCACTTGGCTGGACGCTTCTCATCCCTCTGCGCCGAGATCGAGCCCTGATGTTGCGCTGCGCGCTTGCGGCTGGGGCATCGAGCGCCGTGTCCTACGGCCTGTGGGTGACGATGATCGCCAAGTTCCACCTGCTGGGCGATTATCGCTACCTCTTTTACATCAATACCTATCCCAAGCCTGAGGGGTTCGAGTGGCCCCTGACGAGTCTGTGGTGGTCGTTCCACGGGGGGCTCTGGGTCGATTACATTCTCATTCCTTTGGCGGGGCTCTTCAGCGTGGCGGCAATCGCGGCATGGCAGACGCGCTTCGGCCGGCGACTCCTGCTGGATCCGGTGTTCGGCGGATCGGTGCTGGCCGTGCTTGGCTACCTGTTGTTCATGACCGCTCAGAATCACCCGCAGCCGCGCTATTTTGCGGTCGTTGCCTTCTTCTGCTTCTTCCTGGTGGCGCAGGGAGCAACAGCTCTGCTTGAGCAGCAGGGAAGCGCCGGGCGGTTAGGTTGGGCAGCGGTCGTGCTTGTGGCGATCGCCGCCACACTCAATGCTGCCTGGACAATTCGCCTCGCGGTCCACCCGCAATACACCCTCCTGTCGGCGGCCCAGGCAGTCACCCGCTTCATCGATCAGCATCCCAATGGCAAACCTCTGCTGGTTTCAATCAGCGGAGACGAGATCAGCTTCGCCGCGCATTTGCCCGCGCTATGCGACGATTTCGGCACGCAGGAGCTGCCGCGCAAGCTCAGTAACTACCAGCCTGGCTGGTATGCAACCTGGAACGACATCGATCCAGGAACGCTGGCAGACATCCACACGCATTATTCTGTGGAGCAGGTGGCCAGCTTTCCTGCCCTCGATGCCCCGGATCGCAATCTCCTCGTGCTTTTCAAGCTCCATCCGCTGCCAGGCGGCAGTGAGCGCGACGAGGCAGATAGGAATCTCCAGGTTATCCAGCCGGAAGACAAGATCGACATACCGATCGAATAGGTCAAAACAGGTCGATTCGATAGGCTCTCGGGTCCCTGACTCCGTTACCAGATTCGTATCTCCACCGGCAGCAATTCCAACCTGTGATTGCAATCACTCGACAGTGCTTGACACGAATGATAGGCTTCCCCGTGAATTCATCCCGGTCTCGTAAGCGCCACATCATTTTTGTCTCAACATTCACCTCGGGAGGGGAATTTGACTGCACAGGCTTTGGTCTGCCTTTTTTCAGGACTCAGCGGTTGTTTGCTTTTTGCCACATTTTTATTCGCGAGCAGAGGGGTCGGTGCGGAGATTGACACCGAAGCCATGCGGCGGACGATCGGTGCATTCAGGGGCGGTGCCGGAGGCTTTTTGAGACGGCACCGTGGCAAGATTGCGGCTGTTCTCGGCCTCCTGGCTCCAACATGTGTCTATGCACAGCCAGAGAAGGGCGGTGGAGAAGCCAACCTGGTGTTGCCGGATCTATCGTCGGTGAATTTCTTCGGGATGACGGGACACAATCTCCTGACGATCGGATTGCTTTTCTGCGCGGGCGGCCTGTTGTTCGGCATTGCGATCTATGTGCAGTTGAAGAACCTGGCTGTGCATCAGACGATGCGTGAAATCTCTGAGCTGATCTATGAGACCTGCAAAACCTATCTGGTGACCCAGGGCAAGTTCATCGTTCTTCTCTGGACTTTCATTGCGGTGATTATCGCGCTGTACTTTGGCTATCTGGCGCCGGTGCCGGGGAAATCCGTTGCGGTCACACTGCCGGTTATCCTGCTCTTCAGTCTTGTGGGCATTGCCGGCAGCTATGGAGTTGCGTGGTTCGGCATCCGTGTCAACACGTTTGCCAATTCGCGAACGGCGTTTGCAGCTTTGCGTGGCAAGCCCTACCCGGCCTTTGCAATTCCGCTTCGGGCAGGCATGAGCATTGGTATGATGCTGATTTCGATTGAACTGCTCATCATGCTCTGCATTCTCCTCTTCGTTCCGCGCGATTATGCCGGGCCGTGCTTTATCGGCTTTGCAATTGGCGAGTCGCTTGGCGCAGCGGCGCTGCGTATTGCCGGCGGCATTTTTACCAAGATCGCCGACATCGGCGCCGACCTGATGAAGATTGTCTTCAAGATCAAAGAGGACGATGCTCGTAACCCCGGCGTGATTGCAGACTGTACCGGCGACAACGCGGGCGATTCGGTTGGACCGAGCGCCGATGGATTTGAAACCTACGGCGTAACGGGCGTCGCCCTGATCACTTTCATTCTGCTGGCGGTCAAGGATCCTACAACGCAGGTGTATCTGCTGGTGTGGATATTCGTGATGCGCGTGGCGATGCTGATTTCGAGCGCGGGCGCGTATTTTCTGAATGGCGCGATTGCGCACGCAAAATATGCCAATGCCAACGAAATGGATTTTGAGAAGCCGCTGACCTCGCTGGTCTGGATCACGTCGATCGTTTCGATCGTGCTGACGTATATCGTTTCGTACCTCATGATTCCGTCGCTGGGCGACGGCACTGTCTGGTGGAAGCTCGCTTCGATCATTTCGTGTGGAACCCTGGCAGGCGCGCTCATCCCCGAACTCGTCAAAGTCTTCACCTCGACCAAATCCAGCCATGTGAAGGATGTTGTGACCTCGGCGCAGGAGGGCGGAGCTTCCCTGGGAATTCTCTCGGGATTTGTTGCCGGAAACTTTTCGGCTTACTGGCTGGGATTCTGCATGGTCGCTCTGATGGGCGTGGGCTACCTTTTCAGCACCGGCCCCTCCATGGCCAGCCTGATGCTTGCCCCGGCGGTTTTCGCCTTTGGCCTGGTTGCCTTCGGCTTCCTCGGCATGGGGCCCGTTACGATCGCCGTAGACTCCTACGGCCCGGTGACCGACAATGCACAATCTGTCTATGAACTGTCACTCATCGAGCATGTTCCGGGCATCGAAGCCGAGTTGAAGAAGGACTACGGTTTCGACGTGGAGTTCGAACGCGCCAAGTACCTGCTCGAGGCCAACGATGGAGCGGGCAACACCTTCAAGGCGACCGCGAAGCCTGTGCTGATCGGTACGGCGGTCGTTGGTGCGACCACGATGATCTTCTCGATCATCATGGCCCTGACCGACGGTTTAAGTCACAGCGTGGAGGACCTCTCGCTGCTGCACGCGCCCTTCATGCTGGGGCTGATTTGCGGCGGCGCAATGATCTACTGGTTTACCGGCGCCTCCACCCAGGCAGTGACCACTGGCGCATACCGCGCGGTCGAGTTCATCAAGGCGAATATCAAGCTTGAAGGCGTTGAGAAAGCGTCGGTCACGGACAGCAAGAGAGTGGTTGAAATCTGCACGCAGTACGCGCAGAAGGGAATGTTCAACATCTTTCTCGCCGTCTTCTTCGCCACGCTTGCCTTTGCGTTTTTGGAGCCGTTCCTCTTTATCGGCTACCTGATCTCGCTCGCGATCTTTGGTCTTTACCAGGCCATCTTTATGGCGAATGCCGGCGGGGCGTGGGACAACGCGAAGAAAATCGTGGAGGTGGAGCTCAAGCAGAAGGGAACACCATTGCATGATGCGACCGTCATCGGCGATACCGTTGGCGATCCATTCAAGGACACCTCATCGGTGGCCCTGAACCCGGTTATCAAGTTCGCGACGCTCTTCGGATTGCTTGCCGTCGAGCTTGCCGTTTCGCTCGACTCGAGCAACCGTATGCTCGCACTGGTGCTGGCGGCTGTTTTCTTCCTGATTTCAATGTTCTTCGTGCACAGGTCGTACTACGGCATGAGAATCGTGAAGGCTAGTAACTGATCCATTAATGTCATACGAATAAAGCGCTGTCCGGTGACGGGCGGCGCTTTTTCACGTTAAGAAATAGTGCACAGCCCGCCTGTCCATTACGGATCCGGGGGAGCTATCGATCGCGAGCTCTGGCAGTGCTATGATTGCTGGCACATTTACAGGAACAGATTCAACTACTGACTCAGCCAAGCCTTTGCCGTTCTGCGCTGAGAAGTATTTCTTAAAGGAAGCCAAAAAGATGAAGACCGGGACCCGTTTCCAGCTAGCTTTATGTGCGCTTGCTCTTCTTGCTTCTCTGAGTGCCGCCGCTCAAAAGTTTCAGGAGCCCACCAAAGAAGAGTTGCAGATGACCTCTGACCCTAAAGCGCCTGGGGCGCCTGCGGTCTTTCTCTACCGGGAGGAGATCACCGACAACGGCAACCACTTCATCAGCGAGTATGCTCGCGTCAAAATTCTCACCGAGCTGGGCAAGGAATGGGCTACGGTCGAGGTGCCGTACTCCGGTGGTGGCGCGCCGCCGCTGATTGAAGGCCGCACCATTCACCCCGATGGAACCATTGTGCCGCTCAATGGCAAGTCAGACGACCTGCTAGTGACGAAGCAGCACGGCCATCATCTCAAGGCCAGAGTCTTCAACCTTCCCGGGGTTGAAGTTGGCAGCATTCTCGAATACAAGTGGACGCTGCCGATGGGCGAGGGCACAGTTGGGGGCGTCACCAGTGACATGCAGGAATTCATGAATTCGGCACTGGCGGGCACGATTCCAGACTGGAATGTTCAGCAGGACATCTATGTCCACAAGGAACGCTTTTACTACAACCCGCTGAACGATATTGAGAGGAACGCTCTCGGCAGTCAGGTCACGCATTACAACGCGGACGGTGAACGCGCCAGTTATCTGCTCTACGCCGCCCGGCTGCCGGCAGGTGCAAAGATTCAGGAAAGCCCAAGGCACGACTACACACTGGAGATTCAGGATGTTCCCGCCTTCGCGCACGAACCCGATGCGGTTCCCGAGGTCGGCCGACGCTATGCGGTGCGCTTCTACTACACGCCGTATCTGGCTGCAGATGTCTTTTGGGCCGACGAAGCAAAGCGCTGGGCGAAGGAGATTGATCGCGCCGCTGAGCCGGGCGGAGGGATAAAGGCTGGCGTCGCAGAGCTTACCACCGGCGCCGCAACCGATGAGGAGAAAGCACGCAAGCTGTACGATGCCGTCCAGTCTCTCGAAAATACGTCGTTTTCCCAGGGTCGAAGCGAGATGAGGGGATTCGGCTCAGCTCGCCAGGCGAAAAGCGCCGAGGAGGTATGGACCTCGAAGAGTGGCGCGCGCAATGAGATTGCCACGGTGTATCTCGCACTCGCTCGTGCTGCCGGTCTGCAGGCCAGTGCAATGAGCGTTGCAGATCGGAGCGTGCGCATTTTCGACCCCGGTTATCTTTCGCTGGATCAATTGACAGTCACGCTCGTGGTTCTGCATCTCAACGGTACCGACATCTATCTCGACCCGGGCGAGAAGTTGCTGCCTTTCGGCCAGCTCAAGTGGTCGCACACGCTTGCTTCCGGATTTCTTGAGACCGCGGATGGCGCGAGTCATACAGCGATCACCCCGCCCAACAATCCGAAGGATGCCATTACGGCGCATACGGCCGATCTAACCGTTGACGCGCAGGGTCGCGTTAGCGGGACTGTAAAACTGCTGATGAACGGGCCAGAGGCGCTTCGCTGGCGCCAGTTGAATCTCACGGCGGACGCCGCAGAGGTTCAGCGGCAGATTACCGAATCAATGCAGCGTTTGCTGCCGCAGGGCATGGATGCCGAGTTTTCTGGAATGCAAGGTCTGGATACTTCGTCGGGTTTCGTGTCGGCCACGTATAAGGTTTCAGGAGCTCTGGGGAACATGACAGGCAAACATCTGCTTTTGCCTGCGTTTTTCTTTTCCACGAGACCACAGGCGCAGTTTGCGGCGGCTGAGACGCGTGAATCCGCAATTGACCTGCACTATGCCGACCAGGTTATTGATGATGTTGTCGTTCACATGCCCGCTGGCTATTCGGTTGAAAGCGGTCCTCAACCTGCGCAACTGCCCTGGCCGGATCATGCGGTGCTCGTGGTGAAGACGCAGGCGGGTGCGGGCACGATCGACATCAAGCACATTTTTGCTCGCGGATTTGTTGTGCTTGATCCGAAGGAGTATCCGGCGCTGCACGACTACTTCGAGAAGGTTGCAGCCAGCGACCAGCAGCAACTCGTGCTCACGCCGGGGGCCTCAAGCTCCGGCAACTAATCGGCAGGTTCGCGGTTTCCCCGGTTCACGCGGCCGAGCGAACGCCGCTGCCTGCCCGCCGCATCGAAGTTTTCCGGTTCCAGCCACGCCTCAAAGGCGCGTTTGCGTGCGGGCCATTCATGGTCCAGCATTGAAAACCACGCCGTGTCGCGATTCTGGCCCTTCACGACCATGTGCTGACGGAAAATGCCTTCATAGGTGAAGCCAAGCCTCTGAGCGGCGCGCCGGCTAGGCTCGTTGAGTGCGTTGCACTTCCACTCGTAGCGGCGATAGCCAAGATCTTCGAAGGCATGTCTTGCCATCAGATACATCGCCTCGGTGGCGGCGCGCGTATGCTGCAGGGCAGGGGAGTAGAGGATATTGCCCACCTCTATGACCCCGTGGGCTGGTTTGATGCGCATGTAGCTTGCCCACCCTGCGGCTCTGGCCGTATCCGCGGGAATAATCGCCAGCAAGAGGGCCTTCTCGGCTTCGCGCCAGCTTGCAAGCTGCCGCGTCAGCGCGCTAGAAGTGGGCGACGGAACAGCGGCTAGCCATGTCCAGAGGCCGTCGTGGCCGAGAACGGCCTCCCAGAGGTCAGTGCCGTGGCGAGAGGCGTCCAACGGCTCAAGAGACACGTACCGGCCGCGCAGGCTCAGGGGGCGGGGCACCAGCGCCGGCTTCCAATTGGCAGGTAAAGCCACAGTTTCTGACACGGAAACAGCGTAGCAGGCTGACAACGCTTTTTGAGACGCTCCAGAGTCGGAGCCGGGAGAATTTCGCCCTAATTCACACATCTTGCGCCGGTTTTGCACCGGCCCTGGCCCCTTGCGACACCTTCCGGAGAGGCATAGCCTTGAAAAAGGAGTAGGAGGGCCTACAACCCCTCTAAACGCACCGGTTTTTGGGCAATTTTCTTGAGAAACGCCGCGTCAGTTGAGGGGATTTGAGCTTTCCACAGGGCATTTGGCCGGATTTGGAAGTCTTGTTCCGTAAATGCTACTGAAATACAAGATATTGTGGTTTGCAGTTGACTTGCCCCATAGACAGCGGTATTTTTTCATCTGCGGCCTTAACCGGACTGTAAAGAAACCCGACCGCATTCTTCGACCGAAGGTGCCGGCGCCAGGGAACTCGCAGCGGAAGATCCTGACACTGTTTCCCCAAGTTTTTTTGAAATACCGACCCTGCAGTTGATGGCCCGAGAGGGTTCCATCGACGCCAAGGATCGAATCAAGCTAATCGAACAAGTTTTCTGACTCGAGAGGAACTCATGAACGAGGCTCAACTTCATACATCCGCCGCTCCCCTCCAGGCCCTCCACGGTCAGGGTGGACTCATGTTTTCGCGCCGCTTCTCCCACGATGACGTTTCGGCCTATGACGAGGTGCAGTGGGAGCGCCGCACGGCTTCGATCACCGACAGCAAGGGCAATACGATCTTCGAGCAGAAGGACGTGGAGATTCCCATCGACTGGTCAATGACGGCGACCAATATTGTTGCCTCGAAGTACCTGCATGGGCAGTTGGGAACGGCTGAGCGCGAAACGGGAGTGCGGCAACTGGTGAGCCGGGTTGCCGAAACGGTCCGCGACTGGGGTATCAAGGGTGGCTACTTTGCGAGCGCCGAAGATGCGGCAAAGTTCCACGATGAGCTGGCAGTGATGCTGCTGACGCAGCGCGTGGCCTTCAATTCTCCGGTTTGGTTCAACGTTGGTTGCGACCGGTTGGAGCCAAAGTCTGCCGGCCAGAGCTGGCACTGGGATGCGCCGAGCGGTGGCGTGAAATTCGAAGCGACCGGTTACAGGAATCCCCAGTGCTCGGCATGCTTCATCAACGCAGTCGATGACTCGCTCGATTCGATTCTGACGCTGGCCAAGACCGAGGGCATGCTCTTCAAGTGGGGCTCGGGCACGGGCACCAATCTCTCTTCGATTCGCGGTTCGATGGAGCTGCTTTCGGGTGGCGGCCAGGCTTCCGGTCCATTGAGCTTTATGCGCGGTTTCGACGCCTTTGCCGGTGTGATCAAGTCGGGCGGAAAAACGCGCCGCGCCGCCAAGATGGTCATTTTGAATGTCGACCATCCCGACATCATGGATTTCATTGACTGCAAGGCGAAGGAAGAGGCCAAGGCCTTCTCGCTCATTCGCGCCGGCTACGATGGCTCGGGACCGGATTCGGAGGCCTATTCGTCGATCTTCTTCCAGAACGCCAATAACTCAGTGCGCGTCAGCGACGAGTTCATGCGTGCCTACGAGGCCGATGGCGAGTTTTCTACCTACACGGTGAAGGAGCACAGGCCGGTAAAGACCTACAAGGCCCGCGAGATCATGGGCAAGATCGCCGAAGCTACATGGCTGTGCGGGGATCCCGGTCTGCAATTTGATACCACGATCAATCGCTGGCATACGAGCAAGAACACGGCGCGCATCAATGCGTCGAATCCCTGCTCGGAGTACATGTTCCTCGACAACTCGGCGTGCAACCTGGCCAGCTTTAATCTGCTGAAGTTCATTACGCCGGCGGGCACGTTTGACATCGCGGCCTACCGGCATGCGATCTCGGTCGTAATTACGGCAATGGAGATTCTCGTCGACAACTCCGGCTACCCGACTGAGGCAATCGCGAAGAACTCGCATGACTATCGTCCGCTGGGACTGGGCTACGCCAATCTGGGCGCTCTGCTGATGGCCTTCGGCCTGCCCTACGACTCCGCCGCCGGCCGCGATCTTGCTGGAGCGCTTACGGCAATCATGTGCGGGCAGGCCTACCTGCAATCTGCCGTGATTGCGGCCGATTGCCCTCCGCTGGCCTCGGCGACGCCGCTTACTGCAAGTGTGGAGCGCCAGGGCGGAGCGTGCCCCGGCTTCTACGTGAATCGTGAGCCATTCCTCGACGTGATCCGCATGCATCGCGCTGAAGTGAACAACATTGGCAAATCGCGCAACAGCAACGAGCCCTTCGCGGTTCCGCAACTCGATGCGCTGATCGAGGCAAGCCGCGAGTGCTGGGACACCGCATTGGTCTACGGTGAGAAGCATGGCTATCGCAACTCGCAGACCACCGTGTTGGCGCCCACGGGCACGATCGGCTTCATGATGGATTGCGACACCACAGGCATTGAGCCCGATCTGGCTCTGGTGAAGTACAAGAAGCTGGTGGGCGGCGGCATGATCAAGATCGTTAACAACACGGTGCCTGCGGCGCTCTTCAAGCTCGGCTATAGCGACGACGAAGTTAACGCCATTGTGAGCTACATCGATGCGACCGGCACCATCGAGGGCGCTCCAGGTATCAGGGCGGAACACCTCGCCGTTTTCGATTGCAGCTTCAAGCCGGCCAAGGGCACGCGCTCAATTCATTACATGGGCCACATCAAGATGATGGCGGCTGCGCAGCCATTCCTCTCCGGCGCCATTTCGAAGACCGTCAACCTGCCGCATGAGGCGAGCGTTGAAGACGTCGCCGAAGCCTATGCGGAAAGCTGGCGACAGGGCATCAAGGCTGTTGCTATTTACCGCGACGGGTCCAAGGGTGTGCAGCCCCTCAACACCAGCATCGATGCCAAACATGAGCCTTCGGTGCTGGATACAGCGGGCAACCGCATCCTCGCCCATATCGCCGCAGGGCAGGCTGCAAGCGACGCGGATGTAAAAGCACTGGAAGCCAAGATCGGAGAAAAGCTCGAGGTCACTGCGAAGCAGGTGGTTGCTGCCGCAGCCGCGTTCCAGAAATCGATCGAGCAGATGGGCCGGTCTTCGCTGAACCCAATCGCTCCGCCGCCTGCACCCGCGCAGGATTTGAATGCTCCCCCGCGCGCGGTCCGTCATCGCCTTCCTGAAGAACGCGCCTCGATCACGCACAAGTTTTCGATTGCGGGCCACGAGGGCTACATCACTGTTGGCCTCTATCCCACGGGCCAGCCTGGTGAAATCTTCATCAAGATGGCCAAGGAGGGCTCGACAGTTTCCGGTCTGATGGATGCTTTTGCCACATCGATCTCTCTCGCGCTGCAACACGGCGTTCCCCTGCGTGTACTGTGCGAGAAATTTGCTCATACCCGCTTCGAGCCCTCAGGCTGGACTGGCAATGAGCAGATCGGCTATGCGAAGAGCCTGATGGACTACATCTTCCGCTGGCTCAATCTGCGCTTCCTCTCGGGTGAGCAGTTGACGCTCTTCGCCGGGCTTGCTCCGGTGGCGGCTCAACTGCCCGCTTCGCCCACGTTGCTGCCCGAGGTGGACGCGGAAGGGGAAGGTGGCATGCCGGAAGGCCAGCTCAATAAGCTTGCCGAAGAAGTGGCACGCAAGCTGACCCAGTCTGCGGGACACACCGGCATGGGTTCGACCTCCGCGCCCGGTGGCGGCATCGCACCAGAGATTCATGCATCGGGCGGCGCTGCCTCCAATGCCTCGCACACTCCGACGCTGGTTGATCGCGGCGTCTATCACGCCTCTGACGCAATGCGCGATATGTACGAGATGGGAGACGCGCCCAGCTGCTCCACCTGCGGAGCCATTATGGTTCGCAATGGAAGCTGCTACCGCTGCATGAGCTGCGGCTCTACAAGTGGCTGCAGCTAAGCCTTGATTGCAGCTTCAACCGGAAGCCGGGGTTCAATCCCCGGCTTTTCTTTTTCTGGAGATAGCGCGATCGGCAATTTTCAGCAGCCCGTGGAACTGGAGCAGTCGCAGTTTTCCTGGGGAGCCGCTGAGCGTGCTTCAATCTCTTAAGCGAACTGATCTTCAAGCGAACGGATCAAACGAACTGATTGAGGCTGAATCCGAGTTTGTAGGTCTCGCCATGCGCGAGAAGCTCATCCCATGTGACCTCGCGCTTCTGGTATCCGGCCATGCGCCCCAGCATGCAACTCAGTGCAGTCTCAGCGCCGGCGGCAATCTGGTTGTGCGCGTGCCCCGATGTAATGCTGTCGATGAAAGCGCGGTCTTTCTCGCGATCGGCAAACTCGAGATTGTCAGAGAATGCTCCGTTTGCGGCGAAGTGACCTGAGGCCGTGCTGGACGATGATGCGTCCTGCCATTTCCAGGCCTGCGCGCCCGTGATCTGGATCGGGCCGGAGTAGGGAACCGTTGCGCCGCCATCGGAGCCGAAAAATTTCAACCCCGCATCGAAGGCGCCATAATCACCGAATTGCGTCGATGCGAAGGAGAAGCGCACGTCGCCGGGATAGGTGAAGACAACCTGGTAGTTATCCCAGCAGTCGCCGTAATGTGTAAGGACATTTCTGCCGCCGGAAGCTGTGGCCTTCAACGGCCTCGAGCCCAGCATCCAGTTGCATAGGTCGATGATGTGGATATTCTGTTCGACCAGAATATCCCCGGAGAGTACGCGATCCCACAACCAGTTGCGCAATCTGTATTCATCCGGGGAAGCGCCCGGGTGCGCCTTCTCGGTGGATGCAGGAGCGTTGTAATTGCCAGAGACAACCGCGACCTTGCCTAGCGCGCCATTCTTGATTTTCTCGGCAATGGCGGCGATGGGAGGCGCCATGCGGCACTGAAAACCAACGTCAACACTCTGGTTGGGCCGCACACGTTTGGCGATTTCGAGTGCCTGTTTTGCCTGCGCAAGATCGATGCCGACTGGCTTCTCGCAATAGACATGCTTGCCTGCCGAGACCCCGGCTTCAAGATGCTGCACATGAAAGAACGGTGGCGTCGAGATCTGGATCATATCGATCAGGGGCGATGCGGCAAGTTCTTCGAAGGCGCGCGGCCCGCGAAAGAGTGCCTTCTCGTCAATGGGAGACCTACCCAATTCCGCATTCAGCTTGTTGAAATGATCGTGGCCAGCTGCGAGTTGATCCGCGAAGAGATCGCCAAGCGCAACCACCTGCGCCTGCGTATTGCGCGAGAAGGAGGTGGCAACCGCAGTGCCGCGATTGCCGCAGCCGAGCAGGCCAAGGCGCACGGCTGAGTTCGCCTCATAAGCAAACGCTGTGCGGCTCTTCAACAGCAACAGAGCAGAAGCAGCTTTGGCGCCCCCGCCAACGAACTCCCGTCGATTCATATTTCCTCGTCTCTGAAAAGTCGTTGTCATGGGTTGCCAGTCGCAATGGTCCTACCATCAGCTCGCGAGCACTTGCTTCAGAATGTGCTCGAGGTATGACTTCTCTTCGCGAACGTCGGCAATCTGCTGTGGACCTGAGGTTTCGCGCTCGATTGTAATTGCGCCGGTGTACCCAATGCGATGAAGTTTGGTGAAGACCGTGCGGAAGTCCACCAGGCCCCGACCGATGAGGACTTCTTCGCCGAGCATGCTCGGATCCGTCGGCCATTTTCCGTCCTTGGCATGAACGCTTCGGATGTGCGGTCCAAGAATGTCTACAGCGTCAATGGGATTGGCTTTGCCATAGAGGATCAAATTGGCAGTATCGAGGCCCACTGCAAGATTCGGCAGATTCACATCGCGAATCATGCGGGACATCGTTGTGGGCGTTTCCTGTCCCGTTTCCATCAGAAAGTATTGACCATTCTCTTTACAGTGCAACGCGACTGTATGGATCGCCTTCACTGTCTGCTCGTAGAGCGGATCGGCCGGGTCTTCGGGAATAAAACCGCAATGCGTTTGCACCTGGTCGATGCCAAGCAACCTTGCAAAGTCTGAGACCTGGCGCAGAGCGTCGATGCGCGCCGCACGCGTAGACGGCGGAACGAGCCCGATCGTCGAAGGCCCGCGAAGAAAGTTCCACTCGAGCGGTGGCGGCCCCACAACTTCAACGGTGGTTGCCGTCAGATGATATTTTGCGAGCAGATCGCCAAGCTGGGAGGCAGTCGACGGAGTGAATTGGTTGATGTAGCCGTCGAGCGATAGAAAGCAATTCGAGAAGCCAAGGTTCCGCACGCGGCGGAATGTTTCCTCAGGCGCCGCAAACGGGCTCACGAGGAGCCCGATGGCCATAGGCTTCAGCTGGAGTGCTGTTGCTTCAGCGCGACTAGAGGCTGGACCAAATCGCTGCGCCACAGCGGCGGCGGATGCAACACCAAGGAACGTACGCCGGTTCATGACAGGTAGCCTCTTCTGCCTTCAAACGGGCACAGTTTTTCCGTGCAGTCAGGCAATCTGCAATCTGCGCCGATGCGCAAAATGTAATCGCCTGCACCGATGTTATGCAAGACAAGGCAATAAAATCAGGGATTTTGCCAGGTTCAGAGTGGCGATATCTATTTTACGTTTACGATCTTTTGCGACGGCGAAGATCTTACGCCTCGGTCAGCTGCTCCTCAGGGGTAAGCCTTTGGTCCGCCATCATCATCGACATGCGATTTCGGGTTACAACGGAAACTGGCGCAGACTCCTCTTCGGCGAGCAACGCTTCGGCCAGCAGGTTTTCCATCAGCGAGCTGTCCCAGCGCCTGAGAACGGTGTCCACCAGCAACCGGAAATCGGAGGTAAATGTTGAACTCGCCATGTACTCCTGATCCATTGCACGCTTGATCGGAAGAATTACTTCACTGTAATAGCCGTTCAAGTTGCCGGCGGGCAACTGAGCGAGAATGGCCTCTTCGCGCGCGAAGGCGATTGTGGCAGCCCCGGTGATCCCCGGGCGGGATCTGAGCTCGCCTAACTGGTGAATCGGAAGCTTCGGACGGGCACCGACCAAGCTCATGTCTCCGATGAGCACGTTCCAAAGCTGTGGAAGTTCATCCAACTTCCACTTCCGTAGAAACCGGCCAATCGGCGTAAAACGTTGATTGGCGGCGGTGGTGACGGCGTGGTGTTCAGCGATCGAGCAGTGGGTCAATGTTCTAAATTTAACGATTGTGAAGACGCGACCATGGCAACCCATGCGCTTTTGCAAAAAGAGCACGGGACCGCTTGAAGTAAGCCGGACAGCGAGTCCAATCAGCAAGAACACAGGAATCAAAACCGGCGCCAGTGGCAGGATGCAGGAACAATCGAACAGTCTCTTCGCCTGGGAGCGGGCCCATGGACTCACGCGCTCCTGACGGAGATGAACCGAGCGGGGCTTTTGAAAAGCGGTTGTACTGTCTGTTGCGTTGCCCTGCCGATGGAAGCTTTCCACCGATCTATCCGTGGATCTATCCGTGATTGACTCGACAAACTGCGAATCTTGCGGGACAGTCACAAGTGACTTGGAACTCAATGCAGCCTCCACACGGTGACAAGCTTCGATCCCACTTATACAACGGAACGTGGCAGTGCTTGCTGTGATCCGGTTGCGTCGGCCCGAATTCAGCCGACGACTATCCATTGAGAGTTAAGTCTTTAGACTATTTGCCTTCAAAAACGAAACCAGTTTCTACCGCGGAGCAAAGGAGAACCAACGCATTGAGTAACTGTGCCGCAAACTCGCTCGAGAGCCACTCCTGGGACAGAGAGGCTTAGCGATTTTCGAAATTCAATCGCTCAACGAATCTCGCACTTTCTAAAGCGTAGCAGAGATGACGTAGACAGATTTTGCAAATTCCGCAAAAGCCATCCTCGCATCCCAAACCTGCCGCAACGTGCCGCGCTATTCCAAATCGGAACAGCCGCGATATTTGGCCCAGATCCCACTCGATTCGAAACGACTAATTACCGTGATCGTAGGGATAATTCGTTTGCCTTCAACTTCTTCAAGCCAGACTCATTATCCCTTGCTTTCGAAAGAAAGCGGCTACATCTCTTTGAGACCATTCAGTGATAAAGGGTTTTCCGGTTTTTTTGGATTCTTCGCTATTACCTAGGAAGTTAATATGATCGAAAATACCACCAGCCGGAAACTGCGCGAGATGCCATGTGAGCGCTCCTGGGGAGCTGTGCGGTGAGCACGGCTATGACCGTGCGCGTGCTAGACTTATGGCCTATGATCCTTCTGCGCAGAGGCAAGAAACACCAGGCTTCGCGAGCCGGCTGCCAGAGAGTTTGTGCCACTCATTCAAATGCCTAATCGATCAATTATTTTCCTAATGGCGCTAGTGTCGGTGTCGGCCGTCAGCGCTCAGCAGCAATCGCAGCCCGGCTATCCCGCAAATTCAAATACCTGGGATTGCTCAGACCCACTCATCGCGACAAGTTCTCAATGTGCGGGTCAAGGTCCAGACGAATCGAGCCAGTACTCGCTAAGTGGATCTCAGGTCAGGGGGGCGTCTCTCTCATCGCTGCCCAGTGGACCGCAGACAACCCTGGGCCAAACCTATTCGGATCAGGAATCTCAGTCGAGGCAGTCTTCAGCACGAACGCGTGGACTGGCACCCCTGACGGCGCCACTAGAGCCGCTTACGGAATTCCAGAAATTCACTGCGTCCACGACTGGCCAGGTTCTCCCTATTTTTGGTGCAAATCTCTTTCAGAACGTTCCTTCGACGTTTGCGCCGCTCGACAACGCCCCGGTGCCTCCCGATTACATCATCGGGCCTGGGGACGAACTGAGAATTCGTGTCTGGGGGCAGGTAAATTTCCAGGCAAATGTTCGCGTTGATCGTGCCGGAGAAATCTATATCCCTGTGACTCAGATTGGCCCGGTGCACGTCGCTGGCCTGCCGTATTCAGAGCTACAGGCGCATTTGCGCGAGGCGATTGGACGCGTCTACCGCAATTTCGAGTTGCTTGCAGATGTGGGCAAGATTCGTGCGATTCAGATTTATGTGGCCGGGCAGGCCCGGCGTCCCGGCGTTTATACGGTGAGCTCGCTGAGTACGCTTGTGGATGCTTTGTTCGCCAGCGGGGGGCCCTCAGTTCAGGGCTCGTTGCGCGATATTCAATTGCGCCGGGGGAGCGACACAGTAACCCAGTTGGACCTCTATGATTTTCTTGTCCGCGGCGATAAATCGAAAGATGTAAAGCTGCTCTCCGGCGACATCATTTTCATTCCTCCCGCAGGTGCTCAGGTAGCCGTAATTGGCAGCGTGCGTAATCCCGCAATCTACGAGCTCAAGCCGAACCAATCCCTGGCTGACCTGATTTCCGACGCCGGTGGTGCGTCCACTGTCGCCTCCGATGCCCGGATCTCAATCGAGCGGATTGTGAATCACAGTGAGCGCCATGCGATGGAGGTTGCTTACGATGCACCGGGTCTGGCGACGAAGGTGGCCGACGGCGACCTGGTGCGCGTCTTTTCGATGGTGCCGAAATATAACCAGACGGTCACGCTGCGTGGGAACATTGCGAACCCTGGGCGATTCGCGTGGAAATCCGGAATGCGGGTGAGCGATTTAATTCCAGACAAAGAATCGCTGTTGACGCGGAATTATTGGTGGAAGCGCACGCAGCTTGGATTACCCGCCCCGGAGTTTGAACCGAGTGTCGGCTTCTCTGAAATGCGTCAGCCTTTCGACAACCAGCCGGTCGCGCTGCGTCCTTTTGATAACGTGCGCGGGTATGGGCAGCAGACCAATCAGTTGGAACCCGGGCTCAGCCAGGATCAGAATGGCTACGGCCCGCAGCAGAATCAATACGGAACGCAACTTCCACAATCTGGCACGCCTTCGAACCAGTACGGCCTACAAACTGACCAGTACGGCACCAATCCGGATCAGTATCAGTACAACAATCAGTACGGTAACCAGCTTCAAGGCCAGCAACCTCAGCTGGGCATGCAGCAGGGGCAGTCCCTGACCGCTCAGCAGCGGACGGCCAACACTTCCCTTGGCGCTGAGCAAGGCGAGCTTTCTTCGCGCCTGCCGCGCAATACCCAGAGAACGGAAATTCGGCTGGACGTTCCAGAGATCGATTGGGACTACGCAGTGATCCAGCGGCTTGATCCAGCCACGTTAAAGACGATTCTGGTCCCGTTTGATTTAGGCAAACTTGTACTGCAGCACGACACTTCGCAGAATCTCGAATTGCAACCAGGCGACGTGGTTTCGATTTTCTCTGAGGCCGATATTCGCGTGCCGATTTCTCAGCAAACCAAGTTGATCCGGCTTGAGGGCGAGTTCGCCCATGCGGGCCTGTACACGGTGCAGCCAGGTGAGACGTTGCGTCAACTGGTCGAGCGGGCTGGCGGTCTTACCTCGAACGCCTATCTTTTCGGATCGGAGTTTACCCGCGAGTCCACAAGGAGAGCGCAGCAGGCGAGGCTTGATGAATACATTCAGAACCTCGATTTGCGTATCCAGCGGAGCAATCTCGCTCTCGCGGCATCGGGAGGAGTGACAGGGCAGGACGTTTCAGGCGGCACCAACGCGCAAAACAGCGAACGCGAACTGGTGACACGGTTGCGGCAACTGCGGGCGACGGGGCGGATCGTTCTGCAGTTCCAAGCGCAGAGCGCGGGTACCAGCGGCTTGCCAGACATCCCATTGGAAGATGGCGACCGCTTCGTTATTCCGCCTGTTCCAGCCAGCATCAATATTGTTGGAGCAGTCAACGACCAGAACTCGTTTCTTTATGCACGCGACAGCCGCGTCGGCAAGTATCTTCAAATGGCCGGCGGCCTTACGCGGGACGCGGACCGGAAGCGCCAGTTCCTGATTCGAGCCAACGGTGAGGTAGTTGGTTACGATGCTGCAAAAGGCGTGTGGGGTAACGGATTCACCAATCTGCCTCTCTACGCAGGCGACACGATCGTGGTTCCGGAGAAGACCTTCAAGCCGCCATTGGTACGGGAATTCATCGAGTGGTCGCAGGTATTCTCGCAGCTCGCATTGGGATCTGCGGCGATCGCAGTGTTGCAATGACATCTGTCTGAAGGCGGGATAGCCTCACCCCTTCTGGTTGGGCAGGCGGGTCGGTTGCTACTCGCTGCCCCGCTGCTCATTGCAGATACACAGTTCTATCCAATCGCAAAGAATATGGCCGCAGAGAATGTGCGCTTCCTGAATGCGGGCCGTATCTTCTGACGGAACCTGTATAACTGCATCTGCCTTGCCGGCCAGGGCCCCGCCGCGTGCTCCCGTGAAGGCTACCGTGAATGCCCCAATTTGCTTTGCCGCCTCGATGGCGGCGCAAACGTTACGGCTGTTGCCCGAGGTCGAAAGGCCAACGACCACGTCCCCTTTTGCGCACAGGGCTTCTACCTGCCGACCGAAGATCCGATCGAATCCATAATCGTTTCCAACCGCGGTAAGAACGGAAGTGTCGGTCGTCAGTGCGATCGATGGAAGTCCCCGCCGCTCTCTCCGAAAGCGCCCCATGAGCTCAGCTGCAAGATGTTGCGAGTCGGCGGCGCTGCCTCCGTTGCCGCACCATAGAATCTTGCTCCCATTGAGAATCGCCCGGCTCATAGCCTGCGCGATCTGTTCGAACTGATCCTGCTGCGACGATAACGCCTCAATCACCGCGATATGATCGGCGACGGCTTGCTTAAAAAGCTCAGACGGACTTCCAGACGGTGACACGTTAACTCCCTCCATCTAATGACCCGTAAGCTAGGATACACAGTCGACAGTCGCGGTGTACTGTAGGTAGAAGCAACAAAGTTACGGCGGGTTACCTCGCGACGGAAGGCTCGCATGTCTGAATTGAATGATCGAGAGTGTGATGTCGCAATCATCGGCGCCGGCATTGTCGGACTCGCGTCAAGCCTGCACCTTGTCCGCAAGTTTGCGGGTCTGAAGGTCGTTGTCCTCGAAAAAGAAAGCGAGATTGCAGCGCATCAAACCGGTCATAACAGCGGTGTCATCCATTCCGGCCTCTATTACAAGCCCGGTTCGCTCAAGGCGCAACTCTGCGTGGAAGGCCGCACTGCTATGGTGCGGTTCTGTGAAGAACATGACATTCTGTACGAGCTATGCGGAAAGATTGTCGTCGCAACCAACGAGGGAGAAATTCCGGGTCTCAACGAACTCCATCGGCGCGGAGTGGCAAATGGGATCTCAGGCCTGCGCGAGTTGAGCAGGGAGGAGATTCGTGAGATCGAACCGAATGCCAAAGGTGTGCGAGGGCTTCACGTCCCAACAACCGGCATCACCGATTTCAAAATGGTCGCGGCAAAATATAGGCAGCTCCTCGAGGCGTCGGGCGGCGAAGTCCTCACTGGCTTCGGCGTCGAGCGCATCGCCCGTAATAGCGAGTCCATTGTGCTCGAGACCCCCTCCGGCAGAGTGCAGGCTCGGTATGTCGTCAATTGCGCGGGTCTCCATTCGGATCGAATCGCGCAGATGGCTGGGGCGGATCTGGGACTTCGCATCGTGCCGTTTCGTGGGGAATACTTCGAACTCGTTCCTGCAAAGCATCACCTCGTCCGAGGCCTGATCTATCCGGTTCCCGATCCGCGCTTTCCGTTTCTCGGCGTGCATTTTACGCGGAGAATTCATGGAGGCATCGAGGCAGGGCCGAACGCGGTTCTTTCCTTCAAGCGCGAGGGATATACCCGCACGTCCTTCAACATCGCCGACACCATCTCGACAGCGACATTCCCCGGCTTCTGGAAGATGGCAGCCAAGTACTGGGAGAGTGGACTCGGCGAGATGCATCGCTCCTGGAGCAAGCGCGCCTTCACCCACGCGCTCCAGAAGCTGTTGCCGGCGCTCACTGAGAACGATATACAGCCAGGCGGTTCGGGTGTGCGTGCGCAGGCCCTCGACCGTAATGGAAAACTGCTCGACGACTTCCACTTCGTTTATAAAGACCGCATCCTGCACGTGTGCAACGTGCCATCGCCGGCAGCTACAGCATCACTCGTGATCGGCAGAGAAATTGTTGCGACACTCGAAAAAAATGCCGATCTACGCCGCATTCACGTCGCGATGTGAACCGTGCTTGTGTCGCACTATTGCGCCCCTCTATTTCCCAATTCAAGCTGCGCACGATCGAGATCTTCCGGAACTCCGATATCGAGAAAATAGCCATTGCACTGAAAAGCTGCTGGCCGCAGCGTGTCGAGATGCCGATCGAGCACGTCTCTTTCAAAGGAGAATTGCTCCGGCAGGACTGGCGGCCATGGGAACTCCCGATTGAGCACGTAGACTCCAGCATTGATCCATCCCGGACCCTGACGGCCTTTCTCGGCGAATCCCTTAATGAGGCCGTCTTGCAAAAGTACTCCCCCATAGCGCGACGTATCAGCAACGTAAGCCAACGCCATGGTCATGCTGGAATCGGCGGGCCGGTGTGAGGCGGCGAAGCGCGGCAAATCGATATCCAGAAATGTGTCCCCATTCAGCACCAGCGACGACGGTTTGGTTATAAGGGCAAGAGAGCGCTTGATTGCGCCACCTGTACCGAGAGGCTTGCTTTCAACGGCGTAGACAAGCGGAAGGCCCCTGTAGCTATGTTGAAAGGCGTCGATAATCGCGTCTCTGCGATAGCCAACTGACAGAATTGCGCGCTCGCAGCCCGCTGCGATTAGCTGATCGAGCAGCAGCGCAAGAAAAGGCCTGCCGGCGACAGGAGCCATCGCCTTGGGAAGATCGGGAAGTTTCGAGCTGAGGCGAGTGCCCAGCCCACCAGCAAGAATGATCGCTTCCATCGTATGCCGCTAGCTCACGCGCCAGGCTCTGGCGCCGTCGTGGGTAAAATGGCAGCCATAAACCACGCCGCTGTTTTCGCAAAGCTGTAATGCCTCGGCGACGTGATCTTTCCGCATGGGATCTGCCAGAAAGATCATGAATCCGCCGCCGCCGGCACCTGAGATTCGTGCACAGTATGCACCCGCTTCCAGCGCTTTCGCATAGAGCAGCTCGATCCGGTCGTTCACAATCTGGCTGGCCATGCGCTTTTTCGCTTCCCAACTCGATCGCAAGACGTCGTGCAGCAGCTTGAAGTCGCCGCGCAACAGCGCCTCCTTCATTCGCAGCGACTCTTGCTTGATCTGGTGCATTGCTTCGATTGCCTGCCTGTTGCCGCTCTGCACGTTTCTACTCTGCTCGGCGATGATTTCTCCTGATAGCCGCGATTCTCCCGAATAGAAGAGAAGTGCCGAGGCTTCGAGTTCAGAAGAAACACTGTCTCGAATGCGCAGTGGGTTCACGAGCACGCTGCCGTTCCTGCCAAACTCCATGAAGTTGAATCCACCAAACGCAGCCGCGTAGTGATCCTGCCGCCCCCCGAGCAGGCCTGCATCCTGCCGCTCGATCGCGTATGCGGCGTGTGCTAGCTCGTAATCATCCAGCGGATGATTGAGCCACTCACTGTATGCCTTCAGCACGGCCACAACCAGCGTCGACGATCCACCGAGGCCTGACCCTGACGGCACGTCTACGCGCGTCGTCAGCCGAAGGCTCAAAGGACCTCCGCCGTTGAAGTGCTTTACTGCATGCTTGTGCACGGACTTGAGCAAGTCAAGCCGGCCATCGGCCTGCAATTCTTGTGAGGAGTCGTACACAACTTGCAGATTCTGGTCAGAAGAATTGAACTCCACGCATCCTGAACCACTGGGTTCAATGGAGGCATAGGCGTAGTGCCCGATCGTCACGTTCAGAATTGCGCCGCCAAACTCGTCGCAGTAGGGAGAAACATCGGTTCCGCCGCCGGCAAGGCCAAGCCGCAAGGGCGCTCGAGAACGAATCACCATTCGCTATTCCGGATCATTACTGAGGACGAAGTATATCACCGGCTCGCATTCTCTTTCAGCTTGTCGATTACGCAGTCCAGCGCATTTTCCCAACCGGGAAGCTTGACCCCGAACTGCCGGTGCAGCTTTTCGTTTGAAAGCACGGAATACATGGGTCTGCGCGCGGCAGTTGGATACTCGCTGGTTGGAATCGGCAGGATCTCGGGCCGATTGCCTTGTGACAGATCACCGGCACGATCGAAGATAGCGCGCGCAAACCCGCACCACGAGACCGACCCGCCACACGTCATGTTGTACAGGCCGCGCCAATCCATCGGCTCGCCGTGTTTGCCACCAAGAACGGAGGCCACAATTGCGTGCGAAGCTTCGGCCAACTCGCAGGAAGTAGTAGGGGCGCCGATCTGGTCGTCCACAATCTTCAGGTGCTGGCGTTCACGCCCCAGGCGAAGCATGGTGAAGAGAAAATTGTTCCCGTGCGGACCGTAGACCCAACTCGTCCGAAAGATAAGATATTTGCCGCCCACCTGCTCGATTGCCCGGTCGCCTGCGAGCTTGGAGGCCCCGTACACGCTTAAAGGATTCGGAGAATCAGTTTCGAGCCATGGGGTCCTTTTCGAGCCGTCGAAGACATAGTCCGTCGAGAAATGCACAAGCAGCGCATCCAGGCGGTGGGCTTCCTCTGCCAGAATGCCCGGTGCGATGGCGTTAATAGCACTCGCGGTTTCCGGCTCCGCTTCTGCGCGATCAACTGCAGTGTACGCGGCAGCATTGAGCACGACGTGCGGCGCCACCGTGCGCATCATGGAGCGAATCTCGTCCGGCCGGGAAAGGTCTACTTGTTTGCGGTCCCGCTTGAAAATCTCGCCCATCCCGGCGAAGCTGCGCTGCAACTCGACGCCGACCTGACCTGTGGAGCCGACGATCAGAATGCGCTGCCTTTCGGGCGGTCTCTCGATCATGGGTAAACCTGCGCTTCGCTAAACGCGGCGCCGGCTCGATCCTTGTCAGAGATCACTGCGTCTTCGCTGCTTACGGGCCAAGGAATCCCGAGATCAGGGTCGTTCCAGGCGATGGTGCGTTCCCCTTCGCGCGAGTAATAGTCGGTGACCTTATAGGCAAAGCCAACCTTCTGAGTGAGCGCAAGAAATGAGTGGCCATAGCCTGCGGGAACCCAAAGCGTTCTGCCGCTTTCGCCGTCCAGTTCAACCGCGAGATGCTTTCCAAATGTCGACGAGCTGCGACGCAGGTCCACCACGACATCGAGAACTGCGCCGTATGCTACGTGCACCAGTTTCCCCTGCGGTCTGTCGATCTGGTAGTGAATTCCGCGCAAAACATTCTTCTTCGAAACGGAGAAATTATCCTGCACCCATTTCGACGGCAACCCCGCTTCGCTCATTTGGAGCTGATTCCAGGTTTCCCAAAATGCGCCGCGTTCGTCCTGGTAGATGGTTGGCGTCAGGATCAGCACGCCCTCCAGCATTGTCTTTTCTATCTTCATAGGTCGGTGATTGCGGGAGCCTGTTGCTCGTTGAGGAGCGAAAGCAGGTACTGGCCGTATCCGCTTTTCAGAACGGGATGCGCCAGCTTCTGCAACTCTTCGGGGCCGATGTATCCGAGCCGGAACGCGATCTCTTCAAGGCAGGCAATCTTCAGCCCCTGGCGGTGTTGAATCGTCTGGATGAAGAGTCCAGCCTCAAAGAGGGAATCGTGCGTGCCGGTGTCGAGCCATGCCATGCCGCGGCTCATGACTTCGACCTTCAGAGTGCCGGCCTGGAGATAGAGGCGGTTCAAATCCGTAATCTCGAGCTCGCCGCGCGGCGAGGGCTCGAGAGAGGCCGCAAGACGACTCACGTCGCGATCGTAAAAGTAGAGCCCGGTCACCGCGTACTTTGATTTGGGAGACTTCGGCTTTTCTTCGATGCTGACGGCGCGGCCGCTCGCATCAAACTCCACAACGCCGTATCGCTCGGGATCCTGCACCTGGTAGGCGAAGACCGTAGCGCCTGTTTGCAACTTTGCGGCTCGCTGCAGGTGAACCGAGAGGGACTGGCCGTAAAAGATGTTATCGCCGAGGACAAGCGCAGAGGTATCGTCGCCAATAAAGTCGCGGCCAATCAGGAATGCCTGCGCCAGTCCATCGGGACTTGGCTGCACCGCATACTGAAGGTTGATGCCCCATTGCTTACCGTCACCAAGCAGTTCTACGAATCGGGGCGTATCCTGCGGCGTGGAAATGATGAGGATATCGCGCAGTCCCGCGAGCATCAGCGTGCTGAGCGGGTAGTAGATCATTGGCTTGTCGTAGACCGGCAGCAGCTGCTTGATCACCGCATTGGTGACTGGATAAAGGCGAGTTCCCGATCCGCCGGCAAGGATGATTCCTTTCATTGGGAAACCCTTTCATCGTAGTTCCGTCGAATCCAGTCCCTGTACGCGCCGGTGCGCACATTCCCTACCCATGCGCTGTTGTCGAGATACCATGCCACGGTTTTGCGCAGGCCGTCTTCGAATTGCTGCGCGGGCTGCCAGCCAATCTCATTGCGGATTTTAGTTGCGTTGATCGCGTAGCGGCGATCGTGCCCCGGCCGGTCGGCAACAAACGTGATCAGATTCCTGCGCGGCTCGGGCCTGTTGTCGGCAGCGATTTCGTCGACCAGGTCGCAGATCGCCGTAACCACCTCCAGGTTCTTTCTTTCGCTGTTGCCGCCGATGTTGTAGGTCTCACCGATGCGGCCGTGCTCAATAACGGACCTGATCGCCGCACAGTGATCTTCCACAAAAAGCCAGTCGCGGACATTTTGCCCGTCGCCGTAGACAGGCAGCGGCTTGCCGTCGAGCGCGTTCATGATCACAAGGGGAATGAGTTTTTCCGGAAACTGATAAGGCCCGTAGTTGTTCGAGCAGTTTGTGGTGAGCACCGGGAGGCCGAAGGTGTGGTGGTACGCCCTTGCGAGATGGTCTGACCCTGCCTTCGACGCAGCATAAGGGCTGTTCGGGGCGTACGACGTCGTTTCAGAAAAGGCAGCGTCGTCGGGCCCGAGCGAACCATAGACCTCGTCGGTCGAAACATGAAGAAAACGGAATTGCTGTTTGTCGTCGGGGCGCAATTCTGACCAGTAGAGCTTCGCCTGCTCCAGCAGCGTGCCCGTTCCCTGAACGTTGGTGCGAATGAAAGCCCCCGGATCGCTGATGGAGCGATCCACGTGACTCTCCGCGGCGAAATGAATGACAGCTCGCGGTTTATGTTCGCGCAGCAGGTCTGCCACCGTGCCCGCATCACAGATGTCTCCGCGCACAAAGGTGTGCCGGGCATCGTTCTGGAGGCTTGCCAGATTGGCGAGGTTCCCGGCGTAGGAGAGGAGGTCGAGATTCACGACAGGAGTGCCAGTCTGCTCGATCCATTGGAGCACGAAATTGGAACCAATAAATCCGGCTCCACCTGTGACGAGAACCGACTCGGAACTTGCGATCATTTTTCGTAGTCGTCCTTCGACTCTGACGTTCTGAGGGAATTGTGATTCGTCGATGGTTCCTAGAACGGGATATCGTCGTCCGAGATTTCCGTCTGCTGCGCGTATTCGTCATTCCCCGCCGGCGGCCGCTGGTCGAAGTTACTCGAGCTACCTGATCCTCGGCTGTAGCCACTCGACGAGCCCTCTTCGCGGCCCGAAAGCAGGGAAATGTCATTGGCGATGATCTCGGTGCGATACCGCTTGGCTCCGGTCTCCTTATCATCCCAGCTTCGCGTCTGAATCTTGCCCTCGATGTAGAGCTTGGAGCCCTTTTTGACGTAGTCGCGAATAATTTCGGCGAGCCGTGTAAATGCGACGATGTTGTGCCACTCGGTGCGGTCCTGCCAGTTGCCCTGGGCGTCTTTGGAGCGATCGCTCGTCGCGAGCGTGAAGTTCGCAACCAGCGTGCCTCCGCCAGTGGAGCGCATCTCGGGGTCTTTGCCTACGTTTCCAAGAAGAATGACTTTGTTGACGGATTTTGCCATATTTCTGCTCTCCTGCCCCACGAGAAAACGGGACTACCGCAGCCGATGATCGTGACGGTAAATCCCAGTATACTTGTGCATTTTGCGTTGCCAATTCGCCCGAAAATTCTCAGGCTCGGGAGCAATCTGGGTCGCCTTCTTAAAGGCTATTTTTCCGGCGCAAGAGTGACCGATTACGGAACCACTTGGCGATGCCCAATGCGAAAAGCAGGCCCCCGAACGGCAGGCACATCAGCGCCACAATCAGGGCAAACCACCCTGTATTGGTGGTTGCGCCGGTGCGGGAAAAACCGCCGAGGAAGGCCTCAAGCAGGAAAATGGCCGCTAATCCGGCGGCGACCATCGAGCCGCCCCATCGCAGCAATTGCCGTGTTCCGTCGTCTGGCAATGTCGACGGTGTGTTCTCTGCGCGGCTCGCAAGCATATCAGTCTTATCCATTTGCCAGGCGCAGCATTGCATAGGTAACGACGCCAGTGATCGAGACATAAAGCCAGAGGGGAAACGTCCACCTGGCCACCTTGCGATGCTGCGGGAACCTGCCGGACAAGGAAAAGAAGAAGGTGACCAGCACTAGCGGCAGCGCCACGACCGCAAGAACAATGTGGCTCGCCAGCAGCCAGAGGTAGAAGGTTCGATAGGCCGCATGTAGCGGGTAGCGAACATCGCCGTGGAGGGCGTGATGCAGAATGTAGCCCACGAGAAAGAGCGTCGAAAAAACGAAGGCCGTGATCATTGCCGCTCTGTGAGCCGCAATGCGCCGCGCCCGGATAAACGTGAACCCGATCAGCAGGGCAATTGCGGCGAGCCCGTTGAAGACAGCATTCACCGCAGGCAAAAAAGCATACTGCGCGCTCGAAGCCGCGGCGGGATGAATGTAGATCAGCCAGAAGAGGAACGCCGTGGCCGCGCCGCTTATCGCGAGGATTCCAGCAATGGGGCCGCGCGTGCTGCGCTGGAGTGTAGAAGACGGAGCTGTCGTTGTCATGGATTCCTACTGCTTGGCGATAGCGCAAAGCATCAGGGTTGTGAGCAGCAGTGGCAGATAGATCACGCTCACCTTGAGCAGATCGCGCGCCAGCATGCGGCTCTCGGCATCGCTGGTTGCGCGCAGAATGCCGCCGAAGCGAATCGTGTAGGCGAGGTAGACCAACCCGAGAACCACTGCCACCACTGCGTAGACTGGCCCGGCGAGCCCAAGCCACCAGGGAGCAAGACTCACCGGGATCATCAGCACCGCGTAGAAAAGAGCTTCTACCACGGTCGATAATCCGTCTGGCTGCACCACGGGCAGCATGCGAATGCCTGCGCGACCATAGTCCTGCCGATACATCCACGCAATCGCCATGAAGTGAGGGAACTGCCAGACGAAGAGGATGGCAAAGAGTGCGACCGCCGGCCATTCGATTCGACCCCGAGCGGCTGTCCAGCCGAGCATGGGGCCCATCGCCCCGGGAAACGCACCGATAAATGTTGCCAGCGTCGTTACGCGCTTGAGAGGTGTATAGACGGCCACGTAGGTAAAAGCCGTGAGCAACGCCAGCGATACGGTGAGCAGATTGGTGTGCAGCAGCAGCCACCAAGCGCCCAGCGCCAGCGCGCCAATGCCCGCAACAATGCCTTGTGCGAGCGAGATGCGCCCAGAAGTGAGCGGCCGGTCCGCCGTGCGTGCCATCAAGGCATCGGTCGAGCGCTCGAGCGCCTGGTTGAGCGCCCCTGAGCCCGCCGAAACCAGGCCGATTCCCAGAAGCGTGTCCAGCAGGCCGCGCTGAAGCGTCGAAATGCCCGACTGCATGGATCCCAGGTAGAAGCCCGCCCACCCGGTCACCAACACCAGTCCGGTGACGCGAACCTTGAAAAGCTCGCGGCAATCGTGGATCAGAGTTGCAGTCGAGCCCGGGCGCGGAGCGTGCAAGGCACTTGCGGGGTGAGGAGCCTCGTGTGCGGAAGCGGTCGAGGGCGCGCCAAGCTCTACGGGATTTGCGGCATGGAAAGCAGGAGCCATCAGAAAGTTTTGGAGCCGGGATCGTCGTTAAACAATTCCCGCCTCGTCAATCATATCAAGCGGGCCCTTAGCGAGCTTCCCCGGTGCGGGGAATGCCAGCAGCGCACAGGACTTCTTCCGCCACCTGCTTGGGGGTGAGGTGATCCACTGCGAGATTGACGTGGGCCGTTCGATACAGTGGGAGCCTCTGCTGATAGCGTCTCTCGAGGTTTGCCTGGTCAGCCAGGACGGGCCGCACGTGTTCTGTGCCGCGGCAGCGGGCGAGCGTCGTTGCCATCTCGACCTCCAGGTGCACCAGAAGCGTTTCCGGCGCACCCAGGAGTAGATCGCGTGTTTCGCGCCGCTCAATCGCACCGCCGCCAAGCGCCATTACCAGGGCAGTGTCAGTCGCCAGCCGCGCAATCGTCGCATGCTCGCGGTCGCGAAATGCGCTTTCCCCGTCGCGAGCAAAAAGCTGCGCAATCGTCACGCCGGCGTCGCTTTCAATCACATCATCCACATCGACGAACTTCCAGCCGAGCCGCCGCGCGACGATTGGGCCCACGGTGGACTTTCCCGATCCCATGAAGCCGGTGAGCACGATGCGACGCGGAATTACCCCCGCGTTTGCTGTTGAGTCAGTGGCGGTCAATTTGGTCTCTCGGAGACGCAGGTTGGAGATGCATCTTCAGAGTAGAGGACAACCCGCCTGATAAGCGAGCATGTGGCTTTTTGCGCAGATCGCAGAGGCCATGAGCGCCGCCTATTGAGCGGCGGGGATGCTGAGTGTGCATCCGGCGGATGCCAGCTGGCAGCCAGCACTGCGTCCGGGCGGGAGGCCTCTCTCGGAGTGGTGGCATACAGAACAGCCCTTTTGCTGTCCTGCTCTCCATCAGGAGATGAGCCTCGGGCCTCGCGATTATGACCGGAGGGTGACCGGGCGCAGCGCTTGCTCTGCCATAGAGCTTGTGAACAGCCTTGCTGATAGTTCTTCAGCTCCGATTGCCAAGCAGTATACGTCGAGCCCGCGAGACTCGTACAGAGCTGTTTATGGGTTGCGGTGGGCAGGCCTGAATCCATTCGTTGCTTCACCGGAGAGAGGGAAATAGGCAATCTTTATTGCATCTTTATGAACTATAAAAGTATGTTTGGTAATGGAATCCAACTCTTCATCTTTCCATCCATCTAAGCACCCAAAGACAAGTTCAAGATAAGGTGCGGGCATTTCCTTGCGCCCGTCGGTCATTCATTCCTACTTTTCAGGGCGCTCCAGGCAGCACAAAGCACAAATCATAGTTCACTTTCGGAGGTCAGGCGTAAATGCTCTCTCTACCTACTCGAAGTGTATTCACTCGGATGCTCCCGATAGCTGTTCTGGCGATTGTCGCCTCGGTTGGCAGTTTCGGGCAGACTTTCCGCGGTGGCATCAACGGCACAGTTACGGATGAATCCGGTGCGGTTGTTGCCGGTGCCTCGGTCGAAGTTGTGGTAACAGCCACCGGCGCCTCGCACAAAACTGTAACCTCCAGCGCAGGCGAATTCAGTTTTCAGGACATGCCTCTCGGCGCCTACAAGGTGACCGTGGTCGCCTCCGGATTCAAGACAGCAGTCGTGACGAGTGTGCCTGTCTCTGCAGGTGTGATCTACACGCTCCCCGTAAGACTGAGCGTTCAAAGCACCGGAGAGACGATTGAAGTCTCGGCATCCGGCCTGGCGCTCGATACAACCACGACGGTGCAGACGACCGTCATCGCTGAGCAGACTGTTCAAAGCATTCCTTTGAATGGGCGCGACTTTACCCAGATGATCGGCATGGCGCCCGGCTTTGCCGGGTATTCGCTCGGCGGCTACGGGTCGGTAAATGGAACGCGCGCCAACCAGGTGAACTGGCAGATCGACGGATCGGACAATAACGACTGGTGGCACAACATACCTGCGGTGAACCAGGGCGGTGTCGAAAATATCGCCGGTGTAACGCTCCCCATCGACTCGATTGCCGAGTTCAGCCTGCAGACGCAGTCTTCGAGCGAAGTCGGCCGCAACCCTGGCGGCACCGTCAACCTCGTCACCAAATCCGGCACCAACTCTCTGCACGGAACGATCTACTACTACGAGCGCAACCAGGCGCTTGCCGTGAGCAACCCGTTCAACACGCTTGGCGATCTGCCACTGTCCAATATCCAATGGGGCGCCTCGCTCGGCGGCCCGTTCTGGAAGGATCACACCTTCTGGTTCGCCAACTTCGAGAAGCAGAATTTCAACATTGCGACCGGCAATTCCGGCATTGAGCCCAACCAGTACTACCAAAACCTCGCCAAGGGCGTGCTCGAGGACCATGGTGTTGCGGTCAACCCGACGATGCAGAACCTGCTCGACCTGCTGTGGCCGGAGAACCTGACCAGCTCGACAACCCCTGGAGCAGTTCAAAATGCGGCACCGGAACACGGCTACAGCTACAACGGCGTCATCAAGATCGATCACAACTTCAGCCAGAAGCACAACCTCTCGGCGCGCGCCTTCCTCGGCCAGGGCAACCAGGAAGCACCGACCGGCCAGACGGATATCAACCCCTGGTACTTTGAAATCGCGCCCATTCACGTCTATAACTACTCGGTCGCCGACAACTTTGTTTTCACGCCTTCTCTGACCAACTCGCTGACCATCGGCGTGAACTACTTTAACCAGACATTCTCTGACGCGAAGACCGGCTTCGACGTTGCCAGTGTCGGCTTTGTGACCGGCGCTCCCTTCGATAACGCTCCGAATCTCAAGATCTCGGGCTTTGAATCCACCGGCAATACTCCTCCCGAAGGCCGCAACGACATCACCGGTCACCTCGATGACGCCGTAAGCTGGGTGATCGGCAAGCATCAGCTTCGCTTCGGTGGCTCCTACCGCCAGATGCAGCTTAACGAGTTTTACTGGCGCCACTCAGTCGGCAGCTTCACCTTCGATAACACCTATCCGTCGCCATGGGCCGGGGATGAAGGTATCGATTCAAAGACAGCGTCGCTCGCGAACTTCCTTGCCGGCTACATGACTTTGGCGACGCAGGCCTTCGGCGACCCGGAGCGCACAGTCTATTCCCATGCCTTTGACCTCTTCGCGCAGGACAGCTATCAGCTCACCCAGGCGCTCAACGTCAACTTCGGTTTGCGCTATGACTACATGCAGCCGATGCACAACAACAAGAAAGATCTCTCGGTCTTCAGGCCCGGCACCACGGACACCTATATTGCCTTCCAGGGCCTCGACATCAGCCACATCTATGATCCTGACTGGACCAGCTTCAGCCCGCGTTTCGGCTTCGCCTATCAGCCGGCAATGAGCAAAGGCACGGTCCTCCGCGGTGGCATCGGACTGTTCTTTGACACGCCGAATGCAAACCCCTTCCTCGATAACCGTCCCGGCAACTCAGCGCCGAACGGCCTTGAAGGCAATCCCGGCGGCTCAAACCCTGTCGTCAATGCGACGGTCGGAAATACGACTATCGTTGCCGGCCAGCAGGTTATTTCCACGCCGTCCAACGGCAATCCATGCCCCGTTGACAGTCCCTGCGGCGCCTTCAGCGTGGCCCAGGGTTTCCGTTCTCCCTATAACGTCAACTTCAGCCTCCAGATTGAGCAGACCCTCGGGACCAAGGGCTTCTTCCAGATTGGATATGTTGGCAGCGAGGGACGCAAGCTTCTGAGCCTGCTCAATATCAATCAGCCGATTGCCAACGGGACCATCAACGCGACCCCCGGAGCCTTTAGCGGGCCATTCGGTGGCAACTACTACTCCGACGTGAACCAGATCCAGAGCATCGGCACCTCGAACTACAGCGCCCTGCAGACCATCTTCCGCACAACCAGCTACCACGGACTGCGGGGTCAGGTCTCCTATACATGGGGTCACAACCTCGATGAAGTTACGGCGTACCGCGGCGCTCTTCCGCAGGACAGCTACAACTTCAAGGGCGATTACGGTGACTCCGATTTCGACACTCGCAACTCGTTCAAGGGATATCTCGGCTATGCGATCCCAGGCGGGTCGGCAATGAAGATGCTAACCAATGGCTGGGAATTGAATGGGGCCTTCGCCTTTAACTCCGGCCAACCGATCAACATTTACACGTCAACGGACAACTCTGGAACCAACCAGTATCAACAGCGTCCGAATGTTGCGGGCAACCCCTTTGCCGGCGTCTCGCACAAACTGGTGAAGCCAGATGGCGAGACACCCTATGTGATGTGGCTCAATACCAATTCCTACTCGCAACCTGCGGACGGAACCTTTGGCAACGTAACCCGCAACAATGTCTTCGGCCCCGGGTACGGGTCCTTTGACCTCTCCGTTCACAAGAACACGAAGTTCAACCTCCACGATTTCCCGGTCAACGCTCAGTTCCGCGCTGAAATGTTCAACTTGTTTAACCGCCTGAACCTTGCCAGCCCAGCCTGCACCCAGCTCTGCCAGGACTACTGGGATGGATCGCCGAATGATTCTGCTGGCTCCTTCGGTACCACCAGCGCCACGATTGGTTCGGGCAACTATTCGCCCGGCATCGGACCTGGCGAGCCATTCAACGTGCAACTCGCGTTGAAGCTCATTTTCTAAATTGCAACGACCAACCCCAAAATAGAAACCCCCGCTTGACCGCGGGGGTTCTCTTTTGCGGCTACGAATTGTTGGCGGCTTGGTCCGGGTCGAAGCAATCGCTTGCGCTCTGCCGGATCCCGTACCCGCCGATGAGGAGCGCGCTCGCTGCTGTTCAAATGGTGGCGGTTCAAGCCTACGAAGCTCAAACAAAAACCCCGCCTTGCGGCGGGGTTTTTCTGGGTAGCTGTTGAACAGGTGGCCGACGCTTTACGAAAGATGCGTGAAAGGCCGCTCGGCAAGCCTGCGGGGCAGCGGAGCGGGCGTCAATCCCGCCGTCGATGAGCTCATTACCTCGGTGAACGACTTGCGGAATGCCATCATCTCCGGTTCGGTGCCAACCGTGATGCGAAGGCTGTTGGGCCACGCTGGCCAGATACGGCCAACGAACATTTCCTTGCCTGCGAGTGCTGCCTGCACCTCTTTGCCCGGCCGCCTCACATCAAGCATGAAGCAGTTGCTCTCTGAAGGTGTGGTTGCGTAGCCCTGGCCATTGAGCCACGCCAGAGTTTCGACGCGGATGTCGGCGATGGTCTTTTTGCGCGCTGGAACCAGCGTGGGATCAAGCAGACTTGCTTTCGCCGCCGCCAGCGCCGTGACCGGCAGCGAGTTCTGTCCGCCAAAGGCGGAGACCTTTGCCAGCAGGTCCGGACGGCCAATCGCAAAGCCCATGCGGATGCCCGCCATGCCGTACAGCTTTGAAAAGGTGCGCAGGACGATGACGTTCTTGCCTTCCTTTACGAAGGCGATGGAGCGAGGCGCATCGCAAAGGTGAATATAGGCCTCGTCGATCAGCACCACCGTATCCTTGGGCGCTGCCGCGACTACCTGCTCAATATCCTCGTGGGGTGTGCAGGTTCCGGTCGGGTTGTTCGGGTTGCAGATATAGATCACGCCCGGAGTGGATGAAGCTGCAAGCATTGCCTTGACGTCGTGCTTGGCCGCGCCCTTGGGATCGGCCAGGGGGACCTTGATCACCGGTGCGCCGGCAATCGCGGCTGCCCACATCGGGGCTTCGTAACCGGGGTCGGCAACCACGAGCGGTTTGCCCTTGCCGGTAAAGGCGAGAACGGTATAGTGAAGCGGCTCTGATGACCCCGCGAAGGGAATCACAGACTCGGGATCCAGGCCTTCCTGTTTGGCGAAGATCTCCGCGAGTTCCTCTTCCATGGTGAAGAGGTAGCGGCCACCCTTGGGAATGATTTCGATCATTGCCTGGCGCGCACCGTCTGAGGGCCCCATCGGGTTCTCGTTGGCATCAATGTGGATCCCGATATTGGGGTCGGCGAATTTGGGCCGGGCGGCAAAAGCCAAATGGGGTTCGGTTAGTATCGGCAGGCTCGCCAGCGCGGACGCGCCAGCGGCATAGCGAAAAAAGCTGCGGCGTGAAAAGCCACTACAGGCAACAGGTTCTGCGGGCGAATGCATTGGACGGCCTCCTGATGGATTCATGGACCAGATGGGCAGGGAACAGGCGCGATTGCAGCCGGGCCATCGCGCATGCTGAAGACTTAGGATGAACGCTGGGAAGGGGATTGTGTCCCATATCTCAAAGTATCGTTGTTATCTGGTAATTACAAGGAGGAACGGCGTAAGGAAATGCTAAATTTCCAGCGAATTGACCCATTATGATGAGCGGGCGCGATCAGGAGATCGGGACGATCCTCGTTTCGGGGATGAAATCCGCGGCTGATGCGGGTACCGGCTTGTGTGGTACACTCTGGCGGCCAAACGCTCAACCGGTTTCGGCTGGATAGGCCAATCTGCGTTTTTCGATCATCGATCCTGCAGTTCTGCCGCACTTGACACAGCGCTCTCTTTTGCAGCTTGACAATGCTGACAGTAAACCCATTTACTTAGGGGCGAACCAACCTATTGCATCGAGAGTGCAACCGGCTCTCATCAGGTGAAGCAATGCACGCACTTGCACCATTTCTCACATTGGCAGCGGCACCGTCCTCGGCCGGCAGCCTCGCCTTGGTCATCGCCAGCTCATCGCTGGCACGTCTAGGCCCTCTCGATATTGCAGTCATCGCGATCTACTTCGTGATGGTGATCTGGATCGGCTTCTATCTGAAGGGCCAGGCCAACACCAGCGAAGAGTTCTTCATGGCCGGCCGCGAGATGACCGCCTGGATCGCGGGCTTGAGCTTTGTGTCGGCCAATCTTGGCTCACTCGAACTTATGGGTTGGGCTGGCTCGGCCTACCAGTACGGCATTCTTGCCGCTCACTGGTATTGGATCGGCGCTATTCCGGCCATGCTCTTTCTCGGCATCGTGATGATGCCGTTCTATTACGTCTGCAAGACACATTCAGTACCCGGCTATCTGAAGCTTCGCTACGGTCAGGGAGCCAGCGTTGTTGCCGCCGTCTCCTTCGCGTTCATGACCGTGCTGATGAGCGGCGTAAATATGTTTGCCATGGCCGAGGTAATGAGAGTCGTTCTCGGCTGGGACCTGAATTTTTCGATCATCGTTTCTTCGCTGGCTGTGGCTGCCTATGTAGCGCTTGGCGGGTTGCGCTCGGCGATCTTCAATGAAGTGCTTCAGTTCATGCTGATCTGGGGCGGCGCGCTGCTGGTCCCGATCCTGGGCCTCGTCGAGGCGGGCGGCTGGGACGGCCTGAAAGCCAAAATTGCCCACAACGTTGCCACTGGCGCAATCCCCGCCGGGGACTACACGCACATGTGGCGCAGCATGGGCCACTTTACCGACAATCCGATGGGCATTCACTGGACCGGGATCGTCTTTGGCCTCGGCTTCGCCATCAGTTTTGCCTATTGGACGACCGACTTCCTGGTCGTGCAGCGCGTGCTCGCAGCCAACAGCCTTCGTTCGGCACGTATGGCTCCGATCATCGGTTCGTTCTTCAAGATGGCTGTGCCGTTCATCGTGATCGTTCCCGGCCTTCTCGCTCTCGTGGTTCTGCAGAACCCCAACGGCAGCCTGATGCATCTGGTGCCACAGAACCTAGCGACTC
This sequence comes from uncultured Acidobacteriaceae bacterium, assembly GCA_963839215.1. Classification (GTDB taxonomy): domain Bacteria; phylum Acidobacteriota; class Terriglobia; order Terriglobales; family Acidobacteriaceae; genus Telmatobacter. The sequence goes on along the minus strand of CAWITZ010000008.1, from coordinate 796,966 downwards.
CGGGGTCGGGTTTGCACAGTTATAACGAAGTGCTGCCGCTAATGATGGTGCGTTATCTCGCTCCCGGCCTGCTGGGACTCGGGATTACCGCGCTGATCGCCGGCTTTATGAGCGGCATGGCCGGCAATGTAAGCGCCTTCTCCGCCGTATGGACCTACGATCTTTATCAGCCGCTGATGAACAAGAACGCCTCTGACAAGCACCTCGTCAGTGTCGGTCGCTGGGCAACCATTCTGGGCGTGATCGTCTCCATCGGAACCGCTTACCTGGTGATGGGTGCGGCCGGCATCATGGACTACGTTCAGGCGCTCTTCAGTTTCTTCATCTCGCCGTTGCTGGGCGTCGTACTGGTGGGCATGTTCTGGATGCGCGCAACCAAGGCCGGCGGATTCTGGGGTCTGTTGCTCGGCACGGTCACCTCGATTGGATTGTGGGGCTGGGTCAAAGCCGATCCGCACGCGCTGCGCTATGTCGCGCTCTCTCCGGACGCTAAAGACATGGCCGAAAACATGTATCGCGCCCTGTGGTCGGTGATCGTGGCAATCCTGGTCAACGTGATCGTCAGCCTCGCCACGTCGCCCAGGCCCGCGGCGGAGTTGACCGGGCTGGTCTACGGTGCAACAAAACTTCCGGAAGAAGAGCCGGTGCCGTTCTACAAGAATGAGTGGTTCTGGCTTGTGATCGCGATCATCGCGTTTGTCGCGTTGAATGTCATCTTCTGGTAGCGCAGCGCGGCTGAACAGGAACCACTGAGAGGAGTTCTCAAGAAATGCACGGATCCAGCATTCCAATTTGGTTTTTCATCGGCATTCTGCTGCTTGTTTACGGCGCAATGATCTTCGGGTACGGGCTCTACGAACTGGCCACGGGGCAACTTGCAAACGTGGTGCTGGCGAATCTCCACGCGCCGGTCTGGTGGGGCGGCTTCCTTTTCGTCATCGGGATCTTTTACACCGTCAAGTTTCGTCCTGGGCGCGACAGCCAGTAATCCGCAATGAGCCTGGGACCGGCCGGATGGGCCTGGGCTTTTCGGTATCAGAAATCGAAATGAAGTTAAGCCGCTCTCAAGCGGCGCAGATGCGAAGGAGCATATCAATGGCAGTGCAGCGCGCAATGACGTTTGGCGTGATCGTGGGCAACCGCGGTTTTTTCCCTGATCATTTGGCCAAGACCGGGCGAGATGAGGTTATCTCTGTTCTTCAGGCAGCGGGGGCAAAGGCAATCGTTCTCACTCCGGAAGAATCGAAGTATGGGGCCGTCGAGACTTACACGGAGGCGCAGCATTGCGCGGAGCTCTTCAAAAAGCACGCCGATGAAATTGATGGCATCATCATCACCCTGCCCAACTTCGGTGAGGAGCGCGGCATCGTCGACGCCATCCGGCTCTCTGGCCTCAAGGTGCCCGTTCTGGTGCAGGCAACGCCCGACCGCTCCGATAACATGACGATCGCTATGCGCCGCGACAGCTTTTGCGGCAAGATGAGCGCGTGTAACAACCTCATGCAATACGGCATTCCGTATTCGCTTACAACGCTGCACACTGAGAGCCTGAGCTCGCCCGAGTTCAAAGCGGATCTCGAGTGGTTCTCAGCCGTCTGCCGCATCGTCAAGGGTCTTAAGAATCTCCGCATCGGAGCTATCGGTGCACGGCCCACGGCATTCAATACTGTTCGCTATTCCGAGCGCATTTTCGAAACCAGCGGCATCACGATTGAAACCATCGATCTATCGGAAATCTTTGGCCGCATTAACCACATGAAAGACAACGACGACGCGGCGCAGGCGAAGCTCAAGGCAATCAAGTCCTATGTCAGCACTTCGGGCATTCCCGATGCCGCACTGCTGAAGATGTCCAAGCTCGGCGCTGTGATTGACGGTTGGATGAAGCAGGCCCACATCACCATCAGCGCGGTGCAGTGCTGGACCTCGATGGAAGAGTTCTTCGGCGTGGTGCCGTGCACGATCATGAGCATGATGTCGAACGACCTGATTCCATCTGCTTGCGAAGTCGATGTCCCGGGCACATTGAGCATGTACATGATGGCGCTCGCCAGTGGAACTCCCTCGGCATTGCTTGACTGGAATAACAACTACGGCAGCGATCCCAACAAGTGCGTCTGCTTCCACTGCTCCAATCTGCCGAAGCATTTCTTCAAAGAAGTGCGCATGGACTACCAGGAGATCATTGCCGGTACCGTCGGCAAGGAGAACACCTTCGGCACCTGCGTAGGCCGCGTCAAGGCCGGCACGATGAGCTTCGCCCGCTACTCTACCGACGACAGGCACGGCATCGTCCGCGGGTATACGGGCGTTGGCCGCTTTACCGACGATCCACTCGAAACCTTCGGCGGCGCGGGCGTTGCCGAGATTCCTCAGCTGCAGAAGTTGCTCAAATTCATCTGCCGCGAGGGCTTTGAGCATCACGTAGCCGCCAATTTCAGTGATGTTTCGAAGTCCGTGCATGAGGCCGCGCGTTATCTCGGCTGGGAAAGTCACTATCATCCGGCGCTCGAAGACTAGTTTTCATCTCAGTCTGCGCGGGCGTTGACACTTTGTCAGCGCCCATCGCATTTTCAGGGCTTTGGAAGGAACAAATGAGCAAGAGAATCAGCAAGAACCTGGTTGTTCACGGTGCCACCCTCGTAAAAGAGGCTGACTGGAACGCCGAACTCGATGCCAAGCACGACAGGCTTGTGGCCTGGATGCAGCAACAGAAGCTCGCAGGCATCCTCATTCGCCGAAACGAAAATGTTGCGTGGCTCACGGGCGGCGCGGTTGAACTGCGCGTACTCACGCCCTGCGAAACCGGCGTTGCGGCTTTGCTTGTGACCGCGGCCGGCGGGCGCTACTACTTCACCACGGAGAACGAAGCACCTCGCCTGCACGACGAAGAGTTCGGTGCTCTCGACTTCGAGCCTGTTCTGTTTCCCTGGTATGCCGATGACACTGCCGCAACTGCTACAAAGCTTGCCGGTGGCCCACTTGGATCCGACACGCCTGCGCCCGATACCACGCAGGTCAATCTCTATCCGCTCCGCGCGGCTCTGAGCGAAACGGAGGTTGCGCGCTATCGCTGGCTTGGCACAGAGACTGCCGCCGCGACCGTCGAATCCCTTCACCAGGTCGAGCCCGGCCTCAGCGAATACGATCTCGAGGCGATTACTGCGGCCAATCTTCTCCGCCGTGGCATTCTTCCTTCTGTTTACCTCTTTGCTGTCGATGATCGAATTTACAAGTACAAGCACGCAGTCGCGCGCGGCGCGCGTCTCAAGCAGTATGGAATGCTCAATCTCTGCTCACGCAAATGGGGACTTGCCATCTCGATCACGCGATTTATCCACTTTGGCAGTCTGCCTGCAGACCTTGCAGCGCGTTTCCAATCTGCTGCCAGGGTGAACGCGGCGCTGCTGCACGCAACTCGCGCGGGTGCAACTTCTGCTCAGCTCTTCCGTGCAGCGCAGGAAGCCTACGCGGTTGAAGGTTTCCCGGGTGAAGATCGCTTTCATCATCAGGGTGGTGCCACTGGCTATGGCGAGCGTGAATGGGTGGCCACGCCCAACGGGACTGAAGTGATCGTGGACCGGCAGGCTTTTGCCTGGAACCCAAGCATCCGCGGGGGCAAGGCGGAGGATACGGTCATTCTACAGAGTGGCAAGATTGAATGGCTCACCGCTACGCCAACGCTGCCAGCGATTGAGGCGACTGTCGATGGGGCTGAATATCCGGCAGCAGGAGTGCTGGTGAAATAGCGGCTACCGAGCCGCCTCCGCTGGCTGCAGCGTCAGGCGCGCCGTCAGCACGACAAGAGCCACCCACAGCGCATCTGCGCCTAGCAGATGCGCAATCTGCAGCCACACCGGCGCGAGCACCATTACGTCCAACACGCCAAGCACATATTGCGCTGCCAGCAGAATCAGTACTGTCGCTGAAAGGCTGCGGTTGTCCCAATAGGCGGACCGTCTTGCAGCGCGCACCAGCAGCCAGATCAGAAAAACGCTCGCAAGGAATGCAATCGCCGGATGCGTCCAGCGCCAGCGCACAAGCCACGCGCTGCCGCTCGCAAAATCCTGTTGCAGCGCTGAGCCCAGCGAGGTTGCCGGAAATAGTGTGTCGCCCAGCGCGGCCAGCGAACCCGTCACCCCTACCACAAGCACCACAAAGATGCTGATCGATGCGCCGAAAGGCTTCACGAGTCGCACATCCTTCCGCAGGTAGCCCCGTTCGCGGCTCAGGAAATGCGCGGCCAAGGTTAATGCCGCCAGCAGAAGCAAAGTGTTCGCAAGATGCAGCGCAAGGTAGGGTGCGCGCAGTGGAGACTGGCTGGCAGCGGTTAATCCCAGCTTGACGATCAGTGCCCCCAGGATTGCCTCGACCAGCGTGAACGCCACGGCCGCAATTGCTGCGGCGCGCGCCAGGTGGCCCCGCACCGTGCCGGCGAGCGTCCACACCAGCAGACCCACTGCCAGGAAAAACGACAGCCCGCTTGTGATGCGATGCGTGAATTCGATCATCGTGTCGACGCGCGGCGAGTGCTGCATCACCGTGCCATTGCACAAAGGCCAGTGATCGCCGCAGCCCGCGCCGGATCCGGTGGCACGCACCAGTGCTCCCCACAGAATCACAGCGATAAAGTAGATGAGCACGCCCCACGAAAATCGACGCAGCGCGACGGACGGCAACTGCTGTTGATCAACTGGCGCTGCGGCAAGAGACATCGTGCGGAACCCCGACTATCCAGTGTAGAACAGAACCGCACGGAGAGCCGCCGCTGAGCACCTGCCACGAAGCTATGTGTTCAGCATTCGCACCACATGATTCACGATCATCAGATCTTCTGCCGGGGGAATGACGCGCACCCTTGCTGACGAGGTTTTCGCGGAGATGGTCGCTGCCTCGCGCGTATTGTTGGCTGTCGCATCAATCACGATTCCCAGCGCCGCCAGCCCGGCGCAGACCTCGGCGCGTGTCGCCGTGTCGTTTTCGCCAATGCCGCCGGTGAAGACGAGCATGTCCAGGCCGCCGAGTTCCACGAAAAAGCTGCCAATCCACCGCTGAATCGTCCACACAAACTTGTCCACAGCGAGACGGGCCTTCGCATTGCCAGCCTGAATCGCTTCGCGCAGGTCGCGCATATCGTTCGAGCGCTCGCTCACACCAAGCAGACCGGCCTGTTTGCTCGCCGCAGCCTCCAGTTCGTCCGCCGCGGCATGCGTTTCCGGCTTGCGCTCCGCGATCTTTCGCAGGATGAAAAGCAGCACGCCTGGATCGATGTCGCCAGTGCGCGTGCCGCTGATCAAACCACCGGTCGGCGTCAGTCCCATCGACGTGTCAAGGCATTTGCCATTCCGAATAGCAGAAATGGACGCGCCGTTGCCGAGGTGCGCCACAATCAATCGGCCCGGCACGTTGGGCTGCAGTTGATGCACGATCGATTCATACGAGATGCCGTGCGCACCATATCGCCGCACACCCATCTCTCTGTACTCGGCGGAAATCGGCATCACTCTGGCAAGTTCCGAGATCGTGCGATGAAAATAAGTGTCCAGCACCACAAAGTTCGGAATCCCGGGGAAGAGGCGAAGCGTCTCGCGCATGATATACACCGCGATCGGCGTATGCAGCGGCGCAAAAGCTGTGTAGCGTTCCATCTCATCCACCAATTCAGGCGTGATGAGCTGGTTGTCGAGAATCGTGGGTCCGCCTGACACCATGCGATGTCCAACCGCCTTCGGTGCGGGGAACTCGCCTGACTTCAATGCATCGGCAACAAGCTTGAACGCGACATCGCGCGTTGGCAGAGACGGCGTCTGGTCAACCAGCTTTTTGCCGCCGGCATCCTTGATCCAGAATTCACCCAGGTCTGTGGCGATGCCATCGACAGCGCCTTCGAAAAGTCGTGTGCGGGCGCCGTCCGCGGCCTCGTAAATGGAAAACTTGATCGACGACGAACCGCTATTCAACACCAGGACAGGCAAAGACGACATTCTGACAATCCTCAAGCATAAGCCGACTCAGTTTGCAGGCTCAGCGGTCCGGTTCAACGTGTCAGTTCGGCAGGCCAGCGCCAGTTGCGAATCTCTGGCAGGTCGTCGCCGTTTTCTGAGACATACAGCTTGTGGCGCTGTATCGCCTCGGAATACCACTGGCGCGCCTCATCTACCTGCGCGACCAATCGCGGCACGCGTGTGATCACATCCAGCGTCAGTTGGAAGCGATCGATGTTGTTCAGCACACACATATCGAACGGCGTGGTAGTGGTGCCTTCTTCCTTGTATCCACGCACGTGAATGTTGTCGTGATTGGTGCGCCGATAGGTCTGCCTGTGAATCACCGACGGATAGCCGTGGAAGGCAAAGATGACCGGCTTGTTCTTGGTGAAGATCAGATCAAACTCCTCATCCGGCAGACCGTGCGGATGCTCAGATTGCGGCTGCAGCGCCATCAGGTCAACCACGTTTACCACGCGAATGCGCAGGTCCGGAATGCGCTCGCGCAGAATTGTAACCGCTGCCAGCGCTTCCATCGTTGGAACGTCCCCGCAGCAGGCCATCACCACGTCGGGATTGCCGTCTTCGTTTGAAGCCCACCGCCAGACTCCCATGCCGGTCGTGCAGTGCGTTACCGCCTCGTCAATCGTGAGCCACTGAGGCGCAGGCTGCTTGCCGGCAACAATCAGATTGATGTAGTGGCGGCTGCGCAGGCAGTGGTCGGTAACTGAGAGCAGTGTGTTGGCATCGGGAGGCAGATAGATGCGAACCACGTCGGCCTTCTTGTTCAGCAGGTGATCGATGAAGCCGGGATCCTGGTGGCTGAAGCCGTTGTGATCCTGCCGCCACACCAGCGAAGTCAACAGGTAATTCAGCGAAGCAATCGGCTTGCGCCACGGAAGATCGCGCGTTACCTTCAGCCACTTCGCATGCTGGTTCACCATCGAGTCCACAATGTGAATGAACGCCTCGTAGCAGGAGAAGAATCCATGTCGCCCTGTCAGCAGGTAGCCTTCGAGCCATCCCTGGCAGAGATGCTCGCTCAGCACTTCCATTACACGCCCGGTTGGGGAGAGATTTTCGTCAACGGGCAGCGTCTCCGCCAGCCACGTCTTGCCCGTCCCTGTAATCACATCGCCGATGCGATTGCTGGCTGTTTCATCGGGGCCAAAGACGCGGAAGTTCTTATGGTCGAGATTCGCCTGCATCACTGCGTGCAATAGCTGCCCCAGGATTCGTGTCGATTCCTTGATCGGCTGGCCGCGTTCTTCAATCTTCACCGCAAAATCGCGGAAGTTCGGCACGCGCAGTGGTTTGAGCAGCAGTCCTCCATTGGCGTGCACATTCATTCCCATGCGCCGCTGGCCTTTCGGAGCGATATCCGTAATCTCGGAACGCACGGCCCCTTTTTCGTCGAAAAGCTCTTCCGGCTTGTAGCTCTTCATCCAGCTTTCAAGCAGCCGCAAATGGTCTGGTTTTTCACGCAACTCGGCAAACGGAACCTGATGCGAACGCCATGTGCCCTCCACGGGTTTTCCGTCGACAGTCTTTGGTCCTGTCCACCCCTTTGGCGTGCGCATGATCAACATCGGCCACGCGGGCCGCTCCGCGGTCGCGTCTTTGCTGCGCGCTTCTTTCTGGATTTCCGCAATGCGATCGAAGATCTTGTCGAAGACTGCGGCCGCCTTCTGGTGCATCTCCGTCGGCTCGTGGCCTTCGAGGGTGAAGGGCTCATAACCGTAACCGCGCATCAGGCTTTCGAGTTCAGCATGCGGAATCCGCGCCAGCACCGTGGGGTTCGCGATCTTGTAGCCATTCAGGTGCAGAATCGGCAGCACCGCTCCATCTGTTGCGGGATTGAGGAACTTGTTCGAGTGCCAGCTTGTCGCCAGAGGCCCAGTCTCCGCTTCGCCATCGCCTACAATGCAGGCTACGATCAGGTCGGGATTGTCGAACGCTGCGCCGTAGGCGTGCACCAGCGAGTAGCCTAGTTCGCCGCCCTCGTGAATGGATCCAGGTGTCTCAGGGGCCACGTGGCTTGGTATGCCATAGGGCCAGCTGAATTGGCGAAAGAGACGCTTTACGCCATCCTTGTTTTGCTCGATATGCGGATAAATCTCCGAGTAGGAGCCCTCAAGATATGTGTTCGCCACCAGGCCCGGTCCGCCATGGCCGGGGCCGATGATGTACATCATGTTCAGCTCGCGCTCGCAGATCAGGCGATTGAGATGCACATAGAGAAAATTCAAGCCGGGTGTCGTGCCCCAGTGACCCAGCAAGCGCGGCTTCACGTCGTCCAGCGTCAGCGGCCGCTCGATCAGCGGATTGTCCTTGAGATAGATCTGTCCAACAGAGAGGTAGTTGGCTGCGCGCCAGTAGGCGTTCATCTTGGCAGCCATCTCCTCACTCAGCGAGCCCTCGGTCGTCGTTTTCGCAGATGCAGTTGCCATTGCAGTCATACTCACCTCGAAGGTCAGGTTCCCGTAATCAAGAAAAGGGTATCAACCAATGTTTTACAGAGAAGTGATCAAGATCACGTGCGCAAGACGGCGCATCACTCTGTGAGACGAAGGCTTTCCGCTTCTGCTGATTGAGATGCTGGTCCTGAGGTCAGAAGTAGCGCTTAAGTTTCAAAATCCGCGACTCAAAGCCATACCAGAGAATGGTCGCCGCCGCGGTTGAGGCAAGCAGCCGGAATGCAACGACGGCGAGGTTCCCGGGCACACCGTGAGCATCCATTCTCAGATCAAACCAGCCGAAATAGATAAACACCGGGATGTGGATCATGTAGAGGCCGTAGCTGATGCGTCCATAGAAGGCGAGGGGTCCGCGGCGCAGGGCCGCGCTTAGAGGATTGCCGGCTCCGGTCGACGCAATCGAAGCAAGCATCGCCCCCCCAAAGCCAACTGCCAGGGCTGTGTCAAGAAATGCGGTTCCGCCGGCGAACGTCGCGGCCGCAGCAATTCCGCACACGAAGCCAGTAAGCCCCAGCAGCAGCCATATCCGTGCCGGGAAGCGGACCCGGTAAAGCGCGAGAGCCAGAAGGCTACCCATGGCGATGCCGTCCAGATGCAGGAGCGTGTGCGTTGGCGTTAACCAATGGTAGTGTGCCCGGCGCATCAAGGGGGAGCCCACAAGCGCCAGAAAAAGCGGTACCGCCAGCATCCAGGGCCTGCCCAGAAACCGCACCAGCGGCGCCCACAGAAAGTAGTATTGCTCCTCGATTGCGAGCGACCACGTAGGCCCGACTGCGGGCGGCAACGTGAGATGAAGCAGGTTCTGCAGAAAGAGAAGATAGATCGGCCATGGCGCTGTTCTCACTGCAGTCAGCACTGGCGCACCCACAAACCATGGCGCGTTGGCGTAGGTCACGATCAACAGCAGAAAGTAAACGGGCCAGATGCGCAGCGCCCTGCGCGCATAGAAATTGCGAAAGTAACGGGGTTTCTCCCGCGACTCCAGCAGGATGCTTGTGATTAGAAAGCCGGAAAGCGCGAAGAACAGGTTGACGCCCGCCCATCCCCAGAGCGAAGCGTAGTGCATCCATGTCCCTGCCAGTCGCGGGTGGCAATGGTAGATCACCACCCCCAGAACGGCGAGGCCACGCAGCCCCTGTAGCTCCGGAATGTAGGAAGGAAGCCACGCCGGGCGGGCTAGCAGAGACTCGGCACTCTTATCCAGCCGCCAGCTCCCTGGCGCGCTGCGTCGCCCGCATCACGGCCTTGATGAGCGTCACGCGCAGGCCACCCTCCTCAAGTTCCAGGATGCCGTCGATCGTGCATCCTGCGGGGGTTGTTACTTCATCCTTCAGCAGCGCGGGGTGGTATCCGGTTTCAAGCGCCATCTTGCCTGCTCCGAAAACTGTCTGCGCGGCAAGCTGAGTTGCAGTGTCGCGCGGCAGGCCAACTTTCACGCCGGCCTCGGCAAGCGCTTCAATAATGATGTAGATGTATGCCGGTCCCGAGGCTGAGAGGCCCGTCACCGCGTCCATATGTTTCTCGTCTACCACCACGACGCGGCCCACGGTCTCAAAGATGCGCTGCGCAAGTTCCATCTGTTCGGGACGAACGAAGCGTCCACGGCAAAGGCCGGCGGCGCCGGCTCCAAGTGCCGATGGCGTGTTCGGCATGGCGCGAATGACGGCGATTTCGAGGCCCGCCGCATCTTCAATTGCGCCCGTCTTTACTGAGGCGGCAAACGAAACCAGCGTCTTCTTCGGCGTCAGTGCGGGACGAATCTCGGCAACCAGATCGGGAACCTGGAAGGGTTTTACGCCCAGCAGAATCAGGTCAGCCTGTTTCGCAGCAGCCAGGTTGTCGGTGCTTACGTCCACGCCCCATTGCGCGCTGCGCGCCACTGCTTTCTCGGCATGCGCAACAGTGGCATGAATCTGATCTGCGGCAAAAAGGTTCTGCTTTAGAAAGGCCTGCAGCAGAATGCCACCCATTTTCCCGGCGCCAAGCACGGCGACGGAAACATGCGGCAACTGCGCGGGAATTTCAGAGGCCTCAACGTTAATCTCGGTCATTCTGTTCCTTCTCGATCTGGCTTCGTCTCAGAATACCTGCAAACGGCTGTGCCGAGCGAGCTACTTCTGGCTCGCGATCCATGTGTTGATCCGTTCGGCAAGCACATCCAGCGGAAGGGCGCCAGAGTCCAGCACCTGGTCGTGAAAGGCGCGGATGTCGAACTTCGCGCCTAATTCGCTTTTGGCCTTCGCGCGTAGTTGCAGGATCTCGCGTTGACCGACCTTGTAGGCGAGCGCTTGTCCCGGCCATGCGATGTAGCGGTCCACCTCCGATTGCACGCTCGTTTCGTCAATTGCGGAGTGATCATGGAAGAATTGCACTGCCTGGTCCCGTGTCCAGTGCTTCGAGTGAATGCCCGTGTCGACGACCAGGCGGATCGCCCGCCAGATGTCGCCTTGCAACCGGCCATAATCCGAGTAAGGATCCTGGAAGAACCCGACATCCTTCCCCAGCTGCTCAGAGTAGAGACCCCAGCCTTCCACAAAGGCTCCGTATCCTACGTACTTTCTAAACTCAGGTATACCCGTCAGCTCCTGCGCAATTGAGATCTGCAGGTGATGACCGGGAAGGCCCTCGTGATATGCCATGTCTTCGACGATGTAGAGGTTCCGTTGCTGCGCGTGGTAGGTGTTTACGCGCAGGCGCCCCGGGCGGCTTCCATCCGGCGTTCCAGCTTCGTAGTAGGCGGGCGCAGCTGTCTTTTCGAGGTAGTCAGGCACCGGCGCAACTTCAAACGGAGCCTTCGGCAGGCGCCCGAAGAGCGCGGGCAGCTTGGCTTGCATTGGCGTGAGGTAACCACGAAACGCTTCGACGAGGGCTTCGCCGGATGCCGGATGCATCTTTGGATTGTCTTTGAGGCTTGCCTGAAAGGTCTTGAGATCGTTGAAGCCAAGCTTCTGCGCGATGGCCAGCATCTCGGCCTCGTCCTGTTTCACTTCGTCGAGGCCGATCTGGTGAATTTGGTCCGCAGTCAGGTCTGTCGTCGTGGAGCGGCGAATGAGGAACTGGTAATACGCTGCTCCATCCGGCAACTCCCATATGCCGGGTTGATCGCGCCCCGCCGGAATATAGCTGACCTCAAGAAAATGGGCGAACCGCGCATATGCAGGCAAAACCTGCTTGCTGATAACGCGCAGCATCTCTTCCCTGATTCGCTCCTGCTCCAGTGCTGGAATCGAAGCCGGGAATTTTTTGAGCGGCATTGCCATCGGTGAATCTTCAGGCTTCTGCGCGGCCATTTCTTTCACATCGGCCAGAGTTTCTTCAAGCAGGAACCTGGGCGGCACGCGCTTGTCATCGACACCGAGCGACATGTTTGTTGTCACTTGCTCGAAGGCCGTGGGCACGGCGCGCAGTCGAGCGATCCAGTCGTCGTAATCCTTCACGCTCGTGAAGCTTAGCTTGGCAACGAGGTCGGGGTAGGTTGAGTAAATGCCGCCCATTTGATTGACGGGCATCTCCCATTCCTTGAACTGCGCGCTCTCCGCGTCGTCTGCAAACTCGCGCAGTAACAAATCGCGGCTTATCTTCTCCTGATCATTCAGGCCCGTTGGGTCGATTGCCGCCAAGCGCATCAGGTAGCCCTGCTCGGTGGCAAGCCAATCATTCATCGCCTTCACTGAGTAGTCGGTGATCCGATCGTTGTAACGCTTGTCGCCAATCTCGGAGGCGAACTCGGGTTCATGCGCGAGATTTGCCTCCCAGTACTCCTGGAAGAGGTCATTCAGCGCCTTGCGCCTTGTTTCTACGGGTGAGAGAGCGGTCTGCGCTTGCAGAATGGGCTGGCAAACGGGGAAAAGGAGCGCAAATGCGGCCAGGGCAGGGAACCAGTGTCTGGTCAACGGGAAAAACCTCGATGCGTCGGTAGGCGCTAAACTCTGCAATCAGTCTAGAGCACCAGCCGCGATTTTCCCTCACCTCGCTGCCAGCCCACGTTGTCCGATATCTGCGACTGCAATGAGGTCAGCGCCCAAGCACCGATTCGTTGCCAAGAATGCGATAGAGAGTCGAGCGGCTGATTCCAAGTTGGCGCGAAGAACGCAGCTTGTTTCCATTGTTCATGTTCAGTACCTGGCGGACATGCTGCCGGATCACCGTATGAAGATCGAGGCCGCTTCGGTTGTCGGCTTCAGCAGATTCGGTCTGCGCTCGATCGCCTGCCGGAATCCGCAAAGACTCTACGTGGATCATGCCCTGCCGCGCTTCGAGGAGCGCCGACTCTAAGATGGCCGATAGCTCTCGTACATTGCCCGGCCAGTCGTAGAGCATCAGGCGCGCCAGTGCGCCCGGAGCAAGCACAGTTTTTGGCTGTTGACAGTTCACGCAGGCCCTCTCGAGCAGAAAATGCGCAAGCGAGGCAATGTCCTCGCGGCGTGCGCGCAAAGGAGGAATAGCAAAAAGGACTGAGCTCAGGCGAGCGAGTAGATCCGGAGTCTTCGCTCCCTTGCTTAAAAGCTGCCACAGAGGCGTCTGCGACGAGGCAACAAGGCATACGCGGCCGGCGGGAAGATACGGCAGCTTCTTGGCTATTTCAAGCAAGGGTTCTGCCTCAGTCGAGGAGAGCAGATCCACGCGATCAAGATAGATGAACCCCTCAATCGGGCGACTTGCTGCCCCGGCTGCAAGCCATTCCCGCGCGTCGTGGCGCTGAAAGGCTGAACGCGCACACCGCGAACGCGCATGCAAAAAGCGCCCCAGAGTTTCCTTGCCGGAGCCTTGCTCCCCTTCAATGAGCGCGGTCCGCAGAGTGGGAGCAACCGCTTCAGCGTGCGCGAGAAGCTTCCGCCACAGACCGATTCCGCTCGCGATTTGCATGTCGGGCATGCGCGTCGCTGAACGATGCGACGCCGCGCTTGCCGACTGCGGGAGGTTCAGGGAATCTAAAGTTGGTGTCGCGGTTGGTATCGCCATGGGCCCTCGTGGTCGGCCCAAAAGGCTATGGATGGGGCGACAAAACCCTTATCGGCGGTTACCCCGGAAAACGTGAACCGGAGCGATACAATTCGCTCCGGTTCAAACCACGCTGTATTGGAAATTCTTAAGCGCTTGCGATGCCCTTGGCCAGCCTCTTCGAGGGAGTGTCGGAGAAGATTTGACCGTCGCGGATGTGCACTACCCGGTGTGCGTGTTCGGCAATATCGGGTTCGTGCGTCACCAGCACAATCGTGTTTCCCTTCGCTTGAAGCTGGTCGAAAAGGGCCATGATCTCAATGCCCGTCTTCGAGTCCAGGTTGCCAGTCGGCTCGTCCGCCAGGATGATCGAAGGATTGTTCACCAGGGCCCGCGCGACTGCGACGCGTTGCCTCTGTCCGCCGGAGAGCTCATTTGGCTTGTGATTCATGCGGCTTTCGAGGCCTACGCTGGCGAGCGCCATCCGCGCGCGCTCCAGCCGCTCCGCAGCCGGTGTGCCGTTGTAGATCAGCGGCAGTTCAACATTGTGCAGTGAACTGGCGCGTGCGAGCAGGTTGAAGGTCTGAAAGACGAATCCGATTTCCTTATTCCGAATGCGCGCCAGCTCGTCATCGTCGAGCTCGCTCACAAGCTGGCCGTTCAGCCAGTAGCTGCCTTTTGACGGCGTGTCGAGGCAGCCAATCAAGTTCATCAGCGTCGACTTGCCCGAGCCTGACGGACCCATGATCGCTACATACTCGTTGTGCCTGATGCGCAGAGAGACGCCTCGCAGGGCGTGCACCTGTTGTTCCGAACCCATGTCGTAGGTGCGCCAGAGATCTTCAACAACGATTACATCGCTCTCCGGTGGCACCGCAGGCTTCTTATCGACCTCGGTCACCGTGCTGTTCAGAGTCATCCGAGTCTCATCCTTCAAGGTGCTGCTGAAAGTTTGATAGTTCCCGGGCAGGCCACAATGGCGATACCTGCCCCTCCAATGATTTGACCGCTCACCCTCAGGCGGTACCGCTCTGCAGCGCAACCGCCGTCTGCGTATCCCGCTTGAGTAGCGCTCCATTCTTGAGGATGCGTAACGTCTTGTAGGGGCCGGTCACAACTTCCTGGCCTTCCGTCAATCCGTTCAGAACTTCGATGTCCGTCGCCCCGGTAATTCCCGTGGTTACTGGCACGAACTTGGCGCGCTGTCTGCCGTGAGAGTCCTTCTCAACCACGAAGACACCCTGCTGCGTGGCAGCTGCCGCGTTCGCGCCTGAAGTGGTGGCAGCTTCAACCTTGCCATCCTTTGTTGCTCCCGGCGCCGGTGGCGCGTACATCGTCAGCGCCTGGATGGGGAGTGCCAGCACATCGCTCTTGTGCGCGGTAGTGATCTTGGCAGTGCTCGAGAGGCCGGGCCGCAGCTCGTCCGAGGGCGAGTCGAGGGTCACGACAACTTTGAAGTCCTTGGCTTCTTCGGTGCCGGTGGTCGACTGCGACGTCGCAACACCGGTTGAACGAAGCAGCGCCTGATCGCCAACCAACGTCACATGCCCCTTGAAGACTTTGCCTGGAATGGCGTCCACGGTCACATCCGCCGGCTGCCCCAGGCGGACATTAACGATGTCCGTCTCGTCGACTTTGACCTCGGCAGTGACCACGCTCATATCGGCAATCGTCATGAAGGTCGAGCCCTCAGTATTCTGGATGCCCTCAACCACTGTCTCGCCTTCGCGAACTGGTTCATTCGTCACAATTCCATTGAACGGAGCGACCGCTTTGGTCAGTTCAAGCGCGTTCTGGTTGGCGCGCAGGGTGGCCTCCTGGGTCTGCAAATGGCCGCGCGCAGAATCCGTCTGGGCTTTCGACTGGTTCAAACCGGCAACGGCCTGGGCCACCGAGGCCACATCCGTGTCGAATGCGGCTTTCTTTGCGTCGTAATCCTGCTTGGCCATGATTCCGGCCTTGTACAAGCTTTGCGCACGATCCCAGTCCAGTTTCTTCTGTTCGAGATCGGCCTTGGCGTGCTCAACATTTGCTTCGGCGGTTTTTTCTGCGGCGACGTATGAGGCAATATCCGTCTTGGCCGCGGAGATTGCGGCTGCCTGGCCGGCGACCGATGCCTCTTGCGCCACATTCTCAACCGTAGCCACAAGCTGCCCCTCCTTCACATGATCGCCTTCCTTCACGTAAAGATGGGTGATGCGGCCCATGGCGGTCGCGCCAAGGTTCACATAGGTCTTCGGCTTGATTTGCCCGGTCCCGCTGACCACTGTCGTCAGGTTCTGCTTCACCAGCTTTGCGGTCAGCACCTTGGTGTAGCCCGATTGCTGCTTATAGACCATGAAGGCAACAAGCCCAGCAGTCACAACAACGGCGAGAACAATTAAAAGAATCTTCTTCATGTGGAATGGTGGCTCCCGGCTTCTCTCAGTCTAGTCTACGTAATCTTTTGCGAAGCGGTTCCCCGAGGTGCACTTCACAGCGTCAAATTTTGTCCAGTCGACCCGAAACCGCCTTCGAAATAGAAGGTTCCTGTGCCGCGGTTTGCCGGTCGGAGTTGCAAATCGAGCTGCAGCCTGTTGTTTCTCTGGATTCCGGCGCGAATTTTCCGCTCGTGTGCCGAGTCTATTGTCTTCGACGAACGACTTGAGCCATAGTCTCAAATGATTGTGACCATAGGCAATTGAGCGTTAATCTCTGGCGCCGAAGTGGTTACCTTCAGACAAGAACGGCGTCCAACGGATGGGGAGACCTGCCTGGCCACCCTTGCTCGCCACTGTCCGGGACCCGTAAAATGGAGCATCGCAGGAGTATTTGAGGCTGAATGATGTGGAGCGGTCGTAGCGTCCTATTTGCCGCGTTAAGTTGCGGTGTAGCTTTTGTCCCCGTGGTTGGATTGCGCGCTCAGCAGGCCGCTGACCAATCCTCCCAATCTTCCTCTGAGCAGGATCAGGAAGTTGATCCGCTTAAGAGACCGCGCAGCGACACTGACCGGTTCAAGGCGCAGAAGGCAGTGCGCCAGGAGTTGAAGGGCGCCTATAAGACCTGGCTGGACCAGGACGTGGCCTATATCATCAGCGACGAAGAACGGAAAGCCTTCAAGAACCTGGGCAACGACGAAGAGCGTGACTCCTTCATCGAGCAGTTCTGGCTCCGCCGCAATCCCAATCCTGACTCCCCTGACAACGAGTTTCGCGAAGAGCACTACCGCCGCATTGCCTACGCCAATGAGCACTATGCCGCAGGCAAGCCCGGCTGGAAGACTGACCGTGGCCATATCTACATTGCCTTCGGTGCGCCGGACTCCATCGAGTCACACCCCTCCGGCGGCTCTTATGACCGACCCCTCGACGAAGGCGGCGGCGAAACATCGACGTTCCCGTTTGAAACCTGGCACTACCGCTATATCGAAGGAGTCGGCGACAACATCGATCTCGAGTTTGTCGACACCTGCATGTGCGGCGATTATCACTTCACCATTGACCGCAGTGAGAAGGACGCGCTGCTCCACGTGCCCGGAATGGGCATGACCCAATGGGAAGAGATGGGCATGGCCAAGAAGGCAGACCGTTTCAAAGGCGGAATGGAGAGTCTTGGAACGGGCCCCCTCTCCTCGGGGCAGGAGTCCAAGCAGTTTGACCGCATCGAGCTTGCGGCCAAGCTCTTTGCACCCCCGCCGATAAAGTTCAAGGATCTCGATAACTTCATCTCGGAACATAAGCTGATCAGCGGCCCCATCTTCCCATTCGATGTCCGAACGGACTTCGTCAAGGTGACCGACAACACTGTTCTTGTGCCTATCACAGTGCAGATCAAGAATCGCGATATCACCTTCGTGACGAAGGACGGTGTTGCCAAGGGCGAGGTGGACATACTGGTCAAGGTCACGACGCTGATGCACAAGACTGTCCAGACCCAGGAAGACACGGTCCAGGTTGAGCAACCAGCCGAGTTGCTGCAGAAGTCTCTTGATCGTCAGTCGGTCTACTGGAAGGCGCTGCCCCTGCTACCCGGTCTCTACCGTCTCGACATCGCCATTAAAGACGTGAACAATCCTGACCACATCGGGCTGTACGGCCGCGCTCTTTCAGTGCCGGAGTACCACGACGAAAAGCTCGCTACTTCGTCTCTCATTCTGGCGGACCAGATGAATGTCGTGGATTCCCACTCGATCGGCAACGGTAACTTCGTGATCGGCAACACCTTCATCCGGCCGCGTGTCAGCGGAAGTCCAGCCGCACCCGTTAGCTTTAATCGCGGCCAGCAGCTCAATTTCTGGATGCAGGTGTACAACCTGGGCATCAATGAGGCCACCAAGAGTAACGAGGCCAAGGTTACTTATCAGATTGTCGATGCCGCCAACAACAGTGTGCTCTTTGAAAAGAGCCTGGATTCCAAGGAGTTAGGGGCGCATAGCGATCAGATTACCGTGCAGAAGACTCTTCCCGTCGCTGGACTTCAGCCGGGGAAGTATAAGGTGATGATCAAAGTCGATGATGAAATCTCGAAACAAGAGATTGCGCAATCGGCACCTTTTGTCGTGGAATAGTATGTACCTCGCGCGAAAAGGTTACCCGACTCCAGATCGGGAAACCTGCGCGAGCAATTTTAGGATCAGATACGCCAGGGACGCTGCCGGTTCACCAACACGAGTGATGATGCGCAGGGTTCATTTCGTCTTCTTCATCGCGCTGATTGCCATGGGCGTCGCACCCGTTCGCGGGGCAGCGCCCGGATCGGTTTCAGGCGTGGTGCGCAATTCGGCCGGGGTTCCGCAGATTGGCGCGGTTGTGCAATTGCTGCGTCCTGATCTCAACGTAATCACCGTCGTCTATACCAACGACAAAGGCGAGTTCTCTATTCCTGGCGTGCTGCCGGGCCGCTATGCGGTCAAGGCAATGGGGTCATCCTTCCTGCCCTCACTTCGCGAGGGTGTGCGCGTCCGCCACGCTACCATCGTCAATCTCACGCTTAGCACGCTCTATGAGGTGATGCAGTGGCTGCCGGTACAGCCGCGCGCGGCAAATGCGCAGAAAGACGACTGGGCGTGGACGCTTCGCTCCGCCGCGAATCGCCCGCTCTTGCGCTGGCTTGAAGATGGGCCCCTCCTCGTCGTATCCGACGGCAGCAACGCCCGCCCGAAGCTGATGGCAAGGCTTATTGCCACCGGTCAGCAGGGCACATTCGGAGAGAGTGGCGAGCGCATCACTGCAGCAATCGAAAATACTCCGTCTGACAGCCGCGAACTGCTTGCACGCGTCGATTTCGATCCGCGCACCGATGCCGGCATTGAATCGATGCTCGGCTTCCGGCAGGACTTGGGCTTCGCGGGTTCGGTACAGACTCTGGCTGCTATCGCCATTCATCCTGAGATTGAAACCCAGGGCGCCGAAGGCGTTGACGAAGTCGCCATGCGCTCGTGGGAGAACATCAACCTGGGCGACACGGTTCAGGCAGAAGTCGGTGCGGAGCAGGTGATTGCCCGTCTTGATCGGAATTCGCCTAACACCATCGTCGCAGCGCTGCCATTTGCGTCGGTCGCCCTGCGCGAAGGTGGCGGAATGATTCGCTACCGGATGAGTACGTCAATCCCATCGGCCCATGGCGCCGATGAATCCGAGGCTGCGTATTACCTGCCCGACGTCGCTGCGCGGGACGGAGCTTTGACGCTGCAGCACGGCATGCACCAGGAAATCGGCTGGGAGAGACAGACCGACAACTCGGGTGTCGCCTTCATGGTTTTCGCTGATAGCATTCGGAATCCGGTGATGGAAGCGGCATCGCATCTGACCGCTGGTAGTTCCGCGCTCTCTTCGGGCGACCTGCTTTTCGATCAGACGAGCGGTTTGCTGCGGACCGCCGGACCAGGCTACAGCACGGCGGGATTCGCGGCTTCTGTCGACCGGCGTTTGCCCCACGGCCAGCATCTTCGTCTCAGCTATGCCAACGGCGATGCTCTGGCAATGCCGGTGATAGCGCACCCGGTGCCCATTGCAGAGGTTTTCGCTGCTGCGCGCCCGCGGCGGGTTCAGACTTATACGCTGTCGCTTTCCGGCACTCTGCAGGGAACGGGAACAAGATGGCGCGCCACCTACCGCTGGCAGCCGGAAGATACGGTCACGCAGGTTGCCCCGTTTTCCATCGAAGCCGCGGAGCCGTATCTCAATCTCCATCTGCGCCAACCCCTCTGCATCAGGCACGAAGGCGGCGGCAGCATTGAGGCTTTGCTCGATGTGAGCAATATGCTCGCCGAGGGCTATCGCCCCTATATTTTGAGCGATGGTTCGGTGCTTGTCTTCGCGCAGAATCAGCGTGCCATTCGCGCTGGCCTGGCTTTCACTTTCTGAGCTCACGGCTCGGCCCCATCTGCTTTGGAATCCGTCTTTGTCTGTGCTATATTTCTTGAAGTGCAGCAGAAATTCCGCCTGCATGCGTTGCGGTTGTTTTCCTGCCGCGTGGCGCACTTCACACCGCTGGACGCGTAGCTCAACTGGCAGAGCATTCGGCTCTTAACCGACAGGTTGTAGGTTCGATTCCTACCGCGTCCACCAATCAATTCGATTAGGTTGCGTCCGGTTCCACGCTCCCGTTCGATACCGGGAAAATACCGGAGACCCCGCGGCAAACGTTACCCATTCACACGCTGCGTCATGGCACGAGCCTTCTTCCCATACTTGGATGAGTGCGCTGCGAATTGGTGGAGGGCCCCCGCTAACTTCTCCGTCATGGACAAGTGAGGGGTGTGGTCTGTATCGAGTTCAACAACATCGTCGCACACGTTCTCGGCGATCATTCGCCGCTGCAATGGCAAGGGAATCGCCCGATCGCGAGTACAGACGACGAAATACCGGTTGATTCCGTCGAGCGCTCCGGCCGGGATCGATACCGGTGTCACAAAGGGTCCGAGTGGCTGCGGGCGTTGCTGCGCGATGGCCCACGCCGCGACCTCGTCTGCACAGGAGCCGTACAACGCCTGACGCGACGCCGCGGCTGGCATAGTTGCAACCGGAGGATCACCTTCGATGGTGATATTGGCCTGCACCTGATCGCCGGCCCCCTCAGGAAGCTGTGTCAGGTCGAGAAGACTCTGACCGTTCTTTGGCAGGAAGGCGGTTGCGTAAACAAGCGCCGCGACCCGTTCCGGACAGCGAGCCGCCGCCTGGGTCGCAATTACGCCCCCCATGCTGTTACCGACCACAATCGCCGGCTCGGAGCCGGCATCCAGCACCTCACAGAGGCGGGCCACGCAGCCATCCAGTGTGACTTTGCTGGCGGGCGTTTCGTCGTCTCCGAGCCCCGGCAAATCAAACGCGGCCACCGTATGGCCGGCCGCCTTCAGATGGTCCGTCAGTGGCCCCCATATCCATGCGCCGGAAAACGCGCCGTGTACAAGGACAAATCTTGCCATTTGGTCTCCGTCATGCCGGCAGGTTCCCCATTGGGTGAGCAGCCCGGCGAAGCCACCACTATAGAGCAAACCGGTGCCTCGCGCTGAAACAAAGCTGCACCTGTCCCAAGCGACAGTTGTTGGGCGCGTCGAGATGTCAATAATGATTTTGAGTAGCTCGTAGCATCTGTCACCGAAAGTGGGCAGAAAAGGCGTCATCGCAAACGAGGGCGTTGCGGCGGCGGGTGCGGCGCAGGGTTTAGCGAACAACGCACAAACGACAGCCCTCCAGGCTGGCCAGGCTGCCGTTGCAGTGCGCGGTTTGGCAGCAGCGGATGCCTCCGCAGTCCAGTTGGTCAACACGCGCGTCTCTGACCCAGGTGACTACAAGGCAGTAGGAGAAGCTGCCCTATTCTTCGAAACAGGTAGCTCAACACTCTCGGATTCTGACAAGCAAGCATTGGCAAGTTAGCGGGCAATACCATCTCGACAAATAACTACATGATCGAAATTGCTGGTTATGCCTCCAGCATCGGAACAAAAGCAGAAAAACAGAAGTTAAGTGATGCAAGGGCAACATTAGTAGTGGAATATCTCGGGACTCGAAGAGTGATCCGATGCGTCGCATTCTCGGGCCGGCTGGCTACGGAACCTCTCATCCCACCGGCCAAACAGCGACCCGGAAGGCCGCGATATTAACCGCCGCGTCGATGTGAAGGTTATCTGCAAGGAACCGCAGACTAATGACAAATGAACATGTGGCCATCGTAAGACCGTCAAAGCACACCGCACCTTGGAGAGAGGTTCTCATCATGTCAAAAACATCCAATTCAAAAGTTTTGAGGCTCACCATCAACAGTCTGGTGGCCATCGGCATCGCGCTACTTGCGACTCACCCCAGCTTTGCCAGGGACAAGTATGAAACCATCGAGGCTCAGGCCTACGCCACCGGGACGCAGTTGGGTCAAAACATCGGCGTGACGTTAAACATCTACGAGTTTTCGACGCCAGCAGACAGAGTCACGCTGGTTCAAGCGTTCGAAAAGGGCCAGAATCAGGGTCTAGTCAACGCGCTCCAGAAGATGAAAGCCGTAGGCCACGTCGAGATCACCGGCACGCTCGGCTACGACTGCTCTTACATCAAAATGACGCCAACCCCGACTGGTCGCAAGATCGTCTTCGTCACGAATCGTCAGATCCGCTTTGGCGAGGCCTTCTACGACACGCAGTCTCAGTCCTACAACCTCACGGCCGGCACCGTCGAAATCAACGACGAGGACAAGAGCAAAAGCACGGGATCTCTCTATCCCGCGGCACAACTGATTCTTGATAAGGAGGGCCAATTGCAGTGGGACTTGCTCCAAAACCCCTGGAGGCTCTCTGACGTCATAGATTGGGCCGGAACACGCGGCACCAACTAGTGTAGTGCGTCAGGCAGATTGCCGATTATCAGGGCGACCGTTGGCGATCCAAAGAGAACATCTGAGAAATTAGGGCTGTTAGATCCTGTTCCTGAATCTCCACGATCTCAGGAGGATTCTGGTTGTAGTCGCTGTATCGGATCCACTTTGGTCTGACTCTGATGTAGATCAGCCCTGGCCAATTTGCCCGGTTCGGTCCGTCAGGGTACGCGGAATAGTAAATCTTCTTGACGCGCTCCAGGTCTGCTCCAGATGGCTCGTCAGCAATACCCTCATATTGGACAGTGCGCTCATCGCCCGCTATTAGCCCCCCTATTACGAGAGCAATGTGAGGATTATGCCGAAGGTTTATGGCTTTTCGCGTGGTCTGCAGGGTATCAAAGACAATCTCGAACGTATCGCTGATTGCAAAGCCGACGACCGCGGCCTGCGGAGCATCGCGGGCGAGTGATGCTTGAACTGCTAAGCGATTGGACCGCAGGAATTCGAGAAGCTTCTGAGCATCCATCTAAACAGAATAGCCTGATGATGCCTTCCCGATTCAGGATCGCTTCGGCCATGATCGACCGCACGGAGTTGTTATTTGCAGGACGCACTTGAAGACAAAAATATCCCGCTCACACCGAATCAGCGTATGAGCGGGAATTAGGAAGGCTACATTCCAGAAAGATCAGAAGTAGATCTTTGCGCCGAACTGAAAGACCCTCGGATCAAACGCCGAGGTGACCTGGCCGAAGTTGCTGGCTCCCAGTCCGTTGCTGACCTGATCAAATTGAGTGTGGTTCCAAATGTTGAAACTCTCCGCGCGGAGCTCGAGCCGCCGGCTTTCGCCGAAGGCGAAGCTCTTGAACAGGGAGAGATTCCAGTTGTCGCGACCAGGACCGCGCAGTGAGTTGAAACCTGCGTTACCCCAGCCGCCTACTGCCGGAAATGCAAATGCCGATGTGTCGAACCACTCGCCGGCCTTGTGTGGATAGGAGACGCCGGCAACTTTGTCCGGGCGGTTCGTGGCATTTGGCAAACCGTTGCCACTCTGACCTCCGGTCAATTGTGGATTGATCGGCAGCCCGGACGTCATGGTCACGATGCCAGATGCTTCCCACCCACCCAGCACCGTCCTCAATAGACGATTCGGGCTCTTCTGCAGGAAGGGGATGTCATAGATGAAGTTGACAGCGGCGTTGTGCGTTCTGTCGTAACCGCCTGGTCCGCTGTCGTACTTCCATCCAAGATACGGATTGGAAACATTGCTCAGGTCAGCGCCTCCGCCGCCTCCGAGCGTTGGATCGACGGTCCGCGACAATGTGTAGTACGCCCGCATGGTCAGTTCTCGGATCCGCGAGTTCAGGTCAACCTGAAGCGAGTTGTAGTGCGAGTTAGCTTCGTTGGTCGACAGGTTGATGGAGTTGAAGCCGGGATATGGCAGTCCCGGCGCATTGTTGTACTGCGCTCCCGCGATGAGTTCCGACAGGTACGACTCGTCGGGCAGATTGATCTGACGGTAATTATTTTGGAAGCGATTCTGATTTCCAACATAGGAAATCGATAGAACCGATTGGGCGTTCAACTGGCGCTGCATTCCCGCGCTGTATTGGTAACTGGCCGGTTGTTTGTACTGATCGATTGCCATGCCCGTGATAGCGGCAGGATTGATCGGTCTGGCCGCAGCGCTTCCTGTAGCAAGCTGAACGCTGGGGTTTTCCATCGTCACGCTGGCATTCGTTACGTTGAGGCTGAAAGGAATATTGGTGCCTGCGTTGTACATATCGTTTCCTTGAATTCGCTCGTACATGAGCCCGAACCCGCCGCGAATTACGGTCTTGCCGTTGCCAGACATGTCATAGGCAAAACCGACTCGTGGTCCTACCGTGGCCCAGTTATTATTGACCAGACCTTTCGGGATTCCGTTCTGTCCTGGGATGCCAATGCCATTCATGTACAGCGGGACGCCGGCCAGAATGGGGTTAGGGCTTGAGCCAAGTCCGGGACTGCTGGGGCTTATCGTTCCATCAGGAAGAAGCACAGCCGTATCGGCAGCTTTATAGAGCGAGGGATAAAAGTTCCCCATGCGGTTGTTCGCTTCATAGGTGTGCGGTACGCCGTCCCAACGGAGACCCAGATTGAGTGTAAGGTTCCGATTCACGCGCCAATTGTCCTGGATGTAGGTTGCCCATGAAACGTTGTTCCAGAGTCCTTGGTCCTGCACGGCCAGTTCGCCATAGCTTTTAGCGGTACCGAGCAGGAAGTCAGCGAAATCGTTGCCGCTGAAGGTGCCGTCAAAGTTGAGTGCGCCCTGGGTCTGGCCGAAGAGATCCTGCACCTTCTTGTACAAGGCCCAGCTTGCGCCGATTTTTATCTGGTGCTCGCCTTTAGTCCAGGAAAAATCATCTCGCGCCTGGTAATCGTCGGCTTTGTTGTGCCACGGCCAACTCGAGATCTCGAAGTGGCTGCCATACAATCCGTTGAGATCGATATTGGGAATGCGGTTGCCGTTGTTGGGGCCCGTAAAGAGCCGTGAGCTTGACGAATCGTAGCCATCGGGAAGGGAAAGACTCTTCAATCCCGATCCCGCATAGGGAACGATGGCGATTCGATTGCCGTTGTAGTTGAATGCAGTCTCATTGAGCAGATTTGGGCTGATTGTGTACGTTGCGTGCACAACCGCACTGTAGGAGGGATTGCTGAAAGTGTCTCCTACCGTTGGCAGATTCGCGCCGCTCCACTGACTCACACCGAAGCCTTGCGATACCTGTTCCGCGATGAAGTGCCCAAATACCGAAAATTTGCTCGTAAAGGTGTGGTCCACGCGGACAACTTCTTCCGTGAGGTTCGTTGGGGAATTGTTGCCGCCGATAAAGGTGGATGTACCATTCGCATTTACTGTGTTAGGCGCGGGGAAAATGCCGGCATTCAGCAATGCCGTTGTGTTCGGCGAAATCATGCATGTGGGAATCGTGTTGTTGGGAAAGGGAGCGCCCTGCACGATCCCGGCGGGCAAAATGCCTCCAGGGCAGTTCCGCGCAAGAACCGAGCTCGACACTGAAGATGCAGAGGGCACGTTGATTGTCTGAGAGCCAAAGTTTCCGCCATAGGTTGACCGATCCGGCACCGGTTGATTCGTCAATCCTCCTTGAATCAAGCGGCGCCACTCCATGTTGTAGAAGAAGAAAGTGCGCTTGCGGTCGGGATTGTAAAGCTTTCCAAGAGTAACCGGGCCGCCTACGTTAAAGCCGAAGACGTTGAGTCGTAGTTCGGCAACCTTTTGCGGCGGCGGGTTGAAATAGTTACGCGCGTCAAATGCGTCGTTGCGATTGAACTCCCATGCGGATGCGTGCAGAGTTCGGGTTCCGGATTTAAGCACCATCGACATTGTTCCTGCCGATGAAAGCCCGTAGTCCGCGCTGTAATTTGACGTGAGGGTGCGGAACTCTGCGATTGCGTCGCTCGATGGAGCGATGCTCATGCCGCCGGCGCCGCCACGATCATCGTCTTCGCCGCCGTCCAGCAAATAAATGTTGTGGTTCTGCCGCAAGCCGTTGAATTCAACACTGGCGTCTCCACCAACAGGAGTGTTAACTTCACCGGCGCTCATGCCGCCAGCCCCGATCTCGCTCGAGGCGCCGGGTACGAGAGCGGCGAGCTGGTACATGCTGCGGCCGCTCACCGCGAGTTGCGATATCTGCCGTCCGGTGATCACGCTGCTCTGTTCTCCGGTATCAGTCTGCACTCGCACGGAATCAGCTTCTACGGTTACAGTTTCCTGAACTGCGCCGATTTCGAGCTGGAAGTCGATCCGGTCGCGGTCGCCAACTTGCAGCGCGACGTTCTTTTGTTCCGCGGCTTTGAAGCCGGTCGCTTGCGCCTTCACGCTATAGTGACCGATGTTCAGATCGGGTAGGACATAATGACCGTCGCTGTTGGTCACGATGTCCTTCGCCTGTCCCGACTCCAGATTGGTGGCAGTGATCTTCACGTTGGGTACAGCAGCGCCTCCAGGGTCAGTGACGGTTCCCAGAAGAGTGGCCTCTTGCGCGACTGCAGTCAACGAGAATCCGAATAACAGCGCGAAGAGAAAGAGGGTGAACAAGAAAGTCGGTCGCCTTCGTTCGGAAGAACGAGGGTGAGCTGTGTGCGTCATGGCCAAAAATGAAAAGCTCGTATTAGTCATTCATTTCGCTCCAACGTGAAATGTGTAATGCCGGCAATGTGTCATCGCCGCACCTATCAGAGTGCCGGTGTTGGAGCTCACTTGCCATAACCGCTTCCAGCAGTTTTGTCATGACCACTGAACAGGGTTGGTCGAACCTGATGACTCAACAAAAGTCTTGGTGACTAAGTGGAAGAGTCTGCGTCAAAGAATAGATGTGTTGTCATAAGAAGCTACAGAGTGGAAGAGCGCGTTGTGTATTGTGCTGTTGATCCAACTTGCATGGGCGAATAGCTGCCTGGAAGTTGTCAAGGTATGAATGAGCGCCAACATTCCAACTATGCAAGAGTGTTAGTGACCAATTAAGAGGCTCTGCGTCAAACGATAGATATGGTTGTTTAGATAAGCTACAGAACGGTCGTCTACAGAACGAAAGATGAGTCGTGCATTGTGCTGCCGCGTGGTGACTGATCGATCGATTTGATCGATTTGATCGATCGCGTAGAGGCCGTTCGATCACCAAGCACACAGGCGCGCATACGTCTCACCGCATCAGGGATGTGGTCGGTAGTGATGCTGCCGAAGCCGAGCGCGAATCCGTGCCGGCACTCCGTACCGGTGTAATACCGCGAAAGAGGCCAAAGATACAATCTCTCCTCTGCCGCGCGAGCGGAAATGTCCATATCGTTAAATCCCGCCGGCAACGCCACTGACAGATGCATTCCCCCGGAGGCGCCAAGCACCTCGAAGAAATCTCCAAATTCAGTTCGGATAGATTCAACCAGGACATTTCGTCTTTCGCTGTAGATACACCGCATCTTTCGGATGTATTGTCCGAGGTGACCAAGCTTCATGAAGTCAGCAAGAACGTCCTGACCGAGATAGGGCGGAAATATGTCGGTGGTGTAGCGAACTGCCTCGAAGAGGCGCACCAGATCCCGGGGGATGACTATGTAGCCGACGCGAAGTGAGGCGAAAAGCATTTTGCTGAACGTGCCGATGTAGATGACCCGCTCGTTCACATCAAGTCCCTGTAACGAAGCAATCGGCATCGCATCGTAGCGGAATTCACTATCGTAGTCATCCTCGATAATCCACGCTCCTGCGCTTTGTGCCCAGTTGAGCAAGTGAAGGCGACGAGACGCACTCATCGTTGAGCCCAGAGGGAATTGATGCGACGGCGTAACGAATGCGGCTTTCGCTCGAGTGCACTCGGGCGCCCTGGTCAAGTCCATTCCCTGATCATCGACTGGCACAAGTGTCAAATGGCATCCCGCTGCTGTCAGCAGCGCTCTCTGCAGGTTGTATCCCGGTTCTTCAACCAGTACTGAGTCGCCCGGATTAAGGAGAACACGTGCAGTCAGGTCCAGTGCTTGTTGAGAGCCCGACACAATCATGATTTGTTCTGGGTCACATGTGACCGATCGGGCGGTGCGAAGGTAATGACAAATCTCTTCGCGAAATCGCGGCGATCCCATCGGATCTACTTTTTGCAGCGAACTAGACGAGGGATTGTGGCTGTGACGCGCCATCAGGTCAGACCAGACGCGGAATGGAAACTGGTCAAATTCGGGTTGATGAAGTCCGAACGCTCCCCAACCGCGCAGAACGGAGTCTCTGGGAAACTTTGGATAGAAAAGAGTACGTTTGGCGACAGGCCTGTTTCCCGATGGACCGTGCTCTGGACCTTTTGCGTGGTGTTCCGACGACATCATCTGTTCAGGAAGGGTTGATGAAATGAAGGTTCCCGAGCCGACCTGGCTTTCGAAATATCCTTCCGCCAGAAGTTGAGAGTATGCCTGCAGAACAGGAAATCGGGAAACGTGAAGCTCCAAAGCCAACTCACGGCTCGATGGAATTCGCTGCCCAGGAGACAGGTCTCCGCGAAGAATCGCCTCTCGGTATCCATCGTAGACCTGGCGATGCAGGGGCCGGGCCTCGTCGCGATCGACCTTGATAATAGGGCTGACCGGGGTTCCGATGGGACTCATTGAGCGGTATCTTAACTATCCGCAATTATTCGTTCAACCCGGATCGTACAACGAAATCACCGCTTCAGAACATTCGTTAATCTGCAGGCGATGAGCGGTGAGCGCGATGATCCGCGGACCTGTATCTGCGGCGTTGTTATCTCTCAATTCTGAGAGATAAAAAGCCGTTGCGAGAGCGTTACGCGCTCACGTTTCAAGCCTCAATACGTCAGCGTTGCGCGCGGGGATGCATAACTGCACGCCGCTCTTTCTAAGTCAGCTCAGCGAGTATTTGTGTGGCAGCTGCTTCGTGAGCGCGATGACTAAAGATCGATAAGAGGACCCTATTCAACTTATGCTCACCTATTCGCGTTTCGCTCGTCGGTGCTCTTTTCGTGCAGGCCTCTTCTTCGTGCTCCCCCCGTGCAGTGTTCAAATGCAGACGAAGATGACCGACAGTGGGTAGCTTGATGGTGGAGGGCCCGGGTGGATGTTGTACCAGAGGCAAGGAGACAAACCGCTATGAGAGGAGCCTGGAATGGCACAAGGGAAGAAGCATTGACCGAAGCAGATCGTAACTCTCCTTTGACAGATTGAAGCGGCAGTGGCCAACGGGAAGACGACTGGACTTACCTGTGAAGAGGCAGCCGTCACAGAGCAAACCAACTACCGCTCGCGCAAAGAGTTCAGCGTCTCAGGCAGACAAGATCTTTGCAGTCTTCGAGCCGATAAACCTTTCGGGAACTTCCGCGGTCGGCTATTCTATTAGGGTTCTACTTGCGAATAAAACGTATGCGAGATCTGCTTAAATTTGAGTACATATCGGCGCCAGAGAACCGGCCCCAGTCCATTTCCGATCTCGGTGTGCGCGAGGCAATCCTCGAGGACATCGCGCTCAAGAACCTCTATGTCTCCGGGCCTTTTTCCGTTCTCGACCTCGCCGAACACACATGCCTCAGCTTTGATGTCGCCAATGAACTCTTCAGCCGCCTACGCGGAAAACTGCTCTGCGAAGTTACGGGGATGGTCAGCAGCATTCCCTACATCGCCATCACCTCGCAGGGTCGTGCCCGCGCCGTCGAACTCCTGTCGCAAAGCCAGTACGGCGGTCCTGCGCCCGTCTCGCTTGCCAGCTATGTCGATCAGGTTCGCAAGCAGAGCGTCCGCGATATTACAGTCCGCCCTCCCCAGGTTGAGCGCGCCTTTTCTCATCTTGTGATCGACAGCAAAACCCTCGCTCAGTTTGGAACTGCCCTTAACTCTGGCTCGGCTGTCTTTCTTTACGGGCCACCGGGAGTGGGCAAGACCGCCGTGGCGGAAACTCTGTCGCGCGTTCTGGCGGAGGATTCCGTCTGGTTGCCTTATGCGATCGAGGTCGATGGGCAGATCATCACCGTCTACGATCCATCGATCCATCGTCGCACTCCCGACTCAGAGCCCGAGGGACGCGACTTGCGCTGGGTGCGCTGCCAGCGGCCCACTGTGATGGTTGGTGGAGAACTCACGGTCGAAATGCTTGACCTGCAGTTCAATCCCATCACGAAATACTATGTTGGTCCCATGCAGATGAAGGCCAACAACGGCGTCCTCATCATCGACGACCTGGGCCGCCAACGCATCCGCCCGGACGAACTCCTCAACCGCTGGGTCGTTCCTCTCGATCGCAGAATCGAATTTCTCACCCTGGCCGGCGGTCGCAAGATTGAGATTCCTTTCGAGATGCTGGTCGTCTTCGCATCCAATCTCGATCCCGCGGATCTCATGGACCCCGCGTTTCTCCGTCGCATCCAGACCAAGATCAGCCTTGGCACCATTACGAATGAGCAGTTCTGCGAGATCTTTCGCCGCGTCGCCCAGGCGCACGATATCGAGGCAAGCCCGGCGATTCTCAATGAACTCATTTCGGTCATCCGCGGCACTTTCCACCAGGAACTGCGTGCCTGCTATCCTCGCGATCTGGTGAACCAGATCTGCTGGGCTGCGAAATACGAAGGCCTCAAGCCTCACCTCGATCAGCAAACGCTCATGCGTGCCGTTGAGGCTTACTTCCTGCCCAATACCAAGTAGCATCGAGCTCCACGTCATTAAAGCGACTGAAACGTGAAACGGCGCCGCCAGAGTGGCAGCGCCGTTCTATTTTGCAGCTTCCAGTTGAGCCGTTCTTGTTTAAAACAGGTTCCAGAGCGACTGGTTGTAAACCTCGTGATGATACTGCACTTCTGAGCCTTTCACGAAGGTGCCAAGCTCCCGCGGCGAGCGGTCGGCGGCGGCTTGCTTCAAGTCCGCGAAACGACCCTGAACATCGGAGCCAAGCATCTTTCCAATCCATTCAGACGACTTGAAGTCATCGATCGCCTTCTGCACATGATCGGGCAGATACCGCTGCGCCTGGCGCAGGTTGTCGATACTTGCCTTCGTGCCGTCGATACCCGTTTTGAAGATCGAGTAGAGCGTGAGATAGGGATTGGCATCCGGCGCAACCGACCGGACTTCAACGCGCATCGAGCGTGAATTACCAATCGGAACCCTAATCATCGAGCCACGATCAGTAGCGGAGGCCTTGATCTGGTTCGGGGCCTCAAAGTGCGGATCGAGGCGGCGATAAGAATTTACGCTCGGGTTCAGGACGAGGCAAATATCAAGTGCATGGCTAAGGATGCGATCGATGAAATCCCATCCAAACGAGGAAAGTTTCTCCTGGCCCTTTTCATCCCAGAACAGGTTCGTCTTGCCCTTTGAAATGGATACGTTCGTGTGCATGCCGCTACCGTTCACGCCAACTACAGGCTTGGGTAAAAAGCTTGCCGTATAGCCAAGATTATTGGCAATCTGCCGGCAAAGCAGCTTGTAGAGCTGAATCTGGTCGGCGGCGGCAACCACCTCGCCGTAACCGTAGTTGATTTCAAACTGGCTCGGCGCCACCTCTGGGTGATCTTTCTCGTTCTGGAAGCCCATCGCACGCTGCACTTCGGCTGCGGCATCAATAAACTGGCGAAGAGGATCGAGCGGCAACACGTGGTAGTAGCCACCAGTGTTGATGAACTCGAACTTACCCGTCTCGTGATACTTCTTTTCCGCATCCCGTCCCGCGAAGAGGAAGCCCTCAATCTCGTTGGCAGCGTTCAGCGTGTAGCCCTTGTCCTTGAACAGGCCGTCGGAGTAGCTCTTCAGAACGCCGCGAAGGTCTCCCGAGTAGGGACTGCCATCCTTATCGATGACGGTGCCAAACACCAGCACTTTGCCATTGCCGAAAACGTCCGCCGGCACCCAGTAAAAGGCGCTCCAGTCAATGCCCAGGCGGAGATCGCTTTCCTTCTGCGCGGTGAATCCGCGAATCGACGATCCATCGAAGGTTAGATTCTCGTAGGAATCGATCAGAAATTTCTTGTCATAGTCCAGCAAGTGAAGCCGGCCCTCGAGATCGCTGAAGAGCACCGTTACAGCCTTGATGTTCTTCTGATCTTTGAGGTACTTGAGCCGCTTCTCGCGGATTTCATCAATCGGCAGCCGCTTCATGCGGTCAGCCTTGGCTTGCAGATTCAGTTCTTCCAGCTCATCGTACGAGAGCGCGAGAAAGTTCCGGTACTCAGTAGACATTGATCTCCTTCTTCATCCAAAAGGTAGTTCGCTCTTACCAGTTTAGGTTCCGCGGCATAAGGAACCCGTGAAGACAAACACCCGCTTCGCCGGGAACATTGGGCAGGCTGCAAGTATTGACAGAAGCAGAATATCAAACAGAAGCTGCCTGAAGACCGGGGAGGATTTTTTGCAGGAAACGCTGTCGACGCCTTCGGCGTTAGGCATGCGTTTTATCTTTGTTCCGCTGCACCTTGATATGCCCTGAATTCTGTGCAAAATGTAGCGTTGGGAAAGAACTTTGTTGTGATTCGGGGCTTCTGCCCGCTGGGTTCAATCCCCGGTCAGGGGATACGGGCGATGCACACCGAGCTGCTCCACCGACCGCACGCGAATCACCTGGGCTGTTGCATTGTCCTGGCCATCTACTTTGACAGCATGCGCTACCAGCTCGCGCGCAATCTGGTCGGCGCTCTTTGGCTGCGACGCAATCCTCGCCAACTCGAGGTTGCTCGTCTCATCATGCAGACCATCGGTGCATAACACCAGCACGTCTCCTGGGAGCAACGTCAATGCCGTTGTGTCTGGCGAAACCGAATGCCTGAGGCCGAGAGAACTGGTCAGAGGATGCTGTGCCTCCGGTGCAACGTCTGCAGATTCCCTGGTGCCTGTTTTTTTCTCTTCATTCAACCAGGTATGGTCCTGCGTGATCTGCCGGGCGTAGCCATTGCGGATCAGGTAGCAGCGAGAACCTCCAACATGCGAAACAACTGCCTGATCGTGCCGGATTGCACACGCTACCAGCGTTGTTGCGATCTTCTTGCCGTCAGACTCCGGCGCCAGGGATCGTTCATGCAGCGCAGCGTTGGCAGAATGAATCAAGCGGGGCAAAAGGCCGATCAGCATTGCCCCGGGCTCTGCTTTCTCAAACTCTTCAATTAGAACTGAAACTGCGGTGAAAGACGCAATTTCGTCGAAGTCAAGCCCACCCACACCGTCTGCGACGGCGAACAGATATCCGTGTGTACGAGCCTGCTGCGGCGATGCGGGGATGAATGCCCCCATAGAGTCTTCATTGTTGGGTCGGATTTTTCCAGGATCGCTTGCCTGGCCAAATTGAAGGTCTAACACGATTGGGGGCCACCTGGGAGGGCTTTCCACTCTGGCTAAGGGCCTGCACCCCGCTCAGAGACAAAACTGCAGCTTCTTTGAGGTTCGACGGTCAGAGAATGACGTCCTTCTCTATGCTTTTCTTACGCGTTGCGGGCGAATACCAGGCTCTACAACGGCTCATTCGGCCCCTGTGTCTTGCGAGAGAGCCTAAACGTCCATCAAGATTGATCCAAGCGTAGAGCGATTTTGATAAAGATCAAATGAAGAAGGAAAGCACTACCGTAATTTGTCTCAAGGGCGTTTCGCTATCTGATCGACTCAGTCAACTGACACATGATCGTCTGGCCAGTGCCACGGCGCACGATCTCACGTGCGACATTGCACCATCACCTCGCAGATCGCGCTCTGCATACACTTCTCTGCATAAGAAATACATAAATACGGTAAAATTCAAGCATCATTTCAAGCGTGATCGGCAAGCGCGTTGGCAGGCAAGGAGTCAAGCTGCCGGCCACGCCGAAAGTTTACATGCCTGGGTTCTGGGCGTTTGAGCGGTTCATGCGGGAGAGGACCGAGGCAGTTGGCTATTACCTACATGCCCTTAGGCAAAGCATTCAGCGCGCGCCGTCCCAGAGGATCAGGATCCGGTGCGCTTATTTTCGCGGCTGAGTGCGCCCTCGGTCTGCTCTCTGTGCTCCTTATCTGCCTGCTTGCTCACTGGTTCCAGTGGATGCTTCCGGTTTCGGCGCTCCTTTGCCTTCTTGTCGTTATTTCTGTCGCTCTGCTGTGCGGTTTCTGGCAGGCGGTGATAGTGTCGCTCTCGGCGGTTGCTGTTCAGAGCTATCTGTCGGTAAGGCAGGCTCGGTTCAACCCTGGACGCGATCCCGCAGACTCTATCACGCTGGTCGCTTTTGTCCTTATAGCGTTGCTTGTGAGCCGCCTCTCGGCTCGCGTTCGAGAGCATGCGAGAGAGTCCGAGTCGTGGGGCGGACAGATGCATGACCTCTACGAGTTCACCCGGCGCACCTTGCAAATGAATTTGCATGTCGAACCCGGTGCCCAGCTTGCAGAACTCGTGCACGAAGTCTTTTCCCTTGAGGCTGTCGTTGTCTTCGATGCCGACATGCATCAGACCTATCAGGCGGGTTACTGGCACGACGACCCACAGGAACTCGCCCAGAACGTCTACTACTTTGAGGCGAGCAGCGACGACTCGGATACGGGCATCAGCAAACGCGTCGTCCGGCTCGGCAGCGTTCCAATCGGCAGCATCGTGCTTCGCGGCGAAACAAATCCCCTGACCACCAATGCAATTGCCTCCCTGATTGCCATCACTTTTGACCGTTACCGGGCCTTTGCCAACGAGAGCCGCATCGAGACCGAGCGCCAAACGGAGCAGTTGCGCTCCACCGTACTTGACAGCCTTGCGCACGCCTACAAGACACCGCTCACCGCGATTCGAGCGGCTTCAAGCGGCCTCAGCGAAATGGGGCGCCTTTCATCTGCGCAGTCCGAGCTGGTGTCGCTCATTGACGAACAGGCATCCCTGTTGAATGCTCTCACCACGCGCCTGCTCACCACGGCCCGTCTCGATGCGGGTGAGGTTTCCGTCAATGTTGCTGATGTCGAGGTGCAGTCGCTGATCGCGGACGTGATCGAGAGCCTCAGCGATCGCGTCGCCAGCATGAAGGTTGCGGTTGAAATGCCCGATCGAGATCTTATTCTCTGTTGCGATCGACAGTTGATTACGATGTTGCTTGCCCAGTACATCGACAACGCCTGCAAGTACGCCATCTATGGCACAACCATCACAATTCGCGCCATCCAGGCGAAGGCTGAAGTGATTTTTTCGGTGCACAGCATCGGCCCGGTTATTCCCATTGCCGACCGGGAACGCATCTTTGATCGTTATTACCGTTCATCCACCTCGTCCAACCGCGCTGCCGGAACCGGCATCGGCCTCGCCGTGGCCAAGCGCGTCGCGCTCATCCATAGCGGATATGTCTGGGTTACCAGCGACGAGAACGATGGAACAAGCTTTTACGCGGCAATCCCAACTCCGCTGCAGAAGAGGAAATCGTAATGAATCAACCCGTAATACGCGTTCTCATCGTTGACGACGAAGCGGCGATTCGCCGGGCACTCCGGCCGCCTCTTGCGGAACTCGGGTTTCAGGTTTTCGAGGCGTCGCGCGGCGAAGAAGCCTTGCAGCTCCTTCATTCCACGCCTGTCGATGTTGTCCTTCTCGACATCAACATGCCAGGTATCGGCGGCATTGAGACGCTGCGCCGCATTCGCGCTCTTACGCCCAGGCTTCCGGTGCTTATGGTGACGGTTCGCGACGGTGAAGAGGAAAAGGTTGAAGCTCTCGAGCTTGGCGCCGACGATTACGTCACCAAACCCTTCAGCATCCGCGAGCTCGTAGCGCGTATCCGCACTGCGCACCGCCGCCTGCACGCTCCTGCTCGCGTTGAAGATGCTCCCATCGAAATCGGTGAGATTCGTCTCACTCCAGCGCGCAGAACCGTCGCCAAGCGCGGCCAGCCTCTGCACCTCACGCGCAAGGAGTACGACATCCTCTATTGCCTCATGAGCCGTGCAGGGCGCGTGATCACCTACGCCAAGCTGCTTACCGCCGTCTGGGGAGCAGATTGCCGTGAAGAAGTTGAGTATCTGCGCACTTTCATCCGCCAGCTGCGCAAAAAGATCGAAGACGATCCCTCGGCCCCGGTCTACCTTCTCACTGATGTCTACGTGGGATATCGTTTCGCTGACACCCAGATGCTGCAGGAAACGCGTGCGAACGCCGCTGGACCGGGCGAATCGCCGCGCGCCTCCGCAGAAGGAGAGCTGAAGGTATCACTCGAATAAGGACCGGGGAACTAAGAATCCCCGGCAACGCCGGCTCTACTCGTTGTAGTGCAACAGGCTGAAGACGTCATAGCCAGCGAAGCGATCGCGACCCTTCAGGAAATCGAGCTCAAGGGCAAAGCCGAGTCCCGCGATCTCGCCGCCAAGTTGATTCACCAGCTTGACCGTCGCCTCCATCGTGCCGCCGGTTGCCAGCAGATCATCCACCAAAATCACTCGCTGGCCCGGCTTGATCGCATCCATGTGAATCTCGAGTGTGTCGGTTCCATACTCCAGATCGTAGGTCACGCGGGCGACCGGCGCAGGCAGTTTGCGTGGCTTGCGCACGGGCACAAACCCGGCATTCAGCCTGTAGGCAAGGGCAGGCCCGAAGATAAAGCCCCGCGCCTCGATTCCCAGCACCAGGTCAATTCTCTGTTCGATGTAGTGGGCAGCCAGCGCATCAATCAACTGCGCAAAGCCAGTCTTGTCCTTGAGCAGAGTGGTGATGTCGTAAAACAGAATCCCGGGCTTGGGAAAATCAGGCACGGTGCGAATCAGCGCCTTTAAAACATCCACATCTACTTGCTTTGTTCCGTCGGACATAGATCTGCTTGCTCCTGAAACAAGTTTCAAGCCACGCTTGAAAGAATTTTGAGGGAAGGGAACAGGTGGGTCGGCAGTTCGTCTTCCCCTCCAATTATAGAAGGACGCAACGCATTCAGGCGTGTAGTTCTGAACTGGCAATCGAGCGGGTAATCGAGTGCGCAACTGAGCGCGCATAGCCGTTGGGGAAAGGGCGGATCCGCCCGCTTACCAGGCCCCTTCAATACGGAAAGCTTCAAGTCCACCGGCTTCGCGTTCATCGAGCTTGTGCTCTATCACGCGGTCGACACGGCTTCCGCGCGGACCACAGCTCACACTCGCGCGCAACTCGGACAGATCTTCCTCCGCGCCCGAGGCCACAATCTCCACGTCGCCGTCTTCCGTGTTGCGCACCCAGCCTCGCAGTTCGAGCTCGCTCGCTTCGCGATGCACAAACCAGCGAAAACCCACTCCCTGCACCCGGCCTCGAACTAGAAAATGTAGAACCATGGCTCCTGACCAATGCCAGTCTTTCAAAAGCAGCCTAGTTCGGCAACTCCTTCGCGGAGAGTGATGAAATCAAGGTTGCGCTACTTCCAGCAACTCTCTCAGGCGCCTCAGCCCTGCACCGATCGCCACGCGCTCTGCCGCCGTCGCGCGCTCGATCGCCGCTTCCAGCGGGCTCCTCGTCAATATTGGAATCTGGTCCCGCACAAATTCCACCACGACTGCAGCTGGGTAGATCCGACTGATCCGGCCATCGGATGCATCGGGCCGTCGCTCGAGCATGCCACGCTTTTCCAATCGGTCAACGATCCCGCTGACTGTGGAGTGCGCAAGGCTCATGGCCTGGCTGAGTTCCTTCAGGCTGATTCCCGCGTTGCGCACAACAGCTTGCATCACGTTCGTTTGCGGCACAGTTAGATTTCCCTTCGCCACCTGGGTATCGAGAGGCTTGCGCAGTGCGCGGCGAATGCTCCCGAGGTCCCGTTCTATCTGTTCGACATCGACGGCAAACTGTCTTTTCCCGGTATCCTTCTTCCTTTTCATACCAACCTGTTCTGACGAACCGTTAGAACACACCTGGAATAAGCGCCTTCACGCGCTGCCTGTAGTCAGGATAGGACTGCGGGAAGGTTTGCATCATCAATTGCTCTTCCTGCCCCATCTTCACCAGAATGGCAATGAGGATCAGCACGAAGCCAAGAGCGCATCGCCATTCGCCCTTCGCCAGCGCGGTGCCGACAACAGCTGTCAATAGCCCCGTGTAAATAGGGTGACGCGTCAAACCGTAGGGCCCACGGGTGATCAGTTCATGGCCGGCTTTCAACGTGACTTCGCCGCTCCAGTTACTTGCGAGCGTCAAGCGCGCCCAGATCGCGAACAGGCACCCCGCAATCGTGAGGGCTAGCCCTGCCAGAGCCACAGCTTGCGATTGCGGCAGGAATCGGTGGCCCAGCCAGCCGACCTCGAAGACCCTGGCCCAAAGCAGGGTGAATCCCAGCGCTACCAGGGCCACATGAAAAAACCGCCTGCCTCCGGGTTGGAACTTGACAGTCCGCTTGGTGAAGAGCGCCCCGGCAATCCACACCACCAATACCGCGCCCCAGGCAATCGCCATCCCGGAGTTTATGTTCAGAACCATGGTCCGTAACCTCCTCTGAGCAAGGTACGTCGTATGCGACGCAATTGTTCCCATTTTTTAAGCGGATTGGGAAAGAACTCCCCGGGAGCATCCCGCCCGATCGGCGAACGTGTCCATTTCCGGGTATCATCATCCGGCGGCTTCAGCAGCTACACTGAATTCAATGGTCTTCGTCCTCGACAACTACGACTCCTTCACCTATAACCTGGTTCAATATCTGGGCGAGCAGGGCGTCGATATCGAGGTGCGGCGCAACGACGAACTGACCGTCGAAGAGGTCGAGCGATTGAAGCCCGACCGTATTCTTCTTTCACCCGGCCCCTGCACCCCGGGCGAAGCGGGCATCCTGGTGCCGCTTATCCGCCACATGGCCGGCAAAACGCCCATATTGGGGGTCTGTCTTGGCCACCAGGCCATCGGCGAAGCCTTTGGTGGGCAGGTTGTCCGCGCAAAGCGGCTCATGCACGGCAAGACCAGCGTTATCGAGCACGATGGCAAGGGCATTTTTGCAGGACTGAAGAGTCCTCTGACCTGCACGCGGTACCATTCACTGATCGTCGAACAAGCTTCATTACCGCGCGAACTCACCATCACGGCTCGTACTTCTGAAGCGGACGGCAGTGTGATCATGGGCGTGCGTCACCGCACGCTGCCCATCGAGGGTGTGCAGTTTCATCCCGAAAGCGTCTTGACCGAGGGCGGCCGTCAGATGATCAGGAATTTTCTGGAAATGTAACTCATGCATCTCGGGTTCCTTTCAACTGCGCGCTTGTCTCTTTCACCCATCCGCGAGATGGGGCTGATCATCCTGTTGGCATTTCTGTCGTTGGCTCAGCACAAACCGCTCCATGCACAGACAGCCTCGGCGGAGTCCCTTCCGCCGCCCGCCCTGGTCACGCCAATCGCAATCGTGCCCCTCAACAATGGAAGTCCGGGCAGCGCAGCCAGCGTTACCGGCGCGCTTCAGGTCACTGCAGGGCGTGCCCTGATCGCGGCGAATGGCACCGTCTCTTCGGGCGCGACAACCACCGAGGTTACTTTGCCGCATCGCGGGGTGCTGCGTATCTGCGCCTCCACCGTGCTCAAGCTTGCGGCCGACTCGAGTATCTCTTCCAGTGACGCACCTGGTCTGATGATGGCCATGGATCATGGCGCCGTTGAGACCGATTTCGCTACAGGGCGCAGCGCCGACGTTCTACTCACTCCCGATTTCCGCATTCTCATCAGCGGCCCCGGAACCACCAGGCTCAAGGTTCGTCTGGGCGAGGGCGGCGATACCTGCGTGGACAATCCGGGCCCCAATGCACCTTATGTTCTGGTCACCAGCGTCTTTGATGGAAGCCTCTATCGGATTCAATCCGGGCAGCGTGTCATGTTCCAGCACGGCAGCCTGCGCGAAGTTGTCGATCAGGAGAAGGAGTCCTGTGGGTGCCCGCCTGCTCCGGCCGAAATGAAGGGCAACGATTTCCCGCTGGCACAAAGTGAAGGTCTGGCGCCCTCACCCGTGGCAAAGCTCAGTCCGGTCGGTGTGGCGGGCAAACCTGCGCAGCAGACGGAGCCGCTCGTCTATAACGCCGCCGACAAGAGCGCCGCCGACAAGGCCCCCGCTTCGCCGCTGCAATCAGCGTCTGGTGCAGCGGCTGAAACGAAGACCGCAACGACAACTGCGCCGGCTAAGAAGAAGGCGAACTTCTTCGGCCGGATCGGGCATTTCTTCGGTCGCATTTTTGGCGCAGATTAGGGGGCGCGGACTAGGGGGCGCGGATTAGTTGGGTGGCTCACCGACGCGTCAGCTCTCGCGCGCTTGCTCGATGGCTCGAATTACGGCCTGGGCCTTGTTCAGCGACTCGCGGTATTCCAACTCTGCAACCGAGTCGGCAACAATCCCGGCGCCTGCCTGAACATAGCCTTTGCCGTCTTTCGCCAGCAGCGAGCGGATTGCGATGCACGAGTCGAGGTTGCCGGAGAAGTCCGCATACAGCACAGTGCCGCCGTACGTGCCCCGCCGTGTCGGTTCCAGCTCCTCGATAATTTGCATTGCTCGCACTTTCGGCGCTCCGCTCAGCGTCCCGGCAGGGAAGCATGCGCGCAGGGCATCCACCGCGGTCAGTTCCGGATTCAGTTGCCCTTCGATGGTGCTCACAATATGCATCACGTGGCTGTAGCGCTCAACGTACATCAGGCGATCCACCTTCACGCTGCCATACTTGCTTACCCGCCCCACGTCGTTCCGCCCCAGGTCTACCAGCATTACGTGCTCGGCTCGCTCCTTCTCGTCCTGCATCATTTCATTCTCGAGCGCAAGATCCTCCGCCTCGTTTGTACCGCGGGGCCGCGTTCCAGCAATGGGCCGGTACTCTATCTTCCCGTCATGTACGCGCACCAGCAACTCAGGGGAGGAACCTGCGAGTTCAATCGCCGCGGGCCTCTTCTTCTTTCCTGCTTTGCCTGCGGTGGCGGGTTCAGCCAGCGGCCCTTCCGGCGTGAAGCGCAGGAAATACATATACGGGCTGGGATTCACGGTCCGTAGCGCACGATACACCTGAAAACTGTCGGTCCCGGGCTCAATGTCAAAGCGTTGCGAGAGCACCGTCTGGAAAACATCGCCCGCCACAATGTATTCCTTCGTCTTCTCAATCGCGGCAAGGTAGCTTCGCTTCGCGGTGCGATGCGCCACTTTCAGCTTTCCGCGGCCTTTTACCGCGGGCAGCTTCGGCAACGGTCGCGCCAGCCGCTTTTCAAGCTTTGCCAGGCGCTTAATCGCCCGATCGTAGGCTTGCTCGGGACGCTCGATGGTTAGATCGGCTGTCACCATCAGCCAGATTTGCTTACGCACGTGGTCAAAGGCCAACACCTCGTCGAAAAATAACAGGCAGGCATCCGGCACCCCAAGTTCGTCCTTTGATGACTCAGGTAGCCGCTCGATCTGCCGCACCGCATCGTAAGCAAAAAAACCCACTGCGCCTGCGGTAAACGGAGGCATGCCGACCAGCCGCGCCGGCTTATGCCCGCTGAGTGCATCGCGCAGCACGGCAAAGATGTCGCCTTCAATGCTTGTTGTCCGCTTGCCTTCGGTGATCGCAATGCTGCGGCCCCGTGCCACGATCCGCTTGTAGGGATTCACTCCGATAAAGGTGTAGCGCCCTACCTGCTCGCCGCCTTCCACCGATTCGAGCAGAAAGCATTCGCGTTCAGGCCATGCTGCCCGCAGAAAGGCCGATACCGGGGTCTCAAGGTCGGCCGTCAGCGTGCGATACACGGGAACGAGCGTATGCTTCTTCGCAAGCGCCAGAAACTCTTTGCGGGTGGGGTGAACAGGCTGCGTGGAGGCTTTCACAGGGTCCAGTGTACCTGCTCGTACAGCCTGCACGGTTCCCTCGACGGTTCTTAGATTCGATGCGCCGGTCCAAGCAGATTCCAGTGAATCGCAAACCAGCTCAGAATCGCGCACGCAAGGCCAACCAGCGCGAATTTTGTCTTTGTGATCCGGCGCAGGTCGGCCTTTCGCCAGATCCTGATCGCCGCAAGCACGGCCAGCAGGCTCAGCACAATCGCCACCGCCGTCACCCAGTTCATTGCGACAAACCACGGAAACATTTCTGGGGTCGGAGGCATCAGGTCGTCTCCTTGCACCGCCAGGTACCCGCCCAGGCTTCCGAGAAAAACAATCCAGAGAAACGCCGCCGAGCGCGGAGCGAAGGTAAGCCACCTCGTCTGAGGCTGAGGCTCAAGCCGGGGTCTCCGTCGCAGAAAAATGCGTCTCCCCACTCTCAGCACTGTCGCAATGCAGACAAGCAGCAGAATCGCCAGGCTCGATCCCACCGCGATCGCGATGAAACGATAGTCTTCGTACCACGGCACGCGCTCAAATTGAACGCCTGGAAAATCGACGGCCAGCCGAACGATTCTGCCCCGGCTGTTGCGGATCGCGAAAATCCTCGACTGGTCATCTTCTGCTTGCCAGAGGTCTTTCCCAATTGGTTTGAACTTGATGGGATGACCACGCAAATCACTCACATCTTCGATGGTGAGCGCCCCATCTTTGTCCACCTTTGCCTGCCGCTGGCTGGTCAGGCTATCGAGCTTCAATTTGGTGCTGTCAGCTCGCCTGGTTGACTGATACATGCCTTCGATTGCTTTCAGCTCGCTTGCCGGCGTCTTCAAGAACTCAACCTTCGGAGCTCCAGGAAAATAGCGATCCGAAAAGAAGTTCAAAACCTCCGGTCTTGCCTTGCTCGCGCTTGCGGCCGAGTTGTAGGAAACGAACAGAACAATCTTTTGCTGAGGCTCAACAAAAAACAGACTGTGGAAGGCAATCAGGTCCCCAGAGTGCCCGATCCAGTGCAGGCCATTGCGCCTGTTTTGATAAAAGCCCATACAGATCGCGTTGAGCTGATCGTTAGCCTGAAACTGCGGGGTCCACATTAACGCGAGTGTTTCGGGTTTAAGAATGCGATTGCCATCGAGCTCGCCGCCATTCAGCAGCGCCTGCCCAAAGCGCCCCATATCCGCCGCGGACGATGAGATTCCCCCAGCGCCGACAGGATTGAAGATCTCAAAACCCACTGGCGGCTTCAGGGTGCTTTCCCTGTACCCCTCTGACGGAAGAGTTGCCAGGGGCTTCTGCACTGGCTGGTGGAACGACGAGTGCGTCATCCCCAGCGGCCCGAAAATGTGCTCGTGAACATACTGCTCAAACGGTTCGCCGCTTGCCCGCTGCACAATATAGCTCGCGAGCCCGACTCCATAATTCGAGTAAGCGGGAATCTCTCCGGGTGGAAAGATGCGCATTGGCTGGTTGTCGATCAGATACTGGCGCAGTGAGACAGACTGCTTTTGGTCGGTGATGATGATGTCATCAATTGACTCCTCAAAGCCGCCCGTGTGCGTCATCAGGTTGCGCAGTGTGACGGGCTTGTTGAATGCGGGGCGAATTTGAAAATCGAGGTACTGGTTTACGTCCGTGTCGAGATTCAACCTGCCCTGCTCCACAAGTTGCATCACTGAAACCCAGGTGAACAGCTTTGAAATCGACGCCAGCCGAAAGATTGTCGAAGCAGGATCGACTGCCTTTTTCGTCTTCACGTCGGCGTATCCGTAGCCCTTTTGCAGCAGAACATTTCCATCCTTCATCACCAGCACCGACGCACCGGCAATGTCACTCCGCTCCAGTTGCATGGGAAAGATGCCGTCAAAGAAAGCTTCGAGGTCAGCCGAGTCGAGCGGATGTCCCGGTACAGCGACTGCAGTTCCAGGTTGCACGACAACAGGCTGCGTCAGCGGAATTGGAGCAGAAGGTGTTTTCGCCGATGGAACCGCGGGGGCCGGAGTCTGCGCCGATACCTCTGTCTGCCAGGCAGCAAGACACAACAAGGACACCGCGACAAGGGAAACCCTGCCGAATCCGTTCATTCTTACCTCACACGAACACGTCACGCAAAGCTGGATCAGGTTGTATGGATTGTAGTGCCTCGGCGATCTTTCGGGAGAGGCTTCCCCTGCCTCGATCTCGGGTCAGGCTGCGTCCAATTACTCAGCGCTTACTTTGCCGAGTAAGTCTTCAGCCAGTTCGTCAGCTCGTCCAAGGGCAGCGCATGGCTGAAAAGGAAGCCCTGCGCGCCATCGCAGCCTTTCTGGCGAAGCATTTCAAGCTGCTCCAGGGTCACAACGCCCTCGGCCATCACTTCCATGTTGAGCTCATGGCCCATCTCGATAATCTTCTCCACCATTACGCGATCGCTCTCGTTCTGGTGCATCTTCTCAACGATGCTCTTATCGATCTTCAGTTCCGTCGCTGGAACATGCTGCAACTGGCGCATCATCG
The DNA here is from genome assembly GCA_963839215.1 of uncultured Acidobacteriaceae bacterium. GTDB lineage: Bacteria > Acidobacteriota > Terriglobia > Terriglobales > Acidobacteriaceae > Telmatobacter. Next base: position 753,046 of record CAWITZ010000008.1, on the reverse strand, counting down.
CGTAGCCGCTGCCAAAGTCATCAATTGAAAGATGAAAATTCTTCATCCGCAGACGGGTTAGCACGTCCAGCGTGCGCGACAGTTCACTGATAAGGCTGGTTTCAGTTATTTCGAGCGCGATGCGGTCGGTAGGGAAGTCGTATTGGTTAGCAAGATTGAGAAATGCATCGGGAAACTCAAGATCGTGCAGCGAAATCATCGACACATTAATCGACAACCGCAGGGGATTTCCTGTGCGGTCCACAAGCTGCCTGGCTTCTGTCATCGCCATTTCAGCGGTGCTCCAGCACAACTTGCCGATCAGCCCCAGCGCTTCAACCCGCGCAATAAAGTTCTCCGGCAAAATCATCCCCATCTCGGGGTGATTCCACCGAGCCAATGCTTCAACCCCAGTCACTTCTCCTGTGACCAGACTGATCTGCGGCTGGTAGTAGTTCACAAACTCGTGATTCTCCAGAGCCTTCCGCAACTGGTCGTTTGACACAGAGACGCGCGGCGCGCTTACCGGCGTGGCCGGCACTTCCATCCCGGCCAGCGTGCTCAGCAGTCCCCTGAGTTCGGTGAGCGGGAAGGGCTTCTGCAGGTGGCCAACGACCCGCAGCCCCAGGCTGTGCGCGAGCTTCTCAGCCGTTTCAAGCACCCGGCGATCCATGCCGCTCATCAGCAGAATACGGGCGCGGCTGTGCCGCTCGCCCAGCAAACGCAGAACTTCGATGCCATCCATTCCTGGCATCATCAAGTCAAGCAGAATCAGCGTGGTATCAGGAAATTCAACACTTGAAAATGCCGCTGCATCTTTCATCGCGACACAATCAAAGCCCATTGCCTGTGCAAGCGCGGTTACCAACTCACACACAGTGTTATCGTCGTCAATAACCAGGATCTTATCGGCATTTGCCATCGCTTCTCCAGGCATCGCGGGCAAATCTCTCTTAATGGCCACTCCATATGGTCTGGCCGTCGTTGAAATAGCTCAAAAGCAGGTGCATTTGACTTGTTTGAGTCTAGCTTAGCCCATCAGCCCCGCGTTTTCCATTCCGTCGGGAAGCCCTTCGAACTTATTAACTGATAAGGTGCCGAGGCTCACCTTGTCGAGATCTTCGCGGTCAGCGGGGTTCTCAGGCAGGTTCCAAAAGGATATCCGCGCCCGGTCCTCATGCTTGACGCTTCTTCGCCGCAGGCCTAGACTCACAGGGGTTTGGGCAAATTGCTGTGTAGGTTTGCGCCGGGCTGCTTCAGATGGGGCGGTTACGCCAATCCGCGTACGAGTCACCGCATTACCCAAACGGTGTTCGCCCCATCTAACAGACGCGGACAGGACGGGTTGTCCGTACAGAATTTTGGAGAAATATATGGCATCGGGAACGCAAGCCGTGACTTTGGATCAGGAAATCAACCCATGGGAAGCACAAAGTGCACGGTTCGATTTTGCCGCGCGAAAGCTCAATCTGGATGACGGCCTCTGGAAGCTCCTTCGGACTCCAGCCCGTGAAATCATCGTGCACTTTCCCGTAACCATGGACGACGGCCGCATCGAGATTTTCACCGGTTTCCGCGTGCAACACAACATTGCGCGAGGCCCCGCAAAGGGAGGCATTCGCTATTCCCCTGAAGTCACACTCGATGAAGTGCGCGCGCTGGCAAGCTGGATGACCTGGAAATGCGCGGTCGTCAACATCCCCTTCGGAGGAGCCAAGGGTGGCGTCATCTGCGACCCTTCAAAACTGAGCCAGGGGGAAATCGAGCGCCTCACCCGCCGCTACACGTCAGAGATTATCGACTTCATCGGACCGGAGAAGGACGTTCCTGCTCCCGATATCAACACCAACGAGCAGACCATGGCGTGGATCATGGATACCTATTCCATGCACATGGGCCGCACCGTCACCAGCGTCGTCACCGGCAAGCCAATCAACATCGGCGGCTCGCGCGGACGAACTGAGGCCACAGGCCGCGGCGTTATGCTCGCCTGCGATGAAAGCCTGCGCTACCTCAACATCCCCATCGAAAACTGCCGCGTCATCATTCAAGGTTTCGGCAATGTTGGCTCCAACGCGGCGCGCCTCATGATGGAGCACGGCTACAAGATCGTCGGCATCGCCGAGAAAGACGGCGGACTCTACAATCCCAACGGCATCGACATTCACCAGCTTGCCGAGTACAAATACCGCAACGGCACCACTCTCGGTTTCCGCGGCGCAGAAGCCATGCCGTCTGAGGAACTACTGGTTACGGATTGCGATTTGCTCATTCCCGCGGCGACCGAGAATGTGATCACCAGTCGCAACGCCGATCGCATCAAGGCGCGCATCGTTGTCGAAGGCGCCAACGGACCCACAACCGCCGTCGCCGACGAGATTCTCGCGGAAAAGCGCGTCTTCGTCGTGCCCGATATCCTCGCCAATGCCGGAGGCGTCACCGCCAGCTATTTCGAATGGGTGCAGGATCGCCAGGGCTACTTCTGGAAAGAGGCGCAGGTCAACGAACGGCTCGAAACCATCCTGCGCGACAGCTTTGAAGATGTGGTGCGCTATGCCGAAGCACACAACGTAAATAATCGGATTGCCGCGTATATGCTCGCTATTGATCGCGTCGCGTTCACGATTAAGCAGCGCGGCATCTACGCCTAGGCGCGCTTAACGCGAAATCAAAACGGGATGGTCAGAAAGCGGGATGGCCATCCCGCTTTTTTCTTCATGCGTCTTCGTAGTCCTCGGTGAGCGACTTGAGAAACGCCGCCCGTCATTAAAGTTCTTTGCGAATACGCCTTCGCCTGCGGGAGCAGCTTCGGGGGTACGCGCCAGGCCAAAATCATTGTTGGAAGTGAAGCAGTAAACTGCGACTAAACTGGTCCTATATGGAAGCAGCATAGCGACCCTACCGCTGCAACCACCCTTTTCTCGAGCGAATCTGATTACTGATTTGCTTGCCGCCGTGAGAGCCTTGCAGCCGGTAGGCGCGCGCGGTGCAATAATGGACCGTAAAAGCACGAACGCATCAAAAAGCACGAACGCGTCAAGAAGCAAGAGCGCACTAAAGGGATCGGATTCAAAGCCGTGAATTTGCCCAACTCCATCACGATGAGCCGGATCGTTATGATCCCTCTGCTCTTGTGGATTCTTTCGCCCCGTTTTCCCGCCCAGGGGCACGGTGAACAGGAGATTGCGGCTGCGGTGCTCTTCATCCTTGCCTCCATGACGGATGGCCTCGACGGCTACCTCGCACGGAAACGCGGGCAAATCACCACAATGGGGATGCTGCTCGATCCTCTAGCCGACAAGATCATGGTCACCGCGGCGCTCATCGCGCTCGTCGCTTATAACCCTGACGTAGTCAAGGTCTGGATCGCCGTTGTCATCATCGGCCGCGAGTTCTTGATTTCAGGCCTCCGCTCCATTGCCTCATCAGAAGGGTTCACCATCCAGGCGAGCGAGCTCGGCAAGCTCAAAACCGTCATCCAGATTGTTTCGGTGGTTTCTGCGATTCTGGCGCACCACTGGAACGAATGGCAATTCGGTCTTCTGGTTATTCCGGTTAAATGGATCGCGGTCGCCGCAATCTATTTCACGGTGCTTGTCTCCACAATCTCCGCAATCGATTATTTTGTCGGCTTCTGGAAGCAGATCGATCGCGCCTCGCTCGATCGCCGCAAATCGTTCGTCCTCAGCCGCGGAAAAAGCGCGGGAACCTCGAGCTAGCGCAGGGTTTGCGCTGCAGGAAAGAAAAAGCCTCAGCCGGAGCTGAGGCTATTTTTTTCCTGAGGCTGTTTCTTTAAGAAAGATGGCTAAGCCAACGCAATCATCGTGCGCTGTGCAACGGCTGAGGCAACGTTCGAAACAACCGCGGGGGCCGGTGCCTGAGCCGGAGAAGCTGGTTGTTGCGCATGACCGTTGCGGGTGAGCCGGTGGACGAAGTGATACGGCGGCCACGGCCCCGAGAGCTGCAGCTGGCACTCTCGCATCATGGCGCTTGTGCTGGCAAACTTGTTCTGATAGCGCTCCACATGCTTCCGCTCGATAAGGTGGGCGATGTCCAGAACCATCTTTCCGCTTTCAGTCAGCCGGCAACTTACTTCTTCATCGAGCGGCATAAACAGCCGATGCATCTGGAAGCTCACTGCCCGCGCGCGGGTCTGGCGTTCGCGCTGTCTTGATGCGGTCTCACGCAGGTTCGTGAGGTACTCGCGTCCTACTGTGTCAGAGCCGCTCTGAACGCGCGCGATCTCTCGTGTACAACAATCATCCACGAAGATCTTCAGGTGCATTTCTGTCTTGCCGCGCAGCTTGTCGATATTGGAGAGGAACTGGCGTTGATTGGCGCGAATTGACTTGCGGAGACTTTCGTCGTCGTTAAAAACCGTGCCGAACCGGAAAGGCAACACTGTGGAATGCTGAAAGCAATCTGCGATAACTCTCGCATGATCCACGCCGGACTTCTGGTTAAGCGCCTCCGACGGGTTGTGCTCGCTGACGATGATCGCTAGATCACTTGCAGGGTAGAGGAAAACCTGATTCCCGCTGACTCCGTGTACTAATTCCATCGGAACAGGTTTGCGGTGACGGGCTAATTCTGGAAATGCTTGTTTTTCACCGATGCAGTAGGCATACCATGCCATAACTGTGCACTCCGTCCGCGGACACCGGTAAGCACCCGCTCGTTAGTGAAGCTCTGTGAACTCAGGAACAACTGCATGTGTGGCTGGGGCGAATCCCCCCAATTTGAACTACCGGGATACTAGCCCACAGAAAATACGACTGGCAATAACCCCAAACACAAAGACCGTAAAAGAAAGCAAAGAACACTCACTTGGAGTTTATGAAAACAACAATAATATTGATATGGTAACAATTTCTCCAACGGGAGGGTCTTGCCACGGCGGAGAGCGTGGAGCGGCCTGCCGGCTAGCGAGCCAGGTGCTCTATCTGTACAAAGAAGGCGATGTTGATCACAATCGAGATCACCAGCAGGATCAGGCCGATCCAGATGAACAGGTTGACTGTTTTTCGCAACTGCTGCACATCTTGGCGCAGCTCCCGCGCCTCAAGCCCGTTCCGTTCAACGGAGTCCTTGACGCTTTCGATCTGGTCGGCCACCCGTTTCAGGGCGGCATTCTGGTCCGCGACGCTCAGGCGCAAATCGATGTGATCCTTGCGCATCCTCGTCACCGCGCTCTCAAGCGGCTCGAGATTCACGCGCGGAGCGGCATCTCGGGAGGTCAGCAGGTTCGTTACCGCACCGGCCACATTGCCTTCGAGCAGCGGCAACACCTTCTGGATCAGCGGTGCAACGGTGCGCGCGAAGCCGGCGGCCTTTTGCAAGCCAGTGGTCTTGCCGGACTTGGCCGGGGGTGTCGCTGGCCGTAGCGGAATCCCTGTCTTGGCACGCTGCGCGGGCAGAGGCGGCGCTCCCGAGGCGGGCGCGTTCACGCCCTCGCCATTCCTGGACTCGCCATTGCCGGATTCGCCATTCCGCTGTTCCTTCGGCTCTTCTTGAACGTTCTGGCTCATGCGCTCCCTTCCCGGTCTCCGAATACAGGGTACTCCTGCCGTCCGCCTGCAGGTTCCATCCTCACCCCGTTTGGATGCAATCGGTCCGGCGCCGCAGCGGCTTCTCTGACGTATCCTCATCTTCAGAATCATTCAGGAGAACCACTGTGAGATCACACCTTCGGGAAGTGCCCCGCCACGTACAAAGAAGTGTCCTCGCCGGGGTGATCACTATCGGACCGCTTCTCGTCACCTGGCTCGTCTTCAGCTTCCTCTTAGGCAATCTGGAGCGCGTGGGGCTGCCGGTTGTGCACGTGCTCGGCGGGATCTTCCCGCGGACCTGGATGACGCAGCCATGGGTCCAGTCGATGGTCAGGCAGCCCTGGATTCAGTCCGCCCTGGCTGTCCTTCTCACGCTGGCGGTGCTTTACCTCGTCGGCCGCATCACGTCTCTCGTCATCGGCCGCCAGATCTTCGGCATCTTCGAGGCGATTCTCGAGCGCCTTCCCTTTGTCGCGAAGGTGTATTCTTCCGTGCGCCAGCTTCTCGACACCATGATGACAAACAAGGAGACGAGCCAACGGGTTGTCCTCGTCGATTTCCCGGTCGCCGGGAACAAGAGCATCGGTTTTCTCACCCGCACTCTCATCGACTCGACCACAGGTCAGGAACTGGCAGCGGTGCTGCTGCCCAACGCCATCAATCCCACCTCGGCGTTTTTGCAGGTTCTCCCCCTCGAGCGAGTCGTCGAAACCGATCTCACCATGGAACAGGCAATGAGCATGCTTCTCACGGGAGGCGCAGTTGCGCCGGAGCAGATCCGGTTTTCGCGTGTAGAACGTGGCACAGACACGCTGACCCTATTCAGTGGCTTTCGCCTCTTCCAGTTTTTCTTCAGCGCGTTCGCTTTCAACCGTCACCTTACGCAGGCTGATGTTGTCCACCTGCGCCCACACCAGGCCCACCGGCACCACGCTCAGAAAGGTTACGATCAGGATCATCGCGGCACAGGCAGTGGCTGCCTCGGGCCGTACGCCGAAAAAGCTCGAAATCGCCGCCGCAACCAGTCCGATCTGCGTGAACCAGCCAAGGATAGGCAACTGAATAATGCTGGTCACGCCGCTCACCACCATCAGCAGGATGCACTTGGTGGCGGTCATTGTGGCCAACTCAGGGCTCGCCACAAAGGCTCGCGCTGTTTCAAGATATGCGGCGGCAATCAGCAACCACATCGCCAGAGAAGTCGAGATTGCGATGCCGAAATCTGAAAGCGAGCGAATGATATTCAGACCCTCGCGAAACTCGCGCACCTTGTCACCAACGGCCTGCCCAATTTTCTTCGAGAGCACGCCCAGAGCGCCTTCGAGAAGCGAGGCAACCGTTCCACCTGCCAGCCGCACAAGCACCAGAAAAACCGCGCCTGCCACCGTCAGGGCCATACCCCAGTAACCGGCCTTCTTCACCAGTTCAGGGTGGGGCAAGGCACCCGGTGCGCCGAACCATGCTGTCAGCAATATCGCAGAGGAAAAGAGCAGCGCCGTCGAACCGGCATCGAAGAGCCGCTCCACAATGTAAACCGCGATCTGGTTGCTCAGCGGCAGGCCCGTCTTCTTTGATACGAGGTAGGGACGCACCGGGTCGGCGACGCGGCCAATCAGCGCCACTGCCGTGAATCCGATGACCTGCGTTCCCAGCAGGGAAAAGAGAGGTACCTTCTTGTTGTGACGCAGCAGGAAGGCCCAGCGCACTGCGCGAAATAGATAGGCGATGTAGATGCAGGCAACCCCGATCGCGATGCGCGTCCAGTCAACCATCGACAACTGCGCTCGAAAGACGCCGAAGTCGAAGTGGATCTTGTCGCGGCCCCACACAACGATCGCGACAATTACCCCCAGTGCGACCAGGCTAAGGATCAATTGATTCTTCTTCAATCTCTCTCCATTTCGTAGCTGACTTGGCGGTGAGGCCGGGCGCGATCCGGATTGCAGGCATGCCGGTCAATTTGTTCCTTGTCTGGATTGCCGTTTCAGGAGGTCGTTGTCGGCAAGCAATTGCGCTTCACGCGCTTTCACCCGGCGATTGAACTCGTGAATGACGCGGGCCACGTAAATCCGTGTCTCTCGATAGGGCGGAATGCCGTGATACCGGTCTACGGCTGCGGGTCCTGCGTTGTACGCCGCAAGGGCAAACGCAAGATTCTCATGGTAGCGCGTGAGCAGCGCATCAAGATAAGTCGATCCGCCTCGCACGTTCTCGCCCGGCTCGAAACTGTTTGTTACGCCCAGAGTGCTTGCCGTCGCCGGCATCAGCTGCATGAGCCCCTGCGCGCCTGCGCGGCTCACCGCGTGGGCATTGCCCGCACTCTCAGCCTTGATCACGCTGGCCAGCAGATCCACATCAAGGTTGTGGGTCTTTCCCACCGCGGACAAAATCTGCTTCACATCCGTGTGGGTCAGCCTTTCACCTGTCTCGTGCCCGTCTGCGCTCCCGCTTTGGGCATGAGAGATTGAGGTCGCAGTCTCCACGCTGGCCACATCCTCCGGCTTGAAGTCCATGTAGTTCGAGTCGCCGGCGTCCAAGTAAAGCCGCACGCGTCCGGCTACCTCGGCGTGATGATTGCATTCCACGGCAAAGCCGTTGTTCAGTGTCACGCGCTCGGCACCGTGTGCTCTCGACAGTGACAGCGCTGCCAGGGCCGCAAGAAACCCCATTCGAATTAAGTTGCGTACCTTCAACGTTGCGACCTCGCTGCCCAATGGGTTGACCGGCTCTGGCGCGCGTCTTGCGCGACGGCGGCCTCAAGTATGGCGGCAACGCCATCATCGTCATTCGCTGCAGTCTGTTTCCAGCCGCGCATCTTCGCCATCGTCCGCAGTTCCAATGCGGCATTGCCCATCACGACACCCTGGCCTGCCCACTCCAGCATCGAAACATCGTTCCAATTATCACCGATGGCCATGGTTTCCTTGCGGTCCACTCCCAGCCGAGCCGCTAGCCGTTCGAGCGCCCATCCTTTCGACACGCCCGGTGGCAACAGGTCGAGAATCGCCAGGTCTCGCGCCGGGTACTCGGTTCGTACGCACTCGCAGACCTCCGCCCACTGGCTCTCCTTCAGCGCCTTCTCCGCTTTCTTCATCTTGCGCACCGTACCTGCCACCATACCCTGGATCGGGTCATCGCCATCGGGCAATGCGTTTTCAAGCGGCTTCACCACTTCAATCGCACCGCGGTTTGCCTCAACCCACAGCGCAATTCGCTCGTGTGCCGCGTCCATATCTTCAAGCACCAGGTCGCCGCGTCCTTCGCGGTCAAATGTGAAGACTACAGAGCCGAACGTCCTCAAGAGCCCGCAGAGGCCTCGAGCGACATTCGCGTTCATGTGGCTGCGGTCGAGAGCCTGCCCAGCCAGCGTCCGTGTCACTGCCCCGTTCGACGTGATCAAGGGCATGTCCGCTCGCAACTCCAGCCCCTGCAGCAGGGGTGCAGTGTATGCGGTGCGGCGCCCCGTCGCAATGGCCACCGTGACGCCGGCTCTTTGCGCGGCCTTCACCGCCTTCACATTCCGGTCGCTGATCGCCTGAGAGAACGTCGGCAGCAGGGTCCCGTCCATATCGATTGCTACCAGGCGCACAGGAGGATGCATGCTCTAAGTTTATCCGGGCTTAAGCGCGGATACGACTCTTCCCAGGCGAGCGGCTCTCCAAGGTCACAATCGCCCTCACGCCCTCTCCGGCTGCATCGGGTAAGCTCAGACTATGGAACGCGTTTGCGCGCAATGCCGTGCCGTCCTGGAGCAGGGAACTGAATCCGACTGGTGTCCCGCCTGCGGTGGCGCCCTCATCTTGCGAAGCGAATTGCCCCAAGCCTCCCAGCAACCGGCGCCAGAGGTCGATCACCGGGGCATCCTGCTGCCGCGCCGTCATGCCGTCGGTGGCGTAATCACGCCTCAGTAGCAAAGCGCAGGAAGATACCGTTGCGTTTGTCGCTTATTCATACCGCAGCGCCTCGGCGGGCAGCACGCGCGCGGCCGCATGCGAAGGATAAAGCGTTGCCAGCAGCGAGATGCCGACGGAGACCACCGCCACAATCACCCCATCCAGCGGGCGCGCCGCAAATGGCAGCGTGTCGATTGAGTACACCTCGGCCGAAAGATGAATAAAGTGGTAGTGTCCCCCGGCCCACGACGCCAGGTAGCCGAGAGCCAGCCCCAGCGCGGTGCCGATCACGCTGATCAGAAGTCCCTGCATCAGGAAAATGCGCCGTACCTGCTCGGCCTGCACACCAAAGCTCATCATCACGGCAATATCGCGGGTCTTCTCCATCACCATCATCGTCAGCGCAATCAGAATATTCAGCGCAGCCACAATCACAATCAACGCAATCACAATGAACGTCACATACTGCTCGAGCTTCAGCGCGCGAAACAGGGCGCGATTCTGCTCCATCCAGTTTGTCGTCATGAATCCCGGCCCCGCGGCCTGCTCAATGGCCTTTCCGATCTCTGGCGCGCGGTTCATATCGTCCACTTTGAAGCTGATGACAGACAGCAGGTCGGGCTCGTCAAAGAGCCGCTGCGCATCCGCCAGCCGCACAAATCCGGTCTGCGCATCGTACTGATAAAAGCCGGTGTGATAAGTGCCCGCCAGCCGAAACGGAACCCATTTGGGAATCACTCCATATGGAGTCATCTCTCCCTGCGGGCTGATGATTGTTACCTTGTCGCCCACCACCGCTCCCACGGAATCCGCAAGGTCTTTGCCCAGCACAATGGGCGCGGGCTCCGTCGCATCCGTTCCGGGCGGATTTGTCTGCGGCTGCAGCGCCTCGATCGAACCCGGGGTCGCATTTGCCAGCAGCCGGCTTACTTTCATCTCATTGTCCGGCAGAATTCCTTCGATGAGGGCGCCACCATCGCGCGCGCCGCGTGCAACCAGCACCTGCTCATAGAGTCCCGGCGATGCCGCTGTCACACCCGGCACCTTGCGCACCTTTTCGAGCAGAGGTTGCCAGTCGCGAATTCCGTCGCCTTTTACGCGCATCAGTTGCACGTGCGCCGACGCATCCACCAGTTTGTCCTGCAGATCGCGCCGCATTCCGTTGGTGATGGCGAGCGCAATAATCAGCGCGGCCACGCCGGCCGCTACACCGGCAATCGAGATGGTCGTTACCACTCCCACCACGGCCTGCCGCCGTTTCGCCCGAAGATAGCGCGCCGCTACGAAAAGTTCGAATCGCATGCCGGCCTATTTGCCCGTTGAAGTAAAAACGGTCTTGGCTACGCCCACATTCTCATACCTGTCATAGACACGCACGGTAAGCAGGTGTTCGCCCACCTTGCCATTGAAAAGCGACGCAGGCAGATGCAGATCGTAGTGTTCGTGTTTTGAATCCGAAAGGTCGCCCACAGGTGCAACGAACTGCCACGGTCCGGCATCGAGCGAATACTCTGCACGCGCGATCGGCGACTGCGCATCTTCCGCGTCGAAGGTGATGCGGACTGGTTTCGCGCAACTGCCGGACGCGCAGGTAGCCGCGTCTTCCACTGCTGTGAGCGCGCTTACCGCCGGCGGAGTCGTGTCCACCTCGAAGCGGTCGCTGATTTTCATCCCCGTCAGCGCCTCTCCCGGCGAGTGCGACGGAGCATCCGAAGCGATCACCTTAACCTGGTAGCCTCCGTCGGGAATCAGCGCCGCATCAAAGCTGTACGCCTTCTCTGTCAGGTCATCCTTCAGCAGCCGCCACACATGTTCGCCGTCGCCGCGCAGATAGAGCGAGTATCTAAGATCGTCGCCGTTGTCATCGTGTGCTGCCCAGCGCACAGTGATCGCAGTGCGATCCTTTGTCGCCGGCAGGGGACTCATCGCCGAAGCATCCAGCGACGAAGTAGTAGTCCCGGGTGAATTCGCAGAGGGCAATGAAATTGTCACCGTCTGCGAGCCCACGGTCTGGCTCTGCGGGTTCACGCGCGCGCCCGGCGCCACCACCATTTCATCCACCACCGGTGCCGCGTTCACCGGGAGATAGTTGACCCCGACGCCACCAACAGTGCCTCCGGTGCTCAGCACGACCTTCCACTGCAGAAACCTGCCCGCGGAAGAAGCGACGTTGCCATCCTTCAGGCGCTCCCATTCCGTCCAGCCACGAATCGGTTGCTCAACATTGCCTGAACGGGTCCACAGCTCATATCCCGTCGAACCGGGTTCCACTTCCACGTGGCCAAATCGCGCCAGTGCGCCCGCATCCAATACGTCGCTTGCATATTCATGTGCCGCAGCTGCGCCCAGTTCGAAGAGCTTTCCCGTATTGCCCGTCCCGAGCAAAAGTTCCGTCCCTGCGCCTTTCGCAAAGCTCAACCCCTGCTGCGCATCCAGATGTCCCACATCGGCGTAGTCGCCATTTGGCTGAATACTGAAGATGTGCCCGCGGTTGCCGCTCAATGCAATCAGTCCGTCGGGTTCGCCCGCGAGCGCGTAAACAACGTCCTCTTTGCTCGACCACAGCTTGCGAGGCGCCTGTCCTTCGCGCAATGCATAGATTTCCGTTCCTTCGGGCAGCGTCGTGCTCGCGTTCGCTGCCTGCAATGATCCCGGCTGCACAATTGTGATGGAGATGCTTCCCAGTCCCTGCACCGGCAGCGGCGGCAGCGTATTACGGTTCTTGTCTCCCACATTCGCGGCGTAGATTGTGCCATCGCTTCCTACTGCAACCGAAGTGATCTCGCGATGCGGCGCATCGAAGAGCACATACCCTTTGCCCTCCGCATTGATGCGATAGATGAGCCCCGACCCATCGCTCCCCGCTATCAGGTTTCCATGCCCATCCCAGGCCAGCGCCCGAATATGCTGCTCATCGCTCTTGAAGAAAAGCTCCGGCTTCGCTCCCGCTTTTGTCACGTCAATGCGGTAGACTGCCGCCGGCCCGCCAGTCGCTACATACAACCGCCCATCAGGGCCGAAGCTCAAATCCCAGATGTAGCGCGATTTTGTTTCCGGTCTGTCATCGCCGTCTGCCTTCGGCTCTGTGCTCGCCCTGGCAGCTCCCAGTGCCCCCAGATCGAAAACGATCGTCGCCTTCTGATCGTCCGTCTTCGCAGTCGCGTTTGGATCGAGCCTATAGATCTTGCCACTCGGTAGCGTCGCGGCATAAAGCTGTCCGTCGGGACCGAGACGTACTACCTGCACATTCACGTCCCGCGTTTCAAACAGCGTGAAAGGCTTGCCGCTCTTGTCCACGCGCAGCACCGTCGCAGGTGAACCCGTTCCCAGGTAGACAACCCCGCTCTTGTCGGCCGCCACCGACCACACAAAAGTCGAAGGCGTGGTCAGCACCTCGTGCAACGCCGGCCCTTCCCGTAACCGTCCATCGCTGGTGATCGCGACGCCGTTCGGTGTGCCCTTTTCAAACTCCTCAAAACGCGATTGCGTCCAGAGGCGTGTTCCCTGGGCGTGAGCGGTCCCAAGGCAAGTGCAGACACACAAGAGCGCTGCAAGCGCTGTTGTCGGCGACCCGAAAATCCTGCTGCAAATAGAACGAGATGAAAGAAACATGCTGCCGTTGAGTCTACTAGAACCGGTCTAAGGCACGTGCGAGGCGACGTCCGAGGCTTCTGCCATCCGCCTTGTCAGTGCTTAACGTTTAGGCGCCGCCGCGAAACTGAATGATCTTTCGCCGGTCGCGCTTACTCGGTCGTCGCTCCGGCAGTGGCGCAAACTCCCGCAGCGCCTTTCGCTCTTCGGCGATCCGCAGGCGGGCTTCCTTGCTTGTCGCTGTTTCTTTAAAGAGGGCCTGTGCCGCAGCCGCCGGTCCGCGCATCTCGCTCAACTGCACTACTTCAACCTCGAACTCGCCGCCTTCATTGCGAATCCGAAGCATATCGCCAACGCGCACCTCGCGTGCCGGTTTCGCCTCGACGCCGTTCGAAAGCACCCGTCCCAGGTCGCAGGCTTTCACGGCCAGCGCCCTCGTCTTAAAGAAGCGTGCCGCCCAAAGCCATTTATCAATTCGTATGCCATTCATGATCTGAGCTTTGCACTCCCGGCCACATTGTGTGGCTCAGCTTTGTCTTCCATTCTTGAGCGTCGCCTGCTAGGGTTTGTCGCAGAGGATGAACCCGTGAGTAAAAGTGACATTCCCCCCAAGGCCACCCCCCACGAAAATTCCGAAACAGACGTGTATCGCCCGGTGGTGATGGTTGTCGATGACGAGAGCAACATCGCCGACACTCTTGCCGAGATTCTCTCGCGTAGTGGGTATTCCTGTGTCGCCGCCTACGACGCCGATTCCGCTATGGAGACTGCGCTTCTGAGGCCACCCGAGATGCTCATCACCGATGTCGTTTTGCCAGGGATGAGCGGGATCGATCTCGCCATTCGCATCCGCCGCATCTTTCCGGACTGCAAGGTGATTCTCTTCTCCGGTCAGGCCTCGACCTCTGATCTGCTGGCTGCCGCAGGTCGTGAAGGCCACCAGTTCGTGCTTATCAGCAAGCCCGTTCACCCTACCGATCTGCTCGCCCGCATCTCTGAAAGCCTCAAACCCCGCAGGCGAGCGGTTGAAGCAATTTAGCTGCTGCGTCTCGCTGAGCAATCATGCGTTTCCGCAATGGTGAGGGCCGGACTGAAGCTCGAAAGCGAGTTATGTATTTTCAAGGCTCAGTGTAATCCGCCGCCGTCATCGACATGCAGGGTCAGCACCTGAAAGCCTGAGAGCACTCCTCCTGCCGATGCCTGGCCGGCCACGATTGCCGATTCGCCATTCATATTCACGTCATGTCCGGTTCGCAGAGGTTCGAGCGCATTCGCCATTGAGAGGGGAAGACTCGTAAGCGTGCTGCCTTCGATCCCCGCCTGTGTTTGCGGCGTGAGCAAGCTTACATAGATGCGATCGGCGGAATGCGCATTGCGGGCCTGGGCGAGAGCGGTTTCAATATCCGCCGGTCTGGCCGAAATGCGCGGCTGATCGAGCGTCCGGTCAAGGGTCCCGGCGTCTGAAACCATCAGTCTCAGATTTCCGGCATTCAGTGAGGCCGGCAGCCTGATCGGGATCCGTACGTTACGCGCGGGTTGCTGCCAGGGGCGCAGCGTTGCTTCCACAACCACCAGATCGCCTGCGTGCACAATGTCGCCGGAGACGATCCGCGCCGAATCCAGTTGCACCTGCAGGTTGCGGGGAACCGCATCGATACTGAGGTCAACCGAACGCACTCCGCCCTGGCGGCTGTCATTTGAGTAGAGCTTATTGAAGCTCTCGCCTGTCAGCACCGCGGCTACAAGCTGCGACGGCAGGCCGGCGGCGCTTGTTGCCCAGATATCTACAGGCGATGCCGGGTAACCGTCCAGATCAATCGTTCCGCGCACATGGTAGCTTGTGTCGGCGGTGCTCTCATTGGTTTCAAGCAACGTGTTGTAGATCGAAACCATCACCGCCTGCGGTGTGAGCGAGGGCAGATCCAGCACATCGAAGTTCAGCTTTCGATCGCCCGTATCCCCGTGCACCATTACGTGCACGGGAATCATGTTTGCCTTTGCCCCGAAAGTTCCGCGAATCGCCGCGTCGCGATCCTGCGTAAAGGCGCCAATCGTCACGCCGGTATTCACAATTTTGAAGGCATTCAGGGGCGATGCCAGCGTGGCAAGCACCTCTGTCGTCGTCATCGGCAATGAGACCGGCCCGGTCTGCAGAATCGGGTGTCCACACGCCAGCAGTTGCTTCGGATCTACGTAGGTCACCGTGCACGTCGCCGCTATTTCCAGGTCGCCGCGAATCAACTGTGCACTGATCGCTGAGCCCGGCTCAACCGTTTGCCGCGCGGCAACGGCGTTCGCGCTCTTCGGGTCAAAAGCATCCTTTTCGACATCCTTGCCGGGCAGGCTCGCTCCCGAGCCTCCCGCAGCCACCATCTCCAGGCCCGTCCCCGCCATTTCCTTTTGCCAGAACTTAATCGCCTCGGGATGAAAGCCGCTCATGACGAGCGGCGTTTCCATTGCCTCGAAATTCATGCCGGCGGCGGCGCCTTCGCCAGTCGCTCTTGCTTCGTTGATCTGGTCTTTCTCGTTCGAAGGAGGCTCGTTCGAAGAGGGCTGGGTCGAAGCGAGCCCGCGCGAAGAGGGCAAGTCACGCACTTCCAGCATTTGAGCAATCGGCGTTATGCCCGCAATAGGGTCTTTGCTGAACTGGCCGATACGATACGAGAGTGAGCCCAGCAACCTGTTTCCGATGTAAACGGGGCTGCCGCTCATCCCGGCCACCACGCCGGTATATTCGGGCTTTGCACCGTGAAGCTGCGCCAGAATCATGTCGTGTCCTGGCCCCCGCGCTCCTCGCATCACGCCCAGGATCTCCACCTCCATCGGCTCCGGCTTCTCTCCGGTGAAAACGGTCCATGCCGTCCCCATAAGGCCCCGATGTACTTCGCTGAGCGGAAAAAACCCCTCTACCGGATTCGGCGGCCCCGCTGGCAACGCAGGCGCCGGGGCAGGAACCTCGGCCCCAGCGGCCGCCGATCCCAGTAAGATTCCAAGAGTTACGAGCCTGATTTCAGGAGTTACGACCCTCAGGATGTCCTTCATGCACAGTTTCACGTCTATAAGAGTACAACCGGCAGCGCACAGGCACAGGGCGGGATGTTTGCCGGTCGGTTCCAGCAGTCCGGGGTCTGCACCTTACGCGATTGCGCGTGTTTTCTTTGTTACAGCGCAAGCCATAGGCGATCTCGTATGCTTCATGAACACAGGGGTTGTTATGTCACTCATGCGCACGATCTCTTTGGCGAGTCGCTTTCTCAATTCTGCTGCCCTGCTTTGCCTTCTCCCGGCACTTGCCAATGCTCCCCTTGGCTGGGCCCAGCAAAGCCAGTCGCAGCCTGCATCGCAGCAGCCGCAGCAGCCGACCGATCAGACACCGCCGAGCGCGGGCGGCCCTGAAGGCGACAGCGGGACAATCGCCCTGCCTAAAAAGAAGGACAAATCCGAGGACGCCCCGGTTCCCGCCCCGGCAGCGCCCAAGGTCAAGAATCCGCCGGAGCTCAGCAACTACTCCATTCGCGTCGATGTGCCTGAGGTCTCTGTGGACGTGGGGGTTCTGCTTGAAAAAACCGGTCAGTTTGTTCCCAATCTCAAACCGGACAATTTCCGCGTCTACGAGAACGGCGTCGAGCAGAAGGTCATCGGCTTCAAGCGCGTCGAGGCGCCAATCACCGCGCTCCTGCTATGCGAATTCGCCGCGACAAATTACAACTTCATCTACGACATGCGAAACGCGGCCTGGGCCTTTGCGCAGCAACTGCGACCGCAGGACTACGTCGCTCTGATGACTTTCGATATGCGCACGCAGATCCAGCTCGACTTTACCCAGGACAAGACTCAGCTTCTCGGCGCCATTAACTCGCTGATGATTCCCGGCTTCAGCGACAGGAATCTTTTCGACGCTCTCTACGAAGGCGAAGACCGCCTCAGCCGTGTCGAAGGACGCAAGTACATCATCCTCATCGCGTCGGGGCGCGACACCTTCTCAAAGCTCACCCTCGACAAAATAATGCAGAAGGTGAAAAACACTCCGGACATTACGATTTTTGCGGTGTCAACCGGCGGTGCGGTACGTGCGATGACCGAGGGCGGTCCCGGCTTCAACCAGCAACTGCGCGATCTCGACTATCTGCAGGCAGACAACCAGATGAAGACTTTCGCCAAGATGACCGGCGGAATGTACTTCCAACCGCGCTTCGAGGCTGAGATGCCTGATATCTTCGCCGACATCAATAATGCCATCCGCTCAAAATACGAGTTGATCTACCATCCTAGCGACGCAAAGCAAGACGGCAGCTACCGCAAGCTCAGGGTCGAGCTCGTCGATGACGAAGGCAAGCCTCTGCGCATGCAGGATGAGAAGCACAAGGCTCTGAAGTACGACATCATTGCGCGCGACGGATACCGCGCCCGCCAGGAAGTCGAATAACCCGCCAGGGATTAAAGCAGCTCAGCAGAGCGCGACAGGTGCCCTGCAGCAAATTCGTTCAGCGGAATTGCTGCAGGAGCCCGTGGTTATTTGAACTGCCGCATGAAATCGACGACGTAGTAGCCAACCACAAACAAAGTTGCCAGCCCCGCAAGGGACAGAGCGATCCGCAGCACCGGTTGAAGCTTGTTGACCTTTGCCACGATCGCCGCCTGTGCGATCCTCTCGTGGTCGAACGAGTCATCGAGGAAGATTTGATCTTCTTCGTCCTTGGTGAGGCTTGAGCGGTAAACGAAGAGCGCAGCGGTAAGAAGAGCGAGGGCGCCCCAGACTAGCCACATGACAGGAACAATCGCCATACAACACCTCCTGCACGAATACAGGTCCCAGAATCGGCGGGCCGTGAGGATCCACCAACTGCGGTCTCGAATAGAGGGGCCGTACGGCAGCCATCATAGACCCGATTCGAGTCGGTGCGCGCGCTAAATTGGAAGATTTTCAGGGAATGAACGAACGGTGGAAAACGGTGAAAGCAGATGGAGACCGCGCCTTTGCCGTCAGCCTTGTAAATAGGAGATCGGGTACGAAGCACACTCCTTTGGGCCATTTATTTCGCGCGAAATGCGACTTTTCGCCCGGTTCCGCCATCAATCAGACTGTAGCCTGGCAGTAACGTCAGCACTTGGATTTTAGGCGAGCGCTAGCGTTACAATAGATCCAGTACTCCACGAAACGGAGATTTTATGTCCACCACGACCATCGCTCCCCCCGCCCCGGAAACCATTAAGAAGACCCCACTTACGTTGACTGCTCCGGCGATTGCCAAAGTGCGCGAGATCATGGCTACCCAGGATCCCCTGCCTGCCGGGCTGCGTATCGGCGTCGTTGGCGGCGGCTGCTCGGGCTTCCAGTACTCCATGGCCTTCGAGAATCAGAGCGGCATGATGGACAAGGTCTTTGCCTTCGACGACCTCAAGGTGTTTGTCGACGCCACGTCGCTGATGTATCTCAATGGCTGCATCGTCGACTACGTCGAAACCCTTGAAGCAGCAGGGTTTAAGTTTGAGAATCCCCAGGTTAAGTCGACCTGTGGCTGCGGGTCTTCCTTCAGCGTTTAGCTTCAGGGCTTATTGCCCTTTGCCGCCCAGTGGCGGAGAAATACGAAACCCGTCCCGCACTGGGACGGGTTTTTTGCGTTCAAGGTCTGCCTCTTATTGCGGGGGCGAAGTCGAAGTGGGCATCGTGGGGGTGGTGGGCGAGGTGCCAGTCGGGCCGAATGAAGAACCGCCGAAGATCCCGGTTCCTGTGCTGCCGCCAGCCGGCTGGCCGATGGCCCCTGTATTGCCACCCTGCATCGTCTTCTGGTCAGAAAGGGGGCTGTAGGTGAATTCCCATTGGTTGTAGCGGTCCTTCTTCTTGTAAGTCAGAATCGATTGCTTCTCGCTGCCGGGGGAAAAGCCGACGATCCCGCCGCCGCCAAATGTCTGCATGGAGGAGTTCAGACCTGATGAGCTTGATGAGGCCGTGCCGGTATCGCTGCTGCCGCCGCTGCTTGTCCCCGGGGTGCCTGGGGTAGATCCACTTGTGATTTGGCTGCCTCCACCTCCGCCGCCACTTGCTCCAAAGCCTGAATTGCCGCTCGAGAACGAACTGCCGCTCGAAGGGGAGCCGTTCCCTGAGAATGAACTACCGCTTGAAAACGAGGAACCTCCACCGCCCAGGCCGCCGCTGCCGCTCGATGATCCCCCAAATGATCCGGATCCAGCCGGTCCCGATCCAGCCATCCCCCTAATCCAATGGATCCGGCCGAAGTTGCACCGGTGACGCCGCCGGGACCTGTTCCCGCGCCGACAGCGCCGCCCAGTGCCTGGCCGAAGAAGCCCACGGCAAGGGGCGTCTTGTTTTGCCCGAACTGGATCGGCTTCCAGTCATCTTTTCCGGTCATCGGATCGGTGTAACGTTTGCGCAGGAAGCGAATCTCATTTGTCTTCACCAGCGCGTCGATGTTTGGCGGATAGCGGTGAAACTTCCGGTAGTACAGCTGGATCGCCCGGACATATTGCTTTCCGCGCTGCATTGTCTCCACTTCGCGGTCGCGCTGAATGCTCTTTCGCACCATCGGGACTGCGACTGCCATCGAGATGATCAGAATCGCAAGCATGAAGATCACGGCCACCAGCATGTAGCCATCCTCCCCACGGGGAGACGATCTGCGCGTTGGAACGATGATTTTCACGGCGGCGGGAGACCTCAGTTTGAGAGCGGCACGGTCTGCGTGTTGTTGTAGCTCAGGTCCGTTACCTGAACACTGCCTGGCATGATGGAGACGACCTTGTAGCGACGATCGACGATATCGCCGGGCTGGGCCATGAAAATATCATCGCCACGCACCAGGAAGGCTTTGAGTGTCTTGTCCTTCGATTGCGAATAGCCAAAATACTTGAGGTCGATTGCCGGCGGCTGCGGCGCGGCGGGAGGCGCGATCACGACCGGCACATTCTGACGCGCGCTCTTTACCGGTTGCTCGATCATCACAGGCGCGGAATCGGCGGAGAAGATATTCCTGCCGGTTCCCGCGTAGATGACGTCTTCGCTTTGCGCGAGCCGGTCGAGATGCAGAGTGGGATCGATGCCTGCGTTTGTGAGCCGCTCGGCTTCAGGGCCGACGGCAGAAGCCGGGCGCGCCGCAGGAGGCGTCGCTGGATGCGCAGGCGCCGGGGAGCTGCCCGAGCCGAAGAGTTCATAACCGGCGATTCCCACAATGACGATGACGAGCCCGATCAGCGCGTAAACCTGAGTTTTGTTTTCCGTTCCCAGTTGAAGGGCCATCGCTACTCGCCCTCCTTGCCGGCAGGCATTGCGGGTGCGGGCTGGCTCTGTGCTGCTGGGGGCAGGCCGCTGTTGGCCGCATCTGCCGCGCGCAGCCAGGTTGAAAGCTGCAGCCTGAGATTGACCAAGCCGCCCTGTTGGCCGGTGAGCGTCATGGCGCGAATCACGAAGAAGGTCTGGCTTCGCTCAAGATCATTCACAAAGTGCATGATCTGCGGATAAGCTCCGCTGACGCCGGCATCCATGGAGATCTCGGTCAGGTCGCCACTGCGAGCGCCCTGCGCGTAGAGCACGCGGGTGAGCCGCACACCCGATTTCACCTCGAGGTCGCCAATGGTGCTCGCAATCGACGAGTAGTTGGCGGGAATTCGCTTCTCGTAGAACTGCTGCATCTGCTGCCGCGACTCGGCAACCCGATGATCGAGGCCACGCAGGGGAGCAGTCTGAAGAGTCATGGCCTTGAGACGAACCTGTTTACTGGCGAGCTCATCAACCGAGTTGCCGCTCAGGTCACTCCAGTCGAAGCCGAGCCGAACACTAAGACCGATCACGATCGCAATCAGAACCGCCAGCCCGGCGTAATGCCAGCTCAGAGGAGAGGCGATGCGTTCCTGCCATGTTGTGGGGCTGTTACTCATCGCGGCCCTCCTGAGTGCGGGTATCCAGGGTATGGCTGTCTCGGAGCTGCAGGCCGCGGCACGCCGGAATACGGCACACGATGGTGGCCACCCGTTGCTGCTGCGGCGGGATGCGCCTGTCCGGAATTGCCGGAAGCATTCCCGGTCCCCTGCCTCGCAGCGTTTCGCGCCTGCGCCGCCGCCGGGTTGTAGTCGGCCAGCAGATCGAAGTTGACCCGGTTCGACAGGCTCACCGGCTCGGCGCGTTCCCCAGGACCGCCGGTGGACTCGCTGCTTTCGCCAACCATGCGTGGACGCAGGAAGTGCCTGGAGTGCTCAAGATTCGCGAGCAACTGCACGGCCCGGTCACGCGGTCCCAGAACGCGCAAATGGAGAGTAATATTGCCATCCTTGTCGCGTGTGGGCTCAAGTGTCGTGACCTGCACCCCGCTCGGCAGCACGGTTTCAAGATCCTCCATCGCCAGCGTCCATGAGAAGGCCTTTGCGTCGATGATCTGGTTCAGATTTTCAGCCTGCGCGAGGACCGCAGCATTCTGGGGCTGGCGCATCATTGCCTGGTAGCCTGCGCGCTCGTTGGCCACCTGCTGAATCTGGGCGTCGATCTGCCGAGCCCGCACGCGAATCGCATCTGCCTTCCTGTCCACGAGGTACAAGCCAAGGCCAAGCGCCAGTGCAAGCACCGCGAGCGCTGCCATTGCCATCCGCAGCTTTCTCAGAATCGGACCGAAATCCGCGAAGGGCCGTGTTGCGAGATTGAGAGATATCCGCATTCAGGCCGCTCCCGCCAGGGCTCCGGTTATTCCAGCCAGGCTGACGCGTTTGAGAGACGTTGCCGCTCCGCTCTCCGGCCGGGGCACGAGCTCGATCACCGTCAGCTCCGGATCCCTGATCCATCGCGCAAAATCCTCGGCCGAGCCGATGCCCGTGTAATGCAGCCACCTGGGCCTTGCTGCGAGCTTGTCTTCAAAGTATGCCGCGGCCACGGCAATGTCGCGCTGCACCTCCGCCAGACGCTGCGCGGCATCAACCGGTAATTCGAGCGTGCGATAGAGGAGCAGGTCCTGGCCATGCGCGATCAATGTTGTGAGCGTTGAGCCGCTCATCAAGGCCGCCAGCACCGGCTCGTCGGTGGCAAGCGCGGCTAGGGCAGCGAGACTCGAAGGCAGCACGGCGCCGGGCTCGTAACCGGCTGCGCGCACGGCCGCTTCGTACTCCTCTAGAATCGGCCCCGGCAGCACCGCGATCAGGGCGCGGCATTCAGAAGAGGTTTCTGAAAGGACCTGGTAGCTCACGCCGGCTTTTTCCACGTCAAAAGGGACCATCTTGCGCAGGCGAATTCGCAGGACGGGCAGTACCTCAGAGGCTTTGGAGGGTAGGGAATCGAAGTCCATGACAAAGACGCGCACCGCGGTGTCGGGAACAATCACGGTGAGCGATCGCGTGCGCGGGGCGAGGTTCTCAAGGGCGGCGCGAATTGCCTCTGTGACGGCCGCGGGCGAGCGCAGGTTAGGCTCGTCAATGCCAGGTACAACGGTGCCCGGCTGCAATCCGGCAAAGGCCAATACCGGCGCCTCACCGGGGCCAGACCGCACAGCCGCCAGTACGCCTTCCGGGCTCACCTCCACAGCAACAGGAGGACGGGAACCATGGTCAGTGCCGTGTTTTGACTTGCTCAAAACGGGGCTCACTATCTTGAAGCCTCAATGAACGTTACCTTGTTGATCTCTTTCAGGGTCGTCAGGCCACGGCGAACCCTGTCCAGTGCCGATTCGCGCAAAAAGGACATGCCCTCCTTCTGTGCAAGCTTGCGCACCTCGGAGGTTGGTTTCTTCTCAAGAATCAACTCGCGGATCGGGTCGGTCAAGTCGAGAAGCTCGTGAATCGCCGTGCGGCCCCTGTAGCCCGTGCCGCCACACTCGATGCAGCCGGCACCTTCATGGAAGTCGAAGCCGCTCCATTCCGCCAGATCCATGCCGCTGGCCACCAGGACATCGTCGTTGTAGTGCACCGTTCGCACGCAGTGCTCGCAGATGGTGCGCACCAGCCGCTGCGCCAGAATGCAATTCAATGCCGAGACGAAGTTGTACGCCTCGACGCCCATGTTGAGGAAGCGGCCCAGCACGTCGACGACGTTGTTGGCGTGGACGGTTGTGAAAACAAGGTGCCCGGTCAGCGCAGAATTGATGGCGATCTGCGCGGTTTCCTGATCGCGAATTTCGCCCACAAGAATCTTGTCCGGGTCGTGGCGAAGAATGGACCGAAGGCCGCGCGCGAAGGTCAGCCCCTTCTTCTCATTGACTGGAATCTGCGTGATGCCGCGAATCTGGTACTCAACCGGATCTTCAATGGTGATGATCTTGTCTTCATCGCTCTTGATCTCATTCAACGCGGCGTAGAGCGTAGTGGTCTTGCCCGACCCGGTTGGTCCCGTGACCAGCACCATGCCGTAGGGCTCGCGAATGTAGCGGCGAAAGCGGCGCAGGTCCTCGTCGGCAAAGCCGACGACATCGAGAGTGAGATTGTGAAATTTCTCACTCATCGACTCCTTATCGAGCACGCGCAGCACAGCGTTTTCACCGTGAACGGTCGGCATGATCGAGACGCGGAAATCGATGAGGCGGCCTTTATAGCGCACGCGAAAGCGTCCGTCCTGCGGGACGCGACGTTCGGCGATATCGAGCTCGCTCATGATCTTGACGCGGCTCAGAATCGTGGTGTGATGCTCGCGCGCAATGGGCGCCATTGCTTCCTGCAGCACTCCGTCGATGCGATATTTCACGTGCACGGAATCGTCGTAGGTTTCAACGTGGATGTCCGAGGCGCGCCTCTCGAGCGCCGTGAAGATCATGGTGTCGACGAGCCGGATGATCGGACTGATGTCTTCATCGCGGGTAAGCTTCTCGATGGAGATGTTCTCGTCGGAGTTGTCCTCGCCCGTTAGCACGTCGAAGGTGAGCCCTTCGCTGGCTTCGTCGAGGACGCGCTGCGACTGCTCGGTTTTCTTAAGCAGGTCGGTAATCTGCGAAAGCGTGGCAACTCGCGCGATGATGCGCTGGCCGAGCAGTCCCGCGATCTCGTCGAGCACCATGAGCCGCGAAGGATCGCTGACGGCAATCACCAGCGCGTCGTCATGCTGCTCAATGGGCACGAAGTTGTACCGGAACATCAGCTCCACTGGCACGGTGCGCAGCAAGTCATGTTGAATGCGGAAATTTTTGAGATCGACAAACTCGGCGCGATAGCGGTGCGCGAGCGCCTCGGCCTGAGATCGTTCTTCTTCGCTCCCGGGCAATGGTCCAGTCGGAATGGAAATGATGCTTGTATCAGCCATGGCTTAGCTTTGAGCTCCTGGAGTCGAACCGAGCGAGAAAATCGGCAGGTAAAGCGAAATGAGAATGAAGACCACAACGACGCCCATCACGATAAGAATGGCCGGCTCGATTAATGCCAGCGCCGCCGTCAATGCTGTTGCTACATCCTCTTCATAAAACTCCGCAACGGAATTGAGCATTTGCGGCAGCGCTCCTGTCTGCTCGCCCACAGAGATCATTTCGGTGGCGAGGTCAGGAATGACCTTGGTTGTTGTTAAGGCAGCTGCCAGGCTTTGGCCTTCACGAACCGTCTCAATGGAGGTCTGCACCGCACGCGAGACGCGGCGCGAAGAGATTGACCGCGATGCAGTATCGAGAGAGGGCACCAGCGGCAGGCCGCCGGTCAACAGCGTCGATAGCGTGCGCGAAAAAAGGGCGACCTGGTACTTGATCCAGATCTTGCCGAAGACCGGGATGCCAATGCGGAAGCCATCTACAAAATCGCGGCCGCGTTCTGTCACCGAGAAGCGGTATCCGGCCACCCCGCCGACAAGGAGGATGATTGAGATCCAGAGAATGTTGTGCTGCATCCATTTGCCAAAGGTCAGCAGGCCGACCGTCATCGCGGGCAGCTGTGAACCGATTTGTTCGTAGAGCTCGGCAAACTGCGGAATGACGACCGTAAACATGAAGATCAGCAGGGCAGTCACCAGCGTCAGCAGCAGCGACGGGTAGATGAGCGAGGCTGTCAGCTTTTTGCGGAAAGTGAGCGAGACGCGCTGAAAGGAAACGTAGCGCTCGAGCACTTCCTGCAGGTTGCCGCTGCGCTCGCCGGCAAGCAGGGTTGTTGTATAGATCTGCGGAATGCCGGACTGGGCTTCAAAGGCTGAAGAAAGCGACTCGCCCGTTTTCACGCGATTTGCTACGTCATCCAGCTGCGCAGCGAAACGGGCGTCTTTCTGGCCCTTGGCCAGCATGTGCAGCGACCCGAGAATGGGCAAACCGGCGCGAATGAGGGTAAGAAACTGCTGGTTGAAGATGAGGAACTTTTCAAGCTTGACCTTGCGCTGCGGAAGCAGAGCAAAGCCGCCACGCTCCTTGACGGAGAAAACGTGGTACCCGGCATGCACAAAGCGCACGCGGAGTTCCTCGGCAGTAGCAGCAGTCTGCACCTGCTCCTGGACGCGGCCACGCTCATCGGCCAACTTGATGACGAACTCTGCCATAGATCGATCTGGCGGCGAGGCACACTGGAGAGCCAGCCGTCCTTAAACCATTGTCCTACAAAGGTAACAGTCTATCCGCTCTTAAAATGACGCAACGCGGCGCCTGAGCGTTCACGTTACTGAACTCCGGGTAGATACCGTGGTCGCCGGGAAGAATCATTTTTCAGCATGTATGCTGGTTTCGTTCCCGGAAAGCAGAGGAAAGTGAGCACTCATCTGGGTGAAAGAGCGGATTGGGCGCCGCCGGCCGCCTGGCTCGCGGCAGGGAAGCGTGCGACGCGGCCGACCGGCGCACGGATCGCCGCGATCGCCGCAGGCATGCTGCTGGCTGCGCTGCTGGGTGGAATGTGGCTGGCACCGCGGTGGGGCATGCACCTGGCGCAGTCGAGCCGCCCGGTGGTTCCTTACCCGCACGAGCAGGCCCGCGTAACCTTTGCGGTTGCGGGAGATGTGATTCCGCATGACGCCGTGCGGGCGGCGGCTGCCGCGGCAGGCGAGGGCGTGGAGGGCTGGCAGTCACTTTTCAGCGATGTTAAGGATGTTTTCGAGGGCGTGGATTTCGGCTTCGTGAACCTCGAGACGCCGGTAGCTCCGGCGCACTCGCACGGATCCAAACCGTTCATGTTTGACGCCCCGGTGGTGCTGCCCGAGGCGCTAAAGGCGAGCGGGATCAAGCTTGTCTCCTTTGCCAACAATCATGTGATGGACCAGGGATGGGCCGGCTTCGCGGAAACGCGGGAGCATCTGCGCGCGATCGGGCTGCTCTTCGCCGGAACCGGAGATACGGCGGCCAGTACATTTCAGCCGGTGGTGGTTGAGGCCAACGGCATAAGAGTCGGCTGGCTGGGAATGACGCGCTGGCTCAACGGCAACCGAAACCCGGACAATCCCGATCTGCCGCACGTAAATTTTTTCCCGTATCCAGGCGAAGCCGGTGGCGCTCCCGGTGCCGATGAGGCGCAGGTTCTGGCTGCCATCAAAGCCGCGCGGGCTCAATGCGACCTGCTTGTGGTTTCAATTCACTGGGGCATTGAATATGCACCTGCCCCGCGACCTGAAGATGTGGAGCTGGCACACAAGATGCTTGAAGCGGGAGCCTCAGTGATTGTGGGTCATCACCCGCATGTGCTGCAGCCGGTGGAAACCTACCGTACCTCCGACGGGCGCAACACTGTCATCTTTTACTCGCTGGGAAATTTTCTGTCGAACCAGTCGCGCAGCTACGTTGACGGTCTGATGCCGGACAAGGAAGGCGATCCTCGCGATGCGATGATTGGTCTCTTTTCCGCCGTGCGTCAGGATTACGGGCCGGGCGGTGTCCGCGTGGAAGTTGGGCACGTTGGCATTCTGCCTGTGTGGGGAGAGAACAACCGGAATGAGATCGCGAGCGGGAAGACCAGGACGCCCGTCCTTCATCCCGTGCTGATTGACCGCGAAATGCCGCGTCTGCAGGCGCGTCTTGATGAGCTGAACAAGCTGCCGGCGCCACTTACGGCGGAGCAAAAACAGGAGTTTGTTGAAGTCACCACTCAGTTGAAGCTTCTGGACGATCGACGCAGGCTGCTGCTCGCGCGCACCGGAGATGAATACCTGACGGAGCCGCCGAAGCTCTCGCCGAAGCCATGAGGCCCGTCGCGGCTAGTATCCGTTTGACACGAGCCAGGCTTCCGTCAGGGCAGGTTCGGCTGTTTTCTCCGCCTGCAGATGCGCATGGGCCAGCTTCACCAGCACATCGGCTTCTACGTTGAGCGGCGCGCCGGCTCTCAGGGTGTGCAGATTGGTGCGCCAGTAGGTGAGCGGCAGAATTGCGACGGTGACTGTCTGCCATCGAAGTCTGCGATGGTCAGGCTTATGCCTTCAATGGCTACGGAGCCCTTCGGGACCATCCACTGCCGGACGTTTTCGGGGACGCGGACCCGCAATGTCCAATCCGTCGTCTGCTCATTGAAGGCGGGGTCGGTTCGCGGAATTACCGGTTCCAATTGGCTCAGGCTGCCGGTTCCATCCACATGACCTTGTACGACGTGGCCTCCCAGAGGGCTACCGGCAGCCGTGGGCAACTCCAGATTCACTTTTGCGCCGGGCTTGAGCGCTCCCAGAGAGGTTCGATCGAGGGTCTCCTGCGCCAGGTCGGCGTGAAAGAACCTCGGGTCAACATCGAGCGCTGTCAGGCAGACTCCGGAAATGCTGAGCGAGTCTCCCTCTCGCAGACGATCGGCAATCCCGGGCGCATCCACCGTCAGACGCCGCACGCCGCCGGTGTCCTTCAGGCTGACGAGGGTTCCTGTCTGCTCAATGATCCCAGTGAACATGCATTTAGTTTAAGCCAGTGCGGGGTCTCTGCTAGCGTTGAAGCTCAACCCACAAGGGAGACTGTTTATGCTTCGTTGCAAGCCCGCCCTCTTCTGCGCCGTACTTGCTTCTGCCGGTTCATCTCTCTTCGCACAGGATCGCGCCTATGGCCGCTCGGTTGTCGCCTCGCAATACGGGATCGTGGCGACGAGCTATGTGCAGGCTTCGCAGGCTGGGGCGCAGATTCTTGAGCGGGGTGGTTCGGCAGTTGACGCTGCCATCGCTGCCAACGCAGTTTTGAGCGTCGCTGAGCCTATGACAAATGGCATGGGCGGCGACCTCTTCGCAATCTATTGGGAGGCGAAGACAGGCAAACTCTACGGCCTAAATGCCAGTGGATGGGCGCCGAAGGCTTGACGATCGATCGTCTCAAAGGCGAGGGCATTAACGAAATGCCCGAGTTTGGAATTGATTCGGTTACCGTTCCCGGCGCGGTGGATGGATGGGCAAAGCTGCATGAGCGCTTCGGCAAGCTGCCGTGGCACGATTTGTTTCAGCCGGGAATCTACTATGCCGAACATGGGTATCCAGTGCCGGAGATCATTCGGGATTACTGGGCGGAGTCAGCGGAGGGACTCAAGCAGAATCCTGAAAGCCGCCGTGTCTTTCTGCCCGGCGACAAGGTTCCCGCAATAGGCGACGTCTTTCGCAATCCCGACCTTGCCCGCGCGCTTACGCTGGTTGCCGATGAAGGCGAGTCTGCGTTCTACAAGGGCGCAATCGCGCAGGCGATTCTGAAGACATCGAACAACCTCGGCGGCGCTATGACCGCCGACGACCTTGCTTCCTATTCAGCCGAGTGGGTTGAGCCTATTTCCACGCGGTACCGCGACTGGACCGTTTATGAATTACCGCCCAATGGAGATGGCATTGCCGCGCTGGAGATGCTCAACATCATGGAGCAGTTTGTGCCGGCGCCTGAAGGACCGCACAGCCCAGCCGAGTTGCACACGCGTATCGAGGCCATGAAACTCGCCTATGCGGACGTGAAGGCTTACGATGGCGATCCGCGCTTCAGCAAGATCCCCGTTGACCGGCTGCTTTCGAAAGACTATGCGGCGGAGCGCGCCATGAACATTAATCCCGCCAAAGCCAATTGCAGTGTGGCGCCGGGCGCCCTTGGCAAGAGCGACACGACGTATTTCTCGGTTGTCGATCGCGAAGGGAATGTTCTTTCGATCATTCAGAGTGTCTACCAGGCTTTTGGATCGGGGATCACGGTCGATCACATGGGATTTGTGCTGCAGGATCGCGGCGGACTGTTCTCGCTTGATCCCAAGTCGCCCGATTCCCTCGCCGGACGCAAGCGTCCTTTTCACACGATCATTCCAGGATTCATGCAGCGGGGCGACGAGCACATCGGCTTCGGCATCATGGGTGGCATGAACCAGCCTCTTGCTCACGCCCAATTCGTCTCAAACATTGTCGACTACAACATGAATATCCAGGCAGCGCTTGAGGAACCGCGCTTTACAGCCCGGCAGGCTCTCGGTTGCAAGATACTGATTGAATCGCGAGTCTCGGCCGCCACAGCTGAGCAGCTCAGCAGAATGGGGCATGTCCTGCAGATACGCGCTCCGTATTCGACGACGATGGGCCGCGGCCAGGCGGTGTTGCATAACAGTGCAAGCGGCGTTAACTTCGGCGCTTCCGATCCGCGCGCGGACGGAGCGGCGATTCCTGAGTCCCCGGAGTTTGTTGAAAAGAAGCCTTAAGGTAGAGATCTAACGCGCATCAAGATCCTTCCAGGGATCGCGCAGTAAAGAAGAGAGCCCCAGATCGTTGCCGTAGCGTTCCACCTCAACGTTCGGCAAATGGGCAACGTGGCTCATGCTGCGAAAGGCCGGCACTGCATCCGAGCCCATGATCTGCGGCGAAACAAACAGGTGAAGGCGATCGACAAGGCCCGCTGCCAGCAATGCAGTGTTGAGTCGTGTCCCCGTTTCAGTGAGCAGCGTGAGAATTCCTTCGCTGCCGAGTTTGTCGAGCACGTTGCCCAGCGGGACACGTCCAGCTTCGGCAGGAAGCACCTCTACGCGTACGCCCCGTGTTTGCAACTCGCGGATTTTGGCTTCATCCTTTGACACAGTGAAGATGACGAGATCGTTTTGTGCACCGGTGACCATTTTTGAGTCGAGAGGCATGCGCAGAGCAGAATCAAGCACAATGCGCAGCAGAGGCCGCCTTCTGCGCAGGCTGCTGCGGTCGGTAAGCCATGGATCGTCGGCCAGCACGGTATCTACGCCGGTGAGGGCAGCGTCTGCCTGCCAGCGCAGCGGCTGCACGGCTGCTCTCGCCACGTCGCTGGTAATCCAATAGGGCTCGTGCGGCTTCTGCTGGGCGGGAGGCGGCGCGATGCGTCCGTCCAGAGTCATTGCAACTTTCATCAGGACCAGCGGACGCCGATGCTGACTCCAGCGGGCAAAGCCTTCATTGAGGCGGCGAGCCTGATCCTCACACACTCCCGATTCAGTTTGCAGTCCGGCCGTCTTGAGAGCGTCGAGACCATGACCTGCGACGCTGGGGTTGGGATCGATTGTCGCAGCCACAACGCGCGCCAATCCCGCTGCGATGAGGGCCTGGGTGCAGGGGCCGGTTCTTCCGGTGTGATTGCATGGCTCAAGCGTTACGTAAGCAGTGCCGCCTCGCAGCCGATCGCCGGCGTGCTGTTTCGCCTCGTTGAGCGCCACGACTTCCGCATGGTCGAGAAGATCGTATTCGTGCCAGCCTTCACCAACGACCTGACCTGCGCGATCGAGAATGACACAGCCCACGGCAGGATTCGGCGAAGTCACGGCGATGCCGCGACGCGCCAACTCTAGCGCGCGGCGCATCCAGTAGTGGTCTTGCTCGTGGCCGTTCATATCGTCGGGGAATCCCTTTGCATGGTAGTTCACCCAACCAGCGCGGCGACAAAGGCTTCGGGTTGGAACTCGAGCAGGTCCGTCATCTTCTCGCCGATGCCGATGAAGCGCACAGGCAGATTCAGCTCGCGCGCGATGGCGACGGCGATGCCACCTTTTGCTGTGCCGTCGAGCTTGGTGAGCACGATGCCGGTTACCCCGGCTGATTGTGTGAAGAGTCGAGCCTGCTGCAATCCATTTTGTCCTGTAGTCGCATCCATCACCAGCAGCACTTCGTGTGGAGCTTCAGGGACGATTTTCGACGCTGTACGGCGCATTTTGTCGAGCTCGTCCATCAAGCCGGATTTGGTATGCAGGCGCCCCGCGGTGTCCACGATCAGGTCCTGGGTCCTTCTTGCCTTCGCTGCGGTGGTGGCATCGTAAAGAACCGCGGCTGGGTCGCCGCCCTGGCGTGTCCGGATCATCTCAACGCCCGAGCGTGCCGCCCACACTTCAAGCTGTTCAATCGCTGCGGCGCGAAAGGTGTCAGCAGCACAAAGCAAAACGCTCCGATTTCGTTCGCGGTACCACGCGGCGAGCTTGCCACTGGTGGTTGTCTTGCCGGTGCCGTTGACTCCAACCAGGAATGTGACCTTGGGTGGCGTTGCGGGGTCAGGTACGGGCCGGGCGGGGGCTTTGAGGATGTCAGACAACTGCTCCTTCAGCAGATCGCGCAGCTCCTCACCACTTTCAATCGCTTGACGGAGGGCACGCTCACGAAGAGCGTCAATAACCTCTGTGGTCGTTTGTACGCCGATATCGCTCGCCAGCAGTGCGCTCTCAAGATCTTCGAGCGCGGCCTCGTCAACTTCCCGGGTCATCGCTACCAGGTCGCCGATGCGGGATGAGAGGGACTCGCGGGTGCGCGTGACCGCTTCGCGCATGCGGCCCAGCATAGTGTCGTCGGGCTCAGGAGTCTGGTCGCCGAAAAGAGTGATGATCATCGCAAAGTTCCAGCCTTGAGTCTAAATGCAGCAACTTGTGGAGACACTCTGAGGCGGCTGCCCCCGCCAAACAGGGAGAGGTTGCGGACAAGATCCCAGGAGTGAAAGCCGCCCTGCAACATATCCCTCAAAAGCCGCGAATCCTCTTGAACTTTCGGCTTCGATTAGGGAAGAATCTCAATGGGGCTGTACCCGATATGAACGATAGCGGAGGACTTTGGACGGTATGAACGGTGTGCGGGTTTTGGTCGGAACACGAAAAGGTGCCTTCATTCTTACCTCGGACGAGCAGCGCAGCAAGTGGGAGGTGAGCGGCCCGCACTTTGCCGGCTGGGAGATTTACCACATGAAGGGCTCCCCCGTTGATCCCGACTGTATTTATGCCTCTCAGACGAGCGGCTGGTTCGGACAGCTTCTACAACGCTCTACAGACGGTGGTAAGACGTGGCTTCAGCCGGGAGTGCCCGCGGGAGAAGTGACCCCTGCGGGACCGCCGAAGGCCGCGCCGAATCGGTTTGTGTACGATGCCTCGCCCGAAAGCGGCAAGCCGCTCACCACGCACATGTGGTACGACGGCACACAGCATCCATGGGAGTTCAAGCGGGTGTGGCACATCGAGCCCTCGCTTACCGATGCAAGAACTGTTTACGCCGGGGTAGAAGATGCGGCGCTCTTTCGCTCTACCGACGGAGGAGAGAACTGGGCAGAGATGCCGGCATTGCGAGGGCACAATTCCGGGCCGGGTTGGCAACCGGGAGCCGGCGGAATGTGCCTCCACACGGTGATTCTCGACCCCAGTAATCCCCAACGAATTTATATCGCGATTTCGGCTGCCGGCGCCTTTCGCACCGACGACGGCGGGGAAAGCTGGAAGCCGATCAACAAAGGACTCTACTCGAAGTACATTCCCAATCCAACTGCCGAAGTTGGCCACTGCGTTCACCACATTGCAATGAATCCAAAGCGCCCGGATGTACTTTTTATGCAGAAGCACTGGGACGTGATGCGTTCTGATGATGCAGGAGACAACTGGACGAAGATCAGCGGCAACCTGCCGACTGACTTTGGATTTGTGATCGATGTTCATTCGCATGATCCGGAAACGGTTTATGTCGTGCCGATCAAGAGCGACTCGGAGCATTTTCCCCTTGACGGTCAGCTGAGGGTCTATCGCAGCCGAACCGGCGGGAATGAGTGGGAACCACTGACCAAGGGGCTGCCGCAGGAGAATTGCTACGTCAATGTGCTGCGGGATGCCATGGCGGTCGATACACTCGACGATTGCGGAATCTACTTTGGCACCACGGGCGGACAGGTTTATGCGTCGAGCGACGGTGGCGACACTTGGTCGGCGATTGTGCATGACCTGCCGGCGGTGTTGTCCGTCGAAGTGCAGACGCTGGCCTGAGGGGACGCATGCCGAATCTCGAAGTGCGGGTTATGCTCCCTTACCATCTGCGAAACCTGGCGAAGATTGATGGAGAGGTGACGCTGTCGGTTGCGCCGCCTGTCTCCCTGCGCAGCGTCCTCGATGCTCTTGAGGCGGGCTACCCCATGCTCCGCGGCACGATCCGCGACTATGACACGCTTCAGCGCCGCCCCTTTCTGCGCTTCTTTGCGTGTGAAGAGGACCTGAGCCTGCAAGCGGTCGACACACCACTGCCCGAGCCCGTGGCGCTTGGCCAGGAGCCGCTGCTGATTATTGGCGCTATCGCGGGGGGAGCGAGCTGAGGTTTCTCTACTGCTCGTCTTTGCCTGGTCGCAGCATCAGATCCTTGATGGCTTCGCGGGGATCCTTGCCTGCATCAAGAATCAACTCCATCTGCTCTGCAATGGGCATCTCGATATCGTATTGCCGTGCAAGGCCAAGGGCGGCGCGCGTAGTGCGAACTCCCTCGGCGACCTTGCCACCCAGGTTTTCGAGAATTTCCGGAAGCTTCTGGCCCTGGCCAAGCGCCTGCCCGACGGAGCGATTCCGTGAGAGGGAGCCGGTGCAGGTCAGCACCAGGTCGCCCACACCGGATAAGCCTGCGAGCGTTTCGCGCCGGCCCCCGCAGGCAACCGCCAGCCGCGTGATCTCGGCGATTCCGCGTGTGATCAAACCCGCGGTGGAGTTGTGGCCGAGGCCCACACCCGCCGCAATGCCCGCCGCGATCGCAATCACGTTCTTGAGCGCGCCGCCCAACTCAACCCCGATTACGTCCGTCGATGTGTAGAGGCGAAGCGTTTCGGAAGAGAAATCCTGCTGAATACGCGTAGCGGTCGTGGCATCGCCGAACGCAATGGTCACAGCGGTGGGCTGGCCCTGCGCGACTTCCAGCGCAAAGGACGGTCCGGAGAAAGCGCCGACAGGCAGGTCAAGGCCTGCCGGTTCGAGCACAGAGGAAATCACTTGCGTCATGCGGAAGAAGGTGTGGTCTTCGACGCCTTTCGTTGCGCTGACGATAGCCTGGTCCGGCCTCATGTAAGGCGTCAGCCCGGAGAGTGTCGGTCTTAGAAATTCCGATGGAATGACCGAGACAAGGATTTCTGCATCGCTGATTGCCGCCGCATCTGCAGTTACCGCGAGGTCATGTGGCAAAGGAAATCCAGGCAGAAAGAGTACATTTTCCTTTGCTTGAACGATCCGCTGGGCCTCTGCCGCGTTGTGTGACCACAACGTGACCTGATGGCCGCCGCGTCGATGCAGAGACAACGCAATTGCTGTGCCCCACGCTCCCGAACCAAGAACAGCGATGCGGCTCATGCGGGCTTCCCCTGGCGGGAATGCGATCCGAAGCGACTTTCAGTACCGCTGAGCAGGCGGCGGATGTTCTGGTGATGCTTGGCAATGATGAGGAATGCCACGATGCACTGGACGGCGATAAAAAAGACAGGCTTTTCGCCATGCACGAAGAACCACGCAAAGATGGGAAAGCTCATGGCGCCAATGATTGAGGCCAGGGAGACAAACCGGCTGGCTGCGAAAACAAGAGCGAAGACAGTGATGGCTCCAAGGGCGGCAAGAGGAGCCGCGACAAGAAAAACACCGAAGCCCGTGGCGACGCCCTTGCCACCGCGAAAGCTGAGCCACACGGGGAACATATGCCCGAGAACGGCAAAGAGAGCCGCCAGAGCTTCAACATTGCGAACAGGGACGCCCGGCATCAGATGTGGTGCGATCGCAGCGCCAAGCCAGACTGCGGTGCAGCCCTTGAGCACGTCGAGCAGGAATGTTGCAGCGCCAAGACCTCGCGCACCGGAACGCATGACGTTCGTGGCTCCGATATTGCCGCTGCCGATGGTGCGGATGTCCTGCTTGCGGAAGACCCGAACCAACAGATACCCGGTTGGGATGGAGCCGAAGAGGTATGCGGCGACTGCGACCAGGAGGCTTCCGAGGGGCATATCGAAATCGAGTTTAGCAGGTGAGGAAGGGTGGCTGTCCGTATCGTGAGAACCAGCGGACCGCAAGCGAGGTCCATGAGCTACGCAAATTAATCCACCATCAGTTCGCCGGGCAGGATGGGGCGCGTGCGCGGCAGGCGGCCGTTGTAGGCTGCAATGCCCATCGCGGCCAGCGTGCTCGCATAAACGATGAGTTTGACGAGGCTGCCCGTGCGGGTGAGAGGGAGCGTCTTCCACAGCACCAGCAGCAGTGTTTGACCGATCGTGACGGCCCAGACAGTTCCGTAGAAGTAACGGCGCTCAGTGCCTTCACTCTTGGTGGAGGGGCCAACGCGCGGGAGTTTGCCGAGTGCGCCGAGAAAGAGAATTGTGGCGCAGAGAGGGAAGTAAGCGTATTGGTAGAGCTGCTTCATCGTCCAGACGCCGGTAATGGTGGCAATCAGCAGGCCGGCCAGATTCAGCAATGCGAAATTGAGCGCGGCGTTCCAGGCAAAGGTGTAGCAAACCTTGCGATAGAGAGGATTCGGCTTGTCTTCATCGAAGCGCAGGATGTACGGCGCTGGTTCGCAGCCCGGCATCTGGCCATAGAGCCCGGCGATACCGGTGCCGATCAGCACAAGGGCGAGCCAGATTGAATTTGCCCAACTGAATCCGTGTGCGAAGAGGCTGAAGGTCAGCGGGCCCGGCGTGAGAAAGAAAACCCAGATCCAGATGGGCCAATGAAGCACGCGGTAATACCCCTTGTTGCGGATGCGCATCTTTCGGGCATCCGCATACTCCACCCTGCCGCTGTATCGCATGGCCGGAGTTTGGCAGAGCCGCCGGGGGTGCGTCAATTACGCGGGCAGAGCAGGCGCGCTTACATCAACCGTTTGCGAACGAGATCGAGAGCCTGCTGGGCAGCCCACTGGCGCACACGGTCGCGGTCGCCTCGGAACGTCCGATTGTAGGAGTCTGTCTTATGCGCGTCGGAGACAGCGAAATAAACCAGGCCAACGGGTTTTGTCTCGGTGCCGCCCGTGGGGCCTGCGATGCCGGTGACGCCCAGGCCCAGCGTCGCGCCGGTGCGCTTGCGGATTCCTTCAGCCATGGCGCAGGCCACCTCAGAAGAAACCGCCCCATGCTGGGCGATAAGTTCCGGTGGAACATTCGCGAAAGACGTCTTGAGCGGATCAGAGTAGACGACCGCGCCGCCAAGAAAACAGCGTGAACTCCCCGGGACGCTCGTGATCCGTTGCGCGACCAGGCCGCCGGTGCAGCTTTCTGCAACCGCGAGGGTCGCCTGGCGCAGACCCAGGTAATAAAGAACGATCTGCTCGAGCGATTCGCCGTCCGAGGAGTAGAGCCAGTCGTCGAGAGCTTCTTCCATGCGGTTCGCGAGCTCATCGACACGCAACTCGGCAGCATCCGGGCTCGCTTTTGAACAGATAAGCGTGAGCTGAATATCGCCGGTGTGCGCCAGGATCGTCGTTTCGACGTCCTTGAATTCGGTGTAGATTGGCGCCAGCAGCTTGTCGGCCTGCGACTCGGGAATCATCGCAGCCTTGAGGGTGCGCACGGCGATGTGGCGGCGCGGCAGCACTTCGGTCAAACGGGGCAGGCACGCCGTGTCGAAAAGCGCATGGCACTCATGCGGAGGACCGGGAACAAGCATGATGAGCTTGCGGTAGCCCTCATATGTGGTATCAAGCCACTGGCCGGGAGCGCTGCCATTTGCATTCGGCAGCACAGTCGCGCCCTCGATAACGTCGGCCTGCCTGAGATTGTTTTCCGGCATCGAGATGCGCCACGTTGCAGCGCGCGCATGCAACGCAGCAACCTGAGAAGCTTCACGACGAAGATTGAGTGATAAGGCTTCGGCCATCGCTTCGCGCGTCAGGTCGTCTTCGGTTGGACCGAGTCCACCAACCAGGACGAGGATATCGGCGCGGCCAAGCGCGGTGCGGATCGCGTTGACAAGGTCCTTGCGCCGGTCGCCAACGATCGTCTTGAAGGCCACCATGACCCCGATTTCATTTAATTTTCTGGTGAGATAGAGAGAGTTGGTGTCCTGCCTGTTCGGCGTGAGCATCTCGGAGCCAATAGCGATGATTTCAGATCTCATAAGTGCAGCGATCAGCTCGTGGCTCCTGCCCACCGGTTTGCACGCCGCACGCGTGACAGCAGCGCTTCTGCGCGACTGGCCACCGCCCAGCTCTCCCTGGAGAGATCAGGAGCTAAGTAAGATTGATTCCTTCGACGCCTAAGTCCACATCATAAACCGCCTCGCTGGTGGCGAGGATTGCACTGCCCAGAGGCGAAAACGCGACGCCGACAAGATTGTTGCCACTCAGCACGAGGCTGGCCTCTCCCCCGGCGGTGACGCGGACCAGGCCCCGTTTGCCGTGCAGACAGGCCGTTACGTAAACATCGCCTTCCTTTGAAAGCGCGAGGCCCTGGGGGCGGCCCAGACCGCGATACCAGGGGCGGGCCTGTCCATGTGTGTCGATTGCCCAGATGGCATCGTTCGAGCAGAGTGTTGGTCCCGTTACATACAGGGTGCCCTCGGTGTCGACGGCCAGGTGATAGGCGGCAATACTCGGCTCAAGCGTGGCGTAGACAAAGATTCTGCGTTGCGGGTCGATTTTGAAGATGGTGCCGCTGCGATCGCCGACAAAGAGATTGCCTTCTGTATCGAAGACAGCGCCCGTCGCCACTCCCATGCCCTCTGAGTAAAGAGTGGACTCGCCGGCTCCATCAATGCGGTAGACATTCCCTTCGGCTCGCGATGTGACGAACAAATCGCCATCGGGACTGAAGGTCAGCCCGGTTGCATTGAGGATGCCTGTGACAAAAGGGGTTGCGCGTCCGTCAGGGCTCACGCGCACAACCGAAACCGGCGTCTGCTTGCCGCGGGGTCCGGAGATAGTGGCGTAGACCATGCCGGAGCGGCTCACCGCGGGGCTTGTAACCGGGTGCAGACCGCTGGCAAGCTCGCGCGCCACGCGCAGGGGCGTCCCGTTGCTGACGCCTTCAGGCGAGCGAACCTCAATCAGGCCGGTGCTTGCCCCTTCCGGCACGCGAAAAGCAAGGCGGCTGGAACGGCTCATCAGCACATGGGCTGGGTGCGTTCCAACCAGTACGACGGGCGGACCGGAAGCATGCGGGCCGAGGTTGGCGCCGGTAAGCTCGACTTCCCCCAGCGGCAGCGCTGTGGGCGGCCAGAGATCGTCGATGCGTGGGTCCGGAAAGGCTTCTTCCTGCGCGGGTTGGGGGCGGGAACGTGGCATTGGCCTGACTTAGGGATGCAGTTGCGAAAACAGATGTTGCAGCAACAAAGTTACACCCAAAGCATACAGCCCCGCGGCGACGTCATCGAAAACGATTCCCCAGCCCTCGGGCAGGCGCTCGAGCCGGCGAACCGGAAACGGCTTGGTGATGTCAAAGAGTCGAAAGAGCACAAAGGCAAGCAGCGCGGTTTTCCAGCCGAAGGGGCTGCCGAGCAGGGTAACCCACTGGCCGGCCACTTCATCGATCACAACGAATCCCGGATCGTGACGTCCGCTCTCACGCGCCGCAATGGTTGCCGCCGGAACCCCCAGGGCAATGGAGACGACGATGCCGGCGAGCAGCGCCAGAATCAGGCCATTCGGAGTGGGGTGAACGAACCCTGCGAAGGCGGCCCAAAGCAGCACAGCCGCCACCGAGCCCCATGTGCCTGGCCCCGGTTTGCCGAGACCCGCGCCAAAGAATGTCGCCACGGTCCAGGCCCACGGTGTTCTGGCGGTGGCCGCCTGCGGAGCAATCTGTTCTGCGCTACTCATCGTTGTCGCCCTTGCCGTGGCCTCCCGAGAGCCCGCCGAGGTCTTCCAGCACTTCGGGATCAAGAACCGGCGAGCTGATTTTGTAAACGCCCATCGCCCACTTGCCGAGATCGATCTTGCGGCAGCGGTCACTACAGAAAGGGAAGTCCTCACCCTTTTTATGCACCAGCGTGCCGCATGTGGCGCACCGAAGAACCTTGGTTGATTTTTTCTTTGTCGCAGTCATCTGCGCCTTCTAAAGTCCGCCTTCTGAAGAGCTAGTTTATAGCGGCCCGGAGACGACACGCGCGACGACGTCATACTCGTGCGCCTCCGTGACCTCAGCGTTGTAGAACTTGCCGGGTTCGAGCGACTCCATCGGACCAAAGTCGTTGATGTACACCTTGCCGTCGATCTCCGGAGCATGGAACTGGGTGCGGCCTTCCCACAGCAAAGGTGTTTCTTCGCTTTCGCCTTCTGCCAGAAGAACCATCTTGCGGCCAACCCATTGCTCCCGGGCCCGCCTGCTGATCGATTGCTGCAGCTTCATTAACCGCCGCTTGCGCGCTTCAATGGTGCGCCTGGGAACCTTGGTATCCAGCGCGAATGCGCCGGAGCCTTCTTCGTCGGAGTAAGTGAAAACGCCAAGCCAGTCAAAGGCCGCCTCGCTGACAAACTGCTCCAGAAGCTCGAAATCCTGCGCCGATTCACCGGGGAATCCGACAATGAACGATGTGCGCAGAACGATGCCGGGCACGGCCGAGCGCACCTTCTCAAGAGTCTTGAGGAAGATGTCGGCGCCAGCGCCGCGCTTCATGCGTTTCAGCACATCGGGCGAAGCGTGCTGCAGGGGTACGTCGAGGTACTTGCAGATGTTGTCGTGCTTCGCGATCGTCTCAAGCAGGCGCCCGGTGATGCGATTGGGATAGGCGTAGAGAAAACGCAGCCAGCGCAGGCCCTCGATGCCGGCCAGTGTGTCGAGCAGGGTCGCAAGGCCGTCCTTCAATCCCAGGTCTTCGCCGTAGCAGGTCGTGTCCTGCCCGATGAGTGTTATCTCCTGCACTCCGCTGGCAACGAGGCGCTGAGCCTCGGCAACGACTGACTCGAAGCGACGCGAGCGAAACTTTCCACGGAGGTTGGGAATGACGCAGAAGCTGCAGGGGTGGTCGCAGCCCTCGGCAATTTTGATGTAAGCCGAGGAGCGCGGCGTCGAAAGCAGGCGCGGCGTGGACTCGTCGTAGAGATACGTCGGCAGCAGGTGCGCGGCCCCCTGCCATTCTTCACGGCTGAAGCGGCCCTGGCTTTCGCGCAGGTCGCCTTCAGGTCTGAAATGTTGCGGCTTGTGATGGTGCGTTCCTGCGAGCGATTCCTGTCCGGCACGCGTATCGACGGAGGAGCTTCGGAGAATATTAAAGGGCGATGGCGCCGCGGCTGCCGGTCGGGTGACCCCCGCGGCCTCAAGAATCGACTCCAACTCGCCTGTGCCAACGACGGCATCCACTTCCGGAATATTTTTACGGATCTCGTCGCGGTAACGTTCGACGAGGCAGCCGGCAACGATCAGTTTGGTTGCCCTGCCTTCAGTTTTGAGGCGAGCCATTTCGAGAATGGTGTCGACCGACTCCTGCTTGGCCGAGTCGATAAAACTGCAGGTATTGACGACGAGGATTTCCGCTTCCTCGGGCCGCGCCGTCAGGCGTGCGCCGGCATGGTCAAGCAGGCCCATCATGACCTCGGAATCGACGAGATTCTTGGGGCAGCCGAGCGAAATAAAGCCCACGGTAGGCGCCGTGGGTGAGGTTTCATTCTTCACTTCCTTATTGTACGGGTCATCGCCTTGCGCGCAGAAAGCGCATGAGTTGGCGCCACCTCGCCATGCGGAATTCATGCCCTGCCGCGGGTGCTAAAATCGATCAGTGCCGGGTCCTACGCGACGTAATCCCGCCAACCCCGCCAGGTCCGGAAGGAAGCAACGGTAACGGGCTAGTACGGGCGCAGTGGGTAACCCGGTACTTTTTTTGAGAGCCGCTATACTACGCGTGCATACCGTGCATTCATGGGTCGCCGCGTACAGCCGTGCGAACCGTACTAAAAGAGCTGTACCGATGATTGAGCGCAGAGGCCGGATGTGATCCGGACCTTGCGTCGCAAGGAGAAGTCCATTGAGTCTCACCGTGCGTCCCGTGGTGGGCCGTCGCGCCAAGATTACGGCGCTCGGAACCTATGTTCCTCCCCAGGTTTTGACCAACCAGGATCTCGAAAAAATGGTGGAAACCACCGACCAGTGGATTCTGGAGCGCACCGGAATTCGCGAGCGTCATGTGCTGGCCAAAGGTCTGGGTACGAGCGATATGTGCGCCGAGGCTGCGAAAAAATGCCTCGCTGCCCGGGGAATCCAGGCCAGCGAAGTGCAGGCAATCATCGTCGGCACGGTAACGCCCGACATGCTGTTTCCCTCGACGGCATGCCTCGTGCAGGACAAGATTGGCGCCAAGGGCGCATGGGGATTCGACGTCTCGGCGGGCTGCTCGGGATTTGTATTCGCGCTGCAGGCAGGGGTCAAGCTGGTCGAAAGCGGAGCGCACGACAAGGTGCTTGTGTGCGGCGCCGATGCCAACACGCGGATGACCGACTATACCGACCGCACAACTTGCATCCTCTTTGGCGACGGCGGCGGTGCTGTGCTCATTGAGCCGGCCGGTGAGGGAGAAGTCGGCTTTATCGATTTCGTGCACGAAGTTGACGGCTCAGGCGGCGTTGCATTGAACCTGAAGGGCGGCGGAAGCCTGAATCCGCCGACTCATGAAACCATCGACAAGAAGATGCACTACATTCACCAGGATGGTCAGGCGGTCTACAAATTTGCGGTGCGCAAAATGGCTGAAGCTACAACACGCGTGCTCGAGCGCAACGGTATAACCGGCGCCGATCTTGGCTGCTTTATTCCGCACCAGGCCAACAAGCGAATTATCACCGCCACGTCGGATCGTCTCGGGCTTCCAGCCGATCGCGTCATCATCAATATCGATAAGTACGGAAATACCTCTGCCGGCACGATTCCACTGGCGATGGAAACCGCGATTGAAGAGGGCAAGCTGAAGAAGGGCGACCTGGTTCTGCTGGCTGCGGTGGGCGCGGGGTTCACGGTCGGCGCAGCGCTTCTGCGGTGGGAAATCTAGACCGGCAGCGCGGGCATGGCGAAATCGTAGGGTGGAAGCACCCGAGCCTTCGCCGCCTCTTCAAAGAAGCAATGCATGCCCTCAATGCATTCGTCATCGAGAACATAATGGATGTTCGTCGTGAGGTAGGCGAGGATGCTCTCCCTCCCGAGGGGAAGCCTGCGCGACCACTCTTCCGCCAGCGCTTCCATATTTTTTAAGCCATGATCCCGTGAGCGGATGAAGTCTTCCGCAACGCGCTCGCTGAATGCGCATCCGGGCGCAGCTGCCCACACCGCCGACACAAAGGGAAGCCCTGTGAAGGCGTGCCATTCCTCAGCCAGATCGTGATAGATGAGTGCCTCCCCGCTTCGCTCGACACGATTTTGGCGTTCTTCGAGTGCCAGCAATGCCGGGTCG
The DNA here is from genome assembly GCA_963839215.1 of uncultured Acidobacteriaceae bacterium. Taxonomy (GTDB): domain Bacteria; phylum Acidobacteriota; class Terriglobia; order Terriglobales; family Acidobacteriaceae; genus Telmatobacter. The sequence continues at coordinate 710,658 of CAWITZ010000008.1, read as the reverse complement.
CCAATCACGATTGCGCCGTCAGCTCTTGCCAGCATTGCATCGAGGTCGGCGGCCATCGGGACGAAGACGACATTGGTGTTTTCCCATTTCTGAAAGAGGATACGAGTGTAGGCAATCGTGGTGCGGCTTGCTGTGTCAGCTGCAACGGTGCGCAGGCTGCTGAGCGGCTGATTGGCGCGCCGGACCAGGATGAGCGAACGAACCCGGCCTTTCGATGCAATTGTGCATCCAGGCAGAATGCGCAGCCCCGGTGTGGTTGCGAGGCTGGCGATGGGCACGAGCCCGATGTCGGCATCGCCGCCGGCAAGTCGGTCGGCGCACTCAGAGGGCAGCATAGGGTGGATTGCGTATCGTTCGGCGAGCAGGCTGTTCAGGGGCGGATGTTCGAAATCCCACATGAGGGGCGCCGGATTCAGGAATCGAATTGCCGCAATACGAAGGCGCTCATTGGGCATCAAGCTCACGCAGTCATAGAGTATCAACATCCCCCATTTGTTGCAGGTGCGCCACGTCACAAGCGCAGCCTGATGGTTTGACTTCTAAGCCAGGGCACGTTAGTGTGAGCACAAATACAGCTCACTCACAGGCAATCAACTTAAAGAAAGATACGGGCCAGTCGTTCCCGCGGTCGCCAGTTTGTCTCGCGAAATTTCCAAATCGTTATCCGGCCCTCTCGATGAGGACCGTCTTGCATGGCTTGCTCTTTCACTGGCTCCTGGAGTCGGATCGAGGCGCGCTCTCGATGCCATGCAGCAGCTTGAAACGCCGGCACAGCTTTTCCGACTTTCGTTGACTGAACTCGAGGCGCTGCGCCTTCCCGTAGGCGCGGTGCAATACATCTTTGACGGCAAGGGACGCGAAGCCGCGGAGCAGGAATGGGCGATGGTCGCCGAAAGCGGCGCTACGCTTGTTACTTACAGCTGCCGGGAATATCCGGAGCAGTTGAGACAGATTTTTGATCCTCCGCCGGTTCTTTGGGTGCGCGGGGCTGTGGAGATTCTGAAGAGGCCGTCGATTGCCATCGTCGGCACACGCCATCCCTCTCCCTACGGGTCGGGAATGGCCGAGATGCTTGCGCGCGACCTGTCGGCACGCCGGCTGCTTGTGGTCAGTGGCATGGCGCGCGGCGTAGATACCTGCGCGCATAGGGGCGCGCTGGCGGCTCGCATGCCAACCGTCGCCGTCTGGGGCACCGGACTCGATGTGGTGTATCCCAAAGAGAATCGAAAGCTCGCCGAAGAAATTTTGACCGCGGGCGGGACAATCGTGAGCGAAGTGGCAATGGGCACATTTCCGGCTCCTCAGAACTTTCCGCGCCGCAATCGAATCCTGAGCGGGCTCAGCATCGGCGTGCTTGTTGTGGAGGCTTCTGAGAACTCCGGGACCCGGGTTACGGCGCGCTGTGCAGCCGAGCAGAACCGCGATTTGTATGCTGTGCCGGGCAATGTGACCAGCAAGAATTCGTGGACCCCTAACACGTTGATTAAACAGGGCGCAAGGCTTGTAGCCACCTGGGAGGATGTGTGGGAGGATCTGCCTACCAAGGTCCGGCTGGAACTGGAAGCCGAGGCCGGCAATGAATCCTTGACTGGGCCCGCTGCATCTCTTCTGCCAGACCCCGCTTTGAGGCCGGAAGAGGCGATCGTACTTGGTATTCTGCGTGCGGACGAGTCCCTGCAGATTGACGAAGTGCTTGAGCGGCTCGAAACGCAGCTTACCTCATCAGAGGTCTTTACGGCGCTCTTTGAACTCGAACTGACGGGGCGCATACGGCAATTGCCGGGAAAGAACTACGTTCGCACACTTTGATTGTGTACCGCTGGAACTTCCGTGCCGGAAGGCTACCGATTCGCGCCAGTTAAGTGCCTAGTTAAGTGCTCAGAATGCGTATGCAGGTGCATGATCAGTACTACCCACGTCACAAAAAAAGTTGGCGGCGAGTGGAAACCGGGCCGTATTCCGTGTTAGCGTCCAGTTTTTGAAGGCCGTTTTTTACGGCCGGGGCAGATTTGCCCTGGGCAACAGAGAAATGATGCGGGTTTGCAGCCACGGAATGATCCGGTTGTGAGTCCAACATCCGAGCAGTTTCAAAGGATTCGGGAAGAAGAATGGCATCGACCAAATCACTGGTAATCGTCGAATCTCCGGCAAAGGCCAAGACGATCGAGAAGTATCTGGGCAAGGGCTTTGAGGTCCGTGCGTCTGTAGGCCACATTATGGACCTGCCCAAGAATGACATTGGCGTTGAGCTGAAAGATCGTACTTTTGTGCCGGAGCTGATTGTCTCGCCCGGCAAGGAGAAAGTCGTCGAGCAGTTGAAGAAGGCCGCTGAAAAGGCAGACGAGATCTTTCTTGCGCCTGACCCTGACCGTGAGGGAGAGGCGATTGCCTATCATCTTGCACTTCAACTGGGAACCTCTGCCAAAGAGCGGAAGAAGATTCGCCGGGTGACCTTCAACGAGATCACGAAGAAGGCAGTGCAGGAAGCTTTTGCGCATGCCCGCGACGTGGACAAGAATCTGGTCGACGCGCAGCAAACACGCCGTGTGCTCGATCGCCTGGTGGGGTATCAGATTTCTCCGCTGCTGTGGGATAAGGTTCGTCGCGGACTCTCAGCCGGCCGCGTGCAGACCGTGGCTTTGCGCCTGGTTGTCGATCGCGAGCGGGAGATCAGAGCATTTAATCCCGTGGAATATTGGACGCTCGAAGCACAACTACATCCCGAGCGGCGCGGGGATGCAAGCTTCAAGGCGAAATTCGTCGGCATCAACGGAGAGCCCTCGCGTGTGGCCAATGGCCAGGATAAAGAGGGTAAGGCGCAGTTCCTGTCGAACGCCGTCGCCGATAAAGCAGCGATGGATGCTATTGTCGCTGCGCTGGGAGACGCGAAGTGGTCGCTTGCCTCGGTGCAGTATCGAGAGCAGCAGCGGCGTCCGCTGCCGCCGTTCATTACCAGCCAGCTGCAGCGCGAAGCCTCAAGCAAGCTCGGCTTTAACGTGCGCCGCACGATGGGCGTTGCCCAGCGTCTCTATGAAGGTGTGGACCTCGGCGCCGAAGGCACCACGGGCCTGATCACCTACATGCGTACCGATTCGCCCCGCGTCGCGCCCGATGCCATTGAAGGCGCCCGTGAGTGGATCGGCAAGGAACTCGGAGCGAAGTATCTGCCCGGAACTCCCAATGTCTACAAGGGAAAGAAGGATGCACAGGACGCCCACGAAGCGATCCGTCCGACGGACGCCGCGCGCACTCCTGAATCAGTTGCGCGCTATCTCAGCGATGAGCAGCTCAAGCTGTATACGCTCATCTGGCGGCGCTTCATCGCGTCCCAGATGGTTCCGGCCGTCTATGACCAGACGATTGCGAAGATTGAGGCTGCCTCGGCCCGCGACAGCAAGATTTATGACTTCCGTTTGACAGGGTCGGTGCTTCGCTTCGACGGCTTCCTCAAGGTCTACGAGGTAGTTGAAGACAAGAAAGCCGATGACGACGAGGATTCACTGTCGAATAAACTGCCGAGCCTCGATGGCGTAAAGGCGCTTGAGCTCGAGCAGCTTTTCCCGGACCAGCATTTCACCGATCCGCCACCGAGGTACAACGAGGCATCGCTCGTCAAGGAGCTGGAAGAGCGCGGCATTGGCCGTCCGTCAACGTACGCGTCGATCATCAGCACGATCCAGGATCGCGAATACGTAGTGAAGCATGGCGGCTCGCGCGGACGGTTCTATCCCACCGAGATTGGCATGGTTGTCTGTGACCTGCTCGTCGAAAGCTTTCCCTACATCTTCGATACCAAGTACACAGCTCGCCTCGAAGAGGAGCTTGACGACATTGAGGCAGGCAAAGAGAAGTGGACCGATCTGCTGAACGCTTTCTATGACCACTTCGAAGATGAGCTGAAAGATGCTGGAAAAAAGATGCGCGACATCAAGCGCATGGAAGAGATCACGGACGAGAAGTGCGAGGTCTGCGGATCGCCACTGCTTTTGAAGTGGGGCAAGTTTGGCAGCTTCTATGCCTGCTCGGCCTACAACAAGAAAGATCCGACAAGCTGCACCTTCACGAAGGAGAACATTGCCGCCAAGCCGGATATGAATACACCCGAGGCGCAGGAAGCCGGCGATGCCGATGAGTACTGCGAGAACTGCGGCCGGGTGATGGTTCTTCGCCGCGGACCTTTCGGTATGTTCATGGCGTGCCCGGGTTACAGCGAAGATCCGCCCTGCAAGACAATTCGCAAGCTCACCCAAAAGCAGCAGCAGAAGCCCCCGCAACCTACCGGCGAAGATTGCCCGGTCTGCGGCAAGCCGCTCGTGTTGCGGCAGGGTGCCTACGGCGAATTCGTTTCTTGCTCCGGTTATCCGAAATGCAAATATGTGAAGCAGAATTTGATTGAAGGAATGAAGTGCCCCAAATGCGGGGAGGGCGATCTCGCCGAGCGCAAAGCGCGTCGCGGAAACATCTTCTGGGGCTGCACCAATTATCCAAAGTGCGACTTCACATCCAACTACAAGCCGGTGCCGCAGAAGTGCCCTGAGTGCGGAAGCCCTTATCTCGTGGAAAAGACGCTTCGCTCAGGGATATTCCTCGAGTGTCCGAATAAGAAGAAGGCGGCCGAGGAGGAAGGCACGACGAAGCGGCGCGGCAAGAAAGCAGCCCAACCGGAAGCGGCCACCGTGGTCTGCAGCTACTCCAAACGCATTGGCGACGCACCTCCGCCGCCGACGGCCGAAACCCATGGACCGGTCAAAGAGAAGACGGGAGAGAAGGCGGGCGGTAAGCGCGAATTGCAGCCCGCATAAGCCCGCTCATTCGCCACGACAGCTCGCGTTGGGGGGCAATCCGGTACCATGGCTTCGGAGATGCCAATGGAACGAATGCTTGCAACGCCTGCCGACGCCGAGATCGTTCTCAAGCTCTATGAGCTGCGCACCGAACCTGTTATGCGGCAGGCGCGCGCATGGATGACCGGCGAATTCTGGCCGGCGACCGTCGAGGATTATGCTGCCGTCGCCGCGAACCCGAAGGACCCCCATAACGCATGGTTCCGGCAGGTAATCACCTACTGGGAGATGGCTGCGGCGATGGTGCTTCATGGTGCGGTTTCGGCCGACCTCTTTGTGGACTGCAACGCCGAGGGGTTTTTCCTCTTGGCAAAGTTTTCCCATATCCTCGAGGGAATTCGCCAACGGAATCCCGGGTTTCTCACCAAGACGTCGGAACTGGTGCAGCGCTTCCCCGGTGCTGCGGCTCGTTATGAAATCGTGCTCAAGAATGTTGAGGGACGGCGGCAAAGCCTCCAGCCGCGTTGAGCGTGAGTGGTTCTTGAAGTTTTAATGCGCCGAGCGCATCATGGAAAGGCATCGAGCAAATCAGACATCGGAGTTTCCAATGAAACGAAACGTGGTCGTCTTGGTTTTGATAGCCAGTTCCGGGCTTCTTGCAGCGCGCGCGGCGGATTCCGCAGAGATTAACGGATGGATATCTGACTCAATGTGTGGCGCCAAGCACGCCGGTACCGGAGCGGCCTGCGCAAGAAAATGCATCGAAGGCGGCATGAAGCCGGTTTTCGTGGACCAGGCAAAGAAGGATGTGTGGACGATTGACAATCCCGATGCCGTTGAAGACTTCTACGGCGATCACGTCACGATCAAGGCGACTGAGGATACCGCCAAGAAGAGCGTCCATATTGACTCCATTGCCGAAGCCAAATAGCTATCTCAGACAACTCACCGGGACTCGCCATGCGACGCAATCTCTGATAGTGTCGTATCCGGCCATCTGCTGGTGGCTGGAACAAAATCCGGTCGGGTGAGAGCTGGCGCAAGAATCGACAAACCTCATGGCAAGAGCGATTTGGAACGGAAAAGTTATTGCAGAGAGTGAAGTTACGGAGACGGTCGAGGGGAATGTCTATTTTCCCGAGTCCAGTCTCAAGCGGGAGTACTTTCGCCCCAGCAGCACAACGTCCACGTGCCCATGGAAAGGGCAGGCCCGCTACCTGAGCCTCCTCATCGATGGGCAAGACAATCCGGATGCCGCTTGGTATTACCCCGATCCAAAGCCGGCCGCCCGCAAGATCAAGGGCCACGTTGCTTTCTGGCGTGGGGTTGAAGTGGAGAAGTAGGAAGCTTCCTGAAGTTGTTGTGATTACAGCTCTACTCCTCAGGAGGCTTTGGGGGAAATGCAAATACGGCCTGCCTTGCTGACCGCTGTGCTGGTGTCGTCACTTGCGGGCTGCGCGAACCGCCATGCACCTGCGGCTGCGCCAATGGCCGCTGCCCCCACGCTTTCAGGCGACTCTGCCCACCCCGGCGAAACCAAAGGCTGGGTGGATACAAAACTCTATTTTGGACTTGGACCCGCGGATCACCCCGAACAGGGCGTGAGCGAGGCTGCCTGGAGAAAGTTCCTCGATAGGGAGGTTTCGCCTCGTTTTCCCGGGGGGCTTAGTGTGATGGACGTTTACGGCCAGTGGCAGGGTAAGAATCAGTCCACGCCGGAAAGGCTTCGCTCCAAGATGCTGATCATCGATTACCCGGATACGCCGGAGAATCGCGAGAAGATTCAAGCCATCCGGTCTGCGTGGAAGCAGAAGACGGGCGACCAGTCGGTCATGCGCGTGACTGAACCTGTAGACGTCTCATTTTGAGAACCGCTTATTCATGAGTAACTTCCTGAAATTTACTCGAGATCGCTTCAAGGGCTGGCTCGGAGAGTGGTTTTCCTATCTCCCAATGATGCCCGAAGGGATCAACTAGCCGCCCGATGCGCCAACCGTATGGCTGGTCGATCACTGGATACAGGCCATTTGCTCCGACGGCAACTGCGCGCGCATAAGTCTCATCCGGATCATCGACGACCAGCACCATTCGAACCGTGCTTCCGCCAAGACTCGCAGGGCTGAAGTTTTTGTTGGCGGGAGCTTCATCGGCAAGCCAGAATTCAGATCCGCCGATCGACATTCGTGCCGCTACTGCGCCGTCCTCACTCACGGTGCGGAAAAGTTCAACAGCGCCAAATGCCGCTTTGTAAAACTCGATTGCTTTCTTGCCCTTGCGCACTGTTAGCAATGGCGCAATCTTGGCCCAAGGGGAAGCCCGCCCCGATGTAATGCCTGACAATCAAAATTCTCCTGTTCTTAGCATAGACGCTAGAACAAGCCAGGAGTTGTGGCACGTCAGTAAGCTTGTAGCTGATCCAACGGTAACCGCACGCGGAAGCAGGTGGACCCGGGTTCGGATTTGACGCCGAGATGCCCTCGATGTTTCCGGACGATTCGCATCGCGTTGTCCAGGCCAAGCCCGAGGCCCTGACCCGGAGCTTTCGTCGTAAAGAACGGCTCGAAGATGCGGTCCTGCAAGTCCTCAGGAATGCCTGGGCCCGTGTCCCAGATTTCGACCAGGATCATCTCGCCTTCCCGCCGGCAGGTGATTCGCAGGATGCCCTGGTTGCCAAGTGCTTCGAGGGCGTTTTCGATAATCGCGGTCCACACCTGGTTCAGCTCGGAGCCGTAAGCGCTGATGTGGGGCACGTTGAGCTCATAGTCGCGCTCTACCGTAACGTTGTTCATCCGTGAGTGCATCATCTGGAGCGTGGCGTCGATTCCAGCCGCGACGTCCACCTCCAGAATCGGCGCTCGGTCCATATAGGAATATGTCTTGACAGCGCTGATCAGGTCAAAAATGCGATCTGTCGAATTAAGAAGTGCGTCCACTGATCGCGACGTACGCAGAAAGCGTGTGAAGAACTGGAGCGCAACGCCGGTCTCTTTTGGCTCAAGAAATGAGCGCAGATTCGTCAGGTCGTCGATGGTCACGCCTTGTTCGTTCAATTGCGCTGCGACCTCCCACGAGCCCTCGGAGGGAAGCGCATTCAGCCAGTCGCGAAGTGCTTCTTCGCGAGAGATCAACTCGCTCGCGGTCATTCCCTCAAGGGGCATGCGCCGGCTGAGGATCCGTTGCTCCCAATCTTGTATGTTGCGGATCTGGGTATCGTTGAGGCAAAGATTCACGAGCTTAAAACGGCTTTGCCGATTGGCTCTAAGTTCCGAAACGAGGCTGGAGGCGGCTCGCTGGGCAGCAGAAGCAGGGTTGTTGAGCTCATGCGCAAGGTTGCCGGCCAACTTGTTCAAGGCCGAAAGCTTTTCAGCCTGTTGCTCAATGCGTGTCACTTCACGCACCCGGTCGAGCAGCGTCGCAACCACCCGCTGGCCCATACTTGGAATCGCAACCAGCATCTCCGGGAAGATCGACTTGTCAAACAGAAGCGCCCAGACGTCTGAAACGGCGAAACCCTGCCCACCGTAACTCTTCATGCGTGAGAAGGGCAGCAGGCCTGTCATTTGACCGGCTCGGCCGATGAACAGTGCCATCGCGCCGGAGTGCTGCCTGCGCACATGGATCTCCCCTTTAAGAATCAGGATCATCCGGTCCGCGGGAGCACCCTCTTCGAAAAGTACCGATCCTGCTTCGGCAACAACTTCTTCGCCGCGGCGGGCCAGCCACAATCTGTCCTCAAGGCTAAGGCCATGCAGGGGACCGATGCGATCCACGGCAGAAGCGATATCCTCGACTGGTGTGAGAACTGCGGGACTGATGACAGCGGCAGAAAGCATCCGGGACCTCCGGGTTTCATGATCAGAATATCTGACAACACGCGCGGTCGGCGTGAACCTGCGGACGGAACTTCGCTTCGGGGCTTTGCGGCAGGTAAGACAACCAGGGGTCGCCGCGGGTTTTGCAGCAAAGGACTGCGCCGGAGAGCTTAGCCGCTATCCGGCGTTCATCCCAGCGATTCAAGAGTTACCGTGTCTTCGCGACTTCTTCCACCGTCACCGGATCGAGGAAGGGCATCGAGGCGCGCAGTTGCTTCCCGACGATTTCGATTGGGTGCTTGGCTTCTGCCTCGCGGAAAGCCTGAAATTCCTTCCGTCCTGAGTTCTGGTCGGCGAGAAACCGCTTGGCGAAGGTGCCGTCCTGAATCTCATTCAGAATTGCCTTCATCGCCTTCTTGCTTTCGCTGTTGATCACGCGTGGGCCGCTCACGTAATCGCCCCATTCAGCCGTGTCGGAGATGCTGTAGCGCATGTACGCAAGACCGCCGCGATAGATCAGGTCGACAATCAGCTTCAGCTCGTGCAGCACTTCGAAGTAGGCGCTTTCGGGCTGGTATCCGGCTTCGACGAGCGTCTCGTAGCCCGCCTTGATCAGCGCGCTCACGCCGCCGCAAAGCACTGCCTGCTCGCCGAAGAGATCCGTTTCGGTCTCTTCCTTGAAGGTTGTCTCCAACACTCCAGCGCGTGTGCAGCCAATGCCTTTGAGGTAGCTCAGCGTCAGCGCATGCGCTTTGCCCGTCGCGTCCTGGTGGACAGCAATCAATCCAGGCACGCCGCCGCCCTCGGTGAAGACCTCGCGGACGCGATGCCCCGGCGCCTTGGGCGCGGCGAGAGCCACGTCGATATCCTGGGCCGGAACGATGGTCTTGAAGTGGATATTGAAGCCGTGCGCGAAGAGAAGCAGCGTGCCGGGCTTCAGATTCGGAGCAATCTCGTCTGCGTAGAGTTTGGCCTGCGTCTGATCGGGGACCAGAATCATCACCACGTCTGCCCAGGCAGTTGCGGCGGCAACGGTATCGACTTCGAGCCCGGCTTTCTGTGCCTTTGCAATCGATTTCGAAGTGGGAGCGAGGCCAACCTTCACCTGGACACCCGAGTCCTTCAGGTTCAGTGAATGGGCATGGCCTTGCGAACCGTAGCCGATGATGGCGACCTTCTTTGCCTGGATGAGCGTAAGGTCGGCGTCGTGATCATAGTAAGTCTTCGCCATAGTCTTCTCAATTTTCCTTTGTGCGGGGTTAAGAGTGTTAAATCAAAAATCTGTCAGTATTCCGGGCTAGTCCTCGATGGCCGCCCTTTCTTCAGGGGACTCAGCAGGGGTACTGGGGGTGGCCTTTTTCTCTTCAGGCCTGGCGCCCAGGGCGCGCAGTACGCGGCTCGTATGGTGGCCACGCCTCATCGTCATCTTGCCGCTGCGGCAGATCTCGAGAATGCGCTCTTCGCCCTCGTTAAGCACTTGAATCAGACCCTCGATCTTGCTTTCAACGCCGGTCATTTCGATCATCAGGGATTCAGGGGCAAGATCAACTACGCGTGCGCGAAAGACCTCAACGAGTTCAAAGATCTGAGAGCGATTCTTCGGAGTCGCCGCAACTTTGATCAGCGCAAGCTCCCGCGTGACTGACGGCGCCTGCGCGATGTCGTCGACATCAACGACGTTCTCGAGCTTGAAGAGGCTCGCGCGAATGCGGTCGCCTGCCTCCGCTGATGCCTCGCAGACCAGAGTGAGCCGCGAGAGGCCAGGGCGCTCGCTCCGGCCTACGGTAAGAGAGTTGATATTGATGTTTAGACGGCGGAAGAGGGATGCCACTCGGGTCAGCACGCCCGGCAGATCCTCAACATAAGCCACGAATGTATGCAGCATGACCAACCTTTCATGACCTCGGCATTGGCCCAACGCCGAAGATTGCAATAGCCCGAATCGCCCGGTTGACCCAACAGCGGAATCAATTCAGCGGAATCAAATACAGAGAGCCGCTGCAACCGCCGGCTCCTCTCGATTGCCGGTTTATTCGTCCCCGGCACTTTCAACCAGAGGATTCTTATCTGGCCGCCGAATCATTTCGTGCAGCGCCGAACCCGCCGGGATCATGGGATAGACGGAATCTTCCTTCTCGACGAGAAAGTTGATGAGAAACGGCCCGTCGGCCGCCCGTGCCGCACACACCGCCTGTTCAACTTCCGCTCGCGTGCTCACCGCTGCGCCGGGTATTCCATGCGCATCTGCAAGTTTTACAAAGTCAGGGCTGACCAGCGGCGTAGATTCGTAGTTGCGATCGTAGAAGAATTCCTGCCACTGGCGCACCATGCCCAGATAGCCATTATTGATGATCGCTATATTGACCTTGAGTTTCTCTTGCACAATTGTTGAAAGCTCGGCTGCCGTCATCTGGAAGCCGCCATCGCCGGCGATCACCCACACTTCCTTCTCGGGACATGCCACCTTGGCGCCAATTGCAGCGGGCAGAGCAAAGCCCATGGTGCCGAGTCCACCGGACGTCACCAGCGACCGCGGCTTCTCGTGGTGAAAGTACTGCGCTTCCCACATCTGGTGCTGACCCACGTCTGTTACCACGACCGCTTCGCCGTTCGTGATGCGCCACAGGTCATGCACAACGTGCGCCGCGTAGAGGTGGCCTGAATCGGGCAAATTCTTGATGTCGCGCACCGAGGCGGTACCCTTGCTTGCCTCGATCGTCTTCAGCCACGCTCTTCCGTCACGACCCGCGATGCGCGGCAGCAATTCTTCGAGAACAGCGCGCAAATCTCCCACCAGGGCGACGTCTGCCTTCACGTTCTTGTTGATCTCCGCCGGATCGACTTCGATATGGATCTTCTTCGCCTTGAGTGCATAGGAAGAAAGCTTGCCGGTCACGCGATCGTCAAAGCGCATGCCGCATGCGATCAAAAGATCGGCTTCCTGAATAGCGTGATTCACCCAGGCCTCGCCGTGCATGCCCATCATGCCCAGGTTCAATGGATGCGAGGCAGGGAAGCAGCCAAGGCCGAGCAAAGTGAGCGCAACGGGAATCTGTGTGCGCTCAGCCAAGGCCTGCACCTGTTCCATCGCGCCTGACTCAATCACGCCATGTCCCGCGAGGATGACGGGACGTTTCGACTGACGGATCAGTTCAGCGGCCTGTTCCAGACCCGACTGTTCTACCTTCAACATCGGGTGAGGACGATATGACTGCGGCTTGGCGGCCGCAAAGTCAAAAACCGCGGTCGCCTGTTGCGCATCCTTGGTGATATCTACGAGCACGGGGCCGGGGCGGCCAGACTTCGCAATCTGAAACGCGTGCCGAATCGCGGGCGCAATATCCTCGACACGGTTCACGAGGAAGTTGTGCTTCGTGATCGGCAGCGTGATCCCGGTGATGTCGACTTCTTGAAATGCGTCTGTGCCCAGCACTTTGCTCGAAACGTTGCCCGTGATGCAAACAACTGGAATCGAGTCCAGCATCGCTGTCGCAATGCCCGTGACCAGATTTGTGGCGCCTGGTCCGCTGGTTGCGAGGGCGACGCCTACCTTGCCCGAAGCACGCGCGTATCCGTCAGCCATGTGCGCAGCGCCCTGCTCGTGGCGCACCAGCACATGGTGGATAGGAAACTTGCGCAGCGCGTCATAGACAGGAAGGATCGCTCCGCCAGGATATCCGAAGACATCAGTCACACCTTCACCTACAAGTGTGGCCCACACGATCTCAGCCCCGGTGAGGGGAGTTGGTGCGGCGAGGTGCGCGCTTGTTGCCTGGTTACTCGTGCTGTTTCCCATGGCTGGCTCCTTCTGAATGCTGCGACGTGCTCTTGTCATCTTCCTGTTGCGCCTATTAGGTTGTTGCACCTTTTGAGGCTGAGTTCACGCGGTCGACGTATTTGCGGAAGACGCCTCCCGGCCACCGCAGCTTGGGTGGCGCAAAGTCCTTGAGGCGTGCGGCAATTTCTGCATCGCTGACCTCAAGCGTCAGCTTCCGGTTCGCGACGTCAAAGTGAATCATGTCCCCTTCGCGCACCGCGGCGATTGGTCCGCCAACAAATGCCTCAGGAGCTACGTGTCCCGCCGTAAAGCCTCGCGTTGCGCCGGAGAAGCGACCATCCGTAAGCAGGGCTACCGTGGAACTCAACTCGGGAACGCCGCTGATAGCAGCCGTCACCTGCAGCATCTCGCGCATGCCCGGACCGCCTTTCGGGCCCTCGTGACGAATGACGAGAACATCGCCTGGCTTGATATTGCCCGATTGCACGGCAGCAAAGCAGTCCTCTTCACACTCGAAGACTCGCGCCGGGCCACGATGCTCATAACGATCGGCGGCGGCAACTTTCATCACGCAGCCCTCTGGTGCAAGATTGCCCTTGAGGATGACAAGCCCGCCGGTGGCCTTGATGGGCTTTTCGAAAGTGTGAATGACGACTTGTCCGGGAGTTTCCTGCGCGAGAGCAGCCTCCTCCGCAAAAGTGCGGCCGCTGATCGTAAGGGTCGTGCCGTCCGCAAATCCAGCATCAAGCATTCTTTTCGCGAGCACGCGCGAGCCGCCTGCAGCCTGAAAGTGCGAAGCCATGTATTTGCCCGCAGGCACCAGATCGCAGATGAAGGGAGTGCGCCGGCTGATCGCATCAAAGTCATCGACGGTGAGGTCGATACCCAGTTCGTGCGCAATTGCAATCAGATGCAGCACGGCATTTGTCGAACCGCCGCTGGCGGCAACGCTTGCAATCGTGTTCTCAAGCGATTTGCGGGTGATGATCTGCGAGGGGCGGCGATTGGCGCGCACAGCATCCATCAGCATTCTGCCCGCTTCGCGCGTGGCCGCGTGCTTGTCGTTGTCCGTCGCTGTCACACCTGAAAGCTGCATTGGCGAGATGCCGAGAATTTCGCCCGACATTGCCATGGTGTTGGCCGTAAACTGGCCACCGCATGCGCCGGCGCCGGGACAGGCATTTGCCTCGAGTGCTTCAAGCCCGGCGGCGTCAATGCGCCCCGCTGCGTAGGAGCCGATGCCCTCAAAAACATTCTGGATTGTGATATCGATGCCGTTGAGCTTGCCCGGCGCAATCGACCCGCCGTAGAGCATCATGCCCGGAATATCGAGGCGGCAGAGTGCCATGATGATGCCGGGCATATTCTTGTCGCAGCCGCCGATGCCGACCAGGCCATCAAAGAGATTGCCACGCGCCACCAGCTCGATTGAGTCTGCAATCACTTCACGAGAAACAAGCGAGGCTTTCATTCCCTGCGTGCCCATGGTGATGCCGTCAGAAATCGTGATGGTGTTGAACTCCATCGGCGTGCCGCCCGCTTCGCGGATCCCTTGCTTCAGGGCTTCGGCAATTTCGCGCAGGTGAACATTGCAGGTGCCGATCTCGGTCCAGGTGTTGGCGATGCCGATAATCGGCTTATGAAGATCCTCTTTAGCAAATCCGGCTCCACGCAGATAGGAGCGAGCCGCAGCGCGGCTGGGGCCTTCAGTCAGGGGAATACTTTGACGCTTGCCTTCGATTGTCATCTCATCCTTTAGCGAAATTCAGCCTTTGCCGAGGCTCACTACTTCGCCTTGAGCCACCCGGCTTCGTCATGTTTCTTTTCAAATGTGTCGAGCGCATCGGCATGGCGCAATGTCAGTCCGATATCGTCCAGCCCTTCAAGCAGGCAGAACTTGCGGAAAGAATCAATTTCAAACGTCGCCTTGAAACCGTCTGAATCCGTGACCGTCTGCTCTTCAAGCGAAACGGTGAGGTTGTATCCGGGAATTGTCTGGGCCTTGCTTAGCAGTTCGTCTACCTGCTCTTCGCTCAGCCGTGCCAGCACGATGCCATTCTTTCCGGCGTTTGAAAAAAAGATATCGGCGAAGGTCGGGGCAATCACCACTCTGAAACCGAAATCGCCCAGCGCCCAGGCGGCATGCTCGCGACTCGAGCCGCAGCCGAAATTCTTGCCGGCAATTAAAATCTGCGCGTTCTTGTAACGCGGATCATTGAGCACGAAATCGTGAATCGGATCCCCTGACGGCGTCTGCCGCCAGTCGAAGAACAGGAACTCGCCGTAGCCTGTACGCTCAATGCGCTTCAGAAACTGCTTCGGGATGATCTGGTCGGTGTCGACATTTGCGCGGTCGAGCGGAGCGGCCAGCGCGGTTAATGTATGAAACGGTTGCATCAGGCCTCCACCTCTTCGCGAACTTCCCAGTTGCGGATATCAACAAAATGTCCGGCGATTGCCGCTGCGGCCGCCATCTCCGGGCTTACAAGATGAGTGCGGCCGCCGCGCCCCTGACGCCCTTCAAAATTACGGTTGCTGGTTGAAGCGCAACGTTCTCCCGGCAATAACGTGTCGGGATTCATGCCCAGGCACATCGAGCAGCCGGGCTCACGCCAGTCAAAACCGGCCGCACGAAAGATCTTGTCCAGACCCTCCTGCTCGGCCTGTGCCTTTACTGCCTGCGATCCGGGAACAACCATCGCG
The DNA here is from genome assembly GCA_963839215.1 of uncultured Acidobacteriaceae bacterium. Taxonomy (GTDB): domain Bacteria; phylum Acidobacteriota; class Terriglobia; order Terriglobales; family Acidobacteriaceae; genus Telmatobacter. The sequence continues at coordinate 695,581 of CAWITZ010000008.1, read as the reverse complement.
CTCACATGCGTCGAAACCTTGTGTCCTGCAGCAATCTTCGCCGCGGCGCGAAGATCCTCAATGCGTGAATTGGTGCATGAGCCGATGAAAACGCGGTCGATCTGAACGTCCTTGAGCGGAGTGCCCGCTTGCAGGCCCATGTATTCAAGCGCGCGTTCCAGCCCCTTGCGCTCCTGCTCGCTGGAGGCAGACGCCGGATCGGGAACGGCATCCGTCACCGGCGCCACCATTCCCGGGTTCGTGCCCCAGCTTACATACGGAACCAGCGTGGATGCATCCATTACCAGTTCGCGGTCAAACGTTGCTCCGGGATCGGTCGGCAGCTTGCTCCACTCGGCAACAGCGCGATCCCACGCCTCACCTTTGGGGCTGAAACGGCGACCCTTGAGATAGGCAAAGGTCGTTTCATCAGGAGCGATCATGCCTGCGCGAGCGCCTGCCTCGATGCTCATGTTGCAGATCGTCATCCGGCCTTCCATCGAAAGTGCGCGAATTGTCGAACCTGCATACTCAATTACGCAGCCTGTGGCGCCGTCTGTGCCGATCTTGCCAATAATGGCGAGAATAATGTCCTTCGCGGTTACGCCGTGAGGGAGCTTGCCTTCAACGGCAATGCGAAACGTCTTCGGTTTTGACTGCGGCAGAGTCTGCGTGGCCAGCACGTGCTCCACTTCGCTCGTGCCGATTCCGAAAGCGAGCGCGCCAAAAGCGCCGTGCGTCGAAGTATGCGAGTCGCCGCAGACAATTGTCATTCCCGGCTTCGTAATGCCAAGCTCCGGGCCGATCACGTGCACAATGCCCTGATCGCTCGAATCCACGTCGTACAACTCAACGCCAAAATCCACGCAGTTTTGTCGCAGCGTCGCAATCTGCGTTGCCGCTATCTGATCGACAATCTTCAGTCGGCCTTCAAGAGTGGTGGGCACATTATGGTCCACCGTTGCAATGCAGCGATCGGGCCGGCGCACCTTGCGGCCTGTCAGGCGCAGCCCTTCAAAAGCCTGGGGCGACGTAACCTCGTGCAGCAATTGCAGGTCAATGTAGAGCAGCGTGGGTTCGCCTTTCGGCTCGACCACAACGTGCTGCTCCCAGACCTTTTCAAACAGCGTCTTTGGTTCAGAACTCATCATTGTCCTCAGCGTTTATGCGTTAACGAGCAATGTCTTTACGGTTTCGCGGACCTTGGTTCCCATCTCTTTTGTTGAGAGCACGGTGAAGCCCTGCGGGTTTGACCGTGCCAGGTCCGGAGTGCGGAAGCCCTCTTCAAGCACCTTGCGCACCGCTCCCTCGATCGCCGCTGATTCGGCCTCAAGGCCTGCCGAGTGGCGCAGAATCAATGCCCCTGTCAGAATGGCGCCGAGCGGATTTGCAAGGCCTTTGCCGGCGATGTCCGGTGCAGACCCATGCACAGGCTCGTAGAGATTGACTGTGCCGCCTATGGTTGCAGAAGGCAGCATGCCCAGTGAGCCGGTGATGACAGCGGATTCGTCAGAAAGAATGTCGCCGAAGAGATTTTCAGTCAGGACGACGTCGTAGTTGCGCGGCTGATTCATCAGGTGCATTGCCATCGCGTCAACGTACTGGTGCTCGAGCGTCACTTCAGGAAACTCTGCCGCGACTTCATTCACAGTGGCGCGCCAGAGCTGCGAAACTTCGAGCACATTGGCCTTGTCCACGCTGGTGAGCTTCTTGCGCCGCTGCGCGGCCAGCGTGAAGGCCACGCGGGCGACGCGCGCCACTTCATCGCGGCTATAGCGCATCGTGTTCCAGGCTTCGCCTGTCGAGCGGTTCCACTCGCGGGGTGCGCCAAAGTAAAGGCCGCCGAGCAACTCACGGACAAAAAGAATATCCGCGCCATCGATAATCTCCGGTCGCAGAGGGCTGTTCACCGCAAGTTCCTTAAAGGCGAATGCCGGTCTGAGGTTCGCAAAGCCGCCGAGCGCCGCGCGAAGCTGCAGCAGTCCTGCTTCGGGCCGTTTGTCCGGGGGCAGGGAATTGAATTCATTTCCACCCACAGCGCCAAGCAACACCGCGTCCGATGTGAGTGCCGCTTCGAGCGTTTCCTTCGGCAGCGGCGTGCCGTCCTGCACAATCGCGACGCCGCCAATGCGCCGGTCAGAAAAAATCAGATCATGCCCGCCGAGCGCCGCTGTCTCCTTCATCACGGCGACCGCTTCGCTTGTTACCTCGGGGCCGATACCATCGCCGGCTACCACTAAAATATTCAGCTTCATTCCTGCTCTCTTTGTCGTTTCTCGTGGAGTGGTCAGTGAGGGTCGCCGGTCAGTTCTCCGGTCAGTCCAATTCGGCAACCGGTACGCTACGGCGTTCGCGAATCGGGTCAGGAAGAAGACCGATCAAGTCCTGGTCATAGATGTTCTTCTTGCGGTCAGCGAGCGCAACAAAGCGATAATAGGTTTGCTGCAATTCTTCGCGGTTCAGCGTGAAGCCGAGTTGCTCGAGGCGGTGGCGTAGAGCGGCGCGTCCGGAGTGCTTGCCCAGCACCAGGTGGGTCCGCGAGACGCCGACGAGCGTGGGCGTCATGATTTCATAACAGAGCGGATTTGCGAGCATTCCGTGCTGATGGATACCCGACTCATGGGCAAAGGCGTTGGCGCCTACGATGGCCTTGTTAGGGGACGGCTTGAATGTGATGATCTGCCCAAGCACCTGGCTGGTGGGGTAGAGATTCTCGAGCTTGATGTTAGTGGAAACGCCGTACCTGTCTCCGCGCACAAACAGGGCAGCGGCAATTTCTTCGAGCGATGCATTGCCCGCCCGCTCTCCGATGCCGTTGATGGTGCACTCCACCTGCCGCGCACCTGCGGAGATGGCAGCCAGTGAATTGGCGGCAGCAAGGCCCAGGTCGTCATGGCAATGCGAGGAGAGCACGATGCCCTGCTCATCGATGGCGGGGATGCGCTCCCGGACTTCACGAAACATCGCGCCATATTCTTCTGGCGTCGTATAGCCCACTGTGTCCGGCATGTTGATCGTGGTTGCGCCGGCCGAAACAGCAATGCGCACCATCTCCACCAGAAAATCGCGATCTGACCGCGTCGCATCTTCCGGCGAAAACTCGACATCTTCGGCAAGCGAGCGCGCCAGCCGGACCGATTCGCCGGCAAGATCGAGAGCCTCCTGGCGGCCCATCTTCAGCTTGTACTCGAGATGCAGATCACTTGATGCGAGGAAAACATGGATGCGCGAGCGGTCGGCAAACTGCAGCGCGCGCGCGGCCATCTCGATGTCTTCTTTCTTGGCTCGAGCTAGCGAGGCGATCCGCGGCTTCCGGATTGCCTGCGTGATCGTCGCGATCGCGGCAAAATCCCCTTCTGACGCCATCGCAAATCCGGCTTCAATCACGTCCACGCCGAGATCTTCAAGCGCGTGCGCCATCGTCAGCTTCTCCTGAGTCGTCATGCTGCATCCGGGAGATTGCTCACCATCGCGCAGGGTGGTGTCGAAGAAGCTTACATGGTTTGAAGTCATAGAGTTACCTGCCGGCAATCCTTTCCTGGCTGCAGTGATTCTCTCGCATCTGACCCCATAAGGCAAAGTTATTATTTTTTGATACTAAATTAGTTTCTGTTATGTTGGAAGCCAACCGCGTCGCTTCAAAATCGGACATTTTCGCCCGGCTTGTCCAGCCATATATGACGGGTGCATGCCCGGCGCCGGAGACCTCTGCATGGATCTCAGCCAGCTCGAAACATTTCTTGCCGTCGCCGAAGAGCGCAGTTTTTCTCGCGCTGCAGTGCGATTGCATCGGACTCAGCCGGCGGTAAGCCAGGTGATTCGCAAGCTCGAAGAGAGCGTGGGCGAAAAGCTCTTCGATCGGGCCGCGCGAGATGGCTCACTCACGGCTGCCGGCGTGCTTCTGCGCGAATATGCACTCCGTCTGATGGCTCTTCGCCGGGAAGCAACCAGCGCTATCGACGAACTTAAGAGCCTGGAGCGAGGCCAACTGCAGCTCGCGGCGAATGAGTCTACCTGCATGTACCTGCTGCCTGCCCTCGACGCCTTCCGCCGTCAGTTGCCACACGTCAATGTCACGGTTCACCGCACGCTGGCCAGCCGAATTCCTGAGGAATTGAATCTTCGCACCTTTGAGCTGGGTTTGATCTCCTACCGTCCAGATGCGACGCACTATCGCTCCATTGCGGTCTACGGCGACAGCCTGGCCTTTATCGTAAGCCCAAGTCATCGCCTGGCTGCCAAAGAGCGCGTCTCGATCACTCAGCTCGGTCAGGAAAACTTTATTGCTCATCACGTCATTTCACCCCTGCGCAGAAAGGTGATTGAGGCTTTTCAGCGTCACCGCACGCCGCTGAACATGGGCATTGAGCTGCCGACGATCGAAGCCATCAAAAGGTTTGTCGCATTAGGCAACGGCGTGGCGCTCGTGCCCCACCTCACCGTTGCCCGCGAGCTGGAAACAGGCGAGCTGGTTCGGGTCACTGTCGAAGAGCTCGAAATGAAGCGGGTTCTCCGCCTCATCCATCGGCGGCAAACGACGCTTAGCTACGCTGCCCGAGCTTTTTTACGCACTGTTCGATCGCTCGCGGAGACGCAGGGGCCACCTTTTTATTACCATGCGGATAGAAACCCCTGAATTGCGGACCGCGGCCCAGATCGACTGGCCGTATTCGGCGACGATTTCAGATACTATGCTCGCCGCTTTCGTCCGCGATTCGCTGACGCCGAAATTACTGTGGCGACGTCTAAGGTGGTAAAGCACTTCCGGAGCATCCCTCTGCTGCCAACCCGCTTCGGCCATTTACAATGGCGATAGCGGGGCCCGGCAAGAACCGGCGCACCGGAATCATGAAGCTGGTTGCCGGCCGGACGGTTGGGCAGTCGTGAGGTTCTACAAGGAATGAAGAAGATCGCCTCTATTGCATTCCTGCTGGTCGTGTGTGCGGCAGCGGGTCGCGCCCAAGAGAGCAGACAAGATGTCAGTCTCAGCGGATTCGGGCTTATTGAACCATTCAGGGCCTCGACCACAGATGTCCAGGTGAGTTCAAACGTGGGTTTTGGCGCTTTGGCCAGCTACCGGTATATGCTCACTCCCTCAAGCGCACTTGAGGCCAACTACGGTATCACCTACGAGAATTCGATCCATTACCTGGTGAGCAATACCAACAGCTACGACGTGAGTACCCGTACCCAGGAAGTTTCGTTTGCCTACGTCCGTAGTTTCATCTTTAAAAAGTTCAACCCATTCGTTGAGGCCGGGCCGGGCGTCATGATCTTTCTGCCTATTCGCAACTCAGGCACAACTTCTCTTGACGTGAAACAGCAAACGCAGATTGGCGGGCTCTACGGCGCCGGCGTTGCCTATGAGATCAGCCCCAGCTTCGACATTCGTGCTGAATATCGCGGTTTTGTCACCAAGGTTCCAACCTTCGACTATTCTCAGTTCGATACGAAGCGCTGGTACAACATCTACATACCGACCGTTGGCGTGGCCTACCACTTCTAACCGACGATATCCAAAAAAAACGAGGGATGAGCGCAATGCTCATCCCTTTCTTCTTGTGCTCAAACAGTCGCTACTTCTGAGATTCCTGGTATCGACCCAACTCCTTCAGCATCGCGCAGTGCGGTTCGAGGGCATTGATTGCCAGGCTGATTTCCTCGGCACTCCGAAGCTGGCAATCAACGTAGAAGATGTACTCCCACGGCTTGCCCTGGACCGGCCGCGATTCGATCTTTGTTAGGTTGACCCCCATTGCGGCGAGTTCGGTAAGGGCGGCCACCAGAGAGCCAGGCTTGTTCTCAACTGAGAAAGCAATGCTTACTTTATTTGCCTCTGGATCGGCGGAAGAATCGCGCTTCCGTCGTACCAGAAAAAAGCGGGTGTAGTTCTCAGGGTTATCTTCGATGCCGGCCTGCAGAATCGTCGCTCCATAGTGCCTTGCGGCTGCCGCACTGGCGATAGCCGAGCCTCGCCGATCGTTGGATTCCACAATCTGCTTTACGCTTCCTGCCGTGTCGTAGTAGGCGATTGATTCCATCCTCGGATGGGCGGCAAGAAATCGCCTGCATTGAGCCAGAGCGATTGGATGAGAGTAGACGCGGTCGATTTCGTCGAGAGTTGCTCCCGCAGTGGCAATGAGGTTGTGCCGGATGCGCAGAAGCGTTTCACGTTCTACCTGGACGTCATGAGTGAGCAGGAGGTCGAAATGCTCTGCCACGGGACCGGCCAGGCTGTTTTCAATGGGAATTACCGCGGCATCGACATTACCGCTCGTGAGAGATCTGAAGACGTCCGCAGACAGGGAGCACGGAACGATAGTTGCATCGGGAAGGAGTTTCGTGGCCGCTTCGTGGCTGAAAGAACCCGGTTCTCCTTGGATCGCAACCTTCATTTTTTTTAGTTACGCGACTTTCCTGTGATTCTGTTGAGCAGTCTGAGTGCTCTACGCACAATATCACAGCCGTGTCGGGGCCCGGCTGCAGCGGTCATCTAGGCAATGTCTATTTGCGAAGCCAGAGGTCCGTGGCAACAAACCCCAGAAAAACCATTGCGATCACGCCGTTCATCGTAAAGAACGCCGCGTTGAGCCTGCTAAGGTCATGGGGGGAGACGATGGAATGCTCATATGCCAGCAACAGAGCCGCGGCCGCGACCCCAAGCCATCCTGCAACTCCAAAGGAAAAGAGTTGTGCGAACCACACCAGGAGCCCAAGCATCGTGAGATGCATCAGGCGCGCCGCCCAGAAAGCAGCCGGAATCCCTATCGCTTGTGGAAGGCTGTGCAGACCGACCACCCGGTCGTGCGCGAAATCCTGGCAGGCGTAGAGCACATCGAAACCACTCACCCAGAGCGTCACTGCTGCGGTGAGCACCACGATGCGTGAGTCGAGGCTGCCTCGCACTGCGATCCACGCTGCCGATGGCGCCAGGCCCAGCGCGAGGCCAAGCACCAGGTGCGACCAGCGCGTGACGCGCTTCATGTAGCTATAGCCCAGCAGTACGAGCAGCACGACCGGTGAGAGGTAGAGCGTCAGCCTGTTCAATTGGGATGCGGCAATCACAAAGACGCCTGCCATCAGCACAGTGAATCCGAGAACAAATTGGCGGGAGAGCAGGCCTGCCGGAATTGCCCGGCTGCGCGTGCGAGGGTTGGCAGCATCAAGATCGGCGTCTGCCCACCGGTTGAAGGCCATCGCCGCCGAGCGGGCCGAAACCATAGCGATAAGAATCCAGAGGATGGTATGCCACGAAGGCAAACCCTGTGCGGCAAGCAGCGTCGCCGTGAGAGCAAATGGAAGAGCGAAAATGGAGTGCTCCCATTTGATCATTTCCAGCGTGATTCGTGTCTTTGCCAGCAGTTCCACCGGGCCTCGCTCAACCATCAGTGTAGCGGAGCGGGGAAAGGCGGAGCAGAGTTGCGTGCGTATGACGCTGCAGGCGAGGACGGTGCGCGGCAATGAGTCGAACGCCCTCTAGGCGTGCGTTTCTGCCTCTTCAACAGTGGCAGCCAGCGTCAGCACCGTTTCGACTCTAGTGATCTTGAAGAGGTCAAGCACTCGCCCATTGGCAGCCGCAATAACCAATCTTGAGCCTCGCGTCTGGCAGTGGACATAGTGATTCATGACCAATCCCATGCCTGCCGAATCCATATACGGCACGCCGGCGAGATCGAAGATCGTGAGAGAGGCGGGGGCACCGCTTCGCAATTCGGCTTGAAATTCAAACATATTGCGCAGGGTAAGCGGTCCATTCAACACAAAGATCTGCGTCTCCCGGGCAGAGCCCTCCCTGCGGTCGATCGTGAGTGGGGCGTCAGTGAGCATAGCCAGATCAGTGTAAGGAAGAGAGTGCCGGGTTTCATTACAACGGTGTGAATGTAACGAGCTAGCCTGCATCCGCGAGAGCGGATGTTGGCGGGGTTGCCCCAAAAAACGAGGCGCCAGCCGCGTTGGCCTGGCGCCTTGTCTCAACCGGAGACGCGTCACTTCTGCGATTCACTTGGTTGTCCAGCTACCTGCAGGTAGTTCTTCACGCTGAAAACGCCGGGAACACCGTTAGCCCGTATATTCGCAGTGTCCTTGTCTGCTTGCGAATCCACCGTGCCAAAGAGCGATACATTGCCGTTCTGCACCGAGATGCGAATCGGTTTGGCAGGATCGATCGCGTATTTGTTCAACGTCGACGTTCCATAGATTGCGCGCGCAACAGCCATGCGGGTTTGATCGTCCATGATCGAGGTTGGATCGACTTCAATCTCATCGATCACATCCTTCACGCCTGGATAGGTGCTGACCAGCGCGATTGCTGAGTCTCTGTCGACATATGTGCGAGCATGTCCACCTAGCGTCACCACGCCGTTTTGAACATTCAGGCCAATGGCGTTGAAAACATTTCCGAAACCGACGCGGTCATAGGCAAGTTTTTCGCCGAGTTTGGCAGTGAGTTCAGCATCGGAGACGACCGGCCCGGCGACCTGAATCTGATTGCGGACTGCGGTAATGCCTTTTGCCTTGCTGACTCGCTTTTCTGCATCGGCCTTGTATTCGTAGAGATCAACAGGCCCGGTTAGTGTGGCGATACCGCCCGGGTCAACCGATACCTGAATATCTTTGAACTGTTTTCCCTTCAGCCGTGCCTTGGCATTAGCGAGCGCGTCCTGGTCGGCGGCCGCGGCGTATGCATGCAGGCCCGAAAAAGAACTGAGATTTGGGGCTGCCACCGCGAAGCTCGGCAGGCTAAGCAGGATTCCAGCCATTGCGGCTGCGAAGGCAGAGGTCCTCGAACGACCGATTTCGTGCATCATCTTCAATCTTCCTTTCCCAGGCTCCATCTGTGTCTCAACGGTTCCCGGCAACTATTGGATTCAACCGACTCGGCCGTGGTTGCGTTAAGAATGGGCAGCGCGATGGTTAGATGCGCCCAGGATAGAGATTTCCCGACTATAGGCCTACTTGTAGCGCCGCGTCGCCTTCACAACCATCGAGAAAACGCCAGATTCATCGCGCGCTATCAGCAGGGATACGTGCCTGTTGATCGCCACTTCAGCCTGCAGGAACTGCTGTGCAGTTGTGTTCACATCCGTGGCATAGGTGAGTGTCAGGTTCTTTCCCAGCTGCTCTTCCACCGTGATGCGCGTGGTGGAGTTCCCGAGCACACCCAGATAATTCGGATCCACCTTCACGGCGCCTGCGCCGAAAAGACGCTGCACGCGGCTGCTTACCGACGCGTTGAGGGCTCCGCCCAGCAAAGCTTCCGTGGTGGGATTGGCGGCCACCCGTTCCTGTTGCTGCCCGTAGATCTGCTGTTCATTCTGGGTGCGTCCCAGTGCCAGCAGGGCTACCACGTCGGCCTCGGGCAAAGGCGGATCACTGCGGTAGGAGACGTTCATCTTGGAAGGCGATCCATGCAGCCCCAGAGTGATGTCATAATCTTCAACGCGCGCTGTTGCGTTCAAATCAATCGAGGGTTCAATGCGGACGGGATTGGTGAAAGTGATATCTCCACGCTGCAACTCGTACCGCGTGCCGGCGATCGTGGCATTTCCCTCGGTCACCGAAATTCTCCCCAACAGCGAGGGAGTTGCCGCTGTTCCGCGCAGACGCAGATCCACATCGCCGGCGAGCTTTGCATAGGCGTTCTGAAAGTTCAGCTGCGGCGACGATTGAATGCGCACGTCGAGCCGAACGTGGTTCGAAGCAGCGTCGGGAGCCGCAATAGCCTGTACCTTGCTTGCCTGGTTTGCAAGAGCGGCGATATCCAGATCGGAGCTGACGGAGAAACGCGTGATCATGATGCCGCCGCTCAGCAGCAGGCTGTTTCTTGTACCCTGCAACTGCAGGTTCGCGTCGGCAAGCGAACTCACTCCTTCCGGATAACGGATGCGAACACCCTTCCCGGTCATCGATAAGTCGGCATAAATTCCGTTTTGATAGGCGAGATAACCGGAGACGCTGAGCTGGCCGCCTCCGGTTGTTGCCGTCAGCGACTTTACTTCAAGCCTGTTCTGGTTAAATTCAAGCGTGCCATGCAACTGGCTCAGACTGTTTGGCAGGTCCTCAAGCGCCAGTGAAGCATTCTCAAAATCCACGCGGCCCTGCAGCCCCGGGTTCGCCAACGGCCCATGAGCCTCCAACTGGAAGGTGGTGGTACCGCTTGCCGTCAGGTCAGGATCAAGCGTCTCAGCCAGCTTCAGATTGATGGAACCATTCGCGACCAGATCCAGGCGCCGATTGCCCTTGAGATCGAGCCCGCCTCGTGCCCGGATATCGGTTGCTTCACCGGTCACATGAATCGGATCGAGCGTAACGTGTGAAGCTGCCAGCGATGCGTGGACAGGCCCTTCACCATGCAGGTGCACTCCAGCTACAGTGACGGCGAGGTCTTTAAGCAGAGCTTCGCCACAGAGCTGGTCGGGGTGCGCGAGCGGGCCGTCAACCTTGATGGTTCCTGCAAGCTGCGACTCGCCCGTCAGCTCAGGCACCCCGGTCATTTTGAGCAGGGCGCCAATATCGAACTTCGAGAAATCCAACTGCGCCTCGGTGGAATATTCGCCCCTCAGCTCGGTCTGCCCATGCGCGACAAGGGCTGCGGATTCAAACTGCGTCGAGAGATCGTAGATGAGCTTGTGATTCACGGTGTGCGCCGTCATCTTCACGTTTCCCAGGCGCTCGCCGCCCACCGCCAATTCTGTCAGCGTGCCCCTTCCATCAAGATGAGGATCGTCAATCGAACCTGCGCCCGTGAGTGAGAACTCGAGGTTGCCCCCGGCCTGCACTCCAGACTGCGCAAGCCGCTTAACCTTGCTTATGTCGATCCCAGCGCTTTGGGCGGTTATCTGGAACTGTTTCGTGCGCAGATCATAGCTGCCCGTTGCGGTTGCCCTGCCGGCCTCATGGTCAATGGTGAGCGAACTGATCTGCAGGCTCTGACCAACCATCCGGCCTTGCACACGGATGCCCGCTATCGGCTCGCCGTACAGAACTCCTTTATCCAGTTCCAGCGAGCCAGAGCCGTTGAGCGCATGGATTGGCCCGTCAGACTCCAGCTGAGCATTCAACCTGCCGGTCAAGGGGAGCGTTGTGCCAACAAAGGGGAGCACGTCCGCAATATCCACGTCTTTTGCATCGATGCGCATCCGAAGCTGCGAATTTGCGTCAAAGGCCGGCACATCGGTGTGCGCGTGGATCGCCGGGGCCGCGATCAGTGAACCTTCGAAAGCAATTGTCGACTCTCCGCGAACGAATCGGCCGTGGTCAATGGTGATCCGACTGGCTGAATAGCTTCCGTTCGCGTCGGCTGAATCCCAGTGAACATACTGCGGCTTCGCTGCCTTGTCGCTCGAAGGCGCGGGCACTTCAAGTGTCAGGTTGGCAGCTGTCGCCTCGCCTGCCAGGTGGGGATCGATCAGGGAGCCTGACCAGGTGCCATGAAACTCAGCCTGACCACCGAGCGATGCCGGCAGGGCACTCGCTCCGGTTTTGCCGTTGCGTTCAAGCCCCAGGTCTCTGAGGACCTTATCGAACTCTCCTATGTTGCTGGAACGCACATCGACAGAAATTGCAGTGGGGCTCTTGAGTGGATATGCGCCCAGATGTCCACGCGCCTCAATCTGACTTGCCGGCAACGAAAGCTGCAGTGCTCTCAAGTCGACCGCGCCGTCGCGCTGTGTATAGGTGCCGTCGATAATTCCCGTCGCCGGACTTTCTCCGGGAACGGGCCTTTCCGAAGGCCTTACATCGAGGCGCGCTTCTACCGCAAGCGTGCGCGTGTCTCCATTGACCCATGTTGCCGTCGCAGGTCCATTGAGCCGGCCATCGATGCCGAGACGCTTGAAGGGCTCCTCGCTCACGATATCGAGAACCGTGTCAATCGATACGCCCTTGAACCGCGCCACCACTTTGCCATTCACGGGAATCGTGTCCGGCTCAATTGGCTCCGGCTTTGGAGCCGCCGGCCTGGGTGCTTCGTGCTTTCTCCCAAATCGCCAGGGTTGCTTCGGCGGAGCCGGTGAAGCAGCCTGGATAACGGGACCTCCCGGCACAGGCGGCAGCCAATGTTCGAGCGCAACCGTTCCCTCCATTTGACCACCCTGGCGCAAGCGCGCCACAACCGAGCTGATTAGCAGGCGCTCAGGATCGGCATGCACACGAGCATCGAGGTCAACGCCATGCGCGTCTACGCCCGAACCTACATACGAGCCGCCAACCACGTGCACAGGGCCGTCGATGCGAAACTCTCCGTCCCCGCCCTGACTGGTTAAATCAACGTGCGCAATCCCTTCAGGGCAGTTCGGGTAGCCGGTAATCGGCTCAAGCAGGTGCATATCGAGATCGCCCTGGGCAGTGGCTTTCCAGCTGGGCCGCGTGAAATCGAGCAGAGAGCCCGTGATCGCAATCGTCCGATCGGGAACGCCCTTGCCTCGCGCCGTCAGGCGCAGAGTGCGCAGGTACACCGCATTACGCATCAGATCGAGCGTTGCCTGCATGTAGCCGGTCACTGGCCCGGCTAGCGGTTTTACGGCGTTGCCCCGGGTTAACTGAAGATCCTGCGCACCGGTCTCGATGCGGTAGCTTTCCGGTGTGCCACCCTGCGCGGCGACATAGGAAACGAGGATTGATACGTTGCTTGCAGCGAAGTCGAGCGGCAAATGCCTGTCTTGAAAATCGAACTTTGCCGCCCGATTCTCGTAGTCCAGAATTCCCTCCTCAATGGCAACGTGATTCGCCTGCAAATCGAAGAGGGTATCGAGCGCGCGGTTGTTCCTGGTGCGCGGTTTCGCTGGCCGGGGCTGATTGGTTGAACCGTCGGGATAAACAATCAGATGCAGTGCTGGACGAATCACCTCAAGATCGCGCAGCAGTATGCGCGGGCTCAGAAAACCAAGAATGCTGATTCTGACGTGAAGCTGTTCGATCATTGCGTATGGCGCTTCGCCGGCAGCTTCACGCCCATGCAATACGAGGCCATTTGCCTCGGCTTCCAGGTTGAGCGGATGCCAACTGAAGCCGGCGATCTCTACCCGTCCGCCAGTCGCACTCTGAATCGTCGCGATGAGCCGCCTGCGCACCAGGTTTTGGCATGCCGAAGAATTCATCCACATGAAGACGCCAAGAGAAGCCGCAACGAGAAGAATCGCTCCGCCGCCTGCGAACCACGCCAGTCGCCGCCGTTTCGGCCGGCGCGGCTCCGAGGATCCGCTCATAGGAGGTTCTTCTCTCGGATTCATCGAACTCCTTTGGCCGGACTGGCGATGCCATCGCTCGGTGCAGATCTTTCGAGGGCGGGGTCGAGCACTTCAACGTCTCCCTGGCTGCGCAGATTGTCGAGCCAGCCGCTGAAGAGGCCGGTCACCTGCTGCTGTAACAGGATCTCCTCGATCCGGGCAGAAACCTGATCGAATGGCGGCACGGGTTCTCCCGGAGCATACTGGGGCAGCAGTGTGTTGCGATAGTAGTCGCGCATCTGGTCGGGAGAAACATGAATCCCCAGCCTGAACCGCATCTCAATGAACCGCAAAACCTCCATGCGATTGCGCACGTAGCTATTCACATCGCTTTCTGTGAGCTGATGCGCACCGAGAAACGACTTCCAGCCGGCGTCGCTCGCACAGTCTGCCAGTACGCACACCGGTAGCTGTTTTCGCATCAGCAAAAGGCGGTTTGAGATCTGCTGCTCCGTCGGGATGAGTGATTGTTCGTCTTCGTCGCGAATCTGCTGCCGGATGAGTGTACGGGCGATGAGCCGTTCCAATGCCTCCGGCCGCGTTTCAGCTTCGTTCTTGCCGCTGGGCGGCTCGAGAATTGAGAGGCGTATTTCATCCTCCAAATCGCTCTCGAGGATTGCGTGACCATTCACGGCTGCGACCACCCGATCGAGGACGACCGGTGCAGCGCTCGAAGCCGCCTGAGCGCTGGCGAAGAAGGGCGCCAATGCAGCCAGAAGCCATGCCGCCGCGAGACTGCTTATGCGGATCTCGGTTTGGGCCCACCGATTCGTCAAAACGTTTGCCCCAGGCTGAAGAAAAAGTTGAAATGGCCGGACTGGCCGACATAGGGCTGGCGCGCAGGATTCGAGTAGTCGTATGTGACCGGATAGATAGGAGGGTTCAGTCCATAGCTGAAGTCAAAACGGATCGGACCTACAGGCGTGTGGTAACGCAAACCCAGCCCAACATCGTGCGAGAAATAATCGAAGCTGCATGCTCCCTGCGGCCCGGTTGAGGTTACCGGTCCAGAAGGTATGGCTGGCGGATCCGTCTGCGGAATCGGCTGCTTGCACGCGTCGCGGTTCGGCTGCCGAACTCGCAGCGCGCTTGCCCAGGCGTCCCCCGCATTTGTAAACACATTCCCCATATCGTGGAAAAGCACGAAGCTGACCGAGTCCCCAACCCATGGCAGCATCGGCGGAGGCAGGCGCAGCTCGAAGCTGTTCACGACTGCTCCGGCGCCGCCGATAGGGAATCCGGTCTCAGGATCGCGCGGTCCTGCCGCATTGATCGAGAACCCACGAAGCGATGTGGGACCTCCGGCGTAAATCCGCTCCGGCAGAGGAATCAGCCTGCCGGAATCCACGCCATACGCGCGCATCTGTGCATACCGGGTATTGCGCGCCAGCACCAGGCGGTTCTTGTCGAACGCGTAGTAGCTTGAGTAGGTCGTATCGAGCCGATTGAACTGCGCCTGCGAGCCGAAGGCGTGGCCGGAAAGAAAATTCTGAAAACTTATGTAGGAGCCGCGATGCGCGTCGATCGGAGAATCACGAGTGTCGCGGATCCACGTAAGTCCCGGACCCGCCACACGCACGGCCTCGGACAGAATCGGAATTGCGGCCGGGAAAACCTGCAGGCTGCTTTCCGCTACTTTCACGCGCCTGAAGCTGAACTCGTATACAAATGTGTTGGCGCGGGACAGCCGGGAACCCGGCGTATTGAAACGCTCCGTCCAGCGAAGATTGGCATCAAGCTTCGATGCAACATACGTTGTTACTGCAAGACTGTTCGCATACCCGCCCGTAAAATCCAGGCCGAAGTTGGGATTGCCGCGAAAGTGCGGGTTCTGAAACACCAGGTTGAGCCGCTGCTCAAGCAGGCCATAGGTGCCCTGGATCGACGCCGACTGTTCGCGGCCAAAGAGATTGTTGCGCGTTAAATCGCCAAGCACGCGCGGGCTGATGCCGGTCTTGCCGTTGGGCGAGCATGGCACACCAGGCACATTAAAGCTGGAGCAGTTGTTCTGCGGCGTCCCGGTCTGCGCCTCAAACCCAATACCGTATGTGAAAGTCCATCGCCGCGCCTCGCTTACCTGCACCAGCACAGTCTTCCGGCTTGCGGCTCCATTGGGATTTTCGATTGCCGTATTGACTTCGTTGAAGAGTGCGAAGTCGTAGAGGTTGCGCTGGGTGTCAAGAAGCCCAGCCTGGCTCAACGCATCCCCTGGGCGCAGAGAGATTGCTCGCGCAACGGTATCGGGACGCGTGTAATGGAGACCGGTGAGATGAACTCCGCGAACGAAGGTCTGTTCTCCTTCGCTGATGTGGAAGGCGATGTCGATCAGGTTGGCATCCGTGGGCTCGGGTTTCTGTTCCACATCGACCTTCACCTGCTCGAAGCCCTGGTTCAGGTAACTGGTGAGCAGGGCGTCGCGATCGCCTGCCAGGTTCAAAGGAGAAAAGAGCTGGCCGGGCGATGTGTTCAGCAGGGCAGTCAGTTGTGCCTTGTCGATGTTGTTATTGCCCTGCAACACAACGCTGCCCACGCGCTGCTGTTCGCCTTCATCGATGTGGTAGTCGATTTCAAGTCCTGCGGAAGTGCGGGCAGAACGGTAACGCTGCTTGCCCGGGTCATTATCGACCGCGTTCACCGACGGCGTAATACTCACCGCAGAAAAACCGTTGTTCTGATACACCGCCTGCAGCGCGCTTACGTCTCCCGCTACCAGGGCCTGACTGTATGTGCCGTGGCGATCGAGAGTATCCGCCTCGTGAACGCTTAGGAGGTCTTTAAGTGTCGAGGAGTCGAAGTACTTGTTTCCGGAAACCGTCACGCTGGTCACCCTGCGTCTTAAGCCCAGCGTCACCGTATATACGATCACCACCTCGTTAGAGCTGGGCGTCTGCTGTTTGTGCTCCACCTTTACGTCAAAATATCCGAGCCGCTGGTAGTAGTCGCGCAACCTGCGGCTGCCTTCGTTCAGCAGATCTTCGTCGACGGTGCCTTCCTCGTAAACCGGAATCGCGCGCTTCAGCCGCTCACCGCTCATGCTCGCGCCTTCGAGACTCACCCGAACCACGGGTCCGCGGTTCGCGGTGAAGTGGTAGCTAACCTTCTTCGTCGCTGGGTCGTATGTCTGAGAGACGAGCTTGATTTCCGCCTCCAGCAGGTTGCGCTTCTGGTAGTGTCTGAGCACTCCGTTCAAAGCGCGATTTACCGTGTCATTGTCTACCCGGCTTCCGGCCTGAAGTTTCGCTGCTCGCCGAAAGGTGTCTACAGTCATTCCCGAATCGCCTGTGACCTGAACATCGCCAACTCGTGCCTGCGGCCCGGAATCAACCTCGAAGGAGATGTTGACCAACTGTTCCTTCGCATCCGGCGTCAACGTCTGGGAAATCGTCGCCTCGTGGTAGCCATTGTCGGCTAGTGTTTGCATCATCTGCGTCCGTGCCCCATCGAGGCTGTTCTTTCTGAAGCGCGTGCCCGGCAGCAGGCGGCTCGCCTGCTCCAGTTGAGAATTTACCGATGATCCTCTGGCTCCATAGACGCTGACGGTTCCCACAAACTCGCGGGGGACACCGTTAAAGATCAGGTTGACTCCATCTCCTTCGGACACGCCCTCGATTTCCACAGTTTCAAAAAGGCCAGTCGCAAAGACCTGGCGAAGGCTTTCCGCAAGGTCTTTCAGATTCAAGGGCTCGTCCACTTTCTGGGCCAGGTGATCCGGCAGCGGAGCGAGGCGATCGACGCTGACACCCGTAAAAGTGATCCCCCTCACCGGAGAACCTTCAAAATCCGAGACGGTGCGCGCATCGTTGCGCTGGGCAGTCGGTCGAGAGGTTTTCGGTGAATCCGTTTGACTAAAGCAAGACGGTGGCGCACACAGTAGCAGCGCGAGCAGGGTTGCCGACGGGACCTTAAAATTGAAACATCTACCAAGGTTCCGTGCCCGCATTGCCCTCAAAGCCATTTCTCCTGAAAAAATCCCGCGGGACAAACGCCACGCGAACTTATCGCATCCAAACAGGTATCAGCAGGCAGAGTCCCCGGTCATTGGTGCCGTAGCGCGCTGCCGATTTTGTGCTGCAACCTATACTAACGAGGAAAGAACACCGGCGCAGCAAGTCCCGGATTGCAATTGCAAGCCACTCCCCCGAAAGGTTACGCATGCCTCGATCGACTACTGCGAAAAATATGGCACCGGCTCTGGCAACTCCCCCCTCGGTGCAAAGAGCGGAGAACGCTTCGCCTCCGCGCACCGCAACCCTGCCCAATGCTCTCGACGGCGACGTGCTGGCGCGGGCGCAGGCTGGAGACCATGCCGCATTTGCTCATCTGTATTCCCTGCACAAGAGGCGAATTTATTCCCTGTGCCTGCGGATGGTAGGAAACGCAGCGGAAGCAGAAGACCTGACCCAGGAGGCCTTCCTCCAATTGCATCGGAAAATTGCCACATTTCGTGGTGACTCGGCCTTCTCTACCTGGCTTCACCGGCTCGCCATCAACGTCGTCCTGATGCATCTGCGCAAGAAGGGCCTTCCGCTGATGTCCCTCGATGAGGCGATGGAACCGGTCCACGACGACGGGCCAGGCCGCAGCTTCGGCGCACCCGACCTGTCGCTTTCAGGCTCCATTGACAGGCTCGCGCTCGAACGCGCCGTAGGTGACCTGCCCGCCGGCTACCGGTTAATATTTGTGCTCCACGATGTGGAAGGCTACGAGCACAACGAAATTGCTTCAATGCTCGAATGCTCAATCGGCAACAGCAAATCCCAATTGCACAAGGCACGACTCAAGCTGCGCGATGCGTTGCGCACATCCATGAAAAGGGGGAACCGCGAATGACCGGCGATCCGAATGAGATGAACTGCCAGGAATTTCAGGCACAAATGGCAGATCTGATCGGCTCCGGAGAGGACGCCGCAAGCCATCCGCATCTCCTGACCTGCGCCAATTGCCGGGCGCTCCTTGCCGACCTCCAAACCATTGCCGATGCAGCCCGTCAGTTGTTGCCGGTTCAACCACCTGATGATGATCTTTGGTCCCGCATTGAACTGGCCATCCAGAAGGAAGAGGGTTCCGCTCGAGTCGACTAGCCATCGGCCGCGGGACCCCATCCCGCCTGTAATTCCAATTCAGGGTCCCATTGAATTTCAGCCATGCAGGCCCTCACACTTCCGCTCCCCGGAGTCGATAAGGCCTTGGAATGTGAAATCCTGCAGGGCGTTGATTGCCAGGGCCTTCGCTGATCGCTAAGCCATTTATTTCAATCGACTTGCTGGAGGCAGCGTAACAGCTCCAGCGCAGCCTCAAGGAACGACCCACCGGGCGCCCTTCCAGGGGACACATTCTTGAAACTTTTCTATTTCTGCGTTGTCTAATGTAGAAAAGTTGATAAGAGGACACTCAATGTCAAGCCAGCCAACAGTTTTATCCCCAACGAATCCCCAGGAAAGCAGCCCTCGCCGCGTTCCGGTCCTTCCGGTCCGCGATACGGTGCTGTTTCCCCATGCAGTTCTTCCACTTACGGTTGGCCGTGAAAGTTCGATCCAGCTGATTGAGTCGCTCGGAGAGGAGCGCTCCATCGTTGTGGCGGCACAGCTTGATCCCCGGCTCGACGCGCCTCGAGAAGGGGATATGCACGAAATCGGCACGCTCGCGACGGTTCATAAAGTCGTGCGCATGCCCAACCAGAGCCGCTTCGTTTTCACTGAGGGGGTCTCCCGCGTACGTGTGCTGCGGTATGTGCAGACTGAACCGTTCATGATCGCTGAGGTTCAGGAGCTGCAGGATACCGAACCTGAATCAACCTCGAATATCGAAGCTCTTACTCGGAACGTGATCGCCCAGTTTCAGCAGATAGTTACCGATTCTCCGACTCTTTCTGACGAACTGCGGACAATTGCCGCCAACATAGAAGATCCCAGCCGCCTCGTCGATTTTGTAGCTTCGTCGCTGCCGTTCCTCACCACGGACGAAAAGCAGAAGCTGCTGGAGACGCCGGCAATCCAGATGCGTCTGGAGCAGCTTAACCGCCTGCTGGCTAAGGAAATTGAGGTGCAGCAGCTTCGCTCCAAGATCCAGAGTGAAGTGCAGGACCAGGTACAGCAATCGCAGCGCGACTACTATCTGCGCGAACAGATGAAGGCCATTCAAAAGGAGCTGGGCGAGCAGGATGAAGGCCAGCGCGAAGTGGAAGAACTGCGCGCGAAGATCGAGGCCGCTGGCATGCCCGAGGATGTGAAGAAAGAGGCGATGAAAGAGCTGAATCGTCTCGGTCGCATGTCTCCCATGGCCGCCGATTATTCGCTCACGCGAAACTACATCGAGTGGCTCGCAGTACTGCCCTGGGCGAAGAGCTCCGGCTCGAAGATCGACATCAACAAGGCTCGGGAAATCCTTGATGAGGATCACTACGAGCTCAAGAAGGTGAAGGATCGCATTCTCGACTACCTCAGCGTGCTCGAGCTGAAGCCGGACATGAAGGGGCCGATTCTCTGCTTTGTCGGACCTCCGGGTGTCGGCAAAACCAGCCTCGGCCGATCGATCGCGCGCGCCCTGGGACGCAAGTTCCAGCGCGTCGCCCTGGGCGGAATGCATGACGAGGCCGAGATCCGCGGACACAGGCGGACATACATCGGGGCGCTTCCCGGCCAGATCATCCAGAGCATTCGCCGGGCTGAAACCAACGACCCGGTCATCATGTTGGATGAGGTCGATAAGCTGGGGCGCGACTTCCGCGGTGATCCGGCTTCGGCCCTTCTTGAAACGCTCGATCCGGAACAGAACAACACATTCCGTGATAACTATCTCGACGTGCCGTTTGACCTGTCGAAGGTGCTCTTTATCTGCACTGCCAACATGCTCGACACCGTGCCGGCGCCGCTGCAGGATCGCATGGAAATCATCCCGCTGCAGGGGTACAGCGAAGAGGAGAAGGTGCACATTGCCTTCCGCTACCTGATTCCGCGCCAGATCAAGGCCAACGGCATCACCGAGGACCAGATCGAGTTTCCAGAAGAAGCGATTCGCCAGATCGTGCGGCACTACACGCGCGAAGCCGGCGTGCGCAAGCTCGAACAGGTCATCGGCACGGTCTGCCGCAAGCAGGCTCGCCGCATCGTCGAAGGCAAGACAGAAAAACTCGTCGTCACGCGAGATGTGTTGAAGGAGTTCCTGGGTGGTATCCAGGTCCGCGTCGAAACCGAGGTGGCTGAGCGCGTCAAGCGCCCCGGTGTTGCGGTGGGCCTGGCCTGGACACCAGCCGGAGGCGACATTCTCTTCATCGAAGCCAACAAGATGAAGGGCAGGGGAGCCTTCACCATGACCGGCCAGATTGGCG
Source organism: uncultured Acidobacteriaceae bacterium (assembly GCA_963839215.1). Classification (GTDB taxonomy): domain Bacteria; phylum Acidobacteriota; class Terriglobia; order Terriglobales; family Acidobacteriaceae; genus Telmatobacter. Next base: position 675,049 of record CAWITZ010000008.1, on the reverse strand, counting down.
AAGTCATGCAGGAATCCATGCAGGCAGCGCTTACATGGGTGCGATCCAACTCGGCGAAGCTGGGGCTTGCCGAGGATTTCAACAAGGACCTCGACCTGCACATCCACGTTCCGGCCGGCGCCATTCCAAAGGACGGCCCTTCGGCAGGCGTGACAATGGCCACCGTGCTTGTCTCGCTGCTGACCGATACGCCGGTGAAGCCGCTGACCGCGATGACCGGTGAAATCACGCTCAGCGGCAATGTGCTGCCCGTGGGTGGCATCAAGGAGAAGTTCCTGGCGGCGCGCCGGGCGGGGGTGAAAACCATCATCCTGCCCGCGGAGAACCGTCAGAGCGTCGAAGAGGACCTGACCGAGGACATGGTCGAGGGCGTGGATATCCATTACGCCAGCCACATTGAAGATGTGCTGGCAGTCGCGCTGCCGCCGCTCAAGACGCGCCTTGAAATGGTCACGGCCGAACCCGGCCACGGGACGAGCGTCGCGGCATAACCCTCATGGCTCCATCACGTCACGAAGGCCGGCAAACCTGCCGGCCTTTCTGTTTTCGGGCACGTCCGAACGGGCTCAAATGCCGACCGAACCCCTCCTCTCGCGTCTAATCCTCTGCGGACGATATGCTTTTCCTTATGAATCAGGTGCGGGTGCTTGCCTTTGGCATCTTGAAAGACTCCTTCGGTGCGAATGCTGCGGTGATCAGCATGCCCGACGGAGCGACAGTTGCCGATTTGCTGGCCGCCATCTCCACGGGTTATCCCACGGCCACGCTCCGCGGCATCGCGGTCAGTGTCAACGCGGAATATGCAAGCCGCTTGCGGGTGCTTCAGGATGGGGACGAGGTTGGCCTGCTGCCGCCCGTATCCGGCGGCACGGAGACGCCGCCAGAGTCATCGACCAATTTCACCGCGCCGGCAACGCTCACGCGCAGTCCTATTGCCGCCGAGAAATGGATTGCCGCTGCGAAGAGCGGCGACGACGGCGCTGTTGTGGTCTTTGATGGCATTACGCGCAATAACTCACGCGGCCGCCGCACCGTGCATCTGGATTACGAAGCGTATGAAGAGATGGCTCTCAGGCAGATGGCCGCTCTCGCCGATCAGGCGCAGGCAAATTTCGGCGTGCGGCGGGTAAGCATCATTCATCGCCTGGGACGTCTCCAGGTTGGCGAAACCAGCGTTCTCATTATTGTCGCGTCCGCTCATCGTGCGCAGGCCTTTGACGCGTGCCGCTGGTTGATTGACACCCTGAAGAAGACAGTGCCCATCTGGAAGCGAGAAACCTTCGTTGACGGAGCGGTCTGGGTGGATGGCGAGCCATTTCCGGCGGGGATCGCCGTGGAGGCCCCAGATGTGGCATAGCCAAATGTGCCAAAGCCAGATGTGGCAAGAATGGATGCGCTATAGGTGGCTCCGCTCCTCATTCGCGCAGATCCTCTTGCCAATCATGCTTGCGGGCACAGTCTTCGGCCAGGATCCCGATGTGACTTTCCACGTGGATGTAAAGCTGGTCAACATCTTCGTCAACGTCACCGACGCCAACGGAGCGATTGTCGGTGGACTCACACGCGACGATTTTGCAATATCCGAAGACAACCGGCAGCAGCAGATCGCCGTTTTCGAGCGCGAATCGGAGCTGCCTCTGAATCTGACCCTGGCGGTCGATACAAGCGGGAGCGTTTTGAAGGATCGCCTGGTTGAGAGAGACGCAGCCAAGCGCTTCGTTCACGCGCTTTTGCGCCCGCAGGACCAGATGGCCGTCTTTCAATTTGCCACCGAGGTGAGCCTGCTGGCGGATTTCACAAATAAAGAAGGGGTGATCGATCGCGGATTGAATGCCCTGCGCGCTGGTGACGCCACGGCGCTTTATGATGCCATCGACCTGGCAGCACAGCGCCTGGGGACGAAGCAGGGCCGAAAGATTCTGGTGCTGGTCTCTGACGGCACCGACACGGTAAACAACACCACCTACGATCAGGCTCTTGAACAGGCTCTGCGCAACGAGGTCATGATTTACAGCATCATCGACGTGCCCATTGCGGCCAGCGCCGGGCGCGACACCGGTGGCGAGCATGCCCTGATCGCTCTCTCTGAACAGACCGGCGGCAAAAGCTTCTACGCCACCGATGGCGGTCTCGATAAGGCGTTTGCGCGCGTGAGCGAAGATCTGCGCACTCAATATCTCATCGGCTACTACCCGCGCAACCAGGCGCCGGGCATGAATTTCCACCGCCTGCACGTCACCATCCCGCGCGCCACTTCCGGTGCCTTCAACGTCCGCTACCGCACGGGCTACTTCACTGACTCGCCCGTGGCTGCTCGCTGATCCTTAAAGTGCACCGATTGTAAAGTGCACCGATTGTGAGTCTTTAAAATCTCATATTGCACATGGTTCGCCTGCGGCGGCTCATGGAAAACTGCATCTAAGATGAACATATGACTCCTCCAGCGCCTTCGCGCCGCCGCTCCAAGACTCCTCCGCCTGGCGAAACCGGTCAGGAAGCGCTCTATCTGCGGTCCCTCAGTGAACGCCAGGTCGCAGTTGCCGTTAAGCTGCGCGATGGCGAAACCGTTCGTGGCTGGATCGAATACTTTGACGATGGAATGTTGCGGCTCACGCGCGAAGGCAAGCCAAATCTCTTTATCTACAAGCAGCAGATTCAGTCCATCACCGAGGCTGGTCGGCGGCGCAATGCGCGTCCCGCCAACGGCAGCGGGCTGGCCGGGGCCGCTTCGTGAACGAGACTTCGCTTCGGCAGCAATTTGTGCCCGGGGCTGCCGAAATTGCCCGTGAAGCCGGCGCTCGCCTGCGTGAGTTTTTTGAGCAGGGCGTAGAGACGGAATACAAGGGTGATGTCGATCTGGTAACGGTCGCCGATCGCACGGTTGAAAAGCTGATTCGCAGCCGTCTCGCCGAGGTCTTTCCCGATCATGGCATGTACGGCGAAGAGGGGACTCGCGAGGGTCTCGAAAGCGAATACCGCTGGTATGTCGATCCGCTGGACGGAACCACAAACTTTGCTCACGGCTTTCCGCAGTTCTGCGTTTCGATGGGTCTCGAGCATCGTCCTCGCGGATTAGAGGCCGACCGAGACGGCACCCTCATAGCCGGCGTGATCTATGACCCGCTTCGGGATGAGCTCTTCACGGCTGAGCGCGGCCAGGGGGCCTTTCTCAACACAAAACAGCTCGTTGTCTCGCGCACGCCTGAACTCGCCGAGGCCCTGGTTTCTACCGGCTTTCCAAGCCGAAAACGTCATTCCAGTCCGAATATCCACTTCTATCACGAGTTCACCTTGCGCTCGCACGGCGTGCGACGCGCTGGCTCTGCGGCACTCGATCTCGCCTATGTTGCCGCGGGCCGCCTCGATGCCTTCTGGGAGTTCAATCTCAATTCCTGGGACACGGCAGCCGGCATCCTGATCGTGCATGAGGCCGGCGGACGCGTCACGGATTTTTCCGGCAACCCGGTCCAGCTCGCCAGTGCTGAGGTTCTTGCTTCGAATGGCCGAATTCACGATGAGCTCATCGGATTTTTCTCGGACATGTTTGCCGGGCGGGATCTGTCGCCTATTCCCAGCCCGGCCGACTGGGCTGCGCAGCGCCATACCCGGATTGTGAAACCCTGACTCTTCCGCAACTTCCGGCCGGTTCAAGCGAATTCCCGCATAGCAAAACGTATGCCCCGCGGCCCCGCGTCATCCCTGAGGGTCGTGTGCTACCATCAGCGTCGAGAAGTTACCTTTCCGGAGAGCTCAAGATGGCTTATGTAATCGCTGAACCCTGTATCGGCACCAAGGACACCGCCTGCGTAGACGCCTGTCCAGTCGATTGCATTCACCCCAAGAAGGATGAGGCCGGTCACGCGGAGGCCGATCAGCTCTTTATTGATCCGGTCGAATGCATTGACTGCGGCGCCTGCGTTCCGGCATGCCCAGTGTCTGCAATCTTCGCTCAGGATGATGTGCCCGAGAAGTGGGCGCAGTTCACTGAGAAGAACTCCGCGCACTTCGGCCGCTAAAAAGAGATTTCGGGATGCAACGGGACGCGTCCGCCTCGGCGGGCGCGTTTCTGTCTGCAGAGGCGAGCGCGTTTCTCTGCAGAGGGGGGAGAGACGCACTCCGGATGCGATCATGAGAACGCATGACTGTTCTTAGCTCCGAAGCGATCGTCCTGCGTACCTGGCCGCTCCACGAGGCTGACCTGATTGTCAGCTTCTTCTCGCGAGACTATGGCCGGCTGAAGGGCACAGCGAAGGCTGCCCTCAAGAGCCGCAAACGCTTCGGCGGCGCACTCGAACCTATGACCGTTGCGCGCGCCTGGTTTGCCGAGCGTCCCCGGCAGGAGCTCGTACGGCTCGATCAGCTTGAAATCATCACCTCGCCGCTCTCCACGCCGGTCGATCCAGTCCGCATGACGGTGCTGAGCTTCTTCGCCGAAGTTATCGACCAGACGCTGCCGGAGCACGATCCGCAGGAGACCGTCTTTCGCCTGCTCCTCTCCGTGCTCGAGCAGACCACCGTTGCGCAGCCCTGGATGCCCCTGACCTATTTCCAGCTCTGGATGACGCGCCTCATGGGGCTGTTGCCGGATATTACGCGCTGCACACAGTGCGGCGAGACGCTGCGTGCCGGCGAAACCAGCTTCAACACCTACTCTGACGGACTTTTCTGTGCGGTTCATGGCGCCGCTAATGCGCCTCTTCTCTCCGCCGATTCCTGGCAAATGGCGCAGCGCATGTTGCGCTCGCCCGTTTCAGCGTTCGCGGGGGAACCCTTTCCCCGCCGCTTTGCCCAGGATCTTCGCCGCTTCACGCTGCAGGCGCTCGAGCGGCACACAGAGCGCAAGTACCGTACTGCCGAGGCCCTGGCGCGCCTCTGAGAGCCTCCATCCAGGCTGGTAAGATGGTCTTGAATTGAGAAATAAGAGAGACTTTGCCCGTGTCAATCACCCCCGCTGTATCTGCTGAAAAGAAGTCCCCCCTTACCTTTCAGGATTTGCTCTTCCGCCTTCAGGGCTTCTGGGCTGAGCGCGGTTGTGTTCTGCAGCAGCCCTATGACGTCGAGGTTGGCGCAGGCACCATGGCGCCTGAGACTTTTCTGCGCGTTCTTGGTCCCAAACCCTACAAAGTGGGCTACGCGCAGCCCTCGCGCCGTCCTGCTGACGGCCGCTATGGCGAGAACCCGAACCGGCTCTTCAAGCACACGCAGTTTCAGCTGATCCTCAAGCCGCCCCCGGCCAACGTGCAGGAACTCTACCTGCAGTCGCTTGAAGCAATTGGCATCGATCTCTCCCGGCACGATTTGAAGTTTGAAGAAGACAACTGGGAATGGCCTGCCGGAGGCGCATGGGGCGTTGGCTGGCAGGTGATGCTCGACGGGCTTGAGATCACCCAGTTCACTTACTTCCAGCAGTGCGGTGGCCTCGATCTTGATCCCATCTGCGCTGAACTTACCTATGGGCTCGAGCGCATCACGCAGTTTCTGCAGGATGTCGATTCGATTTACGACATCGTTTGGGCACGCGATCCGGTGACGGGCACAGAGATCACCTACGGCGATGTTCGGCTCGCCGAGGAGCTGCAATTTTCTGTCTACAATTTCGAGCAGGCAGATGTCCCCAAGCTTTGGGAGCACTTCAACCTATTTGAGGCGGAGGCGAAGAGCCTGCTGGCTAACGCCGACACACTGCTTGCCAGCGAGACGGCAACAGCAGGCGAGAAGAAGCGCTTTCCGCTGCTGCCGACTTACGAGCTGGCGCTCAAGTGCTCGAACCTGTTCAACATTCTCGATGCTCGCGGGGCGATCAGCGTAACCGAGCGAGTTGGAGTTATCGGCCGCATTCGTGCGCTCGCCGTGGGTGCGGCCAAGGCCTACGCCGCGCAGCAACTCGCCTGACGCTGTACCTCAAAAGCTTTTAGGAAAGTAAAGAAATATGGCAGATTTTCTATTTGAGATCGGGCTCGAAGAGGTTCCGGCCCGCATGATTGCCGGCGCCGAAGCCGAGTTGGGGCGCCGCATCGGCGACCTGCTGACGCGGGAACGTCTGCTTACCCCCGACGCCAGGGTCACTACGTTTTCGACGCCTCGCCGTCTCGCGGTATTGGTTACGGGCGTCTTGCCGGCACAGGCCGACACTGAAGAAAAGCTTACCGGGCCGTCATGGAAAGTGGCGTTCAAGGATGGCGCACCAACCCCTGCTGCTGAAGCCTTTGCTAAAAAGGCAGGTGTTGAAGTTTCAGCCCTTGATAAGGTCGTTACGCCAAAAGGCGAATATGTTGGAGCAACCGTAAAGCGGCAGGGTGTATTTGCGCCGCAGGTGCTCGCCGCCGAACTGCCAAAGGAAGTTCTCGGCATCTACTGGGCCAAGAATATGTACTGGCGCGCAGGAAAGCCGGAGCGCTTTGTACGTCCCGTTCGCTGGGTCGTCGCCATTCTTGATTCCGCCGTCGTTCCGCTTGAAATCGCCGGCATTGCCGCTGGAAACGCGAGCCGGGGTCACCGCATTCTGCACGGAGACGCGCCAGTGGTGCATCGCCTCGGCAGCCGACTACGTTCAGACCCTGCTACGCGCAAAGGTGATTGTCGACGTTGCCGAGCGCCGTCACTCGATCCGCAAAGCTCTCGACAAGGCCACTCGCACCGTTGCCGGAGCGCGCTGGCGCGAAGACGAAGGGCTGGTTGAAACGGTGCTGCACCTCACCGAGTGGCCAACCGTACTGCTGGGCAATTTCGAGAGCGAGTATCTTTCGCTCCCCGAAGAAGTGCTCGTCACCGTCATGCGCGATCATCAGAAGTACTTCGCCGTTGAAACCGCGGAAGGCAAGCTGGCTCCGCATTTCCTCACCGTGCTCAACACCGATGTCGATGACGAAGGCCGCGCCATCATTCGCCACGGCAACGAACGCGTGCTTCGTTCCCGCTTTAAAGATGCCCGGTTCTTCTGGGACTTCGATCAGAAGACGCCGCTGGCTGACCGTGTCGAGAGCCTCAAGCATGTCACCTTCCAGAAGCAACTCGGCAGCTATCACTGGAAGACAGAACAGAATCTGCCGTCGCGCGACGGCTGGCCGAAACCGTCAAGGCCGCGAACGTCGCCTTCAATGAAGCGCCTTGCTGCGCGCGGTTGAGCTTGCAAAGACCGACCTCACGACCGAACTCGTGAAGGAGTTCACCGAGCTTCAGGGCATCATTGGCGGCCTCTATGCCCGTCACCAGAACCTCGGAGAGCGCGTTGCCCTCGCAATCTATGAGCAGTACGCGCCGGCGTCCAGTGAGGACAACATTCCCGTCTCCGTGGAAGGCCAGCTTCTGGGCATTGCGGATCGCATTCAGACGATCACGGCGATGTTTTCGATCGGAATGGCGCCAACGGGCTCAAAGGATCCTTTCGCCCTGCGCCGCGCTGCCAACGCAATCGTCAAGATACTTGCCGAGTCGGACCTGCCTCTCACGCTTTCCGCGGTTCTCGATGCGGCGCACCGAGATGCAGCAAACCGGGAACAGGTTTCTGCCTTCTTCCGCGAACGCCTGCACTTCTATCTGAAGGATGTGCGCGGCTTCTCCTACGACGTCGTAAATGCGGTGCTGGCAGCAGGAGCCGATGACGTTCGCGACGCCATCGCTCGGGCCGAGGCGCTTTCCGCGGCGCGGAGTTCCGACGACTTTGCCGCTATCTCGGCCGCTTTCAAGCGCATCAAGAACATCCTGCGCCAGGCCGAAGAAAGAAATTACACGATTGGCTCAGCCTCAGCGGCAACGCTTGCCCCCGAGGCGCTCAATCTTGCAAACTCCGCTGCCTCTCTCGCACCACAGGTGGCAAAGCTGCGCGACCTGAGGGCCTACGGGGAAGCCCTGACCCTGATTGCGACGCTTCGTCCCACGGTCGACACGTTCTTTGACAAGGTCATGGTGCTCGATCCCGATCCCGCCATCCGGGGCGCGCATCTCGGCGTGATTGACGAGGTCCTGCGCGGTTTTTCCGGTATCGCCGACTTCAGCGAGATTGTGACGGGATAGCCGGGAATCGCCCGGAGCGCTTGAGCGTCTAAAATCAGTAGAGATGTCCGACGCGCTCTATCTAAGCCTCTGGTACCCGAATCTGAGGGTGACCGCACTGCCCGACAAGCTGACGTCGGTGCTTGAGACGTTCGCTGCGCACGGGGGCGAAAAAACCGTCTACTCGGCGACCGTGTGGCCCGTCAGTTGGAGCGAATCGCCGGTCTTCCAGCGCGTTTATGGCCATGGAGGCCGCGGAGTGGAACCGAGCCAGGCAGTCGAGGATGCGCTCGATCTGTTGCACGACGACTATGCTTATGAATTCCAGATCGGCTGGGCTCTTTGGGAGTTTGAGCCGCCGGCTGCCGGTCTCGATGCCCGCTGGGCCCGCACGCTAAGTCTTGTCCGCGTCACCGGCTTCGGTCCTCTCTTCGATGATGGGGCCTACGAGCAGGAAGGGCACATCCGCATTGACTTCGGGAGCGATGCGGCCTTTCTTGAGGAGGACGCCGAGCTTGATGCTTTCGGCGCGCAACACGTTGAACAGAATGTGCGCCAGCTTGTCGAGTTGACGGGCGCTGTCGAAAAAAACTCCGGAGCGACGGCGCGCCTGCTGTGGAGTGAACTGGGTGAAAGTCTTGCCCAGCGTCTCGCCGCGCGCCTCGGCATGGGGAACTGACGCCCATGCGCCTCACCATTGAGCGGATCCGCACGATGGTCCTGCTCGCAGGCGTCCTGCTGGTTGCGGCCCTGGCAACCTTTCTCGCCATCGGCAAGTGGAAGAGCCCGCTCAACCGCCGTGATTTGCCGAAGCGGCTGGGCATCGACATTCAGCAGGAAGCCAATGGATTCACGCACGCGGAGTTTCGAGCAGGCCACGCGCTCTTCAAAATCACGGCCTCGAAGGTCGAACAGCTCAAAGATGACCGCTTCCGCCTGCATTCCGTCAAGATCGAGATGTACGGACCCAACGGTGGTGGCGCAGACAGCATCGAAGGCAACGAGTTTGAGTACGACCAGAAGGCGGGAACAGCTCTCGCTCAGGGCCCCGTGGAGATCACACTGTCGAGGCCGCCGAAGACGGACACCCAGACTTCAAAATCTTCGCAGAGTGTGAACCCCGAAACAACGGCTGAAGATTCAAGCGGACACGCCGGCGAAATTCGCGTCCGCACCAGCGGGCTGACCTTCAATCAGCGCTCAGGCGTCGCCACAACCACGCAGCCGGTCGAGTTTCAGTTGGCAGAAGCCTCCGGTAGCGCGGTCGGCGCAACCTATGATTCGCAAAGCGGAAATCTTGTTCTGCAGAACGCTGTGCAACTCAAGACCGTGCGCGGCAACAATCCGGTTGACCTCAGAGCCGTTCACGCCGAGTTCAACCAGGGAGAGCAGATTTGCCGTCTCAATTCCGTTGTAGCCAGATATCGTGACGGAAATGCGCAAGCCGGCAACGCCGCAATCCATTTCCGCGATGACGGCTCAGCCGAACGCCTCGACGCATCAAACAACCTCGTGCTCAGCAGCCCTGATCGCGGCAATCTTTCGGCTCCGGCAGGCAGCCTTCTTTTCGATGCGGATAGCAATCCGGCTCATGGCCATCTTGAGGGTGGTGTGGTCATCGATTCCGACAGCGGCACTCGCCAGGTTCACGGCACAGCGTCCCGCGCAGAACTGAGTTTTGCTGCAGGCGGCCTGCTCAATCGTGCTCATCTTGAGCGTGGCGTCGAAATCACGATGAGCGAACAAGGCAATAACGCGAAGACCGAACGCACGTGGACCTCTCCAATTGCGGATCTCGACTTCAGTCATGCGTCCAAAGACCGGATGGCCCTGAGCAGGATCCATGGCACGGGAGGCGTGGTCGTTACTGCCAGCACACGCCAGGAAAGTGGACCATCCTCGCCCTCGCGCCTTGCTGCTGAAGATGTAACGGGCGTCTTCGGTCCCGACTCTACGCTTGCTTCGTTAACGGGAACAGGGCACGCGAGCATCCTGCAGACAACCGCAAGCGGCACACAGCAATCAACGAGCGGTGATCGCCTTGAAGCGCACTTTGTCCCGGTGTCGGCCCCTGCTTCCAAGTCCGCCGTCGCCAATGGAGCGCAGCTTGAATCGGCCACTGTTGACGGAAACGTAGAACTGATGGAGCAGGCTGCTGCCCGCAATGGGTCACCCGCGCCGCCGGCGATGCATGCCACGGCAAAGCGGGCCGTCTACCAAGGGGCCGGCGAGTGGCTGCATCTCACCGGCGCCCCCCGCATTGAAAACGGCGGCCTTCAGCTTGCCGCTGACAAAGTTGACTTTTCGCAGGTGTCGGGCGACGCTTTCGCGCACGGCAACGTCAAGGCCACCTGGTTTGGAAGTCAGTCTGGCACACCGAACAGCCCGACGCATCCGGCAGCCGGCGCATCGGCTCCAGCGATGCCTGCTCTAGGCGCGCAGGGTCCCGCACACGTCATCGCCTCTGAAGCGCAATTGCAGCAGCGGTCGGGCGAGGCAACTTTCCGCGGAGATGCGCGCTTATGGCAGCAGGGCAACTCCATCACGGCGCCAATAATCATCCTTAATCGCGTTCGGCAGACGCTCGTCGCTCAAACCAACGCCGCCGCCAATCCCGTAAAGGTTAGCCTGGTTGCGCCTTCGGCCCAGCTTTCCGGCAAGCAGGGGGCTCCAGAGAAGCCTTCCGTGGTCCGCATCCGCGGCGGTAACCTCAAATATTCAGATGCGGAACGCAAGGCAGTTATGCGCGGCGACATTGCAGGGGCCGTCGTCGCAGAAACCGCTACTGCAACCACGCAGTCCAATGAAGTGGAGCTCACCCTGCTGCCAGCCGGCAACCACGCCGGCCACGACGGCGCAGCTGCCCAGGTCGACCGTATGATCGCCCGCGGAGATGTCACCATCCATTCGATGGGCCGGCAGGGCAGCGGCGAGCAACTCGTTTACAACGGAACGACCGGCGAGTACACGCTCACCGGGTCCCCATCCACGCCTCCCCGCCTCACTGATCCTGCGCGAGGAACAGTGACAGGCGAGGCTTTGAGTTTCAATAGTCGCGATGATAGCGTCAATGTCGAGGGCGGCGCTCGCCAGACGGTTACTGAAACCACTGTGCCAAAGCGGCCTTAGGCTGCCCCAGCCACGCGCATGAGCCAGCCGCACGCATGAAAGAGATACGCACGAGAGATTGATGGAGACACTGATCGCCGAGGACATCGGTAAGTCGTACAAGGGCCGCCAGGTCGTTCGCGGCGTTACCCTCAAAATTTCTCGTGGCCAGGTTGTCGGCCTGCTCGGACCCAACGGCGCCGGCAAGACGACCAGCTTCTACATGATCGTTGGCCTGGTGCCGCCGGAGACTGGCCGCATCCTCGTTGACGATATCGACATTACACATACTCCGATGTACCTGCGTGCGCGCAACTTCGGAATCAGCTATCTGCCGCAAGAGCCCTCGGTCTTTCGCAAGCTCACCGTCGAGGAGAACATCATTGCAGTGCTTGAGGCGCAACCCCTCGATGGCCGTGAACGCCGGGCGCGCGCTGAGCGGCTCATTCATCAGCTCAATCTTTCGCATATTCGCGGCACACGCGGTTACGCGTTATCCGGCGGCGAACGCCGGCGCGTCGAAATCGCACGTTCCCTGTGCATCCAGCCGAACTTTATTCTTCTTGACGAGCCTTTCAGCGGCATCGACCCGATCGCGGTCCTTGAACTGCAGAAGATTATTTTCGATTTAAAGTCAAGCGGCATCGGGATTCTCATCACCGATCACAATGTGCGCGAGACCCTTACCGTGACTGACCGCGCCTATATCATCGCCGAAGGAAAGATCTTCCGTGCCGGGACGCCCCATGAACTTGGCAACGATGTGGAAGTGCGGCGCGTCTATCTCGGTGAAGGTTTCTCCCTTGGCTAAAGGAAAAGGGATATCCTCCCTGACGGACGTAACCAGGGATATACGCCAAATACCTCAAACGATGTAGCAGCCTGCACCGCTCCGGACGTAGACTGCCGGGAAGGCCCATCGTCCAGACCTGGAGGCTGGAGGAACAGGACCAGAGATTGGCCTGCACGCCATTGCTTGTCCGATTAGACTTAACGTAGGACCAGACTGGAATCCGAGCTCTTCTCTATGGCGCTTCTGCAGCCCAAATTGAACTTGAAGGTCGCACAACGCCAGGTCCTTACGCCCGGGCTGATGCAGATGGTCAGCGTTCTCGCGCTGAACAAGCTCGAACTGAAGGAGATGATCGATGCCGAGATGGTGGAAAATCCCGTCCTGGAAGAGATCGACGAATCGGTTCCGATGCTGGATGAGGTGGCCGGCCGCCAGGAAAGGCAAGAGCGGGAAGAGCGCCTCGAGCATCTCGAAAATGGAAGCACGGAACCAGCGACCACACCTGCAGATTCCTTCAATGAGGTTGATTTCGGTTCTTATTTCCAGGAGTATCTTGACCCCGGCTACCGCACCCAGCCGGAATACGAGGAAAGCGAAAGGCCCTCGTTTGAGAACTTTCTCTCCCAGCCCACGACTCTCTCCGATCACCTGGCGTGGCAACTGGGAGCTTTAACTCTCGAGTCAGGCCTGCGCCAAGCGGCGGAGTTCATTGTCGGCAACCTCGATGAAGATGGCTACCTTACCGTTGCCGTGGACGAGCTTGTTCAGGCTTTCCGGCAATTTCCTGTTGCCAGAGCCTTCAACGCAGACCTGGCGCTTGACCTGGTCAGAAGGGGCGTCGATCTTGTGCAGCAACTCGATCCGGCCGGCGTTGGAGCGCGCGATCTGCGTGAGTGCCTGATGATCCAGATTGCGGCTCAGCGAAATGAGTTTGAGCAGGTTTATGCGCGCCAGTCTGAGGATGATGGAGACGATGAGGAGGAGGAAGGCGGCGACCTGTCGACCGAGGCAGAAACGCGCCTGCAGGAGCGGCGCCGAAGCATCGAGGTGGCTGCACTCATCGTCGATTGCCACCTGCACCTTATGCAGAAGCGCGATGTAAAGGACCTCGCTCGTGCGGCGCAGGTTTCGGTGGTTGAGGCCCATGCTGGCGTCGAATTCATCCGCACCCTCGACCCGCGGCCCGGTCGGTTGTACAACCGCGAGCAGACGCGCCTGATCGAGCCCGATGTCGTCTTTGTGAAGCGTGGCGACGAGTGGGTTGTCACAATGAACGAAGAGGATTTGCCGAGTTTACGGCTCAGTCAGCGATACCGCAGAATGCTGGTCGCCGACGGCACTGATAAAGAGGTCAAAGACTACGTGAAGGAGCGTTTTCGCTCTGCGCTGCAGCTCATGCGCAACATCGCTCAGCGGAAAAGCACGATTCTGAGAACCTGCGATGTCATTGTGCGTCGGCAGCAGGACTTTCTCGAACATGGGATTGAGGCTTTGCACCCCATGATGATCAAGGACGTGGCGGAAGAGATCGGCGTGCATCCCTCAACCGTCAGCCGGGCCGTTGCCAATAAGTATGCACATACACCTCAGGGCGTGATTGAGCTGCGTTTCTTCTTTTCCGAGGCTTCAAATGGGCCTGAAGGCTCCGATACGCCCCTGCTGGTGTTGAAGCGCAAGGTGCGAAAGCTGATTGAGGACGAAGACCCGCGCCGTCCGCTCACCGACGACCATCTGGCTGCGATGCTTCAGGCGCAGGGCATTCAGTTAACCCGTCGCACAGTGGCGAAATACCGCGAAGACATGAATATCCCGTCCACCCACCAGCGCCGCCGGCGCGACGGATAGGCACCCGCTTTTCAACAGGCCTGCGCATTGCCAGACAACCACCGCCTGGCAACTCGCATCTTTTCTACAAGCCGCACAATGCGATAGGTGTATCTGTGCCACAGGTTCCCCGTAGTTCCCTTTGGGAGCGGGGACCCATTGCTCTACGTCATTCGGTCAGAAGGATTCTTCTCCGGCCGGTTTTGAGCTGATTGGCGGTTTAGGTGTGCACGAGGAGAATGGTGAATGAGCCTGGATCAGACGGTTAACATTCTGATGGTTGATGATCAGCCCGCCAAGCTCCTCAGCTACGAAGTAATTCTTGGCCAGATGGGTCAAAACCTCATTAAGGCATCTTCAGCCCGTGAAGCTTTGAATATTCTTCTCAAGAAGGATATTGCGGTCGTTCTCATGGATGTCAGCATGCCTGACGTGGACGGCTTCGAGCTCGCCGACGTGATTCGTCAGCATCCCCGGTTTCAGAAGACCGCCATCATCTTTATTTCGGACCTGCCCCTGGCCGATTCCGACAAGATACAAGGCTACCGTAGCGGCGCAGTCGATTTCATCTCGGTCCCCGTTCTTCCCGAGATGCTCCGCGCGAGGGTGGGGGTTTTTATCGAGCTGCACAGAAAGACGCGCATGCTTGAGAAGATCAACGCCGAACTTGAGAACCGCGTTGATGAGCGTACCCGGGAGCTACGGGAGAGTGAAGCCCGTTTTCGCACGCGAGCCGATCTTCTGGAGCTCGCATCGGAAGCAGTCATCATGCGCGATCTCGCAGGCACGGTTTTGTTCTGGAACGGCGGGGCTGAACATCTTTACGGCTGGAGCCGGGAACAAGCGATCGGCCAGCACATGCATCGCATGCTGCGAACTGTCTTTCCGGTCTCGCAGGAAGAGACCGAACGGGTTATCCGGGAGAATGGTGCGTGGCGGGGCAACCTGGTGCAGCAAACCAGATCGGGCCGCGGTATTGTTGTGGCCTCAAGAAAGACCCTCAACCACGAGGGCAATGCGATTCTCGAGGTCAATCGCGACATTACGCTTCAGCTCAAGTCCGAGGACGCGCTGCGCGAGAGTGAAAAGCTTGCGGCGATGGGACGTGTGGCTGGAATCATTGCCCACGAAATCAATAATCCTCTCGCGGCGATCACAAACATCTTCTATCTGCTGCGCACCCATCCATCTCTTGATGAAGAGGCCCAGAGTTATGCCCAGGCAGCAGAGCAAGAGCTGGTGCGGGTCTCGCATATCACCCGGCAGACGCTTAGCTTCTATCGTGAATCGAAGCAGCCCAGCCCCATTTGCATTCAGGAGTTGCTTGACGACGTCGTCGAGTTGCAAAAGCGGGCGTTCCAGGCAAATCAGGTTATTGTCCGCAGAAAGTACTTCCCCGCAAGCACCATCACCGGGTTTCCCGTCGAGCTGCGGCAGGTTTTTCTGAATTTAATCTCCAACGCCATCCAGGCAATGCCAAACGGCGGAACGTTGCGGCTGCATGTTCATGAGGCAACCGATTGGTCGACCGGTCGGCGCGGACCGGTTGTGTCCATTATCGATACGGGTATCGGTATCCGGCCGGAAGACGCCAAGCGGCTCTTTGAGCCATTCTTCAGTACCAAGTCGGCGAAGGGCACCGGCCTGGGCCTCTGGATCAGCAAGGGGATTCTGCAGAAATACAACGGCCGAATTTCATATCGCAGCGTTCGATCCCAACACGGATTCGCCACTTGCTTCCGCGTCTTCATTCCAGGCAGCGACGCGTCAAGTATCGCTCCTCAGATCATCGGACAGTCGATAAGCCTTGAACGCGACGCTATGGGAGAGAATGCGCTTAGAGCCTGGAAGGCCGCAGACGTCGCCAGCGCTGTCTAGCCAGCAAATTCAGTCCCTCCCCTTGAAGCGGCCCGTAACCTCTTCCATCTCAGAGGTTGCGGGCAAAGTTTTAGCCAGAGCCGGCGTAGCCTGGGCGTCCCTAGTTGCGCGAAGGGCGTTGCTCGCTATAATCCCGCATATGCACTGTGGCGCCGTGCATCAGCGCATTTACGGCTCAGAACCACCAGAAGAATCTTCGAGCGCGCTGGCGTGTGCGCTTTTCACCCATCCCCGTTACCAGCAGAACTCGTGCAAGAGCGCTTTGTTGTCTGCGAGCGTTTCTGATGTATGTGTGATGGGTCCGAAGCGATCCTTTCGTTCAAGCGACAGTTAAACCGGCATCACTACAGCGGAGGGCTGACCATGGAAGTGGAGTTGACAGCCAGGCAAGTGAGAGTCTCCAAGGCATTGCGCGTACAAGCCGACGAGGGATTGCAGCAGATCGCCCGGATACTGGGGCGGACCACGAGTGCCAACGTAATTTTTCGCGTTCAACGACATTTGCAGATTGTGGAATTGACGATCAAGGCGCGGCTGCAAACAATCGTCGCCGCCGGCGAAGCGGACACCATGGAGTCCGCACTTCGTTCCGCGTTGGCCCATGCGGAGCACCAGGCGCTGCGTTACCGTGACAAAAACCTTGCGCGCAAACGTTTGCCCAAGGAAGAAAAGGTTCTCGCGGCGCTGCCCGTCGTTCGCCCCAAGGCGCGCGCGGCTGCACCGGTTGAGCCGTCGAGCAACGGAAAGCAAGGAAAGCTGAAAGCACGCGCGTCCATCGCCGTGCATAGCTTTCCCTCAAACGCGACTATTGTTGAACCTCACGTCCTTGCCAGCAGAGAGGCTATTGCAATCAGCCCAATGACCATCGAAGAGGCGGTCAAGGATGCCGAATTCCGCGACCGCGACCTGCTGGTATTTCGTAACCCCGGCGGCGACCTTTTCGTGCTGCACAGGCGTCGCGACGGTGAGATGGAACTGGTTGAGATTCCCTGACGATTGATCAAGTGATCAATTGATCAATGAGCCGCAATTTCTGCGCACAGGCTCCAGAATGGGAATCCGATTCCGCTCACTGTCGAAGTGTGTCTCCGCTCACGATTGAAGTGGGTCTCAAAAACCAGGTTGTTGTACGATGGGCCCATGAGTTCTTCCAAGCGCATTCTGAAGACTTCATTGAATCAATCGGACGTGAAGCCATCTGCGCCTGCAGCGAAACCCGAGAGGGAGCTGGTTATTGTTACCGGCATTTCCGGAGCCGGCAAAGCTTCAGTGCTGAAGTCATTTGAAGACCTTGGCTATCACGCGGTCGACAATCTCCCTCTCGAGCTCCTCACGGAGTTTGCCGGGCTCGTTGGCAAATCGAAGGAAATTCAGCGCGCAGCGATCGTCGTTGACGTCCGCGAAGGCCAGACGCTCGACCGCTTGCCGGACATTCTCAAGCAGGTCCGTAATGACCTTGCCACCCGGGTAGTCTTTCTTGACGCGCAGGATTCCGTTCTCGTTCGCCGTTATTCTGAAACGCGACGCCCCCATCCTCTTCGACGTTCAGAGACAGTCGAGCGATCGATTGTCGAAGAGCGCCAGCTCCTCGATCCCATCCGGAATGTGGCAGACACTTTAATCGATACATCGAATTTCAACGTTCATGAGCTGCGTGCGCAGATTCAGAATCGCTTTGGTCACGAAGACAAGACAAAGCAGCTGCTGGTGAGCTGCCTCAGTTTTGGCTTCAAAAATGGCGTGCCGCTCGATGCGGATCTTGTCTTTGACGTGCGATTCCTGCCCA
Source organism: uncultured Acidobacteriaceae bacterium (assembly GCA_963839215.1). Lineage (GTDB taxonomy): Bacteria > Acidobacteriota > Terriglobia > Terriglobales > Acidobacteriaceae > Telmatobacter. Next base: position 657,668 of record CAWITZ010000008.1, on the reverse strand, counting down.
ATCCTCATTTCGTGCCCGAGTTCCGCAAGAAAACCGGCAAAGACCCGCGAGTCGCCGCCTACATTCGCGGCTTTCCCCAGACCGAGGAGTTTCTCGGCAAGGTGACCGACCTGATGCTTTACCTGCTTCCGCACTATGTGGAAGAAGGGAAGAGTTACCTCACGGTTGCCTTCGGTTGCACCGGCGGGCAGCACCGCAGCGTGATGATGGCTGAAGAGATGACCAAGCGCCTGAAAAAAGCCGGCTACAAGCTCAAGGCCCTGCACCGCGATATACCGCGTTAGTCAGCGCGTCACAGCATTGCTTCGAAGTTCTCCCAGCCACCGGGAAAAAGCATCGGCAAAGTCTGCCTCCGCCGTTTGCGGACGTGTCAGCCATACGAGCATTTTGTGTGTCTTTACTCGATCGAACGCCGTGGGTGCGTGATCCGCTGGTTTCCGAAGAATCCATAGTGATGGGATTCCCAGGGTCGCTGCCGCTTTGCCTGATTCCCAACGCTCGCCGACAAGCAGCCGCGCAGGCACCAGCCTGGCGCGCGGATCGTTGAAGATTGCAGCCGATGGCGCCTCGATCGGATCGTCAAGCACCACCCCGGCCAGCTCGGAGTGGTTCGCGGCAATCTGCAGTGCGAGGTTAGCCCCCAGTCCGCGGCCCACCAGCACCATTGACCCGGTAGAGACGTGTCGCGTGTCTCTCAGGTACGCGATTGCTGCCTCGGCATCCTGGCGCCAACCATCCTCGCTGGGATGAATGAATTTGCTGCGTCCATAGCCGCGGTAGTCAAATGCGAGCACGTCAACTCCAGCCGCGTGCAGACGCGCCAGATCGTCGATTGTGTCGCCGAGGTTGCCTGTTGCGCCGTGCAGGTAGATTGCTGTGAAGCGGTTCGAGGGCGTGCCCGGTATCCACCATCCTGAGAGCTGCGGCAGGCCATCTGCTCCGGCGTCGAACTGCACACTCTCAAAGGCCATTCCGGCGGTGGCGGGGGTTTGGGTCACCGCCGCTGTGGGGTGGTAGAGCAACTGCCAGCTCCCCTGCCAGAACACCAGGCACAATGCCACCCAGACGCACAGCAGAGCTGCTCCAAAGACGATCGCGACTGCGGACGCAAGCCACCTTCCCGAGACGGTTATGGGCTTTCCATGAGCAGCCTGCTCGCGGGAGGCGCGCGATGGTTGCGGCGATTTCGACTGGGATCGAGGTTTGCTCATGATTGAGGCTTGCTCATAAATGCCTGCTCGCGGAGGGGCGGTTCACATTTATGCTAATTGGGCCGAGCCTGCCGAGGCGAGCAGTGCCGATAGGGAGATCACCATGTCAGATTTTGTGCGCATCTGTGCGCAGTCGGAATTGCCGCCTGTCAGCCAGGTGCGGGAGTTTACGGTAGAAGGTCGGGCCCTGTGTGTGGCGAACGTCGGAGGCTCGATCTGCGTGCTCGACGGAACCTGTCCACATGAGGGCGGACCGCTGGGCGAGGGAACCATCGAAGATGGCCGCGTTGTGTGCCCGTGGCACAGCCTCAGCTTCGACGTCCATACCGGCGAGTCGCAGGATGCGCCGGAGTTGAAGGCCGCGGTCTTTGAGTCAAGAGTCGAGGGAGCAGAACTGCGCGCGAAGCTCTAGGATTTCTTCGCGGGAACCTTCTTGCCCTCTTTGCGGGCCTTTGAAAGCCCGATGGCGATTGCCTGCTTGCGGCTGGTCACTTTCTTGCCACTGCGGCCAGACTTCAGCGTGCCTTTCTTCATCTCCCTCATTTCCGTTTCCACGTCCTTGCTGGCCGCGGGAGAATATTTCCTCGTTGAAGACGCGGTTTTTCTGCTGCTCTTCTTTACGCTGTTCGATTTTTTCGCACTGCTCGATTTTTTCGCGCTGGCGGATTTCTTCTTTGCTGCCTTCGTGGTTGCCATCAATTGCCCTCCTGGGAGTCAGATGGCTCGCAGGGCGAAGCCAGTTGCTCACGCTCTGCTGCCCAAAGCATAACGGGCCGCGCATTGTTCTGCGGCCCGGAGCCAATGGGGCAACTGACGACGGCGCTGCTTAGTACTTGACGATTGCGGTGAAGGAGTCGGGCTTGAGGCTGGCGCCGCCCACCAGGGCGCCGTCGATCTCCTCCTGGCTCAGCAGAGCGGTGGCGTTGTCGGGCTTGACGCTGCCGCCATACAGGATGCGCATCTTCTGCGCGACATCATTGCCCAGCAAACGGGCAACTTCATTCCGCACGATCCTGTGGGCATCGGCGGCCATCTCCGGCGTGGCCGTCTTGCCGGTGCCAATGGCCCAGACGGGCTCGTAGGCGATGACAATGGGCGCGGCGGCCTCAGCGGTAATGCCGGCGAAGGCCCCGGTGACCTGCGTCTTGAGGACGCTTTCGGTTTTGCCCGCCTCGCGCTCCTCGAGCACTTCACCAATGCAGACGACGGGCACGATGCCGTGCTTAAGCGCCGTGTGCAGCTTCTTGTTCACGATTTCGTCGGTTTCGCCGAAGTACTGGCGGCGCTCGGAGTGGCCGATGAGCGTTTGCGTGCCGCCGACAGCCATGAGTTGCAGAATGGAGGTTTCGCCTGTGAAGGCGCCTTCTTCGGCGAAGTAGATATTCTGCGCGCCAACTGCAACATTGGAGGCATCGCAGGCAGCCGTGACCGCCGGCAGCAACACTGGCGAGGGAAAGAGCGCGATCTCGTCGCGGGTGTGCCCGGCAACGAGCGGCAAAAAGGCATCGACAAACGCCTTCGCTTCGGCGGGCGTTTTATACATCTTCCAATTGGCGGCAATGAGCTTCTTTCGAGACATTAGGCAAGGTTCCTCATCTTGATTTTAGAGGATGGATCTACCGGTCGGAGTGATCTGAAACACAGGGAAGGGCCGAGCTCTTTCACAGATGGGCGAAATTCTTCGCAACTGTTTCGAGGGTTCCCGTTACTTCGGACCCGGGACGCGGTTTCGCTGGCCTCGAATGCTCCACGTGGAGCATTGAGCGGTGCGCAATCATCGTCCGCAGCGGCAAATTGTTCCACGTGGAGCATTCCTGGCAATTCACGATTCGTGGTTCGCAGGAATCGATCGCCTGTTTTGCGGATTATTTCCCTCTTCAGGCGCAGACTGGAATGGCAGCAACCTAGATCGCCGAGACAGCGTGACGAAAGCACAGTGTTGTTTGCAGGACGCAGTGAGGCCCGCAGCTTCGGAGGATTTCAGAATCCGAATATGCGGGCCGGATGTTTCAGTATGCTGTTGCGGGCTACTTATTGGTGAGGGCTTCAACGCCGGGCAGCTTCTTGCCCTCGAGGAATTCGAGGCTCGCGCCGCCTCCGGTGGAGATGTGGGTGATCTGGTCGGCAACGCCGGCCTGATTGATCGCCGAGACAGAGTCGCCGCCTCCGATGATGGAGATGGCATTCTTGTTGGCGGCTACGGCCCTGGCGATGGCGTTGGTGCCGACGGCGAAGCGGGGAAACTCGAAGACACCCGCAGGGCCATTCCAGACAATAGTGCGCGCTTTCGAGACGATGTCTTCAATTGCCTTGACCGATCTGGGACCGATGTCGAGACCCTGCCAGTCGGCGGGGAAATTTTTGGATGTGTCCCACGTCTGGGTTTTAGCGTCGTTTGCGAAGCTGTCAGCGAGGATGTTGTCGACGGGTAGTAGAAGCTGGACGCCTTTGGCCTTCGCCTTGGCGAGGGCTTCTTTGGCCATCTCGATCTTGTCTTCTTCAACCAGAGATTTGCCGGTGGTGACGCCGAGGGCGCGCTGGAAGGTGTAGGCCATGCCGCCGACGATGACGAGGGTGTCGACCTTGTCGAGCAGGTTCTGAATGACGTCGATTTTGCCGGAGATTTTGGAGCCGCCGATGATGGCGACGAATGGCTTCTCAGGCGCTTCGAGGGCCTTGCCGAGGTAGGTGATTTCCTTTTCCATCAGCAGGCCGGCGACGGCAGGCTTGAGGTCGTGGGTGATGCCCTCGGTGGAGGCGTGAGCGCGGTGCGCGGAGCCGAAAGCGTCGTTGACGTAGATTTCAGCGAGCGAGGCCAGTGCCTTTGAGAAAGCCGGATCGTTGGCTTCTTCTTCGGCGTGGAAGCGCAGATTTTCAAGCAGCAGCACCTGGCTCGATTCGAGCTGGCGCGCCATCTCTTCGGCGATATCGCCCACGCAATCGGGTGAGAAGGCCACGTTGACCGAGCTGCCCACTTCCTTGTCGAGCAACTCGCGCAGGCGGTCGACGACGGGGCGCAGGGAGTATTTCGGATTGGGCTTGCCCTTAGGGCGGCCGAGATGCGACGCGAGAATGACCTTTGCCTTGTGGCGAAGCGCGTACTCGATTGTGGGCAGCGTGGCCACGATGCGCGTGTCGTCGGTGATGGTGGAACCATCTTCAGTAAGCGGCACGTTGAAATCAACGCGGATAAAGACGCGCTTGTTGGTGAGATCGATGTCGCGAATGCTGAGTTTTGCCATGTACTGTGCCTTCCTTCGGAATGTGTGTTCAGGGCAGGACCACTGCGCGCGGCACGGAGTCTGCTATTTCGAGGGCTCTTCGATTACCGCTTCCATCTCGATTTCGATGCGCCAGGCGGGATTGAGCAACTGAGCGACGACGACCATGGTTGCCGCGGGGCGCGTGGTTGCAAAGAACTCACCGTGCACGCGGCCGATGGCTTCCCAATCGTCAACGTGGGTGAGGTACATGCGGGTGCGCACCACGTCCTCGAAAGAAGCGCCGGCTTTCGTCAGGGCTTCCTGGGCAATGGCGAAGATGCGCCGCGTCTGTCCCGCTGCGTCTTCGCTGTCTGCGCCGACGGGGCCGGTGCCTGCAAGATGTACCGTGTTGCCGATACGCACGGCGCGAGAGAAGCCGATGATGGGCTCGTAGGGAGAACCGCCACTAATGTTTTGTCGCATGGGATATTCGGGGATCAGATCTCAGGATCAGATTTCAGATATCAGGGAGCAGAGATCAAAGAGCACATTGATGAGCCCTGATCTCTGTTCCCTGAACGTTGCTGGTTTAGAGGCCCTTTTTGGAGAGGAAGCCGATGAGGTCAACAACGCGGTTGGAGTAGCCCCACTCGTTGTCGTACCAGCTCAGCACCTTGACGGAGTTGCCGACGACCTTGGTGAGCGGCGCGTCGACGATGGAGCTGCGCTTGTCACCCTTGAAGTCGGAGCTGACGAGTTCGTTTTCGTCGTAGCCGAGAATGCCCTTCAAAGGGCCTTCTGATGCGGCCTTGAGTGCAGCGTTGACCGCCTTGGCGTCTGTGGTCTTCTCGCTGATGAAGGTGAGATCGACGATCGAGACGTTGGGGGTTGGGACGCGGATTGCGAAGCCGTCGAGCTTGCCTGCAGTCTCAGGAATGACCAGCTTGAGGGCCTTGGCGGCGCCGGTGGAGCTGGGGATCATGTTGAGCGCAGCGGCGCGGGCGCGGCGCAGATCCTTGTGCGGGAAGTCGAGGATGACCTGGTCGTTGGTGTAGCTGTGGATCGTGGTCATAATGCCGCTGACCATGCCGAATTCCTTGATGAGCACCTTGACGACAGGCGCCAGGCAGTTGGTGGTGCAGCTGGCGTTGGAGATGATGTTGTGCTTCGCAGGATCGTACTTATCTTCGTTGACGCCGAGAACGAGGGTGATGTCTTCGTTGGAGGCGGGAGCGGAGATGATGACTTTTTTCACAGTTGAGCCGAGGTGGGCCTTGGCTTTTTCCGCATCGGTAAAGTGGCCGGTGGACTCAACAATGATCTGCGCGCCTACCTCTGCCCAGGGCAGCTTTGCGGGATCCCTTTCGGCGAAGACCTTGATCTTCTTGCCGTCGACCGAGATGAAGTCGTCGCCTGCCTTGATGTCGTGGGAAAGATTGCCGAGGATCGAGTCGTACTTGAGCAGGTGCGCCAGGGTCGCCGGGCTGGTGAGATCATTGACGGCGACAAATTCGATATCGGGATTGCCGATGGAGGCGCGAAAAACGTTGCGGCCAATCCGGCCAAAGCCATTGATGCCAACCTTAACTGCCATGTATCTTCTCCTTGGTTGCGTGCTGTGAGGTTATGCTTCTGCGAAACGGTGATGACTAGCGTGCCTCCCCGGGGCCCAGGCTTCCGGATTGCCGCTGTCACGGCCGGTTGCCATCGGGGCCTCTGCCGACTCCTGAAGCGCCGAAGCGCGTAGACCCTTGAAGGCGATGCAATAAGCACCTGAATACAATTCCACCAAACTCTTGATCGTACCATCCGGGACCAGCTCGGCAGAAATGAAAAACCTTGTGATACGACCCGGAGCCGGGGTTCTCTCTTATCCATTTTGAGGCCCCGGCGGGTGAATGGTATGTGATGTGGTTCGCAGCATTTGCAGCAGCGGATGGTGATGTGGTATCTCGATAGTTGAACGCTAAGATATCGAAGGCCGCATGAGAAGACGTTCCAAACGCGCACCGAACACATCGGAATCGACAGGCAAGATCGGCCAGGAAATTCCTTCGAATCAACCTCGACCGCTGGTGCCTCTTTACCCGGAGGCTTCTCCGTCGGCGCCTGCGCCTGCAGCCGCACCGCGCCAGGCTCAGGCGGCGTCGCGACGACAGGAGAGCCCTGCGAAGCAATGGAATGAGCCCGCCGGGTCGGGACGGCTTGAAGTGGAGACGCAGCCGGAGTCGCCGTCATTGCCTCCGCCGGAAGCACAGGCGGCAAGCCGCTCGCCGGAGGCGCCCAAGGGCTATGTTGTGCTGGCGATCGGGCTGCCGGGCTCGGGCAAGACGACGTGGTTTCGCCGCCGCGGCGTGACTCCGCTCTCAAGCGACCTCCTGCGCAATATTCTCTTTGACGATGTGGACGAGCAGCGCTACCAGGGGCTGGTCTTCTCCACGCTGCGCTCGCTGCTGCGGGCGCGGCTGATTGCGCGCATGCCGTGGAATTATGTGGACGCGACGAATCTTTCTGTCCACGAGAGGCGGCAGTGGATCAAGATGGCGAAGAGCTTTGGCTATGAGGTGCAGGCAGTGTTTTTCGATGTGCCTCTGCAGGTGTGCCTGGAGCGCAACCGCTCGCGCGACCGCATGGTGAGCGAAGAGGTGATGCGCAAGATGGCCGAGAAGCTGAAGCCGCCGGTTTTTGAGGAAGGTTTCGCCAAGATCACGCTGGTGCGCGTGAAGAGTGCGCAGGCAGAGTCGGGACCGGTGCAATGAGCGCAGGCGCGACGCCGGCCCCTTATGTTGAGCCGTGGCTGAGCGGAACCTATGCGGATGTGCCGGCGGTGGGCCGCGCGGTGCTGCATGCGCTCGACCTGGCGCTTGACGATCTCACGAAATGGACAGACGGATTGGCGGATGCCGAGGTGCATACGCAGCGGCTGGGTCTGACTTCGGTCGCATATCATCTGCGCCACATTGCGCGGTCGGTCGATCGCATTCTGACCTACGCAGAGGGTGGCGAGCTTACTGGCGATCAACTGGCGCTGCTGAAGGCCGAGGGTACAGGCGAGGAACCGCTGGCGGAGTTGCTGGGCGAGGTGGAGGCCTCGTTTGAAAATGCTGCGGGACGGGTGCGCAACCTGGCGGCCGCGGACTTCAACATTCCGCGCTATGTGGGCCGCAAGCGGTTGCCGACCAGCATCGGCGGCGCGCTGATTCATGTGGCCGACCACACGCAGCGGCATGTTGGGCAGGTGGTGACAACGGCGAAGGTGCTGAAGGCCCTGCGGCAGCTGAACGACGACTACTTCAGTGTGTCGATCTCGCTGACGCTGTCGAGGATATGCCCCATCTTTTCCTGCTTGGTGCGGAGGTAGCGCTCGAAGGTCTCCTGTGGCTCAACCTCGGCGGAGACGCGCTCTGCGACGGCGATCCCGGCGGACTCAAGCGCGGCGACCTTGTCGGGATTGTTGGTGATGAGGCGAACACTCGAAACGCCGAGCAGCTTGAGAACTTCGGCGGGCAGCTCGTACGCGCGGCAATCAGCGGCGTAACCGAGCTCCTCATTGGCCTCGACAGTGTCGCGTCCCTGGTCCTGCAACTCGTAGGCTTTGAGTTTGGCCATGAGGCCGATGCCGCGGCCCTCCTGCTGTTCGTAGAGCAGGATGCCGGCGCCTTCTTTGGCGATGCGGCTGAGCGCGAGCTCAAGCTGGAGGCGGCAATCGCAGCGCAGGGAGCCGAAGACGTCTCCGGTGAGGCATTGCGAGTGAATGCGCACAACGGGAGGCGCGGAGTGAATGTCGCCCATGACGAGCGCGACGAGGCCCTCGATGCGCTCTGAAGGCAGAGCGCCCGGTGCGCAGTTTTCAGCCGCGGGGGGCAGAATGCCTTCAAAACCAAGAATCCGGAAATGTCCCCAGCGGGTCGGGAAATCCGCCTCAGCGACCTGCTTCACACTTTCAAATGCCATGGTTCCATTTTACCCGGGGCTGATTTGAATTCTGCGACGACCGAGATCGCGTGTGGATGCGTGAGTAACGGTTCGAATAGCTCCAGCACTTAAAGAAATAGCCCCTGCCCCTTGAAGATTGGATGCCTGCGCGCGCGGCACGATACATTGATGGGGTGAGCGACCGCCTGATTCTGATCACTTTGCTGGTGAAGCTGGGCGTAATGGCTTCCGTGGCAAGCGTGCTGGCGCGGGCAAGTTCGTTTCGGCGGTTGTTTTTCGCCGAGAATCGGCGGCCGCGGCAGACCCTGGCGTTGCTTGCGTTTTTTCTGGTGCCGCTGACGCTGGGAGTGTGGATACGGACGACGGTTCCGAATTTTCAGGCGGCGGATATTTCGTTCGAGACGATTATTCTGCTGGGGCTTTTTCTGGGGCCCGGATGGGCGATTTTGGGCGGCGCGGTGCTGTCAGCGCCGGCGCTGCATCATGGCGAATACCTGGCGCTGCCTTTTAACGCGTCGGTGGGCTTGCTGGCGGGTCTGCTCGGGCGGGTTGTCGATTCGGAAGAGATCTGGTCGTTCACACCGTTTATCGACCTGAGCCTCTATCGCTGGGTGCGGCGCATTTTGCGGCAGCCGCGGGTCGATCGCCAGTTTCTGATGCTGTTTCTGATTGTGGCGGCAGAGGCCAGCCGCGATTGGATTGCACGTCTGCTGCCGCGCAAGCTGTTCGGGCTTGTGGCGGGCGAACTCTGGGTGCAGATTCTAGTGTGGGTCACCGCACCGATTGTGGTGGGCATCGCGATCAAGGTGTGGAATGCGCTGCGCATCGAAATCAAGCTCGAAGAGCAGAAGAGGCTACTTCTTGAGGCGCGCCTCGATGCGCTGCAGCGGCAGATCAATCCACACTTCCTGTTCAATACGTTGAACTCGATTGCCTCGCTGGTGCGGGTGAGGCCAGAGTTGGCGCGGGAAATGACGGTGAAGCTGGCGAATATTCTGCGCGCTCTGCTGAAAGATCACGACACGTATGTGCCGCTGAGCCACGAATTGAGCTTTACGGATGACTATCTCGATATCGAAGTGGTGCGCTTTGGCGCGGATAAGCTGCATGTCGAAAAGGAGATCGATCCGCGTACGCTGAGTGTGATGGTGCCAAGCATCCTGCTGCAGCCGTTGATCGAGAACAGCATCAAGCACGGGCTGGAACCGCGCATCCATGGCGGTACGGTGACGCTGCGCAGCCGGCTCGAGGGTGACCGGGTACACATTGAGGTCGCAGATGACGGTGTGGGGATGGGTAACCGCCCGCAGACTGCGCTGAAGCGCGAAGGCGCGGGCATCGGGATGAAGAACGTGCAGGAGAGGCTGGAAGTGCTTTACGGGAGCCAGGCAAAGTTCAAAGTGGTGAGCAGCCCGGGACGGGGAACCCTTGTCTCGATCGAGATTCCCGCGCACCTGCCCATCTAGCATTGGGCTACCGGCGCGCTTCGAGAGCGAGCACGGCGTAGGCGGTGGCTGCGTCGCTCATGAACTGGCCAACGTTGGTGGTCAGGTCCCGATCCTTGTTGAGGGACCATGCTGTCCACGCGCCGGTCGCCTTGTCCTGATTGGCGACGAGCCACGCGAGCCCGCGGTTCACCTGGGCGTCGTGGATGTGATTCTCTTCAAGAGCAAGCGTGATGAGGCCGGTGGCATAGCCGTCGGGGCGCGTCTCCAAAGGAGTGCCATCGCGACGCTGCCATGCGCCGAGGTCGCTGAGGCTCCAGCCGCCGTCGGGCCGTTGCAGAGCACCGAGCCGGGTTAAAAGAGTCTTGCGATCCGAGGCAGAGATAAGATCTGGAGCCTGTGCGGAGGCGAGGAGCAGCACGACTTTGTTGAGCAGAGGCTGCTGGTCATAGTGGCTGCGCAGATAGCCGTGCAGGGCGGTGAGATTGGCGGCAATCTTCGGATCGTTGCGATAGCCGTCGGGAGCCTGGGCGACAGTTCGCGCGAATAAAGCGGCCCAGTGATATTGCGACTCCTTCGACTCCCACGGCGTGTAGCTGAAGTTCTGCCAGACCCATGCGCCTGCATCGGGCCCGGTTTGCGATTGCAGCAGCCACGCATTGGCGAGCGCGGCACGCGCCGTATCGCTGAGGTGGCCGGCGCGGATGTCATAGCTGGTGAGGATGACGGCGTTCAGGACGGACTCGGCGTTGCGCGATTCGATTTCCTTTCCTGTGCCGTAAACCTTGTCGCTGTAGAAGGGGAGCACTTCGCTCCACATCTTCACGCGTTTGCGAACGCTCTCGATCATGGCGGTTTCGGCTGCGGAGTCACCCTGATCCTGCAAATCCTGACGAAGGACGGGGCGCGCCAAGGCAAAAGAGGCCTGCGTGTGGCAGGAGACGCAATAGGTGCCGTGATCTTTCTGTGCGCGGTCCCAGGTCTGCCACCATGCTTCGCGGCTGTCGAGGTATTGAGCTGCAGCGGCGCGATTCCAGGATGGGGAGGCGGTTTCGGGCTTGTCGGCTGCCGTTGCCTGCAGCGAGAGAACCAGGCTTGCGGCAAGGGTCCCTGTAACGGCCGATCGGATCGTCATGTTGCCAGATTACGGCGAAGCGGCTGCAGAAGGCGACTTTTTTCGGCGGAGACACTTCGTTAGCTCGTGCAGAAAGGCCGGTTCCGGCGGAGTTAACCCCTGCCGCCGCGCGATGCACAGGCATGAGCGGTATGCTCAGATTATGGTTCGCTTCACAGTTCTGGCGTCGGGGTCGAAAGGGAACAGCAGCATTGTGTGCGGCGGCCACACGCGCATCCTGGTAGACGCCGGGCTGAGCTGCCGTGAGCTTTTCCGCCGCATGAAGTTGGCCGGTGAGGACCCTGGCGCCCTCGATGCGATCATTGTGACCCACGAGCACCAGGACCACATCAACGGGCTTGCCGTGACGGCGCGGAAGCTGGGGATTCCGGTTTACTTTACCGAGGGGACGCACCGGGCGTGGATGCGCTGGCTGAGCCCGCGCAAACAAATGACCTACACCCAGTGGCTGGAGCAATGCCGCAGGCAGGCCGCGGCGCGGCAGGCCGAGGCTGACGCCACCGAGGGCGAGCCTGACGAGATTGACGTGGCGGCCTGCGCGGAAGAAGCCACGGCAGGGGATTGCAGCGAGGCTTCGGCCAAAGGCGACAAGGGGGGGCTGGACGCGGCGAAGGCAACAGTCGAGAAAGACCCTACATGGCTGCCGGCGGTGCATTATTTCCAGGCCGGGCAGGCCTTCCAGATTGGCGACATCGCCGTAAGCCCCTTCACCATTCCGCATGACGCGGCGGATCCTGTGGGCTTCGTCTTCCAGGCGGAAGGGGTGCGGCTTGCGGTGGCAACGGACCTTGGCTATGTGCCGCCGAACGTAAAGGCGCAGCTCAAGCGGCTCGACCTGCTGCTGCTTGAGTCGAATCATGATCTGGAGATGCTGCGGGATGGACCTTACCCGTGGTCAGTGAAGCAAAGGGTACTGTCACGCGTTGGTCACCTCTCCAACGAGGCGGCGGCTCAGTTTCTTGAAACCGAATATGACGGGCAGGCTACCTACGTGATCCTCGGGCATCTATCTGAAAGCAATAATCTTCCGGACCTTGCCAGGGTGACGGCCGAGCGCGCGTTGAATGGCCGGGCGAGCCTGCTGGCTAATCGCCTGTTGCTTGCGGAGCAACATCAGCCGCTTGAGCCTGTATATTTTTGAGTAACTTCGGGTTACAATCGTAAGCAGGATCATCACTTGTACCAGGGCGATTTGGCAAAGCAGATGCACCGGAGCGAAAACGGAGTCAGATGGTGCCCAAACGGCATCAAAATTCTGTGAAAGCTTTGGTTACCCCTGTAGAGTGCGCAGAGTTCGCTTTTTGCGCATGCAACCTTCGGCAACAGTGAGTCTAACCATTATGGAAAGAAACAGTTGTAACGATCGAGTCGTCGGTGCGATTTTAGGAAGCTGGCGATACGATATTTCCGGGATTTCCCCGGAAATGCGCAAGGACTACGAGCAGCACCTTCTGGACTGCGCCCGTTGCAGCGCGCGGCAGAAGTTTCATCGCGGGCTGGACGTGGCGCTGGTCGTGCTGACCTCGCTGTCCTTCTTCTTCTCAGTGTTCGCGCTGGCGGTGCTGCAGCACATCAAACCGCTGGAGCATGTGGCGTTCAACGTGCTGGGTCTCGATACTTTCGATGTGTACCACATGCTTGTTTCGGCCGCGATTGCCGGAGTGGTGTTCTCGGCCACCGCGTTTGCGCTGGTGCTGATGGCGACACCTGCCCCGACCTATCTGGGAGGCCTTGCCGCGGAGCAGGCCAAGTTGATTGAAGAGCATTTACCGGAGTCGATCAGGTTGCGGCTGCGATAAAGAGTTGAGATCGGATGAAAAAGCCTCCCCGAGTGGGAGGCTTTTCTGTTGGTGCGTCCGCAGGGATGCAGGTGAAGGAAAGCTATTGCACGTAAGTTCGGGAGACACCGAGAACATCACGCTTCCGACCTCTTGTTTTGAAAAAGTGATCTAGTTCCCAGCAAGCAGCTCATGCGAGAGCTTTCTGAATTGCTGTGGCTTCCGGTCTGCCGGTCATAGGGAAGGGGTGGGTCTAAATAGGCCCTCCGCCCACTCATGTTCCATATAAGAGGGAGCTGGAACATCCAGCGGCTCGCTCACGCTCGCTGTGTCTGTTCCCATCTCCAGGACAAAAGGAATGAGACGGAAGTCTGCTCTGGACGTATGGTAGGCTGACCGGAACCCCAAAACGCCAACTTCCCAAGGTTAATGCACGATCCGAAAGGTGCGTTTCCACCGCGTATCCGAGAAGAAATGCAGCACAACGTGGCCCATCCACGCGAACTTCTGGCTGACACCCGTCTTTTCGTACTCCCCTTGAGTAGCCTCAAACGACCAGTAATTAATTAGCGGCCGTCCAATGATATTTGCCCTGGGCACGAATCCCCAGAAGCGGGAGTCCAGGCTGTTGTGCCGGTTGTCGCCCATCATGAAGTACATGCCGGGTGGAACCACCAGGTCGCCGTCGTGGATATAACTCGAGAAGTTCACGGACCACAACTCTGTTGCGCCAGACGCCTCGCTTGGGGGTACTTCGGGGAAGTTATCGAGGAGCTCATTGAAGTTGTCCGTCGTCGTCGGCTGTGCGGGTCCGACAGGCTGTGCAACGCCATTCACAATCACAATGCCGTCGCGTAGATGAATATGATCGCCCGGTACGCCGATCAATCTCTTCACCAACGTAGTGTACTGCGGAGTTCCATCGGCGTCCGTCGCATCAATGCCGGCTTGATAAACGGGCTTCTTGAACACCACTATGTCGCCGCGCCTCGGCTCGCGATACCTTATAAGCGGCATCCAAGTAGCGGATGGCGCCAGCGTGATCCGGTCGACAAGCAGATGATCGCCCACGAGCAACGTCCTCTCCATCGAGCCTGACGGGATCACCATGTTCTGAGCCAAAAATGTCAGGATGAATAATCCCACAACCAGAACTGAGCAGATGCTGGCGACTGCCTCAAATGGTGTCTCTTTCCTCTCAATATCGGTAGAAGCCGCGTGCTCCTCCGAGCATCTTTTCTCGTTAATTGTCTCGTTCATGGCGCATGAAAAGATTAGCAAATGTCCGCCGGACGACCGCTCTGAGCGGGCCGAGCTCGTGCTTTCCCACCCATGCTTCGCATGGATGGGGCACTGCGGAGACGGGCGGCGGATGCGCGGCTTCAGGCTTTTGCTATGGGGAGGCGCAGGTCGCCGCCGGTCATTTCCTTGGGCAGGCCGAGGTTGAGCAGGGCGAGCAGGGTAGGGGCGATGTCGCGCAGGGCGCCGTCGGTACGAAGGCGGAAGTGGGGGGCATCTTCGCTGACGTAGATCATGGGCACGGGGTTGGTGGTGTGCGCGGTGTGCGGGCCGCCGCTCACGGGATCGACCATGAGTTCGGCGTTGCCGTGGTCGGCGGTGATGAGCCAGCTGCCGTTGCGCTCGCGGATCGCCTTGTAAATGCGTTCAAGCTGGGCATCGACGGCTTCGCAGGCCTTGATGGTGGGTTCAAGTTTGCCGGAGTGGCCGACCATGTCCGCATTGGCGAAGTTGGCGACGATGAGGTCGAAGGCGGTGTCGTTTATGGCCTTGACGATGGCATCGCCGATGGCCTCTGCGCGCATTTCAGGGGCAAGGTCGTAGGTGGCGACCTTGAGAGAAGGGACGAGCTCGCGTTCTTCGCCGGGGAAGGGTGTTTCGATTCCGCCGTTGAAGAAATAGGTGACGTGGGCGAACTTTTCAGTTTCCGCGACGCGCAGATTGCGCAGCTTGTGCTGCGTGAGGACATTGGCGAGGATGTTGTCCATTGACTCAGGCAGGATGACCATGGGCAGCTCGTAGAGCTTGTCGTACTGGGTCATACAGACGTAGTGGAGGCCCTTTGGAATCTCTGCGCGGGGGATGGTTTCGTCGAGCGACTCCCACCCGGCGAGGTCGCGGCCGCCTTTTTTGTTGATGGCGCTTTCGCGGGCGAGGACGCGGGTGATCTGCCGGGCGCGGTCGGCGCGGAAATTGAAGTTGATGCAGACATCTTCATCGCGAATCTGGGTGACGGGCTTGCCGGCGGCGTCGGTGACGACGAAAGGAATCAGAAATTCGTCGGTGGTGCCGCTGTTGTAGTTTTCCTTGATGCGTGCGCCGGGGTTGGAATAGCCTCCGCCCTCCGCCTTGCCGGTGACCATCGCTTCAAAGGCTTTGCGTTCGCGCTCCCAGCGGAGATCGCGATCCATGGCGTAATAGCGGCCGCTGATGCTGGCGATCCTGCCGACGCCGTATTCGCGCATTTTCTGCTCAAGCTGGGCGATGTAGCCGGCGCCGGAGGTAGGCAGGGTGTCGCGGCCATCCATGAAGGCGTGAACGAAGACGCGCTCGACGCCGTACTCGCGGGCGATGCGGAGCAGGGCATAGAGGTGCTCCTGGTGCGAGTGCACGCCGCCGTCGGAGACGAGCCCGAAGAGATGGAGCTGGCGGCCGGCTTCGCGGGCGCGCTGCATCGCCGTCGCGATCGCGGGATTGGTCTTGAGCGTGTTATTCGCGATCTGCGCGTCGATGCGAGTGATATCCATTTGCACGATGCGGCCGGCGCCGATGTTGAGGTGGCCGACTTCGCTGTTGCCCATCTGACCGTCAGGCAGGCCGACGAAGTGCTCTGAAGCGCGGATGAGGGTGTTGGGAAACTCGCGCAGCAGCTTGTCGTAGGTGGGCTTGCGGGCCAGGGCGATGGCGTTGTTGGCGGTTTCAGCACGATAGCCCCATCCATCGAGGATGGTGAGAACGAGAGGATGCTTGGTCGTGGGCACGGATGGGATTCCTTGAGAGATGAGCTGAAGGAAGCGCGGAGCCGGGGGGCGGCTCCGCTGCTGACTTATGCGTTGTAGTTGAGGCTTTCGATGC
This sequence comes from uncultured Acidobacteriaceae bacterium, assembly GCA_963839215.1. GTDB lineage: Bacteria > Acidobacteriota > Terriglobia > Terriglobales > Acidobacteriaceae > Telmatobacter. The sequence continues at coordinate 641,867 of CAWITZ010000008.1, read as the reverse complement.
CGAGGAAGATGGCGCCGGCGCCAAGCTCCTCTTCGATGCGGAGAAGCTGGTTGTACTTGGCGATGCGGTCTGTGCGGCTGGCGGAGCCGGTCTTGATCTGCCCGACGCCGGTGGCGACGGCGAGATCGGCGATGAAGGTATCTTCGCTTTCGCCGGAGCGATGGGACATGATCGAGGTGTAACCGTAGCGCCGGCCGAGCTCGATCGCGTCGAGGGTTTCGGTTACGGTGCCAATCTGGTTGACCTTGATGAGAATCGAATTGGCGATGCCCTCTTCGATGCCGCGCTGCACGCGCTTGACGTTGGTGACGAAGAGATCGTCGCCGACGAGCTGGATGCGGCTGCCGAGTTTGTCGGTGAGGATGCGCCATCCGTTCCAGTCATCTTCAGCAAGTCCGTCTTCGAGGGAGACGATGGGGTACTGACGGCTCCAGCTATCCCAGAAGTCGGCCATCTCTTCGCTCGAGAGCTCGCGCTTGTCACTCTTCTTGAAGACGTATTTGCCGGTGGCCTTGTTGTAGAACTCACTGGCAGCCGGATCAAGAGCGATGGCGATCTGTTCGCCTGGCTTGTAGCCGGCAAGCTCGATGGCTTCAAGGATGACTTCAATGGCCTCGGTGTTGGACTTGAGCGAGGGAGCGAAGCCGCCTTCGTCGCCGACGGCGGTGTTGTAGCCCTTCTTCTTGAGAACACCCTTAAGGGTGTGGAAGACTTCGGTACCCCAGCGCAGCGCGTCAGAGAAGCGCTCGGCGCCCACCGGCATGACCATGAACTCCTGGAAGTCGACGTTGTTGTCAGCATGCGCGCCGCCGTTGAGGATGTTCATCATGGGCGTGGGCAATACGCTGGCGTTGATGCCGCCGAGATAGCGGTAAAGGGGAATTTCGAGGGTCTGTGCCACGGCGCGGGTGGCGGCCATGGAGACGGCGAGGATGGCATTCGCGCCCAGCTTGCTCTTGTTGGCGGTGCCATCGAGCGCGATCATCGTCTGGTCGATGAGGCGCTGGTTGGCCGCGTCCATGCCTTCGATCTCGGGGGCGATGACGGTTTCAACATTGGCGACGGCCTGCAGAACGCCTTTGCCCATGTAGTGGCTCTTGTCGCCATCGCGCAACTCAACGGCTTCGTGCTCGCCGGTGGAAGCGCCCGATGGGACGATGGCGCGGCCGAGTGCGCCGCTTTCGAGAATTACGTCAGCTTCCACGGTAGGGTTACCGCGCGAATCAAGAACCTCACGCGCGCGAATCGCAACAATTTCAGTCATATTTGTCCTCGCAATGCGATGCAGCAGCCGGTCGTTCAGTTTGGGACGGCGATCCACGGCAAGAACTTCTCCGGCGGCACTATGAATCATTTGCAGAAGGTCCTGCACGCTGGGAATCTCCTCTCCGTCCTGAGTGTTGGCGCTTCCGGAATCGCCGTGCCGCGGTCCGCCAGAATCCGGTGGGTCTCGATGGCCTGGAGGGGGCGGTCTTAAAAGGCTGTTGAATGGCTGTTGACGTTACAGGAAGCGCGCGAAAGCCTTTGTTGTTCAGTATGGATTCTAACAAACGCGGGCGCGGGCGCTCCTGCGGCCGTTGTGACAGTTGGAGAGTTCAACCGTTCGGGCGCGGGCGGTTGCGGTGCATTGTCAGTGTTGATTCTTGCCGTGCTTGGCACCCGGAGCGGCGCAGGCGACCCGGGAAAGTTGTGCGAAGAATTAGCATTAATTTGGGCTGATTTTCAGCATTGCCAACGGCTTGCTGCAGAAGGGCCTGGAACATTTTGCCGCTTGCAGGGTCTAATGAAGCAAGATTGTCTGCCTGCGAAGGAGTCCTGGAATGAAAAGCTGGATGAAAAGATCGTTTCTTCTTCTTGCATTCTTCGCCGCAGCCTCAGCCGCGCTTGTTGCGCAGGATGCGGGCCAGTATTCCGGCGTGTCGAATCCTCCGCCGGACGAGAGCATTATTTCGACGGAGATACCCGCGCCTGTTGCCAAGCCGTCTGCGAGCCACCCCTATGCGCAGGTGACGACGCCAGCTGCGGTGATGCCGCAAGTGGTGATAACGCCGCAGCCGAGCAGCGCGCCTCCAGACCTTTCGAGACGCATTCCCGATGCTGACCCGGATGGCGGCGTGGTGCAGGTGGCGCCGCTGCCCGCGGGGCAGATTGCCGAAGGGACATTGATTCGCGTACGCCTGTTGAGCGGCCTATCAAGCTCGTTTTCAGAGCGGGGCGAGTCGTTTCGCGCGCGCGTCGCGACGGATGTGCTGCAGGACGGCAATGTCGTGATTCCCGCAGGCTCTGAAATAGCGGGCACAGTAACCAATGCTTCGACTGGGCGTTTTGGCGGGCACGGGTCACTGCAGCTACGGCCGGACATGGTGACGCTGCCGAATGGCGAAAGTTTCGTGCTGCACGCGATCGTGACCGGCACGCCGGGCTCGCACACACACGTCAATGCGGAAAGCACCATTGCGCCAGACCGCCGTACGAAGCGGGCTGGCATCGAGTACGCCGGTGGCGTGGGTGCAGGAGTCATCACAGGCGCTTATCTCGGCGGCCCGGTGGGTGCGCTTGCTGGTGGCCTTGTGGGCGCCGGCTTGGTGACGACGCACCTGCTGATCAGCCACGCGCAGACGAACCTCGATACCGGATCGGTGCTGATGCTCTCGCTCACCCAGCAGGTGAGCCTGGTGCCAGCAAGCATGCACGGCGAATAGCCTCCCTCCACCTGCTACACTCCCTCATGCGTTCGTGGGGGAGTGTGGATGTCCAACATTGAAATCATCGGCGTGGTGGGTGCGGGAACCATGGGTTCCGGCATTGCGCATGTCTTTGCCCGTTCGGGCTTCCGGGTCGTGCTCTGCGACGTGGAGCAACGCTTTCTCGATCGCGCCCTGACGGGAATCCGCGCAAACCTGGGGCGCGAGGCAGCGAAGGGCAAATTGCCTGAGGCAGAGGTTGAGCAGGCGCTCGCTCGGATCGAGGCCACAACGAGCAGGGAGGCGCTGGCTGCGGCGCAGATAGTGGTGGAAGCGGCACCGGAACGATTCGAGCTGAAGGCTGAGATTTTTCGATCGCTGGATGTGCTGCTGCCCGAGGGCGCGATTCTCGCCAGCAACACTTCATCAATTTCGATTACGCGGCTCGGGGCGCTGACGAAGCGGCCGGAGTGCGTGATCGGCATGCACTTCTTCAACCCGGTGCCGGTGATGCCTCTGGTGGAAGTGGTGCGTGGAATTGCAACCAGCGACAAGACTTTTGCGGCGGTTCGCGAACTGGCGGAAGGGCTGGGCAAGACGCCGGTTGAGGTGAATGATGCGCCGGGCTTTGTCTCGAACCGAGTTCTGATGCCGCTGATTAATGAAGCGGCTTTTGCGGTAATGGAAGGCGTTGCGACTCCGGAGGCTGTAGACCAGGTTTTCAAACTGGGCATGGCGCACCCGATGGGTCCGTTGACGCTGGCCGACTTTATCGGCCTGGATGTTTGCGTGGATATCATGCGGGTGCTGCAGGAGGGCTTTGGCGACCCCAAGTACCGGCCATGCCCGCTGCTGGTGCGGATGGTGGACGCCGGATGGCTGGGCCGGAAGTCGGGAAAAGGGTTTTTTACCTATTGACCATCTGAGATGATCGGAACTGACCGGCCCAAAGGTGCGTATTTAGCTTGAGGCGCAACGATCTGACGCGCCGTTTGTCCTCGGAGCGAGTCGAATCCTCATGCAGACGTTTTCTGATACGCTCGGCCAGGTTTTTCGCGCGATTATGGCGAACAAGCTGCGCAGTTTTCTAACGATGTTCGGCATTGCGTGGGGCGTGGGGTCGCTGCTGGTGCTGGTGGGGCTCGGCGAGGGATTTCGCTCCGGGCAGCGCCGCAATCTCTCAAAACTCGGCAACGACCTGGTGATGATGTGGGATGGCACGATTCCAGCGGTTGCCAACCAGCACACCGGAATGCGCCCGTATCAGCTCACGATGGGCGACGCCGAAGCGATGAGGGGTTTACCGGAACTGCGCGCGGTGACAGTCGAGCTGACGCGCAACGACCTCTACGAAGTGAGCCAGTGGAGCAACACCTCGAGCAAGGTGATGGGTGTGCTGCCCAACTATGCAGAGGTTCGCTTTATCCCGATGGCGACTGGCAGATTTATTGACGCAGCCGATGTGGCCGAGCGCCGCAGGGTGGCGGTGTTGGGGCTGAAAGCCTCAAGCATTTTGTTCAATGGGCGCCCCATGGTGGGTGAGTCGATCACCATCAACGGCACGGCGTTCACAGTGGTTGGCTCGGTGGACAAAATTGCGCGCGGCAATAATGACTTTGACGACCGGAAAGTTTATGTGCCGGTTTCGACAATGCATGAGCTCTTTCCGCTGAAGGGCGAGAACATTCCCGAGGACGCCTTGTCGTCGATCCAATACCAGCCTACGAAGAAAGGCGATGCCACCGCTGCGGTGGCGGCTGTGCACCGGCTGATTGCGGCGCGGCACGGATTCGATCCATCGATGGAAGATGCGTTTCAGGAGTGGGACACGATTGATGAGATGAAAATGGTGGGCGCGATCTTCACGGCAATGGATGTCTTTCTGGGAGGAGTAGGGATCGTTACGCTGGGTTTGGGTGCGGTGGGCATTATCAACATCATGCTGGTCTCGGTGACCGAGCGCACGCATGAAATTGGGCTGCAGAAGGCATTGGGTGCGACAAAACGCAGCATTCTTTCGCAGTTCTTCCTGGAGGGGTTGCTGCTGACAGGCATCAGCGGGGTGATCGGCGTGCTGATTTCCGGCGGGTTCATGATGCTGCTGCAGTATGCGCTGACGGACAAGATGCCGGGCTTCGATCCGCCGCGGCTGGTGCCGTGGTCCGCCGCTCTGGCGCTGGGCACGCTGGCGCTGGCGGGCGTGGCCGCGGGGCTGTATCCCGCAAACAAGGCAGCACAACTGGATCCCGTGGAAGCGTTGCGGCGGGAAGGCTAGAGGCGAAGGGTCGATCATGCTGAGAGATATCTGGGGCCAGGCGTGGGCCGCGATGGTCTACAACCGGCGCAGGACCGCGATCACCATGCTCGGCATGGCGTGGGGCATTGCCACAGTGGTGCTGCTGCTGGCCTACGGCGCCGGGTTTAACCGCGCAGTGCAGGCGATCTTTGCGCAGTGGGGAACGAACGTGATTGGCGTCTTTCCCGGGCGCACGAGCGAGCAGGCGGGCGGCGAGAAGTCGGGCGTGCAGGTGCGCTTTACTGAAGACGACTACGACCGGCTTTCGAATTCAATCCAGGGTGTCGAGCACATTTCGCCGATGGTGCAAAAGGATGTGCCGGTGCAGAACGATCTGCACACCTACACGTGGACGGTGAATGGCGTGCGCCCGGTCTTTCAGCAGATATGGAAGCTGGACACGGAGCAGGGACGATTCTTTAACGGCGCAGAAGACGACCAGCGCGCGCATGTCTGCGTGATTGCCTCCGAGGCGAAGACAAAGCTCTTCTCTGGCGGATGGGCGGTGGGAGAAACGATTCGCCTGAATGGCGTGTTGTTCACGATTGTGGGCGTGCTGGCGCCCAAGATGCAGGAGGGCGCGCAGAATGATCGCAACCGGCAGATCTATGTGCCCTTCAGCACAATGAGCGACATCAAGGATACGAAATATCTTGATGGCCTCTGGTTCAGCTACCAGGGTGATCCACAGATTGTGGAGAAAAATATGCGCGAAACGCTGGGTGCCGCGCATCACTTCAGGCCGAGCGACCACAATGCACTCTATGTTGCGAACCTGATGACCGAGTTGCAGCAGTTCAGCATTCTGGCGATTGCATTGCAGGTGCTGCTCTCGTTTGTGGGTGCGCTGACGCTGGGCATTGCCGGCATCGGGTTGATGAACATCATGCTGGTTGCAGTGCAGCAGCGAACGCGCGAGATCGGCGTGGAAAAGGCGCTGGGCGCCCGGAAGCGGCATATCCTGATGCAGTTTCTTGCCGAGGCGTTTGTGATCACCACGGTTGGCGGCGTGGCCGGCATCGCCCTGGCGTATCTTGTCTCGGTGCTGGTGGGACGCATCCCGTTCTATAGCGCGATTGCGCTGCATGCCGAGGCCGCGGATATCTATTTAAAGATTTCGCCGCTGTCGATCCTTGTGGCCACGATCATCCTCGCGATCACAGGCCTGGTGAGCGGGATGATCCCGGCGATTCGTGCGGCCAATCTCGATCCTATTGAGGCCCTTCGCTACGAATAGCGCTCAGGCGAGTTTGAAGGGCTCACGATAAGGCCGCGTGAGCAGAGCGGTTGCGCCGGCGTCGTTGACGATAACTTCCTGCACGGGGTCCCAGTGGAGCTTGCGGCCCTGAAGCATGGAGATGAGGCCGAGGTGACCGGGGATGGTGGAGTGGTGCGCCGTTTCAACGGGCGCAATGGTTTCCTTGCGCGAGCGAACGCAGTCGAGGAAGTTGCGGCGATGCTCGGCTGACTCGTAGAGCTTGACCTTGCGAAGTTCTTCGGGCAGGTTTTCGCCTTTTGCCCACTCGGGATTTGAGGCATCGAAGCCGCTGCGATCGACCCAGACCCAGCCATCGGCGCCGATCCACTTGGTTCCCATTTGAATGGCTGGAGACCCGCCGGCAATGGTCATGGTGACGTCGTTGGGGTAGCCGGTGACCTCTTTGCGATAGGTGCACTGGATGGTGTATTTGGTCGCCGTGTTCCAGATGGCGTCTTTGGCAGGGAATTCGCCGAAGCCCTCGACCTCGGATGGGCCGGTGCGGTCGAAGCCGAGGCCCCAGTGGGCGATATCTCCGTGGTGGCCGATCCAGTCGAGAAGCTGTCCGCCGCCGGTGTTGTAGTTCCAGCGCCAGTTCTGGTAAACGCGCACGTCGATGTAGGGCTCCATTTTCGAGGGGCCGATCCAGGTTTCGTAGTCGAGCGTCGCGGGTGGCTGAGTGACGGCGAGATCCCAGGCCGGTGTGCCGGGAAGGATTGTCGCGGGATCGGTGATCGGGCCGGGCAGGGAAGAAAGACGCTTGAGGAGGCCGGGGAGGGTGCCGGGGAAGTCGTGATGGCCCCCGGGGAGTCCGACTTCAACGTGCGTGACATTGCCGATGTAGCCGTTGCGCACGATCTCGGCTGCCTTGTGGAAAGGCGCAACAGAGCGCTGCCACGAGCCGGTCTGCCAGATGATGTTGTTCTGCTGAACAGCTTTCACGATGGCCTGCTGCTCGGCGATGGTGCGGGCCAAAGGCTTTTCGCCGTAGATGTCCTTTTTGCGGGCGGCGGCGGTGGTGGCGACGATGGCGTGCCAGTGATCGGGAACGGCAATCATGATGGCGTCGATGTCATCGCGCGCGATGATCTCGCGGTAATCGTGGTAAGCCTTGCAGTCGGTGTTGCCGTAGTGCGTGTTGATGGTGTCGACGGCGGCCTGCAGGTGGTTCTTTTCGATATCGCAGGCGGCAACGACCTGGCAATCGCCCATGGAGAGGAAGGCTTTTGTGTTGGCGGGACCCATCATTCCCCAGCCGATGACGCCGATGGTGATGCGGTCGGAGGCCGCTGTGCGACGGCCCCACGCCCAGGGACTCGACGATATTGCCGCCGCAGCGCCGGCTGTCTTGAGAAAGTTGCGGCGCGTGAAGGGTCCGATGAAATTGGAGTCGGCTAGCGGATGCGTCATGCGTGTCTCCCGGCTGCGGGCCGTGTGGTCGCAGGTCGACACGCGGCGCAGAAATGAATGGAATCTGATGCAGGGGAATTCTACGGCATTGATGCGGGGACGTGGCCGAGCGTTTTGGGGGCCTTTTTTTGGGCTTTGCTAAACGGGGGGAAGGTGTTGACAACCGGCACGCCGGCAGGCGGAGTGAAGCGGAAGGCGCTTTCGGGAATCTTTGCGTTGGGCTCTTCGCCGGTGAAGGCAAAACGCGTGATGGCGCCATCGGTCTCTTCAATGGAGATGCCGGTGATTGCGCCAGCCGGCGTCACCTGAAACGTGATTTGCTGGATGCGGTTTTCCTGCCCTTTGGGAACACCGGTGAGGACATACTGGCCGTTGACGCCGAGAGAGAGCTTCAAGCTGGTCAGCTCTTTTTCAAGCTCGGTGTGCCCAAGGAGGAAGCGCAGGGGCGAGCGCAGATCGTCGAGCTTTTTGGCCTCGATGCGTTGTACCTGCGAGGCACCACGCGACCAGAACCAGGCGTATTTGCCGTCGAGGAGGAAGATTTTGCCCGCGGGGGACGTGTAGTCCCACTTCATTTTGCCGGGCTTCTGCAGGTAGAGAGTGCCGCTCTCACTGCGCGAGATGCCGAGGCCGTCGTAACTCTCACTGAACCCGGAGCGCAGAGAGTGCAGGCGGTTGTAGTGTTCATTCACGCGCTGCGCGATGGCGTGCACATCGACGCTGGCGGCAGCCGCAGGAGCCTGCGCATACAGAAACGGAAGGCAAGGCAGCGCTGCGAGAAGGAGGCCGATTCTAAGAAATTTTGTGAAAACCGTCATTGCACCATCACGGTGCAGTTGGTTCCACCGGTGGGGTCGGCTTTGATAACGCCCCCCGATTCGAGGCAGAAACCGCGATCGCCGCTACGGCCCGGTGTAGCGGGCACAGCGGTGAGGGTGTAGCCGGTAACGCGCTCGGAGTTGTTGGCAGTGGACTTGGTGCAGTTGGTGATGTTGAAGATGTATCCCGACTTGATGCCTGTGGTGAGCTCGCCGCTGATGACACCAGCCGCGGTGGCGCTCGAAGTTGCGGCGGGGTCGCCGCCGAGCGCGCTGAGACTGCATGCAAATCCGCTGGTGGGATAGGTGGACTGGTACATCAACTGCGCCTGCTCGATGGTCTGCAGCGACTTCTGCGCGGAGAGTTCGTTGGCGTGCTTGCGAATTTTGCCAGCCGTGGGAATGGCCACCAGCATCAGGATGAGAATGATGGAGATGACGATCAGCAGTTCCATCAGGGTGAAACCGTTCTGCTGATTTCCGTTACGCGAACTACGCCGCCTGTTGCCGCCGATAGAGAACGTGCGCTTCATGTATGTCCAGACCCTCGTCGGAAGGGCCGGCATGCACACCGGCCCGTCCGATCAAAATGCTACAACGTATGGACGCAGAAGGGAAATGAAGCGCTCAAACCCAGGTCCCGCTCCAACTGGGACGACGTGCCTGGCAGACCAGGATCCAGAAGTGCTAGCAGACGAGCATCTTGCGGTTGAGCTTGATTCCGTCAAGCCGGCCAAGCAGTGTGACCGCGATGCGGTCCGGATCGAAGAGCCGCTGGGCCATGGCCTGCACCTGAGCCGCATCGACTGCGTCAATGCGGGCGATGATCTCATCGACAGTGAAGAACTGCTGGAAGTACATTTCCTGCCGCGCGAGGTTGGCCATGCGAGAGTTGGAACTCTCGAGGCCCATGAGGATGTTGCCCTTGACCTGGTCTTTGGCCCGGGTTACTTCCTCCTGGGTGAGCGGGGTGTCCTTGAGCTTGCGCAGTTCAAGCAGGATGAGGTCGATGACTTCGAGCGCTTTGCCCGCCGAGGTGCCCGCGTAGATACAGAGCGTACCTGCGTCGCGGTAGGGATTGAGATCCGAATAGATGGAGTAGACCATGCCGCGCTCTTCGCGAATGGTCTGGAAGAGGCGCGAACTCATGCCGCCGCCGAGCACGGTATTCAGGATCAACGTGATGTAGCGGTTGCCGTCTGTAATCGACGGCGAAGGAACGCCGAGGCAGATCTGTACCTGTTCGAGCGCCTTCTTGTTGCGAAGAACAACGCGAGCACTGGCCAGCGGCGCCTGCTCTTCCTGCTGCGCTTCGCCAAACTTGAGAGCCGAAAACTTCTCTGCCACAGAGGCGACAAATTGATCGTGCTCCAGATTGCCTGCCGCGGAGAAGATCATATTTCCGGCGAGGAAGCGGCCTCCGTGATAGCCGAAGAGCTTTTCCTGATCGAGCTTGCCCACCGTGGCGGTAGTGCCGAGGATGGGCTTGCCCAAGGGATGATCCTTCCAGAAGTTCTGGGTGAAGAGTTCGTGCACCAGCACGTCGGGATTGTCCTCGTCGATCTTGATCTCTTCGAGAATCACGCCGCGCTCTCGCTCGATGTCGCTCGAGGCAAAGGTCGGGTTGAGCACGAGGTCTGAAAGAACATCAAGCGCTATGGGAACGTGCTCAGCCAGCGACTTGACGTTGAAGCAGATGGTTTCCTTACCGGTGAAGGCATCAAGGTTGCCGCCAATCGAGTCCATTTCGCGCGCTATGTGCTGCGCGGATCGAGAGCGAGTGCCCTTGAAGACCATGTGTTCGACGAAATGCGAGATGCCATTGATCTCGGCCGACTCACAGCGAGATCCGGACTTGATCCAGACGCCCATGGCCACGGAGCGGAGATGTTCCATTCGCTCGGTGAGAACGATCAAGCCGTTTGGCAATACGGTGCGACGAAGGTTGCGCTCAGTATTCATAGTCATGACCATGTCCAGAGTTGCGCTGCAACGGTTCAGTGCTGACGCGCCTCGGCGTGCGAGGAAGCAATGTTCACGTGCCAGACAGGAAGAGGTGAGGTACGTGCCGGAGGAGCACACGCGTTCAAGCTACCAGGAAGGCTGGGACGGGGATTTACATCCGCCGATTTTAAGCGCGTTCAAAATCAAAGTTCAGCCGACGCCGGATTTTTCGGGACAGGCTGCAAGGGTATACAAAAATGCTCTATGCTGTGCCCAGCCGTGAGCACACCGATCAATCAACTTGTTCGATTAGACACCAACATCCCTGATCAGGGAAGCAGCAAGGCGCTTTTTGGTTTTGACACGGAAAAATTGACTGAAAAGCTGGTCGTCATGGGCGAACCGGCATGGCGAGGCCGCCAAATTGCCGAAGCCTTGTACCAGCAGCGAGTTGCCGAGTTGGATGCGATCACAACCCTCTCAAAGCCCTTGCGCCGCCGCCTTGGAGATGAGGGTTGGCAAGTGGGCCGCCCGCGGATTGTGCAGGAGTTCTTCTCGCATGATGGGACTGAACGCTACCTGGTGCAGGGCTGCGGGGGCGGGCAAACAGTGGAAACCGTCTGGATGCCGGAAGGTGACGGCGGAGAGGCCGGTGACGGTAGCCAGGCAGGCGCGGAAGAGCTTCAGCCTGCGTCGAAGAGCCGAGAGAAGGATTGGACTCGCGCGACGATTTGTGTTTCGAGCCAGGTTGGCTGTGCCGTGAATTGCCAGTTCTGCCTGACAGCGAAGCTGGGTCTGCAGCGGAACCTCACCGCCGGGGAGATCGCTGGCCAGGTGGTTGCGGTGCTCGACAGGCATCAGGTCGAACTCGGCAAGGACCGCGTGAACTTGGTTTTTATGGGCATGGGCGAGCCCCTGCTGAACTACGACAACTGGATGTCGGCGGTGAGGCTGCTGGTGAATGAGGTGGGAATCAGCCCGCAGCGTATGACGGTGTCGACGTCGGGTATAGTGCCCGGCATTGAGCGACTCGCAGAAGAACCGCCCGAGGTTCGTCCCAAGCTGGCGATCAGCCTGAACGCGCCGAACGACGAGGTCCGCAGCGAGATCATGCCCATCAATCGCAAGTGGTCGATCGATGCGGTGGTGGATGCGGTGCGGAAGGTGCGCCTGCGCTCGCGCGAGCAGATCACGTTTGAATATGTACTGCTGGGTGGCGTGACGGACCGCCCCGAGCACGCGAAGCAGGTTGCGCAACTCGTTCGCCGGAGCGGGCTGCCCGCCAAGGTGAACCTGATCGCGTGGAACCCGGGCCCGGGCGTTGCCTTCGCAACGCCGCGTGATGAGGCAGTGGAGGTATTCCGTAGAACGCTGCAGTCTGAGAAGATTCCCGCATTTCAAAGAAAGCCGCGCGGCCGCGATATTTTTGCGGCCTGCGGCCAGTTGAAGCGAACCGTGGAGAAATGAGCGGGCCACCTTCGCGCTCTAAACAAAAATGCCACCCGTTTAGGGGTGGCATTTTTGCTGAGTCTATACACAAACACCACCCGCAAAGGTGAATTTGTGGTGAGTCTATGTCACAAATGCCACCGCAAAGGTGACATTTGTGTTCAGTCTATGGGGGAGGGAGAAAGGGAGAGAGCCTGTCGCTGGAACTCTCCACGCTTAGTTTCGATGCTTCATCGACAAAAAGGTTGGCTGCAATATCAGGGAGTTTGCTTGGCAGGTGCCGTGAAAAACAACTTTCTTGTGGCGAGAGGATGGCGCCAGGCAGGGAAGCTATGCTCGGGCCTTTGCGACTCCGCCATTCTTCGCTCGTCCCAGAGCCAGCAGCGCTCCGGTTACGCGGTTCGCGTTATGACGGACGAAGCTCTCTTCGCTGGCGAAGTTGCCGGGGATGCACTTGACCCCGAGGGCCTCGATGCGCGCGATGTCAGCCTCAATGGGCGCAGCATCCTCGGCGGCGTAGCGTTTCAGGGTTTCGGGCGAGAAGGGCGCTGTATTCACGATGGCGTAGTCGAAGATGGGCGCGCGCGCATGCTCGTAGATGCGCTCAATGTGTTCTGAGGCTGTGAGACCGAGACTCTCGTTGGCCTGCGTCATAAGGTTGCAGATGAAGACGCGTGTGCCGGAGGCCGCAGCGAGCGCCTGGGGCATGCCCTTGACGAGCAGGTTTGTGATCAGCGAGGTGTAGAGCGAGCCGGGGCCGATGGTGATTAGGTCGGCGCGACTGAGGGCCTCGAGCGTTTCAGGCATTGCGCCAGCATCGGGAGGGTCGAGGAGCAATTCGGCGATGCGGTGGTGGCTGGCCGTGATGTTGGTTTCACCGCGTACAAGCGAGCCGTCATCCATGCGGGCCACAAGCGTTGCATTGGCGGTTGTGGCCGGGTAGATGCGTCCGCGCGTGGCAAGAATCTTGGACGCGAGCTGAATTGCGTGGGCGAAGTCGCCTGTGATCTCGGTGAGGGCAGCGACGAAGAGGTTTCCGAAATTGTGCCCGTTGAGGCCATTGCCCGAGCGGAAGCGATGAGCGAACAACTGCACAAGCAAGTCTTCTTCTTCGCTGAGGGCCACCATGCAATTGCGCAGGTCGCCGGGGGGCAGCATGTTGAAGTCCTTGCGCAGTCGGCCCGAGGAGCCTCCGTCATCGGTTACGGTGACAACGGCGGCGAGATCGGCAATCTGCGAGGGAGCAGCGGCGGGCCGGCCGGGCACGCTTACATGCCGCCGAAGACCGCGAAGCAGGGTCGAAAGCCCCGTACCTCCTCCAATGGCGACAACGCGCAATGGACGCGCTTCGGGCACAGATCCCTCGTCGGGAAATTGGTCAGGTTGCGGGTTCAATTGATCGACATTCGAAGACAGCACAAGATTTCACTGCCCCGGCTACGGAATCTCAGGATACAGCAATTCCGTGAACCGAGGGTCGTCGACCATGTTCTGGAAGTCGTTGTCAGACCGGGCCTGCAGCCGGTTTTTAGGGTTCAGCTCGATGGCTCTGGAAAGGTTGTCGAGGCATCCCTGAATACGGCCGGTGACGGAATCGAGCAGCGCAAGCCCATAGTAGGCGTAATCCGCCTGCGGGTAGCTGGCAAGAATACCGCGCAACTGGTCTGCCGCCTCTTCGAAGTAGCCGCCGTTCAACTGCGAGACAGCGTAGTCGTAGCGCTCCTCGGGAGTCTGAAAGGCGAGGCCCTGCTTTTCGATCTGCCGCTTGCAGGTCTGGGCATACATGCGGCAGCGCTCGACGATTTCGAACGGGGCATTGGGCAGCAGCTTCTCAAAGGCGGCCAGCGCCTTATCGAATTTGCCCTGCTGTACCAGTTGAACGGCAGACTGGTATTGCTGGTAAATGGGACCTGTGGTTGAGGACGATTGACCGCTCGACTTGGCGGCCAAGGTGGGGGTCTTTTTGCGGCTTGCTGCCGTGGATCGCGCCTCTTGCGTCATTGATTCGCCATTACTCACAACGTTCGGTCATAGCAGTGCCAACCGGATCGCCCTGCTTGAGCACCTTTTATATCCAGAACGCCCTTTGCCGTCAAATTCCTGCCGACCGCGCCCTGCCGCTAACCACGATGCCCAGATTCTTTGTTTCGATAAATCGCGGGATTGAGAGCAGGATCATTGTACATTTTCATCTGGCGGTAGATCTTGAATCGCCGCTTGCCTGAAAGTGTCTCATGCCAGAGGGCATCAAGACAGTTGGCGAGGTCGGCACGTTGCTCTTCAAGCACGGTGAGACGCTCCTGGTTGCGTTCGACGTGGTTTGCCGTGGCATCTGAACGTGCGGTTTCTTCGCGCGTGTGATAGATCTTCAAGGCGAGAATCGAAAGCCTGTCGATCATCAGGCCGAGGGATTCAGACTGCAGTGGCGCCTCGGGGTTGGGAAGCCCGCTTGCCGCGAGCCAATCAAGCAGTGCGCGATCGAGCGCCTCGGCAAGATCATTGCGCAGTTGGTTGGTGCGGTCGATGCGACGCTTCACCTGGGCGAGCGCGGCGTCGGTTGCGCCCGGCGTGCGCGCTTCGTCCTCAATATGCCAGAGGTCGAAGTTGGCGCGATGCTGGCGCGCAACCTGGGCGAGCCAGTCATCGACCGCGCCGGCCGGCAGTGCCTCAGCGGATTCGTCGTGCCAACTACGAGTGAGGCGGTCATGCAGGCTGATGATCGCCTCTGCCGACAGCCTGAAGTCAGGGTCCATACGCGTGTGCCCATCCGTTGATTCAGCGTCTATGGTAGAACTATCTCACCCTGGAGCCAAACGGCGGGAGACCATGGCGAACGAACCGCAGCGCATCCTTTGCATTTCGACCTACGTGAAGGGCCAGGACTTCATGCGCCAGTGCGCGGAGATGGGCGTGAAGCCCACTTTGCTCACGGTGGATAAACTGCGCGATGCCGAATGGCCGCGCGATGTGCTTGAGGACATCGCCACGATGCCAGGGGAGCAGAGCATCCCGCAGATTCTCAATACCGTGTCATGGATGATGCGAGGCCGCCGCTTCGACCGCGTCGCGGCGATGGACGAGTTTGACCAGGAGGCCGCGGCGGCGGTGCGCGAGCACACGCGCATCTCGGGGATGGGAGCGAGCACGACGGCATGCTTCCGCGACAAACTGGCGATGCGCACCAGCGCGCTCCGCGCGGGCATTCTGGTGCCGGAGTTTTGCGGCGTTTTCAACTACGACGATCTGCGCAGCTTTATGGAGCGGGTGGAGGCGCCGTGGCTGCTTAAGCCTCGCGCCGAGGCGTCAGCATTGGGGATTAGCAAGATCGCGGAGCCGGAAGAGCTTTGGCGCAGGCTGGACGAGCTAGGCGACGAACAGAGCCGCTTTCTGCTTGAGCAGTTTGTGCCCGGCGAAATCTATCACGTGGATTCGATCGTGAGCGAGCGCAAGATTGTTTTCGCCGCGGTGCACAAGTATGGCCGGCCGCCGCTGCAGGTGATGCATGACGGCGGAGTGTTTACCACGCGCACGGTTGACCGCAACAGCGAGGACTACACCGAATTGGCGGCCATTAACGCGAGAGTGGCGCCGGCACTGGGCATGGTTCGCGGTGTGACCCACGCGGAATTTATCAAAGGCGCCGACGGCCGCTATAACTTCCTTGAGATTGCAGCGCGGGTTGGCGGAGCATTCATCGCGGAGCTGGTTGAGACCGCAACGGGCGTGAACCTGTGGCGCGAATGGGCGAAGCTCGAAGTAATGAATCTGCGCGGCGAGAATTACCTTTGCCCAGAGACACGCGAGGAGTACGCGGGCAGTGTGCTGTGCCTGGCTAAGACAGCCGACCCGGATACGTCGATGTTTAATGCGCCGGAGATTGTGATGCGCATGAAGAAGCATCACCACGCCGGATTGATTGTGTGCTCGCCCGATGTGGAGCGCGTGAGGCTGCTGGTGGATCAATATGGCGCGGAATTTGCCCAGCATTTTCTTGCCCGCATGCCTGCCCCGCCCAAGCCAACAGCTTGATTGGGAGCTTTACCTGTTGCGTCAGGCAGCTTTCAGGCGCTCTGGCTGAATCTCATGTCAGATGGAGGATGCAATGAACCTGACAGAATCGCCTGAGATGGTAGCGTGGCCTGAAACTGACTACGTCTTCGTGGAAAAGATTGGTCCCTTTCAGTTCACCGCAGCGCAGGCATGGGAAAGCGCCCATGCATTGAGCGAGCGTCTGTCGAAGAACAACAGAATTACGGCCTACATGAGTCTCTACAAAGTGCAGTCGCAAACGTATCGCGCGGGCTTTGCGCTCGACGCGCCGCCTGTGAGCCTGCCGGAGGGGCTCACCTATGAGCAGTTCCGCGGCGGCAAATACAGCCGCTTCGTGCTGACGGGACCGTACTCCGATTTGCCGAAAGCTTCGGGCCGCGTCTTCGAGATTGTCGGCGAAAAGGGGATTCGCCAGCGGGACGACTACTGCATCGAGTACTACGTCAACAATCCTCGCATCACTCCGGAAGAAAAGCTGATTACGGAGATTTTGATTCCTACCGCGTGATATAAAGTGGGGCACGAAAGCGAGGCGCACGCGATGCCATCCAGATTGAGAGATGCAGAGGAGACCAGCCAAATCGTCGGCCCGGCCGAAAGCAGGGTGCTGATCTGGGCAGGGCGCATTCTTTCCGGAGTGGCGATTCTGTTTCTGCTCTTCGATGCGATGGGCAAGGTGATGATGCCTCCGCCGGTGATGGATGCGTTTCTTCGCCTGGGTATCGCGACCCGACTGGGCTCGACGATGGCGGCGCTGCTGATTCTCAGTACTCTGCTCTACGCGATTCCGTGGACAGCGGTGCTGGGAGCCGTGCTGATTACCGGCTACCTGGGTGGGGCGGTCGCAATCCATTTGCGCGCGGGCAGCACGCCCTTTGAGACCGTCTTCCCGGTGCTCTTTGGCATGATCGTCTGGGCAGGAATTGTTCTGCGCGATCGCAGGCTGCATGTGCTGTTGCCGTTCCGGTTGAATTTCTGAGTCGCGCATCCCCTGAGGATCGAATGCGCATTTCTGGCCGAGAGAATAGCGGCGCGATGTCACCGGCTGCATAGGAGTAAACGGCACCTCGCTGTGTTAGTTTTGAAAGAGGCAGCCGAACAAGAGCCCGTAGCTCAGTTGGTAGAGCAACGCCCTTTTAAGGCGTGGGTCCTGGGTTCGAGTCCCAGCGGGCTCACCACTCAAAGGCTGCGAAACAATCCAGATTTGAGAGCAAGGCCGCAATCCTCCGGGTGCGGCCTTTTTCTGTTGTAGCGTGATGCCTTTTTGAGGGCGGGGGAGAGGAAGCCCAGCGTGCCCATTGACCTTGATGATGGATTGTTTGATAACTTAAGAAAAAATATTGCAAATATTAAGAAAGTTTATTATAGTCGCTCCTGTACTTAAGAAACGAGAGTACGAGCCGATGCCTGGAGATTCAAAAAACGCGGTTGACTGGCAAGAAGTCCTGCGAATTGCCCAGGGATCGCCTCTTGTCGTGGAGCGGGTCAGTATCCCGGATCGGCAAGTTTCGCTGGAAGGGCAGTTCACGCTCCCGGAACTTGCCCGCCTCAGCCTGGAAGACCAGGTATTTGTGACGGCCTTCGTGCGTTCGCACGGATCGATCAAGGCGATGGAGCAGGTTTTTGGTGTGAGCTATCCAACGATCAAAGCGCGCCTCAATCGGATTGCTGGGCAGCTTGAATTTGTCGACACCAACCCTTCGCCGTCGCGCGCTGAAGTGCTGGAGAGGCTCAAGAACGGCGAGATCTCCGCGCAGGATGCGATCCGCGAGTTGGAGGCACTGAAATGACCCCAAGCATTGCCATCGTCCACATCGAAAATCCGCATTGGCGCGGGATCCGGCTCTGGCTGCCGCTCTTCCTGTTGTGGATACCGCTTTTGCTGCTTTCACCGCTGATTCTGATTGTGATTATCGGCCTCAGTTTCGCGGGCGGCATCAGTCTGTGGGGAGCCATCAACACCTTCTGGCGGATTCTCTGCAGCCTGCGCGGAACAGAAGTTCGCGTCGCCGCCGATGGAAACAAAGTCTACGTTCGCATTGTGTGAGGGACTGCATGAATATCGATCGTCGCGCCATTCTGTCGTTGATTGCCATGGGCCGCATCACGCCTCGCGAGGCAGAGCGACTGCTTGCAGTTTCATCAGCCAGCGATGAGACGACTGTGCGGCTCGTGGTTCTTTTTGCGGTGGTGTGGCTACTGGTTCCGCATGCGCACGAAATCGGCACCGGCCTCTCTCACGCCGTCGACATGGTTGCGCTTTGGGTGGGTATCGCTGGCCGTCATGCAATCGCGCTGTGTGTAGATATTATCGGAGGAATTCTATGAACGAGCATCGCCGTCAAATTCTGGAAATGCTGGCCGCAGGCAAGATTACGGCCGATGAGGCCGACCGGCTGCTTGCCGCGCTGGAGCCCGACTTGACGCGCCCGCTGCGCGAGTTTGCGAGCCGAATGAATGGTCAAAGTGCAGACGCCGCGGCGCCGAGAAGCCGAAGCAAATATCTGCGTGTGCTGGTGGAAGCGGATGAGTCGATGACGGGCATGAATGGCCCGACGACCGTAAACATCCGCGTGCCGATGCAACTGCTGCGCGCCGGGGTGCGCCTCGCCAGCCTGATTCCAAAACAAGCGCACGATCACCTGGATGAAGCGCTCAACCGCCGTGGGGTGCCGCTCACGCTCTCGCAGATCAAACCGGAGAATCTCGAGGAGCTAATTGATCACCTTGAGGACCTGACCGTGGATGTGGACGGAAGAGACGGCAACACAACGAAGGTGAAGGTCTTCTGCGAATAGGGAAGTGGGGCAGGAAAGAGAAGGTGTGGTCAGGTTTTGCGCAGCGGCTGCATCGGCACGACCTGCACGGTGACATCGCGAATCTCTGAGAGGAAGCGATTCAGCACAGAGCCGCGCAGAAGAATATCGAGGCGTGAGCGTACCGGCTGGCCGAAAATTACGTGCGAAATGGTTTCCTGCTGGGCGAAGCGGATGAGCGCATCGGAGACGCTTTTGTCAGCGAGGGTGATGACCTGCGCACCGAGGTCGCGCGCCAAGCGCTGGTAGTCTTCGATTCTCTGCTGCGCTTCGGGGTCGGCGTGTTGCAGGTCTTCGCCGGGCCGGGCGACGTAGACCGCGTACCAGTTTGTGGCAAGACGCCCGGCAACGCGCGCGCCCACGCGAATGAGGCGGTCCGTACCGGGGCGGGTGCTGAGGCAGACCATGACCTTGTCGGGAATTGGAGCCTGCTCGAGTCCCTGCGTCCTGCGATAGTCTGCCGCGCGGCTGCTTACCTGCTCGGCAGTGGCGCGCAGGGCCAGTTCGCGCAGCATGTTGAGGTTGCCCTTACGAAAAAAATTGGCCAGCGACTGCTCAACCTTCTCCGGCGGGTAGATCTTGCCTTCGCGCAGGCGGGAGCGTAACTCTTCCACCGTGACGTCGACGTTGACAACCTCATCGGCGCGCTTGAAAAAACTGTCTGGAACCGTCTCGCGGACGATGGTGTTGGCAGAGCGGTTGACCGCATCGTTGAGCGTTTCAAGGTGCTGGATGTTGACGGCGGTTAGCACATTGATGCCCGCATCAAGCAGCTCGAGCACATCTTCGTAGCGCTTGCGGTTCTTGCTTCCCGGCACGTTGGTGTGGGCAAGCTCATCCACGACCACGGTGTCCGGATGGCGGGCGAGGATCGCATCCACATCCATTTCGCGCAGTTCGACTCCGCGGTAGGAGATCACTTTCTCGGGAATGATTTCGAGATCGCGGATCTGCTCGATCGTCTCTTTGCGGCCGTGCGCTTCTACGAGCCCGATGACGATATCGACGCCTTGCTTGAGCTTGAGGTGGGCATCGCTCAGCATGTGATAGGTTTTGCCCACGCCGGCGGCGGCGCCGATATAGATACGAAGCCTGGCTGGTTCTTTCTGAAGTTCGAGCGGAGTTTCTGCCATGGTTCAGCCTGCCTCGACCGGGTGCTGGACTTTTTCTACAACGGCGACCGGCAGCGTGAACCGGAAGGTAGTTCCATGACCGAGTCGGCTTTCGACGGCGACCTGGCCGCCAAGCGACTCAACCAGGCGGCGCACCAGGGCGAGCCCCAGGCCGGTGCCCTTGTCAGAGAAGGCGTTGAAGCGATCGAAGAGCTTGCCCAGCCTTTCCGCTTCAATGCCGCGACCGGTGTCGCGCACGGTGAACTGAACAAAATCCTTGATTTCTTCAGCACTCAAAAAAATTTCGCCGTCCTCCGGCGTAAACCGCAATGCGTTTGTCAGCAGGTTGTCGAGGATGGAACGCACGGCGCGACGGTCACCCTGAACGAACGAGAGGTCCGCGAAGGCCTTTACCTCGACGCGAATATGTTTGGTTGCGGCAGCGTCGCAGTAGCGATCGCGGGCTTCGTTCAGAACGAGCAGCGGACGCAGGCGCTCCTTACGCAGCTCACGTTTGCCCATGTCGAGCTCGGCAACTTCAATCAGGTCGGCCATCAGGTCATTGAGCTTTTCAGATTCATTGCTGGCCGAGGCCACCAGCTCGGCTTGTAGCGGCATGAGTGCTCCGCCGTACCCCTGGCCGAGGGCGTAGAGGCCGCGGCGCAATTGGAGCAGAGGGTCGCGCAGTTTGCGGCTGGCCACGGAGATGAACTGCGTCTTGAAGCGATCGGTATCCTGCAGGGTAGTAACGTCTTCAAGCGTTGTGACGGCGCCAAGAAGGCGGCCATCGGAATCGCGCATGGGGGTCGTGCGCAGCCGGTAGCTGCGCTCCTGCTTGCCAATGCGCATGGGCAGCATGGAGGCTTCACCCTCAGCGGCAACGGCCTTCTGCATGGCGATGGCGTCGCGAATGGCGCTGAGAATTTTGTCACCGCCGGGGGTCGTCGTGAGCGCCATGCGGGCGGTCATCGATTCGCCGAGAATTTCAACGGCAGCCTGGTTCACCTTGAGAATATGGCCCTTTGCGTCGGTGACGATGATGGGCTCAAAGATTGACTGGAGAACCGCGTCGGAAAGCTGGAACTCCATCTGCTTGCGCCCGGCTTCGGTGTCACGCAGGTCGCGCAGGCGCACGGCGATCCGGTTCAGCTCGCTCACAACCTGTCCGAAGTCATCGTGGCTGTTCCATTCGACACGTTGTTCGAGGTTTCCTTCGGCAATCTTTTTCGTGTCGCGGGCCAGCATGTGGATGGGGCTGAGCACCAACAGGATTGTGCCGAAGCACACGACGACGGCAGCCGCCGCAAAGATGAGTGCAAGGTGCCAGGCGCCGGCTGCCACGAGCGTCTGGCGCATGGTGAGCGCCATGCCAACGGTGAGCGCGGCAAGCAGCAGACAGCCGAGAATCAAACGCTGAGCGAGGTTCAGCATCTGCCGGACCCCAGGCCGGAGTGATGACTTTCCTCATTCTCGCGGAAAGGGCGTAAAGACGCAAAAAGGATAGGTGCAGAAAATCGACTGGATTTGCTCACGGAATCCGGCACACGGTCAGCGTGTCGTTGTGCCATCGGCAATCGAGTCCAGCGGACTGGGGATAGGAAAGCAGCACCCAGTCGACGCCGAAATTGCGCTTGAGGCGCTCGAAGTCGGCAAGCTGAAAGTGTTCCCAGCCGGACTGCGCGGCTACCTGCTTCTCCCATGTAGGACCGAGATCGGGCACCTGCGTGACAACCGCGGTGTCTTTGATGGCGTCGGCGAGCTGGCTACGCTCGGCGAGCGCTCTGAAGCTGTGATAGTCCTCGCCCGGGGCGGCGAGGTAACGGGGATCCATTGCGAAATAGGCGTCCGTGGGCGTATTGAGGCGGATCCAGGCAAAGGCCTGCAGCCATGGATTTGAAGTTTTTGTGCCGGGGAGTTCCAGATGGGGGCTGGCGCCAAAGAGCTCTCTCTGCGAGGCGAACATGCCGGCGTTGATTAGCACAAGGTATGCCGCCCAACGCACCGTGGAGGATTTGATGAGCGTCTTGCCAAGCAGAGCGCCACCGATCAGCGCCATGAAGAAGTAGATCAGTTGCAGGTAGCGCATCGGCTGCATCGGGGTGAGACGGATGAGGCCCGGCGACCCGAGAACCGCCATGGCGGTGATCTGCTGAAAGACGCCGTAGGCAAAAACCGCCAGTCCAAAGCGCGCAAGCTGGGTTTCCCCGCGCCTTAGGGCGATCCTCCACAGCAGCCAGAAAAGAAAGAGAGGCGCGATTGCACCGAGCCACTCATACCAGGTCCAACGGTAGAGGAAAAGATAGGAGCGTGTGTCGAGCGCTTTGCGCCAGACGGGCGTTGGCGACTCGAAGATCCAGCCCAAGGGCACCGCCGCCGCCAGGGAGTCGCGCAGTGAGCGCAGCCACACGTGCACCGGTTCGAGCATCGCCATGGTGAGGAAAAGGCTGAACGACATGCCCAGCGTACCCATGATGGGATGCAGAACAAAGCTCAGAATCAGCAGAGGCACAGCCTGCCAGCGTTTGCCCGCACTGATGCGCGAAACCGCGATGAGGATGATGCCGGTGGCGAGATTGCGGGGATGCAGATGCTGATCGGCCAGGTAGATCGCAGTGCCGGCCACGGGAAGCGTGAGCATGGCCGCGACCATAGCAACGCCACTCCAGCGGGCCGACTCCTCGTCGAAGAGCGTGCGAATGATGCTCCAGCAGCCGAAGATGATGAGGGCGATGCTGGCGAACTGCCACAGGAACTCCGTTATCGCCACCGGGATGTGTGTGCCCTGGACGAAGCCTGCAACCCATTTATCGAAAAGCGTGGCCTGAAGCTGAACGCGGAAGAAGTCTGAGTCGTGAGGATACAGCGCGGAATTAAGATCGCTCTTCACCGCGGAGAGATACACGCTGTCGTCTTCAATGCCGGGATGGTAGCCCATTACAGCGAAAGCAAGAGCCGCGAACGCGAGAATGAGACAAACGTTTCTTTTAAAGAATCGCGCCACTGTGTTCAGTCCCTACACACCCTTTCAAAATGTGCCAAGCGGGAACTCTGCGGGTCCGCTTGAGCCGGGGGGAAACAGACGAACATAGTTACCCTGGGGGCTGCCTGGAGCCTCTCGTGCCGTTTTTCGGGAACCAATCGGGCAATGCCTCTGACCATTTGGTGGGAGATTCCAAGCGTAATTGCAAACTATAATCCAAATTGTATTGGACCCTGGGCTTGCTGTCTGTCTTTATTTCGCCTGGGAAACCTTTGATGATCTGGCTCCCAGGACCTGTCGCCTCGTACATTTGGACGAGAGTTCACTTGAAGGGTTGAGGAATGAAGCTTCGGACGATGCGGGCGGTCGACTACTGGATCGGCATTCCGCTATGTTTTCTGTGCACCTGGATAGTGCGCCTGCTGAGTACACCCAAGGGGCCGGAAAAGCCCAGCAGAGTTCTGTTTATCGAGCTCTCTGAGATGGGCAGCACGGTGATCGCCAACCCGGCTCTGCAGAAGGCCAAAAGCGCGCTTGGCGCCGAGATTTTCTTCCTGATCTTTGAGAGAAATGCCGACAGTCTGCGCCTGTTGCCTACGGTGCCCGAAGCCAACATCATCACGATTCGCGAAAACAACCTGCGGGTGCTGGTGGGGGACTCGTTGCGGTTTCTGCGCTGGGTGCGCAGGGCAAAGATCGATACGGTCATCGACCTGGAGCTGTTTTCCCGCTACTCCGGGCTGCTGACGGGACTTTCCGGCGCGCGTCGCAGGGTGGGTTTCCATCGCTTTCACGCGGAAGGGCTTTATCGCGGTGAGATGTTAACGCATCGTGTGAATTACAACGGCCATATACACATGGCAAAGAACTTCGTCTCCATGGTTAATTCGCTGCTGGCGCCCGCGCCCGAGGTTCCCTATTCGAAGACGTTTGTTTCCGATGAAGAGATCCGAGTACCTAACCCGGTGGTCTCCGAAGAGGAAAAAGAGCACGTGCGGGGCCTTATCCGCCAGGTGTTTCCCGACTACCGGCCGGAGTATCACCGCGTGGTGCTTGTGAATCCGAACAGCTCGGAGCTGTTGCCGCAGCGCCGCTGGGAGCGGGACAACTTCAGCACGCTGGCAAAGATGATTGTGGATGAGTGGGATGATGCCCTGGTGCTGATCACCGGATCGCGGGCAGAAAAAGAAGAAGCTCTCGGCATGCAGGAGAGGATGGGCCACCCGCGCTTCCGCAGCTTCGCCGGCATGCACAAGCTGATGGCAATTACCGCTCTCTACAATGTTTCGACGGTGCTGGTGACGAACGACAGCGGTCCCGGCCACTTTTCAGCAATCACGCCGATCCGGTCGATTGTCTTGTTTGGACCGGAGACGCCGAAGCTTTACGGCAGTCTGGGCAACACTGAGCCGATCTGGGCAGCGCTTTCCTGCTCGCCGTGTGTTACCGCCGCCAACCAGAAGAACTCCGCATGCAACGACAACGTATGCATGCAACTGATCACGCCTGAGCGCGTTCTGCAGTCGGTGCGCGGCGTGATGAATGGTGTGCAGGCGCCCGGCAAGCTGGTGGAGATTGCCAGCGGCCGCTAAAGCTGGGGAAGCAGCATCCTCAGGGTGAGAAAGCCCGCGACCCCGAGGAAAAAAATAAGCGCCATGCGAATACCGGGCTCCCGATTGACCTCAGGCACAAGATCGCTGGCGCCGACGTATAGCGCCACTCCAGCCGAGACGGGAAGGCCGTAGGGCATCCAGCGCGGGAAAAGCTCGATGACCAGTACACCTGCAAGCGTGGCAATGGCGAGCGCCACGGCTGAATAGAGCGCCACGCGGCGGCTGAGCCCGCTGGCCAGCATTACGGAGGCGACGGTGAAGCCCTCCGGAGCCTTGTGCAGAAAGATTGCCAGGAAGATCAGCCAGCCGAGGGCGTTGTTGACCACGAATCCAGAGCCGATCGCGACGCCATCGAAGAGTGCGTGAACACTGAGGCCGCCGAGCACGGAGTAGCCGGTGCGCAGTGAAACGAACTCGTCGTGATGGGTTTCTTCTCCGTAGTGGAAATGGGCATTAATGGTGTGCTCGAGCAAGTGCACCACGCAGTAGCCCGCCATAATGAGGACCGGGCCGAGGCGCGGGCTCAGCCGCAGGCTTTCCGGCGTCATCTCGAGCAGGGCTGTGGCCATGAGAAAGCCTGCACCGAGCGCGACAAAGTAGCGCAGGTAGCGTTCCACCCCGCGTGCGCGAACCAGCACCAATCCACCCGCTACATCGGCCAGCGCAGCCAGCAGGCCGAGCAGGATCGAAAGTCTGAGCATCCGGTTTCTTACCCGCTATGTCTGATATGGAGTACGTCACCATCCTGCACGATGTACTCTTTGCCTTCAAGTCGAAGTGTGCCCTGCGCGCGCGCGGCCGCTTCGCTGCCTGCGGAGAGCAAGGTGTCCCAGCGAATGGTTTCGGCGCGGATGAAGTGGTGCTCGAGGTCGGAATGGATTGCGCCGGCGGCCTGGGGTGCCTTGGAGCCTGCGGCAACCGTCCAGGCGCGGCACTCGTCCTCGCCGGCGGTGAAGAAGCTGATGAGGCCGAGCAGTTCGTAGCTTTTGCGGATGAGCCGAACGAGCCCGCTCTCGTGCAGACCGTAGCTTGAAAGAAACTCTGCCGCTTCAGCCTCGTCCATCTCTGCCAGCTCCGCTTCAACTTTGCCGCAGATCGCAGTGGCGCCAGCGTTGGGGCGGCGGGCAATCTCGTCGAGTTTGTAACGGCTCACGGCGGAATCAAGATCGGCGCCAAGCGACGTGCTTTCGCCGATGTTAAGTACATATAAGACAGGTTTTTGCGAGAGGAACATGAAGCCCTTGATGAGCTTCTTTTCATCCGCGGTCATCTCAAGCTCGCGGAGTGGCTGCTCCTTTTCAAGAGCTTCCTTCGATCGCAGCAACAGGGCCTGTTCCCGCTCGAGTTCGCTGGTGCGGCCCTTCTTCATATCTTTTTCGACACGCTCGAGGCGCTTTTCTACCTGGGTGAGATCGCTGATCATCAGATCGAATTCGACGTTCTTGACATCGCGCAGCGGATCGACGGGGCCAACGTGTGGAATCGAGTCATCCTCGAAGGCGCGCAGAACATGGATGAGCGCGTCGACGTTGCGCAGGCTGGTAAGGAATGCAGTTTCCTTGAGGGCCTCCTGGCCGATGGCAGCGACATCGACATAGTCGACGGTGGCGTAGGTGCTCTTTTTCGGAGAGTAGAGCGCGGAAAGCTTGTCGAGCCGTTCGTCGGGAACGCGCGCCACGCCGATGTGGGCCTCCCTCGGATTCGAATAGCCGCGATCTTCGAGCTTTGCCTTGGTGAGTATTTTGAACAGCGAAGTTTTGCCTACCTGCGGCAGGCCGATAATGCCAGTCTTCATTTGTATTCCATTGTTGCCCTTGCAAGATTGTTTGCGGTCAAGGGCCATCTCGATGATACAGGAACGGTACTGCTTATCCCGTTGCTGCGGGTCGCTAGAGAGGCGTGCTCTCGGCGCGCGCAACGAGGACCACGGTGCCTAGGCCCAGCAGCAGAATCAGCATCTCCACATGTTCGCTACGTTTATGCAGCGCATTGAAGTGGGCGACAGCCGGGTCGCTTGTGGCGAAGGTGTCGATTGCGCCGCCTGCAGCGATGCGGTCCCGCTCCATGGCGGGAATGATGACGTACTGCGAGTAAACCGTGCAGGCGAGCATCAGCAGGATGAGGATCATGGGAACGAGCACGGTACGCGGTTTGTAAATGTTCCATGCCGGGGCCAGGGCCAGCAGAGCCATGGCAACCAGCCCGGAGACAATGCCGATTCCGTGCAGGATGCGTAGCAGCGAGCCGACGATGGCGCCGGCAGCATGAGTGTTTCCGGCGAGTGTGCCGAAGGTGATGGCGGCAACGACGGGGAAGAATATCTCGGCGCCGAGCCATACGATCAGCGCGAGATAAAGCAACGTGCGCAAAAGGGTCTTCATAGATCCTTATCGATCCCTACAGGTCCATCGATCCCTGTATCTTCGGTGGTGAAAATCTAGTTTCCGCTGACGGAAGGTCTGCCAATGAGCCGCTCAATCCGTTTTTGCACGGGCGGATGCGTCGAGAAGAGGTTCATGAGCATCTCGCCCGAGAGGAGGGGCGCCACGATGAAGAGATGCGCCGAACTGGGCGAGGCCACGAGCGGTACCTGTCGGCTGACCGCGGATATCTTCTCAAGTGCGCTGGCGAGCGCATAGGGGTTGCCGGTGAGATGGGCGCCGCTTGCATCGGCTTCATATTCGCGTGTGCGCGAAACCCAAAGCTGAATCAGCATCGCGGCAAAAGGGGCCAGCAGCAGCATGATCAGGCCGCCCGCGCCGCCGCGATCGCGACGATCGCCGCCGCCTCCTCCTCCGCCGAACATGCCAAACCACATTGCCGAGCGCGCGAGGATGGTGATGGCCCCGGCGAGGGTGGCGGCAATGGAACTGGTGAGGATGTCGCGGTTGCGGACGTGGCCGAGTTCATGGGCGAGGACGCCTTCCAGTTCCTCGTCGTTGAGCAGGTTCAGGATGCCGTGGGTGATTGCGACCGAGGCGTGCTTTGGGTTGCGTCCTGTCGCGAATGCGTTGGGCGACTCGGTGGGAATGACGTAGATCTTCGGCATGGGCAGGCCAGCCTTGCTCGTGAGCCGCTCGACGACGTCGTAGGCGCGGGGCAGTTGCTCGCGCGTGACGGGCTGCGCACGATAGACGGAGAGCGCGATCTTATCGGAGAAGAAGTAGCTGAAGAAGTTCATCGCTACTGAGAAAACGAAGGCATAAAGCGCGCCGTTACGGCCGCCGAAGTATTCCCCCGCGAGCACCAGAAGGATGGTGAGCGTGGTGAGAAGAATCATGGTCTTAAAGGCGTTCATTGAAAGCACCCCCCGACAAGATCATTCTCTCATTTGAGGTGGGTCTGCGCTGGATCCGATGGCCGCTCCGGGGCACGGAGCCCCGGAGCGGCGACACGTGAACAGGACCTGAATCAGGCTAGGAGGACTGCTTTTTAAGCGCACGCTTCAAGACAACTTCGAGCGCGGATTTTGCCTCGACATACTCCTCAGCAGAGAGCGTGCCGTTGAGCTTTTCTGTTTCGAGAGAAAAGAGCTCTTCCTTGAGTACATTGAGGAGCGCGGTGCTTTTTGCGGCTGGTGTTGAATATCCGGCAAAGCCGGCTGTGGATGCTGCGCCGGGTTGAGCAGGAAGATGCACAACTGTCCCTGCAGGGTCGCCAGCCGGTTTACGCAGCAGGAATGCGGCGGCTGTGGTCAGAAGCAGTGCGAGTCCGCCAAGGATCCACCACTTGTACTTGCTGAGCGGGTCAGGCGTGTTGATGGGTTCTCCGATGCCGCCACCGGGCTGGGCTGAGGGCGCGCCGGCTGCCTGGCTTGCTTCGCCGGGTCCGGCAGTTTGGGCCTCGCGGGGCATTGCGCCATTGCCGGAGACGGTGAACTCGACGGGCTTGCCGGGCGTGAGGTTGCGGGCAACGAAGGTCTGGATATTCGGGTCCTGCTGCACGGGTTGGAAGACTGCGCCGGAACCCGCATTGAAGCTCATACCCTTGGGGAGCAGGATGCCGAGGCTCTGCGTGGGCAACATGACCTGAGGACGAAATGTGAATTTGCTGTCGCCGTATGGCAGTGTGTATTCGACCTGGAAGAGCGTGTTTTTCTCGCCCTCATCGGGCTGGATTGGGAAGTTGAAGGCATAGTGGCCTTTGGTGCCGGTGGGGTCGAGCTTCACGCTGGTGGGCAGGCCGGTGGGGCGTTGCGCGGCGGTTCCGATGACGGTTGCCTCAGTGGGCAAAACAATTTCAAAAGTGCGCGGGCTCCATTCGGTGCGGGGCGGGGAGCTTGTGTTGTGGACGAAGTAACGCTCTGTTACGCGGAGCTGGCCATTGTCGCTCTCAATCTCGTAGACATCGGCTTCGATGAAAACGCCGTCGACGTGGGCGGCGACATCATAGACCGGAATATCGCCGGGTGCCCCCCCTTGCGGCGCCGCGATGAAGTAACCGGCGCCCTGGTGCGTGACACGGATCAGGTACGGGCCATTGCCGGGCGCGTTCAGCGAATAGCGGCCCTGCGCATCGGTGGTGGCGTGCGCAACCTCGCCCATACCGGCCTGCACGTCCAGCACAACGACGGGATCGCCCGCAGCGGGCCTGCCGGTTGTCTTGTTGGTGACGGTGCCGGTGAAGGTTGCAGCATTTGCCATTGCAGCGGCAGAAAAAAGGCACACGGCTATTGCGAAAAAGTGAAGTCGAATTACTTTCATGATCTTTGAATGAAGTCCTGTGAGTGCGTCGTGTTCAGGCCTGCTGCAGAAATTCGATTTCGGAGAGCAGCTGAGCAGTTTCGTTTTCGAGCAATGTCCGCTGTGCGACGAAATCCTCTTCCGGATATTTTCCGGCGCGGAATTCAAAATTAAGATCGCGCAGGTTTTCATAAAGCTGCTCTTTGCGCTCCAGAAGATATTCAAGTCGTGTCTTCTGGTGCTGGCTGGCGAAGGCATTTTCAGGCCAGAAAGTGTAGATGAAAAGCGCGAAGGCCATGAGCAGGCCGGCAATCATTCCCTGTGTTTCAGTCATAGCTCAGCGCCTCCATTGAGGCTTGAATCGGTTTCGCGGCGAATCTTTGCACGGAGCGCGTCGATTGAAGGGTCGGTTCCCGCTGCCGGAGCGAGGGTTCCGCTGACAGACCAGCGGCGCACCAGCAGAATCGTTCCCACCAGTGCCGCGGCAAAAACGGCGAAGGGCGCGATCCAGGCGACGAGGTTGAAGCCCTGCGTAGTAGGTGCAGCCAGCACGGTTGCGCCATACTTTGCGGCAAAGCTTGAAAGGATTTCCTGGTCGGTCAATCCGGAATCGATGGCGGCCCGCAGCTCATTGAGCATGGGACCCGAGTTCGGGCAGCCGACGTGGTTGCATTCGCCCAGCAACTGCGAGCAGCCGCAGGTGCACATCATGCGATGGCTCAGGTCATTGGCGCGTGCGCTGTTGTTGGTCGCGCCCATTGAGAAGCAGACCGCAATTGCGAGGAGCGCCGTCTGAGTTACCTTGATGCAGAAGGCAAATCTGCTCGATGTGAGCATCAGTCGCCTCCTTTGAGCGCCGGCTCGGGTACCGCGCGTACGGCGGGTGCAAGTGACGTTGCGGTGGCCGGTGACACGCTCGGCGCAAGAGTGACAAAGGTTCCAATGACCATGAGCACCACACCGGCCCAGATCCAGCCCACGAGCGGATTGAGGAACGCCTTGATGATCGGCTGGCCGGTATCCGGGTTTGTTCCTTCGTAAACGACGTAGAGATCCCAACCAGGAACAGAGTGAATTGCCACCATTGTCTGCGGCTGCGAGCTTGCCAGGTAGACGCGCTTCTCCGGCGTCATCTGGAAGAGCTGCTTGCCGTTCTTGGAGACGTTCAGAATGGCGTATTCGGAGTCGTAGTTGGGATTGGTGTCCTGGGTGAAGCCGACACACTCAAGGGTGTAGGGACCGATAGGCAGCGTGGAGTGCAGTCCCAGCTCGCGCTCTTCGTTGCGATTGAAGGCTGAGCCGGCGAGGCCGATGACGACGATGACAACGCCGATGTGCACGATGTAGCCGCCGTAGCGCCGCGTGTTGCGCCGGATCAGCAGCAGAGTGGCTGCGAAGAGGTTACGACGCGTCTGCTTCGCGATAACCGCCGCGCCGCGCAGGAATTCGGAAAGGATCGCCGTCATCACTCCGGCGGCCAGAGAGAAGGCGACCAGCGCATAGAAATTGCCGGCGTCAAAGGCGCCGTCTTTCCAGGGACGCACGCCGATGAAGAGGCAGACAATTGCCGTTCCCCAGAGGGCAATCGAGGGAAGGATGAAGTTGCGGCGGATTGCGCGCATGGAGGTGGAACGCCACGGAAGCAGCGGTCCCACGCCGGTAAGGAAGAGCAGGAAAAGCCCGATGGGTATCGCAACGCGGTTGTAGAAGGGCGGCCCGACGGTGACCTTGGTCCCCTGCACATACTCCGAGAGAATGGGGAAGAGCGTTCCCCACAGGATGACGAAGCAGGCCGTCAGCAGCACGAGGTTGTTGAAGAGAAAGCTCGATTCGCGGCTCACCAGCGACTGAATCTGCTGGTCGCTCTTGAGATGACCACGCTGCAGCACGAAAGTGAAGATACACACCGCCAGAGTGATTACCATGAAGGCAATGAACCAGTTGCCAATATTTGATTGTGCGAACGCGTGAACCGACGAGACCAGGCCGGCGCGTGTGAGCAGCGTGCCAAGAATCGACAACAGGAAGGTGGAGAAGATGAGCCAGACGTTCCAGCTCTTCATCATCCCCTTGCGCTCCTGCATCATGACCGAATGCAGGAAAGCTGTGCCCGTGAGCCACGGCATGAAGCTCGCGTTCTCCACTGGATCCCAGCCCCAGTAACCACCCCAGCCCAGCACCGCGTAGGCCCAGTGCATGCCGAGGAAGATGCCCATGGTGAGAAAGAGCCAGGTGACGAGGGTCCAGACACGTGTGACTTTGATCCACCGCTCGCCGGGGTAGCGCATCATGAGCGCACCGAGAGCGAAGGCGAAGGGGACGCTGAAGCCGACGTATCCCAGGTAGAGCATCGGGGGATGAATGACCATCTCCGGATACTGGAGCAGGGGATTGAGACCGTTGCCATCTTCTGGAATGGCGCCCTTGAGCAGCGAAAACGGCGGCGCCGCGAAGTTGATGAGGGTAAGAAAAAAGACCTGGATCGCCGCGAGAATGGTGCCGGCGTAGGCGT
This sequence comes from uncultured Acidobacteriaceae bacterium, assembly GCA_963839215.1. Taxonomy (GTDB): domain Bacteria; phylum Acidobacteriota; class Terriglobia; order Terriglobales; family Acidobacteriaceae; genus Telmatobacter. Next base: position 610,243 of record CAWITZ010000008.1, on the reverse strand, counting down.
ACAGCTTTACGTCGGTCTTGTGGGTAAGGCGCAGAACGAAGCCATAGGCGGAAAGCAGCCACGCCCAGAGGAGCAGCGAGCCTTCCTGGCCGCTCCAGAGCGCGGCAAATTTGTAGGGACCCGGCAGGGCTCGATTGGAGTGCTCAAGGATGTAAGTAATTGAGAAGTCGTTATTGAAAACAGAAAAGACCAGAGCAAATGCTGCTGCGGTGACTGCCACAAAGCTGGCGATTCCAGCGCGCCGAGCCGTATCCGCCAGCCGTTCAGGCGAGATGGCCGCCCGCTGGCCCGTGGCTATCAATCGCAGGGCGACCGCGCCGGCGAAGAGATTGTAGGCGGCTAGAGCCAACGCAATAAGTAGGGCAAAACTGCCAAGGGTTGCCATGTGAACTCCACCTTAATTCTCGCATCTCGATGCGGCCACCAGCCCATCGGCGAGCTCCGACCATGAGGCTATCTGCCATCTATGATAGGTCTTTGCCACGTGATTTAGCTCAAACCTTTGGAGGAGGAGGAGCGAGAAGCAGAGTCGGCCTTAGCCTTAGTGAATGCGTGGGGAGAGATGTTCGAAGCCGATCATCTGGGTCGCCGCGATCAGCATTTCTTCAGGGGCGGCATGCCGGGAGAGGAAGCGGACCGCTGCGTCTCCATCATTCCTCGGCAATCCCCTCTGCCCCCCAAGAACCAGCACCGGAACGCCGGGAAAACGGGCGTTCATCTCGGCCAGAAACCCCGAGCCGTCGAGCCCGGGCCAATGCAGATTGGCGATCACGAGGGACACGCCACCGGCGAATTGAGGCTGCTCAACCATGCTGAATGCTTCAACGGGATCGGCGACGCGTTCGACGTGGCGGAATCTCTTTTCAAGGGCTGACTTGAGAATAGAGGCGTCGAGCGGATCGTCATCTACCAAAAGTATGGTTGGCATATATGCTCCGGCCCGAAGAGGCAGAATCTAGTCTATTTTGCGTACACATCCGGTCAGATGATCCGCGGGGAAACGCGGTTGCCTTGTCGGCCACTCTCAGCCGAAGAGGAACTCCTTTTCGCGTAGCTCCTTGATGCTGTCGCGCAGCTTTGCTGCTTTTTCAAACTCAAACTTCCGCGCCGCGTCGCGCATCTCCGCTTCAAGCTTGGCAATAAACTGATCGACCTCAGACTGCGAAGTGAATTCAGGCAGTCCTGCCGCTTCTTCTTCCATGACTTCGCCATACTCGGCCTTCAGAATCTGTGCCAGGCCCATGTCTGCCTTGCTGATCACCGACTGCGGCGTAATGCCGTGCTCCTCGTTGTAGGCGCGCTGAATCGCGCGGCGCCTCTCGGTTTCTCCCATGGCCTGGCGCATGGAGTCAGTTATACGGTCGGCATAGAGAATGGCTCTGCCTTCCACGTGGCGCGCCGCCCGCCCGATGGTCTGGATCAGCGAACCGGCCGAGCGCAAAAAGCCTTCCTTGTCCGCATCGAGAATAGCGACCAGCGAGACCTCGGGCAGGTCGAGCCCCTCACGCAGCAGATTGATGCCGATGAGCACGTCGAACTCCCCCTTGCGCAGCCCTTGCAGCAGCTTCACGCGCTCGAGGGTTTCGATTTCCGAGTGCAGGTATCGGCAGCGCACGCCGACCTCGGTGTAGTAGCCGGCGAGGTCTTCTGACATGCGCTTGGTTAGCGTGGTTACGAGTACGCGTTCGTTGCGTTTGGCGCGATCGCGAATTTCACCGAGCAGGTCGTCAATCTGACCTTTCACCGGGCGAATCTCCACTTCAGGGTCAACGAGGCCTGTGGGCCGGATGACCTGTTCCACGACAACACCTGCCGAGCGCGTCAATTCATAAGGCCCTGGCGTAGCAGAGACGTAGATGGTCTGGTGGATGCGATTCTCGAACTCTTCGAATTTCAGCGGCCGATTGTCCATCGCTGAGGGCAGGCGGAATCCGTATTCGACAAGGTTCTGCTTGCGGCTGCGATCGCCGTACCACATGCCATGCACCTGCGGCACCGTCGCGTGGCTTTCATCAATGAAGAGCAGAAAATCGCGGGGGAAATAATCGAGGAGGGTTGGCGGAGGCTCGCCGGGGAGACGCCCTGAGAAGTGACGCGAGTAATTCTCAATGCCGTGGCAGTAGCCCATCGACTTGATCATCTCGAGATCGAAGCGCGTGCGCTGGTGAACGCGCTGCGCTTCAACCATGCGGCCCTGCCCCTCAAGCTCGCCAACCCAGGAATTGAGTTCGGTGACGATTGAATCAATTGCCGCGCCGCGGCGCTCGGGCTGCACAACATAGTGACTCTTGGGATAGATGGGCAGGCGGGCGTATTTCTGCTTCACGCTACCGAAGAGGGGATCGATCTGCGCCAGCGACTCAATCTCGTCGCCGAAGAGTTCAATGCGGTAAGCCGACTCATCATAAGTGGGAAAAACCTCGATGACATCGCCGCGAACGCGAAAGGTGCCGCGGCGAAAGTCCGTGTCGTTGCGTTCGTACAGAATTTCAACGAGCCGCCGCGTGATGTCGTTGCGGCTGATGCGCTGGCCCTTTTCAAGCAGCAGCAGCATGCCGTAGTAGGCCTCGGGAGATCCGAGGCCATAGATGCAGCTCACGGAACTGACAATGATCGCGTCTCGCCGCTCAAAAAGGGAACGCGTGGCCGAGAGGCGCAGCTTGTCCAGCTCCTCGTTGATGGTGGCTTCTTTTTCAATATAGAGATCGCCTGCCGGTATGTAGGCCTCGGGCTGGTAGTAATCGTAGTAGCTGACAAAGTATTCGACCGCGTTGCCGGGGAAGAACTGCTTGAACTCGTGGTAAAGCTGCGCCGCCAGCGTTTTGTTGTGTGCAAGGATCAGCGCAGGCCGGTTGCTCTGCTCAATGATCTTCGCCATGGTGAAGGTTTTGCCGGAGCCGGTGACGCCGAGCAGCACCTGATGCTTTTCACCCGCGCCGAGACCCTGAACCAGTTCTTCAATCGCTCTGGGCTGGTCTCCGCGGGGCTTGTAGCTGCTTACAAGCTGAAAATCCATTTTGAGATTATACAGCCTAGAGGCGAAGAAGAGGCGAAAATGGAGGTCAGGCGCTTATTCCGCGCGCAATGAAGCCATTGGGTCTGCATTGCCAGCGCGCCTTGCCGGCAGATACGACGCGAGCAAAGCGACGAACAGCACCAGCAGGGCAACAGAAGAAAGAATCAGCGGATCGGCTGGGCTCACATGGTAGATCAGGCTCCGCAGCACGCGACCAAGGCACAGCGCCATTGCCACGCCGAGAAGCGCGCCCGGCACGGCCAGCCTCGCGCTCTGCGCCAGCACCATTCTTGACAAGTCGCCTCGCTGCGCTCCGAGTGCCATCCGCAAGCCGAACTCCTGCGTCCTTTGGCCGACCGTATATGCAATCACACCATAGGTGCCGATGGCCGCCAGCATGATCGCGAGGCCGGCAAAGAGCCCCACGAGCGCAAACGCAAAGCGCGGAGCGGAGACCGATGAGTCTACGATCTTGTCCATCAGTTGCACATCGGCAATCGCGAGCGCCGGGTCAAGCCGATGCACTTCGTTGCGCAGCGCGTCGGCCAGCAGCGCGGGATTGGCGCGGGCGCGAATGACGACCGACATATCCGGGTAGGCAACCTGCAATTCAGGCCACCAGATGGCCGGCTGCGCATGGGCGCTATTCGGTTGGTCCTTCACATCGCCCACGACGCCCACGATCGTGAGCCAGTCGGAGTCCTTTTTGGGGTTGTCATCGAAACTCATCCGCTTGCCGATGACGTCTTCGTTTGGCCAGTAAAGATCTGCCATCGCACGATTGATGACGATCACTCCGGGTGCATCCTTCTTGTCTGCTTCAGTGAAGAAGCGTCCTTGCAACAGCGGAATGCCCAGCGCACTGAAATATCCCGGCGTGGCCATGTGATAGCGCGCGCGGAACTCCTGATGCGGCGGCGGCTTCTTGCCTTCAATAGTGAAGCCGCCAATATTCTCGTCGTAGCCGGTCCACGGCAGGTCGCTGCCGGCTCCCGCGTGCTCCACGCCGGGCAGGGCGTTGAGGTTTACGACGAGTTGTTCGAAGAACCGTGCAATCTGTGGGCCTGTCTTGTACGCGTCGTGCGGCAGGGAGATGCTGGCCGTCAACACATGCTCCTGCCGAAATCCTGGATCAAGTCGAACAAGGTTCAGGAAGCTGCGCAGCATGAGTCCCGCGCCGATCAGCAGCACGCAGGCGAGGCTTATCTCAGAGACAACCAGCGCGTGGCGCAACCGATTTTGATGCCGTCCCGCGGTTGAGGCTCTGCCACCCTTCTGCAAGCCCTCTCGAGGATCGATGCGCGAAGCCTGCAAGCGCGGGCGCAAGGCCGAACAGGATGCCGGTCAGCAGGCTGACCACGAAGGTGAACGCAAGCACGGGGAAGCTCACATGAATATCGTGCGCGCGAGGGAAACCGGCGGGCAGAAGCCTGACAAGCGCCTTGACGCCGCCGAACGCCAGCGCCAGCCCCAGCGCGCCCCCGGTGAGAGAGATCATCAGGCTCTCAGTAATCAAGCTGGCGCACCACGCGCAGAGCGCGGCGCTCCCATGGCCAGGCGCACGGCAATCTCGCGCTGCCGGGCGGAGGCGCGCGCCAGCAGCAGATTCGCTGCGTTGGCGCACGCAATCAAGAGCACCATGCCCACTGCCCCCAGCAGCACAAGCAGCATCTGGCGGTTGGCGCCGACGACCTCGGTGTAAAGCGGAACGACCAGTACTGTCCAGCCCTCATCGAAGCCCGGATGTTCGCGAGTCAGGTTCGCCATGATCGTGTTCATTTCCGCACGAGCCTGTTCGACGCTGATTCCAGGTTTCAAGCGTCCGATGCCCTCGATGAAGTGCGATCCGCGGCGATTGGGATCTCCGGCAAAAGAAAATGGCCACCATGCGTCGACCGTGTCGCCATACGCGACCGCATGATAGGTGTTGCCGGGATGCTCGGTGCCGGCAGGCATCACACCGATCACCGTGAAAGGCTGCATGTTCACTGTGATCTTGCGGCCGATGATCTGCGGGTCTGCGCCAAAGCGGGTGCGCCACACGCGGTCGCTCAGAATGACCTGCAAGCCGTTGCCGGGAATCTCGGCCTGAAAATCGAACTCACGTCCCAGTTCCGGCTGCAAACCAAGCACGCGAAAATATCCTGACGTGATGCCGAATCCGTTCAGGTGCACCGGTTCGCCGGAGCCAGAAAGCTGCACGTCGCCACGCGTAAACGCGGCCATCGACTCGAAGGACTTGTTGCGCGCCCTGTAGTCGCGAAAATCGAAAGGATTGAGCGGAAACTTGGGGTATTCCTTGCTTGAGAGGAAGATCCTCGCGAGCCGCTCAGGCTGCGGGTAGGGAAGCGTCTTCAGCAACACTCCGTTAATCACGCTGAAGATCGCGCTGTTAGCCCCGATGCTGAGCGCGAGTGTTGCAATCATGACCAACGCAAACGTGGGATGCGACCATAGCTGCCTCACCGCGTACTTTGCATCCTGGAGAGAGAGCTCAAGAAAGCTCGTGCCGCGTACCTCACGGCAGTCTTCCTTAACCTGCTCGTGGCCGCCAAAGGCGAGCCGAGCCAGCCGTCTGGCTTCTTGTTCACCGATGCCAGCCCTGGTGTGCTTTTCGACTTCCTTCTCAAAGTGGAAGCTCAGTTCCTCATCGAGCTCCTGTTCGACCGCCTGGCGGCGAAAGAGTGCGCGTACGCGAAAGCGCAGGTCATTGAACATGATGTCACGCTCCTTCAAGAATTTGTGCCACTGCCACTGTCAACCTGCGCCAGGTTTCCGTTTCCTGTTCGAGCTGCTTCAGGCCGCTTTTCGAGAGCTCGTAGTACTTGGCACGCCGGTTGTTTTCCGAGGTGCCCCAGCGAGCTTTGATCCAGCCACGCCGTTCGAGACGGTGCAACGCGGGATAGAGCGATCCCTGCTGAATGCTGAGAACGTCGCTGGAGAGCTGTTGCACACGCTCGGAGATCGCCCAGCCATGATGCGGCCCGGCAGAGAGCGTTCTAAGTATCAGGAGATCCAGGGTGCCCTGGGGCAGGTCAATGCGCTCGGTCAACTTACTACTCCCCTTTCGCTTCGACAAGAGCATAAAACAGTTCCTGTAGAAGTGCAAGGGGTGTGCGTTTCGACCGATGAGTACACTCGATGCCTGTGCGGAAGCCCAGGCCGGCTCTTCCCGATCTTCCGCGGTCTTGTCCGGTAAGTACGGGCGCGATGCAAGTGCTGATGCCTAGGCCGGTTCGCTGTGCCCGTCGCAGTGGAGCACGCCGAGGAATTTGATCCACGGGCCTACCGCTTCACGGTACTGATGCGCAAGCACCCGCGAAATCTGATGAAGGTGCGTCATGTCATGCGCTGTCCAGGTGGCGAGCAATTGTGAGGCGCTGACGAGACCAAAGGAGGGATGCCGCGCGCGTTTCCTAAGATCGGCAGCCTGCAGATTCAGGTTGCGCAGCGCATCGAGGTTTGTGCCGCGCAGCCGGGCGAACTCATCGAGCAGGTGGGGCAGCGATCTATCTTCGCCGGAAGCGCGTCCTTCGCGATTCACCGATTTGAAGACCTGGTTCTCATCGCCCTCAAGGATCAGTGCGAGCCGCTGCATCCAGCTATTGCCTTCCAGAAAGGCCAGGTGGTCGATGACGTCGATGGGTGCCATCGTACCTTCGCCTTCGTTCCGGGATGTCCATGGAGCCGGCAAGCCGCGCAGAAGGGCATTCAGCGCGGAAGGCGTCCGTTCAAGAAGCGCGATCGAGTTGTGAAGGTCAAATTCCATAGCTGTTGTGGAGACCCACCATTTTATGATGGATGCGCCGGGAGGCCAATCGACTCGTGTACATGACTTCAGCACGTGGGTTTGTGGTTACACTGCTCTTTGCGGGCGCTGCCTTGTTGAGAGCGCAGGATTCGCCCCAACGAATTCCGACGGAAGACGGCGTCGTTTATGGCGTGGCGGACGGGCAGACGCTGACGATGGACTATTACGCGCCGAAGGGTCCGGCGCAGCATCCGATCGCGGTTATTATTCACGGCGGAGGCTACCAGTATGGCAACAGCAAGAGCGAGAGCGAAGCCTACGTTGTCGATTTTCTCGCGCCGGCGGGATATGCGGTCTTCTCGGTCAACTACCGGCTGACGCCGAAGTATCCCTACCCTTACATGGTGTATGACGTGCAGCGCGCTGTGCGTTTCATCCGCCACAACGCAAGCCGTTGGAAGGCCGATCCGAACAAACTCGCCCTGGTGGGTGGTTCCGCCGGCGGTTTTCTCAGCAACATGGTGGGACTGCTGAATGCGCCCGGCGATCCGAATGCCACCGACCCGGTCGATCGGGAGAGCGCGCAGGCGCAGGCGGTTGTGAGTCTTTATGCGCAAAGCAGCTTCGAGTTCGTTCCCATCAACTCGGCCGTGCATGGGCTGCTCGATCCCCTAATTGCGCAAAAGGGATTGAAAGAGGCGGTTCGTGAAGCGTCGCCGATTACCTATGTCTCCAAGAACGACCCGCCTTTTCTCGAAATTCTTGGCGATCAGGATGAGTACATTCCTTTTTCTGAGGCGACCAACCTGCAGGAGGCGCTGCACAAGGTGGGCGTGCGCTGCGACATCATCAAGATCCCCGGCGGCACGCACGGAACACCCGCATGGCGCAACCTGCACGGAATTCCTGACTGGGAGCGCGAGATGACGGAGTGGTTGAACGCGCGCCTCGATCACGAGGGGCCAGTTGGGGAAGGCATACGGCCGCGCATTGCAGCGGCGGCCGTGACGCGGTAAAGGCTGCTTACCAGGGCAGCGAGCTGCCGAGGTGGAAGAAGCCTCCGGTTGGACCATCGTCTGGAAGAGTGGCGAGAGCGGCGCTTGTTTTGCCACCTTCGCTGATCTCCATGGGAGCCTGCGCACCGCCCATATCAGTTTTGACCCAGCCCGGATGCGCAGAGTTCACCTTGATCTTTGTGTCGCGCAGATCGTAGGCAAGGTGCACGGTGAAGGCATTCAGCGCGCTCTTCGATGCATCGTAGGCAAACGACTTCGCGTCGTAAATGGGCGATTTGGGGTCGGCATGAAGGCCGATTGAGCCCAGGATGCTCGACAGATTCACAATGCGCCCGGCGGGACTCTTGCGGATCAGAGGCAGCAGTGTTTTGGTGAGAGCAACCTGCGAGAAGAAGTTTGTCTCGAAGACTTTTTCCAGGGTGTCGAGCGGAACGTCTGCAGCCGAGTGCTCAGGACCGACAGCAGGGAAAGGCTCCGCCGGCAATGCCTGCGTTGTTGACCAGAATGTCCAGCCTGCCATATTTCGAGTTGAAGTAGTCGTAGGCTGTCTTGTGGTCATTGGCGTTGCGGATGTCGAATTGGATCACGTCGGCGTCAACGCCGGCTGCGCGCAGCTTTTCGACCGCCTTCCGGCCCTGCTCCAGGTCGCGCGAGCCGATCACAACCTTGATGTCCTTACTCTTGAGGTCGAGCGCAGTTTGAAAACCGAGTCCGCGGTTTCCGCCGGTTATGAAAGCAATTTTTTGAGGCATCGGGTAGCTTTCCTCCGCATGCTTTGATTCATGAAAGGGAGGCTGGGGTGCAGGAATTCATTGCGGGGGTTGTGGAAGGTGCGCGCTACAATGGCTGCCAATCTCTTTGAGCGGAGGAACGATGCGCATAGCGCTGTTGTCATTTCTTTTGGCAGTCTTCGGTTGGTCGGGTGCGGTTCCGTTGCGTGCGCAGGGCGCGCCGCCGCAGGGTGGGGCCGATCAGCCCTACACCATCGAGTACTACTACAAGGTGAAGTGGGGCTATCAGCAGGAATTTCTCGACCTGTTCCTGAAGAACCACTATCCGCTGCTGCAGCGGATTGTTGCAACCGGACGCATGCTTTCTGTGAAGATTGAATCGCCCGCGTACCATACGACCGAAGATGGCCGATGGGATTACCGGGTCACGATCCGCTTTAAGAACTCGACCGTGGCAACTACTTCGAATCCCGACGAAGATGCTCTCGTCAAGGAGCTTTATCCCGATCAGGCTCGCTACGAAAAGGAGGAGCAGCGCCGCTTCGAAGTTCTCGAGGCGCACTGGGATCTTCCCGTAACCGAGATTACCCCGAAGAAGCCGTAAGCCGCGTCAATCACGGTTGCGCCATTCCTGTACGAGGTCTTCCGCGGCTGAGGGCCAATCTGAAAAATGGAAGCGAAAGCCCGCATCGAGCAGGCGGCCCGGGACTACGCGACGACTCTTGAGCACCAGCTCTGTTTCCGTGCGCAGAAAGAACGCGCCCAGTTCCAGAAGAGGCGTCGGCAGAGGAATGCCATTGGGCATATTCCATGCCTCGCGCAGCGCCGCCATGAAGGCGCTATTCGGCAAGGGATTGGGTGCAGCAAGGTTCACCGGCCCAGCGAAATCTTCGCGTTGAATGAGGAATTCCACTGCACGAGCAAGGTCAGTTTCGTGAATCCACGAAACGAATTGCCGCCCATTGCCCTGAGCGCCGCCGAAGCTGAGCCGCACAAGATTTGACAAGACAGCGAAGGCACCGCCTGAAGCGGGGCTGAAAGCGATCGCGGTTCGCATCGCTACCTTGCGCGTGCGCGGTGTGGGCGTTTCGAGGAACGCTGCCTCCCAGTCCTTTGCCACCCGAATTGAAAAGTTCCAGGTCTCCGGGACACTGGGCTCGTTTCCCCGAGTTCTCCGGTAGCCTCGTCCATGGGCCGGTCGAGTGCATGGCGGTAGATCGTTGCGGTTGATGCATTCAGCCAAACCTTGGGCGGATCGCCAAGGCCGGCGATGACGCGGTTCAACAGCCGCGTCGTTCCGATGCGTGAATCATAAATTTCGCGGCGGTTGGCTGGGGTGTAGCGGCAATCTACGCTGCGTCCGGCGAGATTGATGCAGACGTCGGCGCCTTCAAGATGCTCAGTCCAGGAACCGATGTGCAGGCCATCCCAATGGACGGTGCGCCACGTGGCAGCATAGGGTCTGCGGGTGAGGACAGTGACATCGTCGCCGCGCTCCTGAAAGAAACGGGCGAGCATCTGCCCGATCTGCCCGCTTCCACCGGGGATCACGATGCGCAAACGAAGCGAGCGTGCGCCGAAAATTGCCGCCATGCACCCAGCGTACCGCGGCTACCTGGGCTGAGGCGGTTGTGGCTGCTGTGGAGGGGGCGGGGGAGGGAAGGGATAGCCAGCGGCATAGTATTGGCGGCGGCGGTGGCTGCGCACCTGACTCACGATCAGCGCGATGATACCCCCGAGAACGAGCAGTGGAATCCAGAAGAGCGCCGCCGGCTGAGAAACGCGATTGCCGCCGATGCTTGCCGTTTCTGCCATGCGAACCGAACCGAACATTGCCACAACGTCGTTGCCCACCGTGGCGTTTTCAGCCAGGCGAATCGAGCCAAAAAAGTTAACCATGTCGTGCGCCACGGAGGCACCTTCATCGAGCCGGGTGGTTCCGAAGAAATTCACCACGTCGTGGTCAGCGTGCGCGGCGATGTGCACATTGCCGAAGAAGACGACTACGTCGTGATCGATGTTTCCTTTGGCGTTGACGCTGCAGAAAAAGCACACGGCATCATGGACGGACGTGCCTTCAGGGACATCGATATTGCTGAAGAACTGCACGGCGTCGCGGTCAGCATGCGCTGGAAGAGCGAAGGCGAAAGCCACAAGGAACAGAACGCTGGCGATGATCGATTTCAGGTTCATGGGCGTCTCACAAAACGGGTACGCAAAGAGGCCTGGAAAAGTTCCGGCAGGCGAAAAATCCGTGGCCCGGGATCCGGCCTGACCGGGCTTACCTGGCCGGTCAGGCCTTAAGTGTACTCCTGATCTTGCCGCCGAAAGGCGGGAGTGCACTAGAGCTCAGAACTCGAAGCGCATGCCAAGCTGCAGGCGTCTGGGCGGATAGACCGCCGTGACCTCGCCAAACTCGGGTGAGGTCTCAACTGTGTCGATGCTCGAAGGGTTCTCGTGGTTGATGACATTGAAGGCCCCGGCGGAAAGGCCGAGCCGCGGCGCGTCATCCCCCTTGTTGGAGGTAATGGCGAAGTCATGGCCCCAGCGCAGGTCCACGTCCACGTAAGAGGGATCCCGCTCGGTATAGGGCGCCACGCCTTCGGCGCGCGTATTGAATAGGGCGTCTCCGTAGGCATCGGTGCCTGTCAGAATCGTCCACGGCCTGCCTGTATTGGAGAAGATACCGGTAGAGAGATTGAAGAGGCTCTTCTGATTGACGATTGCATAGACGCCGACGCGTTGCCGGCGGTCAAAGCCGGCGCTGGCCCAGTCGTCATTGGGTGCGTACTGGTTTTGCGGAAACCAGCTGATGCCGCCGGTGTTCGACGCGTAGTGAGACCACGTGTAGCGGCCGAAGCCGGTGAAGTATTTGCTCCATTCGCCGCGGTAGGAGATGTCGAGACCATCGCCCTGCCAGAACCCCGCTGGCTGCATTTGCCGCACCATTCCGAGCATCGGGTTGGGCCGCGCCGTGTAGCCGGACTGCTGGGTGGGCGCGTTGATGTCGACGGAACGAAATGCATCTATGCCGCGTGACGAGTAGACGCTGACGACCCCTGTCGCGCGCGCGCCAAGCTGGCGCTCGATTGAGAGGCCGTACTGGATCTGGTAGGGAATCTTTGCGTCCGGTGCGAGCTGCGCGAACTGCGCCGGGACTGCGTCAATTGCGAAGCAGGTGCTGATGGGCACGCAGCCGGATGCGGGCAGTGCTGCTGGATCGAGCGACAGCTTCGCCACCGTGCGACGTGCCGTTTCATAGCGCGCGAGGTCGAGCAGAGGCGAAGAGCCCACGCGGTCGTAGTAGATGCCGGCTCCTCCGCGCAGAACGACTTTGGCGTCCGGGTCAAGTACCCAGGCAAACGAGGCGCGCGGAGAAAAGCCGAGCCGCCGGGTGGCGAGAAAATTCTGCCAGTCGTAACGAATGCCGGGGGTGATGGAGAACCGCTCATTTAATTTGAACTGGTCCTGGATGAATGCGCCCATTTCCTGCTGGTGATAGATGAAGTGCGTTTCGCCCGAGCCCAGCGAGTAGCCGGACGGCAGGTTGTCTTCGTAATTCTGAAGCGCCGTTTGCAGCACGGTTACGCCGTCGGTGGCGAGGGTTGGCCCGAAGACATAACTGCCCAGGTAATTCGTGTTGTCGTCGTAAACGCGGCGATTGAGGTGGGGAATCGAAACGCCTGCCTTCACCATGTGTCGCCCGTGCGTCCAGGTGGCCATGTCGTAGATGCGCAGGTTGTAGTCTGTGCCCAGTGAATCGTTCTGCGCCGAACCGCCGGTGAAATAGCCGGTCACGGAGATGCGCGGAGCCTCGGCGGCGCTTACGTTGTGGCTGAAAGCGTGCTCAGCGACGATCGAGAACTGATTGAGCAGCACTGCGGAGAGCACGGTGTCGACATGGAATTTCAGGTCGTCCTCGTGGTACTCGTTGTTGTAGCCCGCACCGGCGAGCGTCTGTCCGCCGACCGCCTGGTTCTGCCCCGTCCAGTCCTGGTAGCTGTACTCGGCGTAGGCTGAGTGGCGGTCGCCAAACTGATGTGCCGCGCGCAGACTGAATTCGGTGTCGCGCGTGGGCGCCGGCACGTTGGCCTGGTAAAGGCCGGAGGGATTTCGCGGCGTGGGCGCCATGGTTGCATTGACAACGGCGTTCAAGTCCTCTTCAGCGCGATTGAACGACCCGAGAAAGCTACTTTTCGCCAGGAACCGAATGGGGCCGGTGACGCTGCCCTCGTAAATGCGCCGCTGTTCGAAAGGCTTGGAAGGCGCGAGGGCATTTTGCGCATTCATTGCCGAATCGCGGAAGGAGAAGTTGAACTGTCCGTGATAGTGGTCTGCCGCAGACCTGGTAACGATCTCCATCTGACCGCGCCCAGGCCAGTAGTACTGCGCCGAGTAGGGGTCCTGATTAATGCGAACTTCTTGGACGGCCGATGCGGAGACCGTGGCGCGGTTGCGCCTCGACTCCGTCGACGATGAGGCCTGAGCCGCCCGTGGCTGTTGCGCTGTCGTCGAGGAATGCGCTCATTGCCGTGGCGTAATCATTGTCAAAGATAGGCAGCTGCTTCAGGTCGCTGGACGTGAGCACCGAGGCGTCGTGATTGTCCTCTGTCGAAGCCAGGTCTTCGCTGGTGTCAGCCGAGACGTGCACATTGGTGGCGAGCGCTGCAATGGGCAGCACGATGTGAAGTGGCGCGGCGAGGACCTGCGCGGAGGGAGCGCCAGCCACGGAGGCGGGAATCACGATGGCGCTGTGGATGGTCTCGAATCCCGGTTCTGAAACGACCAGCGTATAGCTGCCTGTGTGCGGTGCGGCGATTTGAAAGCTGCCGTCACCTGTCGAATGCCCGGTTCCGGCGACGGCGCCAGAGGCATCGACCAGATCGATTTCGGCCCCGGGTACGATTGCGCCGCTGGGGTCGGCCACATCCCCATGAACCGACGGGGAGGCTGGAGGCGCGGATGGTTCCGATACATTGCTGGCAAACAGCGAAGTTGAGGCAAAAAAGAACAACAGAAGAGCCGACACCCGCATAGAACGTAATCTCCAAGGCAGAATGCAATGCAACAGCAAATCGAACAGTCCTGCCAAAACGTTCAGGCAATTCAGCTCATGGGTACTTTTTCAGTTTATTGCGTCGAGGGCCCGTCGGTCTTTTCATCTTTGGTTCGCAGTGGTGATTTTTGCCGCGCGGACGCACGGAAATCCGCATTGGGCGCGCTCAATCTAATGCGGTCGTTGCTGCATTTTCCTTTATGGATCGCAACGCGGCGGTCCAGTCGGAAGGGGAATCGACGAGCACGTCAGGTGGAATTGCTTCGAGGCTGCCGGGCGCGAGGCCGAAGGTGCAGCCGATGCTCCATGCGCCCGCGTTACGCGCGGTTTGCACATCTACCTGGCTGTCGCCGATCATCACTGTCTCATCCGGGCGCGCGCCCGCCTCCTGCATCAATGCGAAGAGGCCCTCCGGGTCAGGCTTTTTCGTGTCAAAGCTGTTGCCGCCGTAGATATTCAGGAAGTAGGGAGCGAGCCCCAGGGCTTCGCAGATCGCGCGCGCGGGTCGCACCGGCTTATTTGTGAGCACGGCCATCGCCCGAGCTGGCCCGTCGGTTTGATCATGCACTGAGCGCAATGCTTCGAGCGCCTCAAGCACGCCTTCGTAGGCATAGGTGTAGTCGAGTTTGTGCTCGCGGTAGTAGGCGAGAAAGTAGTCGTGGGCCTTGGTCAGGGTGGAGTCATCGACCTTCGGCCCATCTTCTACGGCGAAAGCGCGGCGCACGAGCATCAGCGCGCCATTGCCGATGTAGCCGGCGATCTGCTCGTCGGGCAGCGGCTTGCGGCCAAACTCGGCGAGCGCGGCATTGACGCTGTTGCAGAGGTCCTGCGCGGAGTCGATCAGGGTGCCGTCGAGGTCAAAGACGAGCAGCTTGAGCGTGGCAACGGGGATCGGCCGGAAGACCTGAATCATGCTTCCAGTTTAAAGGGGACCAGCGCGCGATGAGGTGTGATGGTCCCAATTCCGTTCACCGGCACGCCTCGTTCTTTGCACCGGGAATTGCAACGAAGGCTATGCTCGCAGGGCTCAGGGTGACTGTGCCGCTCTTATGCTTCGCTCCTTTGAGCGGAGGCAGGTCGCCATCGCCGGTCACCTTCAACTCGATGCCATTGAGCTTGACGGTCGGCGTCATCAGGTCGTTCGATGTGAGCGAGTAGAGATCGTAGCTTGCGGGGAGCGACAGTTCGCGATCCTCGGTTCTGCTTGCATTGATAGCGAGCACGGCAACGCCGGCGCTGTGGCCGCGAAGGCATTGCGCATAGATGTGCAGGCCAGGCTGCTCCAGCTTTCCAGCATCCAGCACGGTTGTGCCCATCAGGCGGCGCCACAGCACGGCAGCCCAATAGTTGGGCCGTGGCGTAAGCGTGGCCTCGTCGATGAATGCATAATCGCTGGCCGCGAGCGTGTTGTGCAGAACAACCTGTACGCCACTGCGGGCCAGCGTGCCAAGCTGGTTCAGATAGCGGAAAGTATCGATGAAATCCGATGCCCAGGGATTGCCGCCGCATGCTGTTTCGCCGGTTTCGGTGAGCCAGATGGGCTTGCCGGGCAAGTAGCGATCGCGGAGAGCGGCATAGTAGGTGTAATCGCGGTTTGTGCGCAGCAGCCACTCGTCTGTCAGGGCCGCTTCCGGCGTGGTGCCGCCTGCTCCGCCGCCCATAGCGGCGCAACGTTTCGAGACGCCACCGTAGAAGTGATAGGAGAAGGCATCAAGGCCAGGCCCTTCATTTTTGAGAATGTCTTCAGTGTGTACGATCTTCATCCCAGGCATTGAGCCAAGCGCGCCTGCTTCGCCCACGCCGCCGGGGCCTAGAATCTCAAGGTCCGGATCGGCCTGTTTGATGTAAGCAACAAAGGCGCGAAAGTCGCGGCCGTATGCCTCGGCGTCATAGCCTTTGGGCGCGCCGCCGAGCGAGGCGAAGGTCGGTTCGTTGAACATTTCTGCAGCCGCAATGTTGCCGCCAAGGCTTTTGGTGTAGCTGAGAATTTTGCCGGCTTCTACCGGCGTCCATACGCCATTGGCGTCGCGGACACCCTGGCTCACCGCGAATGAAGTCACGAGCTTTGCGTCGACGGCGTGCGCAAAGTCGACCACGCCGCGCCACTGTGCCCGCGTGAGAACTCCATTGAAGCCTGCAGGCGGCTTTTGGGGCGCGGGGCCATCCGAGTCCTGGAAATAGGTCGAGTTTGCCCATGTGCCGCTGACGCGCAGGTACGCAGGGCCCAGGGCCGTTGCGAGCTTGCGCAGGCGGGGATCAGCCGGATTGATGGGTGCGCGATAGCGATAGAGCGACGCGGGCATGCCGCCTGGCGTGGCCTGCTTCGTATCAGCCGGCTCGTCAGTTTGGGACTTATACGGGGCCCAGAAGCGGCCTCCGGTGACTTCAAGCATCTCGATGTTGTATCCCTGAAAGCGCTCGTCCACTGTGCCGATCTTCGGCATTTTCTCTGGAGCGAGTTTGAGGGGAGAGGTTTGCGCGGAGAGCGGGAAACATACCAGGGTGGTCGCCAGAGCTGCAGCTGCGGCGGTAAGAATCGGATTTGCGGCGTGGGTCATGAGTCGTCCTGAAAACGTCACGGGCATTTTAATGCAGCCGCTCGGTCAGGTGCGATGATGAACTTAGACTTGCCCGTAGAGATTGCCCGAAGGAGTATCGACTGGCTTGAGGAATTTCGTTGTCTGCGTTGTGTTGTCTATCTTGCCTGGAACCGTCGCCGAGGTGGCCGCGCAGCATGCAGGCGGGGTGAATTCTGCAGTGAATTCACAGCCCGTGGCGCGTTTTGCCGCGGTTGCGCCGGGCGAGCGCATTGCGAACCTTGATCTTTTCAAAATTCAGCTGAAGCAGTATCACGAGTGCACTTGCAAATGCGGTTGCTATGGCCGCGATCTGGATGTGCAGGCTGGGCGCGCTATCGCGTTTCTAAGCCGCCGCGCCGCACGGAACAGCGGCACAAAGAAGCTCGCCGTTGTCTTTGACATCGACGAGACGACGCTGTCGAACTATCCCGAAATGCTGAAGAATGACTTTGAGTTCAACAGCAAAGCCTTCGACGATTGGGTGAACACAGCTTCGGCGACGGCTATCCCCGGCACTTTGAATATCTATAAGGAAGCGAAGCGTCTCGGCGTAGCGGTCTTTTTTCTTACCGGCCGGCCTGAAAGCGAACGGGAAGCGACGGCGCGCAATCTGCGGACGCAGGGTTTCGATGGATGGCAGGAACTGATTCTGCGTGGACCGGGTCAGACGCAGTCGACGGCGGTGCGGTACAAATCTGCCGAGCGCGCGAGGATTGCAGCGCAGGGATACAGGATCATTCTCAATGTCGGGGATCAATGGAGTGATTTGCGGGGGCAGCCTGAGGCCGAGTACTCGGTGAAATACCCAAATCCCTACTACTTCATTAAATAGAAGTATGCGCAGACGTCGCGAAACTGGTGGGGGAGGCGGGAAGAAAAAGGCAGGCGAGGCCCTCCCAGCATGACCTTAGACCTCGCCTGAGGAACAAACTTGTTGGCACGGCCGAAACGCAGCCGTTCTAGCTAGTAAATGTGTACGTCGCCGGAGCCGGTCTCAACGCGCACTGTGGGACCGCCGCCGTTGACCTTGCCGGTGATGTGATGCTTGTCGAATGATCCCTGGACCGCCATCTCGTGGTCTGTGTGAACGCCTCCCGAGCCGGTGGATGCGTCGAGCGTGAAGCCGGTGCTGCCAGGCCAGAAGTCGATATTGCCCGAGCCCGTCTCAAGCTTCCAGTCGGTTGTCGGCGCCCCGGCGATCTTGATGTCTCCGGACCCTGTGCCGGCTTTCAGACCGCCGTGTACATTTTTGAGATCGATATTGCCGGAACCGGTTTGTGCTCGCACGTCGCCACTGCCAGTTTGATCGGCCACAATGTCGCCCGAGCCGGTATTCAGAATGAAGCCGCCTTCGAGCGCGGTTGCGTGAATGTTTCCGGAACCGGTGGAGAGTTTGGCGTTGCTACCCACGCCCTCGACAACCACATCTCCGGAGCCCGAACCTGCCTCAAGCAAAGAATTGGCTGGCGCCTGAATCTCGTAATCAATGCTGATGTTGCGCATGTTTTCGTGGTGCGTTCCGATGCGGATGATGTTGCCGGTCTGCTCGATCGGCGGGTTGGCGGCAATCTCGTGCACGCGCGCATCGTTATTTTCGCCCCAGTTGCTGGAGTGCACCTTGCCGAGGATGTGAACCGCGTTGTCGGATCCGCGGGTCAGGTGAATGTTGCCAGAGCCGGTGCTGACCGTCAGCTCGACCCGTCCGTTGACTGAAAGATTTCTTTCGAACGTGGCATCTGAGGCAAGCGCGGGGAGGGCCGCCAGCATCAGGACCGCCGTTGCTGCTGCAAAAAGCTGTTTCATGCTGTTCCTCAATTCAATGATGGTGCAGGTTGGTCGTCTTCTGACTGCGGGCTGTTGGATCACCCGCAATCGAGTTTTGGTGCC
This sequence comes from uncultured Acidobacteriaceae bacterium, assembly GCA_963839215.1. GTDB lineage: Bacteria > Acidobacteriota > Terriglobia > Terriglobales > Acidobacteriaceae > Telmatobacter. Next base: position 592,207 of record CAWITZ010000008.1, on the reverse strand, counting down.
TGGGCCCGTTGGGAGAGCTGCGCATCTTTATGTTGCATCTCGTTTGCCAAATCCCGATGTGCCTGCAACCTCAATCGATTCTTAGGTTGTTGCGCGGGCCCTATGAAACGTGTCGTTCTCTCGCTGTCCGTTCGTGAACACCCGTGTGCGCGGATGAACAGAAGCTATTGCTGTAAGACGACCTGGTCGCCTGCCTGCAAGCCGCTTACGATCTCAGTGACCGAGCCGTTCGAGAGGCCAACATTGACTTTGACTTTGCGAGTGCCTTCCTTCTGGCTGCGGTCTGGCAGGTTGACATAGGCGTTCTTCTGGTTGTCGTAGGTGACGGCGTTTTCAGGCACGGTGAGCACGTTCTTGTGCTCATCCAGAAGAATCTCCGCGTTGGCTGTCATGTTCGCCTTGAGCTCCCCGCCGGGGTTGTCAATGCTCACGCGCACTTCAAAGGTGGTTACATTGTCCTTCTCGACGCCCAGGGGAGCGATTTTCGTGACCTTGCCATGAAAGACGCGGTCGCGAAAGCTCTCAACCCTGATGCGCGCCGGCTGCGCCATGTAAACGTGAGCAATATCGGCTTCGTCTACCTTGCCCTGCACGTAAACCTGCGAGGTATCGCCCTCGGTCATCACCAGGGTTGCCGTCGAGCCTAGAACGAGAATGGAACTGACCGCGTCGCCGATTTCGACATCGCGCGAAAGAATGACCCCGTCCATGGGCGCAACGATTGTGGTGTAGCTCAGCTGCTCCTCCAGTTGCTTGAGGCTTGCTTCGCTCTCCAGCACCTGGGCGCGGGCCTGCTTGAGCTTTGCGATATCGACACCAACCTGCGCTGTTGCGGCATCGCGTCGGGTCAGCGCGGCAAGATACTCGCGGTTCGCGTCGTCCAGGGCCTGGCGGCTTACGACGCCTTCTCGCTGCATCTGGAGATTGCGGTCCAGCGTGGACTTGTACATGGGCAGGTCGGGGGCAGAGGCAGTTACCTTGTCCTGCTCGATGTTGGCCTCGTAGGTGCCTACGTTCGCCTGGGCGGCTGCCAGTTGCGCGCGCTGAGCGTCAACCTGCGCGAGGATTTCCTGCTGATCGAGCTGCGCCAGCGGCTGACCTTTGTGCACCCGGTTGTTGATGTCGACGTAGAGTTTTTCAACGATGCCCGAAGCCTTGGACTTGGCCTCAACCTTGGTGATGGGCTGAATTTTCCCAGTCGCCACCACTGAACGGGCAACATCGCCTCGTTGCACTTTGGCAATCCGGTTGGGGTCGATCTGTGTGCCCTTGACCATTCTTGCAGCCATTACGCCCAGCACTACCACTAAGAGCGCGGCGGCCGAGCCGAGCCAGATCCAGATTCGTTTGCTTTTCTTTGAAGCCACGTGTGCCTTCCAGGACGGTTGCGAGAGCTTTAGCTCCACTGTGGATAGATGACCTGCGATGCTGGGCGATCACCGTTTAGACGTGCGTAAAGATCTGACGGCGAGTCGTTCACTTCTACATCTTTTCACTTCTAGATCGGCGGTTCCGCGGCTCGGCCGGTTTTTGCCCTTGCCTCTGGGGGCTTATACGCAGCCTTCGCCAGAGAAGTTCCAGAACCATCCGGCGGGGTCAGCATGCCGGCTAAATGCTATGCTCACAGGCGAGATGCACGGTCTGCCGCTCCTGCAATTTTTCGCCGTGGGCATGCTGATTCTGGTGAACGCCTTTTTTGTGGCCGCCGAATTTGCCATGGTGAGCGTGCGCGACACCCGCATTGAGCAGATGGTGACGACGGGCGTCCCAGGGGCGCGCGCCGTGCGACGCATCCAGCGGGAAATCGATGACTTTCTGCCTGCGGTGCAGCTTGGCGTTACGCTGTGCTCGCTTGCGCTCGGCTGGATTGGCGAGCCGCTTGCCGCGGGCCTCTTCCTCAGCTGGCTGCAGATGCTCCCGACCGTTCCTGAGTACGCGCGCATTTACGCGCATCTTGCGGCAGTGATCCTGAGCTTCGCCTTCATCACGTATGTGCAGGTGGTGGTGGGCGAACTGGTGCCCAAATCCCTGGCCCTGCGGCGGGCGGAAGCACTGGCGGTTGCGGTGGCGCCTGCAATGCTTCTTTTTATGACGATGGCGCGTCCTGCCGTGCGATTTCTGCGCAATTCCGCGGCGCTCATCCTGCGTGGCTTCGATGTACCGCTCAGCGAACGCTCCGCGGTGCACTCGCCGGAGGAGCTGAAACTGATTGCGACGGCGGCCCGGCGAACCGGAGTCCTGCCGAAGTTTCAGGAAATTCTGGTTCACCGTGCGCTGGAACTGGATGACATTCTAGTTCGAGAGATCATGACACCCCGGCAACGGATCTTCTCTCTGCCTTCCAACATGCCGGTGGAGGAGGCAAGCGCTCGTGTCATCGATCAACTTCACTCGCGCGTACCGGTGTACGACGAGACGCGCGGCCCCGAGCACATTATTGGCGTTGTCTACTCAAAAGACTTGTCGCGGCTGATGTACTTTCGGCGCGGAGGTCTGCGTGCACAGGGGCGCCTGGCAGTTCAGGAGAGGGCGGGGACGGCGATTGCGGAACTCAATCTGAGCCAGGTGATGCGCGACCCGCTCGTTGTGCCTGAGACAAAGACCGCGCTCGATCTGATCCGCGACTTCCAGCAGCGGCGCCGGCAGATGGCGATCGTAGTGGACGAATATGGCTCAACCGTGGGCCTGGTGACCGCCGAGGATGCGATCGAGCAGCTCACAGGGGAGATCGAAGACGAGTTCGATGATCCCGCACGGCCCGTGCTCACTACCTCGAGCGGGGCCCTGTTGCTCGACGGCAGCGCAAACCTGCGCGATCTCGAAACCCAGATGCAGTGGAGCCTCCCCAGGGAGGGCGAGGTAGAAACCCTTGCGGGCTTTATTCTTATGCGCCTCGGCCACATTCCGAGGCCGGGCGAAAGTGTGGATTATGAGCATCGGCGGCTGACCGTAGCAGAAATGGAAGGCCGCAGGATCAGCAAGGTGCGGGTCGAGCCGATTGAGCCTGCGGAGATCCAGCCAGCGGGCTAAGTCCTATCATCTCTATCCGGCCTGAGGTCCCGGCCCGGAGTCCCGATCTGGATGACCATTTATTACCTTGGTTTATTTCTAAGGTAATTACTTTAGAATCTTCTGCCGACCTTTCGTGCTAATCTTGGCGCCTGGGGAAAGCAGGGGAGAACGTTATGAGACAGGATGTGTATCGCGTCGCCTATGAGGAGGCGCACGCGGAACTGACCGACATCAGAGGAAAATTTGAGCAACTGCTGATGCGCAAGTCTCGCTTGGAAGGGGTCATCGCAGTGCTGGGGCCTCTGGTTCAGGCCGCCGAGGCACAAGCCGGGATGACCGCGACTGAGATGGCCCCGGAGCCGGTTGCAAGCGTGGCAGATCCTTCCAGTTATAGTTTCCACCAGGTCACTAACCCATTGCCAGATTTGGATGAAACTGGCGGGGACCCTTTTAAGCGCCGCATTAGAAATGCGCTTCGTACAGCGCCTCTTGGAAGCGAGCGGTCGGGCTTGCAGACTGCAGTTTAAACACTACCGACGGCCTGGCGGGGAGCCAGACCCTCGGATTTCATGGTTGAGCTTTACGTTTGACTCACCGGAGATCGTGATCAATCCTCCGGGAGCACTATTCGATACAGATCGTACAATCTAGTACCTTTGTACTTTTTGATGCATTACTTTTAAGCCAAAGCTGCACGACTTTCGTGCTAGTCTACGCCCCTGGAGTAACCAATGACACACGAGACTTATCGATTTGCATTTGAAGAAGCTACCTCAGAACTTCGAGACATTGCTGGACAGTTCGAAGCGCTGTGTGTTCGGAAAACGCAGGTTGAACAGGTGATTGAGGCGCTCCGCGCCTTGATGAACGAAGGGCAACCCGCCGAAAGCGTCCTTGACAGGCAGATCGGGGCGGAGCCGTCAGCACCCTTCGTCGATCCGACGCCGTTCCTTGTGCAGACGTCGGTGGAAGCCATGGCCACGCCTGAACCAATGGGAGAACCGGAGCCTGAGCCGGTTTACGCCGAGCAGTCTTCTGATCCGTTTCAGCGCCGCATTGATAACGCCCTGAAGCATGGCTTCGGGGGCAGCAGGGATTCGCGGGTGATGCCCCGGGCCCTGAGCGGTCTTCTGTCGCGCGCATAACGGACGAGGACGCGACGACCCGGAGGGTATTGGTCCCTTCGAGGTTGGTTTGTGATTGTTATGGGATGGCGCACCGGGTCCCTGGATTGGGTGCGCAGTCGACTGACTGGTGGGTCGTCGGTCCACTGTCATTTTGTGTTCGGATGGCCGGGATGTGCGTGGGTGGGCGGTCCGTCTCAATGGGGAATACCCACGGGATCAATGTAGTAGTGGCAGGGAACTGGTAGCGGGAAAAATCAAGTTAGAGTGGACGACCGTCCTGGAGGAAAGATGAAACAAGAGGTCTATCGCTTCGCCTTTGATGAGGCGAATACGGAGCTCAGCCAGATTCTCGGCGAGTTTGAACAATTGCGCGCTAGAAAAGATCGCATCGAAAAGGTTGTTGAGGCTTTGAAGCCGCTCGCCGGTATTGAAGCTGCGGCTGCTCCGGCGGAGCGGAAGAGTGCGGATTCACCCTCCTACTCCTACTAATTCGCTGACTTCATACCTTTAAAAATAGATTGACTCGGTTGCCCGATAACGGCAACCGGGACCTGCCGCACGCACCTGGCTGTGGCCGCTGACTCGTCGCCAGACAGAGTAGACAGCGGCCGAAGTCGCTTGAGTCGCTTCTCAATAGGCAATCAATCGGCTATTCCGGGTTCCTCCGAATTTCGCAATCCCGGGCTTTTCCGGCCGTGCATTCCCAAACCCGGAGATTTTCGGCGGAAACCTCGCCGTGCCTCGAACGTCAACACTTCATGCGGGGAGAACCCTGTTCAGGATCTTCCTCGCGCTAGCTTGTCTTCGGGGACTATCATTTGGCTCGACCATCCCCGCCCGACTGGAAGATCGATTGAACTCGCTACCGAGGTGCTGCATGAAAGCTCGCCCGTTAATTTTTCTATTGCTACTTTTGATTCCCCTCAGCGCTGAGGCACAGAACAAGAAAAAGCATTCAGATGTCTCTGCGGCCTTCGAGAGTGCTCGCTACGTTTACGTGCAGGCGCAGGACGGCGACATCACCCGACCTGGGCTTTACCCCGAAGATCGTCAGGCAATCGGCGATGTACTCGATGGCCTCGAAGCGTGGAACCGTTATGCCATCGTGGTGAGCAAGGACCGTGCCGACCTGGTTTTCATCGTGCGCAAGGGACGATTGGCAAGCGTGCAGGGACACGGCAGCATCTCCGCAGGACAAGCACCGATAGGCCTTCCGCCGCAAAATCGACAGCCCGGCCAGTTCCCCGACGGCGACTCCGTGGGCGTGGGAAGTGAGGTTGGTCCTGCGGACGATTTACTTGAGGTATTCATGACCAATCCGGAGGGCAAGCTTCTCGGCCCTATCTGGCAGCGCGAGATGAAGGATGGCCTCGACAGCCCGTCGGTTCTTCTGCTTCGTCAGGTCAAGGACGCGGTTGAGCGCGCATATCCGAAGCCGCCTGCTAAGAAGCAGCCTTGAGGAACGCACGGTTACGTTACCTGCCGCATCGATCGTTATAGGCGCGAGTGACCATTTCGCCAATGATTTAAGCAGTTCGTTTGGAGAATAATGGTCACAGCAACAATGACACGGAACGGGCGGAGCTCTTGGGGGAATTCCGACCGGCAATTTCCAGTGATGCCAGAACAAAGGCCCGGGGAGCCAACAATGAGACAGGAAGTTTATCGAGTTGCGTACGATGAAGCCCATGCGGAGTTGACCGAGATTCTGGGCAAGTTTGAACAACTGCGCGTCAGGAAAGACAAGATCGAGAAAGTTGTTGAGGCTCTGAAGCCATTGCTGAGCAACGGCGACCTTCAGCAGTTGAATGGAGCGGATCACAGCGCCGCCCCGGTTGAACGCAGGCCGCTCGAGCCGTCCATTTTCACTTCTGCTGAGCCCACGCCTGCCATGCCCACTCCTATTCCTTATCCAGTGCAGCAGGCGATCGAGCCCGTGATCGATCCGTTTTCGCGTCGGGGCGATTCCGCAGCGCGTGATATGCAGGAGTACAGCCGCCTGTTCAACACGTCGGTGTCGCGCGGCAATTAGCAGTTCGCATTTCTGAGCCATGAGGCGTCCATCGCAATCCCAGGGGTTGTGATGGACGCCTCTGTATTTTTGCGCATGTATTTTGGTTCGAATCACACTTGCACGCCAGCCCGGGTGATTTATTGTGAAGACGAGCAATGAAGCAGATCCTGACCCGTCTCGTTCTCACCCTGCCGGTTGTGTGGCTGGTGGTGTCGCTCGTTTTTCTGCTCATTCACCTTGTGCCGGGCGACCCTATCCTGCAGATGCTCGGCGATGGCGCGACGCCGGTCGATATCGACGCTCTTCGTCATCAGTACGGTCTTGATCTGCCCCTGTTGACTCAATATCTCCACTATTGGAAGGGCGTCCTCCATGGAGATCTGGGCAACTCGATCCGGCTGCACGACAGCGTGACTCACCTGATCGCGGCGCGGTACCCCTACACACTCGCGCTGGCGTTTGCCGCGCTTATTCTTGGACTCGCGCTCGCTCTGCCCGCCGGCATTGCTGCTGCGGTTCGCCGCGGTCGCTTTGCAGACCAGGCCCTCTCGGTCGTCAGTCTCTTCGGTCTCTCTGTTCCGGGCATTGCGCTGGGTCCGGTGCTGATTCTCGTCTTCTCAATCATCCTGGGCTGGCTGCCGGTGTCCGGAGCAAACTCCGGCGGCGCCCGGGGAGGAATCGACTGGCGCTATCTTATCCTGCCCTCCGTGGCAATGGGCGCTTCGCTCGCAGCCATTCTCACGCGGATGGTGCGCACCGCAATGCTTGAGGAACTGGGCCAGGACTACGTGCGAACGGCCCGGGCCAAGGGATTGAGCGAAGCCGCTGTTGTTTGCCGTCATGCTCTGCCCAATGCGCTGGTCCCCATTGTCACGATTGTCGGCCTGCAGTTTGGCGCGCTACTTGCCGGCGCCATTGTTACCGAAAAAATCTTCAGTTGGCCGGGGCTTGGCCGTCTTGTGGTGGACGCCATTTCGAATCGCGACTACGCGCTCGTGCAGGGCTGCCTGCTTTCAATCGGCCTCACCTACATCCTCGTGAATCTGCTCACAGATGTTGTCTACCGTTGGATCAATCCGCGCATGCGTTCCTGAGGAGAGATGCTCTTTCTCAGCCTTCGCGAAGGGGCAGGTGCACGATCTCGGCGTTTACCTCGGCTTCTGCTCTGACCGTCATGATGCCAAGGGTGACCGGAAGCTCAAAGCGCCGGGGTCCGCATGAGCCGGGATTGAAGTAGAGCACGCTTTTGCGCCTTTCAATGTGCGGCTTATGGCTATGACCATAGAGCACGGCAGAGAAGCGTGCCGCCGCAGGATCGAGATGCAGGGTGCCGAGATCGTGCAGCAGGTAAAGATAATGTCCCTCGAAGAGAAAGACCTCTGTCTCGGGCAGGCGGCTGCAGGCGCCTGTTCGGTCAACATTGCCGCGTATGGCGTTCACGGGTGCAATCTTAGCCAGCGATTCAAGAATGGATTGATTGCCCACGTCGCCAAGATGAAGGATATGGTCAACTCCGCGCAGAGCGGGAAGGACTTCAGGACGTAAGAGGCCGTGCGTGTCGCTGACGACACCAATCTTCATCGGCTGAAGCTGAAGATCTGCGCCCAGCCTTTCCTGGCAGACTTCTCTGACTGGCTGAAGCGATCGGCAAATGGATCGATCACCTGCCTGAGCGTGCCCGGATTGTGGGGATCTTCAAGCGCCATGCAGTAGACGTCGGACCAGTTCCTCTGCCAGCGCCATCCGCGGCCAGCGCCTACGGAGTTGCGCTCGATGTGAGGAGCGGCGTGTTCTGCTGAGAGGGTCCCATTGCAGTAGACACAGTGCGGGGATGCGTTGCTGCGAAAGTGCCCGCCGCATGCGCACTCCGCGATGAACGGCTCCCACGATGGATCAATGGCCTGGTGCTGTGCCTGAAGATGGGGAAGATTCAGCAGGAACCCGCTGGAATAGCTGAACGTCGCAAGGGTTCCGCAGCTGTCGCAATAGGCGTAGGAGTAATCGCCGAAACCAGCGTGCAGAAGGGTATAGCGATAGACGCGACAGCAGTGCTCGCAATCACCCCGGTGCAGTGTGAACATGGCAGAATCATAACCCCATTTCCAAACGGGTGCGAGGATCAAGTTGGTCGCGCAACGCGTCGCCGAGGAAGTTAAAGCCCAGCACAGCGCCTGCAACCGCCGCGGCAGGGAAGAGAACGAGGTGCGGCGAATCGAAGAGATGAAGCCGTGCGTCATTCAGCATCGCGCCCCAGCTCGGCTGTGGAGCGGGAATACCCAACCCAAGAAACGACAGCGTGGCCTCGGCAAGAATCACGCCCGCCATGCCAATAGCTCCTTGAACCAGAATAGGTTGGAGGATATTGGGCAAAATATGCCTGAAGAAGATGCGCAGGCCACCTGCGCCGAGCGCTCGCGCAGCATCCACGTATTCGCGGTCGCGCACCGCCATCACCTGTGCGCGCACAAGACGCGCGTAACCGGCCCATCCGCCGATGGCGAGAGCCAGTACCAAGTTGGTAAATCCGGGACCCAGAAAAGCTGCGAATGCGATTGCCAAAAGAATGCCCGGCAGAGCCATGAAGGTGTTCATCGCGAAGGTCGTCAGCGCGTTATCGATCCATCCGCCAAGGTAGCCGGCAAGACCGCCCACGATGAGCCCCAGCATCAGTGACACTGAGACAACGGTGACAGAAACCGCGAGAGAAAGGCGCGCACCCCAGAGCAATCGCGACAGCGTATCGCGGCCCAGCTCGTCGGTTCCAGCAAGATGAGTGGCGGATGGGCTCTCAAGCCGGTGAACCAGATCGATGGCCGCCGGGTTATAGGGTGCGCTCCACGGGGCTGTGATGCCGGCAAGAAGAAAGAGAGACAGCAATACCACTCCGGCCAGCGCAAGCGGCTGCCGGCGGAGGTAGGTGAAAATCGTACGCACGGCACGACTGTTATCAAAAGGCATTCGCATCCCAAGAATAACGCGACATTCCGGTATGTGCGTGTTCGAAACTGGTATGGGAATGATGAAGCGAATCCTTTGTGCCTCTCTTGCAGTTTTCTGTATCGCCGCTGTCGCGCGAGCGCAATCCACTCCGTACCCCATGCCGCGACCCGATCAGCTAGTGCCTTCGGCGGCGGAACAAATCTTTGCGTTGGCCAATCAGGCGCGGGCAGAGAATGGCGCCGGCCGCCTGCGATGGGATGAATCGCTCGCAGCGGCCGCGCGCGAACACTGCGTGCGCATGGCAGCCGAAGGGACGATCGCGCACCGCTACAATGGCGAGCCTGACGTTGCCGGACGCGCGGGGCAGGCAGGCGCGCACTTCGACCTCATTGAGGAAAACATCGCGGTAGGATCGAATGCCGCGCAGATCCACAATGAGTGGATGAACTCACCGGGACATCGCAGCAATCTGCTCAGCCCCGATGTCAATCGCGTTGGCATCGCTGTGGTGGCAGTGCGTGGCGCGCTCTATGCAGTGGCGGACTACTCGCGCAAAGTGGAGATTTTTACACAGACGCAAGTCGAGTCGAGCGTTGCGGACCTGGTGCACAGCCAGGGGGGCGTTGCCATTCTCCACGACAATTCGCAGGCGCGCGCGGCCTGCCTCACCAACAGCGGTGTTCCGCGATCCTCTGAAGGACTGACGCCGATGTTTGTGATGCGTTGGCAGTCGGCTGACCTGAGTCGTTTACCGTCGGCGCTGGCAGAGAAACTTAGTTCAGGCCTCTACCGGCGTGCCGCTGTGGGTAGCTGTCCGGCGCGGAATCTCGAGGGCGACTTTACCGCCTATCGGGTGGCTGTGTTGCTTTATTGATCGCGAGCCGCCGCGAAGGTTGTATAAGGAGGCATGCGAATTGCCTTGCTGCGCGTGACGTTATGCTGCGCTCTGGTGTGGCCGCTCGGCCTTTCCGCACAGTCGACACCCGCAAGCCCGCAGTCGGCGCCGCAAGAGGAGCCGACGAAAGCCACCGAGCTCTTTGCTCTGGCTAATCAATCCCGCGCGCAGAATAACCTCGGAACGCTTCAATGGGACGACGCGCTCGCCAAGGCCGCGCTAGGGCACTGCCTGCGCATGGCCGTCGAAGGCCCAATCGAACATCGATATCCCGGCGAGCAGGATCTGACGTCGCGCACGGGTGCAGCCGGCGCGCACTTCAGCGTGATTGAAGAGAACATTGCAGTCGGCTCGCATATCGCCACCATTCATCAGGGTTGGCTTGATTCTCCTGAGCATCGCGCCAACCTTCTGAATGCTGAGATTGATCGCATAGGAATTGCCGTTGTGGGGAACCAGGGTGTGCTCTTCGCCGTCGCCGACTATGCGCGTGCGGTTCCAGTGCTGACCCAGTCCCAGGTTGAAGCGGCTTTCGCCGCGTTGCTACGCGCGAAGAAGATCACGGTCATGCGCGACTCAACCGATGCCCGGACCTACTGCAACTCCTCTGGCAAATATTCCGGTAACGAGTCGCCGAGCTTCGTGGTTCTGTGGCAGAATCCCGACGTGACGCAGCTTCCGCAGCGAATGGTGGAGGCGGTGGATACGGGTCGCTATCGCCGTGCTGAAGTTGGTAGCTGTCCAGCGCAGAACGTGAACGGGCCTTTCACTGTTTATCGCGTTGCAGTGTTGCTCTTTGAGTGAATCGTCTCGGCAACTCAGCCGAATCGCTGGTTGTCCCGCCAGAATTCCGGCCAGGGCTGGCGCGGTGGCCCGCAGACGTAGATATCCTGGTGATACTGGCTCTCCTCGTTCTTCACGCCCTCAGCGTTGGCAATGTGACCGGCGACCCGGCAGCCTGTGAATGCACGATCCACTTGCTCTTGTGACCATCCGACAACGATGAGCGTGGAGGGAGGAGTGGCTGGGTAACTGCGAAGGTAAAAGGAGTTGGTCAGGCTAATCGGCGGAGGCAGGTGATACGCCGCGCTCAGATTTTCAATGGCGCCAGCTTCGCCGTAGTTGCCCACGAGAATGCCATAGCTCGCCTGCTGTTCCGGGGGCAGGGAATCGCGGACGGTGGCCACCGCACGTGCCAGATCGTCCCATCCGATCTCTTCGCGCAGATCACCATTCTTGCTCAATGCAAAGTCGCGCAGCCGCCCGCTCTGCGCAAAGGGGACCAGAATTGCAGCATAGTAGGCGCCAAACGCGAAAAGGCAGATAAAGAAGGTAGTGTTGAGGGACCAATGGAGCCATGCGGGTCGAGCGGCAAGCCAACGCTCGGCAGTTACCGCGCCCATGGCGATCATTGCTGGGTAGGCTTCCGCAACATAGTAGAAGCGGCCCTTGCCGAGCCAGAAGAGCAAGACGGGAACGATATACATCCATGCGAGCATGCGGTAGCGGCTGCTGCGCAGGCAGGCGATCAGGCCGGCGATCCACAGCGGTATGGCGGCAACATTGATGTCGAGCAAGAGTTGGTTCTTCCAATAGCCTTCTGCGCGGCCCTCCCCCACATCGCGCGCGTGGATGTGCTGAAGAAAGTGGTAGGAGATGAAGTCGTGATGAACAAGCCAGATGAGATTGGGTAAGAAGATCAAAAACGCAATACCCGCTCCCGCCCAAAACCAGGGGCCGCGCAGGTACCTGCGGGCGCCAGTGAGAACGAGGCCAGCGATCAGGCCAGCTATAAAAAACACAACCGAGTATTTGGACATCAGTCCAAAGCCGACGGCGGTACCGATTGCAAGCCACCAGCGGGGATTCTCCGATTGGAGCAGTCGGATCGTAAACCAGCAAACGAGGATCCACCAGAAGTAAGAGAACGTCGTGTACTGAAATTCCGTGGCTTCAAAAAGAGGCACGCCGGAGAGGCCCACCGAAAGAGCTGCGGTGATCTGCGCGAGCCGGCCGCCGCCAAGATCGCGCGCCATGAGGCCGCCAACGAGGATGACTCCAGCCTGTGCGATGACTGAAAACAGGCGCAGGCCCACCAGAGACAATCCGAAAAGCGAAAAAGCGATGCGTTCGACGAATGGCGTAAAGGGTGGATAGGCGACAAAGCCCCAGTCAAGATGACGGGCGTCTGAGAGAAACTGCAACTCGTCGCGATGAAAGCCATAGCGATTGTTGGTTGCAATGTGCAGCAGAGCGAACGCCGCGGCAATAACGCAGAGGAGCGCGAAATCTGAGCGTTTGGTGGAAGTGGGGAGTTCAAGTTTCCGGTCCCGCTCAAGAGTAGGCATACGATCTCCGGTACCTAAAAGAGGTTCACTGCATTGTTACGCAGACGGACCGACTTCAGTTTCAAGCGGCGTTTGCGGAACCTTAACGGAGGCCATGCCCGCCGCTGTCGCGGCTTCGATGCCCAGATCAGTATCTTCAAAAACCAGGCAATCTGCCGGCGGTATGCCGAGGTGCTCCGCAGCCAGCAGAAAGCCATCCGGCGCAGGCTTGCCGCTCGTGTAGTCTTCAGCGCAGACCAGCGTTTCGAACTTGTCGAGCAGCCCGAGCGCAGTCAGCGAGCCGACGACCGATTGCCGCCTGCTACCTGAAACCACGGCTAAGGGGATGCGGCCATGCTGCGCGTCGATGTGTTCTATAACGGCGGGAATCGCCCTTAGCTCCGGCAATTGCGCCAGGTAGAGGCACTCCTTACGCGTAGCCAACGCATCCACGGGCATGCTGATTCCATTCCGCGCATTCAGCGCGGAGATAATCTCGCGCACCGGCCGGCCTCCCCAGGAATAGAAGAGCGCTTCGTCGAAGGCGCAATTCCATTCAGAGAGCGCGCTCTTCCATGCCTTGTAGTGGAGCGGCATTGAATCGACGATGGTTCCGTCGCAATCGAAGAGATAGGCTCGAAAGTTGCCAGCAGGCAGGGTCAGTTTCATGGGCAGACAGAGGCTCCGTTCGTTGATTTGGGTTGGTGGAAGATCGGGCGGCAATGGGCAACGCAGGGCAGGGATGCAGAGCTGCAGCGCGTCCTTCGTGGTCACTTCGTAGCGACCGCTTCCGGTGGTGCAGGCGCCGCGCATCCGCCCTCGCCGGGCTTCGTTGGCTGCATCTGGAGCGCGTCGTTAAAGCGATTGAAGTAGTTGAACAGGCCGATCGCGCAGAGCAGCTCCACGATCTCTCCCTCAGAGTAGAAGCTACGCAGCTCGGCATACTGTTCGTCGCTAACCGAGTGAGCATTGCGCGTGACTGTTTCTGCCAGGTGCAGGGCAGCCTTCTCGGCCGGGGTAAAGTCGCTGCGATCATGCCAGTCGGCGAGGTGTGTGAGCTGGTCATCGCTCCAGCCAAGGCTGCGCGCAAGTGCGGAGTGGCTGGCGAGGCAATATGGAGTCTGGTTCACCTGGCTGGTGCGCACAATGATCAGTTCCTTGAGCTTGGTGGATACGGTTCCCGTGTTCAGCACCGCACCGAAGTGGGCCTGCATCGTGGCAAAAATTTCAGGCCGATGCGCCATCACGCGAAACATGTTCGGAACATTGCCGCGCTGGGCAAACACCTTGTCAAAAAGGGCGGCAAGATCGGCCGAGACTTCACTGCGGTCGAGTCGGGAAATGCGGGACATTGCGCCTCCTGGGGTGCCTGTTCTTATGGTACCGCCCTGCGAGCCGGAGCCCGCCGCCGCGCTTTGACGGCCCATGCCTCGTCTGGTAATTTGATAGAGGACAACGCAGCGCCAGACACTCCTCAGTAGCTCAATGGCAGAGCATTCGGCTGTTAACCGAAGGGTTGTAGGTTCGAGTCCTACCTGAGGAGCCAAATTGTGCTTAGCTTAACCCCCTCCACGCCTGATCGCGCTCCATTTCCCTGAAAAGGTCCATTTCCGTGAAAAGCAAGCCGAGAGATCTTTCGGTCCTGCGGTAGCCATCTCATCCATTACAACGTCCCCGAAACGTTGAATGTGGTCCTGATGTGCGTACGACGCATCATTTTCTGCGACAGCGGATTTTCCGCGGCGTTCAGCCAAGAGAGGTAGGCGCCGTCCTCATTATTGGGGCAGGACGTCGAGCCCCAGATCGAGGGATCGGACGCTATGGGTGAGCGCACCCACCGAGATAATGTCTACGCCGGTCTCAGCTATCTCGCGGATGCGCGCCAACGTAATGCCGCCGCTGGCTTCGACCAGCGCTCGACCTGCGATCTGAGCCACGGCCAAATGAAGCTGGGCGGTAGTGAAGTTATCGAGCAGGATGGTGTCGACGCCAGCGGCCAGGACCACTTCGATCATGTCGGGGCTATCCACTTCTACCTCTACGTGCGTGGTATGAGGAAGACGGGTCCGCATGGACTTGAGAGCTTCGGTTAAATTGCTCAGGCCGTTGGCGGCGAGGATGGCGAGGTGGTTGTCCTTAGCCATAACGGCATCGGAGAGCGAGAAGCGGTGATTGTGACCGCCGCCACAGCGCACTGCATAACGATCGATGAGGCGGAGACCGGGCATCGTCTTGCGGGTGTCCACAATGCGCGCCCGCGTTCCAGCAACGGCTGACACATACTGGGCGGTCAGCGTGGCAATGCCCGACATGCGCTGCACAAAGTTGAGGGCGACCCGCTCGGCCTGGAGGACGGGCTGGGCTGGTCCCTGGATAGTGGCGAGGACCGTGCCCGCGGTGAAGGTTCCAGCGTCATGGACATGGAAGCGGGCGGTGATGGTGGGATCGGCGAGCGACATGGCGGCGATGAAAACATCTTCTCCGCTGAGCACGCCTGGTTCGCGCGCAACCAGTTGGGCGGTGACATGTGCGGAGGCCGGGATGAGTGCCTGCGAGGTGATGTCGCCCCAAGGCGCGTCCTCGTCGAGGGCCGCGCGCACGATGCGGTTGATGGCGTCGCTGCCGGGCTTGATCAACATGCGGTTGTGACAGCTTTCGCTGTTGTCTGTGAGTAGATCAGGGAGCGGTGGAAATCGGCGGATGCTTCCGGGAAGTCCTCGCGGAAGTGGGCTCCGCGGGATTCGCGGCGAACCAGAGCGGCGTCGACCAATACACGGGCAAGGGCGAGCAGGTTGGCAGTTTCGAGATCGTGCACGCTGGTGCCGATCGTCTCCCATTGATGCAGTTGACCTGCGGCGGCTTCAAGGCCGGCGGCACTACGCTCGATTCCAGCGGCGTTCCACATCAGGGTTTGGAGCGCGCGACGGTCGACAGGTTTCACGGTTCCGGCGCGATGTATGGGTAACGTCAAATGCATTCCAATTTCGCCGGCGATCAAAACACCAGAGGATGATGGAGCGCCGACATTTTCATCGAGGAGAAGTTGGGCGCAGCGCCAGGCGAAGACGAGGCTCTCGAGCAAAGAGTTCGACGCAAGGCGGTTGGCTCCGTGGACGCCGGTACAGGCTACTTCGCCAACAGCAAAGAGACCGGCGACGGATGTGCGACCCCAGAGGTCAGTGCGGACGCCGCCCATCCAGTAGTGAGCGGCCGGCGTGACAGGGATGGCCGTCTCGGACCAGTCAAGACCTCGGGCGCGGCAGGCGGCGTCGATGGTGGGGAAGCGGCGGGCAAGGAAGGCGGCGCCCAATGCCCTGGCGTCGAGCAGGACAGGCTCGCCATTTTGAGCGGCCATTTGGCGGGCAATTCCGCGGGCCACAACGTCCCGCGGGGCCAACTCGGCGTCAGAGTGGATGTGCTGCATGAAGCGCCTGCCGTTAGCGTCGAGAAGCACGGCACCGTCGCCGCGAACTGCCTCGGAGATAAGGAAAGTGTCGGATGTAGCAAGGGCTGTCGGGTGGAACTGATAGAACTCGAGGTCGGCGAGCTCTGCGCCCGCACGCATCGCCATGGCCACGCCATCGCCGGTGGCCACGGCAGGGTTGGTGGTGTGGAGAAAGAGCTGGCCTGCACCGCCGCTCGCGAGAATGACGGCATCGGCATCGATGTCATGACACTGGCTCCCGGCACTCATGATCCGGAGCCCCGCGACCCCTTCATTGCTAAGAATGAGGTCACGGGCGAAGGTATGTTCCATCACCGAGATGCCTGCGGCCCGAACAGCGCGAGCCAGTGCAAGTTCGATGGTCAGGCCTGTAGAGTCACCGCCCGCGTGCAAGACGCGAGCGCGTGTGTGTGCGGCTTCGAGCCCGCGGGCGAACTCGCCGTTGTGCCGATCGAAGGCAACACCCAGCTGGATCAGGTCGCGGATGCGCCTCGGACCCTCGGAACAGAGAACTTCGACGGCACGAGAATCGCAGAGACCTGCGCCGGCACGGAGCGTGTCGGCGACGTGTTCGGCCACGCTGTCATCTGAGAACATTGCGGCGGCAATTCCACCCTGGGCGAAGCGGGTGTTGCTGTCTTCGAGGCGGGCCTTGGTGACCAGCGTGACGGCGTGTCTGCGGCTGAGCTTGAGTGCAGCGATCAGTCCGGCGATGCCGCTGCCTACGATGATGATGTGCTTCATTCGGCCGCCACCTCGTTTTCGAGAGAGGAGGCCGGTTTGAGGCTCAACATGCGTTCCAGAGCGATGCGTGCAGGGATACCGACCGGCTCCGCTACCGTGACTCGGTTGACTACGTTGCCTTGAACCAGCGCCTCAAGAACCCACGCGATGTAGCTGGGGTGAATTCGGTACATGGTCGAACAGGGGCAAACGACGGAGTCGAGACAAAATATCTTGTGCTGCGGATTTTGGTTTGCGAGCCGCTGCACGAGGTTTATTTCGGTTCCGATGGCGAAGGTGCTGCCGGCGGGAGCGGCAGCGATGGCCGTGGTGATGAAGTCAGTTGACCCGGCTGCGTCGGCTGCGTCGACCACCGGCATCGGGCATTCGGGATGCACGATGACGCGCACGTCAGGGAACCGCTTTCGGGCGGCTTCGATCTGGCCGACAGTGAACCGCTTGTGCACCGAACAGAAGCCATGCCAAAGGATGACCCGGGAGTGCTGAAGGGTCTCTCGATCAGAACCGCCGAGCCGCTTGCTGGGGTCCCAGAGTGGCATCTGCTTGAGCGGGATGCCGATCGCCTTTCCGGTGTTTCGACCCAGATGTTGGTCCGGGAAGAAGAGCGCACGCTGGCCGTGAGCTAATGCCCACTTGAGAACCTCTGGCGCGTTCGACGAGGTGCACACGGTACCGCCGTGTTGGCCACAGAAAGCTTTGAGCGCAGCCGAAGAGTTCATGTAGGTAACCGGGACGACCGGCTGGCGGCCCGATTCGCCGACGGTGCAGCCAAAGACCTCTTCGAGCTCGTTCCAGCAATCGGTAACGGAATCCAAGTCCGCCATATCCGCCATAGAGCAGCCGGCAGCGAGATTCGGCAATATCACGGCCTGGTCTGCGCGCGAGAGCATGTCGGCGGTCTCGGCCATGAAGTGGACGCCGCAGAAAACGATGAATTCAGCTTTGGGGCGAGTCCTGGCGGCATTCGCGAGTTGGAAAGAGTCGCCGACGAAGTCAGCGTACTGGACGACTTCATCGCGCTGATAGAAATGGCCCAGGATTACGAGGCGTTCGCCGAGTGTGGCTTTTGCGTCGCGGATGCGCCGATCGAGGTCGCTCTTCGAGGCCTGGCAATACTCTTGCGGCAGGAAACCCTGGTGCGGCGAGCCGACAGGGAGCTTGTCATTCATGGAGGCGCCAGGGCCGTAGCCGGGTGCCTGTGCGTCAAATGTCCACGGCGCGTCAGCGAGAGCTGTGGAGCAGACTCCGATCGGCGCGGGGACTGAGGGGTCCGTGCTTCCTGGCCGATCGCCAATGCGAATCAATTGAATGGTGTCGTCGATCGATAACACTTTGTCTCCCGCGCCGGCATCGCCCGTTGCATTTGCCTGCTTTCCTGATGGCCGGTGGCCGATGGCGCCTGAGTGTTGCCTCCCTATAGGGTACAGCCGAGGGGTTTTCGCGATCGACAGCTTCAGTGAAGACCCGGGGTTCCGAGACCAGACGCCGGGGTCCATCACCCTTGATTATTTTCGAGGGCGGCATGCAGATCGCCGAGGAGCCGCATCTAATCTTTTAAACGCCCAAAGGGCTCATGAGAGAGAGGCAATGGTGCAGAAGGCTGCCCTTCGTTTTCCCGCCCTGTTCGTCATCTTCAGTCTTGTCCTCGTCCAGTTCCCGCAGGGGGCTGTTGCGCAGAACGCTCCCTTCTCACCCCAGCAGCTTGACCAGTTGCTCGCCCCCATCGCGCTCTACCCTGACGCTCTGCTTGCCCAGATCACAACCGCCTCCACCAGTCCCCAGCAGATTCTGGATGTAGACAACTGGCTGGCCAGCAATCAGGGTCTCAGCGGGGAGCAGCTTAGCGAGGCTGCCCAGCAACAGGGCTTTGACCCTGCGTTTATTGCGCTGGTGCAATTTCCAACAGTGCTGCAGATGATGGCCGAGCATATCGACGACTATGCGGCCATTGGGCAGGCTGTGACAACGGACCAGGCATCTGTTTCCGCATCGATTCAGCGGCTTCGTGCGCAGGCTTACGGTTCGGGAGCTTTGCGCACCACGCCCCAGCAGACTGTGATCATTCAACAGGGACCGCAACCCATCTATGTGATTCAGCCGGCAAATCCGCAGGTGGTTTACGTGCCGCAATACAACCCCACCGTTGTCTACGCTTCAAATGCAGGCGCGGCCTCGTTGATCGGCTTCACGCTGGGCATTGGCATCGGAGCGCTGATGGTGAACAACCAGCCATGGGGCTGGGGCGGATGGGGCTGGAACTGGGGCGGACGCGGTATCTACTACAATCACGGGCCGTGGGGAGGATGGCACGGCGGATATCGCCCACCTAACCCCTGGTTTCGCCCGCGGCCGATCGTTTGGAGCAGCAGGCCCGGTTACGGGGGCAACTGGCGCTATCGTCCGCCCAATTACCGTCCGCCGATGCCTGTCTATCGCCCGCGGCCAGTGCAGCCAGGCTCGGGAAACGGCCCGGTCTTCCAGCCAAGTCGACCCGGAACACCACCGACGGCTCGCCCGCCGCAGAATCACCCGCCAAATCAAGGCCAGCCGCAGCGCCCGGGAGGTGTGCGTCCCACTGCGCCGGGCACGCGCCCAACCACCAATGAGCCCCAACGGCCGCCAAATCAGGGCCGACCGACAAATAACCAGCCTGCCAGGCCGTCACAACCGAACCCTGGTTCGCAGCGCCCGACCCAGCCACAACCGCGGCCTGCGGCACCGTCTCACCCTGAGCCGTCTCGCCCTGCGCCGGCTAACAATCGCTCGAACCCGGCGCCACAACAGCAAACCAGGCCTGCTCAGCCCGGCCCCGCAAATCCGGGCGGCGACCGGCCGAGACCGCAATAGGAAGGCCGGGCGGAGCCTTCCGGAAGGCGCGATCACGTAAGTTATTGTAAAAAATGGAGTTGATTGGTGGTAATTCTTTTTGCGGATACCTTTGTGTTATTGACTCCGGGCAACAGGTGACCTATAGTTCGATCACTGCCGGAGGACGGATGATCACTTCCCGGTCTTCGCTCTGAGTGCGAAGTTTAATCCCTGGTAGTTTCGGCCCCACTTTTAAGCCGCGAGTTACTGAAACTTAGTTCTGCTGGTTCACTTTGTCTTACGGGCCCGAATCAAATGTCGTGCATTTGCAGTTGGTTAGAGAGGCCACGCAAATCCGTCAAGCCAATCACCAAAAATCCCCTGTCTAGCCCGCCCAGTTACCGGGTCCCTTTCAAATGGCGCCTTCAGTGGGAGAGTTGACCAAAGTATTCGTCGAAGTCTGCAGTTTCAACTGAGTTCTTTCCCCGAAAGGTGCTTTGTGAGACCTATGCTTCTTATCCTGAGTGTGATCCGGAATGCCCACACGGGCGCATCCATCAGGAAAATGCTGGAGGGTCTTGGGCACCGCGTCACTCAGGCCGCAGGCTTTCCCCAGGCACAATCTCTGCTGGCAAACGGATTTGTTCCGGACCTGCTCTTGATCGAGTCGGCGACCAGCGGGCAGATTGAGGCCGCCAAACTTCGTCTCTTTCTCCGCAATGCTCCAGCTATCCCCACTTGCCTTATCGCCGGGACCGCGGAGAATGCGCTCCGCAAGGAAGCTGCGGAATTCGACATCCGCGCTTTCATTTCGAAGCCGGTCACTCTCGAAGAGCTTCAGTCGGCCCTCATCGCCTGCAACACTTTGTGCAACACCTTGATGGACGAGTCCGTTGTGATGGCACCTCCGCCGGGTCCGGCGAGCACTCCGGAACCCGCTATTGAGTCGTCGATTTCCACACCGTGTCTTGAAGAATTAGGGGGATCCGATTTCTTTCTCGCGGCCTCGCCCAGGATGCTCGAAATTCAGCGCCAGGCCAGGTTGATTGCCGATGCCGACGTCAACGTGCTGATCCTCGGCGAGAGCGGCACCGGAAAAGAAGTGGTCGCTCACCTGATTCACAAGTATTCGCAACGTGCACGACAAAGGTTCCTTAAGGTCAATTGCGCTGCCCTGCCTGCGGACTTACTCGAAAGTGAGTTATTCGGGCACCAGAAGGGCGCGTTCACCGGAGCGATCAAAGACTCACCAGGTAAATTCGAGCAGGCGAATTACGGCACGCTGTTGCTTGATGAAATTGGCGAAATGAGCGCGCAGATGCAGGCAAAGCTGCTGCACGTGCTCCAAGATGGACAGTTCACCCGTCTTGGCGGCCAGCAGGCCATCAAGTCGGATCTTCGTGTGCTCGCAGCGACCAACCTGCACATGGAGAGCGCTCTCAAGAACAAGTCGTTCCGTGAAGATCTCTACTATCGCCTCAGCGTCTTCACCATTAGCATTCCACCCCTGCGTGAGCGGCGCGAAGAGACTCCTTATCTGATCGATGAGATCATTCGCCGCGCACCGGCTGAAATGAAGAATGGAAGCGACTGCAGCTTCTCCGCGCGCCTGATGGATCTGACACTGCTCTACGACTGGCCGGGCAATGTTCGAGAGCTCCGCAACTTCGTCACCCGCACGATCATCATGCGCGATCCCGGGGCAGCGATGCGGGAGCTGGAAGTCAAGATCGACACCGGCAGGCCGAGTGTCGCTCTCGAAGCTGAAGTGCCTGAAGATGCGCTGGCTGCTGCAAACTGTTCCGGCATGCGATCGATTATGCGCGATGTGAAGGACCGCGCCGAGGCTGAACTGATTCAGGATGCGCTCGAGGTTTCGGGCTGGAACCGGCGCCACGCCGCGCAGTACCTGAATATAAGTTATCGCGGTCTCCTCTACAAGATTCAACAGCACCGACTAACTCCCAAGCTAAATCGGGAAGTTAGCAAGGTGTATCCGGCACGCGTTACGCGGCGCGCCGTGAGCTAACTCGAAGCTATCTCTTCTTAAGCCGGAAATTGCAATATCCCGGCTCAGCTTTTTGAGTTCTCCCTTCTAATTTGAGCCTGTGCACCGCGAGCGCGATAGACGGCCGCGGCCGCGGTAGCTTCATTTCCCACAACGTTCTGCACAAAGGGAATCGCCGTATTTCAGCTCAGGTGCATCAAAACTTGAAAGATGTGCAGGCGAGTCGTACAAAGTGTGCAAAGTTTTGCAACCTGCGCAGCAGAGCGAAGTTTATCCACTTCCTAAACTAATGGAAAATATGAGAGTTAACAGCAGCGTCCTGAAGCGGGAAATTGGCTATCGACATGCATGTAAATGGGTCGACGGCGATTGGCCGCACACTTTCATGCCTTCTGATCCGAACCAGAACCTGTCGATCGTCCAGACTGATTTTCCCGGCGAGGATGTCATTTTCGGCAGAACCGCAGCCATGCAGCAGGTTCGCCTGGGCCTGCAGCGGGCCGTGCGCGAGGGGCTTCCGGTTCTTATTCAGGGTGAAAGCGGGACCGGCAAGGAAGTTATCGCAAAGTATCTGCATCTCCTGTCTGCTTCTGACGGAGAGTCTTTCATCAAGATGAATTGCATTGCCTTTACACGGTCTTTGTTATTTTCGCGGTTGCGGCAGGGTGATGCGAACCGACCGGCCTGGCAGACACAGGGTGACGGAGACGGAGAGATTGCGCGCGGAACACTGTTTCTGGATGAAATCGGCGACATGGACTGGAAGCTGCAGGAAGAGCTGATTGACCTGCTGTCGAGCCAGGACGCCGGCCACCGCGGAGAAGCGGTCAGACGCGCCAGTGTGCGCATTGTGTGCTCTACGCGAATCGGATCAGGGACGGTGGTCGCCGGGACCGCTTCGAGAGAGGGCACTCTTGTGCGGCTTTATTTGCCTGCATTGCGGGAACGCGCGCAGGATATTCCCCAACTCTGCGCGTTTCTGATGCAGAGACAGGCCAGAAGATTTGGAAGAAATCCCCAGGCACTCACCGCGCGCACATTGCATTTGCTGGCGCAATGGCAATGGCCCGGCAATCTGCGTGAACTCGAAAACTGGGTGGCACGTGTGGTGATTCTTGGCAGCCAGGAGAGGCTGGCCGAAGAACTGCGTGATCAAGCTTTCCTCGATGGAGCGCCAAAGGATTTGAGCGGAATCGCCGAGACTGCAACCGATCAGCCGGAGCAAGTCGTATCAGCTGCGACAGAGGCAGCAATTTTAAGAATTCTTGAAGCACATGGCTGGAGCCGGCGGCGGGCTGCCCGGGAGCTCCGAATGAGCTACCGCGCGCTTCTGGGGCGGTTGCGGAACGCAAATATGCCCAGAAGGCGGCGAAGTCACAAGGAGTCGCCGCCGATGGGGTAGGTCGAGCGCGGGGGAGGGTGAATTTTTTCAGTGGACCCAGGGAAACGGAAATAGGTTTCTAGCCTCGTTCTCAATGATTGGGACACCTCGCGAGGTTAGTAATTGATGAGTTATTACCAACGTGGAATTGACACTTGAGCGCTAAGTAATTGTCATGGATACAACACATTAGAGGAGCGGGTTCGTTCTTGGGTAAGCAAAGGGCGCGAGCAGAAAAGTCAGGGCGAATCACTCGATCGAGCGGTCATGTGTTTGATGTGTTGGTTTTTGGTTTCATGAAGCCGGGGAATGGGTTCTGGTTGCCGGGATTCGAGATATGGCTCCAGTCGAAGGTCTGCTTAGGACTTCCGCTCCCTGTACCACTGGTTTGAGTGAGTTGCGGTGCTTGTTTTTTGCCGATGTGCAAAAAAAATACTGTAACCCACAGGGCGGAGCTACGTCATGACACTGGATGAGCGGTTTTTGCTGATCACAATAAGTTTCGCGAAATGAGCAATATGCACTCAATGGCGGGCACAATGGAAAACGAGTCGCACTGGTGGGCGCTTTACACGCGTCACCAGCACGAGAAAGTTGTGGCTCAGGTTCTTACATCAAAGGGATTTGAGGTCTTTTTGCCGCTTTACGAGTCCATTCGCCGCTGGAAGGATCGTAGCAAGACTCTTTCGCAGCCTCTCTTTCCCTGTTACGTCTTTGTGCGGGGAGGGCTGAGCCGCCGATCCCTGGTGATCACCACACCTGGCGTGCATGCGATTCTCAGCAGCGGGGAGCGCGTGGCCGTGATTCCAAACGAGGAGATCAATGCGATTCGCACCGCAGTCGACGGCTCTTTGCGTCTTGAACCGCATCCATTTCTCAAGTGTGGCGAGCGTGTTCGGGTTACCCGTGGCAGTCTTCAGGGTGTCGAAGGGGTGCTTGTTCGCAAGAAAAGCGTATACAGGCTGGTTCTTTCCGTGGATATGCTTGCTCAATCGGTTGCGGTTGAGATCAATGCTTCCGATGTCGAACCTGCTGCAGCATCTCGCGGCGCCACAAGCGGGGCAAAATTGCCGCGAGTTCCTTATGGCGACGGGGTTGTGAAGCAAGGCTCCCTGCCGGTTCCGTTGAATTGATTATTTGCTCTTGTATTAATGGTCGAAACGTTCGGACTTACATGAGCTTACCGGTTCAAAAGAAAGTGGTCACCCTGGATCGGAATAAGAGCTGAGGTTGAAGCTGATCCTTTCTGTGTACGGTACGACAGCTTCGAGTCAAGAAACGGGAGCTGTTCGATAGGAGTGAGGATGAAGTGCAGATTTGAACGGTTGATTGCTCTTGGGGTTGTTTTTCTTTTCTCGTCGGCTTATCTGATGTGCCAGGCTTCCGCGTCATTCGCCGCAAATCAGGCGAGCCCGGCAGATCAATCCCCGGTCGCGAGCCACCAGGGCCACGACTCTTCGTACATTATCGGCAACGACGACGTGATTGCGATCAATGTATGGAAAGAGGGCGAACTCTCCAAATCAGTCCCTGTGCGGTCCGACGGCAAGATCTCTCTACCCCTGATGGGCGAGATCCAGGCGTCCGGACGAACCCCTTTGCAGCTTGAATCAGATATATCCGAGAAGCTCAAAAACTACATCACGGCGCCCGAAGTCACCGTGATCGTTGAGCAGATTAACAGCAAGAAGTTCAACATATTGGGAATGGTGGGGAAGCCGGGCACGTTTCCGCTTGGGCTTCCGCTGACGGTGATGGATGCTATCGCGCTTGCCGGCGGTGTTCGAGACTTTGCGAAGACGAAAGATATTTATGTGCTGCGGCAGCGGGCCGATGGAAGAACCTATCGCATTCCGTTCAACTACAAGGATTTCATCAAGGGCAAGAATCCTGCGCAGAACATCAGAGTTGAGCCGCGCGACACCATTATTGTTCCGTAAAGGGCATCTTATGCGGGTTCGAATTTTTCTAGGATTGTTGATTTCGCTGACTGCAGCCCCGCTGTGGTCGCAGGTGGATCCTGACGCCTCCGGGGGAGTAGCTAACCCGGACGACGAGTTCCAGATGTCGATGCCGTCGCAGGTAAATGGGCGGCCGTATCCAATGAGCTTTGAGTCTGAGCAACGCTCCAACTATCTGTCCGGCGGATTCGTTTTCACCTCCGCCTACGACGATAACGTCTACGACGGCCTTAATACGCGCAGCCAGACGAGCATCGCGATCGCTCCGACACTGGGTATCCATCGCGACTCAACGCGCATGGCTACGTCGCTTGCGTATGCGGTAGGATTTACGTTGTACGAACCCACAACTGCTCTCAACCAGTTCAACCAAAACCTGAGTGCGAACGTGATGTTCCGCCCCAGCAGGCACACTTCCCTCAGCTTTCAGGATACGTTTCAGCAAAATTCCAGCCTGCTGAGCCAGCCTTACACATCGAATGGCGTTCCGGTGTCTGGATCGATCGGTCAGACGGGCCAACTCATTGTTCCCTTTGCGGACCAGACCATGAATTCGACGAGCGTGGAATTCAGCTATCAGCTTTCACGAAGCGCAATGATGGGTGGCTCCGGTGGGTACGGGTTGTTCCGCTATCCTGACCTCAATCAGGTGCCGGGGCTCACCAATTCCGATTCAGCCAACGGCTCAGGGTTTTACGTGCGAAGAATGTCGCGAAACCAGTACTTAGGCCTGATCTACCGATACTCGCATACGACGACCAGCCCAATTGAGACTACGACTAACACCCAGGTGGGATCAGTTCTCTATACGTTCGAGCCGTCTCATATTGTGTCGCTCTCGGTGACGGCGGGTCCGGAATTCTACAGCACTCAGGAGCCTGGTAAACCCGGTTCATCTTCCCTCGGCTCATTTGTGCTGGCCAGCGCAAATGTACATGGAACCCGCAGCAGTGTGGCAGGCACTTACTCGCAGTCGGTAACCGCCGGCCAGGGCCTGGTGGGCGCGTATTCCTCGAATACCTTCAATATTTCCGCCCGCTGGCAGCTCTCACGCGTTTGGCAGGCAGGAGCGAGCGGAGAGTATATGAACCTGTCAGAAGCCTTACCGAATGCGTTGACAGTCGTAACAACCCCCGGGGGCCACACCGTTTTTGGCTTGGTTTCCGTCACGCGTCTTCTGGGACAGAACCTAACGGCAACCGCGGACTATCGCCGCCTGCATCAGACCTATGAGGGCGTAGCGGTTCTAAACGACTCCGGCAATGATGATCGGGTGTCGGTTGCGATCTCCTACCAGTTCAGAAGACTAATAGGAAGATAATTTTTATGACTGAAGTCTATGATGAGCAGACTCCCGGTGGCGCGGACCTTGAAAAGTACCTCGACGCCTTTCGCAGACGCCACCTCCATATAATTTTGCCGCTCTTCATCGTTTGGCTGCTGGTGTGGGGTACAAGTTGGTTCCTACAACCGAAATACAAGTCGAGCGCGCTGATTCTGGTGGAGCAGCCGACAATGCCTGCGAACTATGTCGCGCCCAATGTCAACGAAAATCTGCAGGACCGCATGCAGAGCATTACGCAACAGATTCTCAGCCGCACGAGGCTCCTCGCGGTCATGAATGCGTTGCACCTTTACGCCAACGATAATAGCGAAGGCGCCGAAGATGCTCGCGTGGCGAAGATGCAGAAAGACATCAGCATTGACCTGGTACGGGACACGCGTAACAACGAGATTTCGGCCTTCAGCATTTCCTACTCTTCTCCTGATCCAAATTTGGCGCAGCGCGTCACCACGGAATTGACCAGCCTGTTTATCAACGAAAACCTCAGGGTCCGCCAAGAGCAGTCCCAGGGAACGACCAGCTTTATTGAAGAGCAGCTCGAAAATGCGGGTCAGGGTCTGGCCGAGCAGGAAGCGAAGATGCGAGCCTTTCAGGCGACCCACGAAGGTGCGCTGCCTTCGCAGCAGAACAGCAACTTGCAGATTCTTGCAGGCCTGCAATCGCAGTTGCAGAACGAGCAGGACACCCTTAACACCGCGCGACAGCAACACGCCTACCTTGAGGCGCTCCTCGATCAATACCGCAACAGCCGGGGAACGCTGCACGCCGAGTCGCTGCCGGCCAATGTCGTGGCTCTCGATCAGGAACTGGCTCGGCTTCGAGGGCAGCTCGTCGACCTGAGTTCCCGCTATACCGATCAGTACCCCGACATCCTAAGGCTGAAGGATCAAATTGCTAAGACGCAGAGCATCCGTGACGAGCTTGCCGCTAACCCAAGGCCCAAGGTAAGCGATGGGTCGGGTGACCCGTCCGTTACAACGCCCGTAGGCCAGATCCAGGGACAGCTCAAGGCAAACCAGTTGGATATTTCGAATCGCGAGGCGACTGTTGAAGCCCTCAAGACGAGGATCGGCGAATACCAGGGTCGTTTGAATCTGCAACCGGCCACAGAGCAGGAACTGGCCGAAGTGCAGCGCGGCTACGATCAATCCAAAGCCAATTATGATGACCTGCTGAAGAAGAAGAACGAATCGGTGATGGCAACCAGCATGGAGCAGATGCAGCAGGGAGAGCGGTTCACCATTCTTGATCCGCCGACTCTGCCGGCAAAGCCGGACTTTCCGAATCGGCTGAAATTCTGTGGCATTGGCCTTGGGCTGGGTGTGATCGTGGCAGCTCTGGTTGCCGGCGCATTTGAACTGATGGATGACCGCCTGCACAGCGAAAAGGACCTCAGGACGCTTCTTCCCACAACCGTTATCGCCGAGATTCCGGAAATCGTGGTTCCTGCGGATCAGGAAAGAGCCAGAAAGAAACTTGTCTTTGGATGGGCCCTTACTGTCGCCGTCTTTGTGGTCATCATCGCCGGTGCGGCCGTCAGCTTTCTGCACGGTTAGGAGTGCAATGTACAAAGCGTTCTTCAATCTCACGCGAAGCCCATTCGATCTGACGCCGGATCCGACCTGCTTCGTGCCGACCACGCGCCACAATGAGACGCTTGCCGCTCTTTACTACGGCGTGCGCCGTCACAAGGGATTCGTGGTTGTTACCGGCGAAGTAGGGACCGGCAAGACTCTGTTGCTTCGGTGCCTGCTTCGGCTGCTTGAAGAGAGCAGAGACGTCTCCTACGCTTATCTCTTTCACAACAGCCTCACGCCCAATGAGTTTTTGCAGTACATCCTGCTTGATTTCGGTCTGCCCGCCAACGGGAAAAACAAAACCGAAATGCTTTTCGAGTTGAGCCAGTATCTGATTGCTCGCAATGCGCAGCAGCTTACCACGGTCCTAATCGTCGATGAGGCGCACCACCTCTCGAAGGAGCTTCTTGAAGAAATTCGCCTTCTCTCGAACCTTGAGACCTTCGACGACAAGCTGGTTCAGATTATTCTGGTGGGCCAGCCGGAACTCGACATCAAGCTTGATTCAATCGGCCTGCGGCAGCTCAAGCAGCGCATCGCCCTTCGCACGCAGCTTGGCCCACTCAGCTTTGAAGAAACGCAGCGCTACATCGAACACCGTTTGCAGGTGGCCGGCGCTGACCCCGAAGAACCCAGACTCTTTCCTCCGAATGCCGTTGCAAAGGTATACGAGCACTCCAAAGGCTTCCCCCGCCTGATCAACACGATCTGCGAGAACTGCCTGATCACTGCTTATGCGCGTCAGGAGCCCGCGATTTCGCCTGACATCGTGGATGAGGTGGCCCGGGAATTCCGGATCGGCATCGTCTCATCCGGCGTTGACGATGAATCGGGTGAAAGCGATCTTCTTTATGGTCTTGCCGGCGGAGCGGAGAAGCCGGTTGCGATCGATCCCAGACGCGCGCGCCGTTGAAACCCAAAGGTAAACAGACATGAGCCAGATATTCGATGCTTTACAAAGATCCGAGGCGGAACGTTCAGGAGACAAGTCTTCAGAGCAGATGCAATCGACAGATGTTTTGCAACGCGCTGAGCGCCAGGAGACTTTGAAATGGCAGCAGTCCGCTCCAGCGACTCTGGAAGAGAAGCTTGCGGAACTCGAAGAGGCCGACCGGTTGCCGCTTTCGATTGACTCCATTTCGCCGCGCCGAGAGTCGCACGGCGATGTCTTCTCTCAATTTCGCCCGCTCGAAGTATCCCTGGGACTCCAGACCCGTCTGACGTGTCTGTCGGACGCGGACAGCGCCGCCGCCGAAGCCTTTCGCCTTCTCGGCGTCCGTCTGCGTGACCTGCGCAGGACCCAGCCGCTCAAAAAGATCCTGATCACAAGCTCAATTCCGCAGGAAGGGAAGAGCATGGTATCGGCCAACCTGGCCATTACGATGGCGCGAGCCAAGCAGAAAGTGCTGGTGCTTGAGGGCGACATCAGGCGGCCTGCCTTGGCAGAGGCTTTTGGTCTTGCTCCTCAAGCCGGGCTCTGTGAGTGGCTGAGCGGCGAGCGGGATCTTGCGTCGAGCATCTACTACCTTGAGTCTGCGGGGCTTTGGATTATGCCCGCTGGAACCTCTCCGCAGAATCCGCTGGAACTGCTGCAGCAAGGCAAGATCACTGCCCTCATGAATCAATTGGCAGATTGGTTCGACACAGTGATTATTGACTCTCCGCCGGTGCTTCCTCTCGCGGACACGAGTGTCTGGATGCGGCTTGCCGACGGCATTCTTCTGGTTACGCGGCAGGGCGTCACTGAGAAGAGGCGACTGCGCCGAGGGCTTGACGCCATCAACGCGCAAAAGCTGATTGGCGCCAT
Organism: uncultured Acidobacteriaceae bacterium; assembly: GCA_963839215.1. Taxonomy (GTDB): domain Bacteria; phylum Acidobacteriota; class Terriglobia; order Terriglobales; family Acidobacteriaceae; genus Telmatobacter. Next base: position 562,816 of record CAWITZ010000008.1, on the reverse strand, counting down.
CGTGAACTGCTCCGCCACATCCACACGCAGCGATTATTACTATCGGCCGTCGAATCTGCCTGTATAACGATTTGCTCAGCGTACCGCAGCACCCGGAACGATCGAAAGACGAAGATAGCGAGAAGCGAATGGTCATTTTCCCTACTTTTGAAGGAGGTAGTCGTGTCGAAGAGACAATTTGAGAGGTCAACGAAAATCGTTGATCCACTGATTGACTCCGTTCCGGTATCCGAGCGAATGGCTTTGGACGAAAAGGCCTTCCGGAGAATTATTGCCGTTGAACGCAAGCGCACTGAGCGGTCGAAATCGCCGTTCGTTCTGATGCTTCTGGAAGTTTCAAATCCCGAAAATATCGAGAAGAGCCGGAGTTCGCTTGAGTGCATTCTGGCCGCTCTAGTCGCCTCTTGCCGAGACACCGACCTTGTCGGCTGGTACAAGGATCGGAGCATTGTCGGCGTAATGTTCACCGGCCTCCTGGTGAACGACAAGAATTCTGTTCTTAGCGCTATTCTCAACAGGGTCAGCAACACGTTGCATGATGAGTTGACCTTTGAGCAGTTCAGCCAGGTCAGCATCACCTTCCATTTCTTTCCTGACGACTGGGAAGAGGACGGAACCGGCCGCCCCAGCAATTCGGCGCTCTATCCCGATTTGGTGACGCAGGATTCAAATCGCAAGTCGCTGCTGGTGATCAAGCGGGCCTTCGATCTTGCAGTCAGCATCATCATCATGATCCTCTGCTCGCCGCTCTTCCTGGGAATTGCGATCGCGGTTCGCCTCTCCTCGAGAGGCCCCATCCTTTTCAGGCAGCAGCGTGTGGGCCAGCATGGCAGGTCGTTTACATTCCTGAAGTTCAGGTCGATGTACACAGACAACGATCACAGTGAACACCAGGAGTACGTCACCAAGCTCATCGCCCAGGAAGACGGTGACGGCGCGGCGCTGCACAACGGCAACGGAGTCTATAAAATCACGAATGATCGGCGTGTCACGCGTATCGGAAAGTTTCTGCGCCGGACCAGCCTCGATGAGCTTCCGCAGTTGATTAATGTTCTCATCGGCGATATGTCCCTCGTCGGACCGCGCCCGCCGATTCCCTATGAGCTCGCGGCCTACCAGACCTGGCACCGCCGTCGCGTTCTTGAAGTTAAGCCCGGCATCACGGGCCTGTGGCAGGTCACTGGACGCAGCCGTGTCAAGTTCGACGAGATGGTGCGTCTTGATCTGCGCTATGCCACCACGTGGACGCCGTGGCTCGATCTCAAGATTCTTATTCGTACACCAATGGCAGTTATTAAGGGCTCCGGGGCATATTGACGCATCGGCAGAGGGGACGTCCCCCCGGCTCTCTGCATGCAATAAATTCAAGTACTCTTCCTGGCGCAGTTTTGCGGTGCGTTCCGCGAGACCCGCTTTTCTTCCATAAATTTGAAGTCTGAACTTCCGTAGTGCGAAATGCGGTGAATATCGTGAACTTTGGTGTGATTGGATACGGCTATTGGGGACCCAATATTGTAAGGAACCTCGTAAATCTTGAAGGCTCTAAAGTACTGGCCATTGCAGAAATCAGCCCGGCTGCCCAACTAAGAGCAGAGAAAGCACATCCGGGAATCAGAGTGACCTCTGACGCTTCCGAGGTGATCAAGTCAACCGAGATCGATGCCATCGCTGTTGTGTCGCCGGTGTGGACGCACTACGAGTTGAGCAAGGCGGCTCTTGAAAATGGCAAGCATGTCTTCGTCGAGAAGCCCTTCACCAGCAACACCGCTCAGGCCGAAGAACTGATAGAGCTAGCCCAGAAGAAAAATCTGAAGATCATGGTGGACCACACCTTCCTCTTCACCGGTGCGGTGCGCAAGATCAACCAGCTTTTGAATGACGGCTCGCTCGGCAAGCTTTACTACTACGACTCGACGCGGGTCAATCTCGGCCTCTTCCAGCACGACATCAACGTGCTCTGGGACCTGGCGCCCCATGATCTGTCGATCATGGATTACCTCTTGAGATCCAGCCCCGAGGCGGTCGTAGCCACCGGACAAGGGCATCTCAACGGCCATGAAGATGTTGCCTACATGACTCTCTATTTTCCTGAGAACGTGATCGCGCACATCAACGTCAACTGGCTCTCGCCGGTGAAAGTTCGCACCACGCTCATCGGGGGAGAGAAGCGAATGCTGGTCTGGAATGACCTTGAAGCCGACGAGAAGGTGAAAGTCTACGACAAGGGCGTCAACATCACCAGTCGCGAGGGTGTTTACGAGCTGCTCGTCAGCTACCGCTCCGGAGATATGTGGTCGCCGCAGCTCGAACAGGTCGAAGCGCTGCGGACTGAATTGTCCTATTTCGTTGATTGCATCACCAGGAATGAAGAACCGTTCAACGACGGCTGTGCCGGACTACGCGTGGTCCAGATGCTCGAAGCAGCAAGTGAATCGCTCGGTAAAAAGGGGGCTTTAGTTTATCTATGAATTCGTTGAATTCGATTGCCGCAGACGTCAAGCTGGGTGAAAATGTCCGTCTCTCGAAATTTATTAATCTCTATGGTTGTGAAATTGGAGACGAGACGAAGATTGGCGCGTTCGTTGAAATCCAGAAGAATGCAACCGTGGGCAAGCGCTGCAAGATTTCCAGCCACACGTTTATCTGTGAAGGCGTTGTTATAGAGGACAACGTTTTTATCGGTCATGGGGTTACTTTCACGAATGACAGCTTTCCCCGCGCGACCACGGAGGACGGGCAACTACAGACGGAGACCGACTGGAGCGTCGAGCGCACCCTGATCAGGAAGGGCGCGTCCATTGGTTCCGGCGCCACGGTCCTGCCGAACATCGTGATCGGCGAAAACGCGATCGTCGGCGCAGGCTGCGTCGTCACCAAAGATGTTCCGGCGAATGCGATTGTTGCCGGTAACCCAGCGAAGGTGCTTCGCTTCATCGAAAAGCCGGAACCGATCGCCGACGCGCCGGTTCCATTCCTCGACTTGATCACGCCTCATCTCGAACTTGAAGAGGAGCTCACGGCCGCTTTCCGTCAAGGCCTGCGGACTGCAGGTTTCATTGGCGGCCCGGTCGTCGAAAACTTTGAGAAGGCCTTTGCTGCCCTGTGCGAGGCTGACTTTGGCATCGCCGTCAGCAGCGGCACAGACGCGCTCCGCTTCGCCATCATGGCCTGCGGCGTGCAGCCGGGCGATGTCGTGCTCACCGTCCCCAACACCTTCATCGCCACCACTGAAGCGATCTCGCAGGCACGCGCTCTTCCTGAGTTCATCGATATCGACGAGCGCACCTACAATATGTCGCCCGTTATGCTGCAGCGCTATCTCGAGAAGCAGTGCATTCGCGACAAGAGCGGCACACTCATCAGCCTGCGGAGCGGCCGCCCCGTCACTGCCGTGGTGCCCGTGCATCTCTACGGGCAGATGGCCGATATGGACGCCATCCTCGACATAGCCAGTGAATACGGCCTGATGGTGATCGAGGACGCCTGCCAAGCACATGGCGCCGAATACTTTTCGCGCAAGCACGACCGTTGGATGCGCGCCGGTTCCATGGGCCGCGCCGCCGCCTTCAGCTTCTATCCAGGCAAGAATCTCGGCGCCTGCGGGGAAGGTGGAGCCGTCACCACCAACGATCAGAAGCTGGCCGAGAAGGTCAGGACGCTGCGCGACCACGGGCAAGTGAAGAAGTACTACCACGACATGGAGGGTTACAACGGCCGTCTCGACGCAATCCAGGCCGGCATTCTCCATGCCAAGCTGCCGCATCTCGAAGACTGGAATGCGCTTCGCCGCGAACGCGCCGCCGGCTACAATGACTCCCTTGCCAACGACGAGGCGCTCGGACTTCCATTTGAACCATCCTGGTCGAAAGGCGTCTATCATCTCTACGTTATCCGCACCGCAGAGCGTGAGGCCCTCATGAATCACCTCAAGGAGGCGCAGATCGGAACTGGCATTCATTATCCGATTCCCTTGCACCTGCAGAAGGCCTATATTTCGCTCAATTACAGCCAGGGCGACTTCCCGGTTGCCGAACGTGTGGCTCCTGAAATCGTCTCGCTGCCGATGTTCCCGCAGCTTAGCGAGACGCAGCAGGCCAGGGTTGTCGAAGAGATTCACGCCTTCATTTCACAGAGCGCGCGAAAACTCCCTGAGTCAGGCAGCGGAGAGCTGATTCCGGCCATTAAGAGCGCCTGATATGTGATCGCCTCGGCTACCCCGAGAGGATCGAGCCGGAATTCACCTCCCATTTCCTCCGACATCTCAACTACAGAGGCCGCTTTCAGCTGCGGCTGTGCGGCGAAGTTTCTCTGTGAATCGAGTGCGGCCCTACATGCGAATTCGCAATTGGAGCCAGAGGTCTCATAGGCGTCTATGATCGAGTCGAGTCATTCAGTTGAAGTAAGAGTCAAAGGACAGTGGGTTCGAGTTCCGGCTCTGAAAATCAACGGGCATGAAATCACAGCTTCCGGCAGCTGGCTCAAGATCGCGCGGGTGCGCGGTGAAGAGATGCTGGAGACCGAGCTTGAAGATCCCGAGCTCTACAGAAGGGCTCTCAAGGATGACGCCAATCAGATCCTCAGGAGCGACATCTTCAGTTTCATGCAGAAGCTGCCTGCCACGGAGCCGAAGTATCAATACCCGATGGAGTGGGAGAGCATCGCGGCAATTCATCTCGTCACGTTCAAGCAATGGTGGGAGAGCCTGCCTCAAGAGACTCGGAAGAACGTAAGGCGCTCCCAGAAGCGGGGCGTAGTCATCTCGATCAGGGATTTTGACGAGGCGCTCATTGAAGGCATCCGCGGAGTGAATGATGACTCGCCGACCCGCCAGGGAATGAAGAATGCTTACTTTGGCCTCAAGCCAGATGAGACCAGGAAGCGGTATGGTGAATTCGTCGGCAGATCAGATTTTATCTGCGCTCATCAAGGCGATGAGATGATCGGATTTCTTCATCTGGTGTACCGCGGGGACGTCGCCGCTATCCTGAATCTCACCACCAAGGCGAGCCATTTTGATAAGCGGCCAGCGAACGCTCTTGTGGAAAGGGCAGTCGCAATCGCCGAAGCTCGTGGCATCTCGCATATTAGTTACGGAAATTACAATTACGGGAACAAGCGTGACAGCCCTCTACGCGAGTTCAAAATCCGCAATGGTTTTGAAGAGATTCTTGTTCCCAGATACTTCGTACCCCTCACGCTATGGGGCAGGCTCTGCATGAAGGCGAAACTCCATCGCGGTCTTATCGGTATTCTGCCGCAGTCGATCATCTCAATCGGGCTGCGCGCCAGGCTGTTGTGGTATAAGAAATTTCATAAGCCGGTGTAGCTTAACTGTCAGAGCGGCCGAATTGTAATCGGCAGATGGGGCGTTAAAATCCTCCCGCCGGCTCCATATCTCATCAGGAAGTAGACTCTGTTTCGTCAGCCTTGGTCATCCAAATGTGATCAGCCGGTGAGTTGGCGCCCATCCTTCGATGAGCAGTCTTAGATTTCAATACACGCGGCAGCGAAAGGCACGAACCTTCGCTTGCCAGAGAATACAGACCATCGACAACGTCGTTGATCGCCATCAGTTTCCAGGCTGAAGCATGAATCCAACCCTCGCCGCTCTTATCTACGTTTGCGGAATGGCCGGCCTTTTCTATCTTGATCGCGACAGGAAAGACCTTCCTTCGCGAGCGCTGTGGCTGCCGGTCATTTATTTCTGGATCATCGGGTCTCGTGCCGTCTCAATCTGGCTCGGACTATCGGCGCCCAGCGGCAATGTTCAGCTTGAGGGCAGTCCGTTTGATGCCGCGATCTTTGGTGTGCTGTTGCTTGCGGCCATTGCGGTCTTGGTTAACCGCAGAAACAGGGCGCTCACATTGCTGGTCGCGAACTGGCCAATTCTGCTCTATCTGTTCTACTGCCTTGTCAGTGCAACCTGGTCCGCGCATCCAGATGTGTCGTTGAAGCGCTGGGTCAAGGGCATCGGCGATGTGGCGATGGTCTTGGTTGTCGCTACAGATCCACGGCCTGTCGCTGCCTTGAAGCGGCTGTTCACCCGCACCGGCTTCCTGATGTTGCCGACCTCGTTGCTCTTCATCAAGTACTGGCCGGGTCTCGGACGAGGATTTTCGCCGGCAGGCGAACCAATGAACATGGGCATTACCACAAACAAGAACACGCTTGGAGTCGTGCTTCTCGTTATTTCCATGGGGACGTTGTGGCATCTGATCCTCCTCTTTCGCGGCAAGAAGAGCCCGGATCGAAAGCGGCACCTGCTGGCCCACGGTGTGCTGCTCCTGTTCGGGATTGGTTTGCTGGAGATGGCGCATTCGGCTACCGCGATGGCTTGCTTCGCTCTGGGTGGCGGTCTGATCGTTGCCACAAATCTTCGTGCAATCAGGAACAGGCCGGGCCGAATTCAGGCCATCTGTCTGGTACTTGTTCTTGCTGGCGTGAGCATTTTCCTCTTCAGCGGCTCGAATGCGGCAACCGCAATCGGCAGAAGCTCGACCCTTTCCGGACGTACCGAAATCTGGGCTGCTTTGATTCCAACCGTGCCCAACTCTCTCGTCGGTGCCGGCTATGAAAGCTATTGGATTAGCTCGGCTCCTCACACATTGTGGCGGGAACTTTCGCGGGCCGGCTGGTGGCATCCCGAGATCCTCGTTACTGAAGCGCACAACGGCTATATCGAGGTTTTCTTGAACCTAGGATGGGTGGGCGTGGCCCTCATCGCGCTGATTCTTCTCACCGGGTATCGGCGGGGCGTCGCAGCGGTGCGGGTGAATCCATCGGTCGGGGGCCTGATGTTGGCGTATGTGATGGTTGCGGCCGTCTACAGCATCACTGAAGCGGGCTTCAGACCTCTCGATCCAATGTGGATGTTTCTGCTTCTGGCCATTACCTGTTCGACCGCTGTGACCGCCGGATATTTTGGCGAACGCCAGACGCGCGCGATCAACGCTGGGTCAGGACCTGCCGCCGCTGTCGGTCCGCCCGCGATGATGCCGCCACGCAACGGTTCTACCGGGCAGACTTCCAGCGGGCAGACTTCCACAGGGGCGGCAAGGAAGTGGGCAGGCAGTTCTGTGAGGCGACCGGGTACTTCTTACTGACGCTCCGAGTTGAAAATTAAAACTGTACGCGTAAATGTATTCTCCGATCCAACAGTATTCCGTCATTTTCCTTTCAGCAAAATCCAGGACGGTCTGCCTGGGCGCCCGTAACCTGGAGCACTTGTGAAGCCTTTTAACAACGATGGCAGCTTTTATCCCGTGGTCGCGGAGGGGGGGCTGCGGAGGAGCACGGTTCGCAGCGCCGGCGCAACCATCAGCGGTCAGGCAGCAAATTTCATTCTGTCGATGGGTTCGGTAAGCATTCTGGCACGGCTCGTATCTCCCGATGATTTCGGCGTTGTGGCGATGGTGACCACTTTCGGACTTCTCTTTCGCAGCTTCGGCTTTACTGGCTTCATTGAAGCGGTCGTTCAGCGTGAGGAACTCAGCGATGCGCTGGCGAGCAATCTTTTCTGGATCCAGCTTAGCGTGGGAGCCCTGCTGACAATTGTTTTTGCGCTGTGTGGGCCTCTGATGGCGCTGTTCTTCCATAACGAGGCGGTTGCGCATGTCGCCGTCGGCTTATCGCTGATGATCATCCTGGGCTGTATCGGATGGATTCATCTTGGCCTACTGCAGCGCGCCCGGCACTTCAAGGCAACAGCGCTTATCAGCATTGCTGGCCAGGTGGCGCTGGTGGCGGTTTCGATCATTCTAGCTTTAGCGGGATGGCGTTACTGGGCACTGGTGTGGGGTATTGTTGCGCAGTCTGCAGTTACCTCAGCCGGCGCGTGGCTGGTTTGCCGCTGGGCTCCGCGGTTGCCGGGTCGCGTTGCGGGAACCTGGTCGGGCTTCAAGTTCGCGATGCATGTTTACAACCATTACGCGTTCAACTACCTGACGCGTAACACTGACAACCTGCTGGTTGGATGGCGATATGGCGCACAGATGTTGGGCTTCTATAAGAAGGCATACGACCTCTTCGTTTTGCCGGAGTCACAACTCTTGTCGCCGCTCTCGATCGTTGTAGTCAGCACGCTCAGCCGCATTCGCGACGACCGCCAACAATTTGAACGTTTCTTTCTCGGGGCAATATCGGTTCTCGCGCTTCTCGGCATGGGCATCGGTGCGGATTTTGCGCTGGTAGGAAAAGACATCATCCGACTTCTGCTGGGGCCCGGCTGGGATGAGGCCGGACGCATCTTCGCACTTTTCGGTCCCGGTATCGGAGCGATGCTGCTCTACAACACTCACGGCTGGATTCACGTTTCGATCGGGCGCCCTGAAAGGTGGTTGTACTGGGGACTGATCGAATTCTTCTGTACCGCCACCTTGTTTCTGCTTGGGTTGCGCTGGGGTCCATCCGGAATTGCTTTTGCCTGGACTGCCTCATTTTTTCTGCTCATGTTTCCGGGCTTCTGGTATGCCGGCAAACCAATCGGGCTTGGCCTTGGCTCGATCTTATCGTCGATCTGGAAATTTTTTCTGGCGTCGGTCGTCGCTGGCTGCGCAACGGCGCTGATTGTGAACGCAATGCCGGTGCCTTACCTTAAGGACAGTCTCAGCGCTGCCGCTGCCTTGGTGAGAATACTCCTTATCTCTTCTGCCTTTTTTGGTCTATATATTGTCTGTGTGATTGCGCTGCATCGTGGGATGAAACCGATCAATGACGCTATCGGCTTGCTCGGTGACCTTCTGCCGGCTCGCATGGGTGGTTCGAAAGTCGTCGATGCTAAATAGCGCAAAGCTAACGTCTAGGCTATGCTCGGGGACCAAATAGAGAACATGGCGCCTGTCAAGACGCCACTCAGAATGCCAGTGACAGGATTTTGAGCGAATACACAGTCTCAGCCGCCATTGGGCTGCCGAGAAGCTGTTTGGAGAGGAATATGAGTCGGTTACGAATTCTGGTACTAGCGTCGTTTTGTGATCCGGAGGGCGTCAGTATGCCCTACGTCACTTATTCACATGCGGCGGCGCTAGCTCAGCAGCACGACGTCAATCTCGTGATTGAGGGACCCAGGGAGGAGCACGTCCGGCGGGCCAACGGTCAATTCCGCGGAATTGAAGTCGTTCACATGCCCCGGCTCGAGCGCATCTTCGCCTGGAGCATGGAGAAAATCTTCAAGTTTAACTACGACACTCAGCTGCTGACCGTTTTCAGCTATCCGTTCTCCCTGGCGTTCGAGTGGTATGCGTGGCGTCAACTGCGCAGCCGTATCTATGCGGGGGAGTTCGATCTCGTTCTGCGACTTCTGCCAATGTCTCCCGTCATCCCGAGTCCAATAGCCTATTTTCTGCGTAAAGGGCCGATTCCTTTTGTGATCGGGCCGCTCAACGGTGGCCTGCCCTGGCCCGCCGGTTTCACGCAGTTAGAAAATCAAAAGGAGTGGGTCTCGAGTCTTCGGCGTCTGTATCGGTACCTTCCGTTTGCCCGCTCCACCTATCGTTATGCGTCTGCAATCATCGCCGCTTCATCGCAGACCTACGCTGAGTTCTCGGCCTACTCCAAGAAGCTCTTCTTTGTGCCGGAGCCGGGGATTACACTGTCGCTCTGTTCAGCCGATGAACGCAACCGTCCGGATGACGCCAAGCTTGAATTGGTGTTCGTCGGCGGATTAGTGCCGCGAAAGGCCTGCGATCTTGCGTTGCGAGCAGCGGCGCCCATCCTTCGCAACGGCTCAGCCCGATTCAATGTGATTGGGGATGGCCCCGAACGAGGTCGGCTCGTTGAGCTCGTGAAATCGCTGGGAATTGAAGACGCAGTTGTCTTCTCCGGCTGGATCGATCACGCAGAGGTCCTTAGGCAATTGAGATTTGCCGATGTTTTTCTCTTCCCCTCTCTTCGTGATAACGGTGCGGGAGTTGTCTTTGAAGCTCTTGCCTCAGGCGCCGTACCCGTGGTCGCCGATTTCGGCGGTCCTGGCGACATTGTGAATGCCGACGTGGGATACAAGGTAGCTCTGACCAACGAAGACGACATCGTGGCCCAGATGGAGCGGGTTCTTGGCGTTCTCGTGCAGGATCGCAAGCTTGTGCAGAAGCTGCGACGTCAGGGCATGACCTACGCCCGCGAACGACTTACATTCGAAGCTAAAGCTGCCGCAACTGCTCAGGTATTGCACTGGGTGTTGAGAAGAGCACCGAAACCGGATTTCGTTCCGCCCAAGATTTTGCATCCAGAGTATCTGGCCTGATGATCCAGCATTTCAGAGAAATCAACTTCATACCGGAGAGAACTCCCAGAGACGTCCAGCGGCCCCCGTTTGATCTTTAACTCCTTCAGATAATCGAAAGGAACGCACCATGAAGCCTTTGGTATCAATTCTGATTCCCGCATACAACGCAGAAGCGTGGATTGCCTACACGCTTCACTCTGCGGTCGCGCAGACGTGGGAGGCCAAAGAAATTATCGTGGTTGATGACGGATCGACCGATCGAACGCTGGTAGTCGCACGGCAATTCGAATCCAGGGGGGTTCGCGTGGTGGCCGGGGAGCATCAGGGAGCCGCCGCGACCCGAAACCGAGCACTCGCGCTCAGCCGCGGCGAGTACATTCAATACCTGGACGCAGACGACTTGATGGCGCCGGACAAAATTGCCCGGCAACTGGAAGCGATCGAACCCTCATCGAGCCGGCGCACTCTTCTTTCCGGCAGCTGGGGAGAGTTTGCCTATCGATACTATCGCTCGGAATTCATTCCCACCGCGCTCTGGTGCGATCTCAATCCTGTCGACTGGCTGATCCGCAAGATGCAGTTGGGCGTCTTCATGCAAACCGCCACGTGGCTGGTCAGCCGCGAGTTGGCCGAAGCAGCTGGTCCATGGGATACACGGTTGCTGGGCGACGACGATGGCGAGTATTTCTGCCGGGTTTTGATGGCAAGCGACGGGGTTCGCTTCGTACCCGAATCGAAGGTCTATTATCGCCGTTCAGGGGTCGGCAGTCTCAGCTACATCGGTCTGTCCAATCGCAAAATGGAGGCTCAGATGTGCTCCATGCAACTACACATCCGGTATCTGCTCTCGTTGGAAGACAGCCCGAGAGTGCGCGACGTGTGCGTTGACTATCTGCAGAACTGGTTGCCATTTTTCTATCCCAACCGGCCGGATCTCGTGAAGCAGGCCGAGGAGATGGCTGTGGATCTGGGAGGCAAGCTGCAGCCGCCGCAACTCTCATGGAAGGCGTCTTTGTTTGGCGCGTTCTTTGGCCAGAACCAAGCCAAGCGTGCCAAGACGCTGCTCGTAGGCGCGAGATGGTTTCTGTTCCGGTGGTGGGACCGAATGCTCTTTGAATTTGAGGGGAGAAAAATCAGGGAGAGTTTCTGATTGCAGCCAGCGATCATGCTTCGTAAACGAAGCCTGCGCTGCCCGGCAGCAAGCCAGGCAGCACAAGGGAAGGGAAATCGAACTTACCTGACTAATCCAGTGTGGCAGTGAGGCTGCGTGGCGATCCCGGTTGCTTGGTTGGGGTGGCGCCGCTCACCAGCGGATGTGGATAGGTATAAGGCTGATAGATCGGAGTCCACGTATTCTGGCTGGTGCAAACGTAGAGTTCGCCGTTGCCATTGTTTGCGTCGGTGGCAAAATACGCGACGCCGTACGAACCGGTGGGGCTCGTGAAGTAGGTTCCACCCTGGCCGGCGGTGCAGGTCGAGGGCATGCTTGATTTGGGTCCGGAGCCGGTGCCGGCGGAACCATTAAAACCGCCCGAGCAGGTGCTGTTGCCCGATCCGCAATCGTAGTAGTAGTCCTGATTGTTCTTAGAAGTCGGATCCTGAATCAGCATGTACGTCGCGGAGCCAATCGAGTTGTTCCAGAGGTAAATGGGTTCGAGATACTGATTAGGCCAGGAAATCGTGTTCGTTGCCGAGTTTACGCGGCTTGGGAACGCGGCTCCATTCAAAGTCTGCTTCGTCTGTCCACGTCCCAATCCGTCGAGACAGGGATATCCACCGGTCGAGGACTGGTTGCCGTCCCAGGGAGACCCCGCTCCATTGCCGTTCACCGAGGTGCCGCAATATCCCCAGCCGTTCGGTGTGTTGGTTTCGGTCTCATCGCCGGAGTTGCGGTCCGTGGCGGCTTCAAAGAAGCGATAGTAGCCTTGCGGCATGGTGTTGCCCCATACCAGTGCAGATCCGCCCTTCGATCCAGCCGCACCAGAAGACTGTGCGCTCGCCGAACCAGTGAGGTAGTTGTGGTATGCCTCATACGCGCGGCATCCGCGAGTCGGACCACCCGGAGATTTGGTCGCGTGAGTTTGAATGCCGACATACGCTGAGTTGATGGTGTTATAGCGCATCACGAACGCGCCGCCATCAGCGCAGTCGTCCGGCGCGCCCCCATTAAAGTAGTTGTCTTCGAAATACAAAAAGTGGCTCGTACCCCACGGCGTCGGGTTTCCCCAGGTGCCGTCGCCCATGCCGATTGAATCGTTGTAGGCGTTGTAAGCCTGAAAACCATTCGAAACAGAGGTGCTGCTACCAAGATCGACCACGTTGTGATCGAAGACACCCACAACCCCGCCGGTCACGCGCACCCACGAAGAAGACGTTGCCGGAGAATAGGTGTTGTTGTTGATATGGAGATGATCGAGGCGGAGGTTTGGCGACGAGCCGGTAAAGAGCAGCACCCCGCTGTATTTGCTGTAGCCCGAACTGCCGATATTGCCGCCCTGAAGCGTAAGTCCCGTGAGCCGGAGCGTGGTGTTTCCGTTGAGTGTGATGTACATCAGCGGGCTGTTGGCCTGGGAAGCATCCTGAATCACAGTCTTGTCTGACGTGCTGTAGGTGTAGCTCGACGATCCCGCCGTACCCGACCAACTGATCGAGGTCGCACCCTGGATCGTCAGACTGGATATGGTGGAGGGCACAGTGTAAGTGAAACCAGAGGCCCACGAAGCGTTGCCGGCCGGAACATTGACCACAACAGTTGCATTTTTGTTGCCCGATGAAGGCAGAGCTGCCAGAACATCCGATTCGTTGGCGCTTGCTGCATTGCACGTGGCCGACGTACATGATTGCGCATAGGCTGCCTCAAACGAGAGCGGGAGCAGCAAAAGCAGAAGGGAAAAAATAGTACGAGGCTTCATGTGGGGTAGTTGACTCCTTTAATTGGCACTAAAGTGATTCAGCCATACAACCTTCGAGGGATAGCGAATCAGCCGGTAGTGCATGTAAAACACGGTTGAGTGCGATTTATACTGAGGATATTACGTAACGTACCGAACGGCACGAGTCGTAATTCCTACCTTGGGTACTACGGTTACCCGAAGAAATTCAAGCCTCCCCTTCCAAATGGCAATCGAATGCCGCAACTTCAAATCGGCCAATCATTTGCGTGGGATTTGCTGCCAAGGCATCGGTGCAGCGAAAACTTCCCTGTTTGGGAAGAAAGGGCCCCTTGGCGCTGTGGGTTCTGCCTGGAATCAGAAGGGCGTCTCACAGGCTACGCGCCAGGGATATTTCGAACCTCTGTTTGTTACTGAAATTCGCTAGAGTATAGCACGCCGCCAGAAACCCGACCAAGGCGAGGCACCGAGTTCAAGTGGCCCCACAGAATGATCTACTCACCTACCCGTACACAAGACCTTCGATGATGAACGAGCCACGCTCGATGGTGAAAATCGCCCTGTTTACGGGGGGTATCGACAAGCATTACGCCTCTGGACTGTGCGAGTCACTGGCATCTCTGGGAGTCGCAGTGGATGTGATTTGCAACAGCGAGATGGCAACCGAGCTCGCTGAAAAGAAGCCGTCGAATCTGGACCTGCTTCCGCTCTATGCGGCGCCGAAACAGTCCCAGTCGCGCCTTCAGAAGCTGCTTGTCTGTGCCCGCGTTTATGCCCGGCTCATTCGGTATGCCACAACATCCTCAGCGCCCGTTTTTCACACGTTGTGGAACTACAAGCTGCCCCTGTTTGACCGGACCTTTTTTCTCCTTTATTGCAGGCTGCTGCGCAAGCGCCTGCTCTTCACGGCGCACAACATCAATGCCGCGGAACGGGATGGGCGCGACTCACTGCTGAATCGGCTGTCGCTGCGTATGCAGTATCGTCTCGTTGATGGAATCTTTGTGCATACCGAGAAGATGAAAGATCAACTTGTACAGCTCTTCGGCGTGCAGCAGGAAAAGATCACGGTGATTCCTTTTGGGACCTACAGCATGGTGCCGCAAACCACGTTAACTTCCGCCGAGGCCAAGCAGCGGCTCGGACTGCGCACAACGGACCGTGCCATACTCTTTTTCGGCCGCATCACTCCGTATAAAGGAATCGATCTGCTGGCTGAAGCCTTCGAGCGTGTCGCGCGCAACAATTCGAATTACCGCCTGGTGATTGCCGGCGAAGTAATGAAGGACGCCGAGCAGCAATGGCGCCGGGTCCAGCAGGCCATTGCGCAGAGCCCGGTTCGTGGGCAGGTCCTCGAGCACGTCCGGTTCATCGCCGACAATGAAATCGAGCTCTACCTTAAGGGCGCAGATGTGCTGGTTCTGCCGTATACGGAAATCTTTCAAAGCGGCGTGCTCTTCATGTCCTGGAGTTTTGGTCTGCCGGTGATCGCTACCGACGTCGGTTCGTTTCGTCGCGACATAGACTCCGGCGTCACCGGCTACGTTTGCCGCTCCGGTGATCCGGCGGATCTCGCCGAGGCCATCGAGACCTACTTTGCCAGCGACCTCTACGAGAATCTCGATGCGAATCGGGTCAGTATCAAGGAAGTCGTACAGGCCAGCCACTCGTGGGAGATCTCGGCGCGCAAAACAGCCGATGTTTACGAAAGAGTCATGGCAGGCAGGGAATTGCAGTACGAGGCGTAAGCACCCCGGTGCGAAACTATCCAGGGCCATGCGGTTCCAGGGCTACGCGTTTATTGAGCCGGCCTTATGCATTCAAACCTCTTACAGAGTCGCATTCAATGCTCTACACCTTTAAGGAGAGCTGTTCATGCCCGGCTTAGTTGGAATAATTACCAGGCAGCCAAGAGCCTGGGCGGAAGAAACGCTGGGCACGATGCTCAGGACGTTGCAGCACGAGCCGTTTTATAGATCCGGTGTTTGGCAGGATCCTTCGCTGGGAGTTTACGTAGGTTGGGTGGCGCGGGAGGGCGCCTTTGCAGCAGAGATGCCGGTTCGGAACGAGCGTGGCGATGTGACCCTGACTTTTTCCGGGGAAGAATTTCCAGAACCCGGCGTTCTGCAGGCACTGCGCGCACGAGGCCATGCATTTCCCGCGAGCGGACCCGCCAATCTGGTCCATCGCTATGAAGACGAAGTGGATTTTCCGAAGCAGCTGAACGGGCGTTTTCACGGCCTGGTTGCCGATGCTTCCAAGGGAGCCGTGCTTCTCTTTAACGATCGCTACGGGCTGCAGCGCCTTTATTACTACGAGGGCAAAGACGCCTTCTATTTCGCTGCGGAAGCCAAGGCAATTCTGAAGGTATGCCCTGAGGCCCGTTCCATCGAGCCGCGTGGTTTGGGAGAGTTCATCGTATGCGGTTGCGTTCTCGAAAATCGAACCCTGTTTCCTAAAATCAGCGTTCTTCCGCCAGGCTCGGCGTGGTCATTTCAGAATGGTTCCCTCCAGAAGAAGGAAGAGTATTTTCATCCTTCAGAGTGGGAAAAGCAGGAGCCGCTCGCGGCAGGATCCTACTTTGAAAGCCTGCGCGATACCTTCAGCCACATCCTGCCACGCTATTTCGAGGGGCCTGAGAAAATCGGGGTTTCGCTCACTGGTGGTCTCGATACGCGGATCATCATGGCCTGGCACAAGGCTCAAGCGGGCACCATGCCGTGCTACACATTCGGCAGCATGTATAGGGATAACGAAGATGTAAAGCTGGCGCGCAAGGTTGCTCAGATCTGCAACCAGTCGCACGAGGTCATCACCACCGGCGACGAGTTTCTCGCCAACTTTCCCCGTTATGCCGAGCGCACGGTTTACCTTACAGACGCCTGCGTCGATACGGGACGCTCGCCCGATCTCTATGTGAATGAGAAAGCCCGCGAAATCGCGCCGGTACGGATGGTGGGAACGTACGGCAGCGAAATTCTGTTGCAGGCTACCATGTTTAAGGCAGTGCAGCCTGTAGGGGGCCTCTATCGGTCCGATCTCTCGCCATGGCTTGAGAAGGCGGAAAGTACCTACAACGTCATTCACCAAGGGCATCAGTCCACTTTCGTTGCATTCCGCCAGTCGCCCTGGCACCACTATGGTGTACTTGAGCTCGAACAAACGCAGGTGGCAGTCCGCACGCCGTTTCTCGATAACGACCTCGTCAAAGTTGCCTACAGAGCCCCGAATGTCGAAAACATCAACCAGGAATGCCGGGTGAAGCTCGTGGAATCGGGAAACCCGGCGCTGGCGGCCCTGCGCACAGACCGCGGAACGCGCGGCCTTAACAGCTATCTCACGCGCGCTGCACTTCAGTTTTCTTTCAAGGCCGAGTACGCGTACGACTACGGCATGCCCCAGTGGCTTGCTTCGTTAGACCATATGTTTGCCTTCGTGCATTTCGAGCGGATGTGGGTGGGTCGCCACAAGATCTTCCACTTCAGACCGTGGTATCGAGATCAACTTGCTCCGTACGTGCGCGAAATCCTGCTCGATTCGCGGTCTCTTGCGCGCCCTTATCTAAATCGGGATTCGGTAACGAATATTGTGAAGTGCCACCTGAATGGCACGCGCAACTATACGGTCGAACTGAACCGAATTCTTACGCTTGAACTTGCGCACCGGCTATTCATCGATTAACGACAGAAAGCATTTCGAGAGAGCAATGCAGTCAACGACCCATTTGCCATACGCACTTATTACACCTGCTCGCAACGAGGCCGAGTTCCTTGAATCGACGATTCAGTCGGTTGCCCAGCAGACTCTGTTGCCCGTGCGGTGGGTAATTGTCAACGATGGGTCGACGGATGAAACGGGCTCAATTGCCGCGCGATGTGCCCTCCAGTATCCGTGGATAGAAGTTGTCAATCTGCCGACGCGGCAGGAGCGCAACTTCGCGGCAAAGGTTTATGCCGTTCGTGCTGGAGAGGAACGGCTGGCGGGAGTTGACTATGCGATCATCGGCAACCTGGATGGGGATGTCACGCTTGACCCGGATCATTTCGAATTTCTGATGGACAGGTTTCGAGAGGATCCCGACCTGGGCGTTGCGGGCACAACATTTCGCGAGCCGGGTTACAACTCTGCGTACGACAGCTTCGAGGGACAGAATTATGTGTCGGGGCAGTGCCAGATCTTTCGCAGGGAATGCTGGGAGGCGATCGGCGGATACTCCCCGAGCAAGGCCGGCGGCATTGACTGGATGGCAGTGACCACGGCGCGCATGGTGGGCTGGCGAACAAGGTCCTTCCGCGAAAAGAGCTTCTATCACCATCGAATTCTGGGCACCGCGAATCACAGCAAGATCGGCAAGAGCTTCGCTTATGGCAAGAAGGACTATTACCTCGGCGGCCATCCGCTCTGGGAAACCATTCGAAGCATTTATCAGATGACCAAGCGTCCCTATCTGATCGGTGGCGTCATGCTCTGGGCAGGCTACTTCACCGCGCTTGTGAAAGGTGAAAAGCGCGTGGTATCAGACGATCTCATGCGGTTTCACCGGCGAGAGCAGATGATGAAGCTGAGGGCAATTCTGTGGTCGCTGCTGCGGTTTAGAAAAGTTAACAGCTTTGAACTTCTGCCGGTTGCGCAGGCCACGCGTCAGGCGCAGGCTGCACCAAGCATCAATAAGAGTTCCGTCGAGGCAAAGTGAATGCCTTGCCGGAAGAAAAATGGATAACTTATGAGCCTACAGGTTGAAAAGGAAATCGAAAGTCCAGGGCACGTCAGCGAGGCGGCAGATTCTTTGCCTCTCAAGGAGACCTCGGCGGTCGTGTCGCGGTTCATTGACTGGCTCGAAAGCTACGGAGAGGTTTCCTACGATTTTCAGACTTATTATTCGGGTGCGATCGGGCGCAGGGCCAAGCAGCTTTACTACAAGCATCCTAAACTTGGCACGCTGGCTGTTCTCCCCATCGTTTTCTCTGAAGCCTTTCTGCCCTCGGCACGGCGCTTGTTCTGGAAGCCGCAGCGGATTCCGATCGCGGATGCGCACTATGCGATGGGCTTCGCCTCTCTTGCGCAGATGTCCGGCGAGGATCGCTACTATCAGCGGGCGCTGCACTTCCTCGATGTTCTGGAACAGACGCGTTGCCCCGGGTATTCGGAGTACTGCTGGGGATACCCTTTCCACTGGGAGACCCTGCGCGGCACCATCCCCGAAGGCACGCCGCTGATCACCACGGTGCCATATGTGTACGAAGCCTTCCAGCAGGTCTACCGCATTGACGGCAATGAACGGTGGCGTCGCATCCTGAGGTCGATTGCGGAGCATGCCTGGAGTGACTACCAGGATGTTCCAACTTCCGACACAGCCTCGACCTGCTCTTACACCCCCTTTCCCGAGCATTCTCTCCTGGTGGTAAATGCCAATGCGTATCGCGCGCATCTTCTTACCAACGCTGCGATCGAGTTCTCTGAGTCAAAATATTCAGACAAGGCCAGAAGAAACCTGAACTTTGTGCTCGAAGCGCAGAATCCCGATGGCTCCTGGTTCTATGCGCAGGATGGCAAACGCTCCTTTGTCGATCACTTCCACACCTGCTTTGTGCTCAAGGCTCTTGCCAAGATTGAATTGCTCACCGGCGACAAGGATTGCACGGCTGCAATCGAGCGCGGCGTCGCGTATTACACTGCAAACCTGTTTGATGAACAGGGCATTCCCCGGCCGTTTTCCCGCGCTCCTCGGCTGACCGTGTATCGCCGCGAGTTGTATGACTACGCCGAGTGCATCAACCTCGCGGTTCTGTTGCGTGGACGTTTTCCGGCTCTCGATCACCGTCTTTCTGTCACTGTCGACCAGATCAACAAGCGCTGGCAGACTCCATCAGGTTCCTTCCGCAGCCGGCAGCTTTACCTTGGCTGGGACAACACGCCGATGCATCGCTGGGCCTCTGCCCAGCTCTTTCGCAGCCTTTGCCTGCTGCTGCGTACGTGCAACCAGGGGCAGCCAACTGCCTCTAGGAGGTAGATCCGATGTGCGGAATCTGCGGCAAGTACGACTATCTTCGCAACGCGCCCGTCGAGCGTCGAGAACTCGAAGAGATGGCTGGTGCGATCCGGCACCGCGGTCCAGATGATGAGGGCTATTTTCAGGATGGCTCGGTAGGCCTGGGATTCCGGCGTCTGTCCATCATCGATCTTGCGGGCGGACATCAGCCTATGTCGGATCGGGACAAGACGACCTGGGTAGTCTTCAACGGCGAGATTTACAACTTTCCTGAGCTGCGCAAAGAGCTTGAAAGCTTCGGTCATGTCTTTCAAACCAGGTCCGACACCGAGGTGATCGTCCACGGATACAAGCAATGGGGCGATGAAGTCCTCAACCGGTTGAACGGCATGTTCGGATTGGCGATCTGGGATGTCCGCAGCCGGCGCCTCGTGGTTGCGCGGGACGCCTTCGGAATCAAGCTTATCTACTATCGCATCAAGGATGGCTGCCTCTGGTTCGGCTCTGAAATACGGGCTGTCTGCGCAACTATGGACGAGCACCCCGAGCCCGATCCGCAGGCGATCAGCCTCTTCCTGCAGTACCGGTACACGCCCTCACCCTACACGGCCGTTCAGGGGGTTTCCAAGCTCGCGCCCGGCACCAAGCTGGTAGTCGAAAACGGAAAGGTTGAGACCAGTCGGTGGTACACATTTTCGCCCAAGGCGTTTGCCCCTCCTAAGAGCGCTGAAGAGGCGGGCGAGGAGCTGTTGAGCCTCTACCGGCAGGCGATACGCCGCCAGCTGATGAGCGACGTGCCGCTCGGGCTTCTTCTCAGCGGTGGCATCGACTCCGCGCTCCTGCTTGCGCTGATGAAGGAGAACGGGCCCGACTGGCACACATTTTCAGTGGGCTATGGCGAAAGCTTTGCCGATGACGAACTTGCCGACGCGGCAGAGACGGCTCGCATCCTGGGCTCGCGTCACACCGGCGTCAGAATCAGTCGAGACCAGTTTGAACGGGAACTGAGCAATATCGTTTCGTCTCTTGAAGAACCCATTGCCACTTCTTCCGTTGTGCCGATGTATTTCGTCTGTCAACGCGCACGTCAGGATGTGAAGGTCGGCCTTGTAGGCCAGGGTCCTGATGAGCTGTTTGGCGGTTATCGAAGGCACCTGGGAGCCCGCTACGGCGGCGCCTGGGCTGGCATGCCGGCATGGGCGCGCGCCCCTCTGGAATTAGCCGTAAGCGCATTGCCCAGAAATGAAACGCTGAAGCGCGGGCTATACGCTTTGTCGAACAGCACTGCGGGAGAACGTACCCAGCGAATTCTTTCAATCCTGCCCGCGAGCCAGATCGAAGGGCTCTTCCGCGACGGGGTTCTTGCGAAAAAATCAGACGACTTGCTTGAGCAGAGCTGGGGCGATCTGGCCGAGCTGGCGCCCAGCGACGAACTCGGTCGCCTTCAGTTCCTCGAAGTGCGGTCTACATTGCCCGACGAACTGCTGATGTACGCCGACAAGCTTTCTATGGCCCACAGCCTGGAGTTGCGCGTTCCCTATCTCGACAAAGACATCGTCGAATATGCCGAGAGACTGGCGCCGAATCTTAAAGTGCGCAACGGCGTGAGGAAGTGGTTGCATCGCCAGGTCTGCAGTAAATTCCTGCCCGCAGCAATTGTGCGACGCCCCAAACGAGGCTTTGCCATGAACGTTGTGGATGACTGGTTCCGCACCTCGCTGGGCGGATCCATGGCGAACACCTTTGCCGATGAAAGCTCGGCGATCTACGAGTTCCTGAATCCCGCCGCGGTCAAGCGGCTTCACGCCGACCACGTCGCGGGCAGACACGACAATCACAAAATCCTCTTCAGCCTGGTTGTCCTTGAGGAATGGCTCCACGGCCTCACAGTCGGCGCGGCCTCAGCAGCATGAACGGCGGAAAGATTCGTTTTTCCGAGTTTTGTCGAAAGCTCATTTGAGCCGCAGACACGGTGCTTCCATGCATCGGGTATTCCTGTAGTCAAGAATCTTGGTAAGCGGAGCGATCCTTGAAGATAAGTATCTTTGGCTTGGGTTATGTTGGAACCGTATCAGCGGCGTGCCTTGCGTCTGAAGGGCATCAGGTCACGGGAGTTGACCTGGCCGAGAACAAAGTAGATTTCATTAATCGCGGGCAATCTCCGGTGATCGAGGCCGAGATCGGCGAAATGATCGCCGCGAACAAAGCGAAAGGCACTCTCACCGCTACCACCGATGCCACACGCGCCGTGCATGATACAGACCTTTCCTTTGTTTGCGTCGGAACGCCAAGCCAGCTCAACGGCAACCTGGACCTGCGCCATATCCGCCACATCTGCGAGCAGATAGGCGCTGCGCTCCGCCAGAAGAGCACCCGCCATACGGTCGTAATCCGCAGCACGATTCTCCCGGGGACGATGGGCAAGGTCGTCATTCCAATCATCGAAGAGTTTTCAAAAAAGCGAGCCGGTGCCGACTTCGGGGTTTGCCACAATCCCGAATTTCTTCGAGAGGGGTCGGCGGTCCGCGATTTCAATGCTCCGCCGAAAACCGTGATCGGGCAGATTGACGAGCAGAGCGGCGACGTTCTGGTCGAACTCTATAAAGACATAGATGCGCCGCTGATCCGAACCGGCCTTGAAGTGGCGGAGATGGTGAAGTACGTGGACAATTGCTGGCATGCGCTCAAGATCGGCTTTGCCAACGAGATTGGCAACTTTTGCAAATCCGTCGACGTGGATTCCCATGAAGTGATGAAGATCTTCTGCCAGGACAAGAAGCTGAATATCTCTGCGGCCTACCTGATGCCCGGCTTCGCCTTTGGCGGGTCGTGCCTGCCCAAGGATCTTAGGGCGCTGACCTATCAGGCCAAGATTCGCGACCTCGAAATGCCGATTCTCACTTCGGTTCTGCCCAGCAACGACCTGCAGGTCAACCGCGGCATCCAAATCATCATGAAGGGAGAAAACAGGAAGGTCGGCATTCTTGGTTTCACCTTCAAGGCCGGTACGGACGATCTGCGTGAGAGCCCCCTCATCGAGGTAATCGAGCGCCTGCTTGGCAAGGGTTATGACCTGAAGATCTATGACAAGAATGTAAGTCTCGCAACGCTGGTGGGCGCCAATCGCGATTTCATTCTGAACCGGATCCCGCACATTTCGCGGCTGATGGTCGACAGCATCGACGCGGTTCTCGATCACGGTCAAACCATTGTCGTCGGCAACGGCGACCCGGCATTTAAAGAGGTTGCCGCCAAGCTCAGAGACGACCAGAGACTTGTTGACCTGGTCCGCATCAGCGATCAAAGAAGTGGGAATGGGAAGTACGACGGCATCTGTTGGTGATGAGATAAGAAAGGCTTTGCTGCGGCTCTCGTAAGCGATATTGCAGGAATATGACAAAGAGAAAAATTCTGATTATTGTTGAGAATCTTCCCGTTCCTTTTGATGGCCGCGTCTGGAAAGAGGCACGAGCGCTGCAGCAGCATGGGTTCGATGTCAGCGTGCTCAGTCCGCGCGGAAAAGGTTTTGAACGGGCGCATGAGGTTCTCGAAGGGGTTCACATCTATAGGCACCCAATGCCAAAGGAGGGGAACACGCCCTTTGGCTACGTGTGGGAATACTCCTGCGCCTTATTCTGGGAGTTTCTTTTCTCATGGTGGATTTTCCTGACGCGCGGATTTGAAGTCATTCAGGGGTGCAACCCGCCAGATGACATCTTTCTGGTCGCTCTGCCGTTCAAGATATTCGGCATCAAATACATCTTCGACCACCACGATGCGAACCCCGAACTCTATCTCTCGAAGTATGAGCGAAAAGATATGTTTTACAGAATCCAGGTCTTCCTGGAGAAGCTGACTTTTCGATTCAGCGACGTGGTGATGGCCACCAACGAGAGTTACAAATCGATAGCCGTCTCGCGTGGCGGGCACGATCCCAAGGACGTTTTCGTCGTACGCAACGGTCCCGATCTGGATACGTTCAAGTTGGTTCCCCCCCGGTCTGAGCTCAAATACGGCAAGCCTTTCCTGGTTGGCTATGTCGGGACGATGAGCATTCAGGAGGGACTGGATATCCTGCTTGACGTCGCCGACGAGCTTAGGCGCCGCGGGCGAACCGACGTGCACTTTACCTGCGTCGGCGGAGGCCCAGGGTTGCCTGGCTTGCGCCAACTGCTGGCTGAAAAGAAGCTCGAGGAAATGTTCAACTTTACCGGCCGCATTCCTGACCGCGATCTGCTTGATGTTTTGTCTACTGCCGACGTTTGCGTAAATCCAGATAAACCATGTGCAATGAATGATATATCGACGATGATTAAAATCGCCGAATATATGGCGTTAGGCAAACCTATCGTTCAGTTCGAGCTCACAGAGGGCAGATTCACCGCCCGAGAGGCGTCTCTCTATAGTGATGGGGAAAACCACGTACCCGATTTTGCCGACAAAATTGTCTGGTTGCTCGACCATCCGCTGGAACGCGAGCGGATGGGAAGTTTTGGAAAAAACAGAGTTTCGCAATATCTGGCCTGGGAGTACTCTGTAGCTAATTTAATTGCGGCCTATGAACGAGCTTTCGACAAGAAAGCTGGCCGCGACTCCCAGGGGAGCCCACTGGTCAATTTAGACTCAGCTTCCGAGCTGACGGCAGGCGCGGAAAAGCCTGGCTCGGGGCGACTTGAGTCCTGAAAAAGCGCATTATTCGAGTTTTAGAATGCTATTCTTAGTGCCATATTTTCTTTAGCAACAGTACGCACAATGGAAAGCTACCTTTCAAGTTATTTCAGGTGTCCACAAGAGTATCTGCGGATCGTTTCTGAAGTGCCGGCCTCATGCCAAAGCGGATACTTCCGCTTTGGCAAGGATGCCGCTCTCTTCGGTCACCTCGCAGGTAATTCCGCTGCGCGGAATCCTTCTGCCGATGCTTACGACGCCGCCGCCGATGTGCTGATTGAAGACGGTTTAATCCGCCTTCCATTTGACCTGCCCGAAGTAGTCGACAACCTGCATCGCGAGGTCTACGTCGGAGAGTGGCGGCGCGGCACGCTGTCCAGCCTGTCGAGTCCCTACTATTTCATTCGGCCCTTGCTCCCCGTAGGCGTGCGGCGCCATTTGCAGAAGGTTTATCTACGCGGCTGGGAGAAACTTCCATTTCCGCGCTGGCCGGTTGACTGCTCAGTCGACAACCTGATGGAACAGCTGCTCCGATTGACGCTACAGGCGACCGGCGCTCGCCGCATTCCGTTCATCTGGTTCTGGCCCGACGGACACACGGGCTGTGCCGTAATGACGCACGACGTTGAGACAGAGGTGGGCAGGGATTTTTGCCCCACCCTGATGGACATCGATGATTCGTTCGGCATCAAGGCGTCGTTCCAAATTGTGCCCGAAGAACGCTACTGCGTTCCGCCCGAGTTTCTTGAGGAGATCCGCAGGCGCAAACACGAGGTGGCGATTCACGATTTGAACCACGATGGCCATCTCTACAAGAGCAGGGAACAGTTCGTCGCGCGGGCGGCCAGAATCAATGCATACGGCAGAGAATATAAAACGGATGGATTTCGTGCGGCGGTCCTATATCGAAAGCAGGTCTGGTATGACGCGCTGAAGTTCGCCTACGACATGTCGGTTCCGAACGTTGCGCATTTGGACCCACAGCGCGGCGGATGCTGCACCGTCATGCCCTACTTCATCGGCGATGTTCTCGAGATTCCAGTAACGACAATTCAGGACTACACGCTCTTCAATATTCTGAACGACTTCTCGACGCGCATCTGGAAGTTGCAGACGGAAATTATTGCCCGCAAGTCCGGTCTGATGAGCTTTATTGTTCATCCCGATTATGTCATCAGGGAACGCGAACGCTCAGTCTACAAAGAGCTGCTCCAACATCTCGCTCAAATGGCTGAAGAGAAATTCGTCTGGCTGACGACACCAAGCCAGGTGAATAAATGGTGGCGGCAACGGGCCCAGATGAAGCTTGTTCAAACAGCCAGCGGCTGGGCGATTGAGAACCCGGGAGATGGCCGGGCGCGAATCGCGTACGCGAGTCTTGAGGGTGACCGGGTCGTCTATGAAGTGGAGAACCCGGTTCCAGAAGTCAGCAAGGAAGCTGGCGTTCTTCAGGCAGTATCGAACGGCAGTCGTGTAGCGCATCTGAACGGGAACGGCGCATCGACTTCTTCTATTCGTCCGATGATTTAGCTGGTTATAGCAAGAACCTCTATACGAGAAAGGAATTACAACGGTGGGTCTTTCAAAAGACTGTGATATCGCAATTATTGGAACCGGGCCCTACGGCCTGTCCGCCGCTGCACATCTAAGAGCATTGGGAATGGAAGTTCGTGCCTTTGGCGAGCCAATGGAATTTTGGGCCAAAGGTACTCCCACTGGAATGCTTCTGCGGTCACCCCGCGCGGCTTCCACGATTTCTGATCCCAACTCCTCGCTCACGCTCGAAGACTACGAGAGCGCGGTCGGAACTGCTCCAGTCAAGCGGCTTCCCAAAGACACGTTTGTCAACTACGGCAAATGGTTTAACACGCAGCTTGGCCCGGTCCTCGATCGGCGTAACGTCAGCAATCTTTCCAAAAACGGCTCCGGCTTCAGGCTGACGCTGAGCGATGGCCACGTCGTGACTAGTAAGCGCGTGCTCGTGGCCACGGGAATTGCGAAATTCAAGAAGATCCCCGCGCCGGTTGCGAACCTCCCCATCGAGCTCGCTTCGCATTGCTACGACGGCCGGCCTTTTCCGAAAATGGGCAAGCGGGTTGCCGTGATCGGGGCGGGACAAAGCGCTATCGAATCTGCAGCGCTGCTTGGAGAAGCGGGATACGAAACGGAGCTGATTGCCAGAATCCCTGAGTTGCGGTGGATCGGTATGCATCCGCGGCTTCATCAGCTCGGGATTGTTTCCAAGGCGCTTTATTCCAAGCACGACATCGGCCCTATCGGGCTCAGCCGTCTGGTCGCCTATCCGCACCTGCTGTACCAATTTCCGATGTGGGCGAGGGACCGAATTCGCAAGCGCGCCGTCAGGTCCGCGGGCGCCCCGTGGCTTATTCCAAGGCTGCCCGGCGTGACGATCACCACGGGAAGATCAATCGTTTCTGCCACTGAAGTAAATGGTGAGGTCCTGCTGAAGCTTGATGATGGTACCCAGCGGCGCGTGGACCACGTCCTGCTCGGCACCGGCTACAACGTCGACATTGCCAGGTACGAATTCCTGTCGCCCGGACTCCTGAACGAGATCAAGCAACTGGACGGCTATCCGGACGTTCAGGCCGGTTTCTCCACCTCTGTTCCTGGGTTGCATTTCACCGGCGCAGCGGCTGCGCGCAAGTTCGGTCCGTTGCTCTACTTCGTCACTGGCACGGAGTTTGCCTCGAAAGAGCTCGCCTCGTATCTTCGTCGGCGCAGCGACTAGGGCTGGAAAGACCATCTCCCAATGGAAACAGCAATTCAGCAGCGACAGACCCCGGACGTCGATGCGCCCGCAAGAAACGCAACGGCGGGCGCGATCGTCGTTGGCGGCGATCACCCGGGACTAGGCATCGCTCGCAGCCTCGGTCGGCGTGGCATCCCGGTCTATATCCTGGATGATCAATATTGCGTTTCATCTTTCTCGAAGTACGCAACCAAAGTGGTGCGTGTTGAGAGCATCCTCGATGAACGCAAAACCGTCGACGCGGTGCTCGAAGTGGCGAGGCGCCACAACCTGCGCGACTGGGTTCTATTCCCCACGCGCGATGAAAATGTCGCGGCATTCTCACGATACCGCTCCGAACTCGCCGGCTTCTTGCGCGTCACAACCGGCGAATGGGACAGCATCCAGTGGGCATGGGACAAGAAGAGAACGTATGAGCTTGCCGAAACCCTTGGTATCCCCTGTCCAAAGACATTTACCATAGCGTCCGCCGACGAACTACCCGCTCTATTCCCGCGGCTGCCTTTGGCAATCAAGCCGGCGATAAAGGAGAACTTCTTCTACGCCACCGGCGCCAAGGCATGGCGAGCGAACACTCCCGCTCAGCTTCTGAGTCTTTACAAAAAGGCCCTCGAACAAATCAGGACCGAGGAAATTCTTCTTCAGGAGATCATTCCCGGCGATGGCAACGAACAGTATTCCTATTGCGCGTTTGTGCGCAACGGAGTACCGCACAGCACGTTGACCGCTCGAAGGGCGCGCCAGCATCCGCGTGAATTCGGCCGCGCGGCCACCTACGTGGAGACAATCGAAGCGCCGGAGATTACCTCGGACTCGGAAAGATTTCTGCGATCGATCAACTACCATGGAGTGGTGGAGATCGAATTCAAACGCGATCCGCGCGATGGAAAATACAAGTTGCTCGATGTGAATGCCCGGACGTGGGGTTTTCACAGCCTCGGATTCGCCGCCGGCATTGACTTTCCGTACCTGGTATATGCTGACCAGATGGGGCTGCCCATTGAGCGTGCACGTGCCGTTCCGGGCGTGGGCTGGCTCCGCATGGTCAGCGACATTCCAACCGCGATTTCAGATCTTGCCCACGGCAGCCTGGACTTACAAACATACTTCAGGTCTCTGCAATCGACGCGAATCGAGTCTGTCTTCAACTGGAAAGATCCTCTGCCGTCGGTCGCCGAACTCGTCATGCTGCCTTATCTTGCGGCGAAGAAGTATATGAAATCTGATAATTGAGCTTCGCTTGCCATCGCCGCCGGCGGAACACTAGCTTAACTTGAACCGGATCGCTGAAGCAGTCTCGTCTAGAAACCATTATGAGTGAACTGATAATTGAAGCAGATGGCATTGAACGGCAATACTGGCGCGATCTGTGGCGGTATCGTGAACTGTTTCTTTTCTTCTCGTGGCGCGATCTTCTCGTTCGCTACAAGCAGACAATCGTAGGCGTAAGCTGGTCGCTGATCCGGCCTCTGCTGACAATGATTGTTCTCACGGTGGTGTTTGGACGGCTGGGAAAGATGCCCGCAGGGGGAGTGCCCTACTCCCTGCTGGTGCTCTGCGGAATGTTGCCGTGGCAGTTCTTCTCCCTGTCTCTCACCGAGAGTGGCAACAGTCTCGTTTCAAACTCCAACATGGTTTCCAAAATATATTTTCCGCGGCTCATCATCACCATCAGCAGTGTGATGACAAACATTGTCGACTTTGCGATCTCCGGCGTCTTTCTTGCTGCTCTCATGTGTTGGTTCCGTTTCGTGCCGCCAGTGCAGATTGTCTTTTTGCCTTTTTTCATTCTGCTTGCAATCGCTGCTTCCCTTGGAGCAGGTATCTGGGTATCGGCGCTGATGGTGGAGTATCGTGACTTCCGCTTCATTGTGCCGTTCATTTCCCAGTTTGGTCTCTATCTGTCTCCGGTAGGTTTCCAAAGCAGCGTCGTTCCCGCGAGATTCCGGTTGCTTTACTCGCTTAACCCGATCGTTGGTGTCATCGATGGTTTTCGCTGGTCTCTGCTCGGCGGGCAAACCCCGCTCTATATGCCTGGAGTGATCATTTCCACCGTCGCCGTTTTCTTTTTGCTGATTTCCGGCATCTGGTACTTCAGAAAGACTGAACTGACGTTCGCAGACATTATTTAGGATTGGCCATAGAGACGATGACATATCCAGATTCCGATATAGCGATCAGTATCGAAAGCTTGGGGAAGAAATATTCGATTGGCCGCAGAGGCATGCCCGACGATGGGATGCGCCATGTAATCGAACGCATTGTTCGCGATCCCTTTACCTGGTTTCGCCGCTCCAGGGAAAACAGGCTTCGCAAGGTGGATTTTTGGGCACTGCGCGACGTCTCCCTTCAGATAAAACGCGGTGAAGTAGTTGGGATCATTGGGAACAACGGCGCGGGCAAGAGCACATTGCTCAAGCTGCTGAGCCGCATCACGGTTCCCACTGAAGGACGAATTCGAATCAACGGGAGAGTCGCCAGCCTGCTCGAAGTGGGCACCGGTTTTCATCCGGAGCTTACGGGGCGCGAGAATATTTTTCTTAATGGCGCCATCCTCGGCATGTCGCGGGCCGAGATCGTCCGCAAGTTTGACGAGATCGTCGAGTTCTCAGAGATCGAGCAATTCCTGGATACGCCGGTGAAGCGGTATTCATCCGGCATGTACATTCGGCTTGCCTTTGCCATTGCCGCACATCTCGATCCTGAGGTTCTGATTGTTGATGAGGTTCTGGCGGTGGGCGATGCCGCATTCCAGAAGAAGTGCCTGGGCAAGATCGGCAACTTTGCCCATGCGGGCCGCACCGTTTTGTTCGTCAGCCATAATCTGGATACCGTTCGCTCCCTCTGCGAGAGATGCGTATGGATGAAGGGCGGGAACGTCTACAAGGATGGCAATGTCGACGATGTGGCAGAGGCTTATTTCGGTGAGATGATTGCAAACCAGTCGCAGTATCTCAGCAATCCCGAATACGGCCTCACAATCAAAAAGGTGGTTCTGAAAAACGATATGGGCGATCGGCGCATTGAGTTCAGTCCCGGCGAAGATTTGACCGTTCAAATCGCATACGACGCGGACAAGCCGCTCGAGCAGGCGCACATCACCCTGGGAATATTTGGGATGAACGGTCCATGCTTTACCGCCAATATGCTGCTCGATGGGCAGCGCCCCGACGTGCTCGAGGGCGCGGGCGAAATTTCCTGCTGCTTTAAGAACATTCCGCTCTTGCCCCAGAAATACTCGGTAAAGCTCTCAATCCGAACTCGCAGTGGCGAGGAAATTGTAGTCAACTATCAAGAGGTTGCACAGTTCACCGTCGTTGGAAATCTTTCCGACTATGGCTTTCGCGGGGGGTTTCTTGCGCGGGCCGCCACCTCCACCCCGGTCGTTATTCCATATGAGTGGCACCTTCCAGACGGCCGCATTGCGCCGGTTTCTCTCGCCCACCCTCAGAGGCCCGGGCACATTGGGGAAACCGAGACCACAACCCCGGGATTTACTTTGAGGGGTTGATTGTGAAAAGCACGTCAGTCGCAATTATTCCCGCTCGTGGAGGCTCCAAGCGCATTCCACGCAAGAATATCCTGCCGCTTGGCGGCAAGCCCATCATCGCGCACAGCATTCGGGCGGCAATCGACAGCGGTCTCTTTGAGCGAGTCGTGGTCAGCACGGATAGCGAAGAAATTGCAGCCGTCGCGCGGCAATGGGGTGCCGAAGTTCCATTTGTGCGGAACGCCAATCTGGCTGACGATTTCACGCCTGTCTCTGAGGTTACCGCCGATGCTCTCGATCGGTTTGCAGCGGCAGGCGAGCGATTCGATCACGTCGCGCAGCTTATGGCCAATTGCCCGCTGCGTAATGCGGCGGATGTGATCGACAGTTACCGCCAGTTTGAAAAGACGGCAGCAGAGACGCAGATTTCATTAACGCGCTTTGGCTGGCAGAATCCGTGGTGGGCCATGCAGCGCAATGCAGAGTTCAGGCTGGAATCGATCTTTCCAAAGGTGAAGACGGCGCGGAGCCAGGATCTGCCCGAGCTGTTCTGCCCAACCGGGGCGATCTGGTGGGCAAAGACCGAGATTCTCTTGAGCGCGCGGACCTTTTATGCGCAAAACGTGCGGGGATGGGAAATTCCGTGGCAGAGAGGGATTGACATCGACACCGCGGAAGATTGGGCACAGGCCGAGTTTCTGATGCAGCACCCGCCTCTCGAACAATAGTGGTATGCCAAACCCGCCCCCGGAAGGGTTCTACTGGAGGGTGATTCTGCAATTCAAGCGAGTGTGACCAGTGGATTCTTCGGCCCTGGCTGTTTACACAACGATCTATCCTCAAGTATCTGGCTATCTTAGCGAGTGGCACCATTCCGTTTGCGCGCAGACAGACCGGGACTTTGAGCTTTGGATCAGTCTCGACGCAATGGAGCCGACGGCCGTTGAAGAGATTGTTGGATGCAAAATCGATGCACACTGGCTTAGGACTCCCGAGGGTTCCACCCCAGCACGGATCCGTCAGTTGGGACTTGCGCAGATTGCTGCGTCGAGTTCGGGAATAGTATTGGTCGACGCCGACGATCTGCTTGAGCCCTCGCGGGTAGAAGCAGGCCGGGCGCAACTTGCGAGCAACGAGGTCGGAGGCTGCGCTCTAACCTTAGTCGACCAGCGGGGGTGCGATCTGAACGTGACGTTTAATCTGCCGGCCCTGCTTGCTTCTGATGAAGTGTTGCCCCGCTGGAACGTCTTCGGCTTCTCAAATTCGGTCTACGACTCGAAGTTAGTATCCCGGATTTTACCGATTCCGGACGATGCCGCCCTGGTGGATTGGTACCTTGCCACAAGAGCATGGCTGGTGGGAAGCAGGATGGGATTCGATCGCGTGCCGCGTATGAAGTATCGTCAACATCCCGGAACTATGGCGCACGTCGTGCCCCCCTTCACTCGCCAGCAGGTCAGCCGGCACACCGAGCTGGTACGGCATCATTTCAAACTGGTGCTCGCGGCACCGCCGGAAGGTTTCATCCCGCAGCGCTATAACTCGATTCTCGAAGTGCAGAGTGATACCGAGCGATTCTGGCAAGAGATCGTTCATGACGAGGCGAAACTGCAGTGGTATGTGCAGGCTCTCAATGATCTCGAGCTCGAGCCGGTGTGGTGGACATCCGTAGCGCATCCATCGCTTCGATCAATGTGGAATTCATAAAAGAGGTTCGTTCAATGAAGACCGTCAGGTTGGGAGAATTTGAAGTCGGCGAAGGCAGGCCGCCCTACATCATTGCGGAGGTTGGGTCCAATCACAACGGCGACATGGAGCTTTGCCGCCAGCTGATTGATGCCGCTGCACTGGCCGGGGCACATGCTGTCAAATTCCAGTCGTGGTCCGACACATCGCTAGTTTCTGAGGAAGAATACCAGAGAAATACCGAATACTCCGATAAGAAGAAGCACTTTGGCTCGCTGCGCGAGATGGTGAGCGCCTACCAGCTCACGGCCGAGCAGCATCACATTGCTCGCGATTATTGCCGCGGCCGGGGCATCGCGTTCTGCTCGACGCCGTTTTCTGTCGAAGAAGTCGATCTGCTTGAAAGCCTCGATGTTCCGTTCTACAAGATCGCGTCTATGGATGTCCTTCACCTGCCGTTGCTGCGCTACACGGCGAGGAAGGGAAGACCGATTGTTCTTTCGACAGGAATGGCATCACTATCAGAAGTGGAGCAGGCTGTTGAGGCGATCCGCGGGGAAGGAAATGACCAGATTGTGCTGTTGCACTGTGTCTCGATCTATCCTCCAGAACATAACACGATTCACCTGCGCAATATGGCAACATTGCAGCAGGCGTTTGAGCTTCCAGTGGGTTTTAGTGACCACACATTAGGAACGTCGATTCCGCTCGCGGCGATGGCCCTCGGCGCATGCATCATTGAGAAACACTTCACGCTCGATCAGGATATGGCCGGATGGGATCATGCGATCTCGGCAAATCCTGAGCAGTTGCAGGTGCTTGTTGAAGGTGCAAGGAATATCTTCGCAGCATTGGGGAGCAGCAGACGGATCGTGAGCGAAGCGGAACTTGAGAAGCGCAAGAAGTTTCGCCGCAGCCTGATTGCAAAGCGCAAGCTCGAACGCGGTCACGTACTTACCGATGACGACTTCGATGCAAAGCGTCCGGGCACAGGGATTGGACCTCACGAGACAGCCTATGCGGTGGGCAGGCGCCTGGCCACAGATGTTGCAGCCGGTCAGGTGATTCACTGGGAAAGCCTGGAGTAAATGGGCGGAGGCGATCGTTGAATCTGCCAGTAATAGTGATTGGTGGCGGTGGTCACGCGAAAGTGTTGATCAGCGCACTCCGCCTGCAGCAAAGACTGATTCTCGGGTTCGTCGATAGGAGCGGCACGTCGCTGCCGGTTCTTGGCGTCAGCAATCTTGGAAACGACGAGGCAGCCTTTGCACATCTGCCGGCGGAGGTCGAGCTCGTTAACGGAGTTGGCTCGGTCGGTTCCACGCGGTTACGCATCGAGGTTTTCGAACGATTTAAACAAAAGGGATATCGGTTTGCCAGTGTTCTTCATCCCGCGGCCCTCATCGCTGCCGAGGTCGAGCTCGCGGAAGGCGTTCAGGTAATGGCGGGAGCGATCATTCAGGCTGGAGCTCGATTGGCCGAGAACGTGATCGTCAACACCGGTGCCTGTGTGGATCACGATTGCTGGATCGAGCCACATACCCATATTGCGCCGGGTGCCACCTTGTCCGGCAATGTGCGTGTTGGATTCGGCAGCCTGATTGGAACCGGCGCCAGCGTCATTCAGAATGTCAGGATTGGATCGCGAAGCATTGTAGGAGCCGGAGCCGTAGTAGTTAAGGATGTTCCGGAGGGGGTCACGGTGGTTGGCGTTCCCGCCGCAGTCCGCAAGTCCAGTCAGTGTGCCGGATAATTAGAGGAGAAATGAAAGCCAAGCCTGTCTACGTCGTACACTGCATTGACACCGAGGGACCTCTCTGCGAAACGATCGAGGCGACCTTTCAGCGGTTACGCGATATCTTTCACCTCGAACTTGAGCCTAGTGCCGACCTGCTTCGCAGCTTGCAGCAGGGCAGCATCGATCTTGGCGGAATTGAAGACGCCGTTCAAAAGGTCGTGGATCCTCATCTGCTGGCCTACAACGACACCTGGAAGAAGATCGATGCCATGCTGACCGGCATCATGGATGAGTCTTTTCGCACCGAGGTGCGGGACTCGTCAGGAGGCGGGTGGATTTACAACTGGTTCTGCGTCGACCATGTGGACTACTTGGTGAATCCTCGTCACCGCGACCTTGGCTATCACAATGTTTTTGAGCATTACCAAGGAATGATCGAGACAACTAGGTCTCCTCAGGATGGACTGCATTTCCATTACCATCCGCATTCCTTCCGCAAGGAAGCGCATCGCTGTGCGACGCACTGGTGGGCCACGTCCGACAGTCTTCACCAGATCCTGTCCAGACGCGTCATCGATCACCAGTGGTTTCCCGCCGCGCACCGACCTGGGTTTCATGTCATCCGCCCTGACAGCCACTGGTTTCTCGAGCAGCATATTCCATTTGATTTTTCGAGTCAGGCCATGCTCGACTACGGCGTCGACGGAAGCCAGTTCGGCCTGCTTGGCGGACGCTTTGGCGACTGGCGCCGCGCGCCAAAGACCTGGGAACCCTACCATCCGTCGGCCGACGACTACCAGGTGCCCGGAAATTCCCGCCGCTGGATCGCCCGCTGCCTGAACATCGGCACACGGTACCGGTTACTCGAAGAGAAGGATATACGCCACGCATTTGAAGAGGCATCACAGGGTAAACCAGTTGTTCTGGCTATGACCAATCACGACTTTCGCGATATGGCGCCCGATGTTGACTCCGCGCGGCGACTGATCCAGAAAGTAGCCAGCGATTTTCCTGATGTGCCGTTTGTGTTTTCCGAGGCGATATCTGCAATGCGTGCCGCGCTCGATCTCCCTTTCCAACCCCCGTGCGAGCTTGATGTCGAGCTGCATCGGCTCGACGCGTCGACAACTGTCCTCAAGGCTCACTCATCCACGCCGACCTTTGGCCCGCAGCCCTGGCTCGCGCTGAAATCGCTCGATGGCCGGTACCATTTCGATAACTTTGATATTGGGACTCCATTTCATGACTGGCAGTACGTCTTCGACGATGAAACATTTTCCATCGCAGATCTGAGCGCCATCGGTATCGCTGCCAACAACTCCGTAGGCATCACCACCGTGGTTACGATCGACCCAGTCACAGGGAAGCAGACCAAAAGGCACTGGAACCTCCCCGCGGATGGCACCCCTGTGTCTAATTCCGAGAGAAGCCAACACTCAGTGTCTTTGGAAATGACATCGCTAAGATCGTCGTGAATCAACCGTAGTCAGTGGTGAATTCTAGATAGAAGGCAAGGCAACCTTATTATGAATCCACGCTCAAACCAATCCCGCCTCGCTGATGTGGTGGTGCTCCCTGATGCCACCATTGCGGAAGCACTAGCCTCGCTCGACAAGGCTGGCTCAGGTGCGATCGTGTTGTGCACCGAGAATCGGAAGCTCATCGGGCTCCTCACCGCTGGAGATGTTCGTCGCGCGATTCTCAAGTCGATCGACTTGAATGAGCCCTGTGTTTCCATCGCAAATCTGACGCCTATCGTTGCCCGGGAGCCACTCGACCGAAGCGAAGCGCTCAGAATGATGAATCAGCAGGATATTCATCAATTGCCGGTGGTGAATGACGAAGGCATTCTTATAGAGTTCCTGCTGCGGCGCGATCTGGAACCGGAAATCGATCTTGAGTCGACTGCCGCGCGGCGCCTTGCTGTGGCCACAGTCGATCCCAATCTTTCGATCGCCGACGCCCTCGCGCAGTTGGACAAGGCGGGCACCGGGGCCTTGCTGATTTGTACTGACGGCCGGTTACGCGGAGTGCTGACGGACGGCGATGTGCGCAGAGCAATCCTGCTGGGCAAGTCGATGGACGCCGCATGCATTACCATCGCCGCAACTGAGCCGGTGGTCGCGTCCCACGCCATGTCCATGGCAGAGGCGCTGCAGCTGATGAATCAGCGCGATATCCACCACTTGCCGATCGTTGATCAGGAAAATCGCGTCGTCGAATTCCTGCTCCGAAAGGATCTGGTTGCCGACGTGCAGCTCGATCTGCCGGCAGTGGTTATGGCTGGAGGATACGGAAGACGGTTGATGCCGCTCACCGAGAGCGTGCCCAAGCCCATGCTGCCCGTCGGCGATCGTCCTCTGCTCGAGCGCATCATCGAACAGTTGCGCCGCGCCGGCGTTCACGACGTGAGCCTCACAACACATTATCTTCCCGAATCCATTACGAGCCACTTCGGCAGCGGAAAAGAGTTCGGCGTCAGCCTGAACTATCTCAAAGAAGATCACCCGATGGGCACCGCGGGCGGACTCAAGCTGATGAAGCGCCCTGATAGCGCTTTTCTGGTGATAAACGGCGACATTCTTACTGGTGTTCCTTTCCAGGAGATGCTCGCATACCACAGGAAGCATGGTGCCGTGCTCACAGTGGGTGTTCGCAAGTATGAAGTTCAGGTGCCCTTTGGTGTTGTCGAGTGCGAGGATGTCCGCATCACTGGAATTCAGGAGAAGCCAGTCAGCAGCTTCTTTATTAATGCAGGAACCTATTTGCTTGAGCCATCGGCCTACGACTACATTCCCGAGGGAAAGTCATTCAATATGACTGATCTGATTCAGGCGCTGATCGATGCGGGCGAAACTGTCGTCGGTTTCCCCATCGTCGAATATTGGATCGATGTTGGCCGGCATGAAGACTATCAAAAGGCACAGGAATATGCGATGAAAGGAAGAATTTAGAGAATGAAGATTCTGGTTACCGGCGGTGCTGGCTACGTTGGTTCTACCCTGGTTCCGCTATTGCTGAATGAAGGTTTCAACGTTCGCGTTTTTGATCGTCTTGCCTTCGGCGGAGAATCTCTGTTGGGCCCCTGGAGCCATCCGAACTTCGAGTTTATTCTCGGCGATATTCAGAACCGTTACGCAGTGCGCGAGGCGCTAGCGGGCTGTGACGCTGTTGTCCATTTAGCTGCGGTGGTGGGCGACCCTGCCTGCGCCCGGCAACCGGAGGTTGCCAAAACGGTCAATCTAGAATCGGCACTCGCTCTGATTGAGGACAGCCAAAGTGCCGGCGTCAAGCGGTTCATCTTCGCCTCAACCTGCAGCAATTACGGAAAGATGCAGGATGAGAGCGCACTGGCCACCGAGGAGACGGAGCTGCGACCGGTCTCACTCTACGCGGAAACCAAGGTGGCCGTGGAGCAGGCCTTGCTCAAGAGCCGCGGCAACAATGGCTGGTGCCCCACCCCCCTCCGTTTCGCCACGGTCTACGGAGTGTCGCCGCGCATGCGTTTTGATCTCACGGTAAATGAATTCACGATGGAGTTGTTGACGCAGAAGAATCTGAAAGTCTTCGGCGAACAGTTCTGGCGGCCATACGTTCACGTTGTTGACGCGGCGAGAGGCATTCGGCTTATTCTCGGATCACCGGAGACACTCGTGGCGAACCGGGTCTTCAACGTTGGCGCCACCGATCAGAATTTCCAGAAGAAGCAGTTAGTCGAGATGATCTGCCCGCTGGTGCCAGATGCGGTGATTGAGTACGTACACAAGAACGAGGATCCACGAGATTACAAGGTCTCGTTTGCGCGCATTGCCAGTGAGCTCGGTTACAGGACGACCAGGACCGTGGCTCAGGGTGTAAGCGAAGTAGCCGAGCTGGTGCGGAAGAACATCATTGGAAACTTCAGTGACGCAAAGTATCGCAATTGAATTGCCTCATTTCGCTTTGCCGGGGAAAATTAGATGAAAATGATAGAAGTGTCCGCTCCCGGAGCGCCTCCTTCCGGTGACTTCATTCCGCTAATTGTGCCGGAGGTTTCCGGAAATGAGTGGCGCTATGTCAAGGAGTGCCTGGATACCGGATGGGTTTCGTCCGTCGGCTCCTATGTTGACCGCTTTGAAGAGATGGTCGCATCTCGAGTCGGCACCATGCATGCTGTGGCCACGGTCAACGGCACCTCAGCGCTTCATGTAGCTCTTCAGCTCGCCGGGGTCAGGCCCGATGATGAAGTGCTGGTCTCCACACTTACCTTTATCGCGCCAGTCAATACGATTCGTTATGTCGGAGCATGGCCCGTCTTTATCGATGCGGAGCCGGAGCACTGGCAGATGGATCCCGGCAAGGTGATTGAGTTTCTTGAAGACGGCTGCCGCTGGACGGATGGCGTGCTATACAACAGAGCTACCGGCCGCCGCGTTTCAGCAATTCTTCCCGTACACGTGCTTGGGCAGGCAGTTGATCTCGATCCGATCATTGAAGTAGCCGGGAAGTACAATCTGCCCGTGATTGAGGATGCGACGGAAGGGCTGGGAGCGACTTACAAGGGACGCAGTCTCGGTTCTATCGGTGATATCGGTTGTTTCAGCTTCAATGGGAACAAGCTAATAACCACCGGGGGTGGCGGGATGCTTGTCACCAATCATGGGGAGCATGCTCGCCGCGCAAAGTATCTAACCACGCAGGCCAAGGACGATCCGATCGAATATGTGCACGGAGAAATTGGCTACAACTACCGGCTTACCAATGTGCTCGCTGCAATTGGGTGCGCCCAGATGGAGCAGCTCGACGCGTTTATCGCAAAGAAGCGAGCGATCGCAGACAGGTACACCGAAGCGTTCGCAAATGCGCCTGGTATTACTGTTATGCGCTCCGGATCGCAGGCTGAGAGCACATTCTGGATGTACACCATTCTGATTGACCAGGACAAATTCGGTGTTGATTCCCGGCAGCTGATGCGCCGGCTCAATGCGCAGAAGATTCAATGTCGTCCGCTTTGGCAGCCGATCCACCTTTCTCCCGCTCATGCGGCGCACACAAATGCGCGGTGTCCTGTTGCGGAGCGCCTTGCCGACGAGGCTCTGAGTCTACCCTGCTCAGTGGGATTGACAATTCTGGGGCAGGAACGAGTGATTTCAACGCTTCTGAAAACTGATCAGCTCTAGCAGTGATGAACCGTTGTTGGAATCGACGGAAAAAGGGTAAAGATGACGACGGAAACAACGAGGATGGCGTCCGCGAGCCACGTGGCGAGTGAAGGGGAGGCAAGCGCGCTTCCTGAGGCAACAAAACTCAACCTGGTATTTTGGATCCTCGTCACACTGGTGTTTGTCGCCGGCGTTGTTCTGCGCTGGACTGGGCTGAACCGGGAAAGCCTGTGGGCCGATGAGGGCTATACGACCTGGTTTTCGCAGTTCTCCCCCGCGGCGCAATGGCGCCTGATGCCATGGGAGACGCAGGCGCCGATCTACCACATCTGGCTTCATTACTGGACGGCGATCTGGGGAACCTCCGTCACCTCGTTCCGCTCGCTTTCGGCGTTCTTCAGCACCTTGTCGCTGGGCGTCGTTTTCCTGATTGCCCGAAAAATGTGGTCGAGCCGGCGTCTTCGCCGTTCTAGGTACGACTTTTTGTTCGGTGTCGTTTTTTCAGATCTGGTACGCGCAGGAGTCGAGGAGTTACGCGCTGCTGCTGTTCTTTCTCGTGAGCAGCGTCTACTTGCTGCAGTGTTATCTTGAAATGCCGGGTACGGTGCGCATGATCGCGCTTGTTGCGGCTGTTGCAGGCGGCCTCTATACCCATAACATGGCGCTCTACTACTTGCCGGGCCTCCTGCTCTTCGGCATAGTTTATCCGTCGCCAATGGATTTCAAAGATCGCATGAAGAGGATCGCGATCATCTCTGGTTCCATCATTCTCTGCTACGTACCCTGGTTACCCCTTCTGATTAAGCAGGCGCGTTCGGTACACGGATACTTCTGGGCGTCCCGGCCCACCTTGAACGATCTTGGATATACACTCTGCGCTTTCTGCGGTGTGGATCTTGACGTTCTCAAACGACTCCGGTATCACATCCCCATCCAAAGACTCTACGGGCTGTTTGGTCCCAAATTCTGGATGATTTTGTTTCTGTCGGCTCTCGCGATATGCATCGTCAGTGCGTGGACAGCTGCGCTGGCGGCAGACCGCCGGAAAAGCATTGCCCTGCAGGCATACGCAATACTGCCGATCGTGCTGGTCTTCTTATGGAGCAGGATTTCAACTTCCGTCTACGTGAATCGCAATTTCATTGCGGCATCAGCTCTTCTTCCGTTGGTTATCTGCGCCCCCGTGGCCATCAATCGAGGGAAAAGGAAGAAGCGCTTTGAAATCCTGGCGATTTCGGTGCTGCTGGTGGCGATTCTCTCTGTCACTCTGCATCAGGAGCGCAAGGACAACTGGCGCGGCGTAACCCAGTACCTGCTCAATCTCCAGGAACAGAACCGTGTCGTATTCGTCTTTCAACCGTATTGCCAGATCATTGTGCATTACTATGCGACCGCCTGGTTGAAACTGTATCCGCATCAACCTGAAATTAGAGGTCTGGTTGCGCAATTCGATGTGCCGCCTACGGGGCCGGGAATTCTGCCTCGACTGCAGGATGCCGATCTGATCTCCCCGCTCAACGACGCGGTCAATTCAGGGCGGTATAGGGAAATCGACATTGCGCTGCAGATGGAACGGCTGCCGCAAAATGTCCAGGCTATCCCCGGGTACCTCAAGGGGCACTGTGCTTCGATCGAATACGCTGAATTTCAAAATCTCGCTGTCGAACGATGCATTCTTCCGGTTTCAAGCAACAAGAACTAGCCTCTCCCTGCGGGGCGAGCGTCACGCGAGTGGAGACCGAACGTGTCGTTGACTGATCTTGGAAGCGCAGAGACGGAGCGCAACGCCGGCTTTACCCGGGAGCAACTCGTCGACGCTATCAAACAATGCGGCCTGCAGGCCGGAGATATTGCCTTGGTGCAGGTGTCCCATGAGGCTCTCGGAACGCTTGGGAGCGCCGCTGCATCAGAGGGCACACTGCACGAGTTACTGTATTCGGCATTGCGTGAGGTCATCGGGTCGGAAGGGACGCTAATCGTTCCAGCATTCTCGCTTTCCTTCGAAAACGGCCGCGAATTTGACCGCGCGTCGCCGCCTGTGCCTGCTTTGTCGGGATCCTCTCCGGGGTTTGTTGAGTACTGTCTGGCGCTGCCTGGTGCGCGGCGCTCGAACGATCCAAACTGCTCGGTGGTTGCAGTGGGCCCGCGGGCGCGGGAAATCCTGCATCGCTTGCCATTCACGAGCTACGGAAAAGACTGCATCTACGACCGCCTTCTATCAGCAAATGGCAAAATCTGCGGCATCGGCGTTCCCCTTGCAAAGACGCCCTTCCTTCATTTTGTCGAAGAGTCACTTGATGTGCCTTTCCGCTATCGAAAGCTTTTTACCGGCGAGATACGGGACAATGGCCGGAAGCGGAAGCAGGGCTGGATCACCAGTGTGCCAATTCAGGCACCGGAGGCTGCCCCAAATGGATCTCGCATTGAATCGATCGCGCGTGCAGAGAAAATCTGCCGTGTCGCCGCTCTGGGAAGCGGGGAAGGGTACTCGGTCGGATGTGCTGATTTCTACGAATTGATCAAGCGTGAAATTGAGCATGATCCCTGGATTACAGCACTGGGGCCCTGCGGCGATCCGATTGCACTGACCAGTCGAAACTCCGGAAGTCCTTCCGCGACCCCACAACTCTCTCCGAACGCTTCAATGGAGGAACTGATTTCGGCGCTGTGGAGGCTGCCGCGCCATCTGGTTTCGGATGGATATGACGCGGCCCTGAGCGCGCTCTCGACCCAGATTCCGATGACGATTCACGCCTATCCGAGTGGAACTGAGTGTTGGACATGGCTCATTCCTGAAAAGTGGACTTGCGACGAGGCATGGCTGGAGACGTTGGACGGGCGCCGTCTGTTCTCCTACGCGGACAATCCTCTGCATGTCGTTTCGTACTCGCTGCCCATTAGTCGCTCAGTCTCCAGAGAGGAATTGTTTGAGCATCTCCACGTGCATCCGAAACTGCCCGATGCCATCCCATTTATCTTCAAGTACTACGAACGGGATTGGGGACTTTGTTGCAGCAGAAACTTGAAAGAGACATTGACCGACGATGAATACCGAGTCGTGATCCGGTCCCGGTCAGAGTATGGCGCCCTGAAGGTCGGCGAAGTCGTGATCCCCGGAGAAACTGAGCAGACATTCGTCTTTTGCGCTCACCTCTGCCACCCTGCGATGGTAAACGACGATTTGTCCGGCGTTGTGGTCGGCATCAAGGTGATGCAGGAACTGCTGACGCGGAAAAATCTCAAATATACGTATCGGTTTATCATCCTGCCTGAAACAATCGGCTCGGTGGCGTATCTCAGCCACAACACCGAGCTCGTCCCGAAAATGATCGGCGGTCTCTTTCTTGAAATGCTCGGGCTTGATAATCCCCACGCCTTGCAGCTCTCTTATACCGGCGATTCACGGCTCGATCGATGCTTCCGACGCGTCCTCAAAGCTGCGGACCCGCGCAATTGGGAAGGTGCATTTCGAACGGTGGTCGGCAACGATGAGCGTCAGTTCAATGCACCCGGGGTTCGCGTGCCGATGCTGTCCCTTTCCCGCGTAAAGAAGGCCGATGGAGGCTGGCCCTACTATCCCGAATACCATTCGAGCTTTGACTCGCCGGAGCGCGCCTCTCTTGCGAGACTCGGCGAATCAGAGGATCTTGCCCTTCGCATGATCGACGCACTCGAGCAGGAGCAGGTGCCTGTCAATCGCTTTCAAGGAGAAATCTTCTGTTCCAGGTATGGACTCAACATCGATGTCTACGAAAATCGCGAAGGCAACAAGGCGCTCTTCGACATCCTTTTCCAGATTGACGGCACCAATTCAATTGCCGACATCGCCGAGCGCTGCAGAATTTCCGTCGAGTCGGTCACCGGTGTAGTCAACCAGTTATGTGAACTTGGACTGGTTGAGTATTCCCAGAGCTAAGATCTGAATGCATATCATTGTCGTCACAGGGCTGAATACAGGTGAAGCCGAATACAAGAACATGGGCGACGTTGCCATGCTGCAGATGGCTGTCAAACGCCTGTTGTTACTGCGTCCTGACGCACGCATCGACGTACTAACTGATTCTCCTGCGGAACTTTCGCGATTCTGCCCTGGCGCCACGCCCCTCCCAAGGCGAGGATGTGCGGTCT
Source organism: uncultured Acidobacteriaceae bacterium (assembly GCA_963839215.1). GTDB lineage: Bacteria > Acidobacteriota > Terriglobia > Terriglobales > Acidobacteriaceae > Telmatobacter. The sequence goes on along the minus strand of CAWITZ010000008.1, from coordinate 520,090 downwards.
GGCAGCGTAGCCGCTTTTTTCTCGGAAGACATCATCAGCGCCTGCCACGATGGGTTTCACGCAGCCTCAGTTCACTCAAATGGGCAATTGGAACTCGCTGGCCCACGCTGGTCGATCGTCTCGCTCTCGCAAAGTGCAAGCTGAGAGATTCGGAAAATCTTCTCGATAGCCTGATAACTTGTCTCGATGCGCTCGATCACTGTGATCTCCTCCTTGTCTGCGGGTCGGGTGGATTCGCAGACAGCTGTCGCGATTGGAATCTTTATGCCCTCGGCGCGATGTCCAGTGCTCTCGCGCGCGGCAAAAAGGTGGCGATGCTCGGCCAGGGAATGGGACCACTGACAGATGCTGGCGTCCTTGGCTGGGCAAAGCATGTCTTCCCGCGCTTGAGCCTTATCGGCCTCAGGGGAACACGGGGCGGCGAACAAATGCTTGCCAGTCTTGGGGTAAGCCGGTCGTCGATCAGGACCACCGGCGACGATGCGATCGAACTGGCCAATGCAATCGCTCCCGGGCCGCAGCACCGGGCAATCGGTATCAACCTGCGTGTGGCGCAGTATTCCGGAGTCGATTCAACCATTTTTGAGGATGTACGTTCAGCCCTGCGCCAGAGTGCACAGGAGTTCAACGCCGATGTTCTTCCGATTCCGATTACATTCCACGACTATGCAAACGACGTAAGGTCGCTTCGGGAATTGCTTGCGGAGATCGCAGCCACCCAGGAGGTCGGCCTGACGCTCGATACACCGCTGAAAGTGATGCGGCAGACAGCTCGGTGCAGAGTGGTGATTACCGGTGCCTATCATGCAGCTGTGTTCGCGCTAGCTCAGGGAATTCCGGCCGTTTGCATCCATAACTCTAATTACTATTCGGCAAAGTTCGATGGACTGAAGGAATGTTTCCCGAATGGTTGCTGGACTCTATCCTCTGGCGATTCAGGCTTTAGAGAGAAGCTTGCCTATACCATCAACGAGGCATGGACATCGGCAGACGCTGTGCAAGAATACCTGTTGAAGTCCGCGGAGCATCAGATCGAAGCGGGACGCGCTGCGTACCGGGAGCTTGTCGCCCCGGCGATACTTCAGGCAAAGACCGCGTTCCATGAGCGCCTATGATACATACACCATGACCAGAATTCTCATCTTTTCGCCGTACGCGCTCTGGGGAATCCACACCATCTACGAGCGCACGATGGCTGAGGCGTGCAGGATTCGCGGCGCAGAGCTGGATTATCTGCTGTGCGACGGGTTACCGGAATGTGACCAGCATTGGGATTCGAAGGCTGGCGGCGGTCGCCCATCCGATATATGCCAGCGGTGCCAGGCAATGGCGAAAATCGACACCGCGAAAGTTGCCATTCCGACGCAACAGATTGGAAGCTTTGTTACCCAGGAAGAAAGAGACTCCATCTACCAATGGGTAAAAGCGCTCAACCCGAGCGAGTTCCCTGGTGCAACATTCAACGGTCTGCCGCTTGGTCAGTGGGTTCAGTCCTCCATCATCGCCTATTTTCGAAAATATCCGCCCGACCTCGAAAACTGGCATGTCGCGAGCATCTATGGACGTTTTCTTCAAAGTGCTGCGATTGTGGCGACTGCTCTGCACAGATATCTTGAGCAGAACAAAGTGGACGCAGCCCTGCTTTTCAATGGTCGTCAATCGATCGTTCGAGTGGCTCTCGAAATCTTTCGCAAGAACGGCATTCGAGTCTTAACGCATGAACGCGCGGAGTTTCGCCGCGGTCACATCAATCTCAAACCGAATGCACATTGCATGAGCCTCGATCCGTTTATCGCCTTCTGGGCAGACTGGGCAGAGATTCCACTCACTCAGTCGCAACTGGAGGCGACCCACCGGTGGATTACCGAGCGACAAACGGGCGTTAACCTTGCATGGATCCAGTTCAATCGCTCCTTCGAGCGCGATCATACCCTACGTTCAAGAATGGGAGTTGGCCCAGATCAACGTCTGTGGGTGTTGTTCACCTCATCAACGGATGAAACCGCAGGCGACCCGGGCCTGAAGGGACCGTTCGACTCGCAGCATGAATGGATTCGCGCGGTCATCAAATGGGTCTCCGCACACAGCGGGGTGCAGTTGGTGATCAAGGTGCACCCGAATCTTGGCGGCAACATTTACATAGGCGCAGCGACGCATGAACTTAGGTTCTATCAGGAACTGGAATCGTCGCTGCCGCCTAATGTCAAAATCGTTTTCCCTGAAGAGTCCATCAACGCATACACCCTGGCTGAAGAAGCCGATGCGGGCCTTACCTTCGGCTCCACAATTGGGCTTGAAATGGCCATGCTGGGTAAGCCCGTGCTTCTCGCATCGCGAGCTCTCTATGAGGATTGTTCGAAGATTCTGACGGTGCGTTCGAAAGAGTCGCTTGCCGGGACTCTCGAACAATGCCTTCGGGCTGAGTCTGATCCGGAGATTCAACGCGCGGCATTTCGGCTTGCCTACCGTTACGTCTTCCAGTTCGAGATGGAGTTCAGCGCATTGAAGGTGACTGGCATTTACGATGCCATACCAAGAGAGAATGATCTATCCGAGTTAGGACCGGGAAACGACGCTACTCTCGATAGGATTTCCGCGCATCTCGTGCATGGCACGCCTCTATTCGACGCCCCTTCTGCGAAGGACAGAGCCATCAGCACTGCCGAGGAAGACGCTTTTCTTCGAAAGATGACGCAAGTGCGCGGCTTGGAGCTGCAACAGCGCGCTGCGCAAAATAGAGCTCCGGAGGAGCCTTTGGAGCGCGTAAAGATAAGCGTGATTCTCTGCACCTACAACCGGTGCGAGAGTCTTGCTGGCGCCTTGAAGAGTGTCTCCGCGTCGAAGCTCCCCCCTTCTGTTGATTGGGAAGTGTTGATCGTAGACAACAATTCGACAGATCAAACAAGGAAAGTGGCCGAAGAGTTCTGTGCAGCTTATCCGGGGCGCTTTCAGTACTTTTGCGAAACACGCCAGGGCAAGTCATTTGCGCTTGATCGCGGAACTCGGGAAGCAAGCGGGGACATCATTGCCTTTATGGGTGACGACGTTACTGTGGAACCCGATTGGCTGCACAAGCTCACCAAGCCGCTCGTAACCGCGGGCTACCTGGGCACCGGGGGGCGTATTTGTGCTCCCGCTGATGTTGTGATCCCAACGTGGATGCAACTGGAGGGGCCGTCTTCCCTGGCACAAGTGCTGGCCACGTATGATCGTGGGCGCGAGCCGCTCGAGCTCCGCGAGGATACGCCCTTCGGAACAAATATGGCGTTTCGCAGGGAGGCCTTCGAAACGTTCGATACATTTCGCATGGATCTCAATCCTACCCTGGACAATGAAATCCGCGGCGAAGACACAGAATTCTGCTTGCGTCTCTTGAAGGCAGGTCTGCCTATCTTCTACGTTCCTGACGCCGTTGTGTACCATGATGTTCCTCTGAAGTGGCTGCGGAAAGACCACTTCCTCCGCTGGTATTTCGATTACGGACGAGCCGTTATTCGCAAGAGAGCGCACGGCACCGACATGTGGTTTATTCCCCGTCCGCTCTTTGGAATCGCTAAACACTCGGCCCTGATGCTCCCCCGCAAAATCTTTCGGTGGCTGTTCACATTTGAAGAAAAAGAGCGATTCGTCGCCAAGACGCAGGTCTGGATGACCATTGGAGAGACGACTGAGCTGTTTAAACAGCTGGGGCAAAAGGGTGTGTCCCAGGTAATGAAGCCGGAACCTCTCGGCCAGGAAGAATCAAGGGAGAGTTAATCAAAATGCGTATTGCCGCAAACGTCTTGGAGCGCCGATGAATGTCACTGCGATTTCATGTATCTACAACCGTTGTGGCATTCTGGCAAAAGCACCCGAGAACCGTGGCCGCCTGCGGTGGCACAATCGAAAACCAAAATCCCCGGTGAGCGAATGATTACGCAGTCAGGTACTAAACCGGTCTTATCACTTGAGAGGACGATGCGACTCTGGAAGAAGAAGTCTGCCTACATTCCGCTCGCGAAAGAGACGGTACTGGCTCCGCTGCCCGAGCCATTCCGTTCTGTGCTGCTCTCGATGTACGCGGGTCAACCACAACTTGGCACCGACAAAAAGATGGTTGCCATCGACACCGAAACCGTCATTGGGTGCGAGCAAGGCATGTGGATCTATGATCTGTGCCGCAACCTCAAGCCCCAAAAGACGATCGAGATAGGTCTGGCATATGGGTACTCGACCGTCTATCTCCTCGCTGCGCTGCACAAAAACGGGACAGGCACGCATATCGCCATTGATCCGTTCCAAAGTGTTTACCATAGTGTCGGATCGTTCCATGCGGAAAAGCTGGGCATGCAGCACGCGTTTGAGCTGATCGCTGAAAGGTCAGTTCCTGCCATGGCTGATCTGAAGCGGAAAGGCGAAGAGTTCGAATTCATCTTCATCGATGGTAGTCATCGCTTTGACGATGTAATCGTCGACTTCACGCTGTCTGCCCAAGTGTGTCCTGTTGGGGGTTACATCGCCCTCGACGATATGTGGATGCCCGCCATCCAGAAAGCCGCCGAATTTATTCGCATGAATCGGAAAGATTTTGTTGAGATTGAGACGCCGATTAACAACATCGCGGTATTTAAGAGAATTGATAAGGATCGGCGCAGGTGGGATTATCACACAGCTTTTTGATAGGCAGAGTTAGATGAAGATAACGGTCATATTGTGTACATATAACCGATGCCAGAGCCTTTCTAAGGCGCTCGAGAGCGTGGCCGCCTCGGTTCTGCCGCCGTCCGTCGAGTGGGAGGTTTTGGTTGTCGATAACAACTCGCCCGACAAGACGCGTGAAGTCATCGAACAATACTGCGAGCGATATCCAGGCCGCTTTCGTTATCTTTTCGAGGGCCGGCAGGGAAAGTCGAATGCGTTGAATAGCGGCATCCGCGATGCGCGTGGAAAGATACTTGCCTTCATGGATGACGATGTTCTTGTTGCGCCCGACTGGTTGCAGAACCTCACAGCGGCGCTTGATTCGGGTCAGTGGAGTGGCGCCGGAGGCCGAATCCTTTCGCAACAGGCCATTGAAGTTCCGGAGTGGCTGGACCTGGAGGGGAAATACGGCGTGGGTGGAATGCTTGCGCTCTTCGACCATGGCGATAAGGGCTTCGAACTCAAGACGCCACCTTTCGGGACCAACATGGCGTTCGAGGCGCGGATCTTTGCCGAACTGGGCGGATTTCGCACCGACATGGGGCCGTGCCCGGGCAGTGAATTGCGCAATGAAGACATGGAGTTCGGCAGGCGCGTGATGGGCGCCGGCGAGAGACTGTGGTACGTGCCGGATGCGGTCGTCTATCACGCTATTCCCCCGAACCGCCTGCAGCAGGAATACCTGCTTCGATTTTGGTATGACCACGGACGCGCGCAGATGCGCGAAATCGGCCCCAGGCCAAGTGTTTTCGGCATACCGCGCTGGCTCTTCGCGATTCCAAAGACCGGCCTGATCGTGTTGACTCAATTCACATTCCTGTGGCTTACAGCCACCGACCCCAAACGCAGGTTCTTCTTCAAGGGACTGGTGTGGATGACGCTCGGGCAGATTGTCGAGATGCCGAGAGTGTGGCGCGCGGCCAGGAAGGGTGGAGCTGCACCGGCACCGCTCGCTGCGCAGTCGCAGGGCACCAACCCAACCGTTCCGGACTAAGATCGTTCGATCTCAAATTTGAAGCGCAAAAGCGATGAACGTCACCGTTATTCTGTGCACCTATAACCGCGCATCTGGCCTTCGCAAAGCGCTTGAGAGCGTTGCGAAGTCGGTCGTTCCGGAAACGATCGAGTGGGAGGTGCTGGTTGTGGACAACAACTCGCGCGATCAAACCCGCGAAACTGTGGAAGAATTTTGCGCATTATATCCACGCCGGTTTCGCTACCTCTTCGAAAAAGCTCAGGGCAAATCGCACGCTCTTAACTCGGGAATCGGCGCCACAACCGCTGAGATTCTTGCGTTTATGGACGATGACGTCGAGGTTGATTCCCACTGGCTGCACAACCTGATCGGCGTATTTTCGCAGGGGTCGTGGACTGGGGCCGGCGGCCGCATCTGCGCGGAGAAAGGATTTGTCCCTCCGCCCTGGCTGGAAGCCTCGGACCGGCACGCTCTTGCACCTCTTGCTTTCTTCGACCTCGGACCCGATGCGGGCGAGACGAAGGAAGCGCCCTTCGGAACGAATATGGCATTTCGTCGCGAGGTGTTTGAGAAATACGGTGGATTTCGAACCGACCTGGGGCCGCAGCCGGGGTCTGAAATCCGGAACGAAGATACGGAGTTTGGCGATCGGCTTCTGGCGGGCGGCGAACGGTTTTGGTATGAGCCTGCTGCGGTGGTCTATCATTCGGTGCCGCGCGAGCGAATCCGGAAGTCGTACTTTTTGAGGTGGTGGTTCGATAAGGCGCGCGCCGATGTAAAACAAGAAACTCCGCAGAAATCGAGGGGAAGCATAGCCGGCGTTCCGCTGGATTTATTTTTCAGGTTGTTTATATGGACAGTGCGCTGGTTAAGCAGCGTGACTCCGGGGCGGCGATTCTCGTGCAAGCTGAATGTCTGGAAAAAGGCGGGAATGATTCAGGAGTACCACCGGCGGTGGAAGGCTGCGACGGCACATGCAGCAGACGTACAGGGAGCGAGCGCAGTGCGGGGAAGTTCTCGCGAGGGCTGATTTGGCGAAAAATGCTCCACATGGAGCATTTCGGATCGTACAGAGTCATTCTTTTAGAAGTTCGCGTGCTCCACGTGGAACATTGGTTGATCGACCAGTGCTCCCCGTGGAGCATTTTGTTTGGCGCGGGCCGCGATGCCGGACGGAATCCGTCGGAGTTGTTCAGCACAATAGTTCGCAAAAAATATTGATGAAAAAGTGCCGAAACGTGAAGTCCGCATCTGTTCGAATTTGTTCCATGAGGAGCGCTGAAGGTGTGCGGATAGCGATACCCCTTTTTTGCAATTCTTCGCGCGTCGGCCGCGAGCCTCGGCCGGAGAGGTGTCGAGATAACGGGAGTAGTTTCCTAGATCCAGAAAATCGAGGCACAGCCATCTTCCTGGACGTGGCCAAGCCGTCGAGACGAGAGAGAAGATAAGATTCGGGTCGAGCTTGAACAAATCCCACCCTTCGCCAAAAGCAGGCGAAGGGGCTGAGTTATTCGGCGAGAGGTTCCGCTATGGACTGGTTGAGATTCGCGCGAAGAGCGCTAACTATCCTTGCACTTCTTTTCCTTGTGGGCCGAGCGACACGCGGGTCGGCTCAATCCTGCGGCGCGAGAGGCGTGGCGCTCCAGGTGCTGGGATCAGGCGGCCCGGAGATGCAAGATAAGCGCGGGTCGACGAGCTATCTGATTTGGGAGAACGGGAAGGCGCGGGTAGTGCTGGATGCGGGAGGAGGGACCGCGCTGCGCTTTGGGGAAAGTGGAGCGCAAATGTCGCAGGTGGATGTTTTTCTGTTCAGCCACTTTCATGTCGATCACAGCAGTGATTTTCCCGCGTTGATCTTTTCTTCGTGGTTTGAAGACCGCAAGCGACCGCTGCCGGTATTCGGTCCAGGGGGAAACAACTTCATGCCGTCTACGACTGAGTTTGTGCATGGCCTCTTCGGTGATCCGCACGGAGTTTATCGCTATCTGAGCGAGCTTGTAGAACCCGGCGAGGAAGGAAGCTACCAACTGCAGCCGCACAATGTTCTGGCCAGTTCGATGCCAGCCCTTGTGTTCCGGAACAACGACATGGCCCTGTATGCAGTGCGCGTCATTCATGGTGGGGTGCCCGCACTGGCCTGGCGCGTGGAGATCGGCGGCAAGCGAATCGTCTTCAGCGGAGATACGAATGGGGAAGGCGACGGGCTGACGAAGCTTGCAATGGATGCGGACGTATTTGTCGCGCATAACGCTGTGCCGGAGGGTGCGACCGGCGTGGAAAGGAATCTGCACATGCCGCCTTCAGTGATCGGCGCAATTGCCGCGAACGCTCAGGTGAAGCAGCTGGTGCTCTCGCACCGAATGCTGCGAACCCTTGGGAAAGAGAAAGAGACCGAGACCGCAATCAGGCGACACTATGCGGGGCCGATTGCGTTTGCGAATGATCTGGATTGTTTTGCCGTGAAATAGGTTCAAGATAAAGGCCCCCCGCAGAAGCGGGAGGCCTTCGGTTTTGGAAGGAAATGGCCATCAAAGCGGAACTTTTTCAAGCGTAGCGATGAAACCGATACCGGGAACATTGAGTTTGTGAAGGTCGTTGTTGCTGGTGATGAAGAGATCGACACCGACATGCGCGGCGCATGCGAGCTGCATGGCATCCGCGTTGCGGATGTTGTGCGTAGCGCGCAGGGATGCGTAGCGCCGGGCGATCTGGGGATCGAAGCTGACGACCTGGGTTGTTGTTCGAATGGCTTGGTCGAACTGCTGGATCAAGGATGTCTCTCCCATCTTGGTGGGCTTGACGAGCAGTTCTCCAAGGGTCAGGGCGGAGGTCACGATGCGGTCGCCTCGCTCGAGAACCCTCTTGCGCAGAGCCAGCATGCGGCCGCGTTGGGGCTCTAAGCCCTCAAAGATGTAGATGAAGAGGTTGGTGTCAAAAAATATTTTACTCACTCGCTCACCCTCCGCAGATTGTCGACATATTTGTCGGCGTGCTCATCGGCCCAGATGTGACGACCGGAACCGATGAGTTGGATGAGGGGATCGTCCTGCCGGCTCTCTGATGTTGCGGAGGAAGGCGGTTGAGAAGGTGACGGGGCAGACGAAGAAGAGGCTCCAACCCAAGTGGCATACCAATCCAGGAGCGGCCCATATTTGCGAGGAAGCTCCTCGCGCAGAGGCACCGACTTGGATGGTTTACGAGGCTGCGTGCGAGCGGGATGGCTCCAGTCTCCTGGGCGGAAAAGGCGGAGCTTGCCCGGCGTAACCTCGATGAGCATGCGGTATTTTCCGGATGACGGAGGGACGTTGGCGACGCAATGCTGCTTGAGATGAGCATTGATGGAGCCTTCTTTTACCGCTTCGAGCAAACCCTCTTCAGTGAGTTTCCGGCGAATTTCATCGCGGGTGAACGCAGGCTGCTTAGGGTATTGGCGATGGAGAAGGGCAGTGGCGATCCAGACCCGGTCGGCGACGAGGAGTTCGGCTAGGGTGGCAGGAGTCATTGGTCGTAACCTCCGTGATCAGTATACCAAAGATACCAATGGTATTGACGAGATCTGGCGGCTGCGCACAAGTGAGGCACCTGGGCGGGGATTAGCGATCTGAAACACGGAAAAGCAAATGCAGATTCTTCGACTCACCACCCCCAAACTGAAATACGTTTGGGGCCCCGTTCGCTCAGAATGACACGCAAGGTTTGAGGTTGATTGTTTCCTGGTCTCAGAAGCGAGACATGGGGCACCCACGGTATGGTGGTTAGCGAGCGTGCCTATCGAGACCTAAATCTCGATGGACGCTAATGGATGTCGCTGCATTCATGCTCCCCGCATTGATCCCATGGTCAATTTTGGTCGGAATGCTTATACACGCAGCGAGAGTAACGCTTGGAAGAAACCAATATTCCAGGCCTAGCCAAAGTGCGGATTGAGAAAGGATAGAGTGTGAAATGAAAAGGCCCCGAGCCGAAGCTCGAGGCCTTTTGCTTTTTGAGTGAAGCGTGATTGCCTGGACGGGCGAGTTCTTAGTACATGCCGTCCATGCCGCCGCCGTGGCCGCCTGCGGGGGCCGCGGACTTGGGCTCGGGCAGCTCGACCACCAGAGCTTCAGTGGTGAGCAGCAGGCCTGCGATGGAAGCGGCGTTCTGCAGGGCAGTGCGGGTGACTTTGGTGGGGTCGATGACGCCGGCCTTCACCAGGTCCTCGAAGGTGTTGGTAGCGGCGTTGTAGCCGAAGTGCTGATCCTTGTTCTCAAGCACCTTGGCGACGACGACCGCACCCTCTTCACCGGCGTTGGCAACGATCTGGCGGAGAGGCTCTTCGAGGGAGCGAAGCACGATCTGGGCGCCGATCTTCTCGTCGCCTTCGAGCTTCTGGACCAGTGCCTGAACCGCGGGCACGGCGCGCACGAGGGCAACACCGCCGCCTGGGACGATGCCTTCCTCGACTGCCGCGCGGGTGGCGTGGAGAGCATCTTCGACGCGAGCCTTCTTCTCCTTGAGCTCGGTCTCAGTGGCTGCGCCCACCTTGATGATGGCGACGCCGCCGACGAGCTTGGCGAGGCGCTCCTGGAGCTTTTCCTTGTCGTAGTCCGAGGTGGTCTTCTCGATCTGCGAGCGGATCTCCTTCACACGGCCGTCGATGTCGGCAGCCTTGCCGGAACCGTCAACGATGGTGGTGTTGTCCTTGTCGATGGTGATGCGCTTGGCACGGCCGAGGTCTTCGAGCTTGACGCCTTCGAGCTTGATGCCGAGATCCTCAGTGATGGCCTTGCCGCCGGTGAGGACGGCGATGTCGCCGAGGATGGACTTGCGGCGATCGCCGAAGCCGGGAGCCTTGACGGCAGCGACGTTCAGAGTGCCACGCAGCTTGTTGACGACGAGGGTTGCGAGGGCTTCGCCTTCCACATCTTCAGCAATGATGAGGAGGGGCTTGCCGCCGCGTGCAACCTGCTCGAGGAGGGGTAGAAGATCCTTCATCGCGCTGATCTTCTTTTCGTAGATGAGGATGTAGGGCTCGTCGAGCACGACCTCAAGCCGCTCTGCGTCGGTGACGAAGTAAGGGCTGAGGTAGCCGCGGTCGAACTGCATTCCGTCGACGGTCTCAAGGCCGGTGTGCATGGTCTTGGACTCTTCGATGGTGATGACGCCATCTTTGCCGACGACCTTGACGGCGTGGGCGATAATGTCGCCGATCTCCTGATCGCCGTTGGCCGAAATTGCGCCAACCTGAGCGACGGAGCCTTCGTCAACGGGTTTGGACAGCTTGCCGAGAGCGCCGCCCTCGGTCCACTTGCCGTCCTTGTCGCGCACGCCGATGACGGCTGCGACAGCCTTGTCGATGCCGCGCTTGAGTGCGGTGGGGTTGGCACCGGCGGCCACGGTCTTGACGCCTTCGCGGAAAATGGCCTGGGCGAGAACCGTTGCGGTGGTGGTGCCGTCGCCGGCGACGTCGCTGGTCTTGGAAGCGACTTCGCGAACAAGCTGGGCCCCAACGTTCTCAAGGGGATCCCTGAGATCGATTTCCTTGGCGACGGTGACGCCGTCCTTGGTGATGGTGGGGGAGCCGAACTTCTTTTCGATAACGACATTGCGGCCCTTGGGGCCGAGTGTTGCCTTGACAGCGTCCGCGAGCGTGTTGACGCCGCGCAGGATCGCCTGACGGGAATCTTCACCGTGCAGAATTTGCTTAGCCATGCTTCTCTCCTAAATTCACTATTCGTGTTTCTTAGTTCGCAGAGGAATTGAATGCTGGTGGGCGCTTACTTCTTGATGATGCCGAGGACTTCTTCTTCGCGCATGATGAGGTACTCTTCGCCATCGATCTTGATCTCGGTGCCGGAGTACTTGCCGAAGAGGATGCGATCGCCAGCCTTGACGTCGAGCGGGAAAACCTTGCCCTCATCATTGGACTTGCCCTTGCCGACGGAGATGACTTCGCCTTCCTGCGGCTTTTCCTTGGCGCTGTCGGGGATGATGATGCCACCGCGAATCGTTTCGCCCTCTTCGAGGCGGCGGACGAGGATGCGGTCATGAAGCGGGGTGAAGGTAGTGGTAACAGATGTTGCTGCCATTGCTTCGCTTCTCCTTAACAGGCGGACATGGTTGAGCCGTATCCGCGAGCTGTGTGGTGTGTGAAAAGAACAAATCCCTGGCGCCGAGGCGCGGTTCCCAATTTAAAGCGGGACCGGCAGGTTGAGGGATCGGCAGGTGCCGGGGTGGCGGGAAGCCAGCGAGGCTAGCAGTCACGCCTTCCAATTGCTAACGATAGGGAAGGTGGAAGAGGTTTGTCAAGTGGAGAAGTGAAAAGATTAGCGACTTACACTCATATTTCTGGCCTGTAACATTGTCAGGGCGGCCCGTCAGGAGGGTGTGATGGTCGCTTTTGGCCGATCTAGGGCCTCGCGCCGCACCGTGGCCTTCAGATGGCTGGGGTCGCCGCGTGGCCGGTTTCCCGCGTTGTACCGGATCAAAATACGAGGTAGACTCCCGTCTGCCCCGCCATGTCCCGGTGAGATGGCAAGTGAATCTGCGATGTGGTTCGGCCCAGTGAGGCGATCGTATGTCGGTTCAGATTTCGCAGCGAAACAACATTCTGATTGTGACGGCGGTGATTGCCGTTGTGGTTTTTCTGATTTTCGCCCCTCCGCTGCCTCAGAGCGCGAGCTATCACAACTTCGCTGACCGCCGCGATATTTTGGGCATCCCGAATTTCTGGGACGTCATTTCGAACCTTCTCTTTCTGGTTGTCGGCCTTATGGGGCTGTTCAGATTTAGCGATTTGGCTTCACGCATTCTTTTCTTCGGAATTCTCACGACGGCATTTGGATCGGCGTACTACCACCTGGCTCCTGACAGCGCGCGATTGTTCTGGGATCGCCTGCCGATGACAATCGCCTTCATGTCTCTGCTGGCGATGGCGATCAACCAGCGCAAGCTTGTTGTTCCATTCGTCCTCGTGGGAATCGCGAGCGTCGTTTGGTGGAGAATCACGGATAATCTTTGGCTTTATGGTCTGGTCCAGTTCGGAACAATGGCTGCGCTTCTGGTGGTCGCAATCCGCCGGGAGCCTGGCTTATGGCCCGTGTTCATCTTCTATGGCCTGTCAAAAGTTACCGAGCATTTCGACAAGCAGATCTACGCTGTATCGCCGCTTAGCGGGCACACCATCAAGCATCTGCTGGCGGGCATCGCCACCTGGTACGTCTATCGCTGGGTTCAATCTACTGGTCGCGAGCCCAGCTCTGCGAGTTACGCTGCCGTCGAGCGCGCTTGAATGCACTCTCGTTTCGATTGCTCGTCTTTCTGATTTGCAGTCGAATCGAAAAGGATATGCGGCGAGCAGTGGAGTGCATTAGAGTGAAGGGCGCGTGTCAGGCGCCGCTGGAGCGAACTTTCCGCTCACCTCGTCCCCTCAGTCCGCCTGCATTCCGTAAGGAGCGAACAAAAAATGACAGAGCATGGTACGGCTCCGGTAACGCCGGAACGGATACAGCAGTTTGCCTGGGGGTATGTGCCTCCTTTTGTGATTGAAGCAGCGATTCAGAACAAGGTCTTTGACGTGCTTGATGCGGGGCCGAAGACGGTGGCCGAGGTACAGGTGGCGACCGGATCGTCGGCGCGCGGATTGACGGCAATTATGAATGTGCTGGTGGGGCTTGGGCTGCTGGCGAAGGACGCTGGTGGCGTGTATGCATTGACGCCGGAGAGTGCGGCGTTTCTGGTGAGCACAAAGCCAAGCTTCATAGGTGGAATGATGAAGCATACGAGTTCACAACTGGTTCCGCGGTGGCTCCACCTGAGCAGCGTGGTGAAGACGGGAGAGCCGGTTGCGGCGGTGAACCAGGAGGCGAGCGGCGGCGAGTTCTTTCATCAATTTGTGGAGGATATTCTGCCGTTGAGTTATCCGGCGGCGCAGGTGCTGGCGCAGACGCTGGAACTGAGCAAGAAGGGCGGTCCGGTGAGTGTGCTGGATCTGGCCACGGGCTCGGGTGTGTGGGGCATCGCGCTGGCGCAGAGCTGCGACCGAGTGCAGGTGACGGCGGTGGACTGGCCGGAGGTGCTGCCCGTAACGCGGAAGATTACGGGGCGCTTCGGCGTAGGGAACCGGTTTACCTATGTTGCCGGCGATCTGGAGAGTGCAGATTTTGGCAGCGGCCATGCGGCGGCGACGCTTGGGCACATTCTGCACAGCGAAGGCGAGGCGCGGAGCCGCACATTGCTGAAACGGGTGTTTGAGGCGCTGGCGCCGGGCGGGACGATTGCGATTGCGGAGTTCCTGGTGGATGAGGGGCGCAGCGGTCCGGTGGGAGGTTTGTTCTTCGCCGTGAATATGCTGGTGAACACCGATAAAGGGGATACGTACACGTTCGAAGAGATTTCCGCGTGGCTGAAGGATGCGGGGTTTGTGAATGCGCGGACGGTGGCCGCACCGGGGCCGTCGCCGCTGATTCTGGCGAGCAAGCCGTAGCAAAAAGAAAGAGCGACGTGGAGCGGGGAATCCGAAAGGATTCTCCGCTTTATTTTTGGCGTGAGATGAGGACGCGGGCATGGTGGCCGAGGCCGCGGAGGTTGCGCGCGGCGGAGCGCAGTGCGCGGGTGGGGAGCTGCTGTTCGAAATGCTGGAGGCGCATGGAGAGAGACTGCGTGAATCCATAGCCAGTGCGGAGCGCGGTGGTGAAATCGCGGGCGGAGGTGTGGTTGTTGATGTCGGCGCGATTCTGGCAGAGGGGATCGTTCCAGAAGTTTGTGCCGGGGCGAGTGGTGAAGGCGACTTTGTATCCGGCGGCCGCAACGGCAGCGCGCACGCGGCGATCGACGGCGCCGTAGGGATAGGCGAAGGAGGAGATTTCGACGCCGAGGAGGTCTTCGAGTTTTGTTTTGGAGTCGTGGATTTCGCGATGGAGGTCGCGGTCCGAGAGCGTGGGAAGGGAGGGATGAGTGAGCGTGTGCGAGCCGAATTCAACGCCGTATTTCTGCATTTCGCGAATCTGCGCGAGTGTGAGGAGGTTGCGCGCGCGCAGGCCGCTGGCCTGATCCCAGATGTTGGAGGCGCCGATGCGGTCTGCCACGAGATAAATGACGGGCGTGTAGCTGTGCTGCAGGACGAGAGGGAGGAGATGTTCGTAAAGGTCGTCGTAGCCGTCGTCGAAGGTGAGGAGGAGATGCTTGCGGGGCAGATCGCCGGTGAGCCATTGCGCGATTGTGGCGGTTTTGTATCCGGAGGAGTGAAAGCGCTGCATGAGGCGACGAAAACGCTGCGGGGCTATGTAGTAGGAGGCTTCTTCCTGGGACTGGGGACTGGCGACGCTGTGCAACATGAGGGCGCATCTGGGCGCGCCGGCGACGGACTTTAATTGATGGAGAGTGTAGCCGGTGGCTTTGACGGCGCTCCAGTAGGCGGCCGGCTGGGCGGTTCTGCTCCATGCAGCGACGAATGGGCGCGCTGCGGTGCGATTGGCGGCGCGTTCAAGGAGACCGGCAACGGCGAGCAGCGGCGAAGATGCGCGCCAGGAGAAGTGAGAGATAAGGCGATCCAGAATGTAGCCGTAGTGCGGTTCGACTAGTCTGCGGGTTTGAGCGGATTTTTCGCCGAGGTCGAAGACGCGATAGAGGTCCTGGCTGCCGCTGGCGCTCCAGCAGCGCTTGAGGTAGGCGGCGAGATCTTTGGTTCCATTGTGAAAGACAACGGCGTCTGGCTCGTAGACGGCCTCAACTCCTGCGAGGTAGAGGCGGAGACCGAGTTCACTGTCTTCATCGGTGACGCGCAGGGCTTCACGGAAGCCTCCGCCGGCGAGAAAGACGGTGCGGCGGATGGAGCAATTGAGGCCGAAGGCGAGGGTGGTTTCGACGGCTGGGCCGATTGAGTCAGGGCCAGTGGCGCCGGTGAGGTTTGCGTAGATCTCGAGGTCGCGCTTGCGGAATTCCTGCAGGAATTTGTCGGTGGGCTTGATGAGCGGCTCGCGACGCAACTCGACGACATTGCCGACGACGGCGAGTCTGCGATGCGGATCGACGGAGTGGTGGCGGGCGAGGTGGCGCGCGATGAGATCGGGGGCAGCTGGGGTGTCATCGTCGAGGAAGAGAAGGATTTCTCCCGTAGCAGCGGCAGCTCCCGTGTTGCGCGCGGCAGCCTGCCCACGGTTCTGAGCATGGAAGAGCCAGGAGATGGAAAAAGGCGGTTGGAAGCTTTGAGCCAGGGAACGCAGAGCGGCATCTTCGCCGTCGCTAACGACAATGACGTCGAAGTTTAGTTCGAGCTGCGCGCAGAGTGAGGCGAGCGTTTCCTTGAGCAGGTCGGGCCTGTTGCAGGTGGGAATCACGACGGTGCAGAGCGGAGCGGTCATGACTGGAGTGGTCATGGCTCAACCTCGGCGCGAGTGCGGTAGAGAGGAAGAGCCGTGGAGCGGGCCCAGAGGGCGAAGTAAAGAAGACCCGAAGCTGTGGCCGCGAGCAACTGGACGGCGAGTGAGAGGTGCGCCGCGAAGAAGAGAACAGTGACGACGGCAAGAAGTAGAGTGACGGCGGGGAGGAACATTCCGCGCACGGCAGCCTGCAAGAGGCGCCGAGGAGATGCGCCGGAGACGCGGATGCCGGAGGCGAGGTAGAGCGGGCATGCGGCGAGAAGTTGCCCGAGCGCGATGGCAGCGGCAAGGCCCGCGGCGCCGTAGCGCGGAGTGAGAAAGATGGCGCCGAGCAAAGCGACTGCGCTTGTGATGAGCGAGAGCTGGAACGAGCGGCGCACCTGTCCGCAGGCGTAGAGAACCTCGTCGGAGGGATAGGAGATGCTTTGCGCGAAGACCCAAAGGAGCAGCCATTGCAGGACCGGAGCGGCGTCACTGTATCCGGGTCCGGCCCAGAAGCGGATGAGCGGGGCCGCAAAGATAGAGCCGAGCAGCGCGATGGGGAAGACGCCGCCGAGGAGGAGCGACTGCTCCATAAAGAAAATTTTTCGAAGTCGATCGAGGTCGCCTGCAGCGGAAGCACGCGAGAGGTCGGGAAGCAGGACGGTTGTTCCTTTGTCGACGAGGTTCCAGGTCTGCCGGGGCAGCTTGAGGGCGAGTCCGTAGAGAGCGGTGTCGCGCATGGAGGCTAGAGCGCTGAGCAGGAACCAGCTGCCAATGTCAAAGAAGGATGCACTGAGGTTGTGCAGGAATGCCCATCGGCCCTGCCGGGAAAGCTCGGAAAGGAGGCGCCATTGCACATGCTTGAAGCGGAGCCGGGCACCGGGAACGCTTTTTGGAAGGGCAGCGAAGAGCAGGATTAGCTGAAGGCCGGCGAGGATGAACTGAATGGCAGCGAGAGCGATGATGCGGTATCCGGCGGCGAGAGCGCCGGCGGTGAGGAGCAGTTGGGCAATCGCGCAGATCACGCGTATCTGGTTGAGCCGATCGAAGCGATGCGCGGACTGGTAGACCTGCTCGATGGCAACGGAGGGCAGCGCGAGTTGCACTGTGATTGCCGCGAGGAAAAAGACAATGGCGCCGTCGTGCACGTATTGAGGGGGAATTTTGAAGGGGCCCGGGAGGATAAGGGCGAGAAGTATCAGGAGAAGCGCGCCGACGGTACCGAGCGCGGCGAGGAGAATGAAGGTTGGGGCGAGCAGATCGTTGAGGCGCGCGATGCCGCCTTCTATTGTGGCTGCCACGTACTGAGGGACGAGGACGTTCGAGATGCCCAGGTCGAGCAGGTAGATGTTGGCGGAAAGGGAATTGACGAGCACCAGGAGGCCGAATTCCGGCAGGCTGAGGTGGCGGACGATGAAGTAGGTGAGTCCGAAGTTGATGACAAGCTGGAAGACATGGCCGGCGTAGTTCCATGCTGCGCTGTGGAGAGCGGAGGGTGCGGGACTCTCTGCGAGGGAGGTATGAATCTCGTCGTTCATCGGTCCAGATCCGCATTCGCGGGCGAGGCCGCCTTGATTGCTTTGACGCCGATGATGACTTCGTAGTTTGGATCATGATAGTCGAGTTCGGATTGGTTGAATTCTTCCTGAACGAGGCCGTGCAACTGCGCCACGGCGGCCTGGACATTGCCATAGGTTTCGACGGTGAGATCGTCGGAGGTGAAGATTTCCCGAAAGATTCGGTGTGTGGCAGCTCCGGTAAATCGCCACCAGTCGTTATCGGAACCTCCTAGCATGTCAACGGGGATGATCTGGCAGATTCCCGGAATCGTGACGAGGAGCGTTCCACCGGGCTTGAGCATCTTGCGCAGGGAGCGTATGGCGGAGCGGTAGTCGTAGATGAGCAGCAGTGTCTGGGTACAGATGATGCAGTCGAAAAGTGCAGCGGGAGCGGCATCGGTTTGTGCGAGGTCGAGGGTGATGGTGCGCCGAGCATTCGTCTCGTCGATATCGAGGATGTCGATCTTCTCGACCCGGTCGCCGCCGAAGCGCAGGGCGTAGTCGTCGGCAAGCATTTCGGCAACGTGTCCACGGATGGATTGCTGATGGGCGGCGAGGAATTTTTCGATGTAGTAACGGTCGATGCATTCGCCACGCCGTTCGCCGAAGCGCTTGCGATAAGGGCGCGTGCGACGAAGAACAGACCAGTCAGTAACGCGATCGACGTGGATCCACGCACGCTCCGCAGCCTCGCGACGAAGATTGAGCCAGTGGCGCAGGGGGCGTGGAACGAGGTACTTGAGTTTCAAATTATCTCCCGGCGTGAGGAAGCTCCAACGGGGAGGCATCGCTCATCGGTCAAGGGTAAGGCGACTTCGATTTTACATCGGGAATTGTTGAACGCGGCAGTACCGAGATAAGTGTAGGGATGCCTTATCGCGCAGGAGAGAACTGGCGCTCGATGCGCCTTTGAACTCTATGAATGAACCCTGAGGTCCTGGCCGGCAGAGGCAGCCAGTAAGGCCAAGCGGCGCTGCGAACGGTACGCCACAGGTTGCGATCGCTGACGTTGTGCCGGCGAAGATAGCTTCTAAGCCAGACGAAGTAGTCCTTGCGCGCGGCTTCTTCCTGATGATTGCTTCGCATGACCTGCCACATGGCGCGGTCGTGGCGGCGGTATCGATCCCAGCATGCGTCGGCGACATAGACGGGCATGGCGAGGTAGATTTTCGCGAGAAAGGCGCAGTCTTCAAGAAGCTGCGAAGTGAGCAGGCCGAAGTACTCTTCAAAGCCTCCGACGGCGTCAAAGGCTGAACGGCGCAAGAAGAAGCTGGAAGGGCACGGCGATCCGCAGGCGCCGAACGGATGGGTGCTGGTGAGCAGCGTTGTGGGGCGGTAGAGGCGGTCGCCTGGGGCGAGCTCCGGGATGTAGTTTCGCTCGGCTGTTGCGTTGTTCCTGTCCCAATTGAACCAATACTCGCTGCGGCCGTAGACCATTCCCGCTTCAGGAAACTGGTGCATCAGCGAAAGCTGCTGCTGGAGCTTGTGAGGGAGCCAGACGTCGTCGGCATCGAGAAAGGCGAGGAACTGGCCACGCGCGTGTCGGACGCCGAAGTTGCGCGAGGCGGTGAGGCCGCGATTTGCGTGTCCCGGATGCTCGAGGTAGAAGATTTTGTCGGGACAGTCTGCGGCGTATTGCCGGGCGATGGCTGTGCTGCGGTCGGTTGAGCCGTCATCGACAAGGAGGAGTTCCCAATGTGTGTGGGTCTGAGCGAGCACGCTCTCAATTGCTTCGGCGAGGAAGGCTTCGCCATCGAAAACGGGAATTGTCACGGAGATCAGGTCGCTCTCAGGGTTCATGGAAGATTCGATTCTACGGATTTTGTCGCCTTGATCCCAATGATGACTTCGTAGGCTGGATCGTGATAGTCGAGTTCCGCGGGGGTGATCTCTTCCTGCACCAGGCCGTGAAGAAATGCGACTGCGGAGAGCACGTTGCCGAAGCTCTGAACTTCAACGTTGGCCTCGCCGAAGACTTCCGCCACGACGCGTCGTGCGCTGGCCGAGGTGAAGCGCCACCAATCCTGTCCACCTTCTCCGAGCATGATTTCAGGAATGACCTGGCAGATTCCGGGCACGGTGATGAGGGCGACACCCCTGGGCCGCAACATTTTGAAAAGAGTGCGCAGGCTCGCCTCGTAATCGTAGATCACCAGCAGAACCTGTGTGGCGATTATGCAGTCAAAGGTATCCGACGGGGCAGAGGCCGTGGCGGTGAGATCGAGCGCCAGTGTGACCTGCGGATTGGAGGTGTCGATGTCGAGCACATGGGACCGGACGGGAGCGGGGGCAAATTGAAGAGTGTATCGATTGTCGGCGAACTCGGCGACGTCGCCAGCGATCGCGTTGCGATGCGCGGCAAGAAACTGCTCGATGTAGAAGCGGTCGATGCAACGGCCGTGGGTGACTCCAAAGGCGGGACGGTAGGGCGTGAGGCGGCGCAGAACGGACCAGTCGGAGACGCGATCGAAAAGAAGCCGGCCTTTCTGTGCGAGACCGCGCCGCCTGAGCCAGGAGCGCGCGGGGGCGGGCACTAGATATTTGATCGAACCTAGCTTGACAGAACCGAGCTTCGACAATCTTCCCCCTGGTGGGCGGCAAAGCGATTGCGGCGTTTATGATGCAGCATGATCGCGTTAGATTGATTTTAAGAGTACGACGGGCGCAATGGCGGCATTGGTCGAGGCAAAATGAGCGGGCTGAGAATCTCAGTGGTGGTGCCGACATTTAACGGCCGTGAGGTGGTGCAGCGGACGCTGGGCACGCTGTTTAGGCAGACGCTTCCGGCCGATGCGATGGAAGTGATTGCCGTTGTGGATGGGTCAACCGATGGGACAGCCGAGGCGCTGGCAGCGCTGGCTGCGCCCTGCACTTTCAGAGTGATTGAGCAGGAAAACCGAGGACTGGCCGGCGCCCGGAACACGGGCTGGCGTGCGGCCTGCGCGGAGGTTGTGCTGTTTCTCGACGACGACATGCTGTGCGATCCGAGGCTGGTGGCCGCGCATGTGGAGGCGCATGCGGAAGGCGAGCGGCTGGTGGCGTTTGGGGCACTGTTCCTGAGCGAGGACAGTCCGCGGAGTCTGGCAGCGGAGTGCTTTAACCGCGAGATTGGGGCGTTCCACCTTGCGCATGAGACGTCGCCGAAGACGGTGTGGCGGGAAACGGACTGCGTGTTCAGCAATTCGTCGATCGGGCGCGGCGTGCTGGAGATGTTTGGCGGGTTTGATGAGCGCTTCAGAATGCGCGAGGATCTCGAGCTTGGGTTGCGGCTCTTCCGCAAAGGAGTGCGCGCGCAATACGTTGCCGAGGCAAGAGCCTCTCAGTATTACGCGAAGAGGTCGGAGGATCTGATCCGTGATGCGGAAGCTTTCGGGCGGGCAGATGCATTGCTGGCTATGAAGCATCCGGATGTGCTGATTGAGGGGCAGCTGCGCTGGCTGGAGCGGGAGCGCGGGTGGAAGTATCGCATGCTGCGGTTGGGCGCGCGGACGCCGGGTTTGTGGGATGTCCTGTTGAAGCCGGTGTGCGCGGTGGGCGAGCGATTCATAGGGAATGCGTCGATGCGCCACATGGGCGTGCGCGCGCTGCAGATCAGACGGCGCCTGCACTGGCTGCACAGCGCCATGCGCGATTTCGATGGGAAATGACTGGCGGCGGAGTGGAAAAAAACCCTGACCTCAGGAGCGGCGTTTGCGGTTGCGGAAATAGAGCAACGAGCCCGCGAGCGCGGCTCTGCACTGGGTGCGTAAGCCGCTGGTCAGGACTTCGCCGGGTTCCTGTGGGTCGCGAGGCCAGGGCAGTCTCTGACGGGTCAAGCGCCGGAAGAGAAAACGCAGAAGGTCCATGCGGTGCCCAGGAAATTCAAAGAAGAGCAAGAGCCAGTAGGCGAAGGAGGTGGAGGCCTCGCGCTGAATATCTCTTGGCTTCACGGGATGAAGGACAATGGCTGGCGGGACATGGGCGGCGCGCCAGCCACGGGTAATCAGAGATGTGAATGCGTGGCTCTCTTCGGCGATCCAGAGCGGAGCACCGCGGCCAAGGCGCTCGTCGAAGATAGGTCGATTACCGCAGGATGCTTTGCGGATAGCCATGTTCGTGCCGAAGCCGAGGCCGCCGAAGTTGGCTATTTCAAACCAGAGGGGATCGCTGCCGCTGAGGAATCGCGTTGGCTTTCCGATGGAGGCGGCAGATGCGCAACGGGATTCCCATGTATCGCCGGTGACGGATGCGACGTCGGGATCGGCGAAAGGCTCAGTCAGGCGCCAGAGCCATTCGGCAACGGGCTGCGCGTCATCGTCAAGAAAGGCGACGATGCTGGAAGTGCTTTCGGCGAGGCTGCGGTTGCGGGCGCGACTGAGTCCCCCGGAGGACTCGACGCAATAGCGGGCGCCGAAATCAAGGGCGACGGCCTTTGTGGCGGGATCGCCTGCGGTGTTGTCGACGATGATGACCTCGTCCGGACCTGGATCGAGGCGCGAGATGGCTTCAACGCAGGCGCGCAACTGAACGGCGCGGTTGCAGGTGCAGATCGCAATGGTTGTGGTGAGAGGGCCGGGGGTGACAGTCGAATCCGAAGGCGGGAATAATGATCGACTCGCCGGGGATTTCAATCAGAGACCTCAAAGTCGAATAAACGATACACAGGGCAGTGCGGCGAGGCCAGTATAGCAAAGGCCTAGCGTCGGATTGCTTGCGCTCAACTACCTGTGGAGGCGCTGAACTCCAGTTCCGACTGCGGAATCCTGGGGACCA
This sequence comes from uncultured Acidobacteriaceae bacterium, assembly GCA_963839215.1. Classification (GTDB taxonomy): domain Bacteria; phylum Acidobacteriota; class Terriglobia; order Terriglobales; family Acidobacteriaceae; genus Telmatobacter. Next base: position 497,783 of record CAWITZ010000008.1, on the reverse strand, counting down.
GGAGGAGCTTGCAGCGCTGCGATGTGGAGGGTTGACGGCGTGTGGTGGTATACGTATACCGATCTGAATTTTGCAGAAATAAGGGTTGCCTAAGGCTGATCGAAGAGAGTGGTGCCTCTCTCGGGGCCGAGGAGACGGGATGCGTATGAAATCGAGAATCGGCTTTGCGGTGTTTTTCGTACTGGTGATGGTGCTGGCTGGCGCCGCGACGAAGGTGCAAGCGGGGGGAGCGGGAACGAGTGCTCCGTCGCGACCGAAGGGGCCGTGCGATATTTATGCTGCAGCCGGCGACTCATGCGTGGCGGCGCACAGTACGACGCGAGCGTTGTATGCCTCCTATAACGGCCCGCTGTATCAGGTGCTGCGCCAGCAAGACGGCAAGACGCTGGATATCGGCGTGATGCAGCCTTTGGCATCGCCGACGCCCGATGCAGGTGGATACGCCGACGCGGCTGCACAGGATGCTTTCTGCGCGAATACGCACTGCTGGATCACGACGATCTATGACCAGTCGCCTAAACACAACGACCTGACGCAGGCGCCGCGGGGCGGGTTCAGCGGGCCGGCGATGGGCGGATTCAACAACCTGCCGCTTGCAGACATGGCGCCGCTGACGGTGATGGGCCACAAGGTCTATGGCGTGTTTATCGCGCCGGGTATGGGCCTTCGCAATGACAATCCGAAAGGCACGGCGGTGGATGACCAGGCAGAGGGGCAGTACTGGGTAATCAACGGTCTGCACTTCAACGCCGGCTGCTGCTTTGACTACGGCAACGCGGAGATCGACAGCCGCGACGACGATAACGGCACGATGGAGACGGCGTACTTCGGCAATGCCACGCCGTGGTTCCACGGAAGCGGGAGCGGCCCGTGGATCATGACGGATCAAGAGAACAACCTGGTTGGCTGCGTGAATGCAGACGGCTCAAAAGGCTGCACAAATCTGCCGAGCATCGACTGGCGGTTTGCAACGGCGATCGCAAAGGGGGAACCGCATCACTGGACCTCGATGGGAGGCGATGCGCAGAAGGGTGCGCTGCAGGTAATGTTCGACGGAGGGCGCGTAAACGCCACCTATGACCCGATGCGCAAGCAGGGAGCGATTCTGCTGGGCAATGGCGGCGACAACAGCAATGGCTCGCAGGGAACGTTTTATGAAGGCGCAGTGACGGCCGCGGGCACTTTTCCAAGCGATGCGACCGACCAGGATGTTCAGGCAAATATCGTAGCGGCGAAGTATGGAGTGCTGCCGCTGAGTGTGGCGCCAGCTTCGGCGACTGCCGCTCCGCCGGGGCTGCAGACATTTACGCCGGGATCGTCGCAGGAGACGACCGTGACGTTCACGAACACGACAGGTGCGCCTGCAGCCGGCGTCGAGTTGAGTCTTTCTGTGCCGAATGCGCAGTGGAGTGCGGTTGCTGCCGGGGGCGGCAAAAACTCGAAGATATTTGCCGACCCGGTAGCTCCGGGAGCGAGCGTGAGCGCGACCTTCAAGGTGACCTCGGGACGGGAGGCATTGAACGGCGATATGCTCGGCACGGCAAAGTGGACTGACCAGACGAGCGGCGCGAAGCGATCTGTGACGATGGCTGAAAAGGTGCGGAACGTGAGCCCGTTGAAGATCAACGAATTCCGCATCAGTTCCGGCTCAGGGGCCGGCGCAACGGACTCGTTTATCGAACTGTATAACGCGGGAACGCAGAGCGTAGATCTCTCGAACTGGACGCTGACGGAGCATCCGACACAGCAGGCGGCCTTTTCGACGGTGAAGATTCCAGCAGGAACGAAGGTCAAGGCCGGTGGCTTTTACCTGATGGGCCTGTCGAACTCCGGGCTGGCGGCAACTGCAAGTGCGGGCGACACGACGATCTATGTGCGCAACACGACGGGCATGTCCGCCGGTGACTCGATCACGATTGGCGATGGCCGGGATGCAGAGACGCGGAAGATTGCGAGCGTGGGCACGGCGGCGAGCAATCACACGATGGTGTGGCAGCCTTTGCCGGAGGGGCCGATTATCACGATTCCAGCAGGCTCGACGAATGTGCCGGTAGAGAGCATTGCAGGCTTTGTGGTCGGGCAGAAGATTGCGCTTGGGCATGGAGCGACGTATCCCGCAGTGGGAAGAACCATGGAGCAATACGAGATTGCGACAGTGACCGCGGTGGGCAAACCAGGAACGCAAGCCTACCTGGGCGAAGATGCCGCGGCGGGCGCAACGAACGTCAAGGTGACGTCTGTTTCGGGTATCTCAGTGGGGGACAAGATCAGCCTGGATATCGACAGCGTGGGGCATGGGATCGAAACGGTCACGGTTGCAGGCGTGGGAAGCGCAGCGAGCGTGACTAACCTGACTGAGAATGTGAACCCAGGTGCGACGAAGATCAGGGTGCGCTTTATGAACGGCTTCGCGGTGGGCGACAAGATCATGATCGGCGCGCCCACGAGGCAGGAGACGGTGACGGTCACAGCGATGGGTACACCGGGGCCGCAGGGAAGCGGCATTGACTTTACTCCTGCGCTGAAACAGGCGCATATCGAGAGCGAGCAAGTGGTGATGCCGGGCACGGGCCTGGAACTGGCCGCTCCGCTGAAGTTCGATCACGCAGCGAATCTGCCGTTCAGCAATCGCGGAACGGGGATCAGCTTTACGCCGGCGACGGCCTTTGCGCATTCAAGCAACGAGCCGGTGCAGGCACTGGGGACAGGCATTGCGCTGGATAAACCGCTGAGCAACGATCACGGGATCAATGCTGCGGTTCGCGATGCGGCGGTGAAGACGGCGGGCTATCGCGGCAGTGTCGCACCGAACCAGTGGTTCGGCGGGCCGGAGATGACGACCACCGCGATTGCCTTCGGCAGATTTTCAATCACTTTCAGAGAAGGCAGCATGGTGCTGCGCGATGCTGCAGGGCTGGTGGTGGACAGCCTGAATTATGGCGGCATTGTGGAGCCGTGGGCCGCCGAGGGATATCAGGGAACGTCGGGCTCGGAGGCGAGCGGATGCCACGCGCCGGCACCGGGCGGGGCCGCAGGCTTTGGCGGGATGGGTGCAGCTGCGGGTACAACGGACTCGAGTGCGGGCCGTTCACCGGATGGAGCCGACACGGACAGCAACTGCAATGACTTTGTGACGCAGGCGGCAACTACTCTGGCAGGGGACTCGGCTGCGGGCGCGACCAACGTGAAGGTTGCGAGCGTAGAGGCCTTCAGTGCTGGACAGCAGATCACCATCGGTGAGGGCGGCGACGGTGAGGCCGCGACGATTGCGACGGTGGGCACTGCGGGTGCGACGACGGCGAATGCTGCGCTGGCCGCAGGCGCAAAGGTGATCCCGGTGGCAGGGATGAATGGATTTCGCGATGGTGAGACGATCACGATTGACAGCGGGGCCAATGCCGAGACGGCAGTTGTTGCGTCGGTGAGAAGGTTTGGCGGTTTGGCTATCGTAGTGACTTCGGGGTTGAAGCATGAGCACGTTTCAGGCACTCCCGTTGCGGGGAGCGGGATTACATTGAGCGCTCCGCTGACCCGGGCGCATGCCGCTGAAAGCCAGGTTTACGACAGTGTGCCTACGCCGGGAGCGCCGAACCGGTACGCGAGAAAGTCTCGATGAATTAAGAGTCTTGGCGTTCCTGTGACGGGCGAGGGTGCCTTGGCGCGGCTGCGCGTCCGGTGTGTGGGCGACTCGACCGCAACGACAGGTTTCGACTGTCCCGGGCCTGCCAAAAAACTTCCCGAATCCCTGGTCCGTCGCGGGTCTGGTCGGTCCGGGTCTGTTGGGGTCCGTCCGGTCGTCGATGAAACTGTCAAATCCGTCATTTTCCACAAAGCTGTCAGATCTTACAGTTTTATCGCTCCCAAACGGAGCGTATAAGGGACGAGTGCATGGGCACTCAGAGTCGAGAGCCACCGGTGTGCACGGTGCAAGAAGCGCAAGAATCGACTGTCACTGCGGTGACGCTCCCTGGAGGATCTAATGGTCAGGAGCAATCAAAGTTCTTCAGCGCAAGTTGCTCATCACGATCAGAAGCCAATGAGAATTCCGTCAGTGATTTCGAGGGCGGAACTTTATGCAAAAGGTGAGGAGTTGCGGTCTAAGTGTCCTCGCGGCTCACATGCCGCCTGGAAAGCGCCGAAGAATCGCATCGATCCGCTTGTACTGATCAAAGAGTCGGACAAAGGACGCATACCAGAGCTCGTTCCGATTCGCCACGGGCGAATGATGAAGTCGCCGTTCACTTTTTATCGTGGTGCCGCGCTCGACATGGCGGCTGACCTGGCAACGACGCCGGCGACTGGAGCGCGAGTTCAAGCCTGCGGCGACGCTCATCTGATGAATTTCGGTGTGTACGCGACGCCCGAACGGCGTCTCGTCTTCGACGTGAACGACCTGGATGAAACTCTTCCAGCTCCCTGGGAGTGGGATCTAAAACGCCTGGCCGCAAGCTTCGTGCTCGCATGCAGGAGCAACGGCATGAGTGAAGCAGATGCTCGTGATGCAGCCCTGGCCTGTGGCCGTTCGTACCGCGAGCACATGGCTACATTCAGCCAGATGCGTGCGCTCGATGTGTGGTACGCCAGTCTTGATGTCGAGGACTTTTTACCCCAGATCAAGAATGCGGACAGTCGGAAGCGGTTTGAGAAGCGGATGGCTCAAGCTCGAAAACGCAGTGTCACGGAACACGATTTTCCGATGCTCGCGGACACTTCCACCGAGTCTGTCACCATCCGGGACAATCCTCCGTTGATCTATCACTGGAACCAGCTTGGGAAGAAAGAATATGCCGCGAACATCCATAATGCGTTCGCGCGCTACCGGGAGAGTTTGCCGGACGAACGGCGCACGCTTCTCAACCGTTTTGAGATGAAGGACGTGGCGATCAAGGTTGTCGGGGTCGGCAGTGTCGGCACTTTTTGCGGGATTGCGCTGTTGATGGCCGGAGAAGACGATCCCCTCTTCCTGCAGATCAAACAGGCAAATGCATCCGTGCTTGAGCCGTATGCCGGAAAGAGCATCTACGCGAATCATGGAGAGAGAGTTGTACGAGGCTGTTTGCTGATGCAGTCTGCGAGCGACCTTTTCCTCGGATGGACGGAAGGTAAACTCGGCAGGCAATTCTATGTCCGCCAACTGAGAGACATGAAGATGAAAATCATGGTCGAGCTGTTTGGATTAACGGACATGCTGCAGTACGCGGATCTTTGCGGCTTTACGTTGGCTCGCGCCCATGCCCGCTCGGGTGAGTCCGCGGTGATCAGCGGGTACATGGGGAAGAGCGACACTTTCGACAAGGCGATTGCGGCGTTCTCGGTTGCATACGCCGATCAGAGTGAAAAAGACCACGCGGTCCTGATGAGTGCGGTACGCAAGGGCGACCTCGAGGTGGAAACGGAACCGGATTAACTGCGGTGTACATAAGAGACCGGACAGAACCGGGCAGACCAGAGCCATGCTCCGACCAGGTGATCAGGCTGAGACACGTTTAGTCACGGCGCGTTTTTGGGGCTGCAGCCCTGCCAGCCTGCCCTGCGGTCGCGCTGGAGATAAATTGGCGGCAGGAGCGGCGGCGATTGAATCGCGCACGTTGAGTGAGGTCTCGAGCACGATGTGCCGCGCGGGGCTTGTGTCTCCCTGGATGCGGTCGATGAGGATTCGTGCCGCCGTGGTACCAAGCTGGTAGCCGGACTGCGAGACCGACGAGAGAGAAGGATTGGTAGTCTCGGCAAGATCGAGATCGTCAAAGCCCACGAGCGAAACATCCAGCGGGCAATGCAAGCCGGCCTCGCGAATGGCGAGTAGCGCTCCCAAAGCAATCATGTCGTTGCCCGCGAAGATGGCCGTAGGGCGGGGAAGAAGGCGAAGAAGCAAAAGCGTCTTGTGATAGCCGCCCTGCTTGTCGAAGGTCGTTTCCTGGACATACTCCGGGGCCAGTGGCAGACGCGCTTCGCGCATCGCGCGTCGAAAGCCGTCAAGCCGCTCGCGGGCATTGGTCAAATGCAGTGGTCCGGCGATTGTGGCCAGGCGCGTGTGCCCTAGTTTGATCAGGTGTTGCACCGCGTGATAGGCGCCGCGCTCATTGTCGGCAGTGACGCTGTCGCCCTTCCAGTTGCGCGGCAGGCGATCGATGCAGACCACGCCCGTACCAGCCTTGCGATACGACTCGGCCTGTGCCGTCAGATCGCTGAAGTTGGATGGAATGACGATGAGCCCCGCAGGCAGATAGGTGCGAAGCTCGTTGAGGTGTACCAATTCCTTTGAGTGATCGTTATCTGTGTTGCAAAGGATGAGCCGATAACCGCTCGCGAAGGCAATATCTTCTGCGCCCCTGACAACGGCAGGGAAGAAGGGATTGGTGATGTCAGGCATGATCATGCCGATCATGTTTGTCTTGTCCCGGCGCAGGCCGCGCGCCAGTTCGCTGGGCTGGTAGCCTGCAGCTTCTACGGCGGCCAGCACGCGCTGACGCATCGGTTCGCGAACCCGTGCTGAGTTGTTGAGGACGTGCGACACAGTGCCCAGGGAGACGTCGGCAAGCCGGGCAATCTCCTTCATGTTGGCCATCGCGTCTCCTTGCTCTTTCGCTTGCGCCTGAAGAAGGTCGGTTTTCCCAAAGAAACCGTAGTGGATAGAATAGCCCCAGTATACGGGAAATGAAACGTTTCACTGCGCGAATCTTGCATCCTGGTCTTGCGCCGAAGGGCTGGATCTGGATTCCTCCGTGCGGACCGATCGATGAATGAGTTGTCACAAGCGAAGTTTCAAGCCCATCAGCCTCTTTGAGGAGCGCCAACCCTATTGGGTGCGCAGGAGGGAAAAGAATTTCTGCTTGACAGAGATTCGATCATGGCAGTACGCTTCTCGAGTTCAATTTTGAAAGGTTTCAAAACACTTGGGAGGCATCCGCATGATGCACAGAACGAACTCGTCCCGACTCGCCCGCTCGCTGATGTTCCTGGTCTGCATGCTGGCTGGCTGGACGCTTTACGCACAGGTCGTGATTACAAGCACGATCGTCGGCACGGTCACCGATCCGCAGCAGGCCATCATTCCCGGGGCACAGGTGATACTCAGCAACGTGGATACGGGCGTGGAAATGAAGCAGACCTCCGACTCGGCCGGCGATTACCAGTTCTCGAATCTCATCGCCGGTCATTATCGGATAAGCGTGACGATGGCGGGGTTTTCCCAGGCCGTTTCTACGCCGGTGGCCCTTGAAAACGGCACGACCCGCCGGATCAACATCACGCTGAAGATCGGCACCACGCAGGAGGTCGTGCAGGTGTCGGCCGCGGCGCCGCTGATGGATACTGAAACCGCGGACATTTCGGGAGTGATTGAAAACAAGTTTGCGCAGAATCTTCCCATCGAAGGCCGCAACTATCTCAACTACGCGCAGATCTTGCCGGACTTCAACAGCGGCACGGGCGACAATACGCGCATGAAGTGGGGTCTTGCGTCATCCACGATGCCCGGCGCAATGCAACTCAACGTCGGTGGAACTGAATATGGCGTGGGCTATTACGTGGACGGGCTCAACAACAACGACAACTGGGTTGAAGGTCCGGTCATGAACGTAAACCAGGACACGATCCAGGAAGTGAAGGCCGAAGTTTCCAACTACTCTGCCGAGTATGGACGCGATGTAGGCCAGCTTGACGTGACGACCAAGTCGGGCACGAATGATTTTCACGGCAGCGTTTACAACTCATTTCAGAACGCGGGACTGAACGCGATCGACCCGTACAGCAAGTACCAGGGCATTCCGCGCAGCGCATACCACCAGAATCAGTACGGGTTTACGGTCGGCGGGCCCGTATGGATACCGAAGGTTTACAACGGCAGAAACAAGCTCTTCTTCTTCGGTTCATTTGAGCAACTGCGCAACCGCGGCGAGGCGCAGTTCACCACCTACACGCCAACGGATGCTGAGCGCACCGGCGACTTCAGTGACTGGCTTACGAAGTACCCTGTGGATCCGGCACAGTGTGACGGCTCGACCAACTCGCCTTCCAACTGCCGCTACGTAATCTATGATCCGACGACTTATAACCCGGAGACGCAGTTGCGCCAGCCGTACGCCAACAATGTAATCGGCAGCCCATCGTCGGCGGCGTTGGCCTACCTGTCGCATTTTCCTGAGCCAAACGGCTATTCTTCCCCGGCGCAGGGCAACTTCGACAACTATTCGGGCAAAACGACCTCGGGCCTCGACAATAACAACTATTCGGTGCGCTTTGACTACGCTTTCTCTGCCAAGGACAGCCTGTACTTCCGCTGGCTGCGCGACGATGGCACGGTCATTAATGAAGGCGGGCTGATTCCCGAGCTTTCCATGGGCGACGGTCCGCTCCATCGGGTGAATACCTACCAGGTTCACTACATTCACTCGTTCAGCCCGACGTTCAACAATGAGTTCAACGTGAGCTGGACTCGGGGTTACAACTTCAGCGCGAATCCTGCGCAGGCCAATACCTTCTCGAGCACGAGCTGGATTCATGATCTGTTTCAGAACTCGTCGACAAACATGGCCGGCTTTACGCCGTATGACAAGAGCCTCTTCGGCATTGGCAATGACGCAACGTTCAGCGTGAATCTGGGGTGGGATAGCACCTACTTTGCGCACGGCCTGAGCACCGGCTCAACTGAATACTGGTACCAGTTCGTACCCATCTTTCAGTTGACGGATAACCTACAGAAGATTGTTGGGCGCCACTCGCTGAAGATCGGATACTACATGGCGCGGCGCCAGGAGCGGGATAACGACGTGATCCGCTCGGCGACGTTTGCGGGCAACTACACCAGCAAGGGACCGAACATCGGGGATGGCTCAGGCTTCAACACGCTGGCGGAGTTCGAGACCGGCTTTGTCACTGACATGGGCCAGCGCACGCCTGTTTCGAGCGGTGACGCGAGCCTGTGGTTCGGCATGCCGGAGTTCGCGGCCTTCATCAATGATTCGTGGCAGGCACTCCCGAAACTCACAGTGAGCATGGGCCTGCGCTACGACCTGCCCATTCCTGCATACTCTGTGAATCACTACTGGGGCGTACTGGATACTACCTACCCCGGGTGGCGCATGGTGATGCCGGGACTCACTCCCGGTACGAATGCACATCCGTTCACGCCCTACAAGAAGGACTTTGCGCCCCGGCTTGGACTTGCCTATCGCGTCAACGACAAGATGACGGTCCGCGCCGGCTATGGCCTCTTCTACGAGACGGGACGGTTCAAGTTTCTGGACCAGATGTTCTGGAACTCGCCCGGCTACGGAGGCGCCGATTACAACTCGACGTACAACGTGGATGACCCGGCCCAGACCTTCTACACCATCGGCGACGTGTGGCCCACGGCGCAGACAGTCGACCGTGGCACATGGCCCTTGCCGCTGGGTGAAGATGCCGGCACGTTGTGCCCGCGCTGCGACACGGCGACAACCGATCCCAAGAGCTGGCAGCCCACATACATGCAGCGCTGGAGCTTCGATATCGAGCATGAGATCGGAAAGGCGATGGTGGGCACCATTGCTTACGTAGGCTCGAAGGGCACTCACCTGCCGATGCAGTGGGACCTGAACCTGCCTGCGCAAGGCACCTTCCTGAATAGCGATGACTACTACCAGGCACGTCCACTGACGGCGACGGCCCCGGAGCGCTGGGGCGCCATTAACACGGTGCGCTCGGTGCGCAGCAACAACTACAACGCGATGAATGCCGAGTTGCGGATACGGCAGTGGCACGGATTAACGGGCCAGCTGTCGTATACGTGGTCAAAGCAGATGGATGATCTCTTCGGCTCGAACGGCGAGAGCGGCACGCATGCGATTGGCGGCCAGTGGCACCCTGAGTGGTCTTACGGACCATCGGATGCAAACCACACCAACCGCCTCGCCGCTGGCGTAACCTACACGCTGCCGGGGGAGACGATGCCGAATCGGTTCGCGCGCGAGCTGCTTGGATGGTGGCAGATCAGCTCGGTGAGCACCTTCGAATCTGGTGCACCGGTGACGGTGTGGAACAACTACACCAGCTCCTACGACTACATGGGTGACGTGCCGGACCGCACCTGCAGCGGCAATCTTTCTGGCGGCAAGCGCAACTTTACCCACTACTTCAATACATCTTGTTACGTTGAGCCGGCGGCGAGCACCGATCCTGCACTCATTGACCAGGGCATCACCAACTTCGCCGTTCACCGCGGCAATGAACGGCGCAACAGCCTCACCGGCCCCGGCATCGACAACTGGGATCTAGGTCTTCAGAAAACCTTCCCGGTTGTGGGCGAGGGACGCTCCCTTTCAATTCGTGCCGACGCGTTCAACGCCTTTAACCACGCACAGTGGTCGTCGATTAACACCAATGACGATCGCGAGATTAACGATCAGAGTCAATTCGGATGGGTTACTAGCGCACGTCCAGGACGTCGCCTGCAGATCAACATGCGCTTTGTCTTCTGATCTTTTTCGGGGCGGTGCAGAAGGTTCGCGCCGCCCCTCTTCTGTTTGCCGGGTTTAATCAAACGTAAGTCTTACCATTTGGGCGGGACCATGTTTCAGGCGGAAACATACGCAATTTGCCTGCTGCTGCTGTTGCTGAGCATGCTGTGCTGGGGATCGTGGGCCAACACCCTCAAGATGTGCCCCGGTTACCGGTTTCAGCTTTTCTATTGGGACTACGTAGGCGGGCTCATTCTTGCTTCAGTGGCGTGGGGCGTGACCTTCGGCACCTTCGGTTCGTCCGGCCTGTCCTTCGCGCGGGATATTGCCCGGACCGACGGGCATCACATGCTGCTTGCAGCATTTGGCGGCGTGATTTTTAACGTAGCGAACCTGCTGCTGGTGGCCGCAATCGACATCGCGGGGCTTGCAGTGGCATTTCCCATCGGCATTGGGTTGGCGCTGGTCATTGGCGCGGTAAGCAGCTATATTCTCGCGCCCGCTGGTAATCCGCTGCTGCTCTTTGGCGGCATTGCGCTGGTCATCGCCGCCATTGTGCTCGACGCGGTAGCTTATCGCCTGCGAGAAGCCACACACATGGCCATGAGCAAGCGCGGCATTGTGATCAGTCTTGTGGCCGGCGTGCTGATGGGCTGCTTTTATCCTTTCGTTTCAAAAGCGATGACCGGCGAAAACGCGCCGGGGCCTTATGCAGCAGTATTCTTCTTCGTGATTGGAGTTGCTGTCTGCTCGGTGCCGGTAAATTACTTGCTCATGCGGACGCCGCTCGATGGCAGCACGACGATCTCCCTCTCGGGCTACTGGCGTGCGAAGAGTTCCTGGCACCTGTGGGGCGTACTGGGCGGGGCAATCTGGTGTACGGGCGCGCTGGCAAACTTTGTGGCGTCGCGCGCAAATATGGTGGGGCCCGCCGTTTCCTATTCGATTGGTCAGGGGGCGACGATGGTCTCGGCCTGCTGGGGTGTTTTCATCTGGCGGGAGTTTGCGCAGGCACCCTCGAGTTCGAGATTGTCGCTCACCTGGATGTTCATCTGTTTCGTTTCGGGCCTGACTGCTATTGCGGTTGCGCCGCTGTTTTAAGGATCAAATTTGAATCCCGTTAATCTTTGGAGGAGCGCAATCGTGCCCGCTCAAAAACCTGTTGTGGTGGTGGGCAGTATTAACACCGATCTTGTTGCCGTGGCCCGTAAGATTCCCTCGGTCGGCGAGACAGTCATCGGCACCGACTTTCAGATTCATCCCGGCGGCAAAGGCGCGAACCAGGCAGTGGCGGTGGCGCGCCTGGGCTATCCGGTGCGGCTTATCGGCCGCTTGGGCAGCGACACTTTTGGGGCCCAGCTCAGAACCCATCTGCAGTCTGCCGGTGTGGACGTTAGCACCGTCGGCACCAGCGAAGGAACCTCGGGCGTGGCGGTGATCGTAATCTCGAGCGAGGGCGACAACAGTATTGTTGTTACGCCGGGCGCCAACGCCAAAGTCACTCCTGAAGACATTTCCGACCAACTCGAAACGATTCGCGGCGCCGGCATTGTGCTGGCGCAGCTTGAAACACCGCTCGAAACCATCGAGTTCCTCTCTGCCGTTTGCGCGCGCGAGGGAGTACCGCTGATTCTCGACCCCGCGCCCGCGCAGGAGCTGCCTCTGCAGATTCTTGAGCGTGTCGCGTGGTTCACTCCCAACCAGGTGGAAGCCGCCTTCTTCACCGGCATTGACACGAACAGTGGCAATGGCGAAGAACATGCCGAGGTGGCTCAGGCGATTCTGGCGCTTGGCTGTCGCGGGGCCCTGCTCAAGCTCGGCGCAAACGGCGCTTATCTCGCGTCGCCTTCTCTCGCGGGCACGTTTGTGCCGGCCTTTCCGGTCAAGGCCGTGGACACGACAGCCGCGGGGGACGCTTTCAACGGCGGCTTTGCGACCGGGCTCATGCTGGGCAAGTCTCCAGTGGAGAGTGCGCGTTTTGCCGCAGCCGTCGCGGGCATTTCGGTGACGCGCGCCGGCGCGCAGCCCTCGATGCCGAGCCGCGCAGAGGCAGAAGAATTATTGTCGCGCGCCCTGGCGGAGATAGGTAGCCTTCCGGTGTAGCGAAGAAGTGATTTGGATACGCGGCCGTGGTAGCGTGCAGGGCAAGCTGACCGTTGGCCGAGGTAGAGCAGGCAACCATGAAAGGATCACGAACGCGATGACTCATATCAGTCGATGGGCTGTAGCTCTCACACTTTGTGCCGTCGGCGCGGCGCAGATTGCTGCCGCGCAGGATACCAAGCACCGTCCTGAGGGCCAGCAGATTCCGTCGCCCTCATGCCTTACGCTGCGCGGTGCGTGGGAAGGCGGCTATGTGCCGTGCAACGAGTCCTCGCATGAGGAGTGGCTCAAGGACATCACGCACTGGCGCAACGAGCGGCGCATTCGCACGGGCTTTGATCCCAGCCGCTATGAACTGCCCGCGCTCAAATGGACGCAGTCGTCGTTCATTCAGCCGCAGATGATGGTGCACGACCGCTACTTCTACGATCCTGTGGCGCACAAGTATACGGTCGATCGATATCTCGACGATCTCGAAAAGCGCTATGGCGGCATCGACGCCGTGCTCATCTGGGCCACTTATCCAAACATGGGCATCGACGACCGCAACCAGCACGACATGGTCCGCTCAATGCCTGGCGGAGTGGAAGGGCTCAAGCAGATGGTGGCCGACTTTCATCGCCGCGGCGTCCGCGTGCTTTTTCCCATGATGATGTGGGACCAGGGCACACGCGATCCCGGCAAGTCATGGCCCGATGCAATCGCCTCGTTTATGAAGGAGATTGACGCGGACGGCATCAACGGCGACACGCAGGACGGCGTACCGCTCGCGTTTACGCTGGCCGCTGAGAAGCTCAACCATCCACTGGCATTTGAGCCGGAAGGTGGACCCTCCGACGAAGCGCTCTCGTGGAACGTGCTCACCTGGGGGCAGTATCACTTTGACTTCGTGCCTACCGTAGATAAGTACCGCTGGCTCGAGCCGCGGCACGAGGTAAATATCCAGGGCCGCTGGCTGCGCGACAAGACAGACGATCTGCAGTTCGCATTTTTCAACGGCGAAGGCTGGGAAAGCTGGGAAAACGTATGGGGTATATGGAATGGCGTTACCCCACGCGATGGCGAGGCCACGCGTCGCATGGCGACGATCGAGCGCGGCGTTGCGCCGTTCCTCGTCAGCCAGGGGTGGGAGCCGTTCTACCCGATGCACATGTACGGCGTGTATGCCAGTCGGTGGCCGCTGAATGACCAGACGGTATGGACGATTGTGAATCGCAATGAATACGACTCCGATGGGCGACAGATGTCGGTTCCCTACAAACAGGGCATGCGATACTTCGATCTTTACCACGGTGTTGAACTCACGCCGTCGCATGAGGGCAATGAGTCGGTCCTCTCCTTCGCGCTCGAAGCACATGGCTACGGGGCCGTTCTTGCCACCGCTGGCGAGCCCGACGTTCATTTGGGCGAGCTGATGACAAAGATGAAGGCCATGACCGCAAAACCGCTGGCCGATTATTCGCATGAGTGGAAGGCCCTCTCCCAGCAGTTGGTGCCCATTGTCGCTACCGAGAAAGCTGCCAGCGCTCCGCAAGGTATGGTCCGCGTGGACGGCGGTGATTATGTCTTCAAAGTAAACGGCATCGAGATTGAAGGCTTTGACGACATCGGCGTCGATCTCCAGTACCCATGGGAAAGTAGCGCACGGCGGTTCCACCAGCATCGCATGCGCATCGACAGTTTTTACATGGACAAATATCCGGTCACCAATGCTGAATTCAAAAAGTTTCTCGACGCAACCAATTACCGCCCCGCGGATGCTCTGAACTTCTTGAAAGACTGGAAGAACGGTACCTATCCCGATGGCTGGGCAAAAAAACCTGTAACGTGGGTATCGCTCGAAGACGCCCGTGCCTATGCGAAGTGGGCTGGCAAGCGCCTGCCGCACGAGTGGGAATGGCAGTTCGCTGCACAGGGCTCCGACGGACGCGCCTATCCATGGGGCAATTGCAACTGGCTCGACGTGACGCCAACAAATGCACCGGCAGGCTGCCCGGCCGCAAACGACCCGAAGGGCGCCCTTGCCCCCGCACCTGACAAAGGCCGCGTAATGCAACCCGCGAGCGATGTAGATGCTCACCCGGCGGGAGCCAGCCCTTTTGGCGTGATGGACATGGTGGGCAACGTCTGGCAGTGGACCGATGAGTATCAGGACGACCACACCCGCGGAGGCATTCTGCGTGGCGGCAGCCACTATCAGCCGCAGGGATCGATCTGGTATTTCCCGCAGGCTTACAAGAATGACCAGCATGGCAAGCTGCTGCTGATGGCTCCGAGCTACGACCGCTCGGGTGCACTCGGCTTCCGCTGTGTGAAAGACGCGAAGTAGCAACGCTGCGCAGCAAAGACGAATGCCGCCCTGGTCATCCGCCGGGGCGGCATTTTCTCTGCCTGTCGATCACCGCCAACAAATTGCGGGACGTTTTAAGAACACGGAGCTCTACTCGCAGTCCAAATCACCAAGAGATACCTTGTACTGCAGGCGTTCGGCTTTGCGATGTTCGAGCTTTCTGTTCTCTCCTACAAAGCAACATCTTCGTTCCGCTCTTCACCGCCATGAAGCGTGGAAGCACTCCGATGATGAGTTTCGCAAACAGTCTCCAGAGCACGGAATGCGCCAACGACACCCACGCGCAGGATGGCCGTGTATGATCTCGTCACTCTAGGTTCTGAGCCAAGTACGTGGACCGACTTCAATTTAGATAAAGCCATGGACATCGTTGGAGATATAGAGCTAGGAGCCGCATTTGGCAAGGTTGGCGATATGCTTGTCGGGACCGGTAGCCGGGCTAAGCGGTGCAAGCGGCAAAAGAGGTGCGGAATCAGGGACGAATCTGGATCGATTGGTAATTCCCAAGAGCACATGAAATGTGGGCATGCTCCGAAAGGGCACTGCGATATTTGCGAACAGAGAAATCGGGCTTTTTAGCGCGAACACTGCGCGGGAGAGAATTTTCTCTCGTGCCTTTTGGTTCGGAATACTCATGAATTCGCCGGGAAACAGGCCAAGAGTCCGCGCTTCTCTCTTAAGTTGTTTATTATAAAGATTATGGCGGAGAGGGAGGGATTCGAACCCCCGATAGCCTCGCGACTATGCCTGATTTCGAGTCAGGTGCATTCAACCGGGCTCTGCCACCTCTCCGTTTTGTAAAGCTTTATTTTTTCAGTTACTTATGGCGGTATCGCGTTTCGCCGTTTTTCGCTGCAGAAGCTCCGGTGTCCGATTTGGTGTGCCTTTGGTCTCTCGCCTTCACCAGTCGATCGGCAGCCGATGCCTGGTGTTCCGGAGCGAGATGGGACTACCGCACGACGATCTGGAGCGTCCTGTGCCTGAGCAACTCCGCGACAGTGCGCAAAGCAACTCCGGCCATAACCAGTCTACTTGCAAAAGTATGGCGGTTGCAATGCCACGTATAGCCCTCGATTATCGCCAGACCTCGCGGGCGATGTCGGCGACGAGCTGGAGCTTGGCCCATTGCTGGTCTTCGGTCAGAAGATTGCCTTCCATGGTGGATGCGAATCCGCATTGCGGGCTGATAGCGAGCTGATCGAGCGGGATGAAGCGAGATGCGTCGTCGATGCGGCGGAGGAGTTCTTCTTTACGCTCGATCTCAGGATGTTTTGAACTGACGAGGCCGAGAACGACGGTCTTGCCCTTTGGCACAAGGCGGAGGGGTTCGAAGGTGCCGGAGCGCTGGTCATCATATTCGAGTAGAAAGCGGTCCACGTCGAGCTCATGGAAGAGGCGCTCGGCGATGGCGTCGTAACCGCCCTGGGCGTACCAGTGACTCCGATTATTGCCGCGGCAGAGATGGATGGCGAGTGTGACGCCGCTATTTTGAGCGGCCGCGAAGCAGGCATTATCGGCATTGAGCGAAGCAGTCAGCATCTGCGCGGGGTCGACACGCAGTTCCTTTTCCATCCAGGCGGTCCACTTGGGGTCAAGGTAGTAGCTGTAGCGCGGGGCGTCGATCTGTAGATAGGAGATTCCGCTGGTGGTGAGAGTGCGAATGTCGGCGGCCATGATTTGAGTTACGGCGTCGAGAAGTGCGTAGGGATCGGGATAAAAGCGGTCGGTGATGCCGTACTTGAACGAGATGGCGGGGAACTGGGTTGCGCTGGGCAGGGTCATCTTGATCGGCCCCGGAGAGTGCTGGCGCAGGAATGGGAGTTCGCGACCGGTTAAGGGTTGGCGCTGACGGAGAGTCGCCGTGGCGATGCCGTTGATGTTGCTGACCGCGGGCTGCGGCTGACCAGCGGTCTGAGTGTCTTCGGACCACTTGCGTGAGACGGCGTCGCCGAAGTCGAAACCTTCTACTGCGTCGGTGAAGTCGCTCATGAAGTTGGTGCGGCGGAATTCACCGTCAGTGAAGGCATCAAAGCCGATCTCCTTCTGGCGTTGGAGGACGCGAAGGATGTGGCGGTCTTCCAATGCCTGAAGTTCAGCAGGGGATTTCTGTGCGTGACGTGCCTCGAGCAGTTCTGCGGGGCGGAGAAAGCTGCCGACATGGTCAGCGCGGTAGGTACTCGACATTTGGGACTCCTTTATGTTGCGAAGGGCTAAGGTTGCCCTGGGATCAGATCAATACATTGCGAAGCGAAAGCGCACCTTCCTGCAGCGCGGGAAGGCAGCGCCTGAGGAGCGTATTGCGGTCGATGCGCGAAAGATGCGTACCGACGTTGATTGCCGCGACCACTTGATTGCGACGTGTGATAACGGGGACGGCGATGGAGCGAAGTCCGGCCTCGAGCTCCTCGTCGACGATGGCGTAGCCGTCTTTCCTGACCTGAAGAATGGCTTTTTTGATTTGCGAAATGCGCGTGAGCGTTTTTGAGGTGTATGGACGAGGCACGAGCTCTCGAAGGCAGGCGTTGAGCTGATCGTCGGGCAATGCGGCGAGGAGTACGCGACCCATCGAAGTGCAGTAGGCGGGAAGGCGGCTGCCCACGGAGAGTCCAGCGGCAAGAATGCGACTGGCCGTGGAGCGAGCGACGTAAACAATTTCGTTGCCGTCAAGCATGCTCATCGAGGATGACTCGTGGAGTTTTTCAGTGATGTTTTCGAGGACGGGACGCGCCGCTTCGACGACAGAGGACGATGACAGGAAGGAGAACCCAAGGCGGAGGGTTTGAGTCCTGAGCCGGTATACCTGGCGGGAGCGCTCTACATAACCCAGCAACTCGAGCGTGTAGAGGATTCGGCGGATGGCCGCGCGAGAGAGGCCGGTCGAGTGCGCGACCTCGACGATGCTGCGCCCATCGGGATGAGATTCAAAGCTCTCAATGACGCGGAGACCGCGAGCCAGAGACAGGACGAAATCGGGGTTGCCGGCGTACGGGGCGAATTCGCTGTCTTCTTCGGCGGCGGAATGGCGTTTGGCGGCTGGCATCTTCAGCATTCTCGGACGGGCGATTATCGCACACCTTGTACAAGCATGGCGATTCGCGTAATAATGCCGTGCATCCTGGAGGTTGAATGGCGGAGTGGCTCAGCCTGCCCGAGGCCATTGCTTCGAATGTCCGTGACGGGGACAGCGTAGCGATGGAGGGCTTTACGCACCTGATTCCATTTGCGGCTGCCCACGAGATCATTCGGCAGACGCGGAGGGAGCTTTCGCTGTTCCGGATGACTCCGGACCTGATCTACGACCAACTGATCGGGGCGGGATGCGCGAAGAAGCTGACGTTTTCGTGGGGTGGTAATCCCGGAGTTGGATCGTTGCACCGGTTTCGCGACGCGGTTGAGAATGATTGGCCGCGGCCGCTGGAGATTGAGGAGCGAAGCCACAGCGATATGGCCAATGCGTACGTGGCAGGCGCTTCAAACCTGCCCTTTGCGGTGCTGCGCGGGTATACGGGATCGGATTATCCGCGTGTGAACGACAGAATCCGCAGCATTACGTGCCCGTTTACGGGTGAGGTGCTGGCGGCTACGCCAGCGGTAAGGCCTGACGTGACTTTGATCCACGCCCAGAAGGCTGACTGGAAAGGCAATGTCCTTCTGTGGGGAATCCTGGGGGTGCAGAAGGAGGCCGCGCTGGCGGCGAAGCGGGTGGTGGTGACTGTAGAAGAGCGCGTGGAACGATTGGATGCCGCGCCCAACGCATGCATCCTGCCCGGGTGGGTGGTCAGCGCCGTGTGCGAAGTGCCGCGCGGGGCCACGCCCTCCTATGCGCATGGGTACTACGAGCGGGACAACGCGTTCTATCGTGCATGGGACCAGATAGCGCGCGCGAGGGAAACGTTCAGTGGGTGGATCGAGAAGCATATTCTGCAGACGGAGAACTTTGCGGAGTATCTGCGAGTGCTTGGTGAAACGCAAAAGCCGGCGGTATACAAGTGACTGTTGACTACACACCGGACGAAATGATGACAGTTGCTGCGGCGCGGATGCTGCGCAACGGGGCCGTGTGTTTTGTAGGGATTGGATTGCCGTCAACTGCGGCGAACCTGGCACGGTTGACGCACGCGCCCGACGCTGTATTGGTATACGAGTCAGGACCGATTGGGGCCAAGCCCTCGGTGCTTCCGCTGTCGATTGGAGACGGAGATTTGGCGGAGACGGCGGATACCGTGGTATCGACGCCGGAGATCTTTCGTTATTGGCTGCAGGGTGGGCGCATCGATGTTGGGTTTCTTGGCGCCGCGCAACTGGACCGGTTCGCGAATATCAACACGACGGTCGTGGGTTCGTATTCAAAACCGAAGGTGAGGCTGCCAGGAGCGGGAGGGGCGCCGGAGATCAGTTCCTCTGCAAAGGAAGTGCAGATTGTGGTGAAGCACTCGAAGAGGACGCTGGTTGAGAAGCTGGATTTTCTGACCTCGGTTGGTTTCCTGACGGGAGGCGATTCACGCGAGAGAGCGGGACTGCCGGGGAAAGGGCCGGTGGCGGTCATTACGGATCTTTGCATTCTGCGGCCGGATGCAGCGACGCGGGAGCTGAAGGTGGCGAGCATTCATCCTGGGGTGGATCGCGGCATGATTGAAGCGAACACGGGCTGGGAGATTAAGTTTATGGAGAACTGCGCTGAGACGGAGAAGCCTCATACGCAGGAATTGCAGGTGTTGAGGGATTTGAAGGCACGCACAGCAGCGAAACATGGTGTGCAGGGGGAAGCGGCGTGAGGCCGGTGTTTTTGTGTGATGCGGTGCGAACAGCGATCGGGCGCTATGGCGGCGCACTGGCGAGCGTGCGGACAGATGATCTGGCAGCGGCGCCAATTCGCGAACTGGTGCTGAGAAATGCAGGTGTGGACTGGAGCGCTCTGGACGATGTGGTGCTGGGGTGCGCGAACCAGTCTGGAGAGGACAACCGAAACGTAGCGCGGATGGCGCTGCTGCTGGCGGGACTGCCGGAGTCGGTTTCCGGCACGACGATAAACCGGCTTTGCGGTTCCGGGATGGATGCCGTAGGGGTTGCCGCGAGGGCTATCGCCTGCGGCGAGGCGGAACTGTTGATTGCGGGTGGCGTGGAGTCGATGTCGCGAGCGCCGTTTGTGATGGGCAAAGCAGAGGCTGCCTTTCAACGATCGGCGGAAATTTACGACACGACCATGGGGTGGAGATTTGTGAATGCGCGAATGCGCGAGATGTACGGAGCCGATTCAATGCCGGAGACGGGCGAGAATGTGGCGCGGGAGTTTGGCATCGAACGTGAGGCGCAGGACGCGTTTGCATTTCGCAGTCAGATGAGGGCGGCGCAGGCAATAAAGGATGGATTTTTCGAAGAAGAAATTGTGCCGGTCGAGATTGTGCGAAACAAAAAACAGGAGAATGCGATTATTGCGCGTGATGAACATCCGCGACCAGACACGTCGTTGGATCGCTTGGCCGCGCTGAAGCCGCTCTTCTCAGGTGGCACGGTGACGGCGGGCAATGCGTCGGGTGTGAATGATGGAGCGGCGGCGATGATTCTGGCTTCAGAAGAGTCGGTGACGAAGCATGGGTTGCGGGCTCGAGCACGGGTGCTGGGAATGGCGACTGCAGGCGTAGCGCCGCGAGTAATGGGCATCGGGCCGGTGCCTGCGACGAAGAAACTGCTGGCAAGGTTGGGCAAAGAAATCGGCGAGTTCGATTGGATACAGGTGAACGAGGCGTTTGCGAGTCAATCTCTTGCGTGTCTCAGGCAGCTGGGAATTCCTGACGATGCGGACCATGTGAATGCAACGGGGGGAGCGATCGCGCTCGGGCATCCGCTGGGCATGAGCGGCGCGCGGCTGGTGATGACGGCGGCACATCAGCTGGAGAAATTCGGAGGAGATCTGGCGTTGACGACCATGTGCATCGGAGTGGGCCAGGGGATTGCGATGGCGATCAAGCGGGTTTGAGGAGGGGCGTTGCGCGATTTTCCGATTGTAGAGATGGCTGTGCCGGGAACACAGCCCGAGTACCACTTCCCGCCTTACGTGTCGAGCATCGCGCGCTCGCCGCGCATGCCGCTCGTCTTGTTGCCGAAGACGCTGACGGAGGAAACAGGTCCGGTGTTTGGGCATGGGCTCATTTGCAAAAGTGACAACGATCTGACCGCGCAGCACGAGGGAGATCCGATTGGCGAGCGCATATACGTGCATGGGCGCGTGCTGGATGAGGATGGCCGACCATTGAACGGCGCTTTAGTGGAGGTGTGGCAGGCGAACGCGACCGGCAGGTACAAGCACAAGGTGGATACACACAATGCACCCCTGGATCCGAATTTTAGTGGGGCGGGGCGAACGCTCACCGACGAGAACGGGTACTACTGGTTCAAGACGATCAAGCCCGGACCGTATCCGTGGGGGAATCATTTCAACGCATGGAGGCCTGCTCACATTCACTTCTCACTCTTCGGAGCGGGAATTCTTTCGCGGCTGGTGACGCAGATGTATTTTCCTGGCGATCCGCTACAGCCACTGGACCCGATCTTCAACAGCATTCCGGATGAAGCGGCGCGAATGCGGCTCGTGTCGCGGCTCGACATGGAGCGCGCGGAGCCAGACTACGCGCTGGCATACATGTTCGACATCGTGCTGCGGGGGCACGAGGACACGCCGTTTGAGGAGGGCCGCTGATGCAGAAGCGGATTCCTTCCAGCTCGCAGACTGTGGGTCCGTATTTCAAGATCGGGCTCGAGTATCTGATTGAGAGGATGGCGGACGTTGACGACGAGAGTGGGATCGAGATTCGAGGAAGGGTTCTCGACAGGGATGGAGCGCCGGTGCCGGACGCGTTACTGGAGTTTTGGAATGCGTGTAGCGCGGGCGATGCTGAAAGTGAAGCGCAGAGGCCTGGAATCCCCGATGGATTCAGGCGCGTCGCGACTGATCTCGACGGGAGTTTCACGGTACGGCTTGGAAAGCCGGTTACGAATCCACCGGAAGATGGGAGAGTGCAGGCGCCGCACGCGATGGTGCTGGTATTTGCGCGTGGGCTTCAGCGGCCCTTGATAACGCGGGTGTATCTGGAGGACGAGATCGGTAATGATAACGACCCGGTGATGCTGATGGTTCCGGTGGAGCGGCGAGCGACGCTGGTGGCGAAGTGTGATGGCGCCAACGCGTATCGATGGGATGTGATTCTGCAGGGCGCGGCCGAAACCGTATTTTTTGCCTGGTAAAGAAATATCGCTGATATGAGCAACGAACTAAATTCGTTTCTATTCTCGACGCCGGAGATGACGCGCGTGTTTTCTGCGCAGGAGCAACTGCGCGCGATGATGCGATTCGAGTGGACACTGACGCGTGCTCTGGAGGCGCATAGGTTGGCGGAGGTGGGATCGGGAGCGACGCTGGAGTTGTTGCTCGACGCCGGTTTTGTGGATGTGGAGTTATTGCAACGAGAGGCAAAAGACGCGGGGAATATTGCCATCCCCTTTGTGAAGCAACTGACTTCAGCGGTGGCGAAGCGGGATGAGCAGGCTGCGCGCACGATTCATCTGGGTGCGACGAGCCAGGATGTGCTGGACACCGCTTTGGTGCTGCAGATGCGTGAAGGCCTGAACCTGCTGAATAGCACAATCTCAAGGTTGGATGCGGCGCTGGTGAACCAGGTGCGGATGCATAGCGAGACGTTGATGACCGGCAGAACTTGGCTGCAGGCGGGGCCTCCGACGACGCTGGGGCTGAAGCTGGCGGGAACGCTGGCAGCGATACGAAGGCATCGTGAACGTCTTGAGGCCGCGGCGCATCGCGCGATAGTTCTGCAATTGGGGGGAGCTGTGGGAACGTTGTCCGCGCTCCGCCAGGCGGGCGGTAGCATTTCGGCGGAAGTGGCGCGCCTGCTCGATTTGCGCGAGCCGGATTTGCCGTGGCATGCGCAGCGCGATGGGTTGGTCGAGATGGTTGAGGTGTTTGCGAATCTTACCGGGTCGCTGGCGAAGTTTGCACACGATGTTGCGCTGCTGATGCAGTCGGAAATCGGAGAGGTGTCAGAGGGAGGCGGCGGGGGTCGTGGCGGATCGTCGACGATGCCGCATAAGCACAATCCGGTGGCATGCGCAGCGGTGATCGCAGCACATGAGAGGATGCCGGGGCTGGTAGTGACGATGCTGCACGCCATGCCGCAGGAGCACGAGCGAGGGCTTGGCCTCTGGCAGGCGGAATGGGAGACAGTGCCGCAGGCGTTTCGATTGACTGCAGCTGCGCTTGGGTATGCGACCGAAATCGCCGAGGGGTTGATTGTTAATGCGGATCGTATGCGGGCCAACTTCGATGCGCTGCTTGGGATAAGCATGGCTGAGGCGGTGAGCTCAACCCTGGCGCCGAAAATCGGCAGTTCGGCGGCGAACAATCTTCTGCGCAAAGCTGTGGCGCGCGCGAAAGAGGAAAAGCGGCATCTTGGAGAAGTTTTGAAGAGCATGCCGGAGGTGAGTGCGCGATTGACGGCGGAGGATATAGATCAGCTCATGGATCCTCGTGGGTATCTGGGAAGTTCACGTCGATTGATTGCGCGCGCTTTGAGTGAGCCCGATGCCGGAGATTGAGAATGCGGGTGTTCGGCTCTATTACGAACGGAGCGGACAAGAACATGGCGAAACGCTCGTGCTTGGAAATTCGCTGGGATCGAGCCTGCACATGTGGGACAAAGTTCTGCCTTGGTTTCAGGAGCGATTTCGGGTCGTTCGACTCGATACGCGCGGACATGGCAGGAGCAGCGTGCCTCAGGGGCCGTACAACATCGAGCAACTTGCCAAAGATGTGCTGCTTGTGTTGGACTCCCTCGGCGTTGAACGCGTGAATTTTTGCGGGCTTTCGTTGGGCGGCATGGTTGCCATGTGGCTGGGAATTCATGCGCCGCAGCGGTTGCGGCGACTGGTTCTTGCGAATACGGGAATGCGGATCGGGACGCCGGAGATGTGGGACGAGAGGATTGCGATGGTGAAGAAGTCTGGAATGGCGGCGCTGGCGGAGGCCACGCCAACGCGCTGGTTTACAGACGGCTATCGCGCTCAGCATTCAGACGAGATGGGGATGATTCGGCGTATGATTGCCGGCACCGATCCTCAGGGATACGTGGGATGCTGCAGCGTATTGCGCGATACGGATCTGCGCGCCGGAATTACGGGCATCCAGGTTCCGTGCCTGGTGATCGCAGGAACGCACGATCCGGCGACGCCGCCCTCGGATGGGCAGGCGATTCATCGGTGTCTGAATGATTCGCAATACGTCGAGCTTGAAACCTCGCACCTCTCGGCATGGGAGCGTGCCGATGAATTTGGATCGAGAGTTGTAGGGTTCCTGCAGTCAGGGGAGGTCGGTAATGGATGAGCGCGAGAGACATTTGGCTGGCATGCGCATACGGCGAGAGGTGTTGGGAGATGCGCATGTGGACCGTGCGGAAGAGTCGAAGAGCGAATTGGATGCGGAGTTCCAGGATCTGATTACGCGTTATGCGTGGGGTGAGATATGGACGCGACCGGGATTGCCGCGACATACGCGCAGCCTGCTGACGATCGGGCTGATGGTGGCGCTGAATCGCGGCGAGGAGCTGAGGCTGCATTTGCGTGCTGCGAGGAACAACGGCGTTACGGCAGAGGAGATTCGGGAGGTGCTGCTGCATTGCGCGGTCTATTGCGGGGTGCCGGCAGCAAATTCGGCGTTTCATGCAGCCCGCGAGATTCTAAAGGGCGAGGAAGGCCGGTAGCAAAGCAGAGAGATGGCGCGATCTGAGACACAGGTCGGAATAATTGGCGCGGGGCCGGCAGGGCTGATGCTGTCGCACCTGCTGCATCTGAGCGGAATCAGTTCGATCGTGCTGGAAGCGAAGTCGCGGGCGTACTGCGAAGGTCGGGTGCGAGCGGGCGTGCTGGAGCACACGAGCGTGGAGCTGCTGCGAGAGGCTGGTTTAGGGGACCGGTTGGATCGCGAGGGGCTTCGTCATGACGGGATTGAACTTGGAGTGGATGGGGTGCGGCATCGCATTCCGTTTCTTGAACTGACGGGGAAGTGCGTCACTGTTTACGGGCAGCAGGAGGTTGTAAGGGATCTGATCGCGCGACGGATCGCGGACGGGGGAGATCTGCGATTCGACTGCGGAGATGTTTCGCTGCACGAGATTGACGGCAGCAAGCCGTGGATTGGCGTAGACAAAGATGGTGCGGTTGACACGATAGCGTGTGACTACATTGCGGGTTGCGATGGGTTTCACGGGATATCGCGATCGTCGTTTCCGGAACGAGCGATGACCGTTTACGAGAGATCGTATCCGTTTGCGTGGCTCGGAATCCTGGCGGAAGCGGCACCTTCGCGCGAAGAGCTGCTTTACATGCATCACGAGCGTGGATTTGCACTGTACAGTATGCGGTCACCGCAGATTACGAGGCTCTACCTGCAATGCCGGCCGGATGAGGAGATCGGCGAGTGGAGTGACGATCGGATCTGGAGCGAGTTGCAGACCAGGCTTGGGTGCTCGGATGGTTGGCGGCCATCGGAGGGCAGAATTCTGCAGAAGAGTGTGACGGGGATGCGCAGCTTTGTAGTGGATCCGCTGCAGTATGGCCGGCTCTTTCTGGCCGGAGATGCTGCGCATATTGTGCCGCCCACCGGAGCCAAAGGAATGAACCTGGCATTTGCGGATGTGTATCACCTCGCCGCGGCGCTCACGGCGCTTTATCGCAAGAGTGAAGATTCAAAGTTGAAGGCGTATTCGCAAACATGTTTAGGACGCATTTGGAAGGCCCAAAGGTTCTCCTTCTGGATGACGTCGCTACTGCACCGGTTTGAAAACGAGTCGGCGTTCGATCATAAGCGGCAGGTTGCGGAACTCAAGTACGTAACGAGTTCGCGAGCGGCGGCGACTTGTCTTGCCGAGAACTATGTAGGGCTTCCGTTCGATTGAATGACGCGGAATGTTGAGATTCAGAGAAGGGAGACCGTATGGCGGAGTATGAAGGGCGATGGACGACGGTTCGCGTCGAGGTGGAAGAGGGAATTGGGTGGGTGGTCTTCAATCGGCCGGAGAAGCGTAACGCGATGAGCCCGACACTGAATCGCGAGATGCGCGATGTGCTGGAGACGCTTGAGGGCGATGAAGACGTGAGAGTCCTGGTGTTGACCGGAGCGGGAGAGGCGTGGACAGCCGGAATGGATCTCAAGGAGTACTTCCGCGAGGTGGATCAGGCGCCGGAGATTGTGCAGGAGAGAGTGCGGCGCGACGCCTCGACCTGGCAGTGGAAGCTGCTGCGGATGTATGCGAAGCCGACGATCGCGATGGTGAATGGCTGGTGCTTCGGAGGCGGCTTTTCGCCGCTGGTTGCGTGTGACCTGGCGATAGCCTCAGAGACGGCGGTGTTCGGACTATCTGAAATTAACTGGGGGATTCCGCCGGGGAACCTGGTGAGCAAGGCGCTTGCAGATACGGTGGGGCAGCGGAAGGCGCTCGAGTACATCATGACGGGCGAGACGTTTACCGGGAAACAGGCAGCGGAAATGGGGCTCGTAAACAAGGCAGTTCCCCTCGAGAAACTGCGCGAGGAGACCGTCGCCCTGGCCCGCAAGCTGGCAGCTAAGAATCCTGTGGTGCTGCGCGCCGCCAAGCACGGATTCAAGCGATGCAGGGAGCTGACCTGGGAGCAGAGCGAAGACTATCTCTACGCGAAGCTGGACCAGGCGCAGTTGCGGGATCCCGAGCATGGACGTGAAAAAGGATTGAAGCAGTTTCTGGATGAAAAGAGCATCAAGCCGGGTTTGGAGAGCTATCACCGTTGAGCGGACAGTTGAAAGACGAAATGATTGAAGCAAAGTGGCGGGACACTGCGCGCATGCGGCTCGACCGACTGTTGCGGCCGCGATCCATTGCGATCATTGGCGCTTCGGCCACGCCCGGTTCCCTGGGCGAAAGTGTGCTCATGAATCTGGAGGGGGCGGGTTACGCCGGAAAGATTTATCTGATCAATCCCAAGCGGCCCACCATTCACGGAAGAGAATGCCTCGGCGCGATTGACGAGCTGCCTGAAGGCGTCGATTGTGCGGTGCTTGCAATTCCAGGTGCGGCGGTTCTTGCTTCAGTAAAGGCCTGCGCGCAGAGGCGCGTCGGGAGTGCCATTGTGTTCTCGGCCGGATTTGCGGAGGCAGGGGAAGAGGGTCGGAGGGTTCAAAGGGAGCTGGCTCAGATCGCACAGCAACACGAGATGATCCTCGCAAGGGCCTAATTGCCTGGGGATGGTGAACTATGTGGACGGCATTCCGCTGACGTTCGTCGTTGCGCCGACGCAGACGCCGAAAGATCGTCCTGGGGCAGCGATTCTTTCGCAGAGCGGAGCGCTTGCAGCTGTGATCGCAGTGAATATGCAGCGCCACCGGATTCCGCTGACCTATTCGGTTTCGACCGGCAATGAGGCAGCAACGGGGATCGAGGAGTTTATCGAGCACCTTCTCGAAGACGCGAATACGCGGGTGTTTGCGCTGGTGGTGGAGGAGTTCCGCCAGCCGCAGCGATTTCTTGAGGTGGCAAGGCGCGTACGGGATGCAGGAAAATTCATCGTGCTGCTGCATCCGGGGCGCAGCAGTGCGGCCAGGGCTTCCGCTGCCACACACACAGGGGCGATTGCGGGTGACTACCAGGTGATGCACACGCTGGTGACCCATCACGGCGTTATTCACGTAGAGAGTCTTGAAGAACTTGTGGATGTGGTGCAGATTCTTGTGCGTTGCGAGGATCTGCCGAGGGGTGGAGCGGCGGTGTTCACGGAGTCCGGCGCATTTAAGGCACACGCGCTGGACTTGTGCGAGGCGATTGGGCTGAGCCTGCCCGCACTATCGCCGAGCTGTGAAGTGGCGTTGCGACAGGCGCTGCCAGCGTTCATTCCGCCGTCGAATCCGCTGGATCTTACCGCACAGGGGCTGGTCGATCCGGATCTCTATCGCCGCACTCTGCCGCCGATTTTAGATGACAGTGGTTTTGGAAGTGTGTTGCTGGGGATTATCCTCACCGATCCGAAGACGACCCGGCTGAAGCTTCCCCAGATTGTGAATGCGATTGGCGCGCTGAAACCACAAAAGCCGGTGATCTTTGCGGCGCTGGATGAAGGTGCACCCTTTGATTTTCCTGAGCTTGAGGAATTGAGAGAGCTTGGCGTGGCGTGCTTTCCATCGCCGGAGCGTGCACTGCGGGCACTGGCGCATGTGACGCGGCGGGCGACACAGGGAGAGAGTCGTGAGCCTGAGCAGGTTGGCGGCGTGGAGATTTCGCGATTGCGGGCCGGGCTGCTGAGCGAGGCGGAGAGCAAAGAAATCGTCGCGCACTTCGGAATCAGGATTCCCGATGGAAGAGTTGCCACGACTCCTGAGGAGGCGATTCAGATTGCTGCAGAAGTTGGGTATCCGTTGGCGTTGAAGGCGCAGTCTCCGCATTTGCCGCACAAGAGCGACGCGGGCGGCGTTGTGCTGGGGATTTCGTCAGAGGCTGATCTGCTGCAGGGATGGTCGGCTCTGCATCGCAATGTGCTAAAGGCGCGGCCAGGGCTGGTGCTGGATGGCGTGCTCGTGGAGCGCATGGGCGAGAAGGGCCTCGAGCTGATTGTGGGCGCCAAACGGGATTCGCAGTGGGGTCCGATCTTGATGGTGGGATTTGGAGGCGTGCTCGCGGAGGCCATCGAAGATGTGCGGCTGATGCCCGCCGATCTATCCCGCGCCGAAATTGAGCAGGAACTGCGCAAGCTGCGCTGTGGCGCGCTGCTGAAGGGATTCCGTGGAGCGCCGGAGGCGGATGTTGCCGCGGTCGCAGTGGTGGTGGAAATGATTGGGCGATTGATGCGGGCATGCCCGGAAATCGCAGAGGTCGATATCAATCCGCTGGTTGTGTATGAGAAGGGTAAGGGTGCGACGGCGCTCGATGCGCTGATCGCGGTCAGCGAAGATGGTGATTTGTTTCGAAGATGAAAGGTGAGCTTCTCATGAATGATGTTGCTCTTCTGATTGATGGACAGTCGATGCCGGCTCAGGGCGGCGCTACTTTTGATCGCATCGATCCGGTTAAGGGATCGGCGGCGAGCAAAGCAGCCGCTGCCAGGAGCGCCGATGTGAACGCGGCGGTAGAGTCGGCGATGAAGGCATTTCCGGAGTGGGCTGCGACGGGGCCGGGCCGGCGGCGGGAGCTCCTGCTGAAATCGGCGGAGAAGCTGATGGCGCACCAGAAGGATTTCGTCGATTGCATGATTGCCGAGACGGGCGCCACGGAGCCGTGGGCACAATTCAATGTCGCATTCGCAGCGGGGATTCTGAGAGAGGCAGCGTCGATCACTTCGCAGATCACCGGTGAAGTGATTCCGAGCGATGTTCCCGATAACCTCGCAATGGCGATCCGGCAGCCCATCGGCGTGTGCGTGGGAATCGCTCCGTGGAATGCGCCTGTGATTCTGGGGGTGCGTGCAATAGCAATGCCGCTGGCGTGCGGAAACACCGTGGTATTCAAGGCGTCGGAGGCATGTCCCGCAGTTCACCGGCTGATCGGGACGGCGCTGCTTGAGGCGGGGGTTCCGCCGGGGGTCTGCAATGTGATTACAAATGCTCCCGAGGATGCGGCCGAGGTTGTCGCCGCACTGATCGATCATCCGGCGGTGAAGCATGTCAACTTTACGGGCTCGACGCGGGTGGGGCGGATTGTTGCGGAACGCGCGGCGCGGCATCTGAAACCGGTTCTGCTGGAATTGGGCGGCAAGGCGCCACTGATTGTGCTGGATGATGCGGACATCGATGCGGCGGTGAATGCCGCTGCTTTTGGCGCGTTCATGAACCAGGGACAGATCTGCATGTCAACGGAGCGGATTGTTGTGGACGAGCAAGTCGCGGAGGAGTTTGCGCAGAAGCTCTCGGCAAAAGCTGCAGGGTTGCCGCTGCGCGACCCCTCGCTCGGGCCCACGGTGCTAGGGTCGATGGTGGACGCGAAGTCGGCTGCGCGGGTTACGGAGCTTATTGAAGATGCTGTGCAGAAGGGCGCCTCGGTGACGGCAGGCGGTGGACGGCAAGGGACACTGATGCAGGCCACGGTGATCGATCGCGTCACGCCGGCGATGCGGATCTATGCGGAGGAGTCATTCGGCCCGGTGGTAACGATTGTCCGCGCAAAGGGAGACGAAGATGCTCTACGGGTGGCCAACGACACTGAGTACGGATTGTCGGCGGCGGTCTTCAGCCGGAACATCGGACGCGCATGGCACCTGGCGTCTCGCGTGCAAAGCGGAATCTGCCATATTAATGGTCCAACAGTGCATGATGAGCCGCAGATGCCATTCGGGGGAGTGAAGGAATCGGGGTACGGGCGATTTGGCGGGAAAGCCGGGATTGATGAATTCACGACCTTGCGCTGGATTACTCTACAAACGGGCGAACGGCACTATCCGTTTTAGGGAACGAATCTCCAACGGCCAATGACTTGGCTCCCTGAATCCGTCCAAAGCCAAGCAGGTGGCATCGAACGTCTGGAGTTCGGATCTGATGATGGAATTTCATATTTCGGGAACGGCACGGGAGCGGTACGGGGTTGCCGAGACGCTGTTTTCCTACGACGGCAATGTGGTTTTTGCCGATTTGTCAGGATGCCGTGCGCTGACCCACCGCATGAACGAGGTGCGAGAGGCGGCGCGCCATCCGGAACGCGCGTTGCATGCGGGCGCGATGTTCGCGATGGGCCTGATCGATGAGGCGAGCCACGCGGTGATAGAGCAGTACCGCAAGCAGTTCGATCCCGAAGTGATGACGGCGGCGCTGGCATGGTTTGCGGGGAAAGTGGGCGAAGAGAAGCTGGAGAAGCTGCTGCTGGCATTTGTGGAGAGCTTTCCGGGGCAGAGCGTAATGCGCGGCGACGAGACGCCGGCAGAGTGGCTGAAAGGTGAGACCGAGGGCATGCCGCATCGGGCAGCGGCGATGGAAGAGCTGCTGATGCTGTGGACCGCGAATCGCAACGAGGCTTTTACCCCGTTTGAAGAACTGTTTGACGAGCGCGCCATTGCGGCGAAGACGGTGTACCGCGAGGTGGCGCTAGAGTTACCGGGGTATTTTGCAACGCGGCCTCTGATCCCCGTGGAGGGAGCGAAGGCGGTGCACCTGCTGGAGCTGCTGCGGGCGCCGGCGGAGCGTGCACCGAAGTCGCTGATCGAGCAACTGACGCTGATCCGCAGACTTTGGAAACCACTGCTGGGCGAGAGCCTGGATCGCATTCTGATGATTGCCGCGGAGATTCTGCGCGAGGAAGAGCTGGCGATCTGGATGCAGTTCAACCCGGGTGCACAGCAGGCGCGCAATGCAGCGGACGAAGCGGCGAAACGGCGGTGGGAGCGCGGCGAGCAGCAATGGCCGTCACTGGTGAGCCACTCGGATGTGCCGGTTTTTGGCGACCCTGCGCATGAGTATGAGAAGTTCAGCGCGGACACGGCCTGGATGCCCGGCACGGTGATGATCGCCAAGAGCACCTATGTCTGGCTGGCGCAGCTGAGTCGATGGTACGGACGCAGAATCAATATGTTGAACGAAATACCTGAAGAAGAACTTGCAGGACTTGCGCATAGAGGATTGAATACGCTGTGGCTGATTGGAGTGTGGGAGCGGAGCCGGGCTTCGAAGACGATCAAGCAGTTGTGCGGGAATACGGATGCGGTGGCGTCAGCGTACTCGCTATTTGACTACCGGATTGCGGAGGATTTAGGCGGCGAAGGGGCGTACACGAATCTGCGCGACCGCGCGTTCCGGTATGGGATCAGGCTGGCGAGCGACATGGTGCCGAACCACATGGGTATCGATTCGCCGTGGGTGGTTGAGCACCCGGATTGGTTTATTGCGCGGAACGATTCGCCGTACCCGGCGTACCGATTCGAGGGACCGGATCTCTCGCATGATGGGCGGGTGGAGATCAAGATAGAGGATCACTACTACGAGCAGACGGATGCGGCGGTAGTCTTCCGGCGGCGGGACCGGGCGACGGGGGAGACGCGGTATATCTATCACGGCAACGATGGCACGAGCTTTCCCTGGAATGACACGGCGCAACTGGATTACCTGAACCCTGCGGTGCGGGAGCAGGTGATTCAGACGATTCTCGATGTGGCGCGGAAGTTTCCGGTGATTCGCTTTGACGCGGCGATGACGCTGGCGAAGCGGCACTTTCATCGTCTCTGGTTTCCGGGGCCGGGAACGAGCGGGGCGATTCCGTCGCGGGCTGAATACGGGATGTCACAGGCGGAGTTTGACCGGCACATGCCGCACGAGTTCTGGCGCGAGGTTGTGGATCGCGTTGCGGCCGAGGTGCCCGGAACGCTGCTGCTGGCCGAAGCCTTCTGGCTGATGGAAGGCTACTTTGTGCGCACGCTGGGGATGCACCGGGTTTACAACAGCGCGTTCATGAACATGATGCGCGACGAGGAGAATGCTAAGTATCGATCGGTGATCAAGAATACGCTGGAATTCGATGTGGATATTATGAAGCGTTACGTTAACTTCATGAGTAATCCCGATGAAAGGACGGCAATTGATCAGTTCGGTACGGGCGACAAGTGCTTCGGTGTGACGGTGCTGATGGCGACGCTTCCAGGGCTGCCGATGTTTGGCCATGGGCAGGTGGAGGGGTTTACGGAAAAGTACGGGATGGAGTATCAGCGGCCGCGGTACGAGGAGAATCCAAACCCGTGGCTGGTGGAGCGGCACCAGCGGGAAGTTGCGCCGCTCTTGAAGAAGCGCTGGCTGTTTGCGGAGAGCAGCAATTTTCTGCTGTACGACTTGTTTGAGGCGTCGGGGTCGGTGGACGAGAATGTTTTCGCTTATTCGAATGGGAGCGGTGGCGAGCGGGCGCTGGTGATCTACAACAACCGTTACGGATCGGCGCACGGGACGGTGGATTTTTCAGCGGCGTATGCGGACAAGGCAAGCGCGCAACTGCGGCAGAGGCGGCTGAGCGAAGCGTTGGGGGTAAGCGGCGCGCATGACGTGGTGCTGGCGTGGCGGGATTCGCTGACGGGACTTGAGTATCTGAAGCGGGCGAATGAGCTGGCGGAGCGCGGGCTGACACTGAGCCTTCATGCGTATCAGTGCCACGTCTTCCTGGAGTGGAGGGAGCTGCGGTCAACGGCGGAGTATCCGTGGGATAGGCTGTGCGATCAACTGAACGGGCGCGGTGTTTCCAACCTGGATGAAGCGCTGATCAACCTGGAGCTGCAACCGGTGCACGATGCGCTGCGGGCGCTGCTGGAGCCCGGCGTGCTGCGGCAGCTTTCAGATCTGGCGGAAGCACCGAGGGGTGCGGCAGTTGGCGGCACGCGGAAGACGGCGCGCGAACGGAGCGAGCTGATCGAACGGGCATGGACGCGCTGCGAGGCGTTTCTGCGCGTGGCGCATGCGGCGTATCGTGCACGGGCAAAGCGGGAGAGTGCAGAGGCGGAATGGGAATCCCTGCGAACGGGGTTCCGCGAGCGGCTGCAAGCGGCGTTGCGGCTGCCGCTGGTGGAAAGCCAGTTTGCGCAACCGTGGAGCACGGCGGCGCGGCGGGTATTGCCAAGCGCGAGCCCGCTGCATGCCTCGACGGCGCTGTGGGGACCGGTGCTTGCGTGGTGCGCGCTTGAGGCGCTGGCAGAGGCTGTGGATGCGAAGGAGACAGGCCGTGCGGGGCTGGATGCGTTTGACCGGCTGCGGTTGCGTGATCCGCTTGCGCAGGCATTCGGCACGCTAGGCGCCGAAGCGGAGGAGGGATGGCGTTCCGCGGCGCGAATCAAGGTGCTGCTGCAGGCCGAAGCTGAGTCGGGAAAGGCGCAGGAGAAGAGCGAGTCGGTTGCTGCGACGAAGGCAGTGGATGCGGCTGATGCGAGCGAGAAGATTGAGGAGAAGGATGCGCAGGACGAGCAGAAGAAGTCCGCATTTTACGTGCAGCTTTGGGGCGATGCCGATGTTCGGTGGCTGATTGGCGTGCACGAAGCGGAAGGGAAGAGCTACCTGGTGCGCGAGCCCTACGAAGAGCTGCTGTGGTGGCTGAAGCTGCCCGCGTTGCTGGCGCTTGGTGCCGACGCGGCATCGAATCGTGCCGCGGTGAAGGGTATTGCCGAAGACGTAACGGAGGCACTGGATGAGGCGGCTGCGGCGGGGTATCGCGTGGATGTGTTGCAGGCAGGGCCCGAGGAGAAGGGCGAGCAGCTCGCTTCGGCTGAGCCGCCCCTGAAAGCAGCTGAGAAAGCGCCCTCGAAAAAGGCGGCGAAGCCGCCGGTTGGATCGACTGTGACCGGAAAAGAACGGAAGGACTAATCGGCGTAAAGCAAGAAACTAAAAATTCCGTGTTGACAAACTGAACGGAACCGTTCAGTATCGTATTCCTGTGAGGTCGACAGGATGACGAGTTCAACTGTGTTGATGACAGATGCGGGCATTCTGGCAGTGATCTTCCTGCTGGGACTACTGGCCAAGCTCTTTCCTAAAAACAGGCGGCATGCCGGTCAGAATCGTGGATGAACCTATCGGTTCCCGATAGCCCGATACGGTAGCGCAACGAGGAGATTTGCAGATGATTCGAGTGTCGAAGCTAGTGAAGACGTTTGGAACGTTCACTGCAGTGAACGATGTTTCGTTTGAAGTGGGCGAGGGTGAGATTTTCGCTTTCCTGGGTCCGAACGGAGCGGGGAAGACGACCACCATCAAGATGCTGACGACGCTGCTGAAGCCGACGTCGGGCGCGATCGAACTTGATGGTCTCAACCCCGCGACCCACCAGAACGAGGTGCGCAAGAGATTCGGGATCGTGTTTCAGGATCCGAGCCTCGACGGTGATTTGACGGCGCTGGAAAACATGGAAATCCATGGCGTGCTGTATCACGTGCCGCACAAGGTGCGTCGGCAGCGCACCGAGGAACTGCTGCGGCTCTTTGAGTTGTGGGAGCGGCGCAACGACCAGGTGAAGAAGTTTTCCGGCGGTATGAAGCGGAGGCTGGAAATTGCGCGGGGCTTTTTGCATACGCCGAAGATTCTGTTCCTCGACGAGCCGACACTTGGGCTCGATCCGCAGAGCCGCAATCAGCTTTGGACGCACGTGAAGAGCGTGAACGAGCGGGAGAAGGTGACGGTATTTCTGACCACGCATTACATGGATGAGGCGGATCGCGTGGCGCATCGGATAGGCGTGATCGACCATGGAAAGCTGGTGGCACAGGGAACTCCCAAGGAGATCAAGGCGCAGACGAATGCGGAAAGCCTGGAAGAGGCATTTCTGACGCTGACGGGTGCGACGATTCGGGACGAGAGTGCGGATTCAGCGGATGCGATGCGAGTGATGGCAAAGATGTGGGGAGGCAAACGATGAGTGCGATTTATATTCTCTGGCTGCGGGAGTTGAAACGGTATGTGCGCTCGCGGGCGCAGATTGCGGCATCCCTGGGGCAGCCGCTGCTGTACCTGCTGGTGCTGGGCTTTGGGCTGGGGCCAGTGTTTGCGAAGGCGGGGCAAGGGAGCTATCTGCAATTTGTGGCTCCGGGCGTGATTGGCATGACGGTGCTGTTCTCGTCGATTTTTTCAGGAATTGGATTGCTGTGGGACCGGCAATTCGGATTTTTGAAAGAGACACTGGTGGCACCGGTGCCGCGGCTGCAGATCATGATCGGGCGGACGTTGGGGGGCGCGACGGTGGCGGTGATCCAGGGGCTGCTGGTGACGGTGGTGTGCCTGATCGCGGGATTTCGCCCGATGGGATTGTTTTCGATCCCAGAGGCGATCGGCTTCATGGTGGCGATCGCGATTGTGTTCGCAGCGGCGGGCGTGGCGATTGGATCGGGACTGCAGGATATGCAGGGATTTCAGTTGATCATGAATTTCCTGGTGATGCCCATCTTCTTTATGTCGGGCGCACTGTTTCCGCTGGTGGGTCTGCCAAAGGTGCTCTCATATGTTACGAAGCTCGATCCACTTTCGTATGGAATTGACGGGATGCGCGCAGTGACGCTGGGGCAGTCGGCATTTCATCCGGCGCTCGATATTCTGGTGCTGGCGGTGGCGGGAGCTATTCTGCTGGTGATCGGTGCATACCGGTTTTCAAAGATCGAGATTTGAAAGCGAGCCTGATGGCACGGACCCGCAGCAGCAAGGCCCACGACAAGGTGCTTCGAGCCGCGCTTGACCTCTTTGTCGAGCGCGGCGTGGATGCGACGAGCATGGATGCAATCGCACAGGCATCGGGGGTGGGCAAGGCGACGATCTACAACCACTGGGATAACAAAGAAGCGCTGCTGATGGAAGTGATGGTGCTGATCCACGGCCTCGATCGTGAGGAGCAAGAGGTCGACACCGGCGATATCCAGAAGGACCTGACGGTGGTGCTGACGCGGAAACCACCGGGTGAGTTTGAAGAGCAGCGCAACCGCCTGATGCCGGCGTTGATTGCGTACTCGGCTGTGCACCGGGAGTTTGGAAAGGCATGGCGGCAGCGCGTGATGGAACCGCCGCGACAATATCTGCTGCAGATCCTGAAGCGAGGCATCAAGCGCGGGCTGCTGCGTGGCGATCTGGACCTTGATACTGCTGTGGCGTTGCTGTTGGGACCAATACTGTACTCCCATATTTTTCAGCGGGAGAAAGCACCCGTGCCGCCGGAGTTTGGCGGAAGCGTGGCGGAGGCATTCTGGCGAGCACATAGCCGGGTGCGCAAAGAGCGCGTTCAGGAAGTACTTGGCGGATACAACGCTGTGAGTAAGAAGAAGAGCAGGGGCTGAAGTGGTCTCGATTGGCTGCTGAGGGTCTCCGGCCGATCTGCACCTGCCCGAGGCTCACCGAGCGTGTTCATGAAACCTGCTCTGCCGGGATCTGCTCCTTATGTCGCCACCCGTGATACGGGATGCTAAAGACAATCATTCCAAAGATCCCGACCAGCGTAGCTACCCACCAGCTACGTTCCGACTCTACTAAGGAATGCCATCCTTGTCTGTGCCAAACCAGCAGGATCAGACTCGGGTCGGGCGGAATGGCGAAAAGCACATTTCCTGCAATTGCCCATCGCCTTGATGAGGGCTTATTTGTAAAGATCGTCCACCATGCGAACGCGCAAACAATGGAGTACGCGAAAAAAAACGCCAAGATGAAGCTCCCTGCTCCATCAAATGAATGGGTCCGCACCATCCTGAGGATTGAAGAGGAAATTGCTACGGCCCAGGAAAACGCGAAGAAAAAGAACAAGCAACAGTAGGCGCCCCTGCATACGGTCAACAGCAGGACCGCAAGCCGTGTCAGGATTCTTCGCATCGCTCACCTGGAATGCCTCTATTCATAAGCCAGCCGCCAATAAGAAAGCAACAAGTTAAAACTGCGGCGGCCGCTCGGCAGAAACTGCGAAGGCCTTTTCAAGCGCGATGCCGACCTGTGCGATGGTGCCTTCGTCGAACAATTTTCCGATGAGGGTGACGCCGTGAGGAACGCGGCGCGGTGGAGAGAACTTGGGAAGAGGATGATTGGGGTCAGGCGCCCAATCGCTGCGCGCCTCAGTGACTTCGACGAAGCCGGCGCGAAGGGTGAGCGAGGGGTGGCCGGTGAAGTTAGTGATGACGAGCATTTCGTCGCGCAGGGAAGGCACGAGGAGCAGATCGACCTGAGAAAAGATGCGGGCCATCTCTTCGGCAACTTTGCGGCGGAAGCGATCGGTCTGGACGAAGTCGACTGCGGAGAGGAAGCGTGACTGGCGGAAGACGTTGGGCCAGGCGTCGGGTACCTGCATTTTGAGCTGATCGATACCGCGGCTGAGGGTGAGCTCTTCAAAGGCTGCGGCGGACTCGGCAAAGAGAATGACGTTGAGTGAGTCGTAGGGCCAGTCGGGCAGGGAGAGCTCGACGGGCGTCATGCCGAGCTTGCGCGCGGTGGCGAGGGCATCGCTGTCGACCGAGGCTGCGGGAGGGTGATTCATCCACGCGGGGAAGTAGCCGATGCGGAGACCGGAGACGGAAGCATTGGCGTCAAAGGCGAGGATCTTTTCTACGCTGGCGAGGTCGCCGGGATCGGGACGGAGATCGCGTTGAGGACGAGGATGGTGTCTTCGACGGAGCGCGCCATGGGACCCAGCTTGTCGAGCGACCAGCAGAGGGTCATCGCGCCGGTGCGAGGGACGCGGCCGAAGGTGGGACGCAGGCCGGTGAGGCCGCAGCGCATGGTGGGGCTGACGATGCTGCCTTCGGTTTCGCTGCCGATGGCGAAGGCAACAAGCCCCGCAGCTGTTGCGGCGCCGGGTCCGGCGCTGGAGCCGGAAGAACCTTCTTCAAGGAGCCAGGGGTTCATGGTCTGGCCACCGAACCAGACATCATTGAGTGCGAGCGCGCCCATGCTGAGCTTGGCGATGAGGACAGCTCCGGCGGCGTCAAGCAGATCGACAACGGCGGCGTTCTTCTGCGGAATGCGATTGCGGTAGGGTTCAGCGCCATATGTGGTGAGAATGCCTGCGGTGTCGAGGAGATCCTTTGCGCCCCAGGGAATGCCGTGGAGCGGGCCTCGATAGTTGCCGGAAGCGATTTCGGCGTCGGCTTTACGGGCCTGTTCGAGCGCGTGCTCACGGGTGAGAGTGATGATGCAGTGGAGCTGCGGATCGAAACGTTCGATGCGGCGGAGGTAGATTTCCGTGAGTCGCGTGGAGGTGAGTTGGCGGCGCTCTATCCAGCGAGAGAGCTGCGCGACAGGCGCAAAGGCGATGGAGGCTTCGTCGGCGGGCAGAGGGAGATGTGGATCGGCGCTGCGGACGATCTGGTGGTGAGAAATATTCATTCCCGTTGCGGGGGGATGTGTGCCCTGGGCGGCTGGCACCGTGGGGGCGGCGGCGACGGTGGCTGGAATGGATGGGTTCCAGAGCGTCGCGGGTGGAAGTGAATCTTCGAGGATGACCTTGCGAGGTCCGATGCGACGCTCATAAAGGGGCGCCATCTGCATGCGCCAGTTTTGTGCGGCCTCGGCGAGCTCTGATTGGTTCATTTCGACTTCGACAAGCTTCTGTGCCTGGATGAAGGTATCCGGAGAAACTTCGGGGCCGGCGGGAGGAGCAGTGCCAAAAGCGGTGGGTGCGCCGGGCTGGGGAGTCTGTGCCTCCGGAGCGTGAGCGTCGGGTGCCTGCGCGGGGAGCGCAGTTGAGAGCAGGCCCATGGAGGCGAAGGTGACGAAGTCTCTGCGGGATGTGGGCATTTTCACCTCGTGCGGATGCTGTGACTGAGGACGATGCGGGAGGGGATCAAGGGAAACTATACTATTCGACTGCGGGGAGCGAATCCTTCGGGATTCGTGAAGAAGGTTGTGCGTATTTGTCCCATCGAGCCTGGACCCGTAGAATCATCTTTATGCGACCGGAAGCGCCTGGAGGTTGGCAGGCTGATGCGGCGCCAGGGTACCGATGAGCGAACAGGCGACAGGCAGTTCTCAGCAAGTGCAGGCGGTTTCGCCTGCGTGGAGCAGAATTGAAAGGGCCCGTCATTCTCAGCGCCCGTATCCCATGGACTTTATCGAGCGGATCTTCACGGATTTTAGCGAGATTCACGGGGACCGCGCCTTTGGCGACGATGAAGCAGTCGCCTGTGGCTTCGCCCGGCTTGGCTCGGACGAAGTGATGGTGATCGGCAACCGCAAGGGCGGCACGACGAAGGAACGCGTGCGGCGCAACTTCGGGATGCCGAATCCCGAGGGCTATCGCAAGGCGCTGCGGTGCATGAAGATTGCCGAGAAGTTCGGCCGGCCGGTGATCAGCCTGATCGATCTTCCGGGCGCCTACCCGGGGCTTGGCGCTGAAGAGCGCGGGCAGGCGGAGGCGATTGCGCGGAATATCCGCGAAATGTCGCGGCTGCGTGTGCCGACGATTTCGGTGATCAGCGGCGAAGGCGGCTCGGGCGGTGCGTTGGCGCTGGCGGTGAGTGACCGGGTGCTGATCCTTGAGAATGCGCTGTATTTTGTGATCACGCCGGAGTCATGCGCGGCGATCATGTGGCGCGACGCGGCTCAGAAGCAACTGGCAGCCGAGGCGATGCGCATTTCAGCGCCGGAAGTTGAGGCGATTGGATGCGTTGACGAGATTGTGCGCGAGCCGGAGGGCGGCGCGCATCAGGATCACGAAACCGGCGCGGGAATTCTCGGTTCGGTGCTGCAGAAGCATCTTAAGGAACTGATGAGCATGACCGTGGAGAAGCTGGTTTGCACTCGCCAGGAAAAGTTCCGCAAAATCGCACGCTTTTATACAGAAAGTTGACCCCGGTGGCATCTCTGCTGAGACAAGAGGTCGGCGGTGTCTGCCCGATCGTCGCTGGCGGAGGTGAGCTGTGAGCGAATCTCCTAATGCGGCCGCGCAATCCCCCATTGTCGGTGGACGTACGCGCTCCTATCTTGAATTCATTTCCGCAGTCGTTTTCTATTTCGTGGCCCGAACGGTGGCGCGCCATGCTGCCGCGGGCCTGACGAACGATGCGTGGGCTCCGCTGGTGGAAGAAGCGATGCTGCTGTTTCTGCTGGTGCTGGGGTTCGCGGCTTTTGGATACGTCTTCGACCGGCAGAAGAGGCCAGTAAGCGAGCAGGGCCTGACGTTCAGAAAGGGCTGGGCTCAGGAAGCTGGGCTCGGAGTTGCCGTTGGATGGGGGTCGGCGATTGCCTGCGTGCTGCCGCTGGCGTTTCTGGGCGGAATCGCAATTGTGCTTTCGACCGATCGAGGATCGTGGGGATGGCTGGCGGCGGATGCCGCATTTTTCGCGCTGGCTGCGATGGTGGAGGAAGTGACGTTTCGCGGCTACGCCTTTCAGCGCTTTCTGGGGGTGCTGGGTCCGGTTGGCGCGTCGCTCGCGTTTGCCGCGTTCTATGGTGTGTTCCAGGCGCTGCAACCGGGATCGAGTCGGCTGAGCTCACTGGTTTCTGTGGTGCTGAGCCTGTTGCTTTCGATGGCTTACCTGCGCACCCGCGCCCTGTGGGTGAGCTGGGGCCTGAACTTTGGATGGAAGGCGAGCCGGGCGCTGATCTTCGGGCTGACGGTGAGCGGGGTAAGCAGCCACTCCTCGATTGTGGAGGGCGACCCGATGGGGCCGTTCTGGATGACCGGCGGTGGCTACGGGCTGGACGGAAGCTGGCTTGCATTGCTGGTGCTGCTGGTGGCTTTCCCGGTGGTATACCGGCTGACGCGCGAACTGGACTTCCGCTACAACGTGCCGGTGTTTGTGTCGGGTGGAATTCCGGTGGACCTTGACGCGGCGGCACGGCGGCAGCACGAGGAGGCCATGGGCACGACAGAGCCGGCCGCTCAGCCTCTGGTGCAGATTCTGCCGGTGGCTCAGCAGCATGTGCCGCCGACCGAACGGCATGAGCGCGCTGAATAGAGAAATTCTGCATCCCATGCTTTGTGTGCCGGATCGGAACAATCTTTGACAGTCCTCTTGAAACGGTCTGTCTTTTGGAAGATGCTGGATGGAGCGGCCATGGGGGTTCCCATGAAGAGAGCAAATTCAGTGCAGGCGAGGCCTGAAGCAGGATGGATGGCCGGGCTGGGGTGTGCCGGGCGATGGGCGGCCCTCGCGGTCTTCGGTTTTTCTGCGGCAGCCGGTGGGCAAGCAATCACAATCGATACGAGCGGAAACGCGACGACCGGACCGGGCGCGGGGCCGGGCGCGATGGTTGACCGCCGCTATCAGCAGATTCAGCCGACGAAGGTTGCGCTGCCGGATCAAGAAGTAAATCCCAGGACACGCCAGGAGCTTATCCGCTACCTGATCTCGGATCAGGGGTTCGCGATGCGTCCCTTTCCGCGTGGGCACAAGGGGCTGACTCTCGAGGCCAACGGCAAGATGGAACCTGCCGGTGAGGCGTATCTCTCGATGGCGACAGCGGAAGGCATTTCGGCAAAGCCCGGCGATCGCCTGGTGATTACGGACGTGAAGATTGAGAAGTCGAAGATCACCCTGATGCTGAATGGCGGTCCGGATGCGAAGCATCGCTTCCTGCAGCATATTCAGATCGGGACAAGTTCGTCGATGGGGCCGGTGGTGCCGACTGATCCGCAAAGCCCTGCAGGCGCGCGGCTGACGCTTACCTTCAAGGACCGGGTTCCAGAGGTGACGGGGAAACAGGTAGAGGCTCTGCTGGCTCCGCTGATTTCGTTTGAGGTGAAGACGCCGGTGCAGGCCTTCACGGATACGTTGCCGCCGAGGCTGAAAGAGGCAATTCTCGATCACAACGTACTGGTGGGCATGAGCACGGATATGGTGCTCTTCGCGAAAGGACAGCCGCATAGCAAGATCCGCGAGATGGATGGACAGATGCCGTTTGAGGAGTGGATCTACGGCAACCCTCCGGAACCGGTGGAGTTCGTGCGGATCAATGGAAACCGCGTCATTCGCGTGGAGGTTGCCAAGGTCGGCAAGCCGCCTGTGGTGTTTACCAAAGATGAAGTCGACGGGATGATGCGGACCGACGGGACGCCACTCACAGCCGACAATACACGCGTCGTGCAGTCGGGCGATGTGCAGCGCGATCCGGACAAGCAGGCACCGAACGCGCCGCCGAGCCTGCGGGCACCGGGTGAGGCGGCGCCATCGATGGGGCCGACGTCGAACGATCGTGTCGGAAAAATGAAGCCGGTGCAGTTCCCGAAGCAGGCGCCGGACGATCATCCGGTTGCGCACCAAGGGGAACAACAGGGGGAACAGACGCCGGCAGCGCAGGGGCAGGATAAGCAGCAGGCCGGACAGCCGGCTACTGTGCCGGGTTCGGCGCAGCCGGACGGCGCGAAACCAGATGACGCGAATCCCGATGACCCAAAACCGGATGACGACGATCAGCCGGAGGCGCCGGGTGCTTCGCAGCCGGCCCCGGCGAAGCCACCTCCACAGGGTGGCAATTCTCAGCCACAGTAGGCGGCAACTGCGGCCTGGGGTAGACTTGGGAGAGCGAGTCCGGCTTTCTTCCTGCAGGGCAATATCAGCAAGGGGTAAGTGAATGACCGCGCCGTTGAAGCCGCGCGCAGATATGCGTGTGTGAGCAGAGACACTTCACGAAGGAGAAATACCAGAGCTTATGGCCAAAATTGCCAAGACCGGCGATCGCAAGAAGGTAATGGACACGACGAAGTCAACGGACTGTCCTAAGTGCAGCAAACCAACGCGGATTGTGAAACGCGTGAAGGACCGCGAGCGCGGCATTCCGGGCGGAGTTTATATCTCCTGCTCGGCCTGCGACTTCTACGAGAAACTTTAAGTAGAGCGCGAAGATTGTTTTGCCTCGAAGCCCGGCTGCTAGCCGGGCTTTGGTGCGTCTGGAGGGCTAAGGGAGCTAGAGGGCGGCCATTTCGGCCAGGATGGCACTGGCTGCTTCGGCGGGATTGGGCGCCTGGGTGATGGGCCGGCCGACAACGAGGTAGCTTGCGCCGGCGCGTAATGCGTCGGCTGGTGTGGCGATGCGTTTCTGATCGGCGATTTCGGCACCTGCCGGGCGGATGCCGGGGATGACGAGAACGCCGTCAGGGCCGGTTAGCTTGCGGAGAGTGGCGACTTCCTGTGGCGAGGTGACGAAGCCGCGGATGCCGGCGGCGAGGCCCATGCGAGCAAGCAGCTCGACCTGGCGGGCAGGGTCGCGATCAAGGCCGACGGCGTTGATCTGCGCGGTATCCATGCTGGTGAGCACGGTCACGGCGAGAAGTTGGGGTGGGTTGGAAAGGCCTTCAAGAGCGGCGTGGGCTGCTGCGAGCATTGCGGGGCCGCCGAGAGCGTGAAGGGTGAGCATGTTGACGCCGAGAGAAGCGGCGGACCGCACGGCTCCTGCGACGGTGTTGGGAATGTCGTGAAGTTTGAGATCGAGGAAAACGGAGTGGCCCTGGTTAAGCAGTGGTTCAATGACTGCCGGACCCGCAGCAATGAAGAGCTCGAGGCCGACCTTGAACCATGTGCAGGTTCCTTCCAGGCGGTTAACGAGTTCTGCCGTTGCCTGCGCTGAGGGAAGATCGAGAGCGACGATTAGGCGTTTGCGCGCTTCCTGAAGCTTGTGAGCTCCGACCTGGAGGACGGGCGCGGCCGGACCTGAAGTGGTAGCCATACCTAAATGCTAACCGAATCGGATGCTAACCGAATCGGCACCAGAGCGAATTGCCTATCCTGCTTCGGTGCCTGACGGGGGCTGGAGGGCTTGCCGGTCTCTATGGTTAATCCTTCGCGGGGAGGAAGCGGGAAAGGTAGGCAATAGGATCGTCGCTGGCGGCCATCTGGCGGAGATGGTATTTCCAGA
Source organism: uncultured Acidobacteriaceae bacterium (assembly GCA_963839215.1). GTDB lineage: Bacteria > Acidobacteriota > Terriglobia > Terriglobales > Acidobacteriaceae > Telmatobacter. The sequence continues at coordinate 453,604 of CAWITZ010000008.1, read as the reverse complement.
CATCGGGTTTGATGGTGCGGCGGGTGAAGGGCTTGCGTTTCACGAGGACGACGTCGCCCTTGCTGTTAACGCGAGGGTAGATGATGGAGGGCACGCTGAAACTGATGCAGGTTCCGGATCTCCAATAGCACTTCACAAAATCGTGGGAGAAAATCAAGGCGAAATAGCGGCCTTCTGTGGCCAGAGTGGCGATTGCCGGCTCAGTGCCCGGCCATGCCGGCTGGATATTTGACTCAAACCAAAGGCGAAATTCAAACCCATTGCACTGCGCCTGGTTGACGAGAAGCCGCAAGACGTCTTTACGGTTCATTACTCATTCCCCTTTTTGACCGATCGAATGCAAACGACGGCCCTGCGGACGCGAGGGAGCGGACACAGTTGGCCCATGAAGCTTTCCTGCTGTAGGTAACGGGAAAACCGAGGCGGTTTCCTTTTGAGAGGTGTGAGAATTAGTAAAGGGAGGGCTTGCGTGCCCGGATCGGGAAGTTGGAAGAGACGGAAAAGCGGCATCTGGCTGGTGGCGCTTATGGTGGCGTTTATGGCTTTGCTGGCGCTAGTAGTCCCTGGATGGGCAGACGAGGTGCGCACGAATCCCCTGAATCGGGATCCGCTGGTGCGTGAAGCCTACTCTCACTTCTACGACCTGGACTTTCCCGGAGCAGTGGCACGCTTTGAGCGGTTTCACGAAGAGCATCCGGGGGATCCGCAGGCGACGGCACTGCTGCTGAACGCAGTGGTGTTTGAGGAGCTGTACCGGCTGGATTTGCTGGATACAACGTTCTATGCGAATGATGGATTTCTGACCGGCCACCATGCGACGGAGGAGAATCCGAAGCAGCGGGACCGGATTTTTTCGCTGGCGGATGAGGCCGTGAGTGAGGCGGACTGGCGCATCGGCAAAAACGCCAGGGATGTGGATGCACTGTTTGCCCGGGGCTGGGCGCGCGCGCTGCGGTGCGCATATATGGCGATGGCGGAACGCAGCTTTTCGAGCGGGTTCCGGCTGGCGACGAAAGCAAAGGACGACGAGGCGCGGGTGCTTGAGCTCGACCCGAATTATGTGGACGCCAAGCTGGTGGTGGGCGTTTATGAGTACGTGGTAGGCGCGCTGCCGTGGCCCTTCAAGTTTCTGATTGGATTTACGGGCGTGACGGGTTCAAAGAGCAAGGGCCTGGAGATGCTGTACGACGCGGGCAATCGCGCGGTGATCACAAGTGTCGAGTCGCGCACCGTGATTGCGTTGTTTCTGCGGCGCGAAGGCCGCTACCAGGAAGCGATCAAGGTGATTCGGGGATTGAAGGCGGAGTATCCTCGCAATTATCTCTTTCACCTCGAAGAAGCGAATCTGCAGAAGGATGCGGGTGAAGGAATGGTCGCCGTGGAGGCCTACAGAGCGATTCTGGCGGATGCTGCGAAGCCGGGGTATTTTCCGCAGGCGCGGCTGGAACTGACGTATTTTGGCCTGGGCGATGCACTGCGGGGGCAGAGGCACTATGCCGAAGCCGCACAAGCGTACGAACGGGCGGCGGGCGGTCCCGATGTGGGGAGGGAGCTGAAGATCCGGTCGTTTCTGGCGGCGGGCGAATGCCGCGACCTGAATGGCGAGCGCGCGCTGGCAGTAAAGAATTACCAGGCGGCAATTGCGGCTGGGCCGGAGACTTCTCGGGCGGATATTGCGCGGAAGCATCTTGAGAACCCGTACCGGGGCTGACCGGGCAGCACGAGGGACGGTTCGAGGGAACAAGCTGGAGCGTTTGTTCGTAGTTTGAGGTGAGCCGGAAGATCGGCGAGGAGGAAATCTCGTGGGGTTTTATTGTCACCGTTGCGGGACGGCGTTGCCGATGGGTGCGCGTTTCTGTTCAAACTGCGGAACAACCGTGGCGCCGACGGCGATACCGGGCCGACCATTGGTGCGACCGATTGTGGGGCGGATGATCGCCGGCGTCTGTCTTGGCCTGGCGCAGGCCAATGGATGGGATGTGGCCGTGGTGCGGATTCTGGCGGTGGTTGGCCTGTTCTGCTCCGGCGGCTTGGTTGCGGTCGCCTATCTGGCGGGATGGATTGGAATTCCCGAGGAGCCGTTGCCGTTGCCGGGAGCGTATCCTCCTAGTGTATGAGCATTGGCTATGACGCAGACGGCGCACGGCTGAGCTACGACGAAAGCGGAAGCGGCGAAACCGTAGTCTTTCTGCACCCGACGCCCCTCGATCATGATTATTGGCGGCCGGTGATTGAACGGCTGGAGGGCGTGCGCGCGATTGTGCCCGATCTGCGAGGGCATGGCGCATCTGAACTTGGCAAGGGACTGCCGGTTAGCGGATTTGCGCGCGTTCCCGATGCACCGGTGTTGAGCATGGCGCAGTATGCGAGCGACGTGCTGGCGCTGTTGGATGTATGCGCAGTACAGAAGGCCGCGTTTGTGGGGTGCTCGATTGGCGGCTATGTGCTGCTGGAGTTGTGGCGGAGAGCGCCTGAGCGTGTGCGGAGCCTGGCTTTTGTGTGCTCGAAGCCGCAGCCGGATGCTGAAGCAAACTTGGTGAAAAGGGCAGAGACGATTGCGCAGGCTCGCGCGGGGAAGACGGACGCGATCTTCGATGGCATGGCACAGACGCTGATCGGGGAGACTGCGCGGTTAAGGAGTCCGCGGATTGTGCCTGAGCTGCGAGCGCGCATGACGCTGAGCGCGCAAGCGCTTGTGGCAGCGCAGGCGGGACTGGCGACGCGGCCGGATTCACTGCCGACGGTGAGCACGATTGATACACCGGTGCTGGCGATTGCCGGTGGTGAAGACAAGACGGTAACCGCGGAAGAGATGGAAGCGTTTTGCGTGGCTCCGGGCGGATGTGAGTATCACTTGCTGCATGATGCGGGTCATTTTGCCGCATATGAACAGCCGCAGAAGGTGGCTGGCCTTCTGCTGTGCTGGCTTGAACAGCTGGAAAGCGACTGAAGCCTCGCGTGCCGCGCTTCGCGCGGTGCTGCAATAATCAAAAACAATCTATAGTTTGTCTCGCGAGGAGGCTCGGCTGAGTCAGCCCGCCCACGATTTGACGCAGGTGTTTCTTGAACTCGGCGGAGCGACGCTGGGTCTCGCAATTCTTGCCCGCGTCTCGAATCGATGGAGCTTTTCTGCGATTCCTCTTTACCTACTGGCCGGGCTGGCGTTCGGGAACGGCGGCCTGCTGCCGCTGAATGTTTCAAAGGAGTTTATTGAGATTGGCTCCGAGATCGGAGTGCTGCTGCTGCTGTTCATGCTGGGGCTTGAGTATTCGGGCGAGCAGTTGAAGCACAATCTGAAGGCGGGGGCCGGTGGCGGCGCGATCGATTTCTTTCTGAACTTTCCGCCAGGCCTTGCGGCAGGACTTCTGTTGGGATGGAAACCGCTGCCGGCGGTTTTGCTGGGCGGCGTGACGTATATCTCGTCATCGGGAATTGTTGCCAAACTGCTGTCGGAATTGCATCGGCTGGAGTTTCCGGAGACGCCGACGATTCTTTCGATCCTCGTGATCGAAGACCTTGTCATGGCGGTTTACCTGCCGCTGGTGGCGGTTCTGATTGCCGGCGGCGGACCGCAGAGGATTCTGATCGCGACAGCGATTGCCGTGGTCGCGGTGCTGGTGGCTTTGTTCGCGGCGATTCGGTATGGCGGTTTTTTCAGCTCGTTTCTGGCGCATCAGCCCGATGAGGTGATTCTGCTATCGGGCTTCGGGTGTGTGCTGCTGGTGGGCGGCCTGGCGCAGAAGCTGCAGGTTTCGGCGGCGATTGGAGCGTTCCTGGTGGGAATTGCATTTTCAGGACCGCTGGCAGAGCAATCGCATCGCCTGATTGCGCCGCTGCGCGACCTGTTTGCCGCGATCTTTTTCTTCTTTTTCGGACTGGAGATCGATCCGCATCATTTGCCACCGGTGTTGGTGGTGGCCCTGGTGCTGGCTGCGGTAACGATTGGCACGAAGATCGCGACCGGCTACTGGGCAACTCGCAAATGGAAGCTCGAGCGGAACGCGCGTTTGCGGGCTGGATTGATGCTGGTGCCGCATGGGGAGTTTTCAATTGTCATTGCGGGATTGGGCGTGGCGCTGGAACCGCGGCTTGGCGCGGTGTCGGCAGCGTATGTGCTGGTGATGGCAATTCTCGGCCCGGTGGCTGCGCGGCTCGTGAAGTGACGGGCTGCTGATAGGCTCAGAAGAGAAACCTCCCTCTGGATGCTCACTTGAAAGATGCGTTGATGTCCTCGTCCCGTCCGTTTGATTACCCGCAGCCGAAGAGCCCGCTGCATTGCGGGAAGGTGTCGCTCGAAAGCCTGGCGAAGAAATTCGGCACACCGCTGTATGTCTACTCGGCCGATCAAATCGTGGAGAGGCTGGGATTGTTTCAGGTAGCGTTTGCGGAGCGCGAGCATTTGGTGTGCTATGCGGTCAAAGCGAACTCGGCGATTGCGATTTTGAAGCTGCTGGCGGATCGCGGTGCGGGCTTTGACATTGTCTCTGGCGGTGAGCTGGAGCGCGTGAAGGCTGCTGCGCCAGAGGCGTTGGGGCGTGTTGTTTTCTCGGGCGTGGGAAAGACTGCAGCGGAGATTGATGCGGCGCTTGAGGCGGAGATCCTCGAATTCAATGTTGAAAGCGAAGGGGAGCTGGAACTGCTGGCGGCGCGAGCGCGAAGGTTGAAGCGAAAGGCGCGGTTCGCGCTGCGCGTGAATCCCGATGTGTTTGCGGAGACACATCCGTATATTTCGACTGGCCTTCGCGAGCACAAGTTCGGTATCGACATTGGGAGAGCCTTGAGGCTGTACAAGAAAGCCGTGCAGGAGAAGTGGCTCGAAGCACATGGAGTGAGTGTGCATATTGGCTCACAGATACGTTCCGCCGATCCATTTGGCGCCGCGATGGAGCGCGTGAACAGGCTGGTGCGGCAACTGCAGAGCGCGGGAATCGTGCTGAAGGCCGTGGATGCAGGTGGCGGCCTGGGGATCGACTACCACGGCGGAAGTTTCGATGCGCCGACGAAAGTGCGGGAGTATGCAGAAGCTTTGCGGCAGGCGCTTGAGGGTTTCGAAGGCAAGCTGCTGCTCGAGCCGGGGCGGTTCCTGGTTGCGCAAGCGGGTGCGCTGGTGGCGCGGGTGCTGCAGGTGAAGCGCAACGGGACGAAGACATTTGTGATTACGGATGCGGCGATGAATGACCTGATCCGCCCGGCGCTCTACCAGGCGCATCACGAGATTGTTCCGGTGAGACGGCGGGGAGGAAAAGCGCGTCCGATGGATGTGGTGGGACCGGTGTGCGAGACGGGTGATTTTTTCGCACGGGACAGGGAACTGGAGCCACTGCAGGCAGGTGACCTGGTGGCACTGCTTGATGCCGGAGCTTATGGAATGTCGCAGAGTTCGAATTACAACTCGCGGCCGCGGCCGGCGGAGGTGCTGGTTGAGGGCACAAAGGCGAGATTGATCCGGCGGCGGGAGACGATGGCTGACCTGCTTGCACCGGAACTCTTCTGATCACCCTGCAACTCGGCACGAGGTTGGTTCGTCCTGATAAGGTAGTCCGCGGAGGATTTCAGGATGCAATTTCGCACGAAAGTGGCGTGCGCCATAACAACGGCCGCATTAGTTGTGGGGCTAACGACGATGGCTTCTGCCGATCCGCTGAAGGTGAAGACGGAACAGGGCAAGGTTCAGGGCAAGACAATCAACGATGGAAAAGTGAATGCGTTTCTGGGGTTGCCGTATGCGGCGCCTCCGGTGGGCGACCTGCGCTGGAAGGCTCCCGAGGCTCCGGCGAAGTGGAAGGACACGCGCGACGCGACCAAGTTTGGCGCGCACTGTGCGCAGTTGCCGGTCTTTCAGGACATGATTTTCCAGGACAGCGGGCCAAGCGAGGATTGCCTCTTTCTGAATGTCTATGCGCCCGCGACAGCGAAGAGCGACAGCAAGCTGCCGGTGATGTTCTGGATCCACGGCGGCGGTTATGCCGGTGGAGGGAGCTCAGAGCCACGGCATAACGGGGATTTTCTGCCTCTGAAGGGCGTGGTGCTGGTGACGATCAACTATCGTCTCGGCGTCTTCGGTTTTCTGGTGACTGATGAACTGGCCAAGGAGGCGAACGGTTCAGCGGGCAACTACGGCTTGATGGATATGGTGGCCGCGCTGCGCTGGGTGCATGCGAACATCGAGAAGTTCGGGGGCGACCCGAAAAACGTGACGATCTTCGGCGAGAGCGCGGGATCGTTCGCGGTGAGCACACTGATGGCGTCGCCGATGGCGCAGGGCCTCTTCCACAGGGCAATTGGCGAGAGTGGCGCGGCATTTCCGAGCGGAGTCAATCTCGGCGGAGACACGGTTGTGGAGCGTTCTAAAACAGATGGCGCATGGATGCAGACGATCGGCGCGAATTCGCTGAAGGATCTGCGCGCAATGTCGACGGATCAGATTCTGGACGCGGCGAAGAAAAAGGGCATGACGGGATTTTCTCCTGTAGTGGATGGAAAGGTGCTGACAGAACCTGTGCCTGAGACGTTTGCCGCGGGCAAGCAGGCGCATGTTCCACTGCTGGCGGGCTGGAATGCGGACGAGGGCAGCTTTTTTGCGATGCGGGGCATGACCGCAGTGCAGTGGCAGGCGATGGCGAAGCAGATGTTCGGGGATCGCTCGGAAGAATTTCTGAAGCTCTACCCCGGCGACACGGACGCGCAGGCACTGCGCTCGGCGATTGACTACGGCAGCGACGCGTTTATCGCGTTCGGCACGTGGAAGTGGCTCGAAGCGCAACAGAAGACCGGGGAGTCTCCGGTGTTCCGGTATCACTTTGAACTGGCGGCGCCACCAAGCAAATTCCACCCCGGGACGTTTGCCTTCCACTCCGACGACATTGAGTATGTTTTCGGCACACTTGATACGCGGCCGGGATACACGGTGCGCGACGAGGATCGCACGCTGAGCAACCAGGTGATGACGTATTGGACCAACTTTGCGCGGTCGGGAGATCCGAACGGAGCGGGAGTGCCGGTGTGGCCGCCGATGGGGACGGACGATTCACTCATTCATCTCAACAATCCGATTACGGCTGGGCCGGATGCATTGGGGCCGCGGTACGAATTCCTGCTGCAGGGAATTCCGCCAATGCACTTCTGAAAAAATCGAGCAGAAACGAGAAGGCCGCCAAGTGGCGGCCTTTTTTTGTTGAAGAAGGGGCGTTCTACTCGTTGCTGGTGCCCGCGGCAGCGGCAAAGCCGGCGGCCTGCGGCGCAGGGATTGTGCTGGCGGGCGGCGGGGCAGCGAAGGTGGAGTCTTTGGCGTTAATCGCCGTTGAGTAGTCGGGGCCGAGGCCAAGCTTCTTGAGAGCACGGGAATCGGGCGTCAGCTTGGTTTGCCAGCCCTGATCGGCCTGAAACTTCTGCATGGCCGAGACGGTTTCGGGGTTCCATTCACCGCTGGGTTCGCCAGTGAGATAGTGCTCGCGGATGAGCGCCTGCTGGATCTCCATCACACGCGCGGAGTCAATCGCCTGCTGGCCGTGCATCTTGTGCGATGCCCGCTTTGCCTTGGCGCGGGACTTATGGGTGTGTCCAGGCCTGGACGCACTGCCACTGGTGGTCGTGGCCAGCGCCGGAGACGCAGCAATAGCCGTAAATAGAATCCATGCCAGGCTTGCTCGGAATGAAAGCATGCTGGTTACCCCTGTAAAAGATCTGCGGGATCGCGTATGGGCTATTTTAGCGAAGCGCCGCAGTGTCGTGCCAAAAGAATCCCGTTCGATGGTACTTAAGTAAAGGCGCATGAGGGGACTATCGGGATGGGCCCCCCATTTTGCGCCGTGACTGGCTTACTTTGGCGTTGGCGCCCGACAGCAGGGCGCCAAACCAGAGTGGGTTGGCTACTGCAGCGTGCCACCGAGGTAGTTAATGCCGTCGCCGGGACGCCGCGGATCCATGACTTCGAAGACCACGTCGTCGCCGGGTTTGAGTTTGCTGACGATGGCGTCGTACTGAGCTTTGGTAGCCGTGGACTGCTTGTTAATGCGAATAATCGCCAGGCCGGGCTGAAGCTGGGCAAGATCGCCAAATGAGCCGGCATGTACCGACTGGATGACCATAGCGCCACCATGAAGCTTGGCCGCGGTATTCGGTGAGGCTTCATGAACCACGATGCCGAGTTTCGCTTCGCCTTCGTCGCCCTCGTGATCGGGCGCGGAGGCCGACTGAGGATTGTTCATTTCGGCGAAGACCTTATCGCGATCCCCTACGGTGACCGTGGTGTCAGTCGGTTTGCCATCGCGCAGGAAACCGAGACGAACGGAGGAGCCGGGCTTGCGGCTGGCGATTTCATTTACAAGATCGTCGCCATCCTTGATGGGGCGTCCATCGACCGAAGTGATGATGTCGCCGGGCTTGAGTCCCGCTCTGTCGGCGGGTCCACCGGACTGGACTTCCTGCACGAGGACACCGTTCTTGAATCCGTAGACGCGATTGACGGCACCGGAAAGATTGGGGCGGAAGGAGATGCCGATGGATCCGCGGGTGACCTTGTGGCTGGGACTGATGAGGTCGTTATAGACGGAGACAACGGTATTCGACGGCATGGCAAAGCCGATGCCCTGGTAGCCGGCAGACTGCGTAAAGATGGCGGTGTTGACGCCGATAACTTCGCCGTTCATGTTGAGCAGCGGACCGCCGGAGTTGCCGGGGTTGATGGCGGCGTCAGTCTGGATGAAGTGCTGGAACTGGCCGCTGGCGCCGGGCTCGATGGTGCGGTTCTTCGCGGAGATGATGCCGGCGGTGACGGTCTGCGAGAGTGCGAAGGGACTGCCGATGGCCTGGACCCAGTCGCCTACCTCAGCGACATCGGAGTTGCCGAGCTTGACGGTGGGCAGGGGTGCGTTGGTGTCGATCTTGATGACGGCGAGATCGGTCGCCTTGTCGGTGCCGATGACGCGGGCGGGGCGGCCGAGATCCTGGGTATCAGGATCGGTAGAGAGCTTTACGTAGATCTTGTCGGCCTTCTCGATGACGTGATTGTTCGTGATGATGTAGCCCTTGGGATCGACGATGAAGCCGGAGCCAAGCGACTCGCGCACCTGGCCGTCGTCCCCGTCCTGATCGGGCACCTGGCCACCGAAGAAGCGATTGAAAAAATTCTGGAAGTCATCCGGGCCCTGACCCTGGCCCTGTCCCGGTCCCTGGCCTTGCCCTTGTCCGTCATTCTCGTCGTCATCGTCGCCGCCTCCGCCTGGAGGCGTGATGTTGCCGTGCGGGACGGGACCGCGGCGGCGCATGGTGGATTGCTTGGGAAGGGTCTCGGTGTTGATGTTGACCACCGCGGGACCGACTTCTTTGGCAATCTTGACGAACTCGTTGGGGGGCACCGAGGAATTAACGACGTGCAAGGGGGTGGCATCGGTGCTTGCATTCTGCTTTTCCTGGCCGTGCACTCCATGCGCAGCGAAGGAGCCGATGAGAATTCCGGCCGAAAGCATGGCGAGCACAACAAAAGCTGAAGCGAGCCGACGGGTACGCAGCCGTTCGAAGAGCGATTTCATGAGTTTAATAACCTCTTTCGGTACCCGACGGCGCGGGTCGATCTGTTCTATCTACCTTGCAACAGTATAGCCAGAGGTGACGACCTGACTGCAGCGTAATTGCCGTCGCAGGTGCGAACGGCGCAGGAACAGCGTGCCCACTGAGTTAGACGCAAAATCAGTTAAAAGTGTCGTTTGGCCGCCATGCTAATATCCGGCATGGAACTTAAACTGCATCCCACCCTTCTGTCTGCAGTCGCGGTTTGCGCGATGGCGGCTGTCCCATTTTGTGTTGCCCAGAGCGCTCCGCCGCCGGGTCCTCCCACCATTCTGGATCGATTGAACGCAATGCTCGAGGGCGGGAAGAACGCCTGGACGCCGGAGCAGATTGCGACGATGGAAAAGCTGCGCGATACCGCGATGAACGATCCCTATGCGCTTAACGAGCTTCGCCATCTGACGGACAACATCGGGCCACGGCTGAGCGGATCTCCGCAGGCGCAGCAGGCGGTGGAGTATGTTGCCGCGGAGATGCGGTCGCTGGGCGCAGAGGTGACGCTTGAGAAGGCAACGGTTCCGCACTGGGTGCGCGGCGCGGAAACCGCGGAGCTGACCGCATGGAACGGACAGACGCCAGGCACCACGCAGAAGATTGTGCTGACGGCGCTGGGCGGCAGCACGGCGACTCCCGCAGAGGGAATTACGGCCCCGGTGGTTGTGGTGGACAACTGGCAACAGTTGAAGGCTCTGCCGGAGGGCGCGGTGAAGGGCAAAATTCTGCTCTTCAATCACAGGTTCGACAAGGAACTGGCGGCGCAGGGCAACGGACTGCAGGCATACGTGGGCGGCGTGGTCTATCGGGGTGCAGGGCCGATTGCAGCAGCGTCTATGGGTGCGGTGGCGGTGCTGGTGCGGTCGGTGGGTGGAGCGGATTTCCGGCTGCCGCATACGGGGATGACGCAGTATGCGCCGAATGTGCCGAAGATTCCGGCAGCCGCCGTAACCGCCGAGGACGCTGAACTCTTGAAGAATCTGACGAGGCAGGGGCCGGTGACGATGCACCTGACACTGACGCCGCAGAGTTTTCCTGATGCGCAGAGCTACAACGTGATCGCGGACTGGAAGGGCACCGAGCACCCGGAGCAGGTGGTGGTGGTATCGGGACACCTGGATTCGTGGGACCTGGGTACGGGGGCCATCGATGACGGTGCCGGTGTGGTGGTAGCCATGCAGACGATTCATTTACTGAAGGAACTCGGGCTTCATCCGAAGCGCACGGTGCGGTTTGTAGCGTGGATGAGCGAGGAAGAAGGCTCGGAGGGCGCGGCCGCGTACATGATCGACCACAAGAGCGAGATCGCAAACCATACGGGAGCGATCGAATCGGATCTTGGGGCTGATCACCCGACGGGCATTTACTACTCCGGCAAACCGGAGATGGGTGCATGGCTGCGGCCGCTTTCGGTAGTGCTGAATCCCATTGGAGCGGAGGTCCTGGAGAACACGCCGGAGACGGGCGAGGACATCGAAGGGCTGACGCGCGGCGGCGTGCCGAGTTTTGCGCCGATCCAGGATAGCCGCTACTACTTCAACTATCACCACACGGCGGCGGATACCTTCGACAAGGTCGATCCGAAGCACCTGAATGAGAATGCCGCAGTGATGACGGTGCTGGCGTACGCGCTGGCAGATTCGGCAGAGCCGGCGCCGCGGTAATGCTGCTCAGGCCTCGTGGGCGCTGGGCACGTGCGGCTGCGGGGCCAGTTCAGTGAGCACAATTCCGAGCAGGATGAGGAGCGCTCCGATAGCGGGACGCAGACCCAGATGCTCACCCATAACTAGAAACGACGTGATCCACGCGAAGACGGGCTCGAGCGTGAGCAGAAGCGCGATATGCGTGGAAGGCAGGATGGACTGCGCCCAGCTCTGAATGGAGAATGCCGCAGCGGTTGCGAGAGCGGCGGCGATGATGAGAGCGGCGATGAGGCGCGGTGTGAAGTGCATCTGCGGGCGCTCAATGAAGGGCAGGCTGATGGCCATGAAAACTGCGGAAAAGCCTATCTGCAGGAGCGCAAGAGGCTGATAGGGAATGCGCGGCGAGACATGGCTGAGCGCGATGCAATGCAGCGCGAAGCCGATGGCGCAGCCGAAGGTGAGGACGTCTCCAAAATTGATGGAGGAGAGGTCGGGCATGAGTCCGGCGAGCACTGAGGTGTGCGGGCGTGTCTCTGCCGGCGCAGTGAGCAAGAGAATGCCGATGAAGGCGAGAAGTGCGGCGGCGTAGACGTTGCCACTGGGTGGCCGCGCTCCCGGCGGACGGATAGCGGGGATCGACGAAAAGAGCGGAACCAGCACAACCATGAGGCCGGTGATGAACGCGGATTTCGAGGGAGTGGTGCGCGCGAGGCCGGTGGTCTGGAACTGGTAGCCCGCGGCGAGGAAGAAGCCAACGACCGCGCCCGCGACCATGTGGCCGCGATGAATGCCACGCCAGGCGCGATGATAGGCGACGGCGAGAAGCAGAAACGCTAGCGACATGCGGACGAGGTTGAAGGCGGCCGGCGTGGAGTCGGCGAGCGCGCCCTTGATGAGCACGAAGGTCGTGCCCCAGACCGCAACAACAAAGAGCATGAGCAGGTAGGCGCGCAGCTTCATCTGTCTGGATTATGACAGCACGTCTTATTGCGGGCCGGTTTTGCCTGAGTAAACTTCTTTGCCGCTGACGAAGGCTCCAAGCACTTCAGTCTGCAGGATGGCCGGTGCGCCTACGACGTAGAGATCGCGGTCGACAAGGATGAAGTCGGCGTCGTAGCCGGGCGCGAGTTTGCCTTTTCGCTTCTCGGCGAATTCGGCGTAAGCGGAGCCTTGCGTGTAAGCGTAGAGCGCTTCGCCGCGGGTGAGCTTGTTCTGCGCGAAGTAAGTCTTTGTGCCTTTCTCGTTCATGCGCGTGACGGCGCAGTAGAGACCGCGGAAGGGCGTGATGGGCTCAACGGGATAGTCGGTGCCAAAGGCGAGGGGAACGCCTGCAGTGAGGAAGGCTTTCCAGGCATAGGAATAGGCAGCGCGCTTTGGTCCAAGGCGATCTTCGGCCCAGTTCATGTCGGTGAGCAGGTGGTTGGGCTGCATGCTGGCGATGACGCCGAGCTGTTTGAAACGCGGAATGTCGGCGGGATCGACGACCTGGGCATGTTCGACACGGTTGCGCGCGGCGTGGGAAACGCCGGGTTGCGAGAAGGCGTCGAGGGCCATTGCGGTGGCCTTGTCTCCGATGGCGTGGAAGCCAAGCTGAAAACCAGCCTTGGCGCGCTCGATGGCCATCTTGTTGAGCTGGGCCTGCGTGTATTGAGGAAGACCGGAGTTGCCGGGATCATCGGCGAAGGGAGCGTTCATTGCGGCGGTACGGGAACCGAGCGAGCCATCCATGAAGCCCTTGAGCATGCCGGTATGCAACATGGGGTCATTCAGGTCGTGGTGTGCGCGCTCGCGCTTGAGCTGATCGAGGGGGTCTTTGAAGGGCAACCACTCAGAGATGCGGATTTTGAGCTCGCCCTTCTTTTCGAGCTCTTCAAAGACGAGGAAGTCGTCCCATTCGCTGAAGTCCTGCACGCTGGTGACACCGTGGGCAAGGGCATCGTCGATGGCGAGTTGATCGCCGCGCATGCGCTCCTCGTGGGTGGGCGGCGGAATGATTTTATAAACGAGCTGCTGGGCAGATTCGCGGAGGATGCCGGTGGGCTCGCCACTGGCGTCGAGGTCGATAGCACCGCCCTGGGGCGGGGCAGTTTTGCCGGTGATGCGGGCGGCTTTTAACGCTGCCGTGTTGGCGAGAGATATATGGCCGTCGATGCGATCGAGGAAGGCAGGATGATCGCCGGTGACCTTGTCGAGATCCTGGCGCGTGGGCAGGACCTTTTGGGCCCAGAGAGTGTGGTCCCAGTTGCCACCGGTGAGCCAGTGGCCGGCAGGCGCCGCAGCGGCGTCTTCTTTGACCTTCGCGAGCATCTCGGCGAGGGATTTGACTCCGGTGAGATCGACGTTGAGCTTGGTTTGGCCTGCACCGCCGAGGTGCGTGTGAGCGTCATTGAATCCTGGAAAGAGGTAGGTGCTGGAGTTCGCGGTGTTCAGGTCTCGAAGCTTGGTATCGGGGCCCGCCAGGCGCGTGATTTCTTCAGTGGTGCCGACGGCGAGAACTTTTCCGCCGCGAATAGCCATGGCCTGTACGGTCTGCGGCTTATCCTGCGCGAAGCCTTCGCCGGTATAGATGACTCCGTTGAAGAAAATGATGTCGGGCGGACCAGAGGGCGCGTCAGCGTGCGTCACAGCTTTGCTTCGGGCGGCCGGCGTGTGCCTGGCTTGCGGAGTCTGGGCGAGGCAGGAGCCAAATGCAGAGAGACCTGCAAGAAAGAGAGCTAAAGCTGTGCGCATGGGCGGAGTCTACCAGACGCGGGCGCGAGGTGCGCGCGGGCCTTGGGGTGTATCACCTTAGAGTTCGGCGGCCCATTCGGCGATGGCCAGGGTGAGAAGGAGGATGCGACGCAAGCCGAGTTCACGGCCCTTGTCGCTATACCACTCGGAGACAGTGTGTGCTCCGCCACCTTCACCGCCGGCGCCCAGGGAGAGCGCGGGCACTCCGCGGGCGATGGGGATGTTGGCGTCGGTGGAGCCGAGGCGCAGATCGGTGCGCAGGCCGAGGTGACGATCGACCGAACGCAGCGTTTCAAGGAGCGGTGAATCGGAGGGCAATTGCGCGGCGGGGCGGTCCCCGATCTTTTCGATGGCGAAGGAAAGCGGCCCGCGGCTCCGGGGCAGCCGCGCGAGAGCATTGGCGTGCTCGACGGCATCTTCTGTGGCGCGATGGAGAGCCACTTCAAGGCGTAGTAGCTCATCCGGGCTGGTGGAGCGGAAGTCGACGGTGGCTGTGGCGCTCTCGGGGATCGAGTTCACGCTGGTGCCTCCGTGGATGGTGCCGAGATTGAGAGTGGTGCGTGGCTCCTCAGGGAGCGAAAGCTCGGCGAGGGCGGCGAGGGCGGCAGCGAGGGCCGCAATCGGATTGGGTGTGCCGGCATCTGTGAAGCTGTGGCCGCCGGGTCCGCGAACGGTGACCTGAAAACGACGGCTGCCGAGCGCCTGCGTAACGGCGGAGTCGGCGCCGGCTCCGTCAAGCACTATGTGCGCTGCGATGCGGCCAGCGAAGGCAGAGTGATTGTAAAAGTGACGCACGCCGCGGAGATCCCCCTCGCCTTCTTCGCCAACGTTGGCAAGCACGACGAGCGGCACGGCAAGCGGGACCCGAGAGTGGAGGAGGGCCTGCACGATGGCCAGCATGCCTGCGACACCGGCTCCGTTATCGCAGGCGCCGGGGGCGTTGAGTTGCAGGGCGCCATTGGCACGGATGATGAGAGGGGCAAGCGTTGTGTCGGCTGGAAAGACAGTATCGAGATGCGCGGAGAGAACGATGACGTGGCCGCTGCTTTCAGCAGGAAGCGCGGCGGCAGGAAGAATGCCGATGACATTTCCGACAGCGTCCACGGTGACGCTGGAGAGGCCAATCGCGGTGAAGCGATCCATGGCCCACTGCGAGCGCGCCTCTTCTCCGAAAGGAGGGGCGGGTATGGCAACCAGGGCAGCCTGCCAGTCCATGATGACCTGGGGATTGGTGTGCATCCAGGCAAAGGCGGCATGGACGGGCCGCTTTGCTGCGAGGCTTGTGACCCGCGAGAATGCCTTGCTTCGCGAAAAGAGCGCCATAGCTGATGGTTTCAAGGTTAGCAGGGAAGCGCGTAGAGAATTCGTGTGGCTACTGGTACTCGACCGAATGAAGAAAGAGTCCGCGTGCCGGCGCGGTGGGACCGGCGGAGCTGCGCGAACGTGCGGCGAGGATGGCGGGGATATCGGACGGCATGAACTGCTCACGGCCAGCGTCGAGCATGGTGCCGACGATGTTGCGAACCATGTGATGCAGGAAGCCGTTGCCCCGAATGCGATAGACGTGCAGAGCGCCCGCATCCGTGCTGCGTTCTTCCCATGCGGAAGTGTAGACGGTGCGGACGGTAGAGGCTTCTCCGTCGGCGGTGCGGGTGGCGAGGTCCGGATCCGATGCGGCGAAAGAAAGGAAGTCGTGTTCGCCGAGAAAGTGTTCGGCGCATTGCCGGAGAGCGGTCAGATCCAGCGGCCAGGGGCAGGCGTAAGCATAGCGCGCAAGGAAGGGCGAACATCCATGAGGCCCGCCGGGATAGACGCGGTACTCATAGGTCTTGGCTGTGGCGGAATGGCGGGCGTGGAAGGCATGAGGCGCCGTTGCAGCGGTAAGAATGCGGATCGACGGCGGCAGGGCGCGGTTGAGTGCGCGGAGAAGGCTTTCCGGAGGGATGCGCGCGTTGAGCGAAAAGCTGGCGACCTGGGCGAGAGCGTGCACGCCTGCATCGGTACGCCCCGAGCCCTGGGGGAGAGGAGCTTCACCGGTGATGCGGCCGAGGGCGTTCTGAAGTTCGCCCTGGATGGTGATCGCATCGGGCTGGACCTGCCATCCGTGGAAGTCGGTACCGTCGTAGGAAAGAGTGAGTTTCCAGGTCTGCGGAGCCGGTCGCGGAGTGTCTCCGGAGGGAAGTTCGGGTTGGGCCGAGTCGGACATGAGTATCGATTTAGATAACAGGGTAATTGACCAGAATGGGCAGAAAGGTGAGGGGCGTGGGTGGGATATACTCAGTTTTTCGTGGCAAAAACCCGGGATGGGTACCCCCAGAAGACGAAATCCTAAAAAGGGGAACGAACCGGTTACTGCGCGCGTATTGGCTGGAAGTGAGGCTGTACGACGCTACGAAGAGGCTGAGCTCACTTTACGGCCTCATAAAATCTGCGTCCGAAGAGGGACTTTGGGCGTCTTGATGAATGGCACCCCACATGCCTTCGCAACTCGTGGAGAGGAAACATGCATTTGTTCGACATACGTGTGTTTAAGCAACAGGATGCGACTACTCGCCAGGTGAAAAGGCAAACAGGGAATAGGCTACGGGCTGCGACGGCGGCGATTCTGACGCTCGCGGCAAGCGTGCCAGTGACTGCGCAGCAGGCGGCGCCGACAGAATCGACGAGCAAGGCAGCGTCGACACTTCCCGCGGCTCCTACGCCGGTGACGACGGAACCGGTCAACCTGCGGCAGTCGGAGCGGGATTTCTCAAACCCTGCGGGACGCCTGTTGGGGAATCCGATCAATATGTACCGGCCTACGAAGATTGCGGCCGCAGATTTCAACAACTCCGTGCGTGCGGCCGACCTGATGAAGGACGGAAAGATTTATCTGAGCCTTTCCGACGCGATTGCGCTGGCTATTGAGAATAACTACGACATCGCAATCGGCCGCTATTACCTCGACATTGCCGATACTGACATCCTGCGCGCGAAGGCGGGAGACCAATTGCGCGGCGTTGGCGCAACCGTGCTGCAAAACACCCTGGGCGGCACATCTCAAACATTAAGCGCCAGCGGTTCCCCGGGGACCGTGGGCGGCGCGACGGCGGGCGTGGGCGGCGTTGTACTCTCGGTGGACGGTGTGGGTCCGGTGCCGGAGAAGCGCGATCCCGTTGTTGGCGGTACGGTCCAATTTGATCGGTCGAAGTCACCCCAAACGAGCACGTTTCAGCCGCGTGCGTTCAACAATACCGATTCGTATGATTTCACATACTCTCAGGGCTTTGTGACGGGCACATCGGCGACCTTGGGCTGGAACAACAGCCGCACTACATCGACGAGCCCTTTCCAGTCGTTCAGCCCGCAGGTGGCTTCAAACTTCAAGGCGCAGGTGACGCAACACCTGCTGCAGGGCGCCGGGATCTGGGTGAACAACCGCCTCTACTATGAAGCAAAGCTGAATCGGCAGATCACGAACTCGACGTTCCGGCAGCAGATTCTGGTGACAGTCAACCAGATCGAGAACATTTACTGGGTTGTGGTGAGCGCCTACGAGGACGTGCAGGCAAAGCAACAGGCGCTTGACCAGAGCAGCAAATTGGCCAGCGATACACAGAAGCAGCTCGATATCGGCACGATGGCTCCGCTGGATGTGGTGCAAGCGAATTCGACCGTAGCTACTGACAAGCAGGCGCTGATCACTTCGCAGAGCAACCTGAATTTTCAGCAGCTCATCCTGAAGCAGGCGATTTTCCGCAACCTGAACGATCCCGCACTGGTGGCGGCACCGATCATTCCGACGGACCGGGTGAGCCTGGCGGAACTGCCGGAAGAAAACCGGACGCCGGAGGAATTGACAGAGATAGCCTTCAAGAACCGGCCGGAACTCGAGCAGGCTGTGCTGTCAATCAAGAAAGACGAGATCACGCTGAGGGGCGCAAAGCAGAATCTGCTGCCCACGCTGGATGTCTTCGGATACTACGGAGGGCAGGGCGTAGGCGGCGAATTCAATCCAAACTGCAACTTCTTTGGCATTCCATGCAACCCCGTTCCAACCAGCGGCTATACCGATGTGCTGGGCAACCTGGTGGACGGCAGTTCGCCTGACAAGGGTGTGGGCTTCAACTTCCAGATACTGATCCGAAACAGGACGGCGCAGTCTGACCAGGCGCGCGCCCTAATCGAGTATCGCCAGGCGGAAATGCACCTTGAGCAACTCTACACGCAGATCAGGATGCAGGTTGTGAATCAGCAGTACGCGCTGACGAACGACCGCGCGCAGGTACGCGCTTCGATTGCCGCCGAAGACTATGCGCGACAGAGCCTCGACGCCGAGCAGAAGAAGCTGAAGCTTGGCGCTTCGACGACGGCAAATGTGCTGCTGCAGGAACGCAATCTTGCCACGGCAAGTAATGCCCTGATCACCGCGAACCTGACGTACGCCAAGGATCGCGCACTGCTCTACGAGGTGCTGGCGCAGACGTTGCAGCACTATGGAATCAATTTGACGGATGCAGCAACAGGCAAAGTTGGAACCGCTCCGGCGATTCCAGGGCTGGAGCCGGCGACCAACAGCACGGTTGCGCCCACAGCGCCGCCCTCAAGCAACTAACCGACTGAAGCACAAGTGAAAGGCCCGGCTCTATGCCGGGCCTTTCTGCTGCAGGTTCAAAGAAGATGGCCGTCAGCGGTCGGCAACTCGATCGAGGAGTTCGAAGAACTCCGGGAAGCTGATAGCCGCCGATTCTGCGCCCTGAATGAGCGTGTCGCCCTGAGCGCGAAGAGCAGCGACGCTAAAGGCCATCGCGATTCGGTGGTCTCCGCCGGAATCGATGACCGCGCCGTGAAGGGTTTGCTGGCCGGGGACATCGAGGCCATCTTCGAATTCTTCAACTTCGGCTCCCATGGCGCGCAGGTTGCGTACGACGAGGGCGATGCGATCGGATTCCTTGACGCGCAGTTCCTTGGCGTCGCGGATGCGGATTCCACCTGATGTAAATGGTGCGATGGCTGCGAGGACCGGCAATTCATCGATCAGCTGAGCGGCGAGTGCGCCGTCGATGGTGGTGGAGCGCAAGCCTTCAGCGGGGGCACCAACCTGGACCGTGCCGACCAGCTCAGAATGCTTTTCTTCGAGATCGAGAACCGCAATGTGCGCGCCCAGCGTGGTGAGCACATCGAGCAGCGCGGCGCGCGTGGGGTTGAGGCCGAGAGAGTCCAGCACCAGGGACGAGCCGGGAAAGATTGCGGCGGCGCAGAGGAAAAACGCCGCGGAAGAGAGGTCGCCGGGCACCGCTGCCTCGATGGCATGAAGCGGCTGCGGACCGGAAATCGTAACGGAATCGATGGTGCGCGTAACCTGGGCACCGAAAGCGCGCAGCGCGAGTTCACTGTGGTCGCGGGTGCGAATGGCCTCGCGCACGGTGGTAGCACCCGCGGTCTGCAGACCAGCGAGAAGGAGGCAGGTTTTTACCTGCGCACTGGGCACGGGAGTGGTGTAGTCGATGGGCTGGAGCGGGGCGCCGTGGATGACGACGGGCGCGTGGCCTTCAGTGAGGGTAAGGCGGGCGCCCATGGCTTCAAGAGGCTTGCGAATGCGCTCCATTGGCCGGCGGGAGAGAGATGCGTCGCCGATGAGGGTAAAGGAACCCTCTTGCGGCGCGAGCAGGCCGGAGATCATGCGCATCGTGGAGCCGGAGTTGCCGCAGTCAAGCGGCTGACTTGAGGGCGTGACGCGGCCGGCGACGCCGGTGATCTCAATGGAGCTATCGTCGAGGGTACGTACCTTTGCGCCGAGGGCCTGCATGCAGCTCAGAGTGGAAGCGCAGTCGGCGCCGGTCGAGAAGTTGGTGAGGCGCGAAATGCCTTCTGCGAAGGCAGCAAGCATGGCGTAGCGATGGCTGATGGATTTGTCGCCGGGCAGGCGCAGGCTGCCGAGGATGTTGCGCGCGGGCCGGATGGTGCGTTCCTGGGTTACGGTGTGCAAGAGAACTCCGAGAGACTGGTGTCTCTTTCAGTTTAAGGGAAGCGGCAGCGGGCGGGCCTGATCAGCGCACGCGAAGCACGATGATGGTTTCGTCGTCGAAGCGGTCTTTGCCGTCCTGAAAGCGGGTCACGTCGGCCAGGATGGCGTCGGCAATATGATTGGCAGACTGATCGCTGTTGGCGCACAGAAGCGCGGAAAGGCGTTCCTCGCCGTACATTTCAGACTGCATGTTCTCGGCATCGAGAATTCCGTCAGAGGCGAAGACGATGACGTCGCCGGGCTGGGTGGTGAGGGTGATCTCGTCGTAGGAAACATCGGGGAAGAGGCCGAGGGGAAAGCCTTCTGCCTTGACCGTAAGGGATTGGCCTGCGCGGCAGCAGACGGGCTGGACAGCGCCGGAGTTTGCGACGGTGAGGGTGCGAGCCTGGTCGTCCCATTGTGCGAAGAGCATTGTGACGTACTGAGACTCGAGCTTGCGCTCCTGCAGCGAGTCGTTTAGGGTGCGCAGCATTTCGGCGGGGCCAGGCCGATGGATTGCGGCCGAGCGCATGATTCCGCTGACCAGGGCAGCATAGAGGGCCGCTGGCGCGGCTTTTCCGCTGACGTCGCCAAGCACAATTGCTGTGAGGCCCGGTTCGTAGTCGAGAAAGTCGTAGAGGTCGCCGCCGATGGTGCGAGCAGGCAGAAAACGCACCGCCATTTCAGCATGCGCGTGTTCGGGCGGCGAGGTGGGCAGCAGACGGAGCTGGACTTCGCGCGCAGTTGCGATATCGCGCTCAAGCTGCTTCTCCTGCCGGCTGACGGCCTGATAGAGGCGCGCATTCTCAATGGCGATGGCGACCTGAGCGGCCATGGTGGTGAGGGTCTTCGCATGGTCCTCGTTGAAGAAAGCGGTGCGCGTGTGCTCGAGATCGAGAACGCCGATGATGCGTCCCTTGTGAAAGAGAGGGACGATCAACTCAGATCGCGTTTCGGGATTCATGGGCAGGTAGCGCGGATCTTTGCGAACGTCGGGAACACTGATGGGGCGCCACTCCCGCACGGCTGCGCCGACAAGGCCGCTGGTGATGGGGATGCGGCGGAGGGGCGCGTGCGCATAACCGAAGCGCCAGGCGTAGCGGGTGATGAGCGTTTCACCCTTGTCATCGAGCAACATGATGCTGAACATCTGGTAGTCGATGAGGCGGCGCAGCAACTGGCCGATGCGGGCGAGGAGGGGATCGAGATCGAGAATCGAGGTGAGCTCAGCGGAAATCTCGTTGAGCACGGTGAGGGTTTGCGCCTGGCGCGAGACGCGAGCGTAGAGCCGAGCATTCTCAATGGCCTGGGCAATACGAGAGGCGGTGAGGGTGAGCAGGTGCAGGTGCTCAGGGCGAAAGTAGTTGGGTTCTTCGCTCTCGAGGTCCATTACGCCGATGAGGCGGTTTTTGGCGATGAGAGGCACAGCGACTTCAGAGCGCACGTCCGGGTTCGCCGGGATGTAGTTCTTGTCGGCGGCGGTGTCGTTGAGCAGGATGGGCTGGCGTGTGAGGGCAACCTGGCCGACGACGCCTTTGCCGAGCGGAAAACGCATGCGTTCCACTTCGGGCGTGTGGCCGATCTGGAAGCGCATGCGCAGATCCTGCGTGCGCTCATTGAGCAGCAGGATCGCAAAGATGCGGTAGTGAATGATGGCGCGCACCAGCTCGGAGGTGCGGTTGAGCAGGGTCTCAAGGTCGAGGGTGGTATTGAGGGCATCTGCGAGGCGGACCAGATAGGTGAGGTCGGCCGGTTCAACGCGGGCGTTGAGCGGGTCGAGGTAGGCGTGCGGGTTGTCGGAGTCGGAGGGGCGGTAGTCACCTTCAAACTCGTGTTCCGGCGTTTGTGAGGGATCAGATGTCATGCGTGTCGAAGGGAATGATAGCGCACTGGGCGGTTGTGGATGGGGCGTGGCGGATGGTAGTCAGCCATTCTGTGATTGATTGCGCACCGCTGCGATGTAAACGTGCAGGTAAAAGATGCTCATGACGAGCAGGATGAGAGAGAGCGGGCGGGCGAGGATTACGATGAGCAGCTTTCCGGTCATGGTGCCGATGTCAAGGTGCAGCTTCTCAGGCAGAGCCATGAGGGCTGCGAGGGGAAGCGTGCCCATTATGAGAAACGCGACGAGGTTGATTGCCGCGGCGAATCTGGCTGTGCGTCCACCAGACGACCAGAGGATGGCGCAAGCGGGAACCGTGAGCATGAGCAGGCCCGCATCGTGGGGCCGGTGATAGGTGGAGAGGAGAGTGAGGGGCACGATGGCGGCGATGGCAAACCAGGCGATCTGGGAGGCGATCGGGAAGACGATCTGGGAGTGCCGGCGCGCCTTGAGGGTGGTGATGAGCCAGATGAGGAAGAGCACTCCGCTGACGAGATAGGCAGCGAGATTGTAGAAGGCAGGGTTATTGACGAAGATGCTGATGCCTGCCTGCAGATCGATCACCATGTTGGCATCGCGCGCGGCGCTGGTCGCGGTGGGGCCTGGATCATTGATGCCGAGGTGACCGGACATGGAGGCGAGGTTTGCCTGCAACTCATGGAACCAGTGCGGTGCAACGTATGCGAGCCACGCGAGAGCAGCGAAGGCCAGGGCGATATCGACCGCGAGAGTCTGGAGCGCGCGTTTGCGAAAGAGACCGCCCGCGAGCAGGAAGTAGAGCCAGATGAGGCCGCCGTCATGTGGTTTGATCGCAAGACTAACGGCCATGCAGAGGACGCCGGCGATGACGAAGCGCTCTTCGATGAAACACCAGACCGCGATGGTGCAAAGGCTTACGACAATTCCAGCGGAGTTGCCGATTTCAAGCAGAAGAATGCTGTTGGCAAGGAGAAGGCCAAGCAACGCGCCTGTCACCAGCGGAGCGTCCTGCGCGCCTCGTTTCCACATGAGCGAGGCGGCGAGGATGAAGCTGCCGCCGATGAGGATCATCCAGATGATATGCGCGGGGCCCCAGGCAAGCGCTGCAAGAGGTGTGACGAGGAGGAAGGTCGTGGGCAGGTTGACGGCCAGGGTGGCGACCATCAGGTGCGTCGTGTCTGCAGGCCCCGCGGCGCCTCCCGAGAGGGAATATAGGCGCGCCACTTCCGGTTGATTGTAGGGATCGCAATGCTCGAGCAGGCATCGTGAGGGATAGTAGAGCCCTTTCAGATCGATCATTGCACTGGATGTCGCGGGGATGACGTACTCGAGAGCGCAACCGAGCAGGAGAAAGACCGCTGCCCCCAGTGCGAAGAAAGTGAATCCATCCGTGCGAGCCTTGCTCAATGTTGGTTTCTCTCTCACGCGGCTTTTCGTCGAGCGCATACAGGCCAACGACGCCTCGGAGGCGCGACGCTCGCAGGTTGCCGCCCAATCGATGAAGGCCGGTTCAAGAACCGATTGTAGACAAGGAACGATTCGCCGGAGAGCACAAAGGCGCCGCGCCTGTTTACCAACTGAGGCCACGTTCGCGGGGCGGAAGACTACTCTGCGCCGAGCTCACGAACAATCGCGACCGAGGCGGAAGCGCCGATGCGGTTTGCGCCGGCTTCGAGCATAGCCTGCACATCGGCCAGCTTGCGGATGCCGCCGGAGGCCTTGACGCCGCAGCGGCCGCCGGCAACTCCACGGAGGAGAGCTACGTCAGCAGCGGTGGCACCGCCGGATGCGAAGCCGGTGGAGGTCTTGAGGAAGTCTGCGCCCGCCTGGATGGCGATTTCAGCCCCGCGGAGTTTCTCTTCGACGGAGAGCAATGTTGTTTCGAGGATGACTTTGAGGATCGCCCCACCGTGGTGCGCGACGGTGGCCGCAGTATGAATGGCCTGTTCGACGGCCTGATGATTGCCGCTCTTGAGCTGGCCGATGGGGATCACCATATCGAGTTCGCGCGCGCCGAGGCGCACCAGTGCCGCGGCTTCGTGGCGGAGGGTAGAGACCAGAGAGGCGCCCAGGGGAAATCCGATGACCACGCCAACGGGAATACCCGTACCACCGAGCATGCCTACGGCGGTCGAAACCCAGACCGGGTTGACCATGGCACAGGCAAAGCGATAGCGAATCGCCTCGTCGCACAGACTCTCGACCTGTTCGCGTGTGGCGTCAGGTTTGAGGAGAGTATGGTCGATGACCGCCGCGAGAGTCTGCCAATTCGTCATTGCGTGCTGAGTGAAAGCGGCGGAGTCAAATGTGCCGTTGTCAAACTCAAGGTCGGTCTCACGAATCGGCGTAATGGTGGTCATGGCGCGGTCCTTTCTCCGGGGGGTGAAAGTAATTTAAGAGTCCCGGAAGGCTTCCGGGAGTTGAGTATAGAGCCCGAGCTGCAGTGAGCCAAGTATCACGGAAGTGGCGTTACCCCGTAGTTTGCTCCACGGCCACGGCCGGGGCGTTCTGAATATCCATGCGCTCAATAAGGCCGCCGGCGATTCTATAGGCGTGGTGAACGATCGTATCGACCAGAACCGTGCCATCTGGATCGCGCACCACCTGGTGTACCTCGACGATCACGCGCCCAGATGAGTCCTTGTCAATCTGAAGCGGCTCCACGTGAGGATCGAGGATCTTCCACTGTCGCGTCCAGTAGTCGCGCACAGCTTCGCGACCGTGCACGTGGCCGCCTTCCATTCCATTGGCCCATTCGACGTCAGGATGCAGGCGCTCGAGCACGGCGTCGATATGCCGCGCATTGAAGTCACGGTAGGCTCCGGTGAGAAGTTCGCGTTCAAAGGTTGTCATGGAAATGCCCATTCATTGGTTGGATGCTATTCAGGATGATCGGATGCCATAAGGCAGATGTCAGGAAGATTCCGATAGCGCTCGGCGTAATCCATTCCGTAACCGATAACAAAGAGATTGGGAATGGAGAACCCAACATAGTCGGCGTCGATCTTTTCAATACGGCGCGAAGGTTTGTCGAGGAGCGCCGCGATGCGCAAGGTTTTGGGCCGGTGCTGGAGAAATATCTTGCGCAGATAGGCAAGCGTGAGGCCGGTGTCGAGGATGTCTTCAACGACGAGAACATTTTTCCCTTCGATAGGCTCGTCGAGGTCCTTGATGAGCTTGACGGCGCCGGAGGAACGCTGGCCCTTGCCGTAGCTGGAGACGGCAACAAAGTCAAATGTGGCGTCGACTTGAATGGCACGCGCCAGATCGGAAAGAAAGAGTGCCGCACCCTTGAGAACTCCAACCATCACCACTTTCTCGCCGTTGAGGTCGCGGGTGATCTGGGCGCCCATTTCCGCCACTCGATCGGATATCTGCTGGCGGCTGTAGAGGATCTCGTGCGTCTGTGAAGTGCTGGTAGACATGGGGATAGTATCGCCGAATCGGTGAACCACCGGTGTTGATTCTGTGAAAATCGAGAGAGGGAGAGGAAGCGCAACATGTGGCAGAACGAGGCGTCTATACTGGGAGAGGCATGATTCCGTATCTGCACATTCTGGGTCTGAGTGTTCCAACATTCGGATTGATGCTGTGGCTGGCAGCCGTGGCCGGTGCAATTGTTCTGGACCGATCCTTCAAGCGAGCGAAGATCGATGCCGATGCTGTGGGCATGGTTGCGGTCGCGGTTCTGGCCGGCATCATTGGCGCAAAACTGTGGCATGTGCTCGATTCGTTCGATGAATTTCGTGAGCTTGGGTGGCGTGTCCTGTGGGATCCGGCTGGATTTGCATGGTTTGGGGGGCTGACCTTCGGCCTGGGCGCGCTGGTCTTTCAGGGTTGGCGGGCTCGAATCGGCGGATTGAAAGTCCTGGATCTGGCGGCCCCGGCGGCAGCAATTGGCTACGGCGTTGGGCGAATTGGTTGTTTCCTCTCCGGCGACGGCTGCTATGGATTGCCCACGAATCTTCCCTGGGGAATGAGCTTTCCGAACGGATTGGAGCCGACACCACCCGGGGTGCGCGTTCATCCCACACCTTTGTACGAATTTGGAATTGGCCTGCTGATCGGCTGGTGGCTTTGGGTGCGCGGCAGGAAGACCCGGCCCACTGGCTGGATCTTTGGGGAGTATCTGGTCCTGAGCGGGACAGCGCGCTTTCTGGTTGAATTTATACGGCGGAATCCCAAGGTGCTATGGGATCTGTCGAATGCGCAACTGGCGGCTGCTGGGTCCGTGCTCGCGGGCGTGGTTCTGATCTGGTTCGCAGCACGGCATTTGGTGAGCGATCCAGAAGAGGCAGCGCAGCCAGTGCAGAAAGCAGCCTAGGCGCGTATGTGTAAAGGCCCGACACCGTCGATGTCGGGCCTTAGTGTTTGGTTTGGATCAATTCGGATCAATCTTGGATCAATCGGTTCGGATAGATCCAGTGCCGCCGCCGTTTAGTCCCCGCTCTGGGGCGTCTGACTCACAAGACTCACAGCCGGGTGGACAGCCGCGGCGGTATGCGCGACGAGCCTAAAGTTCCGCTGCAGGAATCTCTCTCTCTTCAAAGCGCGCCAGCAACTCCATGCGCGATCACCATCGGAGTTCTGAATGGGGAGAAGATTGCAGACCGCGAAGCAAAGATTGGCAAGACCGAAAGCCGGCGAAAGAGTCCAGAAGGCCATCAGGAAGAGATTCATGGCCGGTCCACCGAGCGAGACGGCAAGGTTCTTTGCCGGCGGGCCCGCCTCGCGCACCACGTACATCCCCTTCCACGTGAACCCGAGGGTCTTTACGTTTACGCCGAGCGCGCGGGCAACCAACAAATGTCCCATCTCATGAAGAGTTGCAGCCACCAGACCTAGGAACAAGCCATTAAAAACCGGGGAAAACCATGCCAGAGAAGGCATCCGACCTCCTGGATCCGTTCATACCGATTTGGATGCGTCTAGATTGTTTTCGGCTGCAGCGAGGCGAAGGATTAGAAGTTTGTCGAAAAGTGATACATCGGTGTTGGAAATCAGCAAAATCTAGTTACTTTTTTTCAATCTAAGTACGCACTTCTTGAATTTGGGAGAGGCTAAATGCGCTTGAGAAAAGAGAGGGCTTCCTGAAGCTGGGGAAACTGGCGCTCGTCGGCCTTGAAGTCTGCCGAATGCACGCAGCGGCGCAGCCCGCGCATTTTCACTGGATGCTTGAGGTGGAGCATCTCGTGGTAGAGCAGGTATTCGATGGCATAACGAGGCGATGACGGACGGTCGAAGACGCGGCTCACGACAATTGTGTTGTGTGCTGCGTCGTAGTGGCCAAGAAGCCGGCGCGCGTGACTTTCGCTCCAGGTGAGGCTGGGCCGTCCGAGGAGTCCGCCAAAGAACCGCATGTTGAGCGAGTCGAAGACTTCTTCAAGGTGGTAATAGCGGCCTTCGGGGCCGGTATAGCGCTTGGAGCCGCGCGTGTGACGGATCAATTCAGTCTGACGGGCAACCGATGCGCTGGAAGCAAAACGCTTGAAGCGGAGATTGTGGGCCTTGTCGATCGGCTTGCGGTAGATTTTTGCGAGCAGAATATGGGCGATGGCGCGAATCACGCTTTCCGGCGCTCCCTCAAGCAGATCAGAGAGGCTGACGTGGATCTTTCCCTCGCGTAGACGGATGGTCGTGTTCAACGAAGTGAAGCGGCGGAAGCGGACAAGGAACGGCGGCATTGGAGCTCGCGGCCGAAGAGCCCGGTATTCTTCTTGAAAGATTGCGGGAAGGGATTCAGGGGTCACCAATTTGAAGTTAGCACAATGGGCAGGAAAGCGTCTGGAGCGGCTGGCGCGCGATTTGGAGCGTGATTACTGGGGTTCGGCGCGGTCCTGTCCTTCTTCGTTTTTGTGGGCTTTGAAGTAGTCAGTCTGTTGTTTGAAAAGCTCCGAAACCTGGCTGGTCAGATCCTTGGCGGAGTCGATGGCCTCTTTGCGCGAGAGCTCGAATGCGGGTTCGGAAGGAAGAGCATTGAGAACCTCCAGCCAGCGCGGCGCCGATTCATTGAGGATCTTGAGAGATTTGCGCAGATCGGCTTTGCGATCGCCGTATTGATCGAGGTTTGAGCCGAGTTCGTCCATGAGGTCGGCGAGATTCTGCAACTCGTTATCGAGATGACTTGAGCGGGCGTTGGAGCGGCCGCGCGCGCCGAGGCTTTTGACGGTGTCGACGCGCTCACCAACGAATTTCGCGTAGAGATGGATGCGATCGTCGGGGTAGATTCCGGCTTCGCGAATCTCGTCGACCTGAGCTGGTGTGAGCGGTTGATGCTGCTCTTTCTGCGCCTGCAACGACCCGGCGAAGAGCCACAGGAAAAGGACAGTTACCGCGAAGAGACGTAAAGAGATCGCTTGCAATGGTGGCGTCGAGCACATATTGGTTTGATGGATCAGGCACAGCCCGGTTAGCAGGGCTCTGGTGCGGCGCAGAACAATCATGAGAAGAAGGTGGATTTCTACTTCTTGAAGACCTGCAGCATGGCGTCATTCTCCGCCTGGTTGACCTGCGCCAGTGCCTCCTCAACAAGGGGACGGTCTTCGTAACTCGTCGCGTGCAGCATTTCCGTCAGGCGGAAAGCTGTGTGCCGGAGCAGTATCTCGGCATTTTTGAGGCGCTTGTTGTCCAAAGAGACTGAGAGATGCACCTTGTGCGCCAACTTCTGCACCTCTTTCAGCATGTCGGTGGCTTTATCAATGTTTCCGGCAGCGTATTGGCGCACGCTGAACTCGGTCATCTGGTGAATGAGCTCGGCGTAGAGATAGCACTGGTCTTTCTGGGGGGCCTGGTCGATTTTGGCTTCTAGGGCGGCGATACTCTGCTGATCGGGAGCTTTTTCGTCAGGAGAATAGGCACGTGCCGGGATGGCAACGACCGAGGAGAGGACGATAACTGCCAAACAAACCTGACTGCGCATGTGGAACCTCCGCTAGTGCGGACTGCGAGCGGTTCAAAAGAGGTCCATGATCAGGGCCGATGCAATGAATCCACTCAACCCCACGACGTAACAATAGGAGCTTTTTGCCGGAAGATGCAAGCGAAATGGTTGAGGCTTTTGATGCCTTCAATAACCTGACGCTCAATGTCCGGTGATGCAGTGGGCCCTGGTTTGCGGTGATTGCGCTCTGGTCAGTTTCGTTTTTCAAGGAGAAGCAGTCTTTGCTTTGCCTGCCATTCCTGGTCCGGATACTTGCCTCCGGCTGCCTCGAGAAAATGGTGGTAGTAGGCGATGGCCTCTACCTTCTCGTGCAATGTGTCATAGGATGTTGCCCACAGAAAGTAGGTTGACGGCACATCAGGCAGGTACTTTGACCGCATGGTAAGAGCGTGCAGCGTGACAGTGGGTCGGCCGGTTTTGGAAGCCGCGAAGGCCAGGCCGCTCCAGGCGTCGCCGCTATCGGGCTCGAGCTGGGATGCCTTATCGAAGACGACGAAGGCTTCGGTGTAGCGAAGCTGGTGGATCAGGTTCTGGCCATGCACGAGGAGCAGGTCGAGATTGTTGGGGTCGGATGCCAGCAGCGCAGCGTAGAGCTTGTCTGAGCCGGCGAGATCGCCTGCCTGAGCCATGACGTCAGCGAGCATGCGTGTGATTGCCGGATCGGCAGGATGCGCGGTGTGAAGCTGCTGCAGCAGCGGGAGGGCCTCGGCTTTGTCCTGCGCGGCGAGGACGGTGGCGAGCTGGGCAGTGAGTGTCGGGTTGTCCGGGGCCTGGGCGAGGGCGGTTCTGAGGAGAGTTTCAGCTTCGGGATACTTCTTTTGCTTCATCAGCAGATGGGCAAGCCCGGCATTTGCCTGAAGCGATCGGGGGTCGTTTGCAAGATAACGGCGGTAGGCGGCTTCGGCTGGCTCGTCCTGGCCTGATGCTTCGGCCAGCTGGGCGGCCAACAGCGTATCGTCGGGAGTCTCAGGGCTGACCTTGAGGGCCTGCAGGAGTTCGTCGGAGGCGACGGCGGCATCGCCGGTGCCGCCGGGGACGGGCTTGTCGATTTGCGCCAGAGCTCGCCAGGCGCGCGCTTTGAGGGCGGGACCGGCTTCGCCAGGGTCGAGGGTGGTTGCGGCGACAAGCTCCGGACGCGCCTGGTCGAGTTTGCCCTGACGGGCGAGGACCAGTCCCAGGGAGATGCGGGCTTCAAAGGAATGAGGATCTGCCTGGACTGCACGCCGGTAGAGCGTCGCGGCATCGTCGAGGCGATTTTGGTTGTCAGCGACATAGCCCGCGTCAAAGAGGGCGCGCGCATCGTTGGGATGGGCGGCGAGCCAGGCATCAAGGAGAGGTTCGGCGGTCTTCCAGTCGGACTTGACGATGGCGGCTTCGGCGTCGGCGACCTGGCGCGGGAGTTCCTGGTTGGACGCGGAAGCGATGGGAGGGACCTGCTGGGGTCGCGAGTGGCTGGCGCTCTGGGCAAAGCCCGTGCAAGAGGCGGCAAGCAGGACGAGAAGAACCTTACGAAACACGGGATACCTCAAGGATATTTTAGTTGCGCGGCGCGGAGGACGCTGTGGGTCAGCGGGCGGTAAGGACGAGGTACCTGTTTTGACTGTGCGCGACGGCGGAGGGTAGCGTTCGCCGGCGAGGGCGCGCGATCGCAAAAGGACGCGCGCGATGCTTTGGTCGATGGGGACTGCGGGATAACTTCGAGCGAAGAGATGGTTACACGCCCTATTGCTTAATCTATGTTGACTATTGTGATTAGAAGAAAGCGATTAAAGATTCTGTCTCCAGGTATGGCCGCTGCCGATAACGTGCGTGCAATCACCTCTCCGTGTGATTGACAAACTGGATTTAGCGAGGGGAAGGGAATGCATCTTTGCGATGGCGGGATCGCATCTCAGCACGCTGAGGTGAAACGCGATGGTTGAGATGAATTCAAAAATTCCTGCGAAAAGGCCTGAAACGTTGAAGCGCGATACCGAGGATTCGAAGAAGCCTGTGACGGGAGCAA
The DNA here is from genome assembly GCA_963839215.1 of uncultured Acidobacteriaceae bacterium. Classification (GTDB taxonomy): domain Bacteria; phylum Acidobacteriota; class Terriglobia; order Terriglobales; family Acidobacteriaceae; genus Telmatobacter. The sequence continues at coordinate 422,878 of CAWITZ010000008.1, read as the reverse complement.
AGTCGCGTGTGGAGCGCGGCGCGGACGAAGCTGCCCACAAAGCGGCTAAGCGCGAGCAGGAATACGACGGGAATCACACGACGATCTCAAAGTGAGCGAATAGAAGGAGTTAAGGTTGGGTCATTGTACTGCTGTGCTGCCGTTGGTAACTCATGCACCGGAGTGCGGAGTAACTACTGTGCTTAGTGAAATGTAACTAGACTCACGTAGCCAGAGCGCTTTCCACTAAGCGTTCGAATAGAGGTGGGGTATGCTGCACGCAGCCTGATTGGAAAAGATGTTGTTTTGAGGCAATGCGGGAGCAACTGCAACGCACTCTGACAGCATCAACCCAAGCAGGGCCGTTGCAGGCGTGTTGTGAAGCCTGCGGCGAGCGTGGTGAAAATCTAGCAATGCAAGGTGACCCCATGACTTCCCCAATGCTGCAGCATATTCCACTGACAAGTGCTTACCTGTGCCAGGATTGCGATTGCGTTGGTAATTCCGCGATACAGTGCCCTGCCTGTGCGTCAAACGCACTGCTGGGCTTGTCTTGCGTTCTGAATCGCACCGGTATGGAGGCGGCAGTTCCGCAGTCGAACTTTTCGTTCGCTTCTGTCCATGCGCCTGCGCTTGCGGCGTAGTGAGATTCAAAGTGGTTCGATGGAGTGAAGTGCAGTTCAAAAATATCCTGATGGCGTGACGTCAGGCGCGCGTCGATTTCTATTCGTCCTTGCGCGCTTTATAATGAAAGATGGCCGGTTATGCTCTGAACCTCACTGAGAGCTCAGTGTGCCCGGCCAATTTCGTGCTGGTGTCATTCCGTTGACTTCATCGAACGATGCGATCATCATCCGCGGTGCGCGGACTCACAATCTAAAAGACATTTCCTGCGAGATTCCTCATGGAAAGCTGACGGTGGTCAGCGGCGTTTCGGGATCAGGGAAATCTTCGCTCGCCTTCGACACAATCTACGCCGAGGGGCAGCGGAGGTATGTCGAATCGCTTTCGGCGTATGCGCGGCAGTTTCTGGAGCGCATTGAGAAGCCGGAAGTGGATGAGATCGAAGGCCTGGCCCCGGCGATTGCGATCAAGCAGAAGAATACGACCCGGAATCCCCGGTCGACCGTGGCGACGGCGACGGAGATCTACGACTACATGCGCCTGCTGTACGCGCGTTGCGGTGAGGTGCACTGCATCTACTGCGACGGGCTGGTGAAACGCAACTCGATTGACGAAGCGGCCGAGGGAGTGCTGGCGCTGGGTGAGGGAACGCGTCTGAATGCGCTTTTTCCGGTGAAGCACGATGTGCCGGAAGGTGCGCCGCCTGCCAAGCCGGCAAAGAAAACAGTGAAAACTACGGGCAAGGCTGTGAAGAGCGCGCCGAAACCCGCAGTCGAGGGATCGCTGAGCGAGACCCTCAAAGCGCGCCTGATGGAGTTGCGCGGCGCTGGATTTAACCGGCTGTACCAAGACGGACGGATCTTTGAGTTTTCAACGCCGGAGTCATTACTGGATCTCGACTTTACGCGTCCGGTCTTCGCGCTTCTTGATCGCATCGTGGTGAGCGCTGAGAACCGAGCGCGCATTGTGGATGCGGCTGAGATTGCCTATCGCGAAGCCGGCGAGGTGGTGTTTGAGGAAGTTCCGCGGGAGGATGTGGAAGAGCGGCGGCGCTTTCGCTTCTCGGGCGAGTATGAGTGCACGAGTTGCCATAAGCCAGGCAGGGAGCCCGAGCCGCGACTTTTCAGCTTCAACAATCCATTTGGCGCCTGCCCGCGCTGCCAGGGATTTGGCAACACCGTGGATTACGACGTGAGCCTGGTGATTCCCGACAAGAGCCTGAGCCTGAATGACGGTGCGATTGATCCGTGGAGCCGGCCGAAATATCGTTCGTGGTTTACCGACCTGAAGAAACGCGCAGCAGAACTGCGAGTGCCGATGGATGTGCCCTGGCGTGACCTGCCGGATGCGGCGCGAGAGACAGTACTGCACGGCAACGGGAGCTTTGAGGGCGTGCATGGATTCTTTGCCCAGCTCGAGCGCAAGAAGTACAAGCTGCACGTGCGCGTGATGCTGAGCAAGTATCGCGGATACGCGGAATGCCCTGATTGCCGCGGACAGAGACTGCGCGCCGAGGCGCGTGCGGTCCGGTTAAATGGGCTGAATATCTGCCAGGCTGCGGCGCTGACGATTGCGAAGGCGAAGGAGTTTTTTGGCGAACTGAGACTCACGCCGATGCAGGAGGAGATTGCGGGGCCGATTCTCCATGAAGTGCGGCAGCGGCTGAATTTTCTGGATGCGGTGGGCCTTGAGTATCTGACGCTGGACCGGCTGGCTTCGACATTGTCTGGCGGCGAGGCGCAGCGGATTCAACTGGCGACGTCACTGGGGTCGCAGCTGGTGGGCACGCTGTATGTGTTGGATGAGCCTTCGATCGGGCTTCACACGCGGGACACGGCGCGGCTGATCAATATCCTGAAGGAGCTGCGCGACCTTGGAAACACGATTGTGGTGGTGGAGCACGACGCTGATGTGTTGCGGGCGGCGGACTATCTGCTGGACCTGGGGCCGGGCGCGGGCGAGTTCGGCGGGAAACTACTGGCTGAAGGTTCGCTGGCTGAGATTGAGGCGAATCTGAATTCGCTGACCGGGAAGTATCTTTCCGGGAAGATTGCGATACCGGTGCCGACGCGGCGGCGCACGCCCGGCAAGGAAAAGCTGCAATTGCGCGGTGCGGCGGCGAACAACCTGCGCCGGGTGGATGTTGATATTCCGCTGGGCATGCTGGTTGCGATCACGGGGGTCTCGGGGTCGGGAAAATCGACGCTGGTGCATCACGTGCTGTATCGCGCAGTGGCGCAGGCACTGGGGCAAACGGATGGCGGCGATCCTGCCGGCGCCTTTACTTCGCTGAAAGGTGTGGAACGGCTGAACGACGTGGTGCTGGTGGATCAGACGCCCATCGGACGGACGCCGCGTTCGAATCCGATCACCTATATCAAGGGCTTCGATCTGATCCGTGAACTGTTTGCTGCGCAACCTGAATCTAAGCGGCATTCGCTGACGCCGGGCCACTTTTCATTCAACGTGCCGGGTGGGCGCTGCAACACCTGTGAGGGTGATGGCACGGTGACGGTGGAGATGCAGTTTCTGGCGGATGTGGAGTTGCCCTGCGAAGACTGCAACGGAACGCGCTACCAGGCGAAGGTGCTCGAGGTGCAATACAAGGGCAAGAACATCCACGAAGTGCTGAAGATGACAGTGAAGGAGGCTCTGCGCTTTTTTACAGGGCAGACGCGGCTGCTTGAAAAGCTGGCGGTTCTGGACGAAGTGGGACTGGGGTATCTGCGCCTGGGGCAGTCGGCCACGACGCTCTCAGGGGGCGAAGCGCAGCGAGTGAAGCTCGCCTCGCATCTGGCTCAGGTACGGTCTGCGAATGCGGGAGCGAAGGCTTCGCAGGCGAGCCGGGTACTCTACATTCTGGATGAGCCGACGACGGGGCTGCACTTTGACGATGTGTCAAAGCTGCTGACGGCCTTACGAAAGCTGATCGATGGCGGCGGATCGCTGATTGTGATCGAGCACAATCTCGACGTGATCAAGTCGGCTGACTGGGTGATCGACCTTGGCCCGGAAGGCGGCGAAGGCGGCGGCAGGATCGTGGCCGAAGGCACGCCAGAAGACGTTGCCGGCAATCTACACTCGCATACGGGGCAGTGGCTGGCGAAGGTGCTGTAAGCGCCAGTTCACAGTTCACAGTTCAAGATTCAGCTAAAAGGTTTCTAGTTTGCCGTCGCGCAGTCTGCGGATGCCGAGCGGATTGGCTTCCTGCAATTCAGCGGGGAGCATCGCGTCGGGGAATCCCTGAAAGCAGACGGGCCGGGCGAAGCGATAGATAGCAAGGCTGCCGACGGAGGTGAAGCGTGCGTCGGAAGTGGAGGGGTAGGGGCCTCCGTGGACCATGGCGTGGCAGACTTCAACGCCGGTGGGGAAGGCGTTGAAGATAAGGCGGCCGGCCTTCTGCTCCAGAACCTGAATCAGTTCACGATTGGCGGCGAGGTCTTCGTCGGTGCCGAAAAGCGTGGCGGTAAGGTGGCCGTCGAGAGCGGCGGCAGCGCGCAGAGAGTCTGCCTGGGTGTTGCAGCGGACCAGAAGCGTATTGGGACCGAAGATCTCTTCTGCGAGGGAAGGCTGCGCAAGGAATTCGTCGAGGGACGCCTGGAAGATCTTTGCGGGTGCGAAGCAGCCGGGTGCGGAGCCGGGTGCGGCAGCGTCCGCGGCGAGTGCGACCTGTGAAGCGCGTTCTGTTGTTCCGCGCGCGTATTCGCGGGCGATGCCAGGGGTAAGCAAAGTGAAAGGCTCGGCGGCGGCGACAAGTCCGCCCAGCTCCTGAGTGAAGGCGGAGGCTTCGGGCATTTCAGGCAGCAGGATGATGCCTGGCTTGGTGCAGAACTGCCCTGAGCCAAGGGTGAACGATCCGAAGAGCCCTTTGGCGAGAGCAGCGGGGTCTTTGCGCAGTGCTCCTGGCAGGATGAAGACAGGATTGCCGCTGGACATCTCCGTGAAGCAAGGGATGGGGTCAGGGCGGGTGGCGGCGAGATCCATGAGAGCACGACCACCGCGGAGCGAGCCCGTAAAAGCAACCGCACGCACGAGGGGATGACGCACGAGAGCGGCGCCGGTCTCAGTACCAGCGTCGAAGACGAGCGAGAAGACGCCGGGATGCAGATTTTCAGCGGCCGCGGCATCGGTGAGAATCCGGGCTACGAGTTCACTTGTTCCGGGATGGGCTGGATGCGCCTTGACGATGACAGGGCATCCGGCGGCGAGGGCCGAGGCGGTGTCTCCGCCAGCGACGGAGAAGGCGAGCGGGAAATTGCTGGCGCCGAAGACGACAACCGGGCCAAGAGGGCGCAAGAGGGAGCGAATGTCAGGACGTGGCAGTGGTTTGCGGTCGGGCAGCGCAGGGTCGATGCGGGCGTTGACCCAGGAGCCTTCTTGAACGACGCCGCCAAAGAGACGCAACTGGTTTGAGGTGCGGCTCACTTCGCCAAGAAGGCGCGGCATGGGCAGCGCGGTTTCAAGATGGGCGCGCTCGGCGAGTGCCTGGCTCTGCGCGTCGAGACCGTCGGCGGCGCGACGCAGGAAGGCGGCTTTCGCTTGTCCGCTAGCCTGGGAGTAAGAGGCGAAGGCTTCGGCCGCAGCCTGAGCGGCGTTGGCGACTTCTGCTGACGTCGCAGAGTAGAAGAGCGGGTCGAGGGCCTGGCCCGTTTGCGGATTGAGCGCCTGAAAGGCTTTGCCTTCGCGAGAACCGCGGGAGCCGCTGATGAAAGAAAGTCCGGTGAGTTCCATAGTCAATTTGGATTATGACGCACAAGGCTGGGATGCATTGCCTGTTCCGCAACCACGGGGTTGGTGAGCACGCCGAGGCCATCGATGGCAATCGTGACCGTTTCACCGGGCTCCAGCCAGCGTTTAGGTGTGCGGCCAAGGCCGACGCCATAGGGGGTTCCGGTGGAAACGATGTCGCCGGGGAGCAGCGGTGTGATGGAGGAGAGGTATTCGACGAGCTCGGGGATCTTGAAGATGAGCTCGCGGGTGTTGGAGCTCTGGTGGAGCACGCCGTCGATGGAGAGCTGAATGTTCAGCTCGTGGGGGTCAGGGATTTCGTCGGCGGTAACGATGGCGGGGCCAAGGGGGCAGAAGGTGGGAAAGCTCTTGCTTAAGGACCACTGCGAGGAGGCGAACTGGACGTCGCGCGCGCTCACGTCGTTGATGATGGTGTAGCCGTAGACGTGTTCGCGCCATTCTGAAGCCGGAATGCGATACCCACCCGTGCCGATGACGAAGGCAAATTCGGCTTCGTAGTCGGGTTCGGTGGAGTTCTTCGGCAGGACGATGTTTTCGCCGGGGCCGATGATCGCAGTGGGCAGCTTGAAGAAGACGACAGGCGTGGTGGGAACGGCCATGCCCGACTCCCTGGCGTGGTCACGGTAGTTGAGCCCGATGGCAAAGATGCGCGGCGGATTGGCAAGCGGCGCGTGCAGGCGCACGGAAGTGAGTGGAACCGGCGTTCCCGCCGGGGAGCCATGCAGGCCTGCGGTAACGACCCGCAGCGAATCGCCGTAGTAGCTGGAGAGATCGACGACCGTGTTGTTCTCAAGAAGCGCACCAGGGCGAATGCGATTGTCGGCAGTGGAATAGGAGATGAGTTTCATTGGCCCTCCGGGGCAGAGTGTGCGGAGTTTCAGGCTGCGGTCCAACCGCCGTCGATGTTGAAGAGAGAGCCAGAGATGAAGGCGGCTTCGCTCGATGCCAGGTAGCGCACCATGGAGGCAATCTCCTCAGGCTGGCCGAGTCGGCCGATTGGCTGGCGGGCACGAAGTTCCGCGCGTGTTTCTTCTTTGTTGTCCTTATGGAACTTGTCGAGGTAGCCCTCGACGAAAGGAGTTTCCACGGTACCGGGGCAGATGGCGTTGACGCGCAGCGTCTTCGGGTATTCGACGGCAAGCTGGCGGGTCATTGCGATGACAGCGCCCTTGGTGGTGCAGTAAGCGAAGCGCTGCTTTATTCCGACGAGGCCAGCGACAGAGGCAATGTTCACGATGGTGCCGACGGGTTCGCCCGCCGAGGAGGCGAGCAACAAGGGCAGGAAGGCGCGGGTGACCAGGTAAACCGCGCGTACGTTCACATTGAGGAGGCGGTCGAAGTCGGAAGGCTCTGTGGCTTCGATGGAGCCGACGTGGCCAATGCCTGCATTGTTGACGAGGATGTCGAGGCGGCTGAGCTTTGCGAGAGCGGCGGCGATGGAGTCGGGGCTGGTGACATCGAGGTGCAAGGGCTGGGCCGTCAGAAGGGATCGCGCGAGCGTTTCGGCAGCGGCGAAATTAATATCGGCAATCCAGACAGTAGCGCCCGCGCGGGCAAGTTCCTTGACGGTGGCCTCGCCAATGCCGCTGGCGCCGCCTGTCACGAGTGCGTGGCGGCCGTCGAGGCGGAATGGATCGTGAGAAGAACTTTGAGTGCTCATGGGAATCGAATGTCCTGGCTGTGAACCTGCTGCTGTGCCGCTTCAAGGATAGCGGCTGAGGCGTCGCTGGTAGTGGTGGCCTGCGTCACAACGCTGTCAATGATGGCGGCGAATGCGGCCATCTGCGGGCCAGCGGGCAACTGGCGCGCGCCAAGCGAAATGCTTTCAATTTCGCGATAGGGCGGAATGAGTGATTGCAGCTCAGCGTTGCGCCAGGTGGAGAGCCGAACGCCGACTGCGCCGTGGCGCGTGATGCGCAGATCGCGCTCCGGCGAGGCGACGAAACGCAGGAATTGCCAGGCGAGATCCTTGTTGCGCGAGCCTGCTCCCATGGCGAGTGCCCAGAAGACCGAAAGCGAGACGTGCGCGCAGCCGTCTGCGGCTGGAACAGGCGCGATGGCGACTTTGCCCGCAAGGGGCGAGCCGGTGCGACAGGCGCGGGCGGCGAAGCCGAACCAGTTGGCCATCATGGCGACTTCGCCCGCAAGGAAGAGATCGCCGGATTGCGTGGAGTCAAGCTGAGGCGAGTGCGGGTGGCAGAGAGCGGGATCGCGCAAGATGCGGCGGTAGAAGTCGAGCGCGGCGGTGGCCTGCGGAGAGGTGAGGCGTGGGATTCCGGATGAATCGAGGAGCTCGCCGCCACGGCTCCAAAGCTGCAGCGCGAAGTCGTAGAGTGTGTTGTGGCCGTCTGGGAAGGCGGCGAAGACGGTGCCGTAGAGACCGGCGGCAGGATCGGTAAAGAAGCGGGCAATCTCTTCAAATTCTTGCCATGTGGCGGGCGGCGCAAGTTCGCGGCCATGTTGTACAAGAAAGGCTGCGCGGCGCTGCGGATCGGCGAAGAGGTCGGCGCGATAGACAAGGCATTCGGGACCGTCGTGCCAGGGGATCGAGGAGAGCTTTTCGCCAAAGATGAGGGGTCGGGTGAGCGAGCGTGCCCAGCCATCCGGCCAGTCTGGCAGCGGAGCGCGCTGGTGCCAGGGATCGAGGTCTTCAAGGGAGCCGTTCTCGAGGGCTTCCGCGAGCCAGTCGGTGACGAGCAGGGCAAGGTCGAAGTGGCCGTTGCGAAGGCCGCCGGCTGCGATGGATGAGCTGTGCAACTCGTGAATGCCGGTGGAGATGAGTTCAACGCGAACGTCGGGATGAAGGGACTCGAAGAGGCGCGCCTCTTCTGCAAGCGCATTTTGAAAATCGGAGTAATTGCGGAGCGCGATGCGGAGGGTGGTCATTGGGCCTCCGAAAGCTGCAACTCGAGCGGAATCCTGTTCATCGGCGGGCTAAGTATACCGCGCGCGGCTGCGATGTCTGATACTGGTTGTCGGGGTTCGGGAAGGAGAAGCAACGTGTCGCTGCTGAACGAGGACAGGCTTTTTCCGGCAGATGAGACCACCCGCGCGATTGCGCGGAGGCTATATGGGGAGATTCGGGATCTGCCGATCATCAGCCCGCATGGGCATACACAGGCAAGCTGGTTCGCGCGTAATGAGCCGTTTTCCAACCCAGTGGCATTGTTTGTGCAGCCCGACCACTACGTCTTCAGGATGCTATACAGCCAGGGGATTTCGCTTGAGGACCTGGAGATAGGAAAGGCTACGGTCTCAGATCCGCGCAAGGTGTGGCGCATCTTTGCGAGTCACTATTTCCTGTTTCGCGGGACGCCATCAAGGTTGTGGCTGGATTTTGCGTTTCAGAAATTGTTCGGGCTTGAAGAACGGCTCTCAGAGGCTACTGCCGATCTGTATTACGAGACGATTGAGGCGAAGCTGGCCACGCCGGAGTTTATGCCCCGAGCGCTTTTTGAGCGTTTCAGAATTGAGGTGTTGGCGACGACGGATTCTCCGCTGGATTCGCTGACTGATCACGAAGCAGTGCGCACGTCCGGATGGAAGGGAAGAATTCTGCCGACGTTTCGGCCTGACCCGGTTGTGGACCCTGAGTTCGCGGGCTTTGCCGGGAACATTGAGAAGCTGGGCGCATTGACTGGGGAAGACACGGCAGGCTGGCGCGGGTACTTGAAGGCTCTGGCTGCGCGCAGGCAGTTCTTCAAGTCGATGGGTGCGAGGGCGACGGATCACGGACATCCAACCGCACAGACTGCGAATTTGAGCACGGCGGAAGCGGAGTGGCTTTTCGGCAAGGTGCTGAGTGGGGAAGCGGATGCTGGGCAGCAGGAACTCTTTCGTGCGCAGATGCTGACCGAGATGGCTCGCATGAGCGTAGAGGACGGGCTGGTGATGCAGATTCATCCCGGCGCGGTGCGGAATCACAACCGGCTTGTCTTCGAGCGCTACGGGCGTGACATGGGCGCTGATATTCCGGGGCCGACGAATTATGTGAGCGCGCTGAAGCCGTTGCTTGATCGCTTTGGAAACGAAAAGGCGCTGACGGTGATTCTCTTCACCCTGGATGAGACCGCATACAGCCGGGAACTGGCGCCCATGGCGGGCCACTACCCCTGCCTGCGGCTTGGGCCGCCGTGGTGGTTTCACGACAGCCCGGAGGGGATGCTGCGTTTTCGTGAGCAGGCGACGGAGACGGCAGGTTTCTACAACACTGTAGGCTTCAACGACGATACGCGGGCGTTTCTCTCGATTCCCGCACGGCACGATGTGGCGCGGCGTACAGACGCGGCGTTTCTGGCGCGGCTGGTGGCCGAGCACCGCCTTGATGAGGACGAAGCGCTGGATCTTGCCCACGAGCTGACGGTCGGGCTGGTGAAGAAGGCTTACAGGCTTTAGTTTTTCTGAGGTGTCGCGACGACTATCGAGCGCTCGCGGCACGTACCTTCGCCAGCACCTCGATGTAGGCTTTGGCGGCTTCAGTAATGGTCTCGGGATGGCCTGCATCGATAGCAGCGAGGTTGACGAGATCGCTGCCCACGCCGAGGGCGCGCGCTCCGGCTTTGAGAAAGCTCTCAGCGCTTTGCAGTGTCACGCCACCGGTTGGGATAAGGCGGAAGTGGGGGAAGGGCGCGAGAAGGGCCTTGAGATAGCTGGCTCCCCCAACAGCCGAGCAGGGAAATATCTTGACGTAGTCTGCGCCTGCGTTCCAGGCGGTGACGGCTTCAGTTGGGGTGAGCGCGCCCGGGATGGAGATTTTGCCTGCTGCTTTTGTTGCGGCGATGACCTCGAGATGTGTGCTCGGGCTGACAACAAATTCAGCTCCGGCGGCGATGGTGGCCTCGGCTTGCGCTGCTGTGGTCACGGTTCCCGAGCCGAGCAGGAGATTGCTGCCATGCTCGGACTTCAACTCCCGCAGAAGGTCGACCGCGCTGGGAACGGTCATGGTGACTTCAACGACGGTGACGCCGCCCGCGAGCATCGCATGAACAACAGCGTGCGCCTGGGCGAAGGATTTTGCACGCAGAACGGGGATGAGTCCGACGCGTTCGATGATTTGCTCGGTCGTTTCGTGCATGGATACTTTCCTATCGTGCGATCCGGGCTGATCCGCCCTTCATGGCGCGTTCGACTTCAGCGAGAGTGGCCATGCTGGTGTCGCCAGCGGTGGTCATGGCGAGAGCGCCGTGGGCGACGCCGCAGCGAAGAGCCCAGTCAATGGGTTTGCCCGTGAGCAGCCCGTAGATGAGACCGGAGGCGAAGCTGTCGCCACCGCCAACGCGGTCGAGGATATCGATATCGCGCTGGGGAACGTGGACGATCTGGTCCTGATACAGCGCGATGGCTCCCCATGTGTTTCGGCTGGCGGTGTGCGCGGTGCGCAATGTGCTGGCGATGAGCTTGAGGTTGGGGTAGGCGGCAGCCACTTCGCGCAGCATCTCTTCGTAGCCTGCGATGGGCAACTCGGTGAAGTCTTCACCCACGCCCTTGATGGCGACGCCGAGCATTGCAGAGAAGTCCTCTTCGTTGCCGAGCAGGAGATCCACCTTGCGCACGAGCTCCCGGTTGACCTGCTGGGCTTTGGTTTTGCCGCCGATGGATTTCCAGAGCGAGTCTCGGTAGTTGAGATCGTAGGAGACCGGTGTGCCGTGCTGGCGGGCGGCGTCCATGGCTTCTGCCGCGACAACGGGCGTGGACTCAGAGAGTGCCGCGAAGATGCCGCCGGTGTGGAGCCAGCGGGCGCCATTCGCGGAGCCAAAGATGGAGTTCCAATCGAAATCACCCGGTTTGACCTGGCTGATTGCGGTGTGGCCGCGGTCAGAGCAGCCAGCGGCGGCGCGCATGCCAAAGCCGCGCTCGGTGAAATTAAGTCCGTTGCGCACGGTGCGGCCAACGCCGTCGAAGGGCACCCATTTGAGGAGGGAAGTGTCGACTCCGCCTTGAAGGATGAAGTCTTCAACGAGTCGTCCCACGACGTTTTCGGCTAGGGCAGTGGCGATGGCGGTGCAGAGGCCAAAGCAGCGGCGCAGGCCGCGAGCAACGTTGTATTCGCCGCCGCCCTCCCACACCTGGAATTGGCGCGCGGTGTGAATGCGTCCTTCGCCGGGATCGAGCCGAAGCATGACTTCGCCGAGGCTGAGGCAATCCCAACGGCAGGAAGTGCCAGGAACGAGAATAGAATCCATACGCTCAGTCAACCGTCCTCTGACACTGTAACCCATCGCGCAGGCGCGTAAAGAGTGACTGGAGGGCGAATGAATAGCGGCTAGAGGTTGAGTCCCCGCGAGCTTGTTGGCATGTCCCTGAAGACGATGGCGGGATCGACACGTTAAGATGACCGGGAAGAATCCCAGGGGAGAATGGATGAGCCAGGATCTTTTTGATCTGCACGGAAGAGTCGCTGTGGTGACCGGGGGGACGACGGGGCTTGGTTACGCGGTGTCAATGGGGCTGGCCGGCGCAGGGGCAGATGTTGTGCCCAGTTCGCGCAGGCTGGAGCAGGTGACAAAAGTGGCGGCGGAGATAGAGGCGCTTGGGCGGCGTTCGCTGCGCGTTCGGAGCGATGTGCAGGATCGGGCTTCGTTGCAGGCCCTGCACGATGCGGTGCTGAAGGAATTTGGAAAGGTAGACATCCTGGTAAACGCAGCGGGTGTGACGCACAAGGCGCCGACGCTCGAAGCCGATGAGGCCGATTGGGCGCGCGTGGTGGACATCAACCTGACGGGCACACTGCGCGCGTGCCAGATTTTTGGCTCAACAATGGTGAAGGCCGGTTACGGGCGGATCATCAACATTGCATCTCTTACGTCATTTGTAGGGTTTTATCGCGTGGCCGCGTATTCCGCGAGCAAAGCGGCCGTGGCTTCGCTGACGAAAGTGCTGGCGATCGAACTGGGGCAAACCGGCGTGAATGTGAATGCGATTGCCCCGGGTGTGTTTCCAACACCGCTCAATGCGTCGTTGATCCAGGGAACGCCGCGTGGGGAGGAACTGATTTTGCGGACGCCGATGCGGCGATTTGGCGAGCCGAAAGAACTGGCCGGCGCAGCTATCTTTCTGGCCTCTGAGGCGGCAGCATTTGTGACCGGAGAGATTGTGGCCGTGGACGGTGGATTCCTGGCCAGCGGCGTGAACCAGTAGGGCGGGACGAGAACAAGTGAAGATCACGAAAGCATATGTGAACATCACGTCGCCGGGGCGGAACTTCGTCACCCTCAAGGTCGAGACCGACGAAGGCATCTATGGCCTGGGCGATGGAACGCTGAACGGACGGGAGCTTGCCGTGGCAAGCTATCTGACCGACCACGTGATTCCGTGCATTGTGGGGCGAGACCCTTTTGATATCGAAGACATCTGGCAGTATCTCTACCGCGGCCCGTATTGGCGGCGCGGTCCAGTGACGATGGCGGCAATTGCCGCAGTGGATGTTGCGCTGTGGGATATCAAGGGAAAGGCGCTGAAGACGCCTGTCTACAACCTGCTCGGTGGCAGAAGCCGAGAAAGCGTGCTGGTGTACGCCCACGCAAATGGCAAGGACATTGACCACGCGCTTGAAGATGTCGCCCGGCACAAGGAGCTGGGTTACCGCGCCATCCGCGTGCAGAGCGGCTTTGCGGGATCGAGCACGTATGGCGTCGCGAAGGGCGCGGGGCGGTACGAACCGGCGGAGCGGGGTTTGCCGCCAGAACAAAGCTGGGCTACGGAGCCTTATTTGCGGCATGTGCCACAGCTGTTTGCGAAGGTGCGCGAGACATTTGGCGAGCAACTTCACCTGCTGCACGATTGCCATCACCGGCTGACGCCGATCGAGGCAGGGAGACTGGGCAAGGATCTCGAGCCCTTTCAACTGTTCTGGATTGAGGACCCGACGCCGGCGGAACTGCAGGAAGGATTTCGCGTGATTCGTGAGCACACCACAACACCGATTGCGGTGGGCGAGGTCTTCAATTCGATCTGGGATGCGCATGATCTGATTCGCAACCAGTGGATCGATTACATTCGCATGACGGTAGTGCACGGCGGCGGGCTCACGCATTTGAAGAAGGTCGCGGATTTTGCGGCGCTGTATCACGTGCGCACAGGATGCCATGGAGCGACGGATCTTTCACCGGTATGCATGGCGGCGGCGCTGCATTTTGACCTGGCGGTTCACAACTTCGGTATCCAGGAACATATGCCGCACACGGAGGAGACGGACGAGGTTTTTCCGCACAACTATGCATTTAAGGACGGCATGATGCACCCGGGCGACGCTCCGGGTCTTGGTGTGGATCTGGATGAAAAGCTGGCGGAGAAGTATCCATATCAGCGGGCGTTTCTGCCGGTGAACCGCAAGCTGGATGGCACGCTGACCGATTGGTAAGTATGAGCGAGATAGCTGTCGAGAAAGAAGAGCGGGCCGAACCACCTGCGCTGGCCGGGCGCTGGACGATTTGCGCCATGCTGTTTGTGGCGACCACGATCAACTACGTGGATCGGCAGGTGCTGTCGATTCTGAAGCCGGTACTTTCAGGAAGCGTGCTGCATCTGCAACCGCTGCTGCCGGGATGGCCGACGGTCGAGAGCTCAATTCACCTTACCGACGTCGACTACGGCAATATCCTCGCATGTTTCCAGTTGGCGTATGCGCTGGGGGTGGTATTCGCGGGCCGTCTGGTGGACAGGCTTGGCTGCCGCAAGGGCTATCCGATTGTGACGGGCTTGTGGAGCCTGGCGGCGATGGGGCACGCACTGGTGCGCACGGTTTTCGGCTTTGGCGTTGCGCGCTTTTTCTTAGGACTGGGTGAGAGCGGGAATTTTCCTGCCGCGATCAAGGCAACGGCGGAGTGGTTTCCTCCGAAGGAGCGCGCGCTGGCGACGGGCATTTTCAACTCGGGCGCAAGCGTGGGCGCGGTGCTGGCTCCGCTGGCCGTGCCGTGGGTGGCGCTGCACTTTGGCTGGCGTGCCTCTTTTCTGGTTACGGGGATCTTCAGCGCGGTGTGGATTGTGTGGTGGTCGATTCGCTATCGAACGCCGCAGCAGAGCACGGAAGCGAGAGAGCCTGTGGAGCACCGGGATGGGGCTCCGATGGTGGCATGGTGGACGCTACTGCGTTACCGGCAGGCGTGGGGTTTCATGCTGGGAAAGTTTCTGACCGACCCGGTGTGGTGGTTCTTTCTCTTCTGGCTGCCGCAGTATTTCAATTCCCGGTTTCATCTTGATTTGTCTCATCTAGGACCGCCGCTGGTTGTGGTCTATGTTCTCTCGACGGTTGGAAGTGTCTTCGGCGGATGGTTGCCGCGGGGATATATGAAGATGGGCATGCCCCTGAAGCAGGCCCGGCTGGCCGCGATGTTGACCTGCGCCTGCCTCGTGGTACCGGTTGCAGTGGCTGGCGGCCTGCATTCGGAATGGCTTGCGGTTGCGCTGCTGAGCCTGGGTGCGGCTGCGCACCAGGGCTGGTCAGCAAATATCTTTACGACGGCTTCGGATATGTTTCCTGGCGAGCATGTTGGAACCGTGGTGAGCTTTGGGCAGGTTGCCGGTGCGCTGGGCGGAGCGTTGTTTCAACCAATTGCAGGGCACATTCTTGAGCTGACGCACAGCTTTGTTCCGCTGTTTGTCTATTCGGCTTCTGCATACCTGATTGCCTTGTTAGTGTTAAGAACATTGGCCCCCGGGTTGCGGAGAGCGGCGTTGGGAAGTTAACAGAGAGGGAAGAGCCGATGGTGGCAACGCGCAAATTACGCATGGGAATGGTGGGCGGTGGCCCGGGCGCTTTTATCGGGCCGGTGCACCGGATCGCAGCAGAACTGGACGGGAAAATCGAGCTGGTCGCTGGAGCTTTTTCGCAATCAGCAGAGCGCTCGAAGGCCGCCGGCGAAGCGTACAAGATCGATCCAGAGCGCGCGTATGCGAGTTACGAGGAAATGTTCGCGGCAGAAGGCAAACGGCCCGACAAGATCGACTTTGTCGCGATCGTGACGCCAAACCATCTGCATCTTCCTGTCGCCGCGGCTGCGCTAGAGGCGGGATTCCCTGTGATGAGCGACAAGCCGGCGACGGCGACGTACGAAGAAGCGGAGGAACTGGAGAGAGCAGTTGTAGCGGCAGGGTTGCCCTACGGGTTGACGCACACCTATGCGGGTTACGCGCTGGTAAGGGATGCGCGAGAAATTTGCGCGAGCGGCAAACTGGGCGGAATTCGCAAGGTCGTGGTGGAGTATCTTCAGGGCTGGTTGAGCAAGCCGATTGAGAGTGAAGGTCAGAAGCAGGCCTCGTGGCGTTCTGACCCGGCATTGAGCGGGCCCGGGGGATGTATCGGCGACATTGGTGTGCATGCGTTTCATCTGGCCGAGTATGTGACGGGACTACAGGTGACGGCTTTGGATGCAACGCTGCTGTCAGTGGTGCCCGGGCGACGAGTGGACGACGATTGCACGGCGTTGTTGCGCTATGACAATGGAGCTAACGGAGTGCTACTCGCCTCGCAGATTGCCGCGGGCGAGGGCAACGGACTGCGGCTGCGTGTTTACGGCGAAGCGGGTTCAATCGACTGGCGGCAGGAAGATCCAAACCGGCTGCGCGTGAAGTGGCTCGATGGTCCGGAAGAGATTCGGCATGCGAGCGGAGGCTACCTTGGCAAGGATGCGCGCGCGGTGACGCGGCTGCCGGGCGGGCATCCCGAGGGATATCTTGAGGCGTTCGCGGTGCTCTATCGTGAATTTGCCGATTGGCTGCTGGCATGGGAGGCGAATGGCGAGGCTGGACGGCCTGAGACGCTTCCAGGGCTGGCCGCAGGCATGCGAGGAATGCGTTTTATTGACCGCGCGATCGAGAGCAGCAAGCGGAAGAGCTGGATAGAATTTTAGCTATAGGGAATTTCAGGAGCGATTGAATGAAGACGATCAAAGGGCCTGCGATCTTTCTCGCGCAGTTTGCGGATTCGACTGCACCGTTCAACAGTCTTGAAGGGCTGGCGACATGGGCGGCGAAGCTGGGCTTCGTTGGGGTGCAGATTCCGAGCTGGGACAGCCGGCTGTTCGATCTCAAGGCTGCTGCGGAGAGTTCTTCTTATTGCGACGAAGTGCGCGGCGTGCTGACCGAGGCAGGCGTCACGCTGACGGAGCTTTCGACGCATTTGCAGGGGCAGCTGGTGGCGAGTCACCCGGCCTTCGATGTACTGCTGGAGGGCTTTGCGCCTTCTGAAGTGGCTGGTGATCCGAAGGCGCGTCAGGAGTGGGCCGTGCAGCAACTGCTATGGGCGGCGAAGGCAAGCCAGAACCTGGGACTGACCGCGCACGCGACCTTTTCGGGCGCCCTGGCATGGCCCTTCTTCTATCCGTGGCCGCAGCGGCCCGCGGGTCTGATTGACGAAGCATTTGCAGAATTGGGGAAGAGATGGCGTCCGATTCTGGACGCGTTTGATGAGGCAGGAGTGGACGTGTGCTACGAACTGCATCCCGGCGAGGATTTGCACGATGGCGTCACTTTCGAGCGCTTTTTGGCCGCGGTGGAGAATCACAAGCGGGCAAACATCCTCTACGATCCGAGCCACATGGTTTTGCAGCAGATGGACTATCTGCAATTTATTGACTTTTATCACGAGAGGATTCGCGCGTTTCACGTGAAGGACGCGGAGTTTCGTCCGACGGGGAAGAGTGGCGTCTATGGGGGCTACCAGGCGTGGATCGATCGACCGGGCCGCTTTCGCTCGCTCGGTGATGGACAAGTGGACTTCAAAAGCATCTTCAGCAAGATGGCGCAGTATGACTTTCCTGGGTGGGCGGTGCTCGAGTGGGAGTGCTGCCTGAAGCATCCCAAGGCCGGCGCGACCGAGGGCGCGGCGTTTATTCGCGATCACATCATTCATGTGACGGAGAAGGCTTTCGACGATTTTGCGGCGTCAGGCGCAGACGGCGAAAAGAATCGCAGAATTCTGGGGCTACCCGCGGAGGAGAAATAGTCCGTCAGCGGCGGCGGGGCTGCTTCTTCGAGACGGTGATCAGTTTGCCAGTGACCGAGAATCTGCGATGCTCGACAGGCGATGAGAACACAAGGCTGGTCACGGGGTTGCCGTAGGGCAGCAGAGCTTCGATAAGGGCTTCAAGGTCTGCCATGTTAGTGGTGGTGACCTTGAGCAGGAAGTCGTCGCTGCCGGTCAGGTGGTGGCACTCGCGGACCTCTTCCAGGGTCTGTACGTAATCGAGCAGGCGGTGATAGTTCTGGCCACCGCAGCTCATGCGGATGAATGCCATGACATCGAGGCCAAGCGCCTCACGATCAATGTGTACGGTGTAACCCTGCACGATGCCGACCTCTTCCATCTGGCGCAGCCGTTCCGCGGTTGCCGAAGGGGAGAGGCCGATGCGGCGCCCAAGCTCGGCGACACTTAGACGCGCGTTTGCCTGCAATTCATCGAGCAGCTTTCGACCGCTTTTATCCATTAATGCCGTGGAATCCATTGCCATAAAGAATAATCATAGTGGAATTGCGCTACAAGGGGAAGAAATACCGTTCAATCCTGCTGTACCTCGAAGCGAGAGACGACCTAGCATCGAAATATGGAGCCTTTGATTCTTGATGGCCAGGCGCTTACGCTGGCTGAGATTGAAGCCGTCGCAGTTCACGCAGGATCCGTTGCAATTTCCGCCGAGGCGCATGTACGTCTGCGCGAGGGGAGAAATCTCATTGAAGAGATTCTGGCGGAAGGTGCAACGGTGTATGGCGTAAATACCGGCTTTGGCAAGTTGTCGGATGTGAGCATTCCCGCGGACAAGCTGGCAGAGCTGCAGATCAACCTGGTGCGGAGCCATGCGGGAGGCGTGGGCAATCCGTTGAGCGAAGCGGAATCGCGGGCGATGTTGCTGCTGCGCGCGAATGTGCTGGTGAAAGGCTTCAGCGGCGTACGCCCGGAGGTGGCGGAACTGCTGGTAGCGATGCTGAATGCCGGTGTTCATCCGGTGATTCCTGAGAAGGGATCAGTTGGAGCAAGCGGAGACCTCGCTCCCCTCGCACATCTTGCGCTGGTGGTGATCGGAGAAGGTGAAGCGATCTACCGCGGCGAGCGAATGGCGGGTGGTGAAGCGTTACGCCGGTCCGGCCTCGTGCCCCTGCAACTGGCAGCGAAAGAGGGCCTGGCGCTGCTGAACGGCACCCAGGCGATGACGGCAGTGGGCGCATTGGCGGTGGCGCGGGCACGCCGCGTGACGCAACTGGCGGATCTTGCCGGAGCGATGTCACTTGAAGCGCTGATGGGTACGCCGGTTGCATTTGACGAGCGTATCCACAGGGCAAGGCCCCATGCGGGACAGATTGCGGCGGCGGAGCATTTGCGCGGCCTACTTGCCGACTCGGAGATTCGCGAGTCGCATCGCGAAGGTGATCCGCGCGTCCAGGATGCCTACTGCCTGCGCTGCATGCCGCAGGTGCACGGAGCAGTGCGGGGAGTGCTTGGGCACGTAGTGGGCGTGCTCGAGATCGAAGCAGGTTCGGCCACGGATAATCCGCTGATTTTTGCTGAGCCTTCAGCCGATGGGCACGCCCGCGGAGCGGTGCTCTCAGGCGGAAACTTTCATGGCGCACCGCTGGCGTATGCCTTTGACTATGCCGCGGCTGCGATTACCGATCTTGCCGGAATCACGGAGCGGAGAATTGACAGGCTGCTCAATCCCGATATCAACGAGGGTCTGCCGGCGTTTCTTTCGCCTAATCCGGGGCTTTCGTCGGGCTTTATGATGGCGCAGATTGTTGCCGCGGCGCTGATCAATGAGTGCCAGGTGCTGGCGCATCCCTCTTCGACCGGAAGCATTCCGACTGACGGTGGCAAAGAAGATCATGTCTCGATGGGTATGACTGGCGCATTGAAGCTACGACAGATTGTTGAGCATGCGGAGTGCGTCGTGGGGATCGAGCTGATGTGCGCGGCGCAGGCTTTGGAATTTCGTCGGCCCTTGAAGGCAGGCAAAGAGGTTGAGCGTGCATACACTGTCGTGCGGGAAGTGGTTCCGAAGCTTGAGAGGGACCGTGTGCTTGCGCCGGATATCGAAGCAGTGGCCAAGGCAGTGCAAGACGGCCGCTTCGATGCGTGGTGCGCTTGAAAGCATTCCTGGCTGAACTCGGGGCTCAAAACTCCTGGCTCAGAGCTCCGTGCTCAAGATTCCTGGCGAGCGCGTGCATTTAGTATGGGAGCGCAGGGGAGGCGCCAGGTGAAGCTCTATCGCACGACCGCAGGTTGCATGGCTGAAAACGAAGGAAACTGGTATTCGCTGTTCGATCATTCGCTGGATGATCTGCTAGCCAGAGAAGACCTGCCGGAAGTGTTGCCCGGCCTGATTGCCTCGGCAACCCAGATGGCAATGCCCGCGGGATCGGATCTGCGCGCGCCGATCGAGTCGCAGGAAGTGTGGGCGGCAGGGGTGACTTACTTTCGCAGCCGTGGTGCGCGAATGGAAGAATCGAAAGATGCCGGTGGCGGTGACTTCTATGATCGCGTGTACACCGCCGAGCGCCCCGAACTCTTTTTCAAGTCAACGGCAAGCCGGACTGTTGGCACGGGTGGCAAGGTACGCATCCGCGGGGATGCTCAGTGGTCGGTGCCGGAGCCGGAGCTGACGCTGGTGGTGAGCCCCAAAGGGCGCATTCAGGGCTATACGATCGGCAACGACATGAGTTCTCGGGACATCGAAGGGGAAAACCCGCTGTATCTACCTCAGGCAAAGGTCTACAACGGCAGTTGCGCTCTGGGCCCCGGGATTCTTATAAGCGCAAAGCCGTTGCCGTCTTCGACGAGAATTGCTATCGAGATCTGCCGAAACGACGAGGTGGAGTTCTTCGGCGAAGTGGCGCTGACGGAATTGAAGCGCGACCCCAAGGTGTTGGTCGAATACCTGCTGCGCGACAATTCGTTTCCAGTGGGATGCTTTTTGATGACGGGGACGGGGATTGTGCCGCCAAGCTCATTCACACTGGCGCACGGCGACGGCGTGAAGATCACAATCGACCCAATTGGGACGCTCGAGAACGAAGTCGCTTGACCGCGGCCAAGGATCGCAGGGTAGACGGGCTGAAACATCTAGTTGTGTTCCGATTGAGATGGGAAAATGCGATGAAGTACGCGACGTCTAGGTGTGGCGCGCGAGAAAGTTCTCTACATCTGCCCGCGTGGGCATGGAGGCCTGCGCTCCGCGGCGCGTGACTGAGATGGCCGCGGCTGCTGAAGCGAAGGATGCGGCGGCTTGCGGATCGCGGCCCTCGAGAAGCGCCACGGCGAAAGCGCCGTTGAAGCAATCGCCGGCTGCGACGGTATCAATGGCCTCAACCGGAAAACTGGGAACTACGATGCCGGGCCGTCCTTGCTGTGCTAGCCATGCACCCTCAGAGCCGCGTTTGAGCACCACTCCGCGCAGCCCGCGCGCGATAAGCGCCTGCGCTGCTGCCGCAGGAGTTGAAGCGCCATCGACGTAGGATGCTGCCTCGGTCTCGTTAGGCGTGAACCAGGCGATCTGCTTCCATACTGAATCGGGTAAAGGAGCCGCGGGAGCAGGATCGAGGATAACGGGGACGCCCGCATCGGCGCAGACCCGCAGTGTATGGCTCACGGTTTCGATGGGCAACTCAAGCTGACAGAGCACGAGCCCAGCGGAGCAGAGCAGAGACTTCTGCTGGTTGATGAATGCGGAGGTGACTTTGCCGTTTGCGCCGGGAACAACGACGATGCTGTTTTCTCCGGTGGCCGAGACTGTGATTGGGGCTACACCGGACGGTCCGGCGATGCTGGCGACGGCGGCAGTGTCGACTCCCGAAGCGATGAGATTGTCGAGAAGCGCCCGCCCGAAGACGTCTTCACCGACCATGCCGACCATGGACACGGGATAACCGAGCCGTGCGACGGCGACTGCCTGGTTTGCGCCTTTGCCGCCAGGCGTCATGGCGAAATTGGTTCCGATGAGGGTCTCGCCGGCGCGGGGAATGCGCGGCGTGCTGGCGACAAGATCCATGTTGATGCTGCCAACGACGACGATTGGCTTGTTTGTTGCCATTGATGCTCCTCGTGCGCTAGTACAAGGGTGCCAGGGCAATTGCGCCGAGTCCCAGCAGGAAGAAGATAAACATGAAGACGAGGAGCGTCTTTGCGGATCGTGGAGCGCCGGCGAACTCGCGCCAGACGAAGACTCCCCAGAATGCCGAGACCATTGTGGCTCCCTGGCCGATGGAATAGGAAACCGCGGGACCGACCAGATGTGCTTCAGAAGCGACGAAGTTGGCGACGGCGCCGGTGCACCACACTGCGCCGCCAAATAATCCAGCGATATGCCATTGGAATGGAGCGGCAAGATAGCCGGAACCGGCGACTGGAGGCTTTCCGTCAAGCGGGCGACGCATGAGAAGGAGGTTTGCCGGAACTGTGGAGAGCAGGACACCCAGCGCGAAGAAGAGAGCGATCGCATAGGGGCCGGATTGCGGATTCGCATTCATGGCATGGGCCACAAGGGGATAGAAGCTACCCATAAGCAGACCCGCGACGAGGCTGAGCACGATGCCGCGCGTGGTTGTGGCCTGGGTGGTCGATTGGCGCTTACGGTAGGCGGCTGCATCGGTGATGATGGCGATGGTGACGAGTGCGACGCCTCCGAAAAGGAGCAAGGGATTGCCGGCTGGGCTGACGAGATAACTAGAAACGGCACCCACGATGAGCGCAAGGCCAATGCCGACAGGAAAGGCGACCGCGAGACCCGCAACATCAATTGCGGCGACAAGCAACAGGTTCGCGATATTGAAGATGATGCCTCCGCACAGAGCCCAAAGGATGGTAGTGGGATGGGATTGGGCAATGGCGGCGAAAAAGGCCGGTTCCAGCGAGCCAATGCTGCCGGCGGTGAGGCCCCAGGCGATAGCGCCGAGCAAGACCCCGAGCGCGTAGTCCCAATAGAAAAGCTGGAACCGATAGCCGGGGCAGAGTTTGAGGGTGTTGGCCCATGATCCCCAGCAGAGCATGCTTAACAGCATGAAAAAAAGTGCAGCCTGATACGTCTCAGGAAGAAACATTCGTTCTTGCCCCCGTTTGTGCGACTGAGAAGCTGCGACGGGGCAACCTTACAGGGTCGGCCAGAGGGTACGCAAGCCGAAGGGTGCCTACTGCTTCGCCGCTTTAATTGCCTCTGTGAGCGCGGGAACCACATCGAAAAGATCGCCGACGATGCCGTAATCGGCTACTTCGAAGATTGGGGCATCCGGGTCCTTGTTGATTGCGACGATGCATTGGGATCCCTTCATTCCGACGAGGTGCTGGATCGCGCCGGAGATGCCGACGGCAAGGTAAAGCTTCGGCGATACGGTCTGGCCGGAGCTGCCAACCTGGCGCTCGATGGGAAGCCACCCGTTGTCGCAGATGGGGCGAGAGGCCGCGAGTTCTGCACCGAGAGCGGCAGCGAGATCCTGTACGAGGGGAAGATTCTCAGCCTCTTTGATGCCGCGGCCCACGCTCACGATGTATTGCGCGGCGCCAAGATCGACCGTTTGTGCCGAGGAGCGGAAAGGTTCGCCAGGCTGGGTGCGTATTTGTGAGGCGTCGAGGACTGGGGCAAAGACTTCCACCGCCGCTGAGCCTGTCTGCATTTGGTCGGCGCGGAAAGCGCCCGATTGCACCGAGAGGAAACAGGTTCCTGAGCCGGAGTGGCGATACTCTCCGGAAAGTCGGCCCTGCATCAACTGGCGCGTGAAAACAGGGCCACTGCCGATGCCAGTGACATCGCCGATGAGCGCCTGGCCCATGCGGGCGGCAAGCGCCGGCGCGTAATCGCGGACCTGATACGTGTGTGGGAAGACGACGAAGTCCGGCTTCTCAGCTTTGAAAAACTGATCGAGAGGGGCGGCGAACCCGTCGGAAGTGTACTGCGCAAGCAAAGGATGCTCAAGACGCACAACCCTGGCCAGCCCTTTCGTCGAGGCTTCGGCGGCAAGAGCTTCTGTCTCTGCTCCAGGCAGAACGGCGTTAACCGGGAGACCTGCCAGAGTTGCAAGCTGTTGCGCCGCCGCGACGGCTTCCCAACTGATGCGGCTGATGCGTCCATCTCGCTCTTCAAGAACAACCCAGACGCCGCTCATAGCACCCTCGCTTCGAATTTCAGCTTCTCAACCAGCGCGGCGGAAGCTTCTTTGGGCGTACCTGGAAGAATCTGCGTTGTCTTCTGTTTGTGCGGAAGCGTGATGCGCTCGAGCACGACGACGGGGGAAGGTGTTCCGCCGAGCTCCGATGCGGCGACGCGGCGCACTTCTTTGGTTTTGGCGCGCTTGATGCCCATAAGTGTGGCGTAGCGCAGCTTGTTCCCGCCCGACTGGATGGTGAGCGCAGCCGGCAGCGGCAGATCGATCTTCTGAAACCATCCCTCTTCGAGCTCGCGCTTCACTGTAATTGTTCCGTCATTCTTTTCGACGTGAAGGATGAGCGAGGCATGCGGAAGGCCGAGCAATTCGGCGAGGATGACGCCTGTCTGACCGTAGCCGAGATCGTCCGACTGGAGGCCGGTGAGGATGAGATCGGCACTTTCGGACTTGATGGCCCCGGCGAGCAGTTGAGCCACACCCAGGGCATCGCGCAGCCCGAGGTCATCGGCCTCGACGTGGATGGCGCGATCGGCGCCCTTGGCAAGAGTTTCGCGAATGGTAGAGCCGATGCGCTCGGGTCCGGCGCTGACCACTACGACTTCGCCGCCATGTTTCTCTTTGAGTTGAAGCGCTTCTTCAAGGGCGTACGCGTCAGACTCATTCAACGCCCATTGAAGGTCAGCTTCTTCGATCCATTTTTCGGCGGAGTCGATCCTGATATGGGTGTCCCGCTCGGGGACCTGCTTGATTGCGACGATGATCTTCATCTCAAAATCCCAAGTTCATCTTAACTTGCCTGGTCGGGCGGAACAGGGGCGGGCAGGGCGCGCGCTGTGAGCTGGGCGATGTCGAGCAGTTGCGGAGCACCGGCGCCACGTGCCGCGAGGGCATCGCGGAACATGGTATTGCAGAAGGGGCAGGCCGTGCCGATGGTGGAAGCGCCGGTATCGACTAATTCTGCAGCGCGAACCGAGCTGACGCGCTCGCCGGACTCTTCACCGAGGAAGGCAAGACCGCCACCGGCGCCGCAGCAGAAACTGCGTTCATGTGAACGAGGAGCCTCGACAACAGAGCCGGCAAGGCTGGCGACGGCGCGCGGCTGCTCGTAGACGTTGCGATAACGGCCGAGGTAGCAGGGGTCATGGTAGGCGATGGTTTCGCCGGAGGACTGCCGGGGCAGGCGATCGCGATAGCGCGCGAGGAATTCGCTATGGTGTTCCACTTCAGGGGGCGTGCCGAATTCTTTCCAGTCCTCTTGAATGGTGCGCACGCAGTGAGGGCAGATGGAGACGATCTTCTTCACCTTGTTTTGTGCGAGGCTCTCAAGGTTCGCTTCAGCGAGTTGCTGAAAGACGAGGTCATTGCCGAGGCGGCGCACCGGATCGCCGGTGCATTTTTCCTTGCGCAATACACCGTAGCTGGCGCCGAGGTAGTTCATCACGCGGGCAAAGTCAGAAACAATCTCGCGGCCTTTGGGATCGTAACCGCCCATACAGCCGAGCCAGAGGCAATATTCCTGCGTTCCGTCAAAGATAGGGAATTGCTGTTTCTGGATGAATTTGTCGCGCTCGGCAGCACCGAGGCCGAGGGCATTGCTGCCGCGTTCAAGCGCAAGAAAGAGCTTTGCTCCGTGATCGTCTTCCCATGCGCCGGTGTTCACGGCCCCGCGACGCAGGCCCACGATGATGGGGAGATGCTCGATGCCGACGGGACACTGGAATTCGCAGGCGCCGCAAGTGGTGCATTGGAAGGCCGCTTCCTGCGAGTTGTATTTGCCCAAGAGTGGCTCCGACGAGGCGGGTCCGTACTCATTCAGGTATCCGCGCAGGCCGAGGATGATCTCTTTCGGGTTGAGTTCCTTGCCGGTGTTGGAGGCAGGGCAATGCTCGGTACAACGTCCGCACTCCACACAGGAGTAGGCCTGCAGGCTGACGATCTGCGTCAGATCGGTTCCGGCGACAAGGCCGAAGTCTTCATCGCCCGAGAGCGGGGGAATAGCGCTGAAGCTGCCACGTGAAAGAAAGATGGTGGCCGGGCTCAACACCAGGTGCAGATGCTTTGTGTGCGGAATGATCGGCAGGAAGACGAGGATCGTGAGGGTATGTGCCCACCAGAGGATGCGCGCTTCAGGCGTGGTATCTGGAATAAAGAAAGCCGCCAGATAGGTAGCCATCAGGAGAAAGATCAGCAGTGCGATGAAGCCGGATTCCCAGGAAAGCTTCTTCCCGAGCCAGCGCGGGCGAACTAGGAAGCGGCGTACGAAGAGCCCGGCAATTCCGATGGCGCAGGCGATTGCGAAAGCTGCAGCAAAGTAGAAATAGAACCGACCGAAGAGGTCTACGGGGTCGATAAAGCCCAGCCCAAAACCCACCGCAAAATGATTAAGTGTTACAAGAGAAAATGCGCAGAAGCCCCAGAAAACAAAAGCATGTGCAAGGCCTGGAAGCGGGCGTTCTCGAATGACTTTTGCCTGGCACATAACTTCCCAGACAAAGTCCCAGACGCGCCTGGCGATGGGCGCCAGATGAAATGAAGGATCCTTTTTCGACTCAAGAATCTTGCGCAGGATGGGGCCAAGGCGACGCCAGAAGAGAGCCCCGGAGGTTGCGAGGAGAATCGCGAAGAGAATCTTTTCGCCAAGAGAGAATTGCTGCGGCTCGGAAAGCGTAAGAGGCAAGAGAATCATGGGCGGAGGGGCTTACGACATCTGCGGCAACGATACACGATCAGGCCCGCGGGCGTCGCGATTGTGCTCTCCCAGGTTGCTTGCCGAGGATAAAGGGCGGCCACGAGGAGGTCAAAGCTTCTTGAGGTACTCGGGGCGCAGTTCTGCATCGACCTGCTCGCCGATGCGGATGACAATTTGCGGCAGCGCCTCGACGTCCTTGAGCGTGGTGTTGAAGTTGACGATGCAGGCGCGCAGCGCGTATTTGCCGTGAACGATGGCATTGGAGAGGTATGCCTCTCCGCTGGCCTGAAGGCGTGTGAGCAGTTCGCGGTTCAACTGGTCGAGATACGTCTGTGCATCGCTCGAGGCCGGGAGGTCGGCGGGACGATAGCGGAATGTGGTGATGCTGAGAGACTGGGTAAGAGCTTCCAGGTTCGGATATTGCTGAACGCACTCGAAGAGGGCCTGTGAGAGCCTGATGTCATCGGAGATCATCTGCGCGTAGCCCTCTCGGCCAACCTGCTGTAGAGCCAGCCAGACCTTGAGCGCCCGGAAGCCGCGCGAGTTCTGCGGTCCGAGATCGAAGTAATTGATCGCCTCGACGCCGAAGTGATAGTAGGGAGGGTGATACGCGAAAGCGGCGCGTAGGGCTTCGGGGTCGCGGACGAGCGCGCATCCGGCCTCCAGCGGCGCGTAGAGCCATTTGTGAGGATCGACGGCAATCGAGTGGGCAGTGCCGAGGCCAGCGAGGTCTGCAGGGGCATCCGGTACAACCGCAGCAAAACCGCCGTATGCTCCATCGACGTGGAACCAGAGGTCGAATTCCCTGCAGAGTGCGGCCAAAGCGGGTAAGGGATCGACTGCTCCGGTACCGACTGTTCCGGCGGCGCCGGCGACCAGGAAGGGCTTATCGCCAGCGGCGATATCGGCGAGAATCCGCGCGCGCAACGCATCGAGATCGAAGCGCATATCGGGACCCGCAGGGATCCACCGTACGGACTCCGTACCGAGGCCGGAAAGGTCGGCGGCCTTCTGAATCCAGGTGTGAGTTTCGCTCGAACAGTAAGCGCGCAGCCGGGTGCCTGAGATGCCTTCGGTGCGGACGTCCTTTCCTGCTTTCGCCTGCCTCGCGGCGAGGAAGCAGACAATGTTGGCCATGTTGCCGCCGCTGACGAAGAGGCCCCCGCATTGCGTGGGGTAGTCGAGCAATTCGGCGATCCAGCGAATTGTCTGTGCTTCAATTTCGCTGGCCATGGGGGAAAGAAGCCATGCGCCGACATTTTGATTCACGGCGGCGGCAAGCAGGTCGCCAAGCAGTCCGATCGGCGCGGCAGACGAAGTGACATATCCCCAGAAGCGCGGATGCGCATTGAACAGAGAGTGCTCAAAGAGAAGGTCGGCGGCGCGATTTAATAGTTGCGCAGGATCCGTACCATGCTCGGGAAGGGAGTTGGCGGCCTGAAGGATGTCGCGGACGGTAGAAGGTGGCTCACCGGGAGTGACCGAACGTTGCGGGATAGAGTCGAGAAAACTGGCAATGCGATCGACCAGTTGCGTGCCAAGCGTCCGGAACTCATCGGAGCTCATGGCGAGCGGAGAGATGCGTCGCTCCGGGATTTGTTCGTTCTGCATAGCGACCTCGACGGAAACTTTAATCGGCGACGACATGGACAATCGAGCTGCTCGCAGCCAAGGTCTCTCGCACAGGTTTCAGCAGCGAACGATCTTTGGTGAATCGATGCCTTTAGTGGCATTGCGTGTGTCGACAACCAACTGCGCCTGATCGACGATCGAGCGATAGTCGTAGCTCGAATGGTCCGTGACAATAACAACGGCGTCGTATTGAGCGAGGTTGTCGAGATTCGAGCTGGTCATGTTGAGGGCGTAGTGACGGCCATGACCGACCGATGGAAAGTAAGGATCGTTGTACGAAACGATCGCGCCTTTTTCTCGCAGCAATTCGATGATGGTGAGCGAGGGCGATTCACGCAGATCGTCGATATCTCGCTTGTAGGCGAGGCCAAGCACCAAGACTTTTGAACCGTTGATCGATTTACGATGCGCATTCAGGCCAGCAGCGAGCTGATCGATGACGAAGTACGGCATGTTGATGTTGACTTCACCGGCGAGTTCGATGAAGCGCGTCCGGAAATCAAATTGCTTGGCTTTCCAGGAGAGATAGAAGGGATCGATGGGAATACAGTGACCGCCGAGGCCGGGGCCGGGATAGAAGGCCTGGAATCCAAAAGGCTTGGTTTTGGCGGCATCAATGACTTCGTGAATGTCGATGCCCATGCGCATGCAAAGCTGCTTGAGCTCGTTGACCAGGGCGATATTGACGCAGCGGTAGATATTCTCAAGCAGCTTGGTCATTTCCGCG
Source organism: uncultured Acidobacteriaceae bacterium (assembly GCA_963839215.1). Classification (GTDB taxonomy): domain Bacteria; phylum Acidobacteriota; class Terriglobia; order Terriglobales; family Acidobacteriaceae; genus Telmatobacter. The sequence continues at coordinate 394,397 of CAWITZ010000008.1, read as the reverse complement.
ACCGAGGGGCTGCTGACAGGAACCACTCGGCGGAAGATTGTGCCGTAGAGGGAGCCGGCTAGTTCTGCCGCTGCCGGTCCGCAACTTCCGACGACCTTTGGGATGTCGGCTCGCGCCACGGTTTCATTGCCTGGGTCTTCGCGTTCAGGGGAGAAGGCGATGTGTAGGCCCGGTGTGTCAGCATCGCGGGCGACCTTGAGGCCCTGCAGGCTGCCTTGTTCGAGCAGGGGAACGACAATTTCCTCTGTTGTGCCGGGGTAGGTGGTGCTTTCAAGGATGATGAGCTGCCCGGCATGGGTGTGGGGCGCGATCGCTTCGATTGTTCCCGTAACGAAGCTGAGATCCGGTTCGTGATACTCGTTGAGCGGCGTAGGAACGCAGATGATGATGGCGTCCATCCGGGCGATCTCGGAGTAGTCGGAAGTAGCGTGAAACCCGGACTTTTGTGCCTGCTGGATCATGGCAGGAAGAATGCGCACGATGTAAGAGTCGCCCGCGTTGAGCTTTTCCACTTTGTCGGCAGCGATGTCAAAGCCGGTGACGCGAAAGCGCTCGCCGCTGAAGAGCAGAGCAAGCGGGAGACCTACATAGCCCATGCCAACTATGCCAACGCGTGCCTGGCGGGATTCGATGCGCTGCTTAAGTTCGGCGACAGTACCTGCGATTGCAGTAGCCATGCCTTGAATTTTATGCCATTGCCGTTGGGCGGCCCCTGGCATGCCTTTGAGAAGGCAACGCGATAGCGGTCTAGTATCCTGTCGATTGCTAGTGGATCGAAGGGACTGTCAGGAGAAGGCTTTGGCGAAATATCTTGTGACCGGTGCTGCGGGCTTTATCGGGAGGTCAATCGCGGCGGCATTGCTGGCGCGTGGCGAGAGCGTGCGTGGCGTGGACAACTTCATCACCGGAAAGCACACGAATCTCGCCGGTCTCGAAGCGATGGAGTTTGTGGAGGCGGACCTGTCGGAGCCAGATGCCTGCAAACGCGTCTGCGTGGGAGTGGAGATCATTTTTCATGAAGCGGCACTGGCCAGCGTTCCTCGTTCCGTGGCAGACCCGCTGAACACGAACCGCCACTGCGTGACCGCTACGTTGAACCTGCTTGTGGCAGCGCGGGAGGCCGGTGTTCGTCGCGTCGTCTATGCGGGTTCGTCGTCTGCTTACGGAGACACGCCGACGCTGCCAAAGCACGAGGAGATACTGCCCAATCCTATTTCGCCGTATGCAGTGGCAAAGCTGGCGGGGGAGCAATATATGCGTGCCTTTGCGCGCGTTTATGGCCTTGAGACAGTGGTGCTGCGCTATTTCAACGTCTTTGGACCGTACCAGGATCCGACCTCGCATTATTCGGGGGTGCTTGCGGTTTTCTGCCGCAAGATGCTGGCAGGTGAACAGCCGACGATTTACAGCGATGGCGAGCAAAGCCGCGACTTTACCTACATCGACAACGTGGTGCACGCGAATTTGCTGGCTGCTGAGGCACCGGCAGACAAGGTGAAAGGCCGCATGATGAATGCCGCGACCGGAACCCGGATCACGCTCAATAAGACATTCGAGATTCTGCGGGAGTTGACCGGATATAAGGGCGACTCGGCCTACGCGCCATCGAGGGCAGGAGATATCCGCGATTCGCTGGCCGATATCCGTCTGGCGGAGGAGTTACTGGGGTACAAGCCGGTGGTTGATTTCCGCGAGGGGCTGCGCCGCACTGTCGAGTGGTATCGGAAGAGCGCCACACAGTCTTAAAGACGAACTGTCTCCAGCACGGAGGAATGGATCCGGTCTCAGCTAAGGCCTCGTTGGGGTGATTGCCGTGGCAGGAGGCGCCTGTTCGGTGGGCATCGCCTGCAATGCCTGGGCGCCCTCGCGTGCAGCGCTCAGCACCGCCCCTGGCGTGATTCCAAGCACGAGCGTTGTCAGTCCGGCGAAGAGCAACGCCGCCGCTACCGCGGCACCAACCTGAGGCAGGCGCGTCGTGGATGCGGTCGTCAGCTCAACCGGCCGTTGCGCGGCGACGAAGGCAAGACGTAGGTAGTAGGCGGCGGCTATTCCCGAGTTGAGCAAGCCAATGATCGCGAGCCAGACCGCTCCGCTGCTGACGGCAGCGGTAAAGGAATAGAACTTGCCGAAGAAGCCGCCGGTGAAGGGAATTCCGACGAGAGACACCAGGAAAAAGATCAGTGCCAGCCCAAGGAAAGGTGAGCGGTAGACGAGGCCACGAAAATCCTGGACGAGGGGAAGACGTTCGTCATATCCGCTGACGAGGGTGACGACGGCAAAGATGCCGACATTCATGGCGGCATAGGCTGCCACATAGAAGGCTGCGGCGGAGATCCCGGCAGAAGGCAGTGCGGCAAAGGCGGCGAGCAGATAGCCTGCGTGCGCGATGGACGAGTAAGCGAGCATACGCTTCACGTTCTGCTGACGGAGCGCGGCGAGGTTGCCTACGGTCATTGAAAGCACGGCAACGATCCAGAGAACTGGTGCCCAGACGGGTTGAAGCGTGGGGAACATCTCATAGACAACGCGCAGAAGCAGGGCAAAGGCGGCTGCCTTGGGCGCGGTGGACATGAGGGCGACAACTGGGGTGGGCGAGCCTTCATAGACATCGGGAGTCCAAAGATGGAACGGCGCGGCCGAGACCTTGAAGAGAATGCCGACCAGCATCAGCGCAAGAGATGCAAGTACGACACCGGAATGCGAGGAAACGTAGACCGACTGGGCAATCTCGTAGATTTGCGTTGTTCCGGTTGCGCCGAAGATCAAGGCGATGCCGTAAAGGAGAAAGGCCGTTGCAAAGGAGCCCAGCAGGAAATACTTGATGGCTGCTTCCGGGCCACGGCCAGTGTGTTTGCGGTAGCCGGCAAGAACGTACGTGGCAATGGAAGAGATTTCCAGTGCGATGAAGACGAGGAGCAATTCCACTGCGCCGGTAAGCAGGCACATGCCAACGGCGCCGAAAACGACAAGCGCATAGTACTCGCCCTGGTGGTGGCTGCGCTCAGGGAGTGTATCGAGTGAGAGTAACAGGCAGGCCAGCACGATTCCGCAGATGAGGACGTGGAAGAAGACTGTGAAGGGGCTGGTCTCAATGGTTCCGTAAAAACCGGTGCCAACGGGGAGCGAGAGTTGCCATACACTCGCCAGCAGCGCGACGGTTGTGCCGAGAGCGGCAACCCAGCCCAGAAACCGGCGGGAAGTCTGCGGCGCAAGGGTGGCGTCGACGACCATGACGAGCATGCCGGTAAGGGTGAGAATGATTTCAGGAAGAATGCGGTACGCGTCGCCGGGATTCATTTACAACCCCTCCTGGTGCAACGCGACAGGCGATGTGGGTTGAGACAAAATGGTCGAACCTTTCGATGCGGGCGGGCCGGTACGGTTTTCGATGCTGTTGATCCAGAGCGAAGGAACAAGGCCCATCACGAGCATGAGAATGGCAAGAGGCCAGAGAATGGCAAGTTCACCGATGTGGAGATCACTCGCCGGTTGCGATAAGGCCAGCTCGCTTTGAGGACCATAGAAAAGTCGCTGCACGAGCGAGAGCATGTAGGCAGCACCGAGGATGATGCCCACGGTGGCGGCGATGGCCCATCCGCGGCTCACGCCGGTGAAGGTGCTTGAGAGGATAAGAAACTCGCCGATGAAGCTGTTGAGCATGGGCAGGCCGATCATAGCCAGCGAACTGATGACAAAGAGCGTGGCGAGCTGTGGGACCCTGGCGGCAAGGCCACCATAGGCCGCGATCTGGCTGGCGGCGTAGCGCAGTTCGAGTGCGCCCAGCAGCAGGAAGAGTGCCGCATCGATGGTCTCGTGGTTGAGGATCTGGTAGATAGCACCGTCCCAGCCGGTAAAGGTGAGCCCGTAGATGCCGAGGACGATGAGGCTCAGATGGCTGAGTGCTGCGAAGGCGAGCAGCCGCCAGAAGTCACGCTGGACAAGGGCAAGACAGGCGCCGTAGAGCAAACCGATTACGGCGAGCGCGATCAGCAAAGGAGCAATGTGGCGCGCCTGGGCTGGGAAGAGACCGACGTGGAAGCGCAGCATGGAGTAAAGCCCAAGTTTGCCCGCAACAACCATCGCCATGGCAACCGGCGCTTCACTGAAGGTATCGGCAAGCCAACCGTGCAAGGGAAAGACGGGCACCTTGACGGCGAAAGCAAAAAGGAAGGCGAGGGCTACCCAGAAGAGTGCTTCGGCAGGCAGAGCACCGCTGGCGATCATCGCCTGCAGTTCAACAAAGTTGAAAGTGCCGGTGCGCGCGTAGAGCCAGAGAATCGCGACGAGCAGCGGGGCGGAGGGAATGAAGGTAAAGAGGAAAAACTTTGTTGCAGCCTTTGGTCCGTCTTTGCGGCCATACATGGCGATGAGGATTGCCATGGGAACAAGGGAGAGCTCCCAGAAGCCGTAGTAGACCATCAGATCGAGGGAGATGAAGACGCCGTACATCGCGGTCTGCTGTACCAGGAAGAGGGCGTAAAAGACCTTGCGGCGTTCCTTGATTGCATTCCAACTGGCTACGACGCCCACAGGCGCGAGCAGGCCGACGAGCACGACAAGCCAGAGACTGAGGCCATCGACACCGACGTGGTAGTAGATGGAAGGGTTCGCGATCCACGAACGGTTGATCTCGAACTGAAAGTTGTGATTGCCAGAAACGAAGTGAGCCGGCAGATGGAGCGTAAGGCCGAAGCTGACCAGCGAAGTGAGGAGGGCAATCCATGCGGGCAGCTTGCCGCGGTCAGGCAGTAGTGCGACGACGATTGCGCCGGCGAGGGGGGCGAGGAGGATCAGCGTAAGGATCGAGTCGTTCATCAGTGCCCCATTAACTTAATGTCGATTCCATGTGCACCGAGTGCGAAGGGCACAAGGATGAAGAGAAGCAGAACAGCAGCGCCAAAGGCAAGCCACGCAGCATACGAGCGAAGATTGCCGGATTGCCAGCGCTGCAAGATAGCTCCACCGAGGAGGGCGATTCCGCCGAGCAACCAGGCGACGCCGCCGAGAATCGCAACGTCGACAACCCACTCCAGCACGAAGCGCGAAATGGCGAGCAGCGGTTTGACGATGGCCGCGTTGTAGATTTCGTCGACGTAATACTTGCGAGAAAGCAGTTTGTAAGGCCCCGCGTAGGATGCGGCCAGTTGTGTGGGCTTCTCAGGATGTCGCAGATAGAGGTGGTGGGCGAGAAACCAACCGAGCGCCGCTACGCCGACGGCAAGCAAGACGAGCAGAGTTTCATGCTGGGTGCGGCCGGTGGGGTATTCGTAGTTGCCCAGGGATGGAGCAAGATACGCACTGAAATGCTCTATGCCGATCCAGCCGCCGCCAATGGAGAGCGCGGCGAGGATGACGAGTGGGCCGAGCATCGACCAGGGGCTTTCGTGAGGATGTACATCGTGATTGCGCGACTCGCCAAAGAATGTGAGGTACCAGAGGCGGAACATGTAGAAGGACGTAAGAAGCGCCGTCACGATGCCGACAAACCAGAAGACCTTGCCACCGGTGCCCTGAAGGAAAGCGGCGTAGAGGATTGCATCCTTTGAAAAAAAGCCGGCAAAGGGTGGAAGACCGGCAATGGCGAAGACGGCCGCAGTCATCGTCCAGAAAGTGACCGGGAGCTTCTTGCGGAGGCCGCCCATCTTGCGCAAATCCTGCTCGCCGCCTAGGCCGTGGATGACCGAACCGGCCGCGAGGAAGAGGAGCGCTTTAAAGAAGGCATGGGTCATCAGGTGGAAGATGGCAGCCGAATATGCTGCGACGCCGCAGCCGAGGAACATGTAGCCAAGCTGCGAGACGGTTGAATAGGCGAGGACGCGCTTGATATCGGTCTGGACAAGAGCGATGGTGGCTGCAAAGAGGGCCGTGGCGGCGCCGACGATTGCGACAATGGTAAGCGCGAAGGGCGAGCGGTCAAAGAGGAAGTGCGTGCGGGCAATCATGTAGACGCCTGCGGTGACCATGGTTGCTGCGTGGATGAGCGCAGAGACCGGCGTGGGGCCTTCCATCGCGTCGGGCAGCCAGACGTAGAGGGGAAGCTGTGCGCTCTTGCCGGTAGCGCCTACAAGCAGACAGAGTGCTGTGGTGGTGAGAATGCCGCCGGTCCATGCCGGATTTGCGGCGAGCCTGGCGGCGATCTCGCTGAAGGTAAGCGTGCCGAAGTTGGCGAGCAGCAGGAAGATGCCGATGAGGAAACCGAAGTCGCCAATGCGGTTGACAACGAAGGCCTTCTTGCCGGCATCAGCAGCGGAGGTCTTCTGAAACCAGAAGCCGATAAGCAGGTAGGAGGCCAGGCCGACGCCTTCCCACCCGACGAACATGAGCAGCGCGTTGCCGGCGAGGACCAGAACCGTCATGAAGAAGAGGAAGAGGTTCAGATAGGCGAAGTAGCGCCAGTAGCCTTCTTCATGGCTCATGTAGCCGGCGGAATAGATATGGATGAGGAAGCCGACGCCGGTGACGATCAGAAGCATCAGTAGTGAAAGATGATCGAGAACGAAGCTGAAATCAATGTGCAGCGCACCGGCGCTGATCCACGGAAGTGGGCAGGTTTCGACGTGAGGCAGTGCAACAGTGCTACTCGCCAGCGCGGCGTTCAGCACGATGCCAAAGGATGCCAGAGGCGCCAGCAGCGCGATCGCAGTCACGAGCGCTTTCGGCAGCCTGCGGCCGAGGATTCCGTTGAGCAGGAATCCGGCGAAAGGCAGAAGCGGAATCAGCAGAAGATGAAGAGAGCCGTTCATAGTTTCATCAGGTCGATTCGGTCAACGGCCAGCGTGGCGCGGGCGCGAAAGACGGCAATAATGATGGCCAAGCCAACGGCTGCTTCAGCCGCGGCAACCATCATGACGAAGAAAACGAAGATCTGGCCCTTCACCGCATGCCACTGGTGAGCGAAGGTGACGAAGGAGAGATTGACGGCGTTGAGCATCAACTCGATCGACATGAAGACCGTGATCAGGTTGCGCTTGATGAGAAACCCGATGATGCCGAGGGCAAACAGCGCTGCGCTGAGCAATAGATACCAGGAAAGAGGAACATCCTGCTGGAGTAGGTTCATTTGCCGCCGGTCCTTTCCGGTTCACTCTGACGGGCAAGCGCCACCGCGCCCAGAATGGCGATGAGAATGAGGACTGAGGTGACTTCAAAAGGAAGCAGCAGTTTTGTAAAGAGGACAGCGCTCAGCTCGGCCGTGGAGGTGATGCCTTCGTCAATTCCTCGATTGCCAAGGTTCTCTGAGTGCAGGATCAGCGTTGCGGCAATACTGAAGAGCGCTACGACAGCCGGAAATCCGACAATGACAGCGGCCCGGCTTCCCCGCGTTCGATCTTCGCGGCCGGCATTGAGCAACATGACGACGAAGGTGAAGAGGACCATGATCGCGCCGGCGTAGACGATGACCTGTGCGGCGGCGAGAAACTCTGCGCCAAGCAGCAGATAAAGCACCGCAAGAGAGGTCATCACCACAATCAGCGAAAGCGCGCTGTTGATGGGATGGGTCTGCACCAGCAGGTTGATTGCCCCGGCAAGACAGAATCCGGCGAAAAGAATAAAGAGAATCAGATGCATCGTTCGATCACTTATAGGCAAGCCACAGGCTTGTGGCAACAATGTTGAGGATGGCGATGGGCATAAGGTAGCGCCATCCGAAGGTCATCAACTGGTCATAGCGGAAGCGTGGCAGCGTGCCGCGGACCCAGACATAGAGAAAGAGGAAACTGAATACCTTGAGGACAAACCAGAAGATCGGCAGCAGAGCCTGAAGGACGATGTTGTGCGGTTGAGGAAACAGGTTGCCGAAGGGGCTGGTCCATCCACCGAGAAAAAGCAGCGTCGCGACCGCGCCGACGTTGATCATGTTGGCGTATTCAGCCATGAAGAACATGGCGAACTTCATGGAGCTGTATTCGGTGTGATAGCCGGCTGTCAGTTCGCTCTCAGCTTCAGGAAGATCGAAGGGCGCGCGATTGGTTTCAGCGTAAGCGGCCATCAGATAAACAAAGAATGCGACGAACTGCAATCCGCCGAAAAAGTTCCAGGTGAGCATTCCGTGAGTAGCCTGATTTTCAACAATCACGCGAAGATTGAGCGACTGGGCATGCATGACCACGCCGACGAGCGAGAGCCCAAGAGCCAGCTCGTAGCTGATGAGCTGCGCCGAAGAACGGAGCGAGCCGAGCAGGGAATACTTGTTGTTGGAAGACCAGCCGGCAAGCGCAACGCCGTAGACGCCCATCGAGGTTACTCCAAGGACGACGAGCAGACCGATGTTGACGTCTGAAATCTGAAAGAAGTGAAATCCACCGGGTCCGGTGATTTCAGGAGTACCGAAAGGAACGACGGCGATCAAAATCAGCGCACAACTCAGCGAGATCACCGGGGCGAGCAAATAGAGCGGACGATAGACGGCCGTGGGAATGATGTCTTCCTTGAGAAAGGACTTGGCGCCGTCGACGAGCGGCTGCAGCAATCCAAACGGTCCCACGCGGGAGGGTCCCCAGCGATTTTGAATACGGCCCACGAGCTTGCGTTCAAGGAGCACCGTGTAGGCGACGCACAGCAGCATCACCACCGTCACCACGATGACCTTGATCAAGCTCCACAGAAAGAACTGCAAAATCGTCACGAGTCTTCTGCCTCTCTTGCAAACAAAAAGCTAATCAGCAACTGCTGCGGCGGGAACGGATTCCTGGTGGATCTCAAGCTCCTTCAGGGCCGGGCTGTACCGCCCAAGCGTGCCTGACGTAAAAAGTCCGTCATGCGCCGGGGTTACCTGGGAACCGGCGGTGAGGGTGGAGACGGGCACAAAGCCGGGTTCTGTGAGAACGTCGTTGCCTCCGAAAAGATTGAGGCGATCGAGTTTGTATCCGGGGATGAGGCGCTCAATCTCATCGAGTACCGCAAGCGGATCGAAGGGACTGAGCTTTGGCTCAAGGCCGTTGGCGGAGAGCCAGACTGCGTGGCGGTCGGCTTCGCCGGCCTGTGCTCCGCGCGATTGGCCCAGATCTGCCTTGACTCCCCCCTTGCCGAAGGGAACCAGCTTCTTGACGTCTGCACCCATAGCGTCCGCCAAACGAACGAGAATCTCGAAGTCAGGCTTGACGCCGGCGCGATCTGCGGCTTTGCGGGCCAGTTGCAGGTCGCCGTAGGTATTGGTGATGGTGCCGGTCTTCTCGTAAAGACTTGTGGCTGGGAAGACAACGTCAGCGAGTGCGGCAGTCTCAGTGAGGAAAATATCCTGCACTGCAAGGAAGGTGTTGGCGAGCGACGCGGGATTCGACCGCAGTTCCTGCGAAGGGATTTGCGCCAACAACGAGCATCGCACCCAGCGAGCCGGAAGTTGCGGCATCGAGGATCTGCTGCAAAGATTTGCCGGGCACGCTTGAGAGTCCAGGATATTCACCAGCAAACGCGGCGGGAGTGCTGACCGGAACGTAGCCCGGCAGCATGTCTGGCAACAGGCCCATATCGGCAGCGCCGCGCGAGTTAACATGATCGCCAAGGCAGGCGAAGCGCACATTGTCACGCTTCAGTCCCCACCTGACGAGCGACTCGAGCTGTGCGCCGGTGAACTCGGCATTGACGATGACAAGTAGAGACTCTTCGGCCAGGACCCCATCGCGGAATGCCGCGTTGTCGAAGGAAGTGTCGGCTCCTTCGAGATAGGCTACAAGCTTTCCGTAGCCACCGGCGGGCACACGGAGTGTGACGCGAGCCTGGCGCTCAAGCTTGATGGCCTTGGTGTTCGCGATGTAAAGCCTTGCGTGATTAAGACGCACATTGGTGCGGATTTCCCACGCCAGCAGAGGATGCTCTTCAGTGGGGTTCCCGCCGATGAGCAGGATTGCGGGGGCGTTGGCAATCTCGCGCAGCCCCGCCGTGCGATTGCGGGTGCCGGCAAGGGCATTGGTAAAGGCCGTGTAGTCGGCGGTACGTGCGTGGTCAATATTGTTGGTGCGCAGAACGGTGCGTGCAAATTTCTGCAGCAGATAGTTTTCTTCGTTGGTCGTGAGGTTCGATCCAATCACGCCAATCGCGTCGCCGCCCTTGCTGTCACGGACCTCAGCAAGTTTGCCTGCAGTGAAACGCAGAGCATGCTCCCATGTGGCGGGCTCAAGCTTGCCGGCGGAGTTGCGCACGAGGGGAGTGGTCAGGCGTTCGCGGCTTTCGACAAAATCAAAGCCGAAGCGGCCTTTCGCGCAGAGGAAGTCCTGATTGATGCCGCTCTTGTCGCGATTGTCGGCGCGAACGATCTCTGAGCCATCATTGACCTGCCGCATGCCAAGCGTCACTTTGCATCCGTCGGCGCAATGGGTGCAAACAGTCGAGACGTGATTCATCTCCCAAGGACGGGTCTTATAGCGATAGCTGCCGCTGGTGAGTGCGCCAACCGGGCACACATCGATGCACATGCCGCATTGTTCGCAATCAAGCTGATCGCCGTTATTGGGGGCGATTACAGAGCTGGCGCCGCGATTCTGCACGCCGAGTGCCCACACGTCCATGCCTTCGCCGCACATGCGGACGCAGCGATAGCAGAGGATGCAGCGGGGGCGGTCGTAATAGACCGCCGGTGACCATTGCTGCTCTTCGCGGTGCTGTTTTGCCTCGGTGTAGAGGCTTTCGCCCGCGCCGTACTTGAAGGTCATGTCCTGCAGTTCGCACTCACCGCCCGCGTCGCAGACCGGGCAGTCCAGTGGGTGATTGCCGAGGAGCAGCTCGATTGTGGCTTTGCGGGCCTGAGCAATTTCTGGCGACTCGGTGATAAAGACCTGGCCTTCAGCGACCGTTGTGGTGCAGGCGGTCTGCAGCTTCGGCACTTTCTCCTGGCGCACCACGCACATGCGGCAGGCAGCCTGCAGGCTCAGGCCCGGGTAGTAGCAAAATGCCGGGATCTCGATGCCCGCCCTGCGACAGGCTTCGATCAGGAGCGTCCCCGCGGGAGCCGTGAGCTTCTTTCCATCGACTGTGAAGGTTACGTCAGCCATTCGTCTTGAGCGCCTCTTAAACCACCGCTACTTCTACGTGTTTGGCGAACGGGCAGTGTTTGCCGTCCAGGTGATCTTCAAACTCCTTGCGAAACTTTTTCACGAAGCCCAACGTGGGCATGGCTGCAGCATCGCCAAGCGGGCAGAAGGTGCGCCCCATCATGTTCTCTGCAAGGTACTGGATGTTATCGATGTCTTTAGCTGCGCCAAAGCCGGCGTGAAAGCGCGTCATCGTCTTCTTCAGCCAGTCAGTGCCTTCGCGGCAGGGAATACACCAGCCGCAGCTCTCATGCTGGTAGAAGCTGATGGTGCGCAGGGCAAATTCAACGATGCAGGTCTGATCGTCGATGACGACGACGCCGCCCGAGCCGAGCATCGACCCTGCCTTGCCCACCTGATCGAAGTCCATGCCGAGGTTTTCAATCTCCTCCGGCAGCAGGACGGGGGTCGATGAGCCGCCAGGGACAACTGCCTTGAGTTTGCGTCCACCACGCACGCCGCCCGCAACGTCATAGACCATCTTTTTGAGGTTGTAGCCCATGGGGAGTTCGTAGATGCCGGGCCGCTCCACGTGACCGCTGATGCCGAAGAGGCGCGTACCGCCGTTGCGCGGCGTGCCGACGCCGGCGAATGCCTCACCGCCCATGGTGATGACGTGCGGCACTGTGGCAATGGTTTCTGCGTTGTTGATGACGGTGGGTCCGCCGTAGAGTCCGACAACAGCGGGGAAGGGAGGCTTGATGCGTGGAACGCCGCGTTTGCCTTCGAGCGATTCCATCAGCGCAGATTCTTCGCCGACCTCGTAGGCTCCTGCGCCGGACTGCGTGATGATCTGGAACTCGGTGTCGGAGCCGAAGATGTCTTTGCCAAGAAAGCCTTTTGCGTAGGCGTCGGCCACGGCCTTTTCCATGATCTCAAGCAGGTAACGGTATTCACCGCGCAGGTAGATGAAGCCGAGCTTCGAACCGATGGCGAGGCCCGCAATGATCGTGCCTTCGATAACCGCGTGTGGATCGTGCAGAAAGATCATGTGATCTTTGCAGGTACCCGGTTCGCTCTCATCGCCGTTGACCAGAACATATTTCGGCTTGGCGCTCTGCTTGGGCACGAAGGACCACTTCATCCCCGTGGGAAAACCGGCGCCGCCGCGGCCACGTAGATTCGAGGCCTTCATCTCGTTGATGATCCAGTCGGGCCCCTGTTCGAGACATTTCTTTGCGGCTGTATAGCCGCCGAGCTCGATGTACTTATCGATTGCTGCTGCGCCCTGGCCGAAGCGGCGCGAGACAATCTTGACTTCATCGGGATGAGAGACGAGCCTAGGCATTCGAAGCGTCTCCTTCCGATGCGGATCTGGCGCGGTATTCGTCGAGAATCGCGGGCACCTGTTCCGGAGTGAGGTCGTCGTGGAAGGTGTAGTTCACCTGAATTGCCGGGGCCCAGCAACATGCGCCGATGCACTCCACTTCTTCGAGCGAGAAAAGCTTGTCCTGTGTCACGCCTTTGTGACCGACGCCTAGTTCTTCCTGAAAGCGATCGAAGACATCGTAGGCGCCGCGCAGCATGCAACTGATGTTCGTGCAGACCTGCACATTGTATTTCCCGGCGGGCTTGAAGCGCAGCATCGAGTAGTAAGTGGCAACGTTGCGTACATCGAGCTCAGTGATGCCGATTCGGTGCGCCACTTCTTCGATGACCGCGTCGGAGAGATAACCGACTTCATCCTGCGCGTAGAGAAGCATCGGAACGAGGGCCGAGCGGCGCACCGGATACTTTGCGACCAGGGCATCAAACCGGGCCGACACTTCTGGAGAAAAGATGGTCATGGTTTCGCTGCTCATAGCATTAACTCACGTGCCCATTGCTCTGCGGCCATATCCATCTCGACATCCTCGTATGCGGACCCGTTGCCGGATCGCAAATTGCCCGCTTCGGTTAACGCAAGTGCCCCGCTGTTTCCATTCTCGCGCAGCCACCTCACCCTGTCGGCGCTGCGTTCCAGATCGAGCCACCGGTCGCCGTGGCGTACCGTGATGCGATCTTCTCCCAGTTCTACCGTCGCCTGCCTGTTGCCATTCAGTCCGTGCGCTGCGGTGTAACTGCGCAGCAGCGATGCGAGGGAAACCCATAGCTCAGCGAAGAGATTTTCGGAGACGGCCGTCACCTTTCCGCTCGCCTCATCGGTCGATTTCTCCCAGGACGATGTCAATGGATCCGATGACGGCAACCACATCCGCCAGCATACGGCCCTTACACATTGTCTCAAGCGCCTGCAGGCTTGCGAAGCCCGGATAACGCATGTGGACTCGATACGGCTTCGCCGTACCATCTGAAACCACGTAATACCCGATCTGCCCGTGGCCCGACTCCACCTGTTGATAGACTTCGCCCGCCGGCACAGCAAATCCTTCGGTCACGATCTTGAAGTGATGGATCAGCGCCTCCATCTGTGTCTTCATGGCCTCGCGGTCAGGCAGAACAATCTTTGGCGCATTGGCCTTCACTGGCCCCTCGGGCATGCCGTCCAGAGCCTGGCTGATGATCTTCACGCTCTCCCGCATCTCTTCGAGGCGAAGCAGATAACGCGTCCAGACATCGCCCACAGTTGAGGTCGGCACCTTGAACTGAAAGTTCTCGTATCCCGAGTAAGGCATGTCGCGCCGCAGATCGAAGTCGATGCCCGAGGCACGCGCCACCGGTCCGGTAATTGCCAGCGCAATGGCGTCCTCTTTTGAAAGGTAGCCCACGCCTTTGAGCCGGTTGATGAAGATGGGATTTCCGGTGAGAAGGTTTGAGTATTCGTCGATCTTCTCAGGGAACGTCGCAATGAACTTCCGGATGCGATCGAACATATCGAGCGGGGGCTCCATCGAGAGGCCGCCGATACGGAAGTAGCTGGTCATCATCCGCTGACCGGACACGTGCTCAAAGATGCGCAGGATGTCTTCGCGTTCCCGGAAGGTGTACAGGAAGACCGTGAGCGCGCCAATGTCCATGGCATGCGTGCCCAGCCAGACCAGGTGTGAATTCAAGCGCGTCAACTCCGAAAGCAACACGCGGACCCACTGTCCTTTTTCCGGAATTTCAAGATCGAGCAACTTTTCAACCGCGAGGCAGTAGCACAGATTGTTGATCATCGGCGCCAGGTAGTCCACGCGATCCGTCAGGGGCACTACCTGCTGATAGAACTTTGCTTCGCAGGTTTTCTCAATTCCGGTATGCAGATAGCCGATTTCCGGGTACAGCCGGACCACGATCTCGCCGTCGACTTCCAGCACCAGACGCAGCACGCCATGGGTCGATGGGTGCTGGGGGCCCATATTCAGCACCATGTGCTGGTCGCGGGCGCCTTCAGCTAGCGGGGCATCGAGGATTGGGGTGCCAACATCAGGATTCAACGGTATCCCTCCACCGGATAATCTTTGCGCAGCGGATGTCCCTGCCACTCATCGGGCATGAGGATGCGGCGGAGGTTAGGGTGCCCTTCAAACCGGATACCGAAGAGATCGAAGACCTCGCGCTCGTAGTAGTTCGCGCCAGGCCAGACCGATGTAATCGACTCGACCGCGGGGTCCGACTCGTCGAGGCGTACGCACAGCCGCAGCACTTCTTTGTACTGGTGCGAAAGGATGTGATAGCTGAGCTGGAACCGTGGCGAGGCTGGATACCAGTCCACGGCCGTCATATCCTGAAAAGCGTTGTACCCAGCTTTCCGCACCGTCTCTGCCGCGTCCACTATCGCTTCTCGGGCGACCGTCAGGGTTAACTCACCACGGTCGAGCTTGGCGTCGATCAGGGCTTCGGAATTCCACGCCAGGACGGCTTTCAGGCCCGGATGCTCGGGGATTCCTTCAAGCACCGCGGCTTTGTCAGCCAGTGTGGTCTTTAACGCTTCGCCCGCCACTAAAGATCCGCCTTGTCGTGGCTCCAATTGAGGATGCCTTTGCGCACGATGTAATAGAGGCCAACTGCGATAAAGAGCAGGTAGACCGCCATTTCCCAGAAGCCGAAAAGCCTGCTGCCAGTGATCGTGGGAAGCTGGCGGTAAATAACCGCCCAGGGCATCATGAAAACCACTTCTACATCGAACAAAATAAACAGCATGGCGACCATGTAGAAGCGAACACTGAACCGTGTGCGGGCGTCGCCCACTGGCTCGATGCCGCATTCATAAGCGCTCAGCTTGACCTGTGTATTGCGATGCCGGCCGACAAAACTCGATGCCACCACCATGCCACCCGCCAAAGCAATAGCGACGATGATCTGCAACATCAGCGGGAGGTATTGCCAGTGATACGGAATCTGCATTCCAGCCCCTGGAAAGAGAATTTCTGCAAGTGTAATTCAGCACACCGCGATCACCCTGCAGCGTGACAAGCCACTGATTTGAGATTAGGTTTTCGACCTCTTCGCGTCAAGGCGGGCGATCACAGGCGAGGATCCAAAGACGCGCTGGTTGACCCTGATGGCTGTGAATTTCGCAAAGGAAAGGAGAATCGTTTCTCGTTCTGGAGATAAAGGACATTGCCACAAAATTTGTGAGAGAACCCAAATTACCTGGGTCATCTCCAGGAAATCAGGGCCCGGCCGATGAAGTGGGGGAGACAAACAATGAGCACTTCCCTAACTGACGGCGCATCGTCCCATCTGGCTTACCTCGGCGTAGAGACCGATGAAGGGCCCGTCTATGGGCGATCCCTTGCCCCGAAAGCAGGCCGAGCGCTGGAGATTCTGGGTCACGCGATTGAATATCTTGCGGACGAGTATGTTCGCGATGATTCACCGGCCGAGGCCAAGGAGGGCCGTCTGCAGGCGATCCAGATGCTGATGGCTCTGAACAGAGAGATTTACCTCTCCTGCCCCGTGGCCCCTGACTGGGGCGAGCGGTTGCGCACGTTGCTGCGCATGGGCAGACGATAGGCATCCAGGATCAGAGGGTAGACAATCTTCTCGTGCCGGACGCATTGCCCGGGTGAGCTACTGCCCCACCGCCAGGACGGCGAAAAGCAGTATCCATGCCAGACCCATAGCGTGCCAATACCAGGCGGCGGCGTCCACGGCGACCTGCCGCAACTCTACACGTTTGAGAAAGGTGAGCGCTGTAAGGCACGCCAACAGGGCAAGGATGCCGACCACCAGGTGGGCTGCATGCAGGCCGGTAATCACGTAGAAAAAATAGCTCGCCGGAGTTGCCCAGCGATCAAAGGAGAAACCCTGCTCTGTGAGCTGACGCCAGGCAATCCATTGGCCGGCGAGAAAGAGCGACCCGAGCACTGCGGTTCCTGCTGCCCAGGGCAGGGTGCGGTGCAGCGCGGGCCTGCCAAGACCCAGCCACTCCTCGAGGACGTCGATTTCGCGAAAGATGTTCCGGCGTGCCATTTCCATTGTGAGGCTGCTCAACAAAAGAACGGCGGTGTTGAGAAAGAGAATCGGAGGCAGGAGGATGGGATGCCAGTCGCCGATCAGTTCATGGGAGCGTGGATCGAAGTGCGTGCCGGCCTGGCGTGCAAAAAACAGCACTACGAGGATGGCGAAGAAGACCATGTCGCCGGCGAGACCAAAGAAGACGAAGAAGCGGATCTTGTGCAGCAGCTCCCGCGGACCGCGCCTCTCGTGCCGCCAATCGTCGTCGCCACCGCCACCTCCGCCACCGGTGGGACGACGGTCAACAGGCGGTTTGCCGCCAATGCCCGGCTCTTTCCGTTCCGTTTCCGCCGGGGAGTGCGTAAAGGTAGCGGGCATGCGAAGCCTCTGTGAGAGTGAGATTACTCTTACTTCGGATTGGACGCACATCTTATGAAAGAGGTGGTTTTCCTCAATCAAGTGACCTTGCTTTAATCAAGGAGGGAAAAGGCGGCTTACCTGCGCGTTTCTGAAATGACCTTCTGAACAAATGCCCGATGCACACGACGATCCTGCGAAAGCTCGGGATGAAATGTGGCCGCCATGGTCTTTCCCTGGCGAACCAGGGTTGCGAAGCCTTCACGTTGGGCCAGAATTTCGACAGCTGGGCCGGTCTTAACGATCCGTGGCGCCCGAATGAATACCATTTCCAGTGGACCACCCGCAAGCGATGTTTCAGCCGTCAGTATAGACGAATCGATCTGCCGGCCATACGCGTTTCGCTGAATGGTGGCGTCCAGAACTCCGAGACTGCGCTGCGAGGGGTTGCGCACGTCGCGCGCAAGCAGGATCGCCCCGGCGCAGGTGCCGAAGACAGGACGCTCTTCGCAGAAGTGTTTCAGCACATCGAAAAAGTTCAGCTTCTCAAGAAATTTGAGGATGGTTGTTGACTCGCCGCCGGGAAGGACGAGCCCATCAATGCCTGCCAGTTGCTCCGGATTGCGAACCTCGACCGCGTCGGCGCCGGTCTCAGTCAACGCCTCGGAGTGAGCCGCATAGTCCCCCTGGATTGCGAGCACACCAATGCGCGGCCGCCAGTGAATGTCGGTCAAGGCGTCTTCCCCTGAGAATTTCGTTACCAGCCTCGCGTCTGCAAGAGCTGAGATTCTTCAATCGCCGCCGCCGCAAGACCCTTCATCGTTCCGGTTACCTGTTCACTGACTTCGGCGAGTATTTTTGGATCGTTGAAGTGGGTGGTCGCGGCCACGATCGCCTTGGCGCGGGAAACGGCCTCTTCGCGCTCCTTGGGATCGTTTTCGACATCGAGCGGTGTGGCGCGCTCCTTCATGAAGATCCCTGAGCCTACGAAAATCGCCTCTGCGCCCAACTGCATCATCAAGGCGGCGTCGGCAGGGGTGGCGATGCCACCGGCGGAGAAGTTGGGGACGGGCAGCTTGCCGGCCTGGGCAACCATGCGCACGAGTTCATAGGGAGCCTGCAGTTCCTTGGCCGCGGTGTAGAGCTCCTGGTCAGAGAGAACGGTGAGAGCCTTCATCTCCTTCACAATCTGCCGCATGTGCTGAACCGCGTGGACAACGTCGCCGGTGCCGGCTTCGCCCTTGGTGCGAATCATTGCGGCGCCTTCGGCGATGCGCCGCAGGGCTTCTCCAAGATTGCGCGCTCCGCAGACAAAGGGCGTGGTGAAGGCGTGCTTGTCGATATGGTGAGCTTCATCGGCGGGAGTCAGAACTTCGCTCTCATCGATGAAGTCAACGCCGAGCTGCTGCAGGATCTGTGCTTCGGCAAAGTGGCCGATGCGGGCCTTGGCCATAACGGGAATAGACACCGCCGCGATGATTCCCTTGATGAGACGCGGGCTGGCCATGCGGGCAACGCCACCTTCAGCGCGAATCATGGCGGGCACACGCTCGAGCGCCATCACTGAAGAGGCGCCCGCCTCTTCGGCAATTCGCGCCTGCTCGACGTTCATGACATCCATGATGACGCCGCCCTTAAGCATCTCGGCCAGGCCGACCTTCAGCCGCAGGCTTGTGCCGGCAAGGTTTTTGTTCCCATTCACTTCGGACATTTTCTTCGACCTCGATTTCAGATCTTGCGGACGAGCTTTGAGCGCTGCGCCATGCAACTCCGCGACAAATATCAGTGTAGCAGCGGCGGAATCCTGTCGTACCGGCTGCAGACACAGGCTGAGCCGGGTTCAACGGACGGCTGTTCATTAACCTCTTCTAATCCTTTTGCTTCATTTCCGGTCACTGGTCTGCATGATTCCCCGGCGATGACCAATCCACACGCATTACCGCAACAAGTCGCAGATCGGGGTCAAGCGGCCGAGCCGTCGCAGCAGGAGCGCCCGGAGCCCAAGGAGTTCCAGGAGCCCCGGGAGCCGCAGGATGCCCTTGTTTCGTCGCCGCTCCCGTCCATGCCGGAGCGGTTGAGCCTTACTCAGCCCATGAGCCGCCTTCCCGTCGAGCTTGACGTTGCGGTGCCGGTGAGGGGCTTCCGAGTACGCAAACTCGTTGATCTCGAACCCGGCCAGGTGATCGAAACACGCTGGGAAGACACGGGCGACCTTCCCTTGACCGCCGGAGACGTGCAGCTTGCCTGGAGCGAGTTCGAGGTCGTGGACAGGCAGATGGCTGTGCGCATTACGCGGTTGGTTTGAGAGGAGAGAACCGTGAAGCAGCCTATCAGGGAACAAGGCGAACAACAGGGAAGAGTCAGCAGGTTCAGGCCGGCGGGCATCGCCGGCTGGCTGCTTGCCCGGCTTGCCCCAGGACGCGTGCAGCAGCCGCGTCTTGCCGTGCTTGAGCGAGTTACGTTGGCGCCGCGGCAATCACTGGCGCTGGTGGAGGCCGACGGCCGTCGTCTGCTGGTGGGGAGTTCGGCAGAGGGTGGGCCAGTCTTCTATGAGCTAGCACGGCCTGCTCGCGCCGCCGAGCGGGGCAGGAGGATTTCATGGTAGGCGCTCTGGCAGGGCGTGCGGCTCTGTTCGCGGCGCCGGGGCTACTGCCCGATCTGAATACGCGGCTGCATCCATCAGACTCGACGCCATGGACGATCGTCTTCGTTCTTACACTGATCACGCTGCTGCCCTCGATTCTGATGTGCATGACGCCGCTGGTGCGTCTGCTGGTGGTCTTCCACTTCCTGCGGCAGGCGCTGGGCACGCAGACAGCACCTTCGAATCCGACGCTGCTTGGGCTTGGGCTCATGATGACGTGGTTCCTGATGACGCCGGTTCTCAACCAGGTAGACAGGCAGGCAGTGGAGCCGTACCGCGCCGGCGAGATCACAGGATGGCAGGCGATCGATCGAGGCTCCGCACCGGTGAAGCACTTCATGCTGCGATACGCCCGTGAGAAAGATCTCGCAGTGTTCACCGCAGCAGGCCAAATTGCGCGGCCTAACACTCCGGACGATCTGCCCATGCGCGTGGTGGTGCCAGCCTACATTCTTTCGGAGCTGAAGTCCGGCTTCTCGATCGGCGCAGTGCTCTTTCTGCCCTTCCTCCTGGTCGATATCGTCACCGCTTCAATTACCACGTCGATCGGCATGTTTCAGCTTCCCCCGGTCGTGGTATCGACACCGCTGAAGATTCTGCTGTTTGTAATGGTCGACGGTTGGAATCTTCTGGCTAGTTCGCTGATGAAGAGTTTTTGAGGAAATGAATCGATGACGCCGGATATGGTTGCCGAAATACTGCGCCAGCTGATGAAGGAGTCGATGATCGTCGCCGCTCCAGTGTTGATTGCCGCAGCCCTGTTGAGTTTTTTGCTGAGCCTGCTGCAGACACTCACGGGACTGCAGGAACAGTCTTTGACTACGGTCCCGCGCTTGGTTGTTGTTGCTGGAATACTGCTGGTCGGCATGCCCTGGTTCCTCGAGAGAATGGCGACCTATACGCGTGTCCTTCTTGCCGATTTTCATCGCTACCTGGGATAGAGAGGACGAATCGCAATGCCTGAGTGGAGCCGATTTTTAGGTGCAATGACGCTGGCGCTGGTGCGAGTGAGCGGAATGGTCGCCTTTGCACCCTTTTTCTCCTCGTCGGCTCTGCCCGCGCGGGCAAAGGCCGGCTTTGTGCTCGCGGTGACGTACCTGGTGGCGCCAGTGATCGCTGCGTTCCCCGGCGCTCAGACATCCGTTTCGTTCGGGACGCTGCTTGGAGAACTCGCCATTGGCCTCGTGTACGGGCTCACCCTCGCCCTGTTGAACGAGATGCTACTCTTCGCCGGGCAGATTGCAGGCATGCAGTTCAGCTTCTCGCTTGTGAATTTGCTCGATCCAGCGTCCGCGATTCAGACGCCGCTGTTGGGCGAGCTTTTTCAACTGCTCGGCACCCTTGTGCTGATTACCGCCGGGCTCGACCGCATTCTTCTCGCCTCTCTGGTGCGTAGTTTTCACGCCGTTCCACTGGGGGGCTTTGTGCTGACGCAGAGTACGACGGTGGGAATTGTCCGGGCGGCCAGCGGAGTCTTCCTAGCCGCGGTGGATCTTGCCGCGCCGGTGCTGGCGGCGACGATGCTGGTGGAAGTGGCTATTGCCTTGATGGGCAAGCTGAGCCCGCAGCTTCCTGTGATGGCCCTGACGGTGCCGCTGAAGACGTTGACGGGCTTTGCGGTGCTGGCAGGCGCGCTCGCCTTATGGCCGCGCTTTATCGAAGCACGTTTTGACGGGTTGCTGGATATGGTCCAGCGGCTTCTCGCGCAGCCGGTGGGAGGCTAGCGATGGCCGGAGACCGTACTGAGCAGGCAACGGCACATCGACGGGAGCAGGCCCGCAAGGATGGAGATTTTCTCTACAGCCGCGAGCTTTCGGCGGCTAGCGGAACGCTTGCCGGCGTGATGACGCTTGGCGCGATGGGCAGCCGGATTCTCGAAGCATGGCGCGGCGGATTCGCTGGATTCCTGGTGCTGGGTGCGTCAGGGCATTGGGAAGCTGCAGAGCTTGCCCCGACCCTTGCTGCAATCCGTGGGGTCAGTCTCGTCGTGCTCGGCTCGATCGGCCTTGTGATGATCACCGTGCCTGTAGCCGCGGCACTCGTCGCAACGATTCAGACTGGCGGCCTGAATATCCATCCCGGAGCGATTGGTTTTCGCCTGCAGCGAGTCAACCCGCTTGGCAATCTCAAGAATCTTTTTTCGCTGCGCGCCCTTGCCCGGCTGGGCAAGTCGCTGATCCCCGCGGCAATGCTGGCGGTCTTTGCCGTCCAGCGGATCGCGCGCCAGCTTACGGTTCCTCCGTTTTCGAGCGAGCGTCTCGTGATGCTGAGCTCAGATGTGTACACGCTGCTTGCGGCAACAGCGTGGTTGCTCTTCGGATGGTCGGCCATCGACTACGTGGTCGAATGGCGCGGCCGGGAATCACGCCTGAAGATGAGCCGTGAAGAAATGCGGGATGAGTTCAAGCAGACCGAAGGCAATCCACAAATCCGCAGCCGGATACGCGGATTGCAGCGTCAGCTGCGGCGACGCCGGGTGAAGGCCGACGTCGCACGCGCGGCGGTCGTCCTTACCAACCCCACACACTATGCCGTCGCGCTTGGCTTCGACTTTACGACGATGGATGCGCCGAAGGTGCTCGCGAAAGGGCGCAATCTGCTCGCCGAGGAGATCAAGGCAGAAGCCCGTTGGGCGGGTGTACCCATTATCGAGAACAAGCTCCTGGCGAGGTCGCTCTATCGATCGGTGGAAGTAGGCCAGGCGATTCCGGTGGATCTCTACGCAACTGTTGCCGCGATTCTCGCCTATCTCTATCGCAAACAGGTCGAGGCCGAGTTACGGGAGCGCCGTGCTCGCGAGGGAGCCAGGCCGGCGAGCGTGCCTGCGCACGAGACGGCGCCTGCGGTCGTAATTCCGCCATTCCAGACGGCGCAACAAGCAGAACAGGAAAAGCAAAAAGGAGCAATGGAATGAGCACGTCTGCCCTGGCGGTGACAACGATGCGTCCCGACTCAATCCTGCATCGGCTGCGGGAATACATGCTTCCGGTGGCCGCAATCAGCGTGATCTTTGTCATGCTGATTCCTCTGCCGGCAGCGGTTCTCGATCTGTTGCTCGCACTCTCGATGGCTGCTTCTGTGATTGTTTTTCTCTCAGCCGTGCAGATTCAACGGGCCGTCGAGCTCAGCGTCTTTCCGACTTTGCTCCTGCTGCTCACGCTCTTCCGGCTGGCGCTGAACATTGCCTCGAGCCGGCGCATTCTGCTCCACGGCTCTGAAGGCACCGGTGCAGCGGGCAAAGTGATCGAAGCTTTCGGTCAGTTTGTGGTGGGCGGTAATTACGTCGTCGGCTTTGTGCTTTTTCTAGCCTTGATTGCAATTCAGTTTCTCGTTGTCGCACACGGCGCGGTAAGGACAGCCGAAGTGACGGCGCGCTTTACGCTCGACGCGTTGCCGGGCAAGCAGATGGCCATTGACGCGGACATGAACGCAGGCCTGATTGACGAAGCGGAGGCGCGCCGGCGGCGGCAGGCGATCGCGCGAGAGGCGGAGTTCTATGGCGCGATGGATGGAGCGGCGCGATTCAACCAGCGCGACTCGCTGGCGACGATCCTGATCACCTCGATCAACATCATCGCCGGCCTGTTGATTGGAACGCTTCAGCAGGGCATCGGTCTGAGCGAGGCGGTGCGGACCTACACGATTCTTACCGTCGGCGACGGGCTGGTAACGATGATTCCGTCGCTGCTGGTTTCGGTGGCCGGCGGTATCACTCTGACGAGAGCGAATTCCTCCGGCGTGCTCGGCGGGGAGATTCGCGAACAATTGCTTGCACGACCGACGACCCTGTACCTCGCAGCCGCGGTCTCGGCGGCGATGTGCCTCGTACCCGGCCTGCCAAAGTTCGCCTTTCTGCTTGTGGCGGGAGGCCTTTTCTGGAGCGCGCGGCGTCTGGCGACGGCGGCGCGGCCAGAGTCACCGGCCGGGCGGGGGCTCGTGTCCGGAAAGAAGGGCGAGCAGGGACAGGGAGCGGCGGAGATCGCCGGATTGCTGCGCCTCGAAGAGCTCACCCTTGAGATCGGCTTCCAGCTGATTCCGCTGGTGGATGAAAAGCAGAACGGACAACTTCTCAATCGAATACGGGCTCTGCGGCGGCAGCTTTCTGCCGAAATGGGCTTCCTGGTCCCCCCGGTACATATCTCGGACAATCTGCGGCTGAGGCCACGCGAATACCTGTTTTCGCTGCGCGGCAGCGAGATTGGCCGCTGGCAGACAGAGGGGACACAGCTGCTTGCGGTTTCAGGCGATCCCGCACGCAGGCCGCTGACCGGGCGCGAGACTCTTGAGCCCGCCTTTGGTGTGCCCGCGGTTTGGATTGGGCCCGCGCTTGAAGAGCAGGCCGTGGCGGCAGGCTACTCGGTGGTCGATCCGGTAACGGTAATCACCACGCACCTCGGCGAACTTATCCGACGCCATGCAGGCGAACTACTGGGGCGTGCCGAGATCAAGCGGTTGATGGACGGCTTGAATGATAGCCATCCCAAGTTGGTGGAGGAGCTGATTCCGAAGCTCCTGACATTGGGCGAGGTGGGCAGGGTGCTCGAGCAACTGCTGCGCGAGCGCGTCTCGATCCGGGATGTAGGAACCATTCTTGAGGCGTTGCTCGAGACCGCCCCGGTGAACAAGAGCGTGGTGGCCCTGGTGGAGGCGGCGCGGCAGGCAATTGGGAGAAGGCTTGTGCAGCCCCTTCTCGATATGGACGGACAACTGCCCGCACTGCTGCTCGATGCAGCGCTTGAAGAAGAAATTCTCAATACGCTTTCGCACGATGGAGGGCAGCGCGCACCGGGGCCGGGACAGGGTACGCCGGTAGTGCGGCGCCTTGCCGATTCTTTGAAGCAGCTTATCGGCGCCACGTCCGCTTCGGCCCTTCCGGTGCTCCTCTGTCCGAGTCCGGCGCGCTATTACGTCAAGCGGTGGCTCGAGGCATTACTGCCGCGTCTCTCCGTCATCGCAGCGAGCGAGATTCCACCGGAGATTCGGCTGCGGGTGGTGGGGACAGTGCGATGAGGAAGCAGCAGAAGGACGGAGCGTTGAGAGCTCCAGATGAGTTGCCAGAAGAAAGGAAGATGGCGATGGAGATGGCTGGCATGAAGGGCGACCGGGGTGAAGCGGAGCAGGGCAGGACGCCGCTCGGGTACCAGCCCGCGATGGCGGAGCTGAGCGGGGAAGAGGAGAGGGTGCTGTTGGAGCATCTGCCGGTGGTGCGATACCTGGCGAGGCGTATCCACGAGCGGCTGCCGCAACACGTGGATGTGGAGGATCTCGTTTCGGCCGGCGTGGTGGGATTGATGGACGCCTTCACCAAGTTCGATCCGGCGAAGAAAGTGCAGTTCCGCAGCTACGCCCAGTTCCGCATCCGCGGAGCGATCCTTGACAGCCTGCGCACTCTTGACTGGAGTCCGCGGGAGCTGCGCCGCAAAGGCAGAGCGATCGAAGAGGCCGTCCGCGGGCTGACGGCGCGGCTCGGAAGGCCGCCCGGCGAAGTGGAAGTCGCCGCGGAGCTGGGGCTCGAGCTCGATCAGTACCAGCAGTTGCTCGGCGAGCTTAAGGGCCTTGAAATCGGCACGCTGCACCTTGAGCGCAATGAAGAATCGGGCGAGGAAGAGTTGGCCTATGTGCCGGGAAGACCCGACGACGATCCACTCTTCCGCTGTCTTCGCGGCGAGCTTCAGGAGCGGCTCGCCGATGCAATTACAAAGCTTCCGGAGCGGGAGCGGATTGTGATGACGCTCTACTACTACGAGGAAATGACGATGAGGGAGATCGGCCTGGCGCTGGGCGTTGTGGAATCACGCGTTTCGCAGATCCATTCCTCAGCGGTAGTGCATCTGCGGACGGCGCTTCGGGATCTTGCCGGAGCGAAGGAGAGCACCGCACGCAGAGGAGCGGCTGCAAAGGGGGATAGCAACTGATGGAAAAGGTGCTCAAGCAGGAGGAGATTGATGCTCTCTTCGAGGCCGCGCAAAGAGTTCGCCCGGAAACGGGTGTGGACGGCGAAAAGCAAAACGCGATGCGGTACAACTTTTCAAATGCCGGTCAGATTTCGACCGAACAGTTGCACGCTATCAGCATGCTCAACGACCTGTTTGCGCGCAACCTTACGCACAGCCTCTCGGCGTGGCTGCGAAGTCGTTTCCAGGTCAACCTGGTTTCTGCCGAGCAGATTCCGTTCAATGAATTTCTGCTGCGGATTCCGGAGATTAACTACGTCTCCTCAGTAAGGCTGGAACCGCTGGGCGCACTTTCAGTGCTACAGCTTGACCTGACGCTGGCGCCGACGATTGTCGATCTGCTTCTGGGCGGCGAAGGAAAGAGCGGGGTGCTCAGGGAACTGACCGACATCGAAGAGTCGATTCTGGCAAGCGTGGTTGAGACGGTGTGCCGGGAGTTGACAACGGCATGGCAGACAGTGGGACTGAGCTTTTTCTTCGAACGAAGGCAGATGCAGACGCAGGTTGCGCGCCTGATGTCTGTCAGCGAAAAGACTCTGTGCCTCAGCTTCGAAATTCGAAGCCCGGGGAGCTCGGGGTTGCTGAACCTGGCGTTTCCTGCGGTTGTCTCAAACACGATCCTGCGGCGGCTTACTTCGGATTGGGGCAGACGCAGACGCCACGCGCCCGAATCCCTGGCGAGGATGGAAGCCTCCGTGCGGCGAATTCGCTTCGGAGCAACGCTGCAGCTTCCACCGGTGCGGGTGCCGGCACGGGAGATCGAAGCGCTCGAGCCTGGCATGGTTCTGGCGCTGAAGTTGCCCGGCTCCGCACAGGCAGAGTGGAGAGTCGGCGGCCAGCGCATCGCGGCAGCCAGGCCGATCAGCAACGGAGTTCATCGAGCAGGACAGATTGAAACAATCGTAGACGAGGTGACGGTGTGAAGAAATACATCGAGTGCTGGATTGCGGCTGCCTCGACAATTTTTCCGCAGGCATTGGCGGGGGAGCCGGAAGTGGAAGAGGCGACGCCGGATACTCTTGCGGGGGAGACATTTGGATTCGCGGCGCAACTGAAAGGCGACACCGAAGGCTACTTCTCTGTTGCCCTCGAGGGAGTGATTCTTGCGTCGCCCTTCCTTGGAGAAGGGGTCGACCAGAAGACAGCCTGGGGTGAACTTCTGCGTGAGACCGCGGAGGCTGCCGCGAGCGAATGGGCATCGACAACAGGCAGCAAGTGCCGGGTAGAGGCATTTGCAGAGGTCGCCAGCGAAGGGAACATTACCTGCGCCTTGCAGCTTAAGGCTGCAAACGGCGCGTGGATCCTTCTGGTTCGCGACGAGACGAGCCGCAGGATTGATCAGGCAGCACGCCCGGAGCGCGGTGAAGAGCCCTCAGAGGAGCCTTCATCGACCCGGTCAGCGAGGCCGGGTGTTGAACTGCTGCTTGATGTGGAACTCGATGCCACGCTGCGCTTCGGATGCCGAGAGATGACACTGAGCGAGATTCTTGATCTGGGCGCCGGAGATGTAGTGGAACTGGACCGGCATATTGCTGATCCAGTGGATCTGGTCGTGGGCGACAAGATTGTCGCGCGTGGCGAAGCCGTTCTCGTGAATGGAAACTTCGGATTACGGATCACCGAAGTGGCAACGCCGCGCAAACGGCTGGAGAGCATTCGATGCATCTTCTAAGCGAACAAAGGAAGAGCATCGCGACTCGTGATGAAGCAACTGGTCTGCGTTCATCGACCGGCATCCGCAGGGCCGGCATTCTGGGCAGGGCCCTGCTGGCAACATGCGCTCATCCCGGCTGCGCCTCGGCGTGGTTGCACCCATTGCGCAGCCGATCGGCTCCCGTCTTCGAAGATGGCTGGAGCTGTTCGGCTGAGTGTTCGCGCGCCAGGATCCACACTGCAATCGCCCGGGAAATGGCTGGGCGCTCCCCCGAACGCCCGGTCCATCGTCATCGCATTCCTCTCGGCCTGCTGATGCTGGAGCAGGAATGGATCAACCAGGCGCAACTGCGCGCGGCACTGACTGCTCAGAAGCAGGCCGGAACGGGGAGAATTGGAGGCTGGCTGATAAAGCAGGGAGCCGTGAAGGAAGAAACGGTGACGCGAGCGCTGGCTCTGCAGTGGAGCTGTCCCGTCCTGAGCTGCGACTGCCACACTCCCGGGTCATTGACCGCGGTCATGCCACGTCTCTTTGTAGATGCCTTCGGGGCGTTGCCCCTGCGCTTTGGGGGAAGCGGCGTGCTGTACCTCGGTTTCGAGGGGGCACCGGATCCCGCGCTGGCCCTTGGCATCAGGCGGATGACGGGCCTGCGGGTGGAGTGTGGGGTCATTGCGGAATCGCAATTCCGGCCTGCAGTCAAAGGCGTACTAGACGCAGCATTTCCTCCGGTGTCACTGATTGAGGCTGTCTCGCCGGCGGCTGCGGCGCTGACCCTCGCGCGGGAAGTGGAGCGCACACGCCCGGTGGCTTCCCGGCTTGTGCGAGTACATGACTATCTCTGGCTTCGTCAATGGTTGCGTAAACCTGCCGGAGGTGTTCCTGAGCAGGATGCGATACGGGATCTGGTGTGTTCGATTGTGCCGAAGATGGCATGAGAATTGAGCCCGGTTCGAGTCCGGTTCAAGCGCGGAATCGGCGGCGATTCACGATTTTGGTGCGTGAGCCGATAGATGGGGCAGCACAAGGAGCCTCACGCATGTCCGGAGTACGAACGCTGATTGTTGATGATTCTTCTGTGATGCGTAAGATTGTCGAGCGCTCGCTGCGGCAGGCAGGCATTGAGCCGATGGTAGTTCATGAGGCAGGCAGCGGCGCTGAAGGTATTGAGCTCTTGAAAACCACTGAAGTGGATCTCATTCTTTCCGATATCAACATGCCTTTTATGGATGGCCTCGAGTTTGTGCGGCAGATCCGCGCGCAGAATCTGGCTGTGGGGGTGCCGGTCGTGATGGTCACGACCGAATCGAGCGAGGAGCACGTGAGGCAGGCGATCCTGGCGGGAGCACGCGGGTACATCCGCAAGCCCTTTACCACCGACCAGGTGAAAGAGCACGTACTGCCACTGGTGAGGAAGTAATGACCCAGTCTTTTCGCCAGTCGTTGAGCACGCTTTCGAGTCTGGAAAATCTGGATGCCAGCACGGATGAGGTTTTCCGGCTGATGCTTGGCGTCGAATGCCAACCGATCGGAGAGAACGCGGCGGTGACTAGTGCGGAGCAGCCAGTGGTGACCGCGGTGGTGGGCCTGGGCGGGATGCTGAGTGGCGCCTGCGTTTTTCGCTGCGGCGCCGCCGGCGCCATCAGGATGGCAGGACGCATGACCGGAGCAGAAATCTTCTCGGTGGATGATACGGTCAAGGACGGCATTGGGGAGATCTGCAACATGCTGGCCGGCGCCTGGAAAGGGAGAGTTCCGGGACTGGCAGCAAGCTGCGGACTTTCACTCCCCGCAGTGATCACTGGCGGCGATTACAGAATCCGTGTGCAGGCGTCGGAGTTCCAACTGCATCGAAACTATTCATTCGAAGATGCAGTCTTCTCGGTGACGATCGTGTGCGATGGGCTCCAATAGCAACGTTGACTTGCGTTGCGCACTCGACTCGATGAGATTTCCCCAATCTATCCTCCGCATCATTGGTCCCATTTCTGCTTCCTTCACCGGTGAAAGGAACCGGTCTTATGGACAGCGGATATTATGCGGCGATGACGGGGCTGGTGGCGCGCAGTCAGGCGCTTGACACGGCCGCTTCAAACCTTGCCAACGCGCAGACTCCTGGCTATCGCGCAGAACGCGAGTATTTCCGTTCAGTATTGCTCGGGCCCGATGCCCTCGATTCCCAGCTCGGCCGCACGGTGAACAATTACGGCCTCCTGGGCGGGGACACGCTCAACATGGCGCAAGGTGCGCTGCAGCAGACGGGCAACCCGCTCGATCTCGCCATCGAAGGGCAGGGGTTCTTCGCGGTTCAAACAAAAAATGGCATTCGCTACACGAGAGACGGCAGCTTCCATCGCTCGCAGCAGGGCGTGCTGATGACTGCTGGCGGCGATACGGTCCTTTCAGTCTCCGGCAAACCGATCGCGCTTCCACCTGGCGAGCCTTCGGTGGGGGCTGATGGTTCGATTTCAATTGCCGGCGGAGTGGCGGCAACGCTGGGGTGTTCACTTTTGCGCAAGGCACGCAGCTGGCGCCGGAGGGCGCAAACCGCTACATCGCCCCGCAGGGAGCGAAGGCGGTGCCGGCCAAGGATTCGAGCCTGCACCAGGGCGCCATTGAAGCGGCCAACCAGGACGTGGTGCAAGGAACGATGGACCTGATCATGATGCAGCGCCAGGCAGAGATGATGCAGAAGGCCCTCACGGTCTTTCATACCGAGTTCAACAAGTTTGCGACCGAGGACCTGCCGCGCGTCTAGCCGGTCTTGTTCTCCCGGTCTCGTTCTCAAGGAGGAAGAAATCAATGATTCGAGCTTTATACACCGCCGCCAGCGGCATGAGCGCGCAGCAGATGAACCTGGACACTATCGCAAACAATCTCGCGAATTCATCGACAACAGGATTCCGCCAGCTTCGGCTGCAATTTCAGGACATGGTTTATCAGAACCTGATTACGCCTGGTGCGGCGCAGAGTCAGTCGACGGTTTCGGCCGGTCTTCAGATCGGGCTGGGAACAAAGTCGGCAGCAACCGAGGTGATTAACACACAGGGCTCACTGAACCAGACCCAGAATCCTTTGGATATCGCGATTCAGGGTACGGGATTCTTTCAGATTCAGCGTCCCGATGGAACCATTGCGTACACGAGAGCGGGCCAGTTTCACCTCAACAGCCAAGGCACCATTGTGACGACGGACGGCGATCCAGTGATTCCGACGATCACGATTCCGCCGAATGCTACGTCCGTCACAATCACCCAGTACGGAGTGGTGAACGCAACGCTACCCGGCCAGCAGAATCCCTCGCAGCTGGGCCAGTTGCAACTCGCAACTTTCCCCAATCCGGGCGGCCTCGAGGGTGTGGGTTCGAACCTGCTGCAGGCAACGCTGAGCTCCGGCGATGCAGTGCTCGGCAATCCGGGTGGAACCGAGGGCATGGGTACGCTTCAGCAGGGATATCTCGAGAACTCCAATGTGGATGTGGTGACGGAGTTCGTGCAGATGGTGCTGGCGCAACGGGCCTATGAATCGAATTCGAAGGTGATCAAGGCCGCCGACGACATGTATTCGCAAGTGAACAACATGACCCGGTGAGGAGCCAACAAATGAAGAACATCTCAGCAGGGCGGTTCATTTTTGCGTTCGGTGCGATCGTCGGCGCGGCGGTCGCCCGAGGTGCACCGCCCGTTTCCTCCGCAGAGTACAGAGGATCTTCGGTCGTTCGCAGGATCGACGATCCGCAGGCAGGACTCCGGTGGCTGCTGCTGAAGAATACGCGTAATCCCGCCGGGCCGGGCAGGCTCGTGCCTGCAAGCGTGGAAAATGTGAAGCCGGGGGCCGAGCGAGTTCACCGCCCTACGGCAGGCATGTTGCGAGCGTATGCGAGTCGGCAAATACCTGTGATTCGCGCAGGCGATGCCCTCGTTGTCGAAGATGAGTCCGCCGTGGCGCGAATACGGCTTGAAGGGATCGCTATGATGCCGGCCGCAGCAGGAGCGAATCTTAAGGTTCGGTTAAAGGTGGGAGGGCAAACGATCAACGCTACGGCTCTTGGCCCGGGACATGCTTGGCTCTCGGCGCAATTCGTGGGGCAGCCATGAAATCGACGCCGCACAGGTTGTGGATCGAGCTCATGATCGTGTTGCTGCTTCCGGTGCCGGGCATTGCCGGGAAAAGCGTGAAGCCGGCAGGCGCCGACCAGAAACCGCCTGAAGCCGCGCTGCGCGCATATATCGACCGGGTGCGGGCCCAGCAGGCAGCAGAAGTCAAAACCTCGGGTTCGATTTGGAGCGCTGAAGGGCGCCTCGTGCGCCTGGGGACCGATGCCAAAGCCTTCCGGCTGCACGACGTGGTTTCGATCGTGGTGAGCGAAAGCCTGGCGGCATCAACGGACGGACAGGTAAAGAACTCCCGTTCATCGAATGCGAGCTCCAGCATCACAGCGCTCTTCGGAGCGCTCAAGGCGTCCAACAATTTGCAGAACCTGCTCGGGCAAAACTCGGCATCGGGACTGACTGCACAGGGCGAGAGCACCACGAATTCAAGCCTCGCGACAACCTTCGGCGCTGAAGTCGTGGATGTGCTTCCGAACGGCATGCTGGTCGTGCAGGCAACGCGGGAACTTACGTTCTCGCAGCAGACCCAGTTAATCAGGCTGCGGGGGCTCGTGCGGCCGGAAGATGTGAGCGCGCAAAACCAGGTGCAATCGACTGCGATGACCGATCTGGAGCTTGAGGTTACGGGCAGGGGAATCGTGAACGACTCCACCTACCGGCAGAATCCGCTGGTGCGACTGCTCGAGAAACTGTTGGTGTTTTGAAACCGGAGGAGTCTGTGAAAAGAAAAGATCGATGCAGTATGGTAGGACTCTGCCGGGTCGTATGCGTTGCGCTGGGCCTTGCGCTGGTCGGCACACGGCCTTGCGCGGCAGATACGGCAGGCCACAGAGCGCGTGTGAAAGACGTGGCTACGATTGAGGGCATTCGCGACAATCAGCTTGTGGGCTACGGTCTGGTGGTGGGATTGCGTGGCACGGGAGACAGCTCGCAGACGGTTTTTCCTGCGCAGACGTTGATCTCCGCGCTCGAACGAATGGGCATCACCGTTCCGCAGACCGGGTCGAACAGCGCAAGCAACATGCAGGTCAAAAACATGGCGGCGGTCTTTGTGGTTGCCACCCTGCCGCCCTTCACTCAGCCCGGATACCGCATCGACGTGACGGTTTCATCGGCCGGCGATGCTCGCTCGCTCGATGGCGGAATTCTGTTGATGACGCCTCTCTATGGTCCCGATGGACAGATTTATGCGCAGGGTCAGGGCTCACTCGTGCTGGGGGGCTACATGGCGACGGCGGGAGGAAATGCGCGGCAGGTGAATCATCCCACCACTGGAAGGGTTCCGGGTGGCGCGCTGGTGGAACGCACCGTGCCCTTTGACCTCAAGAATATGCACACAGTCACCGTGCTGCTCAACGATGCCGATTTTCATACCGCGGAGCAGATGGCAGCAGCGATTAACAAGGCACTGGGCGCGGGGAGGGCCAAAGCTCTTGATAGCCGCAGCATTCAGATTGCGAGCCAGCCAGATGAGGATGTTGCCACACTGATCGACAAAGTGGAATCCGTCGAGGTTGAGGTGTACCCGCGGGCGCGTGTGGTGGTCAACGAGCGCACCGGAACGGTTGTGATCGGGGGCATGGTCAGGTTGCAGCCGGTGTCGATTCTGCACGGAGGCCTTTCAATCAACGTGATCGCGCGGATTGAGGTGTCGCAGCCTGGCTCCTTCTCCGGAGGAACCACCCAGGTAGTGCAGCAGACCAGTGTGCAGGCAGACGACAAACCGGTAAACCGGATTGAGTTGAAGGAAGGAGCTACGGTGGAAGATTTGGTTCAGGAGCTGCAGCGAATCGGCGCCGGCGCGCGGGATGTGATCTCGATCTTGCAGGCGATGAAAGAGGCCGGAGCGCTGGAAGCCGAAGTGGAGGTGCTGTGATGTTGTCCATTGGATCGTTTGGATCTTCGAGCTCGACGCCCGCAGAAGCGATCTTGCAGGTCGCGAGGTATGCGGCGCCCGCGAATCCGCCGCCGCGATTGATGAAGGCAGCCCACGAGTTTGAGGCTCAGATGATGAAGGAGCTGCTGGAGCCGTTGAACGCGGGAGACGGCTTGACCGGGGACGACGACGCCGGGAGTGCGGGCGCCCTGGGGCAGTTTGCCTCGGAAGCCCTTGGCCGAGCGATCAGCGCTGCGGGGGGTCTCGGAATTGCCAACCGGATCGTCTCCAATCTTGCGGAGCGGGGCGGGATATCGCCTGAGATGCCCAGCCATTAAAGACCTGCCCTCTCGCGCCGATAAACCGGGGGAGGGGAGAACCAGATGGAAATGCGCAACAACGGTCTTGACGGTTTGAAGGCGCTCCTGGGGGTATCGGCAGCTGCCACGCCGCAGTCGAGGCAGGCACAACGCGGCGCGGTAACAAGCGATCTTGCCCAGGATCAGGCGACAGTGAGCAATGCTGGCGCTGAAGCGCTGCAGGCTGCTGGCGACTCCGGCGTACGCATGGAGAAGGTTGCGGCCGTACAGGCTGCGCTAGCCGCAGGAAGCTATGGCGTCGCGGCAACGGACGTTGCTGCGAAAATCATTGACTCGATGCTTGCTTCAAATCCGGCGAGCGAGTGACAGGAAAAGGACGACCAGAGATGCGGGATGCTGACAGTTGCGTATCCACACGCGAGCAATTGAAGAATGTGGCTATCGAGGCCTCCCAAGCACTTGCAAGCCTCGACGCGGAACGCCTGGAAGCACTGGTTGTGTCTCTCACTAGAGCAGATCGAAACGGACGATCTCTGTCCGAAGAGCTGACAACCGTGGAGGAAGCCGTGGCCGCGGTAGGCTCGATGAGTCTTCTGGCGAAGATGCTGGAGGCGACGCGGGCGAATCTCCGGGTGATTGAGCAGGCTGCGGATATGACGAATGGATCGGCGGGATATGGACCTGGGGCAGCTTCCCGCTGGAACGCGATGGAGAGGGCGCATGGGGACAATTAGCTCGGCATTCAACCTGATTGCGGGGGCACTAGACGCCGATCAGTCGGCGCTCAACATTGTGTCGAACAATGTTGCCAACGCCAACACCACCGGATATACGCGCGAGACGGCGAATTTTGAAGAGAATACGCCGGTCGTGATCAACGGCGTAGAGAATGGCTCGGGTGTGCAGCAGACAGGTGCAACTTCAGTGCGAGACCGGGTTCTGGAACAACGTCTTGCGCAGCAGCAGCAGCTTGTTTCCTCCAGCGGTGCGCGCCTTACTGCGCTGAACGCAATTGAAACGCTCTTCACGCCGGACAGTGGCTCCGCGAGTTCAACGGCCGGCGATATCGGCAGCGACATTACGAGTTTCTTTAATTCCTTTTCATCGCTGGAGGCCGACCCGACCGACAGCGCTCTGCGTCAACAGGTCCTGTCGACCGCATCGACCCTTGCGGGTGATGTCTCGAATGCCGCTGCGAGCCTGACCTCGCAGCAGTCAGCACTCGATCAGGAAGCAGCGGGGGTTGTGATGCAGGTCAATGCCCTTACGTCCGCCATTGCGAAGCTGAATCAGCAGATTCAAAGTCTCTCTGCCGGCGGAGATGCCGGCACGCTTGACGATCAGCGCCAGCAGGATCTATCCGCTCTTTCGAAGTTGATTGGCATCAATCAGGTGACCACAGAAAATAATGGGCTTTCCGTGACGACAACATCAGGCCAGTTGCTCGTCTCTGGATCTTCATCCTTCACGATGACCGATGGCATCGCCGGCGGAGTCACTCATTTCTTTGTCAACGGAACCGACGTGACCACAGAACTGGCGAGCGGTGGCGGGGAACTGGGCGGCTACGTTACGGCCCGCGATCAGGATATTCCCAGCGCCCTTACTGCTCTTGACCAACTGGCGTATGGCATCTCGACCGCTGTCAATGCGCAGAACAATACCGGCACGGATATGGCGGGCGACAATAGCGGCGCAGGCGACATCTTCAACGCGCCCACGGCTATCGCAGGCAGCGCACTGGCGATGAGTGTGGTGATGACCAATCCCGATCATATTGCTGCCGCGGCCTCGGGAGCGGGGACAGGGGATAACGCGAATGCGGTTAGTCTTGCCGGCCTCGCGAATCAGTCAATTGTGGGTGGAAAGACAGCAACGAACTTTTTCGCACAGTTTGTGAGCACTCTTGGCTCGACTGTCAGTCAGGTTGGGACGGAGAATACGGCGCAAAGCGCCTCAGTCACTCAGCTGCAGACGCAGCGGGATGCTCTCTCAAGCGTCAACCTCAACGACGAAGCGGCTTCAATGCAGCAGTTGGAGCGGAGTTACCAGGCCGCTTCAGAAGTCTTCGGAATCCTGAACTCCATCATGGCCTCCGCCATCAACCTCGGGATGCAGACCACAGTTTCCTAAATCTGAAAAAGGCAGAGGCGAGAAACGACAATGCGAGTCGATCCACTTTACGTTTCGAATCTGGCAGGCGCTCTCGATTCGGCGCAGTCTACCGAACAGCAACTGACCAGCGAGCTTGCAAGCGGCGTGCGGGTTACTTCTCTTGGCCAGGATCCGGTAAGTGCCGGCGAGAACGTTTTGCTGCTCAAGCAGATTCAGCAGGATGATTCCTTTACGCAATCCTCCAGCCTTGTGCAGGGACGGTTGCAAGTGGCGGATTCAGCACTGGGCAGCGTTGTCACTCAGCTGACTCAGGCAATCTCACTGGCCACCAGCGCAAACAACGGCACGCTTAATTCAAGTCAACTACAGGCAATCTCCGACCAGTTGAGCGGGGTACGCGACGAGATCACCTCTCTGGCGAACTCCAGCTATCAGGGCCAGTACATTTTTGCGGGAAGCCAGACGTCGACCGAGCCTTTCAGTACATCGGAGAGCACAACGCCAGCAACGACAATCTACAGCGGAGACTCTGGGGTAAATTTCCTTGAGACTCCGAATGGACAGGCGATCCAGTTGAATCTTCCCGGCGACCAAATCTTCATGGGGAACGGAACGAGCAGCGTTTTCGCAGCACTGAACAACCTGGTTGCGGACTTCGCCAGCGGAACGGCAAGCGCATCTTCGGCAACGGATTTGCAATCATTGAATGCGGCTCTGAGCTACGTCTCGCAACAGCGGGTCACACTCGATAATTCGCTGTCACGGTTGACGGCAGCCACCAATTCCGTTGCCAGTGAGAAGACGCAGCTGACTGCCGCCCAGACTAGCCTGATGCAGGCGGATCTTGGCGACATTTCAACGCAGTTGTCGCTTTCGAAGACCCAGCAGACTGCGCTTGAGGCGGTGATTGCTCAGCTTGGGTCGGGAAGTCTCTTTGACAAGTTGTCCTAGCAGTGCGGTTGTTGCTCTGCTGCGGACGCATGAAGGCGCGTCTATACTGAGGAAAAGGACACGTCTTTGTTTGCCCCTCTTCGGTTCCTCTGGAATGCGACTCGCGGTCACCGGCTGGCGCCGTGGCGGAGTGAGTTTTTGCGCTGGCGCGTTGAGACCTATTCCGGTAAGCCAGCTGAGACCCTGAAGGCCGGGGATGTGCTTGGGTTCTTCTGGAGTGAAAAGTGGGAGCTGCTGAGCTTTCTGATGTGGACAGGTCGCGTACAGCGCGAGGCCCGCAGGCGTGGCTGAAGGCGTTGACTTGGACTGCATGCCGCGAAGGATAAATCTGAAATATTGGGCCATCTGCGTCGTGGCCGGAGCGCTGCTCATGTTGGCCCAGAGCGGCCTGCACGCTCAACAACTGCCTGCAGCGGAGCCACCAAAGCCACTGCCTGGCGCCGAGAATGCGCCAACCCTTCGCGTGACGACGAACGAAGTGCTGGTTCCTACGCTGGTCGAGAAGAAGGACGGCAGCATTCTTTACGGGCTGAAGGCATCAGACTTTGTGCTTGAGGATAACGGCATCCCCCAGAAGATTCGAGTTCAGGATGAGCTGGACACTGCGCCAGTTGCGCTTGTTATCGCTGTTGAACAGGGCGGCGCTAGTGTTTTGGAATTCGGCAAACTCGCGAAACTAGGGCCGCTACTCGATCTGTTTCTCGCGGACCCTCACAGCGAGGCGGCTTTGATGGGTTTTGACTCCCATCCGCATCTCTTGATGGATTACACGCATTCCGGGGATGCCCTCACGAGCGCACTGCAAACGCTGCAGCCCGGAGATGGGGGAGCAGCCATTCTCGATACCGTGAGCTCGGCTGTTGATCTACTCGAGATGCAGCCGAAAAACTATCGGCGGGTGCTTTTGCTGATCAGCGAGGAACGGGACCATGGCAGCAAGCACACCAAAGCCGTCCAGCTTATCCAGAAGATCGGGCAGTCGGATGTGCTGGTTCTTAGTGTCTCTTTCTCTCCCGCACGGGCCGAGCTGCTCCACGATCTTGCCGATTCAGGCGACGACCGGACACTGAATATGGTTTCCGCCCTGGTGATGGCGGTAAAAGCATTCAAGAAAAATGTCGCCAAGGAAGTTGCCCTGGAGAGTGGCGGGGAATACGCAACCTTTACCGGCGATAAACGGTTTGAACAGAAAGTGGTGGATGCGGCACGGCACATGCGCAACCGGTATCTGATCACCTTCAATCCTTCGGATCCGACTCCAGGGCTGCACACGATTCGCGTGCGCACGACCGAGGACTACGGGGCGCGTGTCGTAGCGAGGGCCAACTACTGGTTGCAGCCCGATCAGTGAGCGTCAAACCTCAAGGAGCCATGGATTTGGAGGCAGGGCAGACAATCGGGGCAAATGGCGTAGAACACATATTCATGGTAATCTCGACTTTAGACACTTGAGAGTGGACTGAGAACGTAAAGAGGAGTAATACACGCCGTGCTGGCGACTGCAAAGAAAACTGATCTGATTCAACGTTTCCGCACCCATGATTCGGACACCGGTTCCCCGGAGGTCCAGATCGCGATTCTGAGTGAGCGGATTGGCGAACTGACTGAGCACTTTAAGACCCACAAAAAGGATCATGCTTCGCGCCGTGGTCTGCTGATGCTCGTGAGCAAGCGCCGCCGTCTTCTGGATTACCTCAAGACGCACGATTCCGACCGGTATCGTGACGTGATTGGCAAACTCGGTATCCGGAAGTAATTCAGAAAGCAACCTTGAACTGGAAGCGCCCAGACCGAGTACTGGTCAAGGCCCCTGTTCCTTCGTGGACCTGGGGCAAGAGTGTACCTGGCGAGCGATCGATGCCGCCCGGGCAGCTGCAGAGCTATCTGCCATGCTGTGCCCGCGTGCAGGCATTCGAGGGGTCCGCGAGAATTCCCTCGCGGCGACTCTCTCATCGCCTTCAACCTGCAGCACCGATCGCCCTTCCTTCACGCCACTCAGGCGCATTATCCCTACAAGTTTCCCAAGCGAACAAAACGAAACGAGGACACTATGTCTACGAAGCATGAAGTAGCAGTGGAGCTTGCCGGCGGCAAGCGATTGGTTTTTGAGACCGGGCGCATTGCCAAGCAGGCCTCCGGCGCCGCGTTGGTGACGATTGGCGAAACCGTGGTGCTAGCCACGGCGATCGCTTCACCGGATCCGCGCGAAGGCATCGATTTTTTCCCCCTCACCGTGGATTACCGCGAATACACCTATGCTGGCGGACGCATCCCCGGAGGGTTTATCAAGCGCGAAGGCCGCCCCAGTGAAAAGGAAATTCTGACTGCGCGACAGATTGACAGACCGATCCGTCCGCTTTTCCCGGATGGATTCCGCAACGAGACGCAGGTCATTGCCCTGGTTTTCTCGGCTGATAAAGAGAACGATCCGGATGTGGTTGCGATCAACGCCGCATCCGCGGCGGTAGCTCTTTCGGATATCCCCTTCGGCACCACAATCGGCGCAGTCCGAGTGGGGCGCATCGGGGGCGAGTTTGTGATCAATCCCACCTATGCCGAGCGTGCTGCAACCACGGTGAACATCATGGTTGTCGGACACAATGACGGCATTGTGATGATCGAGGCTGGCGCAAAGGAAGAAAGCGAAGAGGTCATTCTCGCCGCCATCGAATTTGCCCACGGAGAAATCAAGAAGATTGTAGCCGCTATCGATGCACTGGTCGCCAAGGCCGGAAAGCCCAAGCGTTCTTTCAACGCACCGGAATTCGACGAGGGATACTACAGTGCCCTTAAGGCGAAGGTCGGCGATCGTTTGAAGGATGCGCTTGACACCAAGGCACATGCCAAGACCGAGAGCTACGCGCTCGTAAAGCAGATCAAGGAAGAATTCGCAGCAGAGCTTCCGCAGGATCAGCCAGACGCGAAGAAGAAGCTGAGCACCTATTTCGAGCACTTGCGCGAGCGCCTTTTCCGCGAGCAGGTGACAAAGGACAAGATTCGTCCGGATCGCCGGGCCTTCGACGAGATTCGCCCCATCAGTATTGAAACCCGTGTTCTGCCCCGTACTCATGGTTCCGCGCTCTTTACGCGCGGCGAGACACAGGCGCTGGTTACCGCGACCCTGGGCACCTCCGACGATAGCCAGCGCCTCGAGAGTTATGAGGGTGAGCAGAGGAAGAGTTTCATGCTTCACTATAACTTTCCGCCGTTTAGCGTTGGTGAAACAGGGCGTATGACTGGCGTTGGGCGTCGTGAGGTAGGCCATGGAGCGCTTGCCGAGCGTGCGATCGCTCCCGTATTGCCCAAGCCGGACGAGTCACCGTATTCGATCCGGATTGTTTCGGACATCCTTGAATCGAACGGTTCCTCTTCAATGGCTTCGGTCTGCGGTGCGAGTCTCGCGCTTTTCGACGCGGGAATCGCTCTCAAGGGCGCGGTAGCCGGCGTTGCCATGGGCTTGGTAAAGGAAGGCGATGACTACGCGATCCTTAGCGATATCGCGGGCGCGGAAGACCACTACGGCGATATGGACTTCAAGGTGGCCGGAACGCGAAATGGCATTACGGCTCTACAGATGGACATCAAGATTGGCGGCCTGACGCGCGAAATTCTTGAGCAGGCAATGGAACAGGCACGCCGCGGCCGCATCTTCCTGCTCGACAAGATGGATGCTGCGCTCGCCGGTCCGAACCAGGAGCGCTCGCAGTATGCACCGCGCATTGAGACCGTTCAGATTCCGACGGATAAAATTCGCGATCTGATCGGCAAGGGCGGTGCCACGATCCGCGGCATCGTCGAGCAGACGGGCGCGAAGATCGATGTGGACGATACTGGCCGCGTGAGCGTCGCTTCGAGCGATGCCGAGGGTCTTAAGAAGGCACTCGCGATCATCAACGACATCGCCGCCGTGCCCGAAATTGGCAAGACGTACCTGGGCAAGGTGGTACGCCTGGCCGAGTTCGGCGCCTTCGTTGAACTCTTCCCGGGGACCGACGGTCTGCTTCACATCTCTGAGATTGCCGAACACCGCGTGAAAGAAGTCAAGGACGAGCTTCGCGAGGGCGATCAGGTCATGGTGAAGGTTCTGGCGATCGAAGGGAACCGCATCAAACTGAGCCGCAAGGCGCTCATCAAGGAGCAACGTGCGAAGCTGGCGCAATCGGCTCCCGCTTCGGAAGTTGAGGAGACAGACGGCGAAGCTGCGGCGACTCCTGCACCGGCAAAGCCTCGCCATGAGTTCGATGATCGTCAGCCGCGCTCGAACCAGAGCACCATCATGATTGAGGGTGGAGACGATTTCGACGAGGAAGACGGCGAAGGCGAAGAGGTCGACGAAGCGAACGAGCCAAACTTTAATCGTGCCGATGGCGTTCCGGTTCAGGCAGGCGGTCCTCCCGCTGCTGGCGGACGCCCGCCGGCCAACAACAACAACCGCCGTCGCCGTCGCCGTCGTCCCGGCGGCCGTGGACCGGGCGCGGGTGGCGGTCAAGGCTGATCGCTAACTGCGCTGAAAGAAGTGGGCCTCGGGCTGAAAAGCTCGGGGCCCTCTTCGTTTCGATTTGCTAGTGGTCTCCCGGAATCTAGGCTCGCGAGCTATCCGATGCCACGCGAAAATCAGCGTGCGTCGCATCCTCAAAAGCGGCGTGCGGACGAATCTTTTCGAGGACGTCGGGGCGTTGTTTCGCGTCATTCTTCTCCGAATACATGCGAAGATCGGCCGCGATGCAAAGGGACTCCATCTCTTGGGCATCATCGGGAAAGAGAGCAACGCCGATGCTTGCGCCTACCCATACAGTTGTGTTCTGAATCGTGAGTGGTGAGTTTAGATAGCGCAGCAAAGAACCTGCAACGCCGGTTGCACTTGCGCGATCGGCAGTGTCTTCAAGAATGACGGAAAACTCATCGCCGCCAGTTCGGGCAACCGTATCTGAATTGCGAATTCGGCCCAGAAAGATTGCGCTCACCAGCTGCAGCAGCTGATCGCCGGCGTGGTGCCCTAGTGTGTCGTTCACCTGCTTGAAGCGGTCGAGATCAACGACGAGGACGGCCACCTTGCTTCCGGCACGCCGCGCGCGTTCGAGCGCAACGGCCAGGCGGTCCTGAAAGAGCCGGCGATTCGGCAGCCCGGTGAGTTCATCATGAAGTGCGAGGTATTTATTGTGCTCGAGTTGCTCTTCAAGCAGCAGGAGGATCATACCGACCGCGACGACGTACTTCGGCAAATTCCACACTTCGCTGTCGACCCGGGCATTCGGCGCAAACGCATCCAGAAGGGGTCCAACAAGAAAGACTGACGACCATGCGAAGAAGCCGGCGATCGTGATGAGTGCGCCGCCTGTCGCCCGGCGCAGAGAGAGCCAGAAGTGGAGGCAACACCCGAAATAGACGGTGAATAGTACGCCATCGAGGGCGAGGGACGGCCCATTATTGGGCTGATGCTGAACAAGCAGCAGGAATGCCGAAAGCAGACAGTTGAGCGCAACAACCAGCCAGCGCAGACGGCTCTGAATTGTGCCAATGTCAGCCAGAGCGATGCCCAGCGGCAGTGCGCCAAACGAAAGGGCGGCCGGCGTCAATGCCCAATCGGCCGCGGGACTCACGTTGAGAATGCAGATGTAGAGGGTATTTGTCGCGAGCAGCGAGAGCAGCATTATCTTGCTTGAAAGCTCTTCGCGGTAGGGAACAGACGCATACATGAAGAGCACGCCGGCGTCTGCCAAAGCAGCAACTCCGATATCGGCCGCAACTGTGCCTGCGATCCCGGAGCAGTCAAGGAACATGAAAGCGACAAAATGAAGCGCAACGAGAATCCAACCGGTAAGCCAGAGTATGGAGACGGCAGTTTGACCGCGGCGCGCGACGGATGCAAAAGCACAGGTCAGCAGCACTACGGTAGCGAGATCCGGCAGCTTACTCCAATCCAGCACAATCACCCCAGGTTCAATACCGCTTCAAATAGATCGGATACATCCATTAGAGCGGCGAGGGGCCCGGAGGGGGTATAACCCTTTTGTGCCAAATTTAAGTGTTTAGGGAACTTGGGTAATGAGGTGAGACGTGAGTAGCGCCGCCAATTGCACGTAATTGATTGGATGACCACCGCACGAATTTCGATCGTGGTAACTAGTTTCTACACTAAACTTTGGGCGATGGGAGCAAGTCTTTACATCGTTGTCGAAGGTGACGACCCCGGCTTTGACATCTTCGTCAACGGCCGGGCTCTGGCTCGAAATGAAGAGGCTCTCGACCGGCTTGCAGCCACTCTGCGTGTCAATCCACTTCTTAATTTCTTTTCCGCGGATGAAAACTCCATGGCTCTGCTGCTGGAACAAGGCGCAGGAGATCCACAGTGGGCCAATCACCTTCCGCAGCCGCAATGGTTTGCCGCGTCCGACGGCCTGGTGACGGTTCGCAGATTGATCGAGTTTCTAACCGAGAAGCCCGTGGCTATCGGCTCGGAGACGTTTCCAATCCTGCTGGAGCTGCGCGAGTACGAGCGCGTGCTCGAGAAGACAGAAGACCGCGGAATGCGCTGGCACCTTGCAGCCAGCTGGCGGTGATTTGCCCGATCAGTCGGCGAACGCTTCAGCTTCCTTCACGGGAAACACATCGCCCATCCGGTGAATCTGTGCTCCGACCGCTTTGAGTTTTTCTTCGATGCGTTCATATCCGCGATCCATGTGATACACGCGATCGAGAATGGACTCGCCGTCGGCGACCAGGGCTGCAAGAACAAGCGACGCCGAGGCGCGCAGATCCGAGCACATTACAGCGGCGGCGGAGAGGCGGGCAGGGCCACGCACGGTGGCGGTTCGTCCGTCTACCTTGATGTTTGCGCCCATGCGCACCAGCTCCTGCACATGCATGAAACGGTTCTCGAATATGTTCTCTTTCACCAGGCTGACACCTTGTGCCTGCGTGGCCAGCGCCATGTATTGAGCCTGCATATCGGTCGGAAAGCCGGGATACTCCTCTGTAGAAATATCGGCGGCATTCAGGCGGCCGTCGGAGGTCACCCGGAGTGAAGTCGAATCCAGAATTTGAACCTTTGCCCCAGCCTCTTCGAGCTTGTTGATCAGTGCGCCAAGATGAGCGGGATTGGCATCTGTAACGGTCAGATCCCCTGCGGTTATGGCGCCCGCCACAAGAAATGTGCCAGCCTCGATGCGGTCGGAAGTTATGCGATAACGCGCGCCGCCGAGGCTAGTGACGCCTTGCACTCGAATCGTTGAAGTTCCTGCGCCCTCGAGCTTAGCTCCCATCGCGGTCAGCAGTGCGGCAAGATCGGCAACTTCCGGCTCGCGCGCACAGTTCTCCATCAGGGTTTCGCCTTCTGCAAGCACCGCCGCCATGAGCAGATCTTCAGTGCCGGTCACGGTGATCTTGTCGAAGACGATATGCGCGCCTCTAAGCCGGGAGGCACGGGCTTCTAAGTAGCCGTGTTCCTGAACGATCGTCGCCCCCATCTTCTCTAGGCCCTTGATGTGCAAGTCAATCGGGCGTCCGCCTATGGCGCATCCACCGGGCATTGCCACGCGGGCCATGCCTGCACGCGCTATCAGTGGTCCAAGTACGAGCGAACTGGCTCGCATCGTCTTCACGATTTCATACTTTGCGACAGGATCGGAAAGCGTGCGGCAACAGATTCTGGTGCTCTCGCCGGCAGATTTAATCCCCAACTCGACCTCGGCTCCCATCGCGGCCAGAAGGCGCCGCTCCGTTGCGATGTCGCGAACCTGGGGTATATTGTCGAGGATTACGTCTTCTTCAGTAAGAATGGCCGCCGCCATGCAGGGCAGGGCAGAGTTCTTGGCGCCGGAGACGCGCACGGTACCGACGAGCGGATTGCCGCCACGAATGACAAACTTATCCATGAATGAAGCAGTACTCCTGAGGATCGAGTGTAAATCCGAGTTCCTGCACCGGAGGTATCGAAATGGATGCCAGCCCGGGAGGGTTTCTAATCGATTCGGATTTGAAGAAGCGTATCTTGCCTAAAGTTCGAGGACGTTGTCTTCGATGGCAAGGCGCACGTTGCCGTCCGACTTGGCCAGACGACGAACCGCCTCAGGTTTATCCACCTTGGCCTTCAGCATCACGAGAGCCACTGGAACACTGCGTCCTGCGGACTTGATCGTATCTACGGCGGTGGCCCGATCAATTTTGCACGCGCTCATCAGGATGCGAATCCCACGCTCAACGAGCTTGGAATTCTGCATGTGCACATTGACCATCAGGTTTTCGTAGACGTAGCCCAGCCGCGTCATGGTGCCGGTGGTGATCATGTTGAGGACCATCTTCTGCGCGCTTCCGGCCTTCATGCGCGTGGAGCCAGAGACAACCTCAGCGCCTACTTCCGCAACAATGGTGATGTCTGCAGCAGCCTGGATGGGCGTTCCATGATTACAGGTCACGGCAGCTGTGTGCGCGCCGCGAGCTCGGGCGTAGGCAACGGCGGCGACGACATAGGGAGTTCTGCCTGAAGCGGAAAGGCCGATTACGACGTCCTTGCGGGTGGGACGGCGCCTCGCGATGTCGCGCTGGCCGAGTTCCTCTGAATCTTCATTCACTTCAACTGCGGAAGCGAGAGCCTTGGGACCGCCTGCCATGATGTATTGAATCTGCCCCGGCGTCGTCGAATAGGTAGGGGGACATTCGGAGGCATCG
Organism: uncultured Acidobacteriaceae bacterium; assembly: GCA_963839215.1. Lineage (GTDB taxonomy): Bacteria > Acidobacteriota > Terriglobia > Terriglobales > Acidobacteriaceae > Telmatobacter. The sequence goes on along the minus strand of CAWITZ010000008.1, from coordinate 349,398 downwards.
AGCGCGGCAATGCGGCCGCTCGAACCCGCTCCGATGTAGATCAATCTGCCGCCATCGCGGAGGCTGCGCGCCACCTGATCAATAACCTGGGCGATCTCGGGAATCGCCTTCTTGACCGCTGCTGCGATCTTCGAATCTTCGTGGTTGATGATCCGGGCGATTTCGAGTGCAGATTTTGTGTCAAACCCTTGAGAAGCCTCGTTTTGGCTCTCAGTGGTCAGGTGCTGAAGCAAAGAGGCTGGGTCTTGCACTTCCTCTTTTTTCTGATCTACTTCTACTGTTTCCTGCGTCGTCGTGCTGGTAAGCATCGAGAGTTTCCCCAGAGTCTTATTGTACTCGCAAAGTGCGCAAGCAAAAGCAAAAAAGAGGTACCGGGGTACCCCTGGGCGCTAGGTCAAATTACCTGCAGAAAGCAGCGATTCCCGCACCGCGTTATGGAAGGCAGGGCGTACCTCGCGAATGAGCTGGCTTTGCCGATCCGGCCAGGTGCGGTTGGTCAGCAGGGCGACGGCAACCTGGGCATCAAGATCGATCCAGAGCGAGCACCCGCTGTAGCCGAGATGTCCGATGGAATGCGCTGGAAAAAGTCTTCCCGCTGACGAATTCTCAGATGGGGTATCCCACCCAAGAGCACGCGAACTACCCGCAGGACCCTGCCGCGTCGCAAAAAGATCGATCGTCGGTTTCAGAAAGAGCGGAGTGTCGTCGTTTTGAGATTGAAGCCCTGCCAGCACCGCGGAAGAGAAGCAGAGAAGATCCGGCACATTCGAAAACAGCCCGGCGTGACCGGCGACTCCGTGCATCAGCCACGCATGTTCATCCTGCACTTCGCCCTGGATGCGGCGATTCCGTAGGGTATTATCCACCTCGGTTGGCGGAATGAGCGGGTGCGCTTCAGGCGGAGGATCAAAGGTGGTTGCCCCAAGCCCGAGAGGCAGGAAGAGCTCGCGGCGGGCCCAGCTTCTCAGCCCTTCCCCTGTGAGCACTTCGAGCGCCTTGCGCAGCAGGATGAATCCAATGTCGGAGTATTCCATTCGGGTGCCGGGCTCGGCTTCCAGTGGGAGCTGAAGACATGCGCGCAGAAGCTCTTCGGAGGTGGTGACGGAGCGAAAAAGCTCGACATAGCCGGGGAGTCCGGAGTTATGTGCAAGAAGGTTGCGGATCGTTACCGCGTGTGCGCGCTCGCCTCGCGAGCGGCCTACCACAAAGCCCGGCAGCAGCTCTCCAAGCGGCATCTCGATGTCGAGCGCATCGCGCTGCACGAGCAGCATTGCCGCGGCCGTTGTTGCCAACACTTTTGTGATGCTGGCGATGTCGTAGCAGGTCTCCGGCGTAACGCCGGGAGCATCCTCGTCGTATGTAAATCGGCCCAGCGCATCCTGAAGTACGACGCGCCCGCCAGACAGGACACCGAAGGCACATCCTGGAAAGGCATGAGCGCCGATGGCATCCGAGAGTACCCTGTAGGCAGGCGCGAACGCACCCTCCGGCAGGGCAGAACTGGCTGAGCGGGAGCCATCTTCGATCACCATCGTTGATTGCATCGTAACGCGAAATTCGGCGCCGACGCCTCGATCAAGCGGTATTTTGTGCGGGACTCAGGAATGGGCTACCCTTGAGTGCGGCTCCGCCGTCTATTTCTACAGAAGCTTAGGGGGATTGATGCGCCTGTTCGACATCAGCGGATCCGCCGCATGCGTGCTGGCTGTAATGCTCGGCACTTCTGCTCTGGCGGTGGCTCAGGAGGCCACATCCTCGAGCAGAGGCGAGGCTCAAGCCGTTTCCGCCAAGCCTGAGAGCCCGGCTGCGAAGATGTATACGGTTCCCTCTGGAACCAAGGTTTTGCTGCAGTTGCGCAGCGGCATTAATACCAAGAGCGCCCGCGCGGGCGACGGTGTTTATCTTGTCTCCACCTTCCCGGTTGTTGTCGGCAATCGTGTAATGATTCCTGCCGGTGTCTACGTGCAGGGCGTTGTTGACCGCGTGGAGCGGGCAGGACACGTTAAAGGTAAATCGCAGCTGGATATGCATTTTACTTCGATCATTTTCCCCAACGGCTCCGTGGTTGAGATTCCCGGCATGGTGAACAGTATGCCCGGAGCGAAGAAGCAGACCGTGAAGGACGACGGAGAGGGAACGATCGAACAGGACGGCGACAAGACACGCAACATGGGCAAGGTTGCCGAGGTCGGCATTCCAGCCGGTGGAACGGTCGGCTCCATCGCGGGACTTGGATCAGGGCACCCGCTGGCCGGCGGAATTGCCGGTATGGGCGCAGGTCTTGCCGCTGCTGGACTCGTCTCCTTGTTTACTCGCGGCGCTGATGTCAATATTGAAAGTGGAACGCAAGTGGAAATGGTGTTGCAGAGGCCGTTGATTCTCGAGGAAGAGAACCTTGCCGGTGTGGGCGCTCCTGGGAGCGCGCCGGCTCTGGTTCCGTCGCCAAATCAGCCTAAGCCGATCGACAAACCGAATCGCGAGCGGATTCTATGTCCTCCCGGAGGTCTCGGCTGCCAGTAATCCTGGAGCGCCGCGAATTCAAGAGAAACGATGCAAAGAGAATTTGACGAGCCAGCAACACTTGAAGCACCTGCGAACCTGTCGCAGACCGGTGATATTCAACCAGCACTTCCAGCAACTATTGCTTCTCCCAAATCAGCGGGAGCGGTAATCTGGCTGCGTGATCTGATTATTTCGGCGGGTGTTTCCATCCTGATTATTACGTTCCTCTACCAGCCTGTGCGCGTTGAAGGCACGAGCATGCTGCCGGGGCTTGAAGACCACGACCGCCTCTTCATCAACAAATTCGTTTATCACATTGAGTCGATCCAGCGCGGCGATATCGTGGTCTTTCACTATCCCCGCGATCCGGCGAAAAGCTACATCAAGCGCGTCATCGGCCTTCCTGGCGATCGCATCTGGATCGGTGACGGGCACGTGTGGGTAAACGGCGTTGAGTTGAAGGAGTCCTACGTTCCTGATCTTTATCGGGATTCCCGGTCAATGGCAGAGACGGTCATTCCCGATGACAGCTATTTCGTCATGGGCGACCATCGATCCATCTCCTCTGACAGCCGTGAGTTCGGAGCCGTGGAGCGTGATCTGATCTATGGCAAGGCCGTCTTCGTCTACTGGCCCACCCGAGACGCCGGCGTCCTCCGCTGATTCTCACCCCCTGGCCTCGCTAACGCGCGTAATAGCCGGTTCGGGCCTGAACGGTGAAGGAGGGGTCTTTGGTAGTGATCACCACCCGGTGAAAGCTACCATCGCGCCTGTGGTTGGTGGAGTGGTAGGCAACCGAATAGAGAGACCGCAGCTGCTGCGCAATCTCAGTGAAGGCCGCGCGCAGATCTCCGTGAAGAGCGTCGAAATCTGAACCGCCGGTCTCCCCTGCCAGGTGATGCAGGGCGGCATTACCGTGACGCGCCTTCGGGGTTTGCTCTTCCTTCTCCTCGGTGTAGCGAATGGAGTAAATCAGCGTATCGTTCTCTCGTGCCGCGTCAATGGCATCCAGCAGGTCATGGGCGCTCGAATTCTCTTCGCCGTCCGTGAAGAGGATCAGGGCCTTCTGGTGACCCTGCGCTCCGCTTAGTTCCTGGTGGATTCCGTCGTAGATAGCGTCGTACAGCGCTGTTCCGCCTTCCCGGTCATCTTCTGCAGCCAGCTCCGGAAACTGCCTGTCCCCCTTGTCGAAACGATCGAGGCCATCCATCACCGCAGTCGTTGACGAAGTCAATCCACTGGTTAGGCGGAGATGATTGCCGAAGCAGATTGTGAAGACCTCATCCTGTGGCCGGACCACTGTTTTGAGAAATTGTTCAATGTCCTTGCGATGACGCTTGAAGAATTTGCTCTGGCTGTCGCTCGCGTCCACGATCAGGCCAAGGGACAGCGGCAACTGGCCCTGGGCTCCGAAAAAGGCAATCTTTTGAGGCTCTCCGTCCTCGACGATCTGGAAGTCTTCTGGTCCAAGTCCTGTTGCAAGCGAGCCGTCGGGCTTATGCACGCTGAACGTGAAGTCGATCAGGTGGGTCTCGCTTCTGAAGAGAGGCGGCTGGGCATCCTGTGCGGCGCTTTTGCGGGCTTCGGTAGCCGGCAGGCTGAGGAAAAATGCGGCCGCAATCGCGGTCCATCTCGTGCTGTAACTCATTTGCAGGCAGTATAAGGCTCGCCGTGGCCGCGAAGCTGGGCTACGCATTAGGAGAGACCGTTCCGCTTCTGCTAAAATCTATTGAATCCACTCCTCGGAGCGGCAATGCAGGCAATGCTGGCGCTCGAAGACGGGCGCATCTTCCTCGGCCAGGCACATGGCGCACCTGGTGAATGCCAGGGTGAAGTCGTCTTCAACACTTCTTTAACCGGTTACCAGGAAATCGCCACAGATCCTTCCTACGCCGGACAAATCGTCGTCCTTACTAACCCTCAGATCGGCAACTACGGGACCAACCGCGCCGATAACGAGGCCGCGAAACCGTTTATTGAAGGCCTGATCGTACGAGAGTTCTCGGCGATCAGCTCGAACTGGCGGTCGGAGCAAGTCACAGACGAGTATATGGAGCGCTATGCGGTTCCGGTGCTCGCCGAGATTGATACACGCGCGCTGGTGCGCCATCTGCGCAATAACGGCGTCATGCGTGGCGTAATTTCTACTGACGTCTCAAATCCAGACGCTCTCGTTGAGAAGGCAAGAAGCGTTCGCAAGATGGACGGAACCGACCTTGCGAAGGTGGTCTCGACCAAATCTGCGTACAGCTTCGACGCGAACGACAGTCGCAACCAGAGCGGCGATCCGCTGCTGCCTCAGGACTCTGGCGAAGCCGGCCGTGAGCTTCTGCACGTCGTCGCTTATGACTTCGGCATCAAGCAGAATATTTTGCGCATGCTCACGCGTGAAGGGACCCGCGTCACCGTTGTTCCCGCGCAAACGAGTGCGGAGGATGTGCTCGCGCTGAAGCCTGATGGCGTTTTCCTGTCGAATGGGCCGGGCGATCCGGAGCCGGTAGATTATGCGGTCAAGTCGATCCGCGGCATGATGGGCCGCGTGCCGGTTTTTGGCATCTGCCTTGGCCATCAGCTATGCGGACTGGCTCTCGGCGGCCGTACCTACAAGCTCAAGTTCGGTCATCACGGCGGAAATCATCCTGTCCGCAACAACATCACCGGCAAGGTCGAGATTACAGCGCACAATCACAATTTTGCTGTCGATCCGGACTCGATCAACCCCAGCGACGTTGAGCTGACACACGTTGATCTGAATGACCAGACCCTCGAAGGTCTGCGCCACAAAACACTCCCGCTCTTTAGTGTGCAGTATCACCCTGAAGCGGCGCCTGGACCACACGATTCGCACTACCTCTTCCGCGATTTCCGCACCATGATGGAGGAGTGGAAACGATGATGTTGCGTCCAAGGCTTGATTTTTGCCACGCAGCGGGGCCAAGGCTCCGCTGTTTTTTGGGCCGCACGGCGGTGGCTGGGTTGCTCGGCCTGGCAGTTTGCCTTCCGACCTACGCCCAGCTTGAAGTCAGTGGCCCCATCCATCTCACCTCAGTAGAGGGGCTTGTGGTTGACAGCTTCGGCAAGCCGGCAGCAAACGTTGCGATCATGCTGTCCCGCGATGGCAAGGTGCTTTCGACGACGCATAGCGATCAGGCGGGAGCCTTTCACTTCGATCGCGCCTCCGGCGAGTACCTCTTCCAGGTTGCACGCTCAGCAAACTCGCCGGCGGCGCAACAGATCATCGTCCGCATGGAACTCGCCACACTTGTTCAACGCAAAAAGCTCTACGTCATTCTCGGGCCCGGCGCCTGCACAGACGCATGCTCCTCCGTTTTCACCAGTAAGCAGGATTTTGACAAAGCACTTCGCAAGCTGAACAGACATTGACTCAGGACACATCACGAAATGCCACGTAGAAATGACATTCAGAAGATCCTCGTAATCGGCTCGGGGCCGATTGTGATCGGCCAGTCGGCAGAGTTTGATTACTCCGGCACGCAGGCATGCAAGGCGCTCAAACAGGAAGGCTACGAGGTCGTGCTGGTGAATTCAAACCCGGCCACCATCATGACCGACCCTGAACTCGCCGACCGCACCTACATCGAGCCGCTCACGCGCGAGTACGTCGAAGAAATCATCCGCATTGAGGCAGAGATGCTTGCGGCAAAGCCGGGCTCAGGCGGGTTTGCGCTGCTGCCGACTGTCGGCGGACAGACCGCGCTGAATCTTGCCGTCGACCTTGCCGATGCCGGCATTCTCGACCGCTATAACGTGGAGTTGATTGGAGCCAAGCTCGAGGCCATTAAGAAAGCCGAAGACCGACTGCTCTTCAAAGATGCGATGATTCGCATCGGCCTTGAGGTTTCAAAATCCGCGCTTGTGAATAATCTGCGCGACGGGCTGGACTTTGCCGGCAAGATTGGCTTTCCTGTGCTTATTCGTCCGAGCTTTACTCTGGGCGGCTCTGGCGGCGGCATTGCCTACAACCGCGAAGAGCTCATGGAGATACTGGCGCGCGGTCTTGACCTTTCTCCCGTACGCGAATGCCTGATCGAAGAGAGCGTGCTTGGCTGGAAGGAATATGAGCTCGAGGTGATGCGCGACCTTGCCGACAACGTCATCATCATCTGCTCCATTGAGAACTTCGACCCCATGGGCGTGCATACAGGCGACTCCATTACTGTGGCGCCTGCGCAGACGCTTACCGACCGCGAATACCAGAGGATGCGCGATGCCGCTCTCGCCGTGATGCGCGAGATTGGAGTTGAAACCGGCGGATCGAATGTGCAGTTTGCTGTGAATCCTGTTGACGGTCGCATGACCGTGATCGAGATGAATCCGCGTGTCTCGCGATCCTCTGCGCTCGCGTCCAAGGCAACAGGATTTCCGATTGCCAAAATTGCCGCGAAACTTGCGGTTGGCTACACGCTCGATGAGATTCCCAACGACATCACGCGGAAAACGCCCGCATGCTTTGAGCCGACGATTGACTACGTTGTCGTCAAGATTCCCAAGTGGCAGTTCGAAAAGTTTCCCGGCGCCGATGACGTGCTTGGTCCGCAGATGAAGTCGGTTGGCGAAGTGATGGCAATGGGACGCACTTTCAAAGAAGCGCTAATGAAGGCCTGGCGCGCCCTCGAGACCGGCAAGAAGACCGGAGCGGAAGTCCTCGATCCGCGCAGGCTCACGCAGATGTTGGTAACGCCACGTCCAGAAAGGCTCGGATACGTTCGCTTCGCTTTTGAGCGCGGCATGAGTGTTCGCGAGGTTGCCCGCCTCACCGGGATGGACCCCTGGTTTTTGCACCAGCTTCGTGAAATTACGCTGGCGCAAAAAACGATCTCAGAGACGACGTCGCAGCAAATCAGCGCCGAACATCTGCGCAAACTTAAACGGTACGGACTGAGCGACGAACGAATCGCAACCGAGTGGAAGCTCGAAGGACACGAGGGCGTTCGGCAGGTGAGGGAACTGCGCGAAAGCAAGGGCGTGACGCCGGTCTTCAAACTGGTGGATACGTGCGCAGCGGAATTTGAATCGATGACGCCTTACCTCTACTCGACCTACGACGAAGAGGACGAGGCGCCACCGACGGACCGGCCGAAGATCATCATTCTCGGCTCTGGGCCGAACCGCATCGGGCAGGGCATCGAGTTTGATTACTGCTGCTGCCACGCGGCGTTTGCCCTCAAGGAAGACGGCTACGAGACCATCATGGTGAACTGCAACCCGGAGACGGTCTCCACCGACTACGACACCAGCGACCGTCTCTACTTTGAGCCACTCACGCTCGAAGATGTTCTGGCCGTGTATAACCATGAGGCGCAGTCCGGCGCGAAGATCGGCATGATTGTGCAGTTTGGCGGGCAGACACCGCTGAACCTCTCGGGACGGCTGCTTGCCGCGGGCGTGCCCATCATCGGTACCTCGCCGGCATCGATCGATCTGGCGGAGGATCGAAGGCAGTTTGGAAAGCTGCTTGAGGATCTGAAGATTCCCCAACCTGCAGGAGGCACCGCGACCAGTGTCGACGAAGCTCTGGCTGTGGCAGAGCGTGTCGGTTATCCGGTCCTGGTGCGGCCCAGCTATGTGTTAGGTGGGCGTGCGATGGTAATCGCTTACGACGCAGCGGGTGTGTCGCAGTATATGCGCGAAGCGGTTGAGTACTCACAGGAACGGCCGGTGCTGATCGATCACTTCCTTGAGGATGCGGTTGAAGTAGACGTTGATGCGCTCTGCGACTCAGAAGATGTGATCATCGCCGGCATCATGCAGCATATCGAAGAAGCTGGCATCCACTCGGGCGATTCCTCGTGCGTGCTGCCTGCGGTCAGCATTCGCGAAGAGACTCTTGAGACGCTTCGCACCTACACGCGCAAACTGGCGCTGGCGCTCAAGGTTGTTGGGCTCGTGAACCTGCAGTTCGCCATACAGCGCGATGCGGACGATCGCGACCATGTCTATGTCATCGAGGTCAACCCGCGCGCCTCGCGCACCGTGCCCTATGTTTCAAAAGCAACAGGAATTCCGCTGGCAAAGATTGCCGCCCGACTGATGACAGGCCGGAAGCTGAAAGAGCTTCTTCCGGAGCAACTCGCAAGCGGCAAAGACCTCGACGTCGGCTCCCATTACTACGTCAAGTCGCCGGTCTTCCCATGGTCGAAGTTTGCGGGAGTTGATACGGTGCTCGGGCCGGAGATGAAGTCTACCGGAGAGGTAATGGGCGTGGCATCGACCTTTGGCGAGGCATTCGCCAAGGCCCAGCTATCAGCCGGTCAGATACTGCCCACGAGCGGAACGGTCTTTTTCAGCGTCAACGATCACGACAAGAGCGCTGCCGTCGATCTGGCTCGCCGCTACGTGCAGCTCGGATTCAAGCTGGTGGCGACCGAGGGTACCGCAGCCGTTTTGGAGAGCGCGGGCATGGCCGTCGAGCGGGTCTTCAAAGTTAAGGAAGGCCGGCCCAACGTCGTCGACCTGATCAAGGGCGACCGCATTCAACTCGTCGTGAATACGCCGCGGGGGCAAGAGACATTCTTCGACGAGAAAGCGATCCGCCGCGCCGCCGTCCTTGCCCGCGTGCCAACCATCACCACCATCGCCGCCGCGCAGGCGGCAGTGGAAGGAATCGCTGCAAGCCAGCGACGCCAGACCACGGTCTACGCACTGCAGCACTTGCACAGGGAAAATCCGGCAACCCGCTCCTGAGCACGCTCCGGAGGCACAAACCCTCCGGAGTGCCGGCAACATGCCGCTCGATCCGCGAAGCCTTGTCGCCAGCTTCGGCTCTACAATAAGAGCATGCTGATCGAAGGCATTTTTGCTGCGGTTACTACGCCGTTCTACTCCGACGAGCGCGTTTACTTTCGCAAGCTTGAAGCAAACGTGGCGCACTATTCGCGCAGCCTGCTGGCAGGAATGGTCGTGCTCGGGTCAACCGGCGAAGCGGCTGCTCTTGACGATGAGGAATCGCAAGCCGTCTTGCGAACGGTTGCTGACGCCGCTGCGCCGGATAAAGTGCTTATCGCCGGCATCGGCAGAGAGAGCGCCAGGAAGACAATCGAACTCGCTGAGGTTGCTGCGGAGTGTCGGTTTGATGCCGTGCTGGTTAGAACCCCAACCTACTATGCGCCACAGATGACGCCTGAAGTGGTGACTAACTATTTTCGTAGCGTGGCCGATCGCTCTCCGCTACCAGTGCTGATTTACAACATTCCAAAATTTGTTCCTTACCAAGTTCCCGTTGAGATGGTAGGCGAGCTCGCGCAGCACCCCAACATTATCGGCATCAAAGACTCGACGGGAAGCATGGAGCGCATCAAGGCGTTGATTGCCGCAACCGCGAATGCGCCGCGCCGCACCGTTCCGGTGACGCCTGTCTTTGAAGCCGTCACCGACCGCATGCTGCGTTCGGCAGCGACCGGTTCCGATGCTTCCACCTTCGTGCCGCTCGGAGATCTTACCGGGGGCGCGGCAGTAGCCACCGCGCCGCCGCCGGCGCCAGTAAAGACCCGGAGCAGGGAAGTCGGCTTCCAGGTGCTGACCGGGTCGGCGTCAACAGTGCTCGATTCGATCGAGGCGGGTGCCGCAGGCGCCGTACTCGGCTTTGCTGCATGCGCTCCACAGGCCTGCCAGGAAGTTTATTTCGCGTGGAAAGATCACGATCTGCAGCTCGCGAGGGAGAAACAGGAACGAATCGATCTGGCAAGCAAACGGATCGCCGGTGAGCTAGGTATCAGTGGCATCAAGTACGCCTGCGATTTCAACGGATACTACGGCGGCAACCCACGCCTGCCCCTGCTGCCGCTTTCTGCGCAACAGAAGAGGGAAGTTGAAACCCTGCTGATGGAGATTCGTAACTGAAGGCCGGAAGCCGGGAGGTTGTCTGTTGGTTGAGTTGGGCAAAATGCTCCTGATGCTGGGCGTCATCCTAATCCTGGCCGGAGGAGCGGTTATCGTTGCGGGTAAACTCGGCCTTTCGCTGGGACGCCTTCCGGGCGACTTCTCCTACCGGAACAAGAACGTCTCGTTTTTCTTTCCATTCGGAACATCAATCCTGCTGAGTGTCCTTCTGTCCCTGGCCCTGTATCTGATTTCACGATTCAGAAAGTAGCGCGAGCCCTGTAGCTATTGGGTCGGGCGGTGCTGCCTGTGGAAGCCTGTGGATACGCAATGTCCGATAACGGATATTCTGTAATGTAAAAGCGAAGAGTTTTCAACAATGAGAAACCCCCGTATTCATGCGGGTTTCGCGAAGCAGGCGCAGAGATGATCCCTTCCCTGCGCGGATTGAGAAGACACTGCTGAATGGTTTGCCCTTGTGAAATCTGCCGGCTCGATCAGAAAACGAACGCTCAGCTACATCTTGTAGCGGCCCATATCCTCGTCGTTCAGCCCTTCAAGCCAACCGCGCAACTGTTCGGCTGTTGGGCCCTCGGGTGGCCCCGAAGTGTTCAGCTTGGCGGACTGCATGACATGCTCGGATACGTAGATCGGACAATCGGCCCGCAATGCTAATGCTATTGCGTCGGAAGGCCGTGCATCTACCGCTAGCTCCTCGTTATCCTGGCGAAGCCACAGGGTTGCAAAGAATGTATCATCACGAAGTTCTGTAATTACAACACGTTCCAGAGTTCCATTAAGGTAATGGATTAGATTTCGTGTGAGGTCGTGGGTCATCGGTCTTGTTGCGGCGGCCTTTTCGATCTCGATGGCGATCGCATTTGCTTCAAAGATCCCAACCCAGATCGGCATTACGGTCTCTGAGGCCACATCCTTGAGGACAACGATGGGCATGTTGGTGGCCGGGTCCATCATCAATCCGCGTATTCTGACTTCGATGTCCATGAGCCCTCCGTAGTCCCGTTCCCCGTTAGACGGCTTCTCCCAGAAGACTGTTGGGAAAGGTAGCCGTTATTTTTACCTGCGCATAGCTGCCCGGTGCGGGCGCGATCAACTGCGATGTTGTGAAGTTCACCGGCTTGTTCTGGCTGCTGCGCCCGCCAATCTGACCACGGGTAGTGTTCGTATGTTCAACCATCACCTCAACTACTTCGCCCAAGTGCATGGCGTAGTTGATCCTTTGTATCTCTCTCTGTCGGTCAAGCAGCACTTGCAGTCTCTTCGCCTTCTCGGCTTCAGGAATCGAATCGATCATCGTCAGGGCTGGAGTATTCGGTCTCGGCGAATACTTGAAACCGAAGACGCAATCGTACTCGACTTCCTGCAGCAGGTCCATCGTTTCGATGAAATCGTCTGCCGTCTCGCCAGGAAATCCCACGATGATATCGGTTGAAAGCGAGATGGGTCTCTTCGACGCCTTGATCCAACTGATCCGCTCAAGATACCACTCGCGTATATTCCCTGGCCATTAGCTTGAGGATCCGCGACGAACCGGACTGGACCGGCAGGTGCACATGGTCGCAGAGTGTAGGCACTGCGTTGATCGCCTGGACAATATCCTGCGTGAAATCCCGTGGATGGCTGGTGGTGAAACGTACGCGCCGGATGCCGTTGACCTGACCAACCGCCGCCAGCAGATCTGCGAAGCTCAACTTCCCTTCCAGATCGTGGTAGCTGTTGACATTCTGACCGAGCAACTGGATCTCCGTATATCCCTGTCTGCGATTCTGCGAGCCTCGGCGAGCACAGACGATGAGCCGCGGCTGCGCTCTTTGCCTCTGGTGTACGGCACCACGCAATACGCGCAAAATTTGTCGCAGCCCTCGATGATTGTGATGTAGCCGCGGTAAGGATTCTGACGCGCGGTGAACTCGGTTTCGAATGTTTCTTCGGTCTGGCGATCATCGAGCCCGGTGATGCGGCTTTCGCCTGCCTCAAGACGTGAAAGCATCTCGGGCAGTTTGCGATACGAGGCGGAGCCCGACACCAGCGAGACATACGGCGCGCGCTCGAATATCTTTTCGCCTTCCTGCTGAGCCACGCAGCCAAGCACGCCGAAGCGCTTGCCCGCCTTATAAAGCTTTTTGTAATCGTTCAGACGGTTGAAGACCTTCTGCTCCGCCTTATCGCGAATCGAGCAGGTGTTGTAGAGGATCAGTCCAGCTTCCTCCTCCGATTCAACCTGCTGATAGCCCTGCTGCTGCAGCGTCCCGATCACTTTCTCGGAATCGTGGGCGTTCATCTGGCACCCGAACGTCTCAAGATAGAAGGTTTTTTCGGCTGCCATCGCACTTTCAAGTATAGTTCATCGCCGTTTTATACTGCCGGGTGTTGCCATGGAGCGATCCAAACCCCTGTGGATCGACGCTCCTAGCGCAAGCCGGTATGCAGGTACTTCAGCAATGCGGCCATCTGGTCCTGGGTAAATCGCCCGTGAAAGCCGGCATCAAGCCTTTGCCGGACAGCACAACCCGTTCAATGTTCTGGTCGGTGATCGCAGCGCCGCTCGGCAAAGTGGTGTGGGCAAAAAGGCCGTGCAGGTTCGGAGGAACTTTTTTGAGTTCGAGGTCATTGTCGTCGTGGCAGTGCGCACAGCGCACCGCGTAAAGATGCTTCCCTTCCGCTTCCTGGGCGGTAAGCGCCGGGGTAGTGTGGCAGCCGGCGAGAATCGTGGCAATGGACAGAAGAATGATCGGGACAACCGCCATGATAATGGCGCAGGTTTTCACGGGACGCATTGCCTTTCATTCTATTTCGACTGAGCCGCACCTCACGACTCCGGCCAGGGTCGTTTCGATATGCTGTAACAATGACGCTCCCAACACTTGCCCAGATTGAAGAGGCCCAGCGAGTCGTCTACCAGTACATGTCTCCCACCGCGCAATACTCATGGCCGCTTATCAATCACCGGCTCGGCGCCGAAGCATGGATCAAGCACGAGAATCATACGCCCGTAGGCGCCTTCAAACTCCGCGGCGCCCTGGTCTACGTCAACTGGCTTAAGCGATCTGATCCCGCGCCAGATGGAGTGGTCGCCGCTACGCGCGGCAATCACGGCCAGGGCGTTGGCCTTGCGGCGCGCCTGCTGGGCCTGAAGGCCGTAATCGTCGTGCCCCACGGCAACAGCCGGGAGAAGAATCAGGCAATGCTTGCCCAGGGCGTAGAGCTTGTCGAGCATGGAGACGACTTTCAGGAGTCACTCGAATACGCTCGAAGCCTGGCTGCCGCGCGCGGTTTCGTGATGGTTGACTCCTTCCACGAGCGACTTGTCATGGGCACCGCGACCTACGCCCTCGAACTCTTCAAGGCGGCCCCACCCCTCGATACGATCTACATCCCCATCGGTCTCGGGTCATCGATTAGCGGCGCGGTGGCTGCGCGCAATGCTCTCGGTCTTGGCACTGAGATAGTTGGAGTGGTTGCATCCGAATCGCCTTCTTATGCTCTCAGCTTCGCTCAGCGCCGGCTCATTGAAGCACCGGCACGTTCGATTGCCGACGGCCTGGCCTGCCGCACACCCAATGCGAATGCGCTCGAAATCATCTGGAAGAATGTGGCTCGAATCGTGGAGGTTTCAGAAGCTGAAATTGCTAATGCGATGCGCGTTTACTACCATGACACGCACAATCTGGCGGAAGGCGCCGCCGCTGCAGGGCTCGCAGGCGTGCTTAAAGAGCGGGCGCTTCATGCCGGGCGAAGGATCGCAGTTGTGCTGACGGGCGGAAACGTCGATGCATCCGTCTTTGCGAAAGTGCTTGCCGGGGAGACGCCCGAACAATGAAGCCACATTTCGATAACCTCACACCCTTTGCGCACGCAGCGCAGAATCGCTGCTTCGGTTGCGGCATTGCGAATCCCAGCGGCTTGCACCTCGACTTCTTTCTTGCCGCCGATGGCACGATCGTTTGTCAAACGACAATCGCGGATTCCTTTGAGGGCCATCCCGGCTTTCTGCACGGCGGAATCATTGCCACGCTCCTCGATGAAGCAATGAGCAAGTCAGTGCGCGCGTTGGGCCTTACCGCGATGACCAGACACATGGAAGTGGATTACCGCAAGCCAGTTCCCTCTTCCCAACCGATCCGCATTGAGGGCCATGTTGTTCGCAGTGACGGCCGCAAGCACTGGGCCGAGGCCCACATACTCGACGGCGAAGGAAAAATCCTTGCGCAAGGCAAAGGCCTCTTTGTGGAAGTGAAGCCCCGGTAGCAACCGTTACTTGAGGTCATCGAGCCAACGGATGACTGCGGCTTCGAGAAAGATGCGGTGGTCAGACCAGCTGTGATCGGTGGGCGCGTGAATCGACTGCACCTGCTTCCCTCCATCGGCCTGAATCGCATGTACAAGCGCGTCCGTCATCGGCGCCAGCCCATCGTTGGCAGAGAGAACAAGGAACGGCGTGCCGACCAGGCCTTTGACAGTGTTGTCCAGGCGAAATGCCTTTGAATGCGAAATCACCTCGTCTGCCATACTTGCCGGCGTCACTCCTTGCAGGCTTTCCATATTGTCTGCCATCAACGCAACTACATCAGCACGAGGTTGGGCGCCTATTGCGCCGACGTCGGCGGCGCTTATCAGGATCAGGCCAGTCAGGCGATGATCTTGCGCGGCAGTTTGCGCGGCTACCCAGCCACCCATGCTGTGCCCGGCGATGGCAATCCGCTTCGGATCGATGCCAAGCTTCGCCGCATTCGCTGGCTCGCGCAGATAAGCGAGCACTGACGCGGCGTCCTCAAGGTTATGCGCAAAGCTGAACTGCCCCGGGCTGCCCCATGAACCGCGGTAGTTGAATGTCACTGCGTTCCACCCGGCACGCCTTACTGCCTGGGCAAGATCGAGATTCTTTTCGTTGCCGGGAAGCCCATGGCAGATGACGAGCGTTGGATGCAGGCCCTTGCCGGATGGCTGGTAGACAAGCCCGTTAATTGAAACGCCATGGCTCGGAATGTGAAGCACCGCCATAGCTGCAGGATGAGCCGCATCGGACGCGGGGTCAGTGTAGACCGCGGCCGGCAGTGTCGACTGCGACACTGCAGAAACGCATAAGAAGCAGATGCAGGCAAACGCGACCAGGCAGGTGCGCAAAATGTTCTCCGGAAACCACACAGATCGAATGAGGCTTAAGCAAAATACTAGCAAACAAAAAATCGATAGAACGTGAAACCTGCTGAAACGCCTTGCAGGCTGCGCACAATGCACAGCCCTGCGAGGTGTCGAGCTTCCTAGTGAATCATGTTGATGGTTTCCTGGGTCACGGTGTCGAACGTGGTAACGGCCTTGGAGTTCGCCTCAAAGGCGCGCTGGGCGACAATCAGGTTGGAAAACTCAGCAGATATGTTGACGTTTGACTGTTCGAGCGCAGCATCCTGCAGGGTTCCGAGGCCTGAGCTCCCTGAGGTTCCAATGGATGCAGTGCCGCTTGCCAGCGTCGTGGCGTAATCACCGTTGCCGAGCATTTTGAGCCCTTGCAGATTGGTGACATTTGCCAGAGCAAGCTGCCCGACGTTCTGCTTCTGTCCATTCGAGTAGGAAACGGTGACCGTGCCATCGGAGCCGATTGAAAAGCTTTGATACTGACCCGGAGCGTAGCCATCCTGTGTCGTGGCAGATACCGCCGATGTCGCGTTCACCTGGCTGATGGTAGGGGAGCCACTCGAAGAGAGAAGATTCCAGTTCATGTTGAGATCGGCTGCACCATCCGCGAGACCAGTGAAGTTGAGCGGAATCGACGAGATGTCACCCGCAGCCGTGCCAACGTTCGTCGTAACGCCGCCACTGGTAATGGAGGCAAGGTTTCCGGATGAATCGAAGTTCATCGTTCCCGTCACCGGAGTCGATACGCCCGAGGTAAAGTCTGTGGCAGGCAATTCCGCGGAGTAGCTCCAGGTATTCGCCGCCGTCTGCGTATAGGTGACGGTCGCAACATGCGGCACTCCAAGCGAGTCATACACCGTAACCTGCCCGGGAAAGTTCGTACCTGTTGTCGCGGTTGCGTCAAGGTTTGCAGTCATATTCAGCGTGTCAGTCGCCTGTGGCTGCTGCACCTGGCCCACCGGAACGCTGATTGCGGTCAGCGGCGCATTCGTGTTCACAACTCCATTCACCGCAGGATAGCCCAGCACGCCGAGACCGTTTGAACTAACCAGGCTGCCGTCCGAAGTGAGAGAGAAGTTCCCTGCTCGCGTCAGTTCATAGGCACCGTCTCCGTCTCCGACGACAAAGAATCCGTTGCCATTCAAAGCGACGTCCGTCGCGTTTCCGGTGGAGTTGATGGAACCTTGGGTGAAATCTGTTTCGTTCGTGGCCACGTGCACACCCGCACCCACCTGAATCGGATCGCCAGACCCTGTCGAACCGACCTGTTGATAGAAAAGATCGGCAAAATTGGTTGTCTGGGATTTGAAAGCGGTAGTGCTCATATTCGACAAATCGTTTGCGATCGTGTTCAGCGCTGTGGAATCGGCGTTGAGCCCGGTCAGTGGAATCGAGAAGCTTGCCATTGAGAAATTCCTCCTGAGTGCGCCGATGAGCCGGCGTAGTTAGAATGCGGAATGCTGCGGGTTGTTGACGGAATTGCGCTCGCTGAGCGCGCCTGCCACGCGTTGCGCCGAGCCATTGACCGAGGGAATGTTGAGATTGCCGGCCACAGTGTGAATCGCCGCGCTCGCCGGCGTCTGACCTTCCGTAGCCGGGGACGAACTACCGGCTGCCGCAACGTGCATTGCGCTGCCGCTGTTGCGCGTGGCCTCGCTTGTTGATGTTGTATCCGACGGGTCAAGGGCCGTCCCAAGTGTCTGGTTGATCGAGATCAGTTGTTCAAGGCTGTTTACGTTGACGAGCTGGTTGATGTACTCGTTGGGGTCTGTATTCGCTGTCGGATCCTGATTCTTCATCTCAGTCACGAGCAGCGTAAGGAAGTCATTTGCAGAAATTGTGGAGGCTTCTGTCGAGCTATCCGTCGACCCACTCGACTGGCTATCCATTGCCTTCAGCTGTGACAAAGTGCCTGCTGTTGCGGCGTGGTTATTGTGCAGCGCTACTGCCGTCATATTTCCCACTCCTCTTCTTTGCGGTAATTTCCGTATGCCATATATCCCGTCCGATCGTCAGACGATTACCGAGATATACGCGCTACCCACAGATGCACTTGGGGATAGCGCATCGGCAGACCTCAGGGCGCTTGTCTCCACGGCAGCTTGAATGTCTGGCGTTAATTTGTCATTTCCCGCGGAACTTCGATCGCCTTCCGCGTTGTTTCGTTGTGCGTCGGCGCTTCCCTGCTGTGGCGTGTGCTGTCCTCCTTGATATCCGGCGGCGCTTCCGTTCCCTTGGCTGACGGATGCGGTTACTGTGAGTGTCTCTACGGGCGTGCGGTGCTCGGCCAGGTAGGTGTTCAAATCCGACAGATGAGCGTGCATGGATTGAGTTGCCTCCGCGGAGCTGGGCATCACGCTGGCGTGTACCCCGGATGAACCCATCTCCGCCCGCACACCGATCCACCCAAGCGCTGGATTGTCGATGCCGGCTTCAATGCTGGTTCTTCCTGTATGCGTCCAGCGGCCAGACTGTGCCTCGACCGAGCTTCCACTGTCCAGCGCGGCGAATGTCTGCTGCGGATCCGCCCCCGATTCTCTAGAAAGCGTCTGATCTTTCGGCGCTGTCATCGCATTTTGATTTGTTTCTACGTTGGCAGAAGTGAGAGTGTGGGCGCAACATGAACCGCCACCGGCTGTATCGCGGTTGCAGCCTCCGCCGGATCAGCGGCCGAATATCCCTTGCGCTGCTCTCCCGGGTGCCTGCTTTCGGTCAGACGTGCCGCGGACGGAGCCACGCCCGCGCTGAGTCCTGTGCCGGCGCTCGGCGCGAGGCGGGCATTTCCATCAATCTCCTCAGCGTCAGTCCTGGCCACCTGTGCGGTCTTGGCATCGCTCGATGGTTGCGTTGCGGGTGGATTAAGTATGGGTGCAGCGTGGGAGATGAAATCACCTTCACTGCGCGCATTGCCGGGCAGCTCGACAGTACCGGCTGCGACGCCGGACTGAACATAGTCTTTGAATTCTGCAGAATGCGAATCGCTCAGGCCGTATCCGTTCGCATCGTGCACTTGCGCTGCGTTCTCTATGCCTTCGATCGCGAGCGGCAGTGGATGACTCGTGCTCGGATGCTCTATTCTGCCCGCGAGTACCGGCATTTCGTTCGCCTGCGAGTTCACTGAGAGCTGCATCGTTGGATCAGCGATCGTGGTGCTGACCGCTGTTCGCGGGGCCATCGTCGTGCTGGGCTGCGGCTCCGGCTGTGCGCTAGAGATGGGGGCTGTGGTCAACGCGCTCAAAGGGTCTGGCACACCGGTAGTCGGCTGCTCTGCAGGGTGCGCCTTATCGGCATGCTTGCGAGAGATCCTTTCCGCACTGGGATGAATCCCCCGGTTAACGTCACGAGCCGCAGCAGCGCTTTCCCAATGGAGATCCGGCGAAGACGTCGCATTCATTATCTGTTCGGTACTGTTGATTTCTGAACCCGCGAGCGGGGTAATGCCGATGAGCGCTTCGACACCGGCGCGAAAACTCTGCTTTCCAGCCATGGAATTTGGAGAGCGGGTCGAATTCGTAACCTGGGGCTGCGTTCGGCTGCTTTCTTCAAGCCCGGTCATAGAAACGCCGGTGCCACTAGGGAGTGCGGAGGTCATGCAGGATGTATGAGCAGAAGATGGACCAAAGAAACGGAGGGAATATTAGAAGATCTTCATGCCCCGTTTCACGCGATCCCAGTCGCTAGCGTGAACGGTGCCAGTCGTCCAGGTCCCGCTGGCTTCGGCGCTCCCCATCGAGTCGCGCTCGCTCGTCCCGCTCATCCACCAGCGTTTCCGCCTGCTGCCGATGGGCTCGCGTGGCGAGAAATCGCGCGCGAAGCTCAGCTGCCCGATGCTCCGCTGCGGCGATCCTCACCTGCAGAGAATCGACGATTTGGCTTGCCATGTGTGTCTCTTCTAGGCCGGCAATCCGATCGACCAAATTGTCGGTGCGGAGGCCATCTGCAAGCGTCCGCCGACCCTCCTTCGCACGCTGTGCAGCTGTTTCAAGCACCGCGCGCACCCTGTTCATCTCTTGCAGAGCTGCTTCAAGCGCGAGCCTTCCTTGCTCCTCTTCGAGTTCTCGAATGCGCAGCAGCCGCCGCAGGGGAGTTGATAGCTGCATGTGCTACACCGCGCCTGCCAGGGCAGCAAGTTTCTGTACGGAGTCTCGATAGGTGGACCTCTCTCCGGCCTCCTGTGTCATGAACGCTCTGAGCGCATTCCGTGAGCGCAGCGCGCGGTCAAGATCCGGATCGGCACCAGGTTTGTAGGCTCCAATCCGCACCAGGTCCGCCGACCGCTCATAGACGGCCATCAGGCGGCGAAGAAGAACGGCTTCATTCCGGTGCTGCGCTTGCGCCACCGCAGGCATAAGACGGCTGATTGAGTCGAGCACCTGAATTGGCGGATACCATCCCTCCGATGCCAGAGCGCGCGAAAGCACGACATGCCCATCCAACAGCGATCGCACTGCGTCCACAAGTGGGTCCTGCTGATCGTCGCCTTCCATAAGCACGGTATAAAACGCAGTGATGGATCCGCTCTGAAAGCTTCCCGTTCTTTCCACCAGCTTTGCGAGACGCGCAAATACAGAGGGCGTATAACCCTTGGCTGTTGGCGGCTCGCCGGCCGCCAAGCCGATCTCCCGTGCTGCCATCGCAAAACGGGTCAGCGAATCCAGCACGAGCAGGACATGCTTGCCCTGCTCGGCGAAGGCCTCGGCCACGGTTGTCGCAGCAAGCGCCGCACGCATCCGCATGAGAGGGGACTCATCGGAAGTTGAAACGACCACAACCGATCGCGCGCGGCCCTCCTCACCCAGAGAGTCTTCAAGAAACTCGGCGACTTCGCGACCCCGTTCTCCCACCAGGCCCACGACCGTCACATCGGCTTCCGTGTTGCGAGTCATCATGCCGATCAGCGTACTTTTTCCGACACCCGATCCGCCAAAAATGCCGATGCGCTGGCCGCGACCCACGGTCAACATCCCATCAATCGCGCGAATTCCGGTTCCCAGCGGATTGCGAATTGGCACCCGATCGAGCGGCGACCTCGGGGTACCATCCAGAGAGCGTGTCTCTGTCACCACCGGAGGGCGCCCACCGTCTATCGCTTCGCCCGCTGCATTCAGCACTCTGCCCAGCAATCCGGAGCCGGTTTCTATTTCCGGATGCGCACCAGAGGAGGTGACACGATCGCCGTAGCGGATGCCTTCTGTGCTCTCAACCGGCATCGCGAGCACATTCCTTCCGCGAAAGCC
Source organism: uncultured Acidobacteriaceae bacterium (assembly GCA_963839215.1). Taxonomy (GTDB): domain Bacteria; phylum Acidobacteriota; class Terriglobia; order Terriglobales; family Acidobacteriaceae; genus Telmatobacter. The sequence continues at coordinate 328,666 of CAWITZ010000008.1, read as the reverse complement.
GATTACCTCGGCAAGATGCACGCCGCCTGACCGGTCGATGATCTCGCAGCACTCGCCCACAGAGGCCAGTGGCCCGACGGACTCGATTGTCTGCCCGACAGACTCCAGAACCTCGCCGCGCCAGCGCCAGGGCTGCCTTCGACGCAGTCGCGTGAAATAACGGTCCAACGGCGCCGTTGTCATACTCTGCCTCCCGGTGCCTTGAGTTCGCCGTTGCGGTGAAGCGTCTGCGAGTTCGAACGGTGGCTCCGGTCAAAAAAGCCGCGTTCGATTTCACCGAGTTGCGAACGAACGCCCAGATCGACCGAGCCCAACTCGGTCTCAATCACGCAATCGCCGCACAGTAGTTCATCGCTTGCGACCACGCGAGGCTTGAGCGCCAGGTTGGGGATATGTTCGATTGCCTCTTCCCACAGATCGACCTCTGTCGTCGGCACCCGTAGCCGGACCTCCGTCGATTCCGAGAGTTGCCCCAAAGCAACGCGCACCGCTCCTGTCAGCAGCAGCGGATCCATCTGTGCTTCTCTCCGCAGGATTCGGGCAGCGATCGCAAGAGCAAGATTGACCACCTCCTGCTCCACTGAATGGAGATAGCGCTCGCGCTCTTCTTCAAACTTCTGCACCAGGGCAGCCAGCTGCTCCCCGCGCTGCTTCTCTTCGCGGTGTCTCACCTCTCGCTGTGCTTCGCGCTCGGTCTGAACACCATCCTGAAGTCCGCGTTGCCTGCCTGCTTCAAAACTTTTCCGCGTTTCTTCGGCGATTCTTTCTTCCACGCTCTCAGGAAGAGGTTTCTCAGTGTTGCCGCCAACAGTAGCGGGCGTAGATTGAAAAGCCGGGTTCTGCCCAAGAGGAGGAAACATCCCGAGTTCGAGCTTCGACGACGGCAGAGGAAAAGCCGGATAGAGAACGACCTGAATATCCGTTTCCGCACCTATTGTTCTTGCGCTTGGTTCAACGTGCGGCATTCCATTCATCGGTGACATGCTCCTTTCCTTCTTCTGCAGTGGGGTCGTCCGGGCTTGCGAGATCTATGCCAGCATCTCGTCGCCGACTTCAAGTTTGAGTACGACCTTGCCTTCACCCTCCAGGCGGCGTGCAAGGTTCAAAATCTCCTGCTGAGCCTGCGCCACCTCGCGCGAGCGAACCGGTCCCAGCACTTCCATGTCTTCCTTCAGCATCTCGGCGGCACGACTACTCATCGACCTGAAGACCTGCGCTCGCAGTTCCTCGTGCGCTCCGCGCAACGCCATCGCCAGTTGCCGCTTGTCTACGTTGGCAGTGATCTCGCGCAGGCTCACTTCAGGAATCGTGATCAGGTCCTCGAAGGTGAACATCAGGTTTCGTATCCCCAGCGCCATTTCCGGATGGTGTTCTTCGATTGCTCCCAGAATGCGGGTTGCCTCCTCAATGTTCAGGCGATTCATCAAGTCGGCAACTGCTTTGAAGCCGGAGTAACTTTTTCGAGCCGAGTCGCCCACGGTTTCAAGACGCCGGTGCAGGATATGCGCGACCTTCTGCGCCATCTCCGGCGAGAACTGACGCATCTCCGCCAGCCTTTGGATAGAGACCACCTTGTTGTCTTCGCTCAACGTATCGAGCACGATCGACGCGCGCCTTGGATCGAGATGCGCGAGCACAAGGGCAATCGTCTGCGGATGCTCGGCGTCGAGCAACTTACCCAGTTGCTGCGGATCGGTCCGTTGCAGTTTCGCAAGATTCCCCTGCGCCTCCTCCTGCGAGCGTTTCACCAGGGCCAGAAGATCTTCAGCGCGCTGTTTACCGAATGCCTCGACGAGCAGGCGGCTGGCATAATCGAATCCGCCGATTACCATGTAATTCTGCGTCTCGAGCATCTCCCAGAACTCTTCGAGCACCTCAGCTGAGAGTTCCGGCGTTACTCCGCGCAGATCCGCCAGCTCTTCCGTCAGCCGCTGCACATCCGGCTCCGGCAGCGCGCGAAGAATCTGTTTCGCGGAGTCTTCTCCCACGGCCATCAACAGCACAGCCGCTTTGCGAGCTCCACTCAGCGAGTTTGATCTGTGCCGCTTCGTTTCTTTTGCACTCTCGAGCTCCGCCAAGATTGTGGCCCCTTTCATTGCGTCTTCACCTGTTGCCATTTCGCTCGAACCACTGCTTCGCAATGGCGCTCGTCATTCTGAGTGAATCCAGCTTTGCAGGAGCCGTGAGCTCTGTGCCGGTTCCCGTTTCAGGTGCTCTGTCACCTGGTCAAAGAGTTGCTGCGCACGCAAGCGTTCCATTTCCGGAGGCGGCAGCTCGAGGCTCTCAACAGGCTGCGCCGCGATCTCGGGCTGCGGCTTCTTTTCATCCGCTTCCTTCTTTGCGCGCATCGTATCTGTTTCGCCTCGCGCCAGTCTGAGCGCCGGTCGCACTCCAAAGACGAGCACGAGGAGCAACCCACCGAAGAGCGCGACATACTTGACCAGGACCGGCGAGCTTTCGGCCGCCGCAAGAAACTGGCCGGGCAATGTCGGCGCCGCGGGTACGCTGTTGTCATCAAAAGCAAGATCCTCGACTGTAACGACGTCGCCGCGTGCGGCATCAAAGCCCACGGCTGCCTGGGCGAGAGTCGTCAAATCGTGGAGTTGCGCGGCAGACCAGGGTTGCCACTGCGCTGCGTCGTGCTTCGACGTTCCACGCAGTAGACGATGATTCACTACAATGGCCGCCGTAAGACGTCGCATCCGGCCTGGTCCCTGCAGAATGTGCCGAACATTTTTAGAGACTCCATAGGTGCTCGATTCCGACTTCGAAATCTCTGGCGGCGTGGTCAGTTTTGGATAAACCGGTAGCGTCTGCGAGTTCGGCGCATTCGATGCCGTGCCGGGCACTCCGGCCGGCACAGGCTGGCCCCCGCTGCTTTGCTCTGTCCGCTGCATTGAGAGTGTCGCGGACTTCTCCGGGTCATAGATCTCCTGCGTCTCTTCGCTGTTCGACTGATCGTAGTCGAGCGTGACCGACGCCCGAACGTTGCCCTGACCTGTTACAGGTTCGAGGGTCGCAAGCAGCTTCTCTTCGAGCGCCTGTTCGGCGCTCAGTAGCTCTCCCTCCGCGGTCTTCGGGCCAAGCTGAAGACGTCCCGCGGCATCGACCAGCACGACGTGATCGGGGGCCAGCCCGTCTACCGCAGAGGCAACAAGGTTGCGAACTGAATCCGCTTCTCCATCGGCAAGCGAGGCGTGGCGCAGACGCAGCACCACCGTGGCTTTCGCGGGCCGCTCTTCGTCACGGAAAAGGGAGTCATGCGGCAGCACCAGGTGAACGCGGGCCGATTCCACGTCCGCCAGCGTCGCCACCGTGTGCTCCAGTTCGCCTTCGAGAGCGCGCTGATAGTTGACCCGTTCGTCGAACTCGGATCCCACCCAGTTCGGCTTGTCGAAGAGTTCAAACCCTAGCCTGCCACTCCTCATGCCCCCTTTTGCCGCAGTCGCCAATCGCGCCTTGTCGAGCAATGGAGCAGGAACCAGGATCGACGTTCCATTCGCCGAAACTTCAAAGGGAATCTGGGTCTGAGTGAGCGTCAGTCCCGCCTGGCGGGCGTCATCCGGCTCCAGGCCTGCATAGAGCGTTTTCCACTCGGTGCGCAACCCAAACCAGAGAAGGATTGCAACAAGTCCGAGCGAAAGCAACGCCGCCGCTACCGCTCCCTGATGCTGTCGGACGGTCATCGACGCCCAGCGCACACGTCCGCGCGTCCACAGAGTGGCAAGGCTCGCCTGCAACGAGGACGCCCCGCCTGTCATTGGCGCCTTCTCCAGTTGTGTTCCAGTGGTCGTCATCGCCTGTGAGCCCGCTCCTGATTAGAACTGCATCCCCATTACGCTCTGGTAAGCCTGCACTGCCTTATTGCGTATTGAAAGCGCAAGCTCGAAGGTCATATCCGCTTTTTGCGTTGCGATCATCGCCTGATGCACGTCCACCCCGGAGCCGGTCATAAGGCCCGACACCGCGGCATGCGCCTGTTTCTCAAGTGCATCTACCTGCCCAACCGCATCGCTCAGCAGGCTGCTGAAAGGTGTCTTCCCAGAGTTCTCTGCGCCATTCGCCATAAAACTGCGGCTCAGGGCCTCTAGCCCACCAGACTGTGTCATCGACGTTGCCACTGCAGTTATTCCGCCAACCATATCTCTCTCCTTGTGCGCCGGAACTGTTCCGGTCAAGTTCGTTATGCCTTCGCTATGTCCAGGGCCGAGGTGATCATGGACTTCTCTGCCTGCACAGCAGAACCATTCAGACCATAGGCACGCGTTGCCCCCATCAGGTCAACCATTTCTGTGAGAGGGTTAATGTCCGGATACGCGACATATCCATCGGGACCGGCATCCGGGTGGCTGGGATCGTAGCGCTTCAGGGGTGAGGCAGTGTCTTCGACAACCTGCGCGATATGCACCCCCGGCGCGACTGCGCCTCCAATGCTTCCAACCTCGCTGAGGCCGGCTGTCGGGGATGCATTCACCATTGAATCGGCAAACGTAGCATCGCCCCGGTCAGCCGCGAAGACCACCATCTGACGCCGATATGGCCCCCCGGACTCAGTCCGCGTCGTCTCGGCGTTTGCCATATTCGCGGCCACCACCTCGGCCCGCATGCGCTCGGCCTGCATCGCAGAGCCTGAAGTTTCCATCACTCCGAAAAGATTCATAGCCTTCCCCTCTTATGCCGCTCTATTTGCTGTCTGCGTGGATCGCGTCCATCACGCGTTGATCTTCCTGGCGCAGCAATGCCACGCCCGTCTTGAATCGCAACTGCGCCTCGGCAAGATTCAGGCTCTCGCGATCCATCGATACGTCGTTGCCATCCGGTCGCGCGATCAAGCCTTCCACCCGGCCGATATGAACGCGGGACGGACCCACACCGCGATCGACATCGCTCAAAGCACTGCGCATCTCCGCATCAAAATCCATCCCTGCTGCCCGATAGCCCGGTGTGTCGATGTTGGCCATGTTTGCCGCCGTCAGCTTTGCCTCGCTGGCAGCAAGGTCCAGGTAGCGCGCTATCTGATCACTCAATCTCGTCTCAATCTGCATCTCAGTTCACCAGCGTTCCAAAATCAATTTCCTGCGATGTCAGCATGGGGTCATCGCCTGCCAGAATGGCAGCCCTCTCGAGCACATGCTCGAGCTCGCGCACGTTCCCAGGCCAGCTGTGCCGCGCGAGTTTCACCCGTGCCGCTTCATCCAGGTACTTCACGGGTGCAGTTCGCCCCATCTTTTCTAGAAAGTGCTCCACCAGCAACGGCAGATCTTCCATGTGTTCGGTGAGCGCGGGTGTGCGGATCAGAAACACGGCCAGCCGGTAGTACAGGTCCGCACGAAAGCTTCCCGCCTGCGTCTGCTGGGCAAGGGGTCGATGGGTGGCCGCGATGATGCGAACATCCACCTTCACCGTCTGGTTATCGCCGATGCGCTGCAACTCGCCGTTCTGCACAAACCGCAGCAACTTGGCCTGCAAAGATAGGGGCATCTCGCCGATTTCGTCGAGGAAAAGCGTTCCGCCATCGGCAGCTTCAATTCGGCCGACGCGCCCTTGCGACGCGCCCGTAAAGGCCCCACGTGTATGGCCAAAAAGCTCGGCCTCAAGCAATGCCTCAGGAATCGCGGCGCAATTGAGAACAATCATCGGTTTGCGATTTCGCGGGGATAGACGATGCAACGCTTCGGCAACCAGCTCCTTCCCTGACCCGGTCGGTCCTTCGATCAGCACTGGCGTTGAACGGGACGCAACCAGGTGGATGCGGCGGCTGATTTCGAGCATGCATGGCGCGTCACCGATGAGCCCGGAAACCCGCCCGCCTGCAGGCTGGGCCTTGACGGTCTCAGTCGTCTCTGTCTCTATAGGGGTCCGTCGAACCGCGTCACACCCTCTATTCCACGACGCCGTATCGGTCTCCTGGCTTTGGCAAATTGCATAGAGCAGCTCCTGCCGGTGCGTACCGGGGGCCTTTTGATGTGCGACGCTGCCATCTGTCGAGAGCAGATCAACCTCGGGATAGGTCGACTCGAAGGCTCTCAGAAACTCGGCATGATCGAGATCGGGTAGCCATGAATCGACGATGACCGCTTCGGGTGTCGCAGCCTCGGCCTCGGCCCAAGCCTCCGCTCCACCCGCGGCTTCGCGAACCTGCCACCTCAAGCCGGTGAGAGCCTCGCTGAGCCGTTGGCGAACGCTATGGTCCGCACTTGCCACTACCGCCGTGCGCGGTCGAATGCGTGTTGCTCTGGGAACCGCTGCCGTCGAGTAAGCCTGCATGAGTCTCTCCTTGTTAGAACGAAGCCTGTTGTTTGGGTGGATCACTGTTGCTGAATGACGGCGTCGCGCCTGCCGTCACTTCTCCCGCAACCATGTACCCCTGCCCGCGCACCGTAAGAATCAGCTTCCCCGGCGGCGTATCCGCGAGCTTGCGGCGCAGGTAATTCACATAGACATCTACGATGTTTGTCGTCTGCCCCGGTTCCATCTTCCAGACGGAATCAAGCAGCTCCACGCGCGAGACACAATGTCCGCGATTGAGCATCAGGTGCTCAAGCAGTGCGAATTCCTTGTTGGTGAGCTCGACGGGCTTACCGCCGCGAGAGACCATGTGATCGAGACGGTTCAGCTGCACGTCGCCGGCTAGCAGCAACAGCCTCGCCTCACGTCTGCGCCGCAACAGCGCCCGAACCCGTGCGCGAAGCTCCGCCAGGCTGAATGGCTTGGTCAGGAAATCGTCGGCGCCGGCGTCGAGACAACGCACACGCGTTTCTATATCCTGACGGCCCGTGAGGACCAGAATCGCAAAATCAGGGCTAAGAGCTCGAATCTCGGCGAGCGTCTGCTCACCATCTTTCAGGGGCAGATTAAGATCCAGGATCATCAAGTCCGGCGGCTCCTGCACAGCTGCCTCCACGGCGGCCGCGCCGTCATCGGCGATGCTCACCCGGTGGCCGTCTCCTTCGAGCCCACGCCGAACGAACAGCGCCAGCGTCTTGTCGTCTTCGGCGATCAGCAACCTCATCGGAGATTCCCTTCATGAAGCTCCGGCCTTCAACGACCGGCTGCCACCCCGCTGGTTAACGCTCGCTAACCTGCGGCTCCCTTCCACCTTGCTTTGGCAGAGAAGCGAACTCAAGGAAGTTTGTAGAGAAATGAAAGAGTGAATTCCGAAAGGGGAACCGCGTTTCAGGACCCGCTCAAAATGGGCAGCGCACTTTTTAGGGCTGCGGTGCCCATCGTGCACTGCCTGTTTCTTGGATCGGCACTCCGACGCAAAGAAAAGGTGAAAAGCCTATTGCGGTTCGCTTTTTGTTCGCTATAATGCGCCCATGGCTGTTACAAGAAGACAAAAAGAAGTTTTCGACTTTCTTGAATCTTTCGTTGCGCGCAACGGCTATTCCCCTTCTTTCGAAGAGATTGCGCGCGGCATGGGACTCAAGAGCCTGGCCACCGTGCACAAGCACATTACGAATCTCGAAAAGAAGGGTCTCCTAGATCGCGTTCACAACCGCAGCCGTTCCATCGACATTCTGCCGCCCGGCGCTCGCACCCGCTCAAGTGACCGCCTTCCTCTTGCAGGCAGAATTGCGGCCGGTCTGCCGGTTGAAACCTCTGAAAACCCGGAAACCATTTCGCTTCATGACGTTGTCGGCAATCGCGATGTTTTTGCTCTGGAGGTGCGCGGCGATTCTATGCGCGATGAGCACATCATCAACGGCGATTACGTCCTTGTGGAACGCACCCGCACGGCCCGGCAGGGCGAAATTGTGGTTGCGCTCGTGCACGGCTGCGAAACCACGCTGAAGCGCTATTACATGGAAGGCCATGTCGTTCGCCTGCAGCCTGCGAATGTTGAAATGGAGCCCATTTACGTCCCCGCCGCTCAGGTTGCCATCCAGGGACGGGTGCTGGGTGTGCTGCGCAAATACCAGTAGCTGCGTCGGCTCTCTACTTTCAAAGCTTTAGCCCAAAATAGAAAGGCCCGGCAAATGCCAGGCCTTCATTGCGCATCCTTCAATCGCGTCCAGCAATCCTGTCTAGGCGAGCAGGCGCTGAACCTTCTCTTCAATGATGTTCTGGGGCACATAGCCCACAACCTGATCGGTCACCTTACCGCCCTTGAAAAACAGGAGCGCGGGAATGCCGCGAATCCCAAACCGAGAAGCAATCGCGCCATTCTCATCCACATTTACCTTGGCGACCTTTAGCTTGCCGGTGTAGGTCGTCGCTACACTTTCGACGGCAGGGGCAATCGCCCGGCACGGTCCGCACCAAACTGCCCAGAAATCCACAAGTACCGGCTGCTCGCTGCGCAGCACCTCTTCGTCAAATGTCGCATCACTTACTTCAAGAACTCCCTGACCTGCCATGATCCTCCTCGCCCAGCCTCTGTTGTTCCCAGTCTACTTCGCCCGCACCCATATCAGATGTTCTATCGCATCGCAAAGTCGCAGCGTCACAAGAAATCGGCGCCGGCGCGTTGAATTTTAAGGTAGAAGGGGGCAGAAAAGTGGTGTCGGGGATCATGCAGAAATAGAAGCGCCCGGATCCCATAAGGATCGCGGGCGCTAGAGCAGCCCTCCCCCAGAACTGCCCACGCAGCGAATTTAGGTGTTCCATCGCGGAATAGCAAGCAATCTTAGGTAATCCCGAGCAGTAACCACGCTTGATGATTTACAAGAAAGATAATGGGCCTAGCCGGCTGTTGTCCGCCTGATAAACGGCCTTTTTCGGTGTCGTAAATTTCCCTACTTTGAATCGCAAACGAACCGACGATCAGCTCCGTCAACTTGCAGGCGGCACACCAGCAACTCTGGCTCACAAGAATTTTTCACTGCCCTGCGAATCGCAGTCGATGCCTCTTCCACACGGTCTTCTGCTTCCACAATTGCAAGCACCGCAGGACCTGCGCCGCTCAGCGCAGCGCCCAGAATTCCATGGCTCCCCGCGAGAGGCAACAGTTGAGGAAGCAGCGGGCAGATAGACGCTCGATAGGGCTGGTGGATTCGGTCGCGCATCGCGATTTGCAGCAGGTCGCCGCGACCCTCGGCGAATGCCATTCCCAGGAGCGCTGCAGACTGAATATTCGCGACTGCGTCCTCCCTTGAATACGAGTTCGGCAGCACTGCCCGCGCCCTGCTCGTAGCGAGTGGTGTTGCCGGCAGAACGACGATGGCACGCCACCGGGATGGCGGAGCCACGCGCGCAACATGAACGGCCCGCTCGCTGCAAGCCGCAACAACGAAGCCACCTAGCCAGCATGCCGCCGCGTTGTCGGGGTGGCCTTCCAGAGCGCATGCTTCTTCAAGAATCCGCTCGGAACTCCACTTCAGTTCGCCAAAATGGACAGCGAGCGCAATGGCGGCCAACCTGCCGGCAGCAGACGAACCGCAGCCCATGCCGAGCGGAATTCCGTTCCTCATGCGCAGTTCGATAGGTGCCACTTCCCTGTCGTTCGCTTCAAGCAGCCGGCGATAGATGCCAAGAATGAGATTGTCCTCGAGGCGGCCACAGCGGTCCGCATCGCGACCGGTCGCGACAATCGAAAATCTCGCGGCAGGCGTGGCCTCAATTTCCAGATGGAAATCCAACGCCACCGCGACGGCATCAAATCCGGGGCCGAGATTCGCCGATGTAGCGGGCAGGCGAAGGTGAAGAGTTGCTGAGTTCCTGTTTGTCGAGTTTCTGTTTGATGGATCGCTCATCCAATCTTGTCCTTCAGCGCAGCCAGCACAGCCGCCGGATTCGCCTCCACCACCTGCGCGTTGCGACGCAGGGGCTCGATCTGCTCCTCGAATCCGGCCGTCTCATCGGGTCGCAACAACGTTCCCTTGTGAAAATCGATCGTGTAATCGGCGTCTTTCAGCGTATGCCCGGTAAGCAGCAAAACCACGCTCTCCGCGCCGCCCACCTTGTTATCTGCACGCAGCTTCTTGAGGCCTGCCAAAGTAACGGCGGACGCAGGTTCGCAGCCAAGACCCTCGGCGCCAAGCTCTGCCTTTGCGATCGCGATCTCGGTCTCCGTCACGTCAAGGCACCAGCCACCGGTCTCCTTGATCGCGCGTGCAGCCTTGCGCCACGAGGCGGGATTGCCGATGCGAATTGCCGAGGCTCGCGTATTCGCTTCGACGGCTTCCAGTTCAACGCCGCCATTCTCCGCAAAACTGCGCACCAGCGGATTAGCGCCCGCAGCCTGCACCACCGTGATTTTCGGCATGCGCGACACAAGTCCGAGCTCAAGCATTTCGCGAAAGCCTTTGGCGAGTGCCGAGCTGTTGGCGAGATTGCCACCCGGCACGATGAGATGATCAGGCACCGTCCAGTCGAGAGCTTCTGCGATTTCAAGGGCGGGAGTCTTCTGTCCCTCAAGCCGATACGGATTGACTGAGTTGAGAAGATAGATCGGCGCTTCGCGCACAATCTCGGTCAGCACTTTGACGCACCCGTCGAAATCCGTCTTCAGCTGGCAGGTCACTGCGCCATAGTCCATTGCCTGCGAGAGCTTACCCCACGCAATCTTGCCTTCAGGAATCAGCACAAGGCTGCGCAGCCCCGCGCGCGCAGCGTAAGCCGCCATCGCTGCCGAGGTGTTCCCGGTGGAGGCGCAGGCCACCCAGGTAAAACCACGTTCTTTGGCCACGCTCAGGGCGGTGGTCATCCCCGTGTCTTTAAAAGAGCCGGTAGGATTCATGCCCTGGTGTTTCGCCAAAAGCTGATCGACGCCAAGCACCTTTGCCGTCCGGGTCAGTGGGTAGAGTGGCGTGTCGCCTTCGCGCAGCGTGACGGCGTTGCCAAAATTCTCCAGGATAGGAAGGAGTTCGCGGAAACGCCACACGCCGGATTGATCCAGTGGCTCAGAAGAGCAGCGGCGCTCGCGCCACAGCCACTTGAGCGCGCCTGGATTTGGGCGGTCGGGGCCTTTGCGCAGGCTCCAGCCGGGGTACTCCACTTCAAACAGATCACCGCACACCGCGCAGCGAAAATCGGCGCGAGCTTCGGAGCCCGAAATTCGCGCTCCACATCCAAAGCACTTTAAAGTATGAAGGTTGTCACTCATCCCTGGTGTTAGCCTACCAGCGGGAGGGTCATTTCGCTCAAGATGATGCCTGGAAAAGCCTTAGCTGGGGTCTTGACTCTCGTTGTCGTGCTGGCATTGGTCGGTTCCGCAGCTTTGCACGCGCAGCTTCGAGTAGCGGCCGCCGCAGATCTTGAGCCCGTTCTGCCTCCGATCCTCGATCAGTTCCGCAAGGCCACGGGCATTTCTGCAGACGCAACTTATCAGGCATCGGCCATTCTCACATCTCAGATTCAAAACGGAGCGCCGTTTGACGTTTTCCTCTCCGCAGACACGGGATTCCCGCAGCGCCTGATCGATGCAGGATTGGCCGAGGGCCCCGCTCCGGTGGTCTATGCACGAGGCACGCTTGTCCTTTGGACGCGTAATGCCACACACCTCCCTGCTCCCTCGCTCGACCTGCTTCGCAGCCCGGAGCTCAAGCGCCTCTCGATTGCGAATCCTGAGAGCGCACCTTACGGACGCGCAGCCGTCGCTGCCCTGCGGACCCTCAAGCTCTACGAGAGCCTGTATCCCCGCCTTGTTACTGCCCAGAATGTCGCGCAAGCCGCGCAGTTTGTCGATTCAGGAAATGCGGACGCCGGTCTCATCTCACTGACCCTTGCACGTACGCCACGCCTTGCTGCCAACGGCAACTACTTCGTCATGCCCCGCGATTCCTATCCGCCCATTGCGCAGGGGGCGGTTCTGCTCAAGCGATCGCAGCAGCAGACCGCCGCGCGCAAGCTTCTTGATCTGTTGCTGACGGCTTCTGTGCAGGCCGAGCTTGCCAAAGGCGGGCTCACTCCGGTGAACTGAGAACACGGCACCCTATGGATTGGCAAGCCCTCGTCCTCACGCTTCGGTTGGCAACTGTCACGACCCTGATCCTGCTCGTCATCGCGGTGCCGCTTGCAGCGGTGCTTGTGCTGAGCCGCAGCCGATGGCTCGCCGGGCTAGAAGCGATTGCGACGCTGCCGCTTGTTCTGCCTCCAACCGTATTGGGCTTCTTTCTTCTGGTTTTGCTCGGCCCCCGCACCGCCATCGGCCGCGTCATCACCGCGGCGCTGGGCCGTCCACTCGCGTTCTCGTTCAGCGGTCTCGTCGTCGGGTCAGTCATCTATAGCCTGCCTTTCGCCGTGCAGCCTCTGGTTGCGGGCTTCAATGCGATTGAGCCTGAACTGGTGGATGCCGCAAGGCTCCTTGGCGCGGGTCCTCAGCGCATCGTCGTCAGTCTTCTCGTGCCTCTCGCGCGCAGATCTATGCTCGCCGCCGCTGTCCTCACTTTTCTGCACACGGTCGGGGAATTCGGCGTGGTTCTCATGCTTGGCGGCGATATTCCCGGCGCGACCCGAACGCTATCCATCCTGCTCTATAACCAGGTTGAAAATTTTGACTACGCAGCCGCAAGCCGCACCGCAGTCGTGCTCCTGGGGTTCAGCGTGGTCGCCCTCACGGCAATCTACTTCGGCAGCCGCTCACGCGGAGACCGCCATGCTTGAATTCAACCTCGATACGCGGCGTAGCAGCTTCAGCCTTCAACTGGAGTGCCGTCTCATTTCAGAGTGGACTGTGATCTTCGGACCCTCCGGCGCAGGCAAGAGCACTCTTTTGCGTTTGCTCGCGGGCCTCAGCCGCCCCAATAGCGGGCGCATTGTCCTCGACGGCAAAACGCTTACCGACACCACACGCGGCCTCTATCTCGCTCCAGGAGACCGCCGCATTGCCTTTGTCACGCAGAAGTCGGCCCTCTTTCCGCATAAGACCGTGGCGGAAAATGTTGCTTATGGATTGGCATCTCTCGATCGGCGAGCGCGTGATGCCCGTGTTGCCGAAATGCTCAAGCTGGTGGATGCGGCCGAGCTTGCCGCGCGCCTTCCTGGCCAGCTTTCCGGCGGCGAAGCGCAGCGCGTAGCGCTGGCCCGTGCATTGGCAACGCAACCGCGTTTGCTTCTGCTCGACGAACCTTTCTCGGCGCTCGATGGAACCGCGAGTGACGCCGTGCTTGCTCGCCTTCAGCAATGGCTGCACGATCACAACGTGCAGACCATTCTTGCGACGCACGACGCCACCGACGCGCACACGGTTTCGGCAGAAGTAGCGTTGATACGCGAAGGTCGCCTCGTCGCGCTTGGACCCGCATGGCGGGCTCTTAGCGCCGAGCGCAACCGCCTTCTACAGAGGCTTGGTTCGTCAGCCGGCCCGATCGAAGCCTAGCAATACCGGTTCAATCTCCAGGCGAATCTCAAACCGATCTTCAACTGCGCTTCGAATCTCTTCGGCGAGCCCGATGACATCGGCTGCCTTTGCCCCACCGAGATTGATGAGCGCAAGCGGATGCCGCGACGATATCCCAGCCGCACCCCGCGCGTAGCCTTTTGCAAAACCCGCCTGTTCGATGAGCCACCCCGCCGGCAGCTTCACCAGTCCCACATCCGCAGCATCACTTTCGGCCCGAAACCGCGGAGGCTCTTTCCCTGCCGCGCGCGCTACCCGCTCCACAGTCTGTTCGCCTACCACAGGATTCTTGAAGAAGCTACCAGCGCTGCGGCATTCCGGCTCACCGTCAACAAGCAGCATTCCCTTGCTGCGCCGGATCCGCCGGACCGCACCTGCCACGTCGATAAGGCTCGCTTCCCCACCACCTGGAAATGCCTTCTCAAGGTCCGGGTAACGAAGCGTCGGCACACCGCCTTTGATCAGACGGTAGTCAACACGCGTCACGACGAACTGTCCTCGATCCGCCGAGTTGAAGCGGCTGCGGCGATATCCAAATCCGCATTCCTCGCCCGCAAAGTCGACAAAGTTGGACGTCTGGAGATCGAGCACACGCACCCGCTCGATCGTCGACTCAACCTCCTGCCCATACGCACCCACATTCTGCACCGGAGTTCCCCCGACGCTCCCTGGAATGCCCGCCAGGCACTCGATTCCCGCGCAGTTGTCCTCCACCGTCTTCTGGACAAAATTGTCGAATTCCTCTCCGGCGCCGACCCGGTAGCGCATCTTTTCTGCATCCGGGCATGCCTCTATCCCGCGCAGGCGGACATGCAGAACCAGCCCGTCGAACCCGCTGTCTGCAACCAGCAGGTTGCTGCCGCCGCCGAGGACAAAAAGTGGAATGCTGCTCTTTTGCGCCCACTGTACAGCCTCCGCGACCTCTTCCTCGGTGCTCGCGGCGACAAACCAGCGTGCCGGCCCCCCAATGCCGAACGTTGTAAAAGGGGCTAGTGACTTGTGTTCTTCCGGCTGCATTCCCTCAAGGCTACACCGCCACCGATTGCGGATAGAATAGACAGAGGCAATTTTCACGCCGGAGGTTCACGTGTACCCAGAGATTATGGTCATTCCCATGCGCGAGGAACTAACTCGCGCCGGAATCAAGGAAGCCCGCACCGCGGAAGATGTTGATGCTGCGCTGGCACAGCCGGGCACAACAATGGTTGTCGTCAACTCCATCTGCGGCTGCGCAGCAGGCAAGATGCGCCCCGGTGTACGCCTGGCGCTGTCCAGCACGACCAACAAGCCCGATCAGGTAATCACAGTCTTCGCCGGGCAGGACCGCGAAGCCACCGAGCGCGCCCGCGGCTACTTCGAAGGCCAACCGCCCACCTCGCCCGCTATCGCAATTCTGCGCGACGGCAAGCTCGCTTACCTGATGCAGCGCTTCGTCATCGAGCAGGCGACGGCTCAGCAGATCGGCGGCGAACTCGTTCGCGTATTCGATCAGCTTTGCGCTCCCGCCTCGGCATAAAGGCGGCAAACTTGCAGCAGACAGAAATGGCCTCCCGTGGGAGGCCATTTCTACGTTTCGAGCATTCCGCTCAATCTGCCTCAGCGTCCCTCGGCAACGCCTGCACCTTGCTGTGCTTGATTGAGTAGGTGAAGTAGATCACGAGGCCAACCAGCAGCCACACAATCATTACAATCCACGTAATCATCTGCAGCCTGCTCATCAGATAAACCGCGGATAGAATTCCCAGGATCGGCACCAGCGGCACCAGTGGAGTCTTGAAGGGGCGATTCATTGCAGGATGACGAACACGCATCACCCACACGCCCGCGCACACAATCGTGAATGCCAGCAGGGTTCCGATGTTCACGAGCTGCGAGAGGTTATCGATCGGCAGAAACGCCGGCATAATCGCCGCAAAGGCTCCGAAGACAATCGTCGTGATCCACGGTGTGCGGAACTTCGGATGAATTGCGGAGGCCCACTTCCAGAACAAGCCGTCTTTCGACATGGAGTAGAAGACGCGTGACTGCCCGAGCAGCATCACGAGCATCACTGTGGCCAGGCCAAAGACCGCCCCGATCTTTACCAGCATCGAGCCCCAGCTTACGCCTGTTGCATCAATCGCCAGCGCCACGGGAGCTGCGACATTCAGCGTCTTGTAGCTCACCAGGCCGGTGAGCACCAGCGAAACCAGAATGTACAGCACGGTACAAACCACCAGCGACCCGAGGATGCCGATAGGCATATCGCGCTGTGGGTTCTTGGCTTCCTGCGCCGCAGTCGATACGGCATCGAATCCGATATACGCGAAGAAAATTGAAGCCGCGGCCGTTGGAATACCGCCCCATCCGAAATTTCCCTTCCCGTCTGCCGGCGGGATAAATGGATGCCAGTTGGCTTGCGCCACATGCGGGTTGTGCAGCAGAAAGAGGCCGCCAACCACGAGGAAGATGCCCACAATCGCCAGCTTTACAATCACGATCGCTGAATTGAAGTTGGCCGATTCCTTGATGCCGACCACGAGGATCGTCGTGATTACCAGCACAATCACCATCGCGATCAGATTGAACAGGCCGGTCGCATGCGGCAATCCCTCAGCGCTGATCCCTGGCGGCAACGACATTACCGGCAGCCATTGCTGCTTGTAGAAGACAAGCGGCGTGCCCGTTGTCGCGGTCAATTGCGGCGGAATGTAGATGTGCAGCTGCTGCAGCAGGCTGTTGAAGTAGCCTGCCCAGCCGGAAGCCACTGTGGCCGCGCCGAATGCATACTCCAGGCAGAGGTCCCAGCCGATGATCCAGGCGACGAGCTCTCCCAGGGTTGCGTAGCCATAGGTATAAGCCGAGCCCGCAATCGGAATGATCGATGCAAACTCCGCATAGCAGAGACCCGCAAACGCGCAGGTGAACCCCGCAAGCACAAAACTGAGCGCAACCGCGGGTCCGGCGTGCAATGCAGCCGCCTGTCCCGTCAGAACGAAGATGCCCGCGCCGATGACAGCGCCGATCCCGAGCGTGATGAGGTTCAGCGCGCCGAGTGAGCGCTTGAGTGTGTGCTCACCCTCTTCGCTCGCTTCGGCGGCGAGCATTGACATCGGCTTAACGCGTAAGAGCCGCGACATGGATATGGGCCGTCCCCCTGACGTTTGAGATAAAGCTTACACAGTGGGCCGCGGCGTGCGTCGCGACCAGAAAAGATAAACCGGAATGCCGAGCAGAACGAGCACCAGGCCCGGCCATGTGTACTGGGGCTTGTATCGCAATAATACGATACAAATCCATGTGGCCATCACGATGTAGATCGCCGGCAGCACCGGGTAGCCGAGGGCCTTGTATGGCCGTGGAGCGTCGGGCTTTTTCACCCGCAGCACAAACAGGCCAACGATCGTAAGGATGTAGAACAGCAGCACCGCAAAAATGATGTAGTCGAGCAACTGGCTGTAGGAGCCGGAAAGGCACAGCAGCGCTGTCCAGACCGCCTGAACCAGCAGTCCCGCTGCCGGAGTGCGATAGGTTGGGTGCAGTTTGCCTACCGACTTGAAGAACAGCCCATCCTGGCTCATCGCGTAGTAAACGCGCGCGCCGGCCAGCGACAATCCGTTGGCGCAGCCAAAGGTCGAGATCAGAATCACCGCAGCCATCAGGTACGCACCGCTCGAGTGAAAGACCACTTCGAGCGCCGCTGTCGCCACGCGATCCTCTGAGGCATATTGAAGGCCTCGCGCGAGTGCTGTCGCGCCGTGCGGATCACCCTGAAGCGGCACCACCAGCAGGTATCCGAGCGACGCAAGAAAGTAAATCGTCAGCACAAAGCCCGCCCCCAGAACCAGGGACAAGGGTATATTCCTTTTCGGATTCTTCACTTCCCCGGCGGTGAAGGTGATGTTGTTCCATGCGTCAGAAGAGAACAGAGACCCCACCTGCACTACGGCAAGCACGATCAGAACATTCACGAAAACGATGGGGCCGCCGATGCCAACCTGCACCGGGTGCAGCGAACTCCAGCCCGCGTTTTTCCAGAACTCGTGCAGGCCGTCACCGAAATTGGCCTTCCACGCAACGGCGTTTCGGCCCACCGTGAAAGTGACGATCACCAACGCGCCCAACGCAAGCGCCTTTGCCGAAGTGAAGACGTTCTGGATCAGGCCGCCAAGTTTCACGCCGAAAACGTTGACCACCGCCAGCAAAACCGCCACAAGAACGCCGGTAAGGTTCGCCGTGTTCAGCCCGATCTCCATATTGCCCAGTACCATCGGCCCCAGCCGTACCGCCGGCACATGGGCAATGTGCCACAGCCAGTTGTTTGCGGAGATTGCGGGAAAAAAGACCCCGAGAAACTTGCCGAAAGCAACGCAGACCGCTGCGATTGTTCCCGTCTGGATCACCAGAAACAGCGTCCACCCATAAAGAAAGCCCCACAGAGGGCCGAGCGATTCGCGCAGATAAACATACTGCCCGCCCGCCTTCGGCATCATTGCCGCCAGCTCGCCATAGCTGAGCGCGGCAATCAGGGTCATTACGCCCGTTACAACCCAGGCGCCAAGAAAGAGCGCTGGCGAGTTGGTGGTCCGCGCAATATCTGCGCCGACAATAAAAATGCCGGAGCCAATCATCGACCCGGCGACAAGTGATGTCGAGCTGAAGAGGCCAAGGCTTTGCACCATGCCGGTGGTCTGAGCGGCCTCAGGGCGCTGCGCTTGAGGGATGAGATCGGATGAAGTCACTTGGCTCGGTTTTACTTGAATTCAGCGGGAAAGTCTTCTGCTAATTTCTGCGCTCGATGGCCCGGCGTTTCGGCCTTCTAATTCAACGCGTTCATCAAGCCAGAGTTTGCATCCAGCGCCTAAACTCCTCCGCGGAGTCCGGTGCGCGGAAAATTGCGGCCGCCACAGCAAGTGTGCTCGCTCCCGCTTCCAGAACCGCCGCCGCGGTCTCGAGCGTAATGCCCGCCGCCGCCACCAGGACCGCATCTGCGCCTGCTTGCTCCCTCAAATGTCGGACACCCTCTATTCCAATCGGCGCCTTGCTCGTCTGCTTGGTTGTCGTTGGAAAGACAGGGCCAATTGCCAGGTAATCGACCGGCTCCTCAAGAATTCCCGGCAGCAGGCTGCCGCTGCCTCCAAAGGTCCCGACGATCCTGCCTGACCCCAGCAGCTTTCTGGCCTCGATCGGCGAAATGTCCCCCGCGTCAACGTGGACACCATCAAATTCTGTTGCGTCTACGAGATCACACCTGTCATCGAGAATCAACTTCACCTTCCCGGCGGGCATCGACATGCGCAGAATTCTGGCATCAGCTATCAATTCCGCATCGGTGCCGGTCTTGTTCCTGTATTCGAGCAAGGTGACGCCCGCGTCGGCCAGAGAACTGCCGAGACGCTTGAGAAATGCCAGGCGATCCGGCGAAGCGATAGGCGATGGAATAAACGAGGCATCCAGGATTGGGTAGACGACAGGAAACCGAAAGGGCATGGCTTCAAGCCTAGCGGCACCACCCCCAGGTTGTCAGTGACCGTGTGAGCACGGCCATCCGAAGCCTCAGTTCAATAAGGCCGCAGATGACCGCATCGCATCATGAAAGGCTTACATCTCGTCGGCAGAGGGACCGTAGCAGCCGGGCACTTTGGCCCCAATCAGGCGCAGGTAAACGCCGAGTTGTGCGCGATGATGCACCAGATGGTTCATGACCATGTCGCGCCACACCTGGTAGCGAGGCTGATCAATCCACGTCTGGTCGCCAAAAATGAACTTCCAGTGCTGGTCCCACTTCTCCGGCGCAACCGCAGCCAGCGCGGTACGCACCGCATCAAGCTGCTTATCGAACCTCTCGAGCAATTCTGCCCTGCTTGCGGGCACGTAAGCTTCCCACTTGTGATCCGCAGCAAACTTGAGCTCGTCCTGGGTGAGGGTGTACAGCGCCCAATCCCCGGTCATATCGGTTACATGCCCGGCCAAACGGCCCAGGGGCATGGACTTCTCGTGGGGCTTCCAGCCCATGTCCACGTTATCCGGCAGGGCTTCCAGAACCTTGCGGGTCTTCGCCGCCTCGCGGTCGAACTCGCTCAATAACTCCTTTTGAAGATCCATCGGTGCAACCTCCTGTTGCGACTCAAAGCATAAACGGAAATTGATGAATAGGCGAAGAAAAAGCGATAACCCGCAGTGTTGTGTTCCAGGCCGGATTAGCGCGGTAGTGTGAAGGCGATATACGAGCCCCCGGTTGGCCGCTTGGGGTCCCGGCCGCCGCTTGAGACGGTGACCACGTACTGGCGGCCGTCGATCATGTAGGTGGAGGGCGTCGCCATGCCGGCGAAGGGCAACTCGGTCTCCCACAGCAGCTTTCCGGAGCGGGTATCGAAGGCATGGAATTTGCGATCGAAGACCGTGGCACCGATAAAGAGGATGCCGCCCGCAGTCACGATCGGGCCGCCGTAATTTTCGCTGCCCGTGTTCGTCATCCCTTTCGCAGCAAGTTCCGGGTAGCCGCCGAGCGGAATCTTCCACAGATATTTACCTGTCCTCAGGTCGATGGCGCTCAGCGTTCCCCAGGGTGGGTTGAAGGCGGGATAGCCGTCGGGATCAAGAAATTTGCGGTAGCCAGTGAACTCGTATCGGTCGGCAGGCTCATTCTCCGGACTGCCTGTGCGCTGCTGCACGCCGAGATAACGCAGCAGAGCCTGCAGCCTGCCTGCCTTCAGGTCGGGCATCGCAGGCATTCTTCCCTCGCCCGCATGCACCAGCGCAATAACCTGGTCGGCTGAGAGACGGCTCCCAAGGCCGATGAGCATGGGAAACGAAGGCGGGATTCCCTCACGGTTATCGCCGTGGCAAATTGCACAACGCTCGCTATAGACGGCCGCGCCAGCTGGGTCTGCGGGCGGCTGCGCGGAGGTGGCGGCAGAAGCCAGTTCCTTCTTCTCTGCTGGTGAGGCGCCGGTGCGTAGAAACTCCATCAGCGAGGCGAGTTCCGCATCGTCGATGTTGGGAAACGAGGGCATGCGCCCTGTTCCCTTGTGAATCCGATCAGCGATCTCTTGCGCAGTAAGCCGCTTCTCGATATCAACGAGCGACGGAAACGTCGGCGGAGAACCGGCGCGGTCCGGGCCGTGGCAGATGGCGCATTGCTGACGGTAGATTGCTTCGCCGGGGCTGCCTGCGGGTTTCGGTACAGTGAGACCGCCGAGCCACGCCATCTCGTTGGCGTTGACGAAAAGTGTCTTCGCGACTGGATCGACCGCCGGTCCGCCCCACTCTGCACCGCCGTCAAAGCCGGGAAAGACAACGGTCAGCTTGTCGAGCGTCATGGGAATGAACTGGCCATCGCTGCGCATCCCGGCAAATTGCTTTGCCGCCCAGGCATGCATTTCGGGCGTGCGCGTGGTGAGCATATCGGCGGTGAGGCGCTGGCGCGCGAAGGGCTCAGGCCAGTCCGGCAACGGTTGCGTTGGCGAGGTCACTTCACCCGGCACGTCGCTCGCGGGATACGGCTTTTCGTTGATGGGAAAGAGCGGCTTTCCTGTGACGCGGTCGAATAGGTAGATGAATCCCTGCTTGCTGGTCTGCGCGACTGCATCGATCTGCCGGCCGTCGTGCTGCACGGTGACGAGCGCGGGCGGCGAGGGGAAATCGCGATCCCACAGGTCATGATGCACGCCCTGAAAATGCCAGAGTAGCTTGCCCGTCGCCGCATCGAGCGCGAGCAGCGAGTCGGCAAAGAGATTGTTGCCCACGCGGTCGCCGCCGTAGAAATCCATCACGGCCGAGCCAGTGGGCACATAGATAATGCCGCGCTCGGCGTCGAGCGTCATACCGGCCCAGTTGTTCGCTGCGCCTGCGGTCTTCCACGCGTCCTTCGGCCATGTCTCATATCCCGGCTCGCCTGGCAGCGGAATCGTATGAAATGTCCAGCGGAGCGCGCCGGTGTGCACGTCGAACGCGCGGATGTAACCGGGCGGCGCAGGATGCGTTTCAGGATTGCGGCCGCCGACGATGATGAGGTCTTTGTAGACCACTCCGGGTGCAGTGAGCGCGATAGATTGCGTTTCGTAGGGACGGCCGAGATCTTTGCGCAGATCGATGCGGCCGTTTTCACCGAAAGATGGGATCGCCTGTCCTGTTTCGGCATCGAGGCAGTAGAGGTAGTTCATGATGCCGGCAAAGAGGCGGCTGTGTGCGCCGTCGGCGTAGTAGCCAAAGCCGCGCGCTGGCTGCGTGCCGCTGATGCCGGAGTCGAACTTCCACTTCAACTTGCCCGTTGCTGCATCAAGCGCGATGACCTTCGCCGTGGGCGTATAGGCATAGAGCGTGCGCCCCACAATCAGCGGATTGGTCTGTATCTGCCCTGCCTCGCCGCTATCGAAGCGCCACGCCTGCACCAGTTTGTGCACGTTGCCGCGATTGATCTGCTTCAGCTTCGAATAGTGATCGCCATTGAGGCCGCCGTTGTAGGCAGGCCAGTCAACGGTCTGCGCGGCTACACACGATGCAGCGAGAATGCTGAAGGCAATCAGACGCAGGAACGGTTTGAAGATCATCAGTTGGCTATAGGTTTCGGCCGGTTAAGAATACACGGCGAGAGGCAGCGCAGGACAGCGCTAGGGAGTAAGCGGACGAACAGAGTCGGCGGCGCTGGCGGAGAGAGCGGAGTTCCTGATGCGGTCGAAATTCTTCGCACTTGATTTGAATGAATTCGCGCAATTTTCTGTGGAAATGTCGGGGGGGGTAGGGGGTAGGAGGGAGGGGGGTACCTCCATTCAGCAGGCAACTATGGAGGTTCCCGTGATCCCACTGTGACATAACGAGAAGAATTGTTTCGCAAGGGCGGTGGCAGATTTCCGACTTGTTTCCTGCCGCGCAGGCATTGTGCTTTCCCACCCACGCTCCTTCACCCCAGCGACGAAGAGCTGTCACCGGGGACCCCGCGCGCATGGATGGGGCACCCACTTTCAGTGGAGAGATGGATGGAGGATTGTGCTCTTCCGACTCATGGCGTCTGGTTCGCAGACGTCGTGAATGGGGCGCTCGGCAACCCGCGCCAAACCAGGATGAACAGGATTGCCAGGGCGAGATCGATGCTGCCGAAGTAAAGGTCGCCGTGGTCAAGCCTGCCCTGACGGTAGAGGAGCATGGCGGCGATGCCGAAACTCAGCTTCTCAAGCACAGCGAAAGGAATAACCGGGCGAAGCCGCACTGGCTGGCGTGCGATTGCAAAGAACAGGAATTGCCACGCCAGCGTAACCCCTACGAATCCGTAGAAGAACATCGGATGCGTGATCGGTGGCGGATCCTGCCGGTTGATTGCCTGCTCCATAAAGTACAACGGCCCAACGGTGATGACGCCATAGATACCCGCGATATAGAAAACCCAGCGCGCGAATTTCATTGGATCGCTCCTTTCGAGTTCGACACGATGATAGAGGAATGTGGGTCGAAGAAGGTTGCGGCATGAGCTTCGGGGACATTCCCAACCGGCGCCCCAACAGTTCGCCAAGGCTGACACCAGCACAAAAGCTGCGATAACAGCGAAAAGGGTTCAAATTGCGGGCTTCTTGATGGTGCCCTCTTCTTTGGCTGGTGGTCCTGATCTCAAGAGACAAGTTATCAGTTTGAGGTGGGAAGACTGGGGAAGACTATCGGGACCGGGAACACCCCCACCCTATCATTTCGTCAATTGAAAATAGTCATTCCCGACTTCGACTACAGCATGGTCTTTGCTGATAAGGAGATGTATCCCGGGGTCAGCAAATTCGCCGCACGCCTTGGTTGAATGCAGCTTGTTGAGGCTGATGTCGACGATGTTGGCATCGTCTCGAGTCCAATTAGGTTCGGAGTAAAGTTGTATTTGGCAAGAAAATCACTGCTCGTGAGGTGTTCAACATCGACAGACTTTATCGGAATGTCTCTGCTACAGACGGCGAGTTGGCTTGGCGACACCCTGATGACCAGTCCAGTAATCGCTCCCTCTTCTTTCGCATCGAGCCCGATCGGCTGGCCGATACCGTAAGGCTTCCCTACAGTCCATTTTCCAAGGACACCGGAGGGAACCTGAGCTTCAGCCAAAAATGCAAATGTGATAATCCTAGTCCCAGCAATTTAATCATTTAGAGACCATGTTGAAGGGCTGGTCCAGCGATTGCGCATCCAGCGGGAAGTTGCCAGCTCTTCTCGTAGGCTGTTCATTCCGACTCTATCTCCACCGTTCTGCGCACGCCCGCTACGTCCCCTGCTTCGCCAAAAAGCGCTCCATGAACTTGGTGTCGAAGTTGCCGGCGCGGAAGTCAGGGTCCTGGAAGATTGCCTGATGCAGTGAAACCGACGTGTCGATTCCCTGCACGATGAACTGGCTCAGCGCGCGTTCGGCGCGGGCATGGCTTCTTCCCGGTCGTGACCGTAGGCAATGAGCTTGGCGATGAGCGAGTCGTAGTAGGGCGGCACGACGCCCTCAGCATACTGCGCCGTATCGACGCGGAT
Organism: uncultured Acidobacteriaceae bacterium; assembly: GCA_963839215.1. Classification (GTDB taxonomy): domain Bacteria; phylum Acidobacteriota; class Terriglobia; order Terriglobales; family Acidobacteriaceae; genus Telmatobacter. The sequence continues at coordinate 304,917 of CAWITZ010000008.1, read as the reverse complement.
GCCGTTGCCGCCGGGCACATTGAAGGCCGTGATCTTGCCTGCCGAAGGCGTGAACTTTTGCGGATGCTCGGCGTTGATGCGGCACTCGATGGCGTGGCCGCGAATCTCGAGCTTTGCCGGAAGAATATCCTCGAGCTTTTCGCCGGATGCGATGCGGAGTTGCGCCTTCACCAGATCAATGCCGGTGATGAATTCGGTGACTGGGTGTTCGACCTGAATGCGCGTGTTCATCTCGATGAAGTAGATCTTGCCGTCTTCATCCAGCAGAAACTCGACGGTGCCCGCGTTCTGGTAGCCGATGTCTTTGAGGCAGCGGCAGAGGGTCTTACCAAGTTCGTCGCGCATTTTGGGCGTGACCTGCAAAGATGGCGCTTCTTCGATGAGCTTCTGATGGCGGCGCTGGATGGAGCACTCGCGCTCAAAGAGCGAGACCACATTGCCGTGTTCGTCGGCGAGCATCTGGAACTCGATGTGACGGGGCTGCTCGATGAACTTTTCCATGTAGAGCTCGCCGTTGCCGAAGGCGTTGGCAGCCTCGGTGTGCGCGGCATGAAAGAGATTGGGCAACTCGTCGGCGTTGCGCACGATGCGCATGCCACGACCGCCGCCGCCCGCCTTCGCCTTGAGGATGACGGGGAAGCCGACCTTGCCGGCCCACTCCTGCGCTTCTTCAACCGAGGCGATGATGCCGTCGGAGCCGGGCAGGATAGGCACCTTGGCCTTCTTCATCGACTGGCGGGCCTTCTCTTTTTCGCCCATCAGACGGGTGACCTCGGGCGGAGGCCCGATGAACTTGATATTGGACGCGCGGCAGACTTCGGCGAAGTTGGCGTTTTCACTCAGCAGGCCGTAGCCAGGGTGAATGGCATCGACGTTGGCGATCTCGGCGGCGGAAATGACCGCCGGCACATTGAGATAGCTGTCGGCCGGGCGCGGCGGACCAATGCAGATGGCCTCGTCGGCAAAGCGAACATGGAGCGAGTTGCGGTCGGCTTCGCTGTAAACGGCGACAGTACGAATGCCGAGCTCGCGGCAGGCGTTAAGAACGCGCAGCGCAATTTCGCCACGGTTGGCAACCAGTACCTTACGAAACATTGAAAGCCCTTTGAACTGCTGCGGCTGTTGGCGGGGCCGGCGGCGAACCCTGAGGGGGCCGCGAACTCCACTGCGCTTTTAACACTGGCGGATGGAAAAGAGCGGCTGCCCGAACTCAATGGGCTGCCCGTTCGAGACGAGGCACTTAACGATTTCGCCGGAAGCGTCGGCTTCGATCTCATTCATCAGCTTCATGGCTTCAACAATGCAGATGACCTGGCCCTTCTCAACACGATCGCCAACTGCGACAAACGGCGAGGAGCCCGGCGACGGCGAACCATAATAGGTGCCGACGATTGGCGACTTGACCTGATGGAGTTCCTCTTCGGCAACTGGGGGCACAGCAGTCTGCACGGGGACCGGCGCGGCATGAGGCGCCGGGTGCGCCGGCGGAGCGGGTGCGTTGTGCGGCGCAGAAGCCATGAGGCGCGCCAGGCCGGAGAGATCGGCGGCGGTGGCGGGGGGCTGCTCGAACTTGAGTCTGATCTTGACGTCACCGCGATCGAGATCGAATTCGGCGACCTGGTACTGCTTCAGAAACTCGATCAGCTCTTTCAGGTCCTGTATATCTTCTGGTTTCATTCGTTCCTTTATCTCTCCCACTCTGCGGCGGGGTTAAACCTCGATCAGCGCCTTGGGCGCGGGGGTAAGAATCTGCCCGCCAGTTCGCGTGACCGCGACCATGTCTTCAATGCGAATTCCAAACTGGCCCGGCAGATAAACACCGGGTTCGATTGTTATGACCATGCCGGCAGCGAGACGCGTTGTCTGTCCGGCGCCAACCCGTGGTGCCTCGTGAATCTCCAGGCCGACCCCGTGGCCGGTGGAGTGGGAGAAGGCCTCGGCCAGTCCCACCTTGCGGAGTACGCCGCGAGCGGCTTCATCCACCTCTGCGCAGCTTGCTGCCGCACTTACTTTCGCGACCGCATTTTCCTGTGCTTCAAGCACCGCACTGTAAGTGTCGCGCTCTTTTGCGCCGGGCCTTCCAAGGTGCACGGTGCGTGTCATATCAGAGCAATAGCCCTTGTGGATTATACCGAAATCCAGGGTAAGGAACCCGCGCCGCGGCAGCAGCGCCTTCGACGCCTTGCCATGGGGCAGCGCGGAGCGGCTGCCAGAGGCCACGATGGTCTCAAAGGACATGCCCTCGGCCCCGAGCTTGCGCGCCTGGTATTCAAGCTCAGCTGCAACTTCGTACTCGGCGAGGCCGGGGCACAGGATGCCCAGAATATGGTCGAAGAGACGGCAGCCGGTGAGTGCGGCCTCCGCCATGATAGCCAGCTCCTCTTCATCCTTGACCTGCCGCAGAGGCTCAACGAGCGGGGCGGCCAGCGGTGAAAGGAAGGTGCGGCGCAAGCGCGAAGGCAGTGAGGCCCGCAGCCGCGTGAGTTCAGCGACGGTGGTGTGCGCAGGATCGAAGCCGGCAAAGTCGACGCCGGACTGCGATGCGAGCCACTGCACGGCATTGGTTGCCGGCGAGTTGCAGACGATCTGCACCTTTGCGCCGAAAACTTCTGCCGCGGCCTGGGCGGTGTAGCGGCCATCGGTGAAAAGGCGCGCGGCGCGGCGCGTAACGGCAAGCGCGGCGCTTGAGCCGGTAAACCCACTGAGGTAGCGAAGGTCGGGAAGATGCGTAACGAGAAGCCCGTGCAGCCCGGCACGGGTTATACGGCGACGGAGTTGACCGATACGGCGAAGATGGTCCACCCGGAAAGGTATATCACGGTGGGGCGGGAGCCAATCGCAGCTGCCATCCCTTAGCTGCGGCCGTAAGCTCGAAGCTCACGCAGAGCCACAACCTGAAGCAGTAGACGCAAGCTCTCTTCACATTGCCGAGCGGACAGGCTTCTTGGCATTGGGATCGGATTCAGGAGTCGCCGCCTGCATGTCGGACTGGTGATCCATCCACTCATCGAGGCGTGAACGCTTGAAGCGCCAGCGATTGCCCAGCTTGAACGCCGGAACGAATCCCTCGGATGCGTACTTATAGAGCGTGTCGGGCGAAATGCCAAGGTAGTCGGAGGCCTGACGGATATCCATCACTTCGCGAACTTCAGGCACAAGCAGATTGGAGCGGACAGCGGCGTTGCGCATAGTTCCCCTCCCGAAAGGCACGAGAGCCCAGGGGCAAGAATTCCGGCAGGAAAAGCCGGTACACCTGTATATAACGCGAATTAACCCGGAGCTTCAAGGTTTTTCAGGAAGTTATGGGAAATTCATGGGGGTTGGGGCGGTTGCGGGGGAACCCTCCACATTGGGAGGTGCAGCGGATAGTGCCGCCAGGTGATAGAGGCCCAAGGGGTTGGGCCAGTAGGCCAGATGGTGCCCCCTAGAGACCGATGGCCAGCAGAGTGATGGCCGGGGGCCCCGGCTAATTATTGATGGGCATAAAAAATCCGCGGCCGAAGTGTGGCTGGCCGCGGACTCATCTGCTCAGGATGCGGAAAAGCTTTGTGGTCCTAGTTCTGGTTCTGGTCTTCGCGGCGATGCAGCGTTGGCCGGTCGTCGCCGTTCCCGCCCTGCGCGTTGGGGTCATTGGGATCGGTCTGGCCGGTGCTGGCGCGGCGCAGCGAAGGCTTCTTGCCATTCTTGTTGTCGATCAGGCGGCGCTTGTTTTCAATGCGCGCCAGGCGGGCCTTTACGTCGTCGAACTCTGAGGTGGTGACGGTGTATTCGTCTTTGGCCGGAAGAATGCGGGCAATCTCCGCCTGTGAGTGCTGAATGCGATCGGGTGTCTGCGGGTGATCGGAGAAGGCCTTGGAGACGAGACCGGGCTTGCGTTTCTCAAGTGCCTGCACCTTCTCAAAGAAGGTAATGAAGGCCTGGGGATCGTAGCCGGCGCGGTACATATACTGCACGCCAAGGTAGTCGGCCTGCGCTTCAAACTCGCGCGAGAACATGAGGAAGGTCATGGGCACGGCAAGTTGCACAGCCTCGTAGATGCCGTAACCGGTCCAGCTGTAGCCGGTGAGCATGATGAGGGGAATGGTGCCGAGCTGCGCGTAGTTCATGCGGGTCATTTCACGCGCTGCATGGTGGGCGCAGACATGGGCGATCTCGTGCGCCATGACGCCCGCAAGCTCGGCCTCTTCGTCCGCGTTGAGGATCAGGCCGGAGTTGACGTAGAAAAATCCGCCGGGTAGCGCCATGGCGTTGATCTCGTCAGAGTCAATGACCTTGATGGTAAAGGGCACCTTGCAGTCGGAGTTCTTGACGATGTTCTGGCCGACGCGGTTCACGTATTCCGTAATAACCGGATCGGTGATGAAGTGGGTGCTCTTCTCGATCTCATCGGCGTACTGCTTGCCCATTTTGATTTCGGAGTCGGTCGAGTACCAGTTGCCCATGCCGCGTCCGCCGATCTCGCGATTGCCTACAGCGCTGACGTCGGCGATGCTTCCCTTCTTGACGTCGGTCATATCGCTGCCGACATCCACAACCTTGTCGGGATCGACTTTGGCGTTGGCATTGGCGGGCGTTGTGCCAGGCTCAACTTCGTCGTCGCTCTTATCGCTCTTGTCCTTGTCGTGCTTCTTGTCCTTCTTGGACGTATCCTGCGCTGGGGGCGGCGGGGTGTCGCCAGCGACCGGCGTGGTGCCGGGAGCTTGTTTCGCATCGGCTGGCGTCTGCTGCTTCGAAGCGTCGGGCTGGGTCGCCGTCGGGGTCTGCTTCTGCGAAGAGTCCGGTGGGGTCGCACTCGGCGTCTGCTGCGGAGGCGCAGAGGCAGCCGCGGGAGTCGACGTGTCGGTTGGTGTGGCCGGCTGGGTGGTGGATTGCGCCTGAAGCGCGAGGGGGAGTGTCAGGGTGAGTCCGGTGAGTACCGCTGCCCTGAGCCCGATGAAAACTGCTTTCATGTGAAGACCTCCGGCCCGGATTCCCGTCAAGGCGTGGGCGCGATCTGCGCCCATTCAATCTGTTAGACGATTGTATCGACCATGAGGGCAGCTAAGCGAAAGAAGAAATTCGCAATTACAGGACAAATTGCGCCACCTCTGTCCCTCGCCTTGCCCTGGAAACTGCCATGGCGACGATAACACCTCCTTCCCCGTCTTTCTCTTGGACGTTGATGCTGCCTGAATTAGAGTGGAGGACACGAAGGAATCTCGGAGGGTTCTGTGCGCAGGGCGTTCCCGGCGATGTTGACATTCGTTGTGTGTCTGGCGGTGCAAGTCTTTGCGCAGCAAGACCATCCGCGACGCGCGCATCTTCCCTCGCCGCAGACGCCAGCGAAAGTTGTTGAGACCAAAGCCGAGCCTCCAATCGACGCTACGCGTGTTGGCTCGCCAATTTTTCTCGACAAGGGATGGCGGGTGGGCATCAGCACCGACCTCGCGCCGGCCGACCCACATTTTGATGACTCGAAATGGGCGGTGCGTGAGGCGCACGATTCCATCGAGGATCTGCCGGGAAACGACGAGTCTGAGGTGCCCGACAGCCATGACCGGCGCTATGTATGGTTCCGTCTCCACCTGAAGTTCGCCAACGACCACGGCCCGCTGGCGCTGCTGATCGAACTGCCGGTAACACAGAATACTTCGATGGCGATTGGCGCATCGGGCCCGGGCCTCGACGTCTTTGTGAATGGAAGCCAGCTGCAGCCGGAGGGGGCGCACGGGAATGCGCCGCTCAGGTATGCGGAGATTTCGCGAATCTACCCGCTGAATGTGCCACCTTCGCAAACTGAGGCTACGCTCGCGATCCGCACCCTCTATATCCCCTTCGGAACGTACGCGTATACAAGTTTCTTCGGAAAGAGATCGCTACGGCTGGGCAATCCACGTGATCTGGAAGGCCGTTGGGATCTGTGGTTTTATCACAGCATTTTCGAGCGGCTGCCCCGGCTGGTGAATGCGATCCTGCTGACGGTGCTTTCGCTCTTCCTGCTGGCCCTCTATTTCACACAGAAGGGTCACGTGGAGTATCTGTGGCTGGCGCTGCACGAGTTTATCCAGGCGCCCATCGGCTTTATCGACCTCGCAGGCAGCCTCGCCCGGATCGATCAACTCTGGTACGCGGCGATGGTGCTGCAGCTTGTCGCCATCTCGGCGTATGTCTATTTTGAGTTTTTGATCGCGTTCCTCAGCCTGAAGCGGCGCTGGTACATCCCGCTGCTGCGTTACACGGCGCCCGTTCTTGCCGGAGTTGGTCCGGCAATGCTTATGCTTGGCGGCCACGGATGGATGATCCTCATCACGCTGGGCCTTGTGGTTCTGGGCTGTCTCCTGTGGATTACCGGGTGGTTCATTTTTGTGATGATCACGCTGCTCAACGCGACGGTTCGGCGCAATTTTGAGGCCGGGCTGCTGCTGATTCCCTTCGTGCTGTCAATCATCGGAATCGTTGAGCCAATTCTTACCAGCGGCATGAGCGATACGCTGGGACGCAGCTATCACTCCCCACTCACGATCCAGGCAGGACCAGTACCGATTCATTTCGCCACCATTGCGGATTTTGCCGGACTGCTGGCGATTGTGTTGATCATCTTCGTGCGCTTCCTTCGTATTCAGCATGACCGCGAGCGCGCGAAGAGCGAACTTGCCGCCGCCCGAAGCGTGCAGGAACTGATGATTCCTCAGGAGAAGGTGGATACGCCTGGCTACGAAGTGGAGTCGGTCTACACGCCAGCCGCTGAGGTGGGCGGCGACTTTTTCTACGTGCAGCCGGCGAGCGACGGCGGCATGCTGGTGGTGATTGGCGATGTGGCCGGCAAAGGGCTCAAGGCGGCCATGAACGTGTCGATGCTGATGGGCGCGCTGCGGCGCACCCCGGATCGGAGCCCGGCAAGGATCCTGGAGTCGCTGAACCGCGTGCTGCCTGGCGGCGACAGCCTGACCACCTGCCAGGCGATCTGGTTCGGCCCGGATGGCGAGCTCGTGCTGGCCAGCGCGGGCCACCTGCATCCGTACCTGAATACGCAAGAGATCATGCTGCCGGGCGGGCTGCCGTTGGGAGCGCTGCCCGATGTGACCTACGACGAGGTCACGCTCTATCTGCATCCCGGAGACCGGATTCTGCTGCTCTCGGACGGGGTTGTGGAGGCGCGTCAACCCACGGGCGAGCTTTTCGGATTTGACCGTGTACACAACCTGAGCAATCAGTCGGCGTTCTACATTGCGGATGCAGCCAAGGAGTTTGGCCAGGAAGACGACATCACGGTGCTGACGATACGGCGACAGCCAATTGCCGTCGCGGCGTGATGTTCCACGCTTGCCGTTAACTCAGCGCTTGCCGTTAAAAAGATAGAAGAGCTCGATGAGCAGAATGAGCACGACCGTGGCCTCAAGCAGGAATGCGCGGCTGTGATTGAACTGCCCGACCATGTCATGGTAGAGCTCTTCGGCCGTTTGGAGTTTGCGCGCCACCAGGTCCTTGTAATCCGGAACGCCGACCTTGGCGGCGGCCAGCTTATAGAGCCGCGCGGCAAACATGTCGCTGAGGAACTTGATTGCGTTGTCGGCATGCTCGGTCAGCTCGCCCACATCGAGCAGCACGGTGTGCAGCCTGGCCGCAGAGCTTGAGAGGCTCCAGCCGGCCCAGAAGCCCTTCTTCTCATCCAGCAGATCGTAAACCTGATCGAGGATCGTGGTTAGCAACTCGTCATAGTGACGAAATGAGAGAAGCTGCGAGTTGGCGTATTCGAGAAGCTGAATGGTGGTTTCCGCGCCGGCCGTACTGTCGTAAACAAAGGCTGCATTCCATCCGATGACAGCGACGTCGCTTGCGTAATACGAAATCTGCGACTGCAGGACTTCCCTGCTTTCGACGTCAGACAAAGTTAGACGGTCTCCGCGAACAACCTGAGCGATCTGCTGGCCATGGTTGCGCGTGACTTCAGCGCCCGAGGGGTTTCCTGTGGCTTCGCGCACGTGAAAGATAAAGTAGTCTTCGCTGAGCCAGCGGGAGTAGGGCTTGATCATCGCTACGGCGGCGCGATCGAGCTTCTGGCGGACCAGCGGTTCGGCGCGGGAAGCGAAATCTATGTCCCAGACCCAGCGGCTGGCAAGATGCACGAGGCCGTCCCAATCACCGGCGAATGGAAGCTGGTAGATCACGCTGACGACGCCGTAATCGTAGTACTTGATTTCGCCTTCAAGCCGTTCGCCGCTCTCAAGGATGAGAGGCTCCATCGGCTCGACGACAGGCGGCCGCTCATACCGTACGTAGGACGGCGCGGAGTGTTTCATGCTGGGCTGGGCAAGGGTGCGTGCGCTGATGGCCTGCTGCAGCCGGTCGAGGCGCAGCTCTTCGCAGACATCGAACTGGATGAGCACTAGAACGGCGCCGCGGAGGACGGTGGACGAAGCTGGAGGCGCGGCGGACATGCTCAGGCAAGCATGGTAACTGATGCGGCGGGCTGGAGCAGTGAACGGGCGGCTAAAACTCGCCGAGCGGCAGGGGTTTGGAGAAAAGGAATCCCTGGAAGGTGTGGCAGCCGAGGCCGGAAAGAAAGATGCGCTGCTCTTCAGTCTCGACGCCTTCTGCAATGACCGACAGGCCGAGGGCCTTGCTGAAGGAAATGATGGCCTGCGCCACGGCGCCCGCGACGGGATCGATGGGGATTTCGCCGACGAAGGAGCGGTCGATCTTGAGCTGGTCGAAGGGCAGAATCTTGAGGTAAGTCATGGATGAGTAGCCGGTGCCGAAGTCGTCGAGTGAAAACTGGACGCCGTGCGACTTGAGCTCGGACATCTTGGCAAGAATTTCTTCGATATTGCCGCTGAGAATGCCCTGATTGAGCTCGAGCTTGAGATTCCTGGGGTTGGCTCCGGCCTGTTCGAGGGTCTTGAGGACATTTTCAACAAACCTGGGCTGGCGGAACTCGCGCGCACTGATATTGACTGCGACCTCGAGGTGCGCGCCCTCTTTGCGATTGGTCCACGTGGCGATCTGCGAGCACGCAGTTTCAAGAATCCAACTGCCGAGAGGAAGAATGAGGCCGGTTTCTTCGGCGAGTGGGACAAACTCCTGCGGAGCGACGAGGCCGCGCGTGGGATGGTTCCACCGCACCAGGGCCTCAGCGCCGGTGAACAGCCCGCGATCGATCTGGGGCTGATAGTAGAGCGAAAACTGGTTAGACTTGATTGCCTCGCGCAGATCTTCTTCAAGCTCGGCGCGAGCATTTACCGAGGCCTGCAGCGCAGGCGCGAAAAAGAGCATGGCGCTGCGGCCAGCAGCCTTGGCCTGGTACATCGACATATCGGCCTGCTGCAAAACCTCGCTGCCGGTTTCGCCGTTGTTGCCGAAGATGGTGATGCCCATGCTTGCGCCGCTCTGGCACTCGTGGCCCTCAACAAAAAACGGCTCGGCGATCGCAGCAAGGATTTTTTCACCGACTGCCTTGGCGCGGGCTGCGGCGGTTTCAGGAATCTGGCTGAGGTCTTCGAGGACAACGACAAATTCGTCACCGCCGAAGCGGGCAACTGTATCGGACTCGCGGAGGCAGCCGGTGATGCGGCGCGCGGTTTCCTGCAGGACAAGATCGCCGACGTGGTGGCCGAGAGCGTCGTTAAGGGGTTTGAAGTTGTCAAGATCGATGAAGAGGAGGGCGTGCTTGGTATGGTTGCGCACGCTTACGAGGAGGGCCTGGCGAAGGCGCTCCCAGAGCAGGCGGCGGTTGGGCAGGCCGGTGAGGGTGTCATAGAAGGCGAGATTCTTGATTTCGTCTTCTTCCGCCTTGGCGATGGAGATATCCCGAATAAAAGACAGGATGCACGGATCGCCGTCAATCTCAGTGGAGGCCGCGGAAAGCTCTGCCCAGAAAAGCTCCCCGCTCTTTCGCCGCATCCGGAGCTCGATATCGCGGCATCCTTCGCTCTGGTCAAGGGCTTCGCCGAGGCGCTTGCGGTCTTCAGGAGTGGCCCAGAGATTGAGTTCTATGGATGTGCGCGCTATGACCTCTTCCCTCTCATAGCCGGTGAGGCTAAGGAACTCAGGGTTCACGTCGACGATTTGTCCGTCGCTTGAGCGGGCGATGAGGACGGCCTGCGGGAAGGTATTGAAGGCGTTGCGGTAGCCGTCTTCGCGGCTTTCAAGAGCCTGCGCGGTGCGCACAAGGCGAATTTCGGCGATCTTGCGCTCGTTGATGTCTTCAATCAGGGCGAGAAGATGCGAGGGCTGCCCCTGGGAGTCGTACTGGACTGAAGAAGTGAGCTTGAGCCAGACGTGGGTGCCGTTCTTGTGGATGTAGCGGGCCTCAAGGCTGACGGCCTCGATGGAGCGGTTCCAGAGGCCTCGGAAAGCGGCAGTGCAGGCGATGGCATCTTCGGGCGTGGTGATCTGCTGGAAGGTCAGGCCGGCGACTTCTTCAGGGTCGTAGCCGATGATTTCGGCGAAGCGATGATTGCAGCGGAGAATGTGCCCTTCCGGCGTCGCGTGGACGATGCCGATCGCTGTCTGCTCGAAGAAACCTCCACGTTCAGGGCTCGGTCTTTCAAACATTAGTAGGTCAGCTTTCGCCACGATTAGTTGGATTGTACCGTTGGGCAACTGATTTTGAAGGGGTTCGCTCCGCCTGAGCGGAGGAAAAACAGGCCAATCGTCACCACCTTGGCACGCTCGCGTAATCAGCGGTTCAACCCCTTTGGGTTACGCCTCGGCGAAGCGCCGCGGCCCTTGTGGCATTTTAGGACAGAAAAACAAAGCCCCGCCGGTGAGGGCGGGACTTCGTTCGGGACGTGCCCGGGAACCTGTGTAAACCGGCTCTCAGTCGTAGTATTCGAGCCCCAGATGCGTGATAAGCTCGGCGCCCATGATGTGGCGGAGGGTGTTCTTGAGCTTCATCGACTGTATGAAGAGATCGTGCTCGGGGTAGAGTCCCTCACGCGTCTGCGGTGACTTGAGGTAGAAGCTCAGCCACTCCTGGATGCCAATAGTACGGAGATCTTGCGAGCGCTTGGCGAGGTCGAGGAAGAGAACCAGGTCCAGGGCGATGGGCGCGGCCAGGATAGAGTCGCGGCAGAGGAAATCCACCTTGATCTGCATGGGGTAGCCAAGCCAGCCGAAGATGTCGATGTTGTCCCAGCCCTCTTTGTTGTCGCCGCGGGGCGGGTAGTAGTTGATGCGAACCTTGTGGAAGATGTCCTTGTAGAGGTCGGGGTAGAGCTCGGGCTGGAAGATGTACTCGAGGGAGCCGAGCTTGGATTCTTCTTTGGTTTTGAAGGACTCAGGATCGTCGAGCACTTCGCCGTCGCGGTTGCCGAGAATATTGGTGGAGTACCAGCCGGAGACACCGAGCAGCCGGGCCTTGAAGGCCGGAGCGAGAACGGTCTTCATGAAGGTCTGGCCGGTCTTGAAGTCCTTGCCGCAGATCGGAGCCGCGTTCTTTTTGGAAAGCTCAATCATGGCCGGGACGTCGACGGTGAGGTTTGGCGCGCCGTTGGCGAAGGGCACGCCTTCAGTGAGAGCGGCATACGCGTAAATCTGCGAAGGCGCGATGCCGGGATCGTTGGACTCAAGGCCCTTCTCAAAAGCTTCAATGGACTGATGAACGGCCGAGGGTTCAAGGAAGATTTCAGTGGAGCCGCACCAGATCATCACGACGCGGTCGACAGTCTTGCTGAAGGCCTGGATGTCGGCGCGTACCTGTTCGGCAAGGTCCTTCTTGTTCTTGCCCTTCTTGACGTGGGTGCCGTTGAGGCGCTTGACGTAGTGCTGGTCGAAGACCGCGGGCAGCGGCTTGATCGTCTCAAGGTAAGGCTTGAGCTGCTCGAGGAGTTCCTTGTCGAGGACCTTGGCATGGGCGGCCGATTCGTAGACGTTGTCCTCGAAGATGTCCCAGCCGGTGAAGACAAGGTCGTTCAGGTCGGCGAGAGGAGCGAAATCTCGAATGAGGGGCGAATTGTTGTCGGTGCGCTTGCCCAGGCGAATGGTGCCCATCTGGGTGAGCGAGCCGATTGGCTTGGCGAGTCCGCGGCGCACAGCTTCAACGCCCGCAATAAATGTAGTGGCGACGGCGCCGAGGCCGACGACCATCACTCCCAGTTTGCCCTTCGCGGGGGCGACTTTTTCGGCAGCGATCTTGTGGCCGCCTTGCTGCTCGTTACCCATCATTTCTCCTAACCTTCATTCGTGGTGCTGCCGGATTGCTCGAGAATCCTAAAAGTTTGTGTTTGGTGAGACGAAACAGTGTACCCCTTCAAGGGGCAATCAATCTTCCTGTGCGAAAGCCTCTCCGCGGCGCGCCCGACTGAGGTGCGTCCAGACGAACCAGATGATCCCTGCCAGCAGGACGATTTCGACGCCGAGGTGGAAACGGTGAAAGGCCTGCTCAAAGCGCGGGTCAGTATGCCACTTTTCCCCTAGTTTCATGCCGGCGTAGGCGAGGGCGAAGCACCAGGGCCACGAGCCGACAAAGGTGTAGATGTGAAAGCGTAGCTGCGACATCTTCGCGATGCCTGCCGGAAATGCAATAAAAGTGCGGACGACGGGAAGCAGGCGCGCGATGAGGACGGTAATCGAGCCGTACTTCTCAAAGAACAGAGTCATGCGGTCGAGGTCGTGATGGCTCATGAGGACCCAGCGGCCATAACGTTCAACGAGTGGGCGGCCGCCTTTGGCGCCGACCCAGTAGGCGACGATGGAGCCCAGATTGCAGCCGATGGCGCCGGCGGTGGCGGCCCAGAATAGGTTGAAGCGGCCGAGGTAAACGAGGTAGCCCGCGAAGGGCATGATGATTTCAGACGGCAGCGGGATGCAGGCCGACTCGATGGCCATCAGCAGAGCAATGCCGGCGTATCCGCCCATGTCAATGACGTGCGTGATGAACTGCACAAGAAAAGCAATAATCCGTTCGCTCATGGGCCGCCTTCAGTATATAGGGCTGGACCCGGCCTCGATCGCGTTGCTTTGTTAGGATGGGGGGTTGATTCCGGTAATGATCGAGGTGCCTGCGTTGGCTGATTTTCCTCCTGTTCCGTTGACCCTTGAAGGGTCAAGCGTTCTGCACCAGTTTTTCCGTTTCGACTGGACGAAGTGGCGAGCCTGCGGGGCCGGCGAACGGGCCCAGATTGCGACAGAAGCAGTGGCAGTGCTGAAAGGCTTTGAGCGGTTGGGTCCAGACGCGCCCGTGCGCAGCGCGGTGTATTCGCAGCTTGGGACACAAGGGCGACCTGATGCTGATTCATTTTCGCGAATCGCTTGAGGCGCTGAACCGGGTGGAACTGGAATTGGCGCAGACGCGGCTTTTCGATTTTCTGGATCAGCGGCACTCGTATGTCTCGGTAGTGGAGCTGGGCTTGTATGAGTCCACCAGGAAGACCTATGAGGCGGCCTCGGCAAACGGCTTGGAAGCGCATTCTGCGGAATGGAAAGCCGAGATTGCCGCGTCGCTGAAGCGAAGCGCGGAGGCAATGGCGCCACGTCTCTTCCCTGCCGTGCCCGAGGCGAAGTACCTCTGCTTTTATCCGATGGACCGGAAGCGTGCCGAAGCGGTGAACTGGTACACGGTTCCTTTCGCGGAGCGGCAGCGAATGATGCACGAGCACGGATTGATCGGGCGGCGCTATGGCGATGTAGTGCGGCAGATCATCACCGGGTCAATCGGGATGGATGACTGGGAATGGGGCGTGGACCTCTTCGCCGAGGATCCGGTGACCTTCAAGAAGCTGATCTACGAGATGCGCTTTGACGAAGTGAGCGCGGTGTATGCGCTCTTCGGGCAGTTCTTCATTGGGGTAAGGCTGCCGGTGGAGGGGTTGACGGGGTGGCTTGGAGGGAAGTTGTAGACGTCCGCATAGTACTGGGCTGATCACCGGGGCTCACGCTGGTAGCATGATGCTGGAACCAGGGGATCAATGCCGACAAAGAAGCAGCCTGTCGCGAAAAGCACAGCCAGAAAGCAGATCAATGCAAAGGGCGACCTCGCGCCCGAGCGCGTTGGCTGCGATTCTGAAGATTCTGGATGAGACGTATCCGGACGCTGTCTGCGCGCTGAATCACAAGACGCCGTGGGAACTGCTGGTGGCGACGATCCTTTCAGCGCAGACGACAGATGTGCGCGTGAACATGGCGACGCCAGAGCTTTTCCGCCGCTTCCCTACACCGGCAGCGATGGCCAAGGCGAAGCTGCCGGAATTGGAAGAGTTGATTCGCACGACGGGTTTCTATCACAACAAAGCGAAATCGATTCAGGGTGCGGCGAAAAAGGTCACTGAGGATTTCGGCGGGAAGGTGCCGCAGACGCTGGCTGAGCTGATTACGATTCCCGGAGCGGCGCGCAAGACAGCCAACGTCGTGCTTGGCGTGAGCTTCAACAAGGCCGAGGGAGTAGTGGTGGATACTCACGTCTTTCGCATCTCCCACCGGCTCAGCCTCGCGAAAGGCGACACGCCGCAGAAGGTCGAGCAGGAACTGATGAAAGTGATTCCGCAGGATCACTGGATACGTTTTTCGCACCAGATCATCCATCATGGCCGCCAGGTCTGCATTGCGCGGAATCCGAAGTGCAGACAATGCACGCTCGAGACTCTGTGCCATTCGAAGGACAAGACGTGGGAGAGTTAACCGGCCGCAAGGCTGCGTCTAAAGCGCGCCAGCAAAAAGTTGCTTGACCGCTTCGATGAGCCCGGGGATATCGTGCGGATCGGCCTCAGCGGCCGGCTCCCAGCCCAGCGCGCGCAAAGTTTCGCTGGTGACGGGACCGATTGAAACCGCGCGCACTTCGAGGAGAGGAAAAGGAACTCCCGCAGCCCGCGCTACCTCAGCCAGATGCGTAACACTGGATGAACTGGTGAAGGTGGCGGCGTCGAGACCTCGCTCCATTGCCTGCCGCAGCTGGTGCAGCGCTCCCGAGGGAATTGCATTGCGGTAGGCATCGACAACATCGACGACTGCGCCTGCGTTGCGCAGCGTGTCGGGAATTACGTCGCGGGCAACGGCAGCACGGGCGAGCAGGAAGCGTCTGCCTTCGATCTGATTTTTCAGTGCCAGCACAAGGCTCTCTGCAACGTAGTGGGCAGGGGTGAGGCTCACGGTGAATCCCGCGTCGTGCGCGGTCTGTGCGGTGGATGAACCGATCGCGGCAATCTGTGGAAGTTGCGCCGGAGGCACGATCCCCAGTGCCGAGATCCGCTCGACCAGCGCCTGCACGGTGTTGGCACTGGTCAAGATCAGCCAGTCATAGCTGCCGAGCTGTCGCAGAGCAGCGTCAAGCGGTTCGTAGCTGAGAGGCGGTTGAATTTCAAGCACGGGCACTTCAATGGGTTCAGCGCCCAGGGCCCAAAGGCCATTTTTGAGCTTGCCTGCCTGATGCGCCGCGCGCGTCACGAGAATGCGGCGGCCGGCGAGCGGTTGGCTCACGCCGATGCCCCCGCTGATTGCCCCGCAGCAGATTCGAGCAAAGCAGCCGCGCCTTGCTGCAGGAGCATCTGAGCGGCAAGATGGCCCAGTTCGACGGCATCACCGCCGCGGATGGTCCGATGATGGATGCGCACTACCCTGCCCGATTCAGGGTCCGCGACGACCGCGAAAATCTCGACTTCGCCATTTGCGGCGGGCCGGCAGTGAACACCGATGGGCACCTGGCAGCCGCCACCGAGGGCAGCTAGAGCAGCGCGTTCTGCCGTGACGGCGAAGCGGGTTGCGGCATCATCAAGGAACGCGATAGCAGCAGATGGTGGCTGAACCGTTCTTGCGTGTTTCGATGGCGAGCGAACCCTGACCGGCTGCGGGACAGAAGGCTATTGGATCGAGGCGCTCGCGAATCCACTCGGCTTTTTCGAGGCGGTCGAGACCTGCGGCGGCGAGCAGAATGGCATCCACCTGCCCGTCAGCAAGCTTGCGCAGCCTCGTGTCCACGTTGCCGCGAAACTCAACGGCGACAAGGTCGGGCCGCAATGCCTTGAGTTGTGCGCGCCGGCGCTGGCTGCTGGTACCGATCTTCGCGCCGGAAGGCAGTGCGGCGAGATTCGAATGCTCTGCCGAGACAAAAACATCGCGCGGATCGGCACGAGGGGGCGTTGCGGCCAGTGTGAAAGCGTCGGGCAGCTCGGTGGGCAGGTCTTTGAGCGAGTGCACGGCAAGGTCGATACGGCCTTCGGCGAGGGCCTCTTCAATCTCCTTGGTGAACATGCCCTTGGAGCCGACCTGTGCGAAGGTGACTTCCTGCAGGCGATCTCCGGTCGTCTTGATGATTTCGATTTCGACCTGGTGGCTCTGGCTGCGCAAAAGCGCTGCGATGTGATTGGCCTGCCAGAGTGCGAGCTGCGAACCGCGGCTCCCGATGCGGAGATTCATTTGCCACCCACTGTGCTGGCTTCGTGCTCCTGAGTGGCAACGGCTTTCTCTGGCTCGGCAGCGGGTTCAGCAGATGCAGGAACGGGGGCTGACACTTCGTTTTGTGGAGTTGCCGGGAGCGACCAGACATCGCAGAGCGCTTCGACGCGATCGGAATCGTTCTCGCGCGCTGCCTGCTTGAGCGCCTGCATGGGCGGATGGAGGAATTTATTGACGAGCCCGCGCGTGAGAGCTTCGACTGCCGCCGCCTGCTCTGGCGTCAGAGAACCGAGCCGCGCATGTAAACGGGCAAGCTCATTTTTGCGAATCTCTTCTGCCTGCTGCTGCAGGGAAACGATGGCCGGCGCTACGTTGACGGCGCGGCGCCGCTGCTGGAAGCGCTCGACCTCGGAGGCAATCAGCCCCTCGGCGGAGCCTGCTTCGCGGCCACGCTCGGCAATGTGGACGGCGGCAATCTGCTGCAGATCGTCGATGTCGTAAATAAAAACACCTTCGAGCTGGTTCACTGCCGGATCGACGTCACGGGGCACCGCAATGTCGATGAAGAAGATGGGCCGGTTGCGGCGGCGGTGCAGAAACGCCTGGGCGTGCTCACGGAGGAAGATGGGATGAGGCGCGCCGGTCGACGAGATGATGATGTCGGCTTCGGAGGCTGCCTCATAGAGATTTTCAAAGGGAACAACGCGGCCATTGAACGGCTCGGCAAGCTGACAGGCGCGTTCTGCGGTGCGGTTGGTAACGAGAATGGCTCCGGCGCCCTGCTGCACAAGGTGACGGGCGGCGAGTTCGCTCATTTTGCCTGCGCCGACAAGGAAGACGGTGCGGCCGTTGAGCGACCCGAAGATCTGTTGGGCGAGCTCCACCGCGACCGAGGCGATGGAAACGGAAGTTGAGCCTATTTCGGTTTCGCTGCGGACACGCTTTGCCGCTGCGAAAGCGCTTTGAAGAAGGTGCTCCAGTTCGCTGCCGACAGTGCCGCTTGCTTTGGCGATGGCGAAAGCCTCTTTGACCTGGCCCAGAATCTGGGGCTCCCCCACGACCATGGAATCAAGGCTGGCAGCGACCCGGAAAAGATGGCGGACTGCATCCTGGTCGGCATACCGGTAGATGTGGGGAGCAAGCAGAGCCGGATCGAGGGCGAAGTGGCGATGGAGGAAAGCCGCGAGATCAGTTTCGTGGGCATCGACTCCAGCGATGATTTCGACGCGGTTGCAGGTGGAGACGATTATGCACTCGGTGACGCCAGGCGTATCGGCAAGAGCACGCGTAGCCTGGGGAAGGTCATCGCGCGAGATGGCGATGCGTTCCCGCAACTCGATCGGCGCCGTTTTGTGGTTGATGCCAATAAGCCTGAGCGTCATGGGGCACCGAACCTGTGAACGTGGCTGACGAGGTTGGCCGCCCAGACGGCCAACATAAAGACGAGCACGGCACCCGAAAGATAGGCGGCGCGGCGTCCGCGGAGGCCGGCGCTGCGGCGGACGAAGAGCAACAGTACGTAGACGGCCCACATGGCAAAGGAAGCAATGACCTTGGGGTCGCGGAAATAGGAGGCGCCCAGTGGGGTCTCCTGCACCAGGACAGAACCTATGAGCAGGCCGATGGTCATGCAGGGGAAACCGAAGAGCAGCATGCCGTGGGCTATGCGCTCTAGCGTGTCCAGTGGCGGCAGCCAGTTGCGGGCGAGTCCCCCGGAGTTGTCATTGGGGCGGGTCTTGTTTTTGAGGCGTCGCTCTTGCACGAGATAGAGCACCGAAGCCAGCAGGCTGAAGCCTAGCGCGGCGTACGCTGCAAGTAGCGCGGAGATATGCGCCACCAGCCAGTTGGTGCGCACTCCCTGCGACGGAAACGAGTAGTGACCGATGCCCAGGGATGGGACGAAGACCAGAAAGAAAGTGATAGGCAGAGCAAAGAGTCCGAGCGAGATGGCATCGGAAAGCCACCAGGCAAGAAAGAACAGGCCAGCAATGGCAAAACCCAGCAGCGATTCAACTTCGCGGGCGCCGACCGGCACCCAGCGATGCGCCTGGACAAGCATTTCAACAATGGAGACCAGGTGGAAGAAGAAGGCCAGTCCCCCGAGGTGAACACAGGCCTTGCGCCACCGCTCGGCCGAGTACAGGACGGCAGGAAAAACAGCGACACTTGCCGCCGCATACAAAATAGCCGCTACTCGGAGCCAGAGGAGATGCATACAGACCTTCACCTTAAAGTTAAAGGCTTACTCGTCAGTATACTGTGACGTAAATCAATTCAGGAGTCGCGAAATCTCTTCGCGCTGGGCAAACACTGCACTTGCCGGAAGTTATGAAAGCGCGTTCAGAGCAGCAGGAGCGTTTTTGCTCGCAGCATCGTGCGGCTCGGCGGGGGCCGTGCGTGAAAATCGGGCGAATGCCCAGAGGTTGAAGGTGCCAAGCGCAAGTAGGCTGAGGGGAACGGGAAAGTCAAAGAGGGCCGTGACGAGCTGGTGATTGGCTGGATCGCGCAGGATCGGAATCCTGTCGAGGGCAGTGAAGGCCACAATCCAGGGCAGATCGGCGTTGAGAAAAAAGGTTATGCCGGTGATGAGGAGGCCGACCCAGGCGGCCCTTCCGCGCCGTGACCAGAGAATGGCGCAGGCCGGCACCGCGAGCATGATGAGTTTTGCGTCGTATTGGCGGTGATAGGTGGGAAGCAGCGAAAAGGCTGCGGCCGCGGCAAGTGCGAACCAGACCGACTCGCGCGTGGGATTGGATTTCCAGACCAGAAATCCCCAAACCAGCACAAACGGCACCCAAATAAGGATGGCGGCGAGATTGTAGGTGCGCGCGCTAAACCAGATAACGCTGGTGATGGTCTGGAGATTGGTCAGCATGCAGGTGGCGTGAACAGCGCCGGGGTAGTTCATGCCGCCGGGTCCTGAGCCAACGCCGAGGTTGGACGAGAGCTCGTGCAGCCATTGGGGCGAGATATGCGTAACCCAGGCGACAGTGGGCAGGGCGAGCAGGGCGAAGAGTCCGCCGGTGATGAAGGCGTGGCGGCGATAGCGCCCGCCGGCCAGGAGAAAGCAGAGCCAGACGAGACCCGTGTCGTGCGGTTTGAAGGCGAGGCCGATGATGAGACAGACGACTGCGACTGGAATGTATCGGCCCTCGACAAAACACCACGCGGCGATGATGCACAGCGGTACCACAATACCCGCAGCGTTGCCGAAGTGAAAGATGGAACCGCTGTTGGCGAGGCAGTAGCTAAGTAGCGCGGCTGAGAGCAGCGGCGCGTAGCCTGCAGACACTCTCCACATGAGAAGGGCGGCGACAATTGAACCGGCGGCGATGAAAAAGGCCCAGAGCGCGAGATCGATTTTGAAAGGAACGAGTGCCATGGGCACGGTGAAGGCGAAGGCCGTGGGCAGGTAGATGTTGCGCGTGATCACGGTGCGATCAGGTTGCGGAACGGGCGGGTGATCGACCTGGCGCTGCCAGTAGAGCCGTTCAACGTCTGCTTCCTGAAAGGGGTGGCAACCGGGCTCGAGGAGACAGACACCGCTGAAGTAGGCGGTGCGAAAGTCGCTGAGAGGTACGGGGTCGCGATTGACGAGAACAAGTCCGAAGAGAGAAAGAAGATGCTTCCCAGCAGCATCAGGTAGAATCCGTCCCGACGGTGCGTTGCTATCGCGGAGCTCGGCATGGACCTCGAATCCATCATTCAGCAAGATATTCTGTAAGGACGATATTCAGCATTTTCGCATCCGGCAGACGCGGCGTCGCGCACTTTCGAGGGCTCGGACTCTTTCTGACCACGTTTTTCTGCCGGGCCGACGCCGTCGCGCGTGCTTTGCGCCGGGTCGAGGCTCGGCACGGCGCGCCGATGGTGGAAAACGAGGCCGAAGTTGGTCGAAGGGCCGCGTTAATCTGTAGGACAGCGTGATTCGAGAAGACATGGAAACCCCGGCGCCTTTGCTGCCCTCGCCTGAGAAAAGCCACGCCGGGCCCGAGGAGCTGAAAGCTGCGCCGGAAGTGGAGACCTCTGGAAGCAGCACTCTCACGCCATTTATGCGGCAGTGGTCATCGGCCAAGCGAGAGAATCCGGATGCATTGCTCTTCTTCCGCATGGGAGATTTCTACGAGCTTTTCTACGACGACGCAGTAACTGCCAGCCGCGAATTGCAGCTCACGCTCACGGCCCGCGATCGCGAACGGCAAGTGCCGATGTGCGGCGTTCCCTACCACTCCGTTGAGAACTACCTGACGCGGCTGCTGCGGCGGGGCTTTCGCATTGCCATCTGCGATCAGATGGAAGACCCGAAGCTGACGAAGAAGATTGTCCGCCGCGAAGTGACGCGTGTGCTGTCGCCGGGCACGGCACTCGATGCGGCGCTCGGGCAGGAGAGGAACAATTTTCTCGCCGCGTATTTTGAAACCGGTCGCAAAGAAATGCCGGTGTGCGCGGTGGCGCTGTTGGACGTATCGACAGGTGAGTTCAGGACGGCGGAGTTCGCGGGCCAGTCCGCGCGGCAACAGGCGCTCGAAGATCTGCTGCTGGCTGGGCCGAGCGAGGTTCTGCTGGCGACAAGCGCTGAGACGCCGTCGGCGCTTGAACGCATTGCCACCCGCACCCGTGTTGAGGATTGGGTTTGGACCCACGATTTCGCCGTGCCGCTGGTGGAACGCCAGCTCAAGGTGCGCTCGCTCGAGGGTTTTGGGCTCACCGGGCACGATGCAGCGGCAATTGCGGCCGGCGCACTGCTGCATTATGTGCGTACGACGCAGAAGAACGAGGCGCTGCACGTTGATTCTCTGCGTTTTCAGGAGCACTCGACTGCTCTCGAACTCGACCAGGTAACAGTGCGCAACCTCGAACTGGTTGAGCCGGTTTTTGCAGGGCAGGACGAACGGGCAACATTGTTCCGCACGCTTGATGCCTGCCAGACGCCGATGGGCAAACGGCTGCTGCGCGCTACGATTCTGCGGCCGATGATTGAGGCTCCGGCGCTTGAAGCGCGCTACGAGGCTGTTGCCGAAGCGCAGGCCGATCTGCTGAAGCGCGAGGATTTGCGGCGCGCCTTCGCGCGCATCCTCGATCTGGAACGGTTGCTGGCAAAGCTCTCGCTCGACTCTGCCGGCCCTCGCGATGTGCGGGCGCTCGCGGCAAGCCTTGCGCGGCTCCCTGGGTTGCGCGGTGCGCTCGCACAGATGACTTCCCCCTTGTGGCGTACGGTTACAGACAGGCTCGACCCCCTTGACGACGTCACGGCGCGAATAATAGCGACGCTGGTGGATGAGCCTCCGCTGACCATGGCTGATGGGGGCGCCATTACCGTGGGCGTGGATGCGGAGCTTGACGACCTGCGCATAATCTCAACGACGGGCAGGCAGCAGATAGCGGCGATTGAAGAACGCGAACGCCAGCGCACAGGGATCGGTTCGCTGAAGGTTCGCTATAACTCTGTCTTTGGCTACTACATCGAGATCACGAAGACAAACCTCTCACTGGCGCCTTCTGACTATGAGCGCAAGCAGACGCTGGTGAATGCTGAGCGCTTTACAACGTCGGAGCTGAAAGAGTACGAGCGCAAGATTCTGACGGCGCACGACCGTTCGATTGAGATAGAGAAACGCATTTTTGTGGAGCTGCGTCGCAGCGTGCTGGACGCAGCGGGCCGCATCCGCCGCAGCTCCGCCGCCGTCGCCGAGGCTGATCTGCTGACGAACTTTGCTCATCTGGCCGCGGCCCGCAAATATGTTCGTCCGCAACTAGTTGAAGAGCCCGTGCTCGAAGCAGTGGCAGCACGGCACCCGGTGATCGAACAGTGGCTGGAAGAGACGCGCGAAGGACGATTCATCGCAAACGATCTGTATCTAAACGCAGGCGAAGCGGGGCCTGCGCTGCTGCTGATCACTGGTCCGAATATGGGCGGCAAAAGCACTTATCTGCGCCAGGCCGCGATGCTGGTGCTGATGGCGCAAATGGGCAGCTTTGTGCCGGCTGAGAGCATGCGCTTTGGCCTCGTGGATCGCATCTACACGCGCATCGGCGCGAGTGACAACGTAGCGCGCGGGCGGTCCACCTTCATGGTCGAGATGACGGAGACGGCAACGATTCTCAATACCGCCACCGAGCGCTCGATGATTCTGCTGGATGAGATGGGGCGCGGAACCGCGACCTTTGACGGGCTGTCATTAGCGTGGGCGACGGTCGAATATCTGCATGCTGAAACCCGCGCGCGTTGCTTGTTTGCCACGCACTATCACGAGCTCACCATGCTGGCGGAGAAACTACCGCGTGTGCGTAATCTGCGTGTGGGTGTTAAAGAGACGAAGGGGAATATTGTTTTTCTGCACACAATTGAGCCGGGCGCAGCCAGCAAGAGCTACGGTATCGAAGTGGCAAAGCTGGCAGGCCTGCCGGCTGCCGTGATCGACCGCGCGCGGCATGTGCTGCGGCAACATGAGAAGCAGGAGCGGCAGAGCGTACAGGTGGAAACGACGCCCGAGCCGATGCAGCTCACCATTTTTACTCCGCTCTCGCAACGTATTGTTGACCGTATCGAGGCGGTGGACGTGAACTCGCTGACTCCGCTGCAGGCCCTAAATCTTCTGGAAGAACTGAAGGCCGAATTGAAGGAAAAGGGATGACAGAGAATCTTCGCAAGGCGGCCGGGAGCCTTCTCGTGGTCGGGCTGGGCACAACGGAGTTGTCGGGCCTAGAGCGCGCATGGCTCAAGCTTGTGCGTCCCGGGGGCATCATTCTTTTTCGGCGCAACATAACGGATGCAACCCAGACACGAGCGCTGCTTGAAGAAGCAACCGGCTTTTGCACGCGGCACGCGGTGCGCTTTGTCGATGTTGAAGGCGGTACTGTAAACCGTCTGCGCAATGCGCTTGCTCCCATTCCTTCGGCGCAGGCGGTTGCGGCGGCTATGCAGCAGGCGCGCCGCCCTGCTTTTGGACGCGAGCATGGAGAGCTGATTGCGCGTGCTGTGAAGGCCTTCGGCTTTAATACGACGCTTGCTCCGGTGCTCGATCTTGCTCTGCCGGAGTCGGCCGAGGTGATGGGCACACGGGCCCCTGCAGCTGCGCCGGCGAGTGTAGTCGATTACGGGCGCGCTTATCTTGCGGGGCTTGCGGCGCAGCGGGTCGCCGGCTGCGGCAAGCATTTTCCAGGCCTCGCAGGCGCCGCGAGCGACACGCATTTTGAAACGCCGGCGATTCACCGCAGCGTGGAAACAGCTCTGGGAGGAAGACCTGGAGCCCTATCGTGCGCTTCGTGACCAGATGCCCATCGTGATGATGAATCATGCAGCGTATCCGCAGACACCTGCGAAGAATATTCCGGCGAGCGCTTCAACCTTCTGGATCACGACGGTGCTGCGAAAGCGGATTGGTTACAAAGGCATTATTCTTTCAGACGATCTCGAAATGGGCGGAATTCTGAAATTCATGTCGATCGATGAGGCCGCGATCGAGGCCATCCGCGCCGGCTCGGATCTGTTGGAGATTTGCCATAGCCCCGAGCTTATTCTGCGCTCGTATGAAACATTGATCGCGGAAGCAGAACGCTCGGCCGCATTTCGGAAGCTGCTGCTGAAGGTGGCGCGCGAAACTGCGCGCAAGCAGGCAAAGCTTTTTGCCGCGCGGACTGGTCCGGCTCTGAACTCGAACCAGCTTGACGCGCTGCGAGAACGCATTCTGCGCTTCAGTGATGCTGTGAGCGCAACTGCCGCTATTGCAAGAGATGCAGTGGCGACAGAGGCACGCGGTGCAGCGCCGGCGGAGATCTCGTGAGCGCGAGAGCGATGACAGTTGCCGGAATCATGAGCGGCACCTCCGCCGATGGCATCGATGTGGCCGTGGTGCAGATCGCGCCCGGAAAAGCGGCGTCCGAAACTTTCGCTGCTTGCGCATGAGGGGTTTCCCTACCCCGCCCCATTGAGAAAAGCCGTGCTGGCTGCAATGAACGCAGAGCGCACGTCAACGGCAGAGCTGGGGCGGCTGAACTGGCGGTTGGGGCTTGCCTACGCTGAGGCGGTGCAGGCCACGCTCAAGAGACATCGCGTGAAGCTTGACCTGGTGGGCTGCCATGGGCAAACGCTATACCACCAGGCGAAACCGGCAAGGTATGCGGCGCGAAGTTTTGCCTGCACCTGGCAGGCTGGCGAAGCCGCGGCCATTGCCGCCGCGGTGCATCTTCCGGTGGTCTCGAATTTTCGTCCGGCCGATATCCTTGCCGGCGGACAAGGCGCTCCGCTGGTGCCACTGCTCGATTACGTGCTCTTTGCCGATGTGCGGCGCGGGCGCGTGCTGCAGAATATCGGCGGCATTGCGAACCTCGCGGCGATTCCCGCAGGCTCGGGCGCAGGTGCGGTGCTGGCATTCGACACCGGGCCGGGCAATATGGTGATGGATGCGCTTGCCACTGCCTGCTTCGGCAAGCCATACGATCCCAATGGATCGATTGCCGCGCGTGGCTCGGTGATTGAACCAATGCTGCAACGGGCGATGCAAGACGCGTACTTTCGTCTCAAGCCGCCACGCACGGCAGGACGTGAACAGTTCGGGCGCACCTACGCCGAGGCGTTTTTGAAGGAATGCCTGAAGCATAGCAAGCGACCTGAGGATGCGCTGGCCACGGCGACGGCGCTGACAGCCGGGACAATTGCCGCGAGCTACAGCCGTTTCGTGGCCCCGAAGATGAAGCGCGCACCGGTGGATTACATTGTTTCCGGCGGAGGCGCGCGCAATGCAACGCTGATGGCGATGCTGGCTGGCAAATTGGAGCCTATGGGCTGCGAGCTCGCGGTGAGCGAAGAGTTTGGCCTGCCCGCGGAAGCCAAGGAGGCTGCGGCCTTTGCGTTGCTGGCATGGCAGACTTGGCATCACCTGCCGGGCAACATGCGCAGCGCGACTGGGGCTAAGCGGAGCGTGATTCTCGGCCAGGTGACCTATGCGCCGTAGCTTTTCGGCACTGCTGGCGCTTGCCCTTCTAGCTGGCTGTCATGCGGCTCCGCGCGATCCCCGCACGCTGGTCTTTCTAATCGAGAGCAGTCCCACCAACCTCGACCCGCGCGTGGGCACAGACGGGCAATCGGAACACATCGATGAGCTGCTCTTCGATGGATTGGTCACGCGGGACACCAACTTTCGCTTTACGCCCGCGTTGGCCGAGAGTTGGGAACAGCCGAATCCGCTGACTTATGTTTTCCATCTGCGCCGCGGAGTGCGTTTTCACGATGGCCGAGCGCTGACCGCACTCGACGTAGCCTGGACGATCAACTCGATGCGGTCCGGCGCGGTGATCTCGCCGAAGACAAGTACCTACGCCGCAATTGAAAGCATCGAGGCGCGCGATCCAATGACAGTAGTGCTGCACCTCAGGCATCCCGATAATTTTCTGCTGACAAACCTCTCAACCGGTGCAATCGGCATTGTGCCGGAAGGCAGCGGGCGCGAGTTCTGGCGGCATCCCATCGGCACGGGGCCATTTCGTTTCGTCAGCCAGCAGATCGATCAGGATGTGGTGATCGAGCGCAATCCTGAGAGCTGGAACGCACGCCCCAGCATTGAGCGGGTGCGTTTCAGGGTTATACCGGACCCCATTACTGAAGCATTGGAGCTCGAGAAGGGCACGGGAGACCTGGCCATCAATTCCCTGCCCATGGATGCGCTTGCAACGCTTGCCACCCGGCCCGATCTCGAAATTACCGAAGTGGGGGGAACGCAGATTCAGTACCTCTCGTTCAATCTCCGTGATCCGCTGCTTCAGGACGTTCGCGTTCGGCAGGCCATTGCATTTGCCATCAATCGCAAACTGATCATCGATACATTGCTGCGAGGGCATGCGCGTCCGGCAGTAAGCCTGTTGCCTGTAAACCACTGGGCGTGGACCGGCGATGTTGCACGGTACGATTACGATCCGCAGCGTGCGGAGCGCCTTCTGGATGAGGCCGGGCACCCGCGCGGCGCTGACGGCGTGCGTTTTCACGTGACGATGAAGACAAGCACCGACGAAGACACGCGCCTGCTGGCCGCGGTGCTGCAGCAGCAAATGGCAAAAATTGGCATCGCGCTCGATCTGCGCAGCTATGAGTTTGCCACGTTCTATTCCGATGTAACGCGGGGAGCCTTCCAACTCTACTCACTGCGCTGGATCGGCGGTAACGAGCAGCCGGATATTTTCAGCTACGCCTTCTCGACTGCGCGTTTTTCACCCAAGGGCGCCAATCGAGGCCACTACTCGAACCCGCTGCTCGATGCGCTGCTCGACGACGCCGCGATGACCATCGACAATGCAAAGCGCCGTGCCGATTACGTTGAAGCGCAGCAGATACTCGCTTACGATCTGCCGGCGATCAATCTCTGGTACAAAGACACGGTCGTGGTTCACAGCCGACGCGTTACTCATGTTGTTCCCACGCCCTCGGGAAGCTTTACATTTCTTAACAGTGCCGAGCTTGCTCCCGAGCTTCGCACGCAGCGTTAACATCAAAGAAATACGGGGTTTGCGCGTGTCGTGCGCCTCGCAGTCGGAGCGCCCGCAGTGGTATCTCGCGTCTCAACCTTTTGAATGGCTGCCTCGTCTACCGAAATGAACAACCTTGGCCCTCAGAAAGCCGGACGCACCCAGGTTCGGGGATTGGAAGTATGAGAAGAAAGAGATTGATGGGCGTTTTTGCCGGGATGTCGTTCATGGCTTTTGCAGCCATGCTGGCGATGACGCCACAGCTAAAGGCGCAGGCATCGCAGGCGGCCGGCAGGTTTGTCGGCACCATCACGGCCGTGAATGGAACAACGCTGACGGTGAAAACAGACGCGGGCGACGTGCGCCAGGTGGAGGTGCCCGCAGGCGCAAGCGTAAAACAGATCGAGCCCGGGCAAAAGGATTTGAGCGCGGCGCAGTCGATCCAGCTTGATGCACTGCAGACCGGCGATCGCGTGCTGGTAAAGATCGATCCAAACGGCACCGGCGCAACACCACAGGCAGCGCAGATCATCACCATCAAGCAGGCTGATGTTGCGAAGCGGCAGCAGCAGGATCGCGAAGACTGGCAGCGGAATGGAGTGGGCGGCCTGGTGAAGTCCGTCGATTCTGCGAGCGGAACGATCGTTCTTTCAACCGGCGCAGGGTCAACTTTGAAGATCGTCCAAGTGCACGTAACGGGAAGCACGGTGCTGAAGCGCTACGCGCCGGCATCGGTTCGCTATGACCTGGCGCAGCCTGCGCCGATCACGGCGATTGAGGTGGGCGACCAGTTGCGCGCCCGCGGCGAGAAGAACGCCGACAGCACGCAGGTTCAGGCGAAGGAAGTTGTCTCCGGTAGCTTCCTCAATATTTCAGGCACCATTGCGTCACTCAACTCCGACGGCTCGACATTCGCCGTGAAGGACCTGACGACGAAGAAGCAGTACACGATTCACGTGACGCCGGACTCGCAGATGCACGCATTGCCCGAGATGATGGCGAACGTTTTGGCATCGCGGCTGAAGGGTTCAACTGCCGGGGGTATGGGCGGAGCAGGCAGCAGCGCAGTTCCGCCCGCAGGCGGCGCCCCGTCAGGTGCTTCCGAGAGCGCTCCAGCGGGCCAGCAACGGGCCTGGAGTGGACAAACTTCTGGCGGAGGCCAGAGCGGCGGTCACTGGTCCGGTGCAGGCGCCGGGCAGGGACGCTCGCAGGCCGGCGGCGACATGCAGCAGATGCTGAGCCGTGCACCGGTGATTCACTTCTCCGATCTTAAGAAGGGCGAGGCAGTGATGCTGGTTGCAACTGCTGATGCCTCGGATGCAACGGCAATTACGCTTCTGACCGGTGTTGAACCATTGCTTCAGGCGCCGGACGCGAGCCGCAACCTGCTCGCGAACTGGAGCATGGGCTCAGGCGGTGCGGGCGAAGCAGACGCTCAATAAAAACGACGAACGAGATATAACGCATCAATTGTGAGGGAGATGTGTATTTGCGATTTCATTGCATGCTTCATTTGTTAATTGCCACGGTTGTGGCATTCGCCTTGAGTGCAGCCGCCAAAGCCCAGACGGCTGATCCGCCGGCGACGACGGCAACGCTGCACGGTCACATAACGGACCCCTCGGGTGCTTTGATTCCAGGCGCGCAAGTGTCCATTGTCACCTCGGCTGGCACCGCGGTTAGCAACGTGACCGCGGATGCGACCGGCGCGTACGAGGTGCATGGACTTGCGCCGGGTGGATACATCATCAATGTCTCGTATGAAGGCTTCGCGCCTTTTCAGTCGCAGACGATTCAGCTGACCGCAGGACAGATCAAACGCGTTGATGTGGCGATGGCGATCGAGACCCAGCAGCAGAACGTAGTTGTGACCGACGAGTCGCCAACGGTAAGCGTGGACGCGGGCAATAATGCAAACGCCGTTGTGCTCAAGGGCAAAGACCTTGATGCTCTCTCCGACGATCCGGACGAACTCTCGAACGAGCTCTCGGCACTTGCCGGTCCTTCAGCAGGTCCAAACGGTGGGCAGATCTACATCGACGGCTTTACCGGCGGGCAGTTGCCTCCGAAGTCGGCGATCCGCGAAATTCGCATCAACCAGAATCCCTTTTCGGCGGAGTATGACCGGCTCGGCTATGGGCGCATAGAAATTCTGACCAAGCCCGGCACCGACAAACTACACGGACAGCTTTTCATCCAGGGAAACGACAGCGTCTTCAACACCAATCCTCTTACGCCGGATGTACCTAATTACGACCAGATTCAGTACAACGGAACCATCAGCGGCTCGATCAACAAGAAGAGCTCGTTTTTCCTGAGCGTGGAGCAGCGCGACAATCACGGGCAGTCACTCTACAACTACTTCCCATTTATCTACGATCCAGTCAAGGGCTACGTGCCTTCAGAAAACAGCGTCTCCGGTACGCTGGCAAACCCGCACAACCGTATCAATGTTTCGCCGCGCATCGATTTTCAGCTTGGCAGCAAGGACACGCTGACAGTGCGCTACCAGTTCTATTACGACACGGAGTCGGGCGACCTGAACACCACGCAGCTTCCTTCGCAATCGATCGCCAGCAAATCGATAGAACACACTGTCCAGCTGAGCGACTCGCACATTATCAACGACCGCATGGTCAACGAAACGCGCTTCGAGTACCGCAGGGCCTCTGAGGAAGACACGCCCGTCAGCACCGATCCCGAGATCATGGTGAACGGCAACTTTACCGATGGCGGCGCGTCCAGCCAGTTCGAGCAGGACCACCAGGATCACTTCGAGTTGCAGAACTTCACCACCATGAGCGCCGGCGCGCACGCAATCAAGTTTGGCGCATGGCTGCGGGATACGCGCGACGCCAACTCATCGTATGGTTACCGCAACGGCGTACTCACGTTCTCGTCTAACGGGTATGGAGACGCGCTGCAGAAGCTGGCGAATGGCCAGAATGTGAACACCTTCGGAGACGACATTCAGAGCGTTGTCGTCGGCGTGGGGCGCACCGACTACACGGCCAACGTTTTCGATGGCGCTCTGTTTTTCCAGGACGACTGGCGCGTGAATCCACGCCTCACGCTTTCCGGCGGCGTCCGGTGGGAGACGCAGAATCACATTTCGGACCACAGCGACTGGGCGCCTCGCGTGGCGATGGCCTACGCGCTGGATGCGAAGGGCAACAAGCCGGCGAAGACTGTGCTGCGCGCAGGCTACGGCATCTTCTATGACCGTGTGCAGGTTGCCAACATTCTGGCTGCGACGCAACAGGCAGTGAATTCCGGCCAGATCCGCGTGACAACCACATCCTCAAGTTGCCTGAACGGCACCAGCCTGACCGACATCGATTTCTCAGGCTGCCTGCCGCCGGCGCCATACCTCACAACGCCTGAAAGCACGGTGGTCATACTTGCACCGAATTTTCATGCGCCGTATACACAGCAGTTCGGCGTCAGCCTTGAGCGGCAGGTGACAAAGACGACAACGGCCACGGTGACTTACCTGCACTCTTATGGACTGCACCAGGTGGTGACCCGCAACTCCAACGCTTTTCTGCCGGGAACCTTCCAGTTCGGCAGCGACACACTCACCGGCGTGCGGCCAAATGCTGATCTCGGCATCGTGCAGGAATATTATCCCGAGGCGGTCTTCAAACAGGATCAGATGATTCTGAACGTGAATGCACGCCTGTCGCCGCGGCTCGGAGTATTCGGTTTCTATAATCTCTCGTTCGCGAATACGGATGGCGCGGGTGGCGAGGTTTCGAACTCCTACGATCTCCGCCAGGACTATGGGCGCGCTTCCTTTGTGAACCGCAACATGGTCTTCCTGATGGGCAATTACACAGGCCCGTGGAATATCCACTTCAATCCTTTCCTGATTGCCCAATCGGGCAGGCCCTACAACATCGTGGCCGGCAACGACCTGAGCGGTGACAACTTCTTCAACAATCGTCCGGCGTTTGCCGACAACTCACAGTGCTTGTCTTCTACCGGCCGTTATGTAACAACCGACGTCGGCTGCCTTGATGTTCTTCCGGAATCCGGCGAAAGCCTGATTCCGGTCAACATGGGCAACAGCCCCGCATCGGTCGCGTTTAACCTGCGCCTCAGCCGTTCGTTCGGAATTGGCCCGAAGGTTGAATCAGCCGGGAATAATAACGGTGGCCCTCCGGGAGGGGGACCCCCGGGAGGCGGCGGCTCGCGCGGCGGCAGAGGCGGCCCCGGCGGCGGCTTCGGTCCCGGTGGCTTCGGAGGCGGCGGCGGTGGCCCACGCGGCATGTTTGGCCAGGGCAGCGGACGCAAGTACAGCCTGACTTTTAGTGCGCAGGCGCTCAACCTCTTCAATAATGTGAACTACGGAACGCCAACCGGGACAGTTGGCTCCATTCCGGTAAAGGACGAGAGCGGCAATACCCTCTACTACAGCCCCGGCAGCACTTTCGGCCAATCGCGCGGCCTTGCCGGACGCATCTTCAGCCAGGGAACGGCGTCACGGCGCATCTTCTTCCAGGCAGTCTTCTCCTTCTAGCGCACAATAACCAATGAAAGGCCGGGGCGATTGCCTCGGCCTTTTCTTGTTGCTCACAATGCGCCATCCGCGCAACGAAGCAGATTAGGGACGCGGACCGAATCGTCTGCGCAAAAGCGTGTCCACTGCGATTGTGCCGGGGCCAAGAATGAGGATGAGCAGCGCCGCGAACCAGTAGGTATAAGGGCCAGCCCCGTAGAAATCTTCGGGCTTGGAGAAAATGTGCTGAAAGTTCGTCCGATCGTCTGGAACGCTGAGGTAAGCCATCGTCATATTGACGAAGAGGACCAGAGACGTGAGGCGCGAAAGGATGCCAACGGTAAAGAGGATTCCGCCAAAGAGCTCGACCGATGCGACAACCAGCGCAGTAGCGCCTGGCGCAGGAAGGTTGAGGCTGGCAAAGAACTCGGTAACGCGGCCGAGGTGCGTCAACTTGCCCCAGCCGTCCTGCATAAATTGCCAGCCCCAGTAGAGGCGGATGGCAAGAAGGAGCGGGCTGCGCAGCCGTTCGAGCAGTCTGCAGATACTGAGATACGCATCGGCAATCGCTTGCATTTCACTTTCCTTCGTTGAAGCGTTCAGGAGGGGGTGTGCTATTGCATCAGATTCTCAAGTTCCGGCGCGCAGATCCAACCGAGCTCCGCCCAGGAGGCGAACCAGCCGCGAAGCTGCGCAGGCCGTTTCGACGGAACGATTTTCGATTCGACGAAAGCTGCCTCGACCGCTTCACCAAGCGGCCTGCCCTCACGCAGGGCCGTGAGGGTGAGAAACTCCTCGCGCGCGAGACGAAGATAGTAGATGGAGCCGTCTACGCGGTGGGCGGCAAGCCAGGTGAGCCGACGGCGCAGGCGCGGAAGCTGAACGGGCGCTTCATCGGGGTCCTCGTGGCTTACCCCGGCTTCGCTGGTCTGCCTCTTGTCACCTTTGTGCAATCCCAGCACAAGATCGTCGGCGGGATACTCAAGCGCGATCAGGCGCAGGTGGGGTTGCAGGCCAAGGCGTGAGTCGCCGTCGAGGGTTGCGATCTGATCGGGAGTCAGCGGCGTGTACTCGGCATTATCGAAGGCTTCGACGAAGGCCCACTCGATTCGCGCAACGTCGACTGCGAGTCGATGACGCCTGCCGGCATACTTCGGATTGGCAACGAGCCACGCCGGCAGATGCGCGCCGAGGTTCCTCAGCGTGAAAGAACGGCTGGGATGTGCTGTCAGATAGGCGATCGAGAGCGCCTCGAAGGCAGGCGCGCCGACGACGGTGCGCAGCGCAGCAAAGTCTTCAGCCAGCGCGCCGAGCACGCGGAACCAGTACTGCCGGTTGTAAATCTCAAGGCGCTCAAAAGCCGAGAGATTGCTGTTGGGCGCGATGAAGGAAGCTGCCACTTCGCTCATGTCGCGTCCATCGACGGTGTGCGACCGCATCTGTTCATCGGCTGCCAGCGGCTGCATCACGGCGGCTGCCATGGCGCGCTGCAGATCGACCAGGCTCATGGGGACGATTATGGCGGTTCCAGTCATCGAGCGGCCTCTGTGAGATTGCTGCATGCTGATGCAGAAATCGCTCCGCCTTCTTCGCTTCATTGTGCACTTCATCGAAACTGGGAATATGGTCATCCCATTCAAGTAGAGTTGGCATGGGGCCGCAGCGCTCGATGGCGCGTGCGTAGAGCTGCCAGACCGGGTCAATTACGGGGTGGTCGTGCGTATCGAGAATGTACTTCTCGTAGCGCGAATGACCGGCGATATGTATCTGCGCTACCCGATGCGCGGGCACGGCGTTCACGTAGTCCATCGGGTTGAACTCATGGTTCACCGACGAGACGTAGATGTTATTCACGTCGAGAAGAATGCCGCAGTCGGCACGCTCCACAACCTCAGCGAGAAATTCCCACTCGGTCATCTCCGACGAGGTGAAGGCTGCGTAGGAACTGACATTTTCGACGGCGACAGGAATCTCAAGATAGTCCTGCACCATGCGCACTCGCTCGACGGTGCGCTCGACGGCTTCCCAGGTGTAGGGCAGCGGGAGCAAATCGTGCGTGTAGGTGCCGTCGACGCTTCCCCAGCAGAGGTGGTCGCTGAGCCATGGTGTGCCGGTGCGGCGCACGAGGTTTTTGAGGCGGCGCAGGTGCTCCGGGTCAGGCGCGGTCACTGAACCGAAATACATCGAGACACCGTGCTGCACGACGCGGTAGCGCTCGAGGATCTGATCGAGCACGGCGAGCGGGCGGCCCGCATCGACCATAAAATTTTCAGAGATGATTTCAAACCAGTCCACTACCGGCTTGCGGGAGAAGATGTGCTGGTAATGGGGAATGCGAAGGCCGATCCCGATGCCGTGATCCTGAAACGCGTTGAAGCGATTACCGGGCATGCTATATCCAGTGTGATGCGGTGCCGCAGGTTTGCGTGCGGTATGAGACTAGTAAGGCGACCGGAGTCTGAACTCAGGCCGCCTCGCCGGGTTCGCCAAGAAGGATTAGACGCTTTCTGGCATCTTTGATCCGTCGGTGGCGCAGCCGCCTTTGCCCTTGCAGCTGTTCTTGCCTTTGCAGCCGTTGTCGCTCGACTTGCAGCCGCCCGTTCCTTTGCAGTCGTTCTTGCCTTTACAGGAGTGCTTGGCAGGCTTGTCGTCGCTGGTGTAGCGGAGGCCGGCCTTGGCCGCCTTGGCCGAGGTGCCCTTCGCAGTAGTGGCGCCCGGCGTGGCTGCATGAGCCAAAACGGTTCCACCCATCAAACCCGTGAGAGCTGCGGAGAGAAGCAGAGCATTGAATTGATTCTTCATTGTGATTCACCTCGATGGGGTAGGTTGGGGCGGAAGGAGGTCCGCCAGTTGGATACGGCGCGGAACAGAAACTTGGGGCCCGGGGACGTCCCGCAATTTTCGTGGCATGCACATTGGAAGTGCCGCACGGGCGAAAGGTTACTAGGAAGAGGGGGCCTCTGAAAACGAATTTCTGCGACCCGGCCTGTCCACCTTATGAACGGGTATCGAGGCAAATTGGATTGGAACATAGTTCTAGGCCGCTGAAAGCAGATGCGGATCTTGAGATCGTCCGGCTCAAATATGCCACGGAAAGGAGGCGAAAACCAAATCTGCAGATTTGCGGATGAGCTACAAGAGAATGAGCAGTCACCGCCGGTTTTCTTTAAGAAGTAGGGTTCCTCACGATGCACCGGCGAGAGTCCAAAGCGAAGTTAGGTTGGGAAGCAGTTGCTTATTTCGGGCCATATCGGGCCAGCTAAGTTGGCAGTAATAAGAGACTGGCCGGTCATAAGTTTTAGTTTCTAAATAGAATTCCTTGTGCGAAAAGAGAGGAATGGGCTGTACAATCAGCGAACGAGGAGAACCATGGCGGGAGATATACAACTAACTTGCAGCGATTGCGGGCAGGATTTCACCTTCACAGCTGCTGATCAGGCGTTCTTTCAGGAACGCGGTTACTCGACACCCAAGCGCTGCAAGCCTTGCCGTATGGCAAAGAAAAACGATCAGGGAGGAGGCGGCGGTGGCGGCGGATACCGCTCTGCCCCTTCGCAGGGAACACCTGTGATCTGCTCAGGCTGCGGCCAACCTACGACTGTGCCTTTTGAACCGCGCGGTGATCGCCCGGTCTTCTGCCGCGACTGCTATCAGTCGCGCAAAGGAAGTAGTGGTGGCGGCGGCGGCTCAGCACGCGGCGGCCGAGGCCGCTATTAGCTCATGGTTCAGCTGGTCCGGGGATGCTACAAAGCCCCGGACCGGATACCTGCAAGCGGTCGACTGAAACGCAAATAGCTGTACGGGAATGGTTCGACGGGGCCTCGTGCTACGATCTCCAAGTCTCGAATGGGCGGGCTCCCCGCCCATTTTTCATTTACCAAGTATGAAAGAGCAGCATCGAGTTTTGCATGAGCTCCCTGCGGATTGAGCTGCGGTAATGCGCGCCTGCATCCCGCAACGGCGCAGAGACTGGTCAGTTCTTTTCACCTGCCGAAAAGGTAGTCCACGGGCCTGCCTTCATGTCTCTGAGAACC
The DNA here is from genome assembly GCA_963839215.1 of uncultured Acidobacteriaceae bacterium. GTDB lineage: Bacteria > Acidobacteriota > Terriglobia > Terriglobales > Acidobacteriaceae > Telmatobacter. The sequence goes on along the minus strand of CAWITZ010000008.1, from coordinate 269,619 downwards.
GGCTTCAGGTAGTTGTACTCAGGATGCGCGGCCAGAAACGGCCTGGCGAGAAAGTCTTCCCCGCAGGGGTGCCCCGCCCGAAGAATCAGCGATAGATGCGCTGCCATATCGGAGTCGCTGACCTTACCTGTTACTGCTCCGCCGGGATAGAAGGCCGGCCAATCCCATTCGGGAATGCCGCGCTTGCTTACATCAACATGGCCGCAGAGGGAGCGCTCGTTTGCCGTCACCTTGCCGGTGTAGCTGTCAGTATGGTCGGCAAGAAATTCCTGCGCCATGGCAACGTCGATGCGTCCCTTCGACGAAGCCATCTTGTCTTCCCAGGTCACGCGGCGCGCGTTGGGAGAGCTGCCCAGGTTGGTGGGATCGAACCCGTCCGTTTCCTGCTTGATCAAGGCAGGATCGCGCGGAAAGTTCGAACTCACAAAGTAGCCATCTTTAGTGCGATAGAGCGGCGTGTTCTTGAGACCAAGTTCGAGATAGCCGATCTCTCCGGTCTTGCGATCGCCGATGAGCCAGTCGTTGGCATAGCCACCGTTGTTGCCTTCGCGCATGATGCTTGCGTACTCGTCGATTGAACTCGAGTATTGCATCGCCTTGCGCGAGCGGACAAACTCAGGAATGCCGTCGGAGTTCCAGCCATCGAACTGCGTGATCGTGGTTTCAGTAATCATGAGTCCGGCGTCGTTGAGTCCAAAGTCGTCTTCGCTGGTGATGACGCCCGGTTCGCCTTCCATGAAGATGTGGTGACCGTGATCGGGCTGAATATCGAAGACGATCGTCCACCGCTCCCCATCCGCATAGCCCGACCAGTTGTTGTGGCCGATGACGATCTTGCCCTCTTTGGTGTAACTGCCGGTGGCAATAAAAGCGGAGCAACGGCCCTGAGGGCGGATGGTGGGCAGATTGATTGGCGCTGTGTTGGCGGCGTGCTGCTGCTTGTCCAGCCATGGCACGTAGTACTCACCCAGTTCGATACTGCCATTGAGGGCGACGATATCCCAGACATCGACTTTGGCGCCGCGCGACTGCGCACCCTTGGCGATGCCCTCGAGCTCCTGCTGATATTCGGCTTCAATGTGGGGCCAGAGGATGGTGCGGGCTGCTTCGCGGAAAAACTCCCATTTGCGATTCGTGGAGTGGCTGAGCTCTACCTTGTTCACATTGATGAGATCGACAATTTCCGGTGCGAGCAGACGTCCGTGCTGGTAACCGATCTGCTGCGGTGCGCCCTCAAGATGGACGTAGATCCAACCACCGCGCTCAAACCGGTAGCCAGGCTCCGCACCGCCTCCTGCGTCGGGATGATGAAGTCGATCGACAGCACCCGCCGGCATTGCAGCGGCGGCAAGAAACACAATGAAAAACACGAAGAGCGCGGACCGCAAACGAGGCATCCAGATTCCTCCGGGAATGCCTGAAGATATCACGCCCGCAGCACCGCTATGCGCCCAGTTCACATGCGCCGCAGAAGAGTAAAGAGCACACAAAAGCTCGCATCGATCGGCGATTGTTTCCCGTCGATTGCTGACTTAGCGCTTCTTGCCTGCCTTGGGAAGCGGCTTCTTCCCTTTAGTAGGTGGTGCCGGCTTTTTCTTCGCGGGGGCGTGCTTGGCAGCAGGCTTTGCGGCGGTCTTGGTTGGCGCCTTGCCGTTGGTCTTCGCCGGTGTTTTGCCGTTCGTTTTCGCCGGATGCCTGGGGGCATCCTTCTTGGCTACGGATTTAGGAGCATGCTGCGCCTTGGCAGATTTTGCCGGAGTATGCTTCTTCGCGGCCAGTTCGGGTTTCGCCTTGGGAGCGGGTTTCGCAGCAGGAGGCGTGGGCTTCCCAGGTGCAGCCTTCGCAGGCACCGGCGCCGGCTTTGCGCCCGCGGTCTTGCCTGCAGGCTTTTCCTTGGCGGGCGGCTGCTTCACTTCTTTGCCAGTCTTCGCGGCAGGTTGAGCCGCTGCCTTCACTGCAACGCCGGCGGACTTTGCGGGAGCCGCAGGCTTTTCCGGCTTAACGGGTTTGCCCTTGGTCTTTTTGCCACCTTTAGCCGGACCTTCGTCCTCGTCCTCGATGTCTTCGTCTTCTTCGTCTGACTCCTCTTCGTCGCCGGTATCCAGGTCGTGCTTATCGAGGCCGAGGTCGATCTCTTCTTCGTCCTCGACAATCTCATCCACTTCTTCGTCGTCGGCGAGGCCTTCTGTCTCGTCCTCATCCTCGTCGATGACGCGCTCCTTCGCTTTTTCGGCACGGCGCGCGCGGGGCCGCTTGATGGTGATCTGTGGTGGAGGAGCAGGCGGCGAATATGGCTCAAGGAAGGCCTTGATTTCTTCAGGAGTGGTCAACTTGCCATCGATGAGCTCAAGAAAGATGAGATCAATCAGTTCCGCATATTTGGGCAGATCGGGCGTGATGCGCATCTCGAGCATCTGCAGATGCGGAATGCGTTGGCGCGCCTCAGGCCAGACCTTGAGGAACTGCGTGTAGCGATCTTTCACGGCAGCCGAATTGCTGGTGAAGCCGAGCCATAGCACAGCCTCAGGATCGTACGTGGTGAAGAGCTTGTAGAGCGCCGAAGGGCTCTGGTTTTTAGCCAGCAGCACCTTGCTGAAGCCGGCAGCGAGTGAGTCCAGGCTGTTCCACTCTTCCACAAAGCCGGGTCGCAGCAGCTGCTTCTTGAGGGCCGCCAGATCCTTCGCGGGCAGCTTTGCGGTAAGCAGTTGCATCTGCGCCGCGGACATATCGGGGTGCACGCCCTGCATGAGCAGTTCCACAGCAAGATCGTGCAGCGCTTTGAGCTTCTCCTCGTCGGCCTTGGCCACGGTCCAGGCAGGAAAGAGGACCTTCATCCAGCCCTCTGTTTCCAGGGCATGCAGAACCTTCAGGCCATCGTCTTCATGGCCGATCTGCTCCAGTTCCTGGCTGCGCGCGTGAGCCGAGAGATACTCAATGACGCCTTCTTCCCTGGCGTTGTCGTAGCGGGCCTGGGTGCGGGAATCGAGATCCCAGCCAAGGCGCGTTTTGTAGCGGACGGCGCGGATCAGAAGCGCGGGCTCCTCGAGGAAGCCGTAATTTGAAACCAGGCGGAGGGTGCGGCCCTCGATGTCTGCAGCTCCGTTCAGGGGATCCATCAACAGGCCGAACGAGCCCTCGTTGAGCGAGATGGCCATCGCGTTGACCGTGAAGTCGCGGCGGCGCAGGTCTTCCTGAATGGATGCGGGGTGATAAACGGCTTTGCCGAGTTTGGGGTATTCAACCGAGTGGGTACTGACAAGATCGACGCGAACGGTTCCCGGAAAACACAGATAAAGGGACTTTGAAGTCTCATCTTCGCCCCAAATTTTTCCGCCGCGCTTCTCTATCGCTTTCTTTAACTTAAGAGCATTTCCATGAACCGCTACTTCAAGATCGCGCACGGCATGGCCGCTGGTGAGGTCACGGACGGCATCGCCGGTGAGAAAGAGAATGATCTGAGCGTCGCGGGCAACATCCCGCAAAATGCGTAGTGCAGCCTTTTGGTCGGCAGAAAGCCGGTTCTCAAGAAGGTAAATATAGTCGGGCATCAATCCCCTGCTTTCGCGATCCTCTATCCGCCCCAAATCTCTGAGATAGTGGCGCTTACAGGGCGCTACGGCAGAGGTTGCAAACCAGTACGTTAACACAAATGCCCCTTGTTGGCTAGAGATTACTGCACTGGAAATGCTGCGTTTTGAGGTCGCGGCCCGGTCGGAGGCGTGCGACAATCCAGAGGATGGGCTCCACGCGTAAACCTGTGATTGTGAGGAAGTTCTCCCGCGACTGGGTGGCTGGATACGCGAGCGCCATTTTCGGGCAGGATGCGGCGGAATTAGAGATCCTCGACACCGGCGGCAAGGTGCTTACCATGCCCTGGGATGCGGTGAAATGGGTCTGCTACGTGCGGGACCTTTCGGGCGACCCTGGCAATCCCGAGCGGCTGCTGCAAAAGAAATTTGCCGTGCGTCCGCGCGCGGCAGGCCTGTGGCTGCGCATGACGCTGGCCGACGGCGACGAACTGGAAGGCCTGGCCGCGAACGACCGCTCGTTGGTGGACGGCGCCGGCCTGTTGCTGACTCCGCCCGACACGCGCTCGAATACCCAGAGAATCTACGTGCCACGCAAGGCAATCCAGTCCCTTGAGGTTCTGAGTCTGATCGGCAGCGGCGCAAGGAAGCGGAGCGCGCACGCCGGCACTGAAGCACAGCCCGAACTTCTCTTCCCGCCTCAGGCGGAGAAGGCATGAGTGGCCCGCCGTTTACAATTCCCTCTGATGAAACTTGGTGAGTTGGCGACCCGGCTGGGTGCGGAACTGCGTGGCGACGGTGAACTGGAAGTGACCGGCGTGAAAGGCATTGAAGATGCCGGGCCCTCCGAGATCACCTTTGTCGCAAATCCCCGCTATGCGGCGCTGGCGAAGAAGACGCAGGCAGCGGCAGTGCTGGTGGAGCCGGAGTTTCCTGAGATTTCTGCCGCGACGCTGCGGATCAAGAACCCCTACCGCGCCTTCTCGCAGGCACTGGGTCTTTTCTATCAGCCACCGCAGTATCCGGCAGGCATTCACCCCACCGCGGTGATCGACCCCACAGCCAGCGTTGGACCGGGCGCACATGTGGGCGCCTATGTCGTCATCGGGCCGAATGTAGTGATTGGCGCAAACGCCACCCTGCTGCCCCACGTGGTGCTGTACCCCGGAGTGCAGATCGGCAGCCGCTTTTTTGCGCATGCGCATGCCGTGGTGCGCGAGGACTGCGTGCTCGGCGACCGGGTGACCCTCGAAAACGGAGCGGTGATCGGCGCGGACGGTTTCGGCTTCTCGAAGAACGAAAAAGGTGAGTGGGAGAAGATTCCGCAATCGGGTCCGGTGCGTATCGGCGACCGCGTGGATGTACAGGCGAACGCCTGCATCGATCGAGCCACCGTTGGCGCGACGGAAATCGGCAACGGGACCAAGGTGGACAACCTGGTCCAGGTGGGGCACGGCTCAAAGGTTGGTGAGAACACGCTGCTCTGCGCGCAGGCGGGACTCGCCGGCTCATCGGTAATTGGGAACAACGCGATTCTCGCCGGGCAGGCCGGCGTGGCGGGCCACTGCACGCTGGGCGACGGAGTGATCCTCACGGCGCAGTCGGCGGTGAGCCACGATGTGCCGGCGGGCAAAATGATCTCTGGCTCGCCGGGTTTCGATAACCGCGTGTGGCTGCGCGCGGTCACGATTTTTCAGCGACTGCCGGAACTGCTGAAGCGGCTGGACCGCGTGGAGAAGATGTTGAAGATGCGTCAGGACGTTGAACCAATGAAGAGCAGTAAGGAAAACGAATGAGGATGCAGAGTCGATCTTTGGCCCTTAGCGGCGTGCTGCTGCTTGCTTCCCTTGCCTGCGGATGCCACTCCTATCAGATCGAGACAACTGTTGAGAACAAGACCGGCGCGGCGATTGAGCTGCTCGAAGTCGACTACCCCAGCGCCACCTTTGGCGTGGATGAGCTCGCGGCAGGCGCCAGCTATCACTATCGCTTCCAGGTGCGGGGCAGCGGCCCTGTAAAGGTGCAGTACAGCGACAGCACCACGCATCAGCAAAAGCAGATCAACGGGCCTGAGCTCTCAGAGCGGCAGGAAGGCAAGCTTGAGATCGTACTGCTGCCCGGCGGAAAAGCCGAGTTTCATCCGGAGCTGACGCCGCCGAAGTAAGACACGCTCGCGAGGTTCATCGCTCCCCAGGTTTCGAACGGCCGGAGACACGCGGCACCTCCCAAAAACAAATCCAGGCCCATGGTGGACCTGGATTCGTTCCTGACAAAGTTTGTTCTGCTTCAGCGCACCATGCTCTGGAAGAGCGATGACTTGAGCAGGTTGTTGAACTCCGAGTCCGAAGTGGCGAAGTGCACCATCAGCTGACCGGAGTTCGATGTGACGTCGGTCGAGGAGAGCGCTGCCTTTTCAGAATCCGATCCGCTCATCTTGCGATAGACCACCGCCGCATTCAGCAGCGATGAAACCGTTGCCGCAGCGAACGAATCGCCCGTCGCGATGGTGAGGTCAAACTTGACGCCGTGCTGAAAGTTCATGGTGTACCAGGAGCCGATGAGGCGCTTGCGCACCGAATCGTAGTCGGCCACAGAACCGGCTTCGCCGAGAATCTGCTTCATCATGGTCTGCGTGCCCTTCTGGTCGAGAATGCTCCAAAGCGGCTCGGACTCGACAGTACGCATCGCGTCCATGATGGTGCTGTTGGTCAGTACACTGGGGGCCATGCCGTCGCGCGCATCGAGCGACTGCTTCACGGACTGGCTGCTGCCGAAGACCATGGTGGAGGGGTCGATGAAGCTGAGCACCATGCCGGTTTTCCCCATGGGGTAAATCTTGTTGGAGCGGACCACAACCGGCTTGACATGATCCTTGCGGAAATTTGCGACGAGACCATCGATGTCGAACTGCCCCTGAGCAATGCCCACCGTTTCGATGTCATCCGCCGAGCCGTTCACGCGATAGAGCGCAAACGCCAGGCTGTCGACATCGTGGTTGTCGTTGATGCCGGACTTGCGCAGCGCATCGTCAAATTGCTTGAGATCGGGCGGCATCACGCGGTCGCGAAGCTGCATGGCCGACTCGGAGTTCTGCATGGCGCGGTAGTCCACCATGACAAGCTGCTGAATATCGCGGGGCAGCGCGGCGCGCGCATCCCCTGTCAACTGTGCTGCCGACGCCGAAACGGCGAGCGCTACAAACGCGGCCGAAACCGCAAACCGCATGCAATACCTGAACAAGTTAAAACCCTCCGGGAGAGTGGGCGTTGCGCATCTTTCTCATGAGACGCGGCTTACATCCTTGCGTAAACCGGTCTGACGTGCGCGGATCACCACAATCCTTGCTAATAATTGTACCCTCGGGCCGATTTTTCCGAGCATTCGTGGCCCGCCCCGAAGGTTACTTATCTCCAGGCCAGTCCAGCGGAGATTCCAGCCGATTTTCTAGAATCTTGTTGAGCGGATCGAATTCAGTTAATTGACGCATCCACTCGCTCTCGCGCTCACAGGCCGCATCTGGAATGAGGCCTACGACTTCGCCCTCAACGGGTGCCGCCTTGTGGCGCAGAGCAAGCCGTGAAACCGCGGCATAGACTTGCGATAGCGGCGTCTTCTCAAAGTCGGTGATATTCATCAGCAATTGCGCACGGCCCTGGGCCAGCACTCCCAGTGCTTTCACGCCCTTTAGCCCGCCTGAAGCCGCACGAATTTCACGGGCAATGGCGCGCACCATGGCGACATCGGAGGAATCGAAATAGAGATTGTAGGCAACAAGAAATTTGCGCGCTCCCACGGCGCAGGCGCCAGCCGTAGGGTGCAGGCCGGGTCCGCCGAGATCGGGGCGGCGCGCAACTTCCTTGCGCACGGCGTCGCGCAGGCCTTCAAACTGATCGCTGCGGATGTTGTCGAGGTTGGCGCGGTCAGGGCGCGCGGCAGCCGCCTCGTAGAAGTAAATGGGAACGCCGAAGCGCTGCCATATCTCGTGACCCGCCTGCCGCGCCAGTAGGACGCATTGCTCGAGCTTGATGCCGGAGATGGGCACGAATGGAACAACGTCTGCCGCGCCGATGCGGGGATGCAGGCCCTCCTGCCGGGTAAGGTCGATCAGCTCGGCGGCCTTCCCTGCTCCGCGCACGGCCGACTCAAGCACCGCCTCAGGTGGCCCGGCAATCGTGACCACGGAGCGATTGTGGTCGGCGTCCATCGAAAGATCGAGCAGGCGCACGCCCTCGACACGCATCGCGGCCACAATGGCTCCGACACGCCGCGCGTCCCTGCCCTCGGAAAAGTTGGGAACGCACTCAACGACCTGGGAAGCTTTGGTCATTTCCAGAAGGTATAGCCCACTTGTATCTGGACGCTGGCGTTGACGCCGGGGTTGCGATCACCGAGAGATGCCGACGAAATATGCACGCCGTTCACACCCAGATCAACCGATCGCCCGTCGCGCAGAAAGTAGTGAATGCCGCCGCCACCCTGCGGAGAGAAATTCCAGACTGACGTACCGCCGGGGTCACCATGCGGCACCAGCACATCCGGCGGAAACTTGTGCGCCGTGTAGACCAACCCGCCCGCAGCTTGAAACCAGGGCTGAATGCGCCTTGCGTGCGTGGCGAAGTTCCAACGGAAAATCACCGGCGTGATGCTGACACCGGTGTAGGTGCCTCCGCCGATCGGCTCAGTGTAAAGCTGGCCCTGGTAGGGGAAGGTTTCATTGTGCGGGGCAGGCGTGTATGCCTGCCAGAACGGCAGAATGTTGCCTGCATACTCAAACTGCCCGCTGAAGATGCCGGCATGAATAACCGGTGTGAGCACCTTGCCCGCTTCGACGCCGGCGAAAATGAACTTGAAATCCGAGCGCTCGCCAACGCCCGTGCCCCAGTTGGCAATGGGACCGAGATGCCAGCTCTGTTCACTGCGCACCTTGGCAACGGGATTATCGGGCGCAGCGGCGTTTTGCGGAGCCTGTGCCGCCGCTGCAACGCACGCAATCATGAGGAACAAGAGAACCTTCAGCCGTACAGTCAAACGTCTTTCCCTTCCGTCAGAAAACTTCTGAATCTCAGAAAAAAAGCCGCCACATCCGGGCGGCCTTTGATTTCAACTTTGAAACTGTCTCAGCCGGCGACCTGTTCCATTTGTTCGGCGTCCATATCGAAGTTCGAATAGACGTTTTGGGTGTCGTCGAAGTCTTCAAGCGCATCAAGCAGCCTGAGCATCTGGTTTGCTGCCGGCCCTTCGAGCTTGGTGTAGGTCGAAGCGATCATCGTCACTTCGCTCATGACCGTGGGAATTTTGGCTGCTTTGACGGCAGTTAGTACGCCCTCGTAGGCGGAAGGGTCAGTAAGGATTTCCCAGGTGTCGCCTTCATCGTTCAGGTCTTCGCCGCCGTGCTCGAGCACGATATTCATCAACGTCTCTTCGTCTGCCGCGGACTTCTCCACCGCGATAACGCCCTTCTTGGAAAACATGAAGCGTACCGAACCGGTTTCACCAAGGTTGCCGCCGTTTTTTGAGAACGTGTGCCGGATCTCGCTCACCGTGCGATTGCGATTGTCGGTCGTGACATCCACAATCACCGCGACGCCGCCGGGGCCATAGCCCTCAAAGGAAATTTCCTCGTAGATCGCGCCGGGCAACTCGCCCGTGCCGCGCTGAATGGCCCGCTTGATGTTGTCCTGAGGCATGTTCTCGGCCTTCGCCGCCAGAATCGCCGTACGCAGGCGCGGATTGCCGTCAGGGTCGCCGCCGGAACGGGCAGCGATGGTGATTTCCTTGATCAGGCGCGTAAATGTCTTGCCGCGCTTGGCATCCAGCGCGCCCTTCTTGTGCTTGATTGTGGCCCATTTGGAATGGCCGGACATGGAAACCTCAGTTGTGTGGAAATGCCGGCGCGTGAAGACACCCGCCCTTGGCAGTATAGCATCGGGCGGAGTTCAAACCGGAGGATGCCCTGAAGCGCTGCGTAATCACCGCAATGCGTCAGACGCCTCCGATGTCATTGATTTAGAATGACATGCGCGCGCTCAACTGAATTTCGCGTCCCGGCGATGCCGCCTCAGTGATGCTTCCGAAACTGGACGTATTCACAAAGCGGTTGGGTGTACCGAGATTTGTGTGATTGAGCGCGTTGAAGAATTCGCCGCGTAACTCCAGTTTCGCCTTCTCAGCGAAATCGAAATCGCGCACGATCCCAATATCCATGGTCTGCGTGCCTGGACCATAGACATTGTTGCGGCCCGCATTCCCATAAGAGTAAGCAGGCGGCGCGGAAAATGCGGCCGGATTGAACCACGTTGTAGCATTCCTGGTTCCCGAGCCGAAGACTTTCTCCCCGGTTCGATTCGCACGAATCGGGTTCTCGCCAACAACGGTTCCGGCATTGGCAGTGTCGCCGAATACAGAGATCGTCATCGGGAACCCGGTCTGCACCTGATAGAGCATCGTGCCCAACCAATCGCGGGTCAGCGCTCGGGTCAGATTGTTCCGGTTATAAGACGGCGGAGCGTAGACGGTGCTTAGAGCGAATCGGTGGCGGACGTCGCAACTGGCGCCCTTCTCCGCTTTGAGATCGTCGTTGTTCTGCGGAATGGCTGCCTCAAACATCGGCGAACGGAAGTCGGGCGCGTTGTCCAGCGCCTTGGCAAATGTGTAGTTCGCCAGGACGCTGAGACCATGCACGTAGCGGCGCCTGATGTTGACGTATCCCGCGTCATACCAGCTTTGCGCGGTATTTTCGAGCAGGTTCGCCGTGCTGATGGGCTGCGCCGTACCGGAGACCGTGACCCAGTCGGGAAAGGTCGTGTTCTCCACGAAGTTCATCTTGGGGAACGGGCGGCGCGGCTGAATCAGTCCGGGGCCCGGCTGTGCATTGTTGATGAGGTGAGCACGCTGAAGATTAAAGCCGCCGGCGCCGAGATAGCCTACCTCCAGTGTTGTCTGTCCGCCCAACTGTTTTTCCAGCGATGTGCTCCACTGCTGAATGTACTGTGGAGGCGCGTGCAACTGGAGTGCGGTAAAGCTGACCACGGTGGTGCCGATCAAAGGCGCCGGAAAGTTGAGGCTCGTAATAGTAGGCCGGTATGGATCGCTCTGCGAGGTCTGAGGGAAAATGAGGGGCACATTGTGGCGCTGGTTGCACCAAGTATTCATGTCTACCGGTGTATAGAAGATTCCGTAAGCGACGTGGAACACCATCCCGAACCGCGGAATACTCTGCGCCAGGCCAAAGCGAGGCGCGAAGCGTTTCTTGTTGGTATACATAAGGCCGGTCGGATAGCCATTCTGTCCTCCGATGAAAATCTGCGGCACGCCATCGGTAATGGTCAGGTTGCTATTGGGGTAGTCGATATCGACCAGAGGGCTCATGTACTCATAGCGCAACCCGTAGTTGAGAGTCGTGGTGGTCGTCAAACGCCAGGCATCCTGCGCGTATCCGTTCATAGACCATTGACGCAATTGCATCTTGGGAGTGCCCGAAGTTTGGGCCTGCCGCGCCGCAGGCAAGCCGAGGAGAAAACTCGCGAGCGAAGATCCGGTGCTCCCGTCGTTCAGAGCGTATTGGGTGGTAAAGCCGCTCGTGTACTGGTAGTAGCCGCGCGACTGGACGTAAGCCCACATCGGCCAGATGAAGCGTTGATAGGCGCCGCCGAACTTGGCGCTGTGGCGCCCGAGCTGCCAGTTCAGCGAGTCGCGCCCTTCGATCAACGTGCCCCAGACCTGCATGGGCGTAGCCAGCCAGTTGTCCCCAATCGGTGAATAGCCCTGGACATTGAAATAGGGGGCGCCCCATTGCCTCGGATAGTCGACCAGGCCAGTTATCCCAAGTTCATCGACGATATCGTTCTTGTATGCGCTCTCAGTGGTATGCGCCATTGCCAGACGTGAAACTGCCACTGATGCCATGTTCAAGATTTGCGGAGAGATCACACGGTTCCAGGCCAGAATCCCCTGCTGCGCGAGATTGTTGTGATACACGCCAAAGCCCGGTAGGCCCTGCGGCATGAAGCCGCTTTCTGCTCCAATCGAATAGCGAAGAAACGCCGCGTCTCCGTTGGCGAAACTGTGATCGACTCGGGCAGTTCCCTGGTCATTGAACATCCGCTCATTGCGCATGTCCATATAGTTGTTGGCATCGTTTCCCGCACCAACCACTGTCGGCTGGCCCATCATCGTCATGCCCCCCATATCCATCGTGTTCGGCTGGGGCGTGTACTTATTCAGCATGATGGAGGCGGCCGATGTAAGGCGGTCTGGCGGAATAACATTGAGTACACCGTTATAGGAAAACTGCTGGCGGATGTACTGAGGATTCGATGCGCTCACCGGAAGGGCTGAGTTATAACTCGGATTCGGCTGTGTTGAATTTGGGTCATATATGTCTACGCCACTCTCGCTGAAATCTCCACCCACCTCGGCAGCCGTCGGAACCGTATCCACCATCACGTCGGTCTGGACGTGCCGAAGAGCCTCATAATTCAGGAAGAAGAACGTCTTGCCGGCGTGCCACACCGGACCGCCGATCGCCGCACCGAAATTATTTTGAACCAGAAAGTTCGAGCCGCCCATTTGATTGAAAGAATGAGCATCCAGCGCACCGTTTCGCAGATATTCATAAGCCGCGCCGTGCAATTTGCTGGTGCCCGATTGCGTCACGATGTTGATTTGACCACCACCCGCTCCTCCCATGTCAGCCGAGTAGCTGCCCGTTTGAACCTGGAACTCCTGCACAGCATCCGGCGATGGCGAGAAATTCTGGGCATTGAAGGTCGGATCGGTATTCGTGCCGCCGTCGAGAAGAAAGTAGTTCGCGTTCGGGCGGCTTCCTCCGATGCTGACTGCTGAACGCTGGCCTGGTCTCCAGTAAAGCGCATTCATATCGCCAGTCGCGGCGCCGTGACTGATGTGCGCGCCAGGAACCGTCAGGACGAGATCGATCAGCATGCGGCCATTCAGAGGGAGAGACGAAACCGAGCGCTTCTCGACCACTTCACCTACGCTCGTATCCTGCGTCTTGAGCATCTCACCGGATGCTTCAACCGTGACGCTCTGCGTATCGTCCCCTACGAGCAATTGCAAATCCAGCGTAGCTCTCTGCCCCACCTCTAGCCGGACGGCTTCGGAGGTCTGCTTGAATCCCGGACTTGTCACGGTTAATGTGTATGCGCCCGGCTGAAGAGCGGCGACCTCGTAGATCCCAGCCGAATCGGAAACTGCTTCGCGTTTGACGCCGATGTCGGTTGCCGTTATTGTCACGTGCGCCTCAGGCACAGGACGATGTTGCGGGTCCAGAATCGATCCGCTCACGGTCGCATAGTTGCTTTGCCCGCGAGCCACACCAGGCGCAATGGCAAGGCACACGAAAAGCAGGGATATCTTACGCATTCACTGGTACTCCTCAGTCAAATCGGCAGTTTTTGCGGCACCGTAGTGCGTATCTGTGTCTGTGCAGTGCCAGGGAAGACGGATGCAGCGACTTTCCGGTAGGAACCGCCAAAAAAACACTAAGGCAGCGCAAACTGCAGTGTCTTCGCCCATTAGTTGCGTGCTGGAATCCACCATAGGATGGAATATAACGATCAAATAGTTGGAGACGAACAAGGGCTGCGCGTGCACCACAGCCGATAGCGACACCTTCTGAGGTGCCAGCTCTGTCGAATCACGCGGTCCATCGGCCGGCATGTCTCTCGATGTGCGGCTGGCACCCGGCAGGATTCTGGCCGGCTGGCTTCTGAACTCATCCGGGAAGTGGAAAGAAACAAGTTAGCAGGGCTTACGCCCCGTCGACCCGAACGTCTCTGCCACAGGGAAGATCAGCTTCGTCGCCGGCGCCAGGGCCGCTGCGTTCACCGAATTCCGCCAAGCTGGTTTGAGCGCGAACGGCCTGAAGATCGCGAGGCGCTTAGGGATTTCCCTCGGTGTGCGCAGAATGACTCTCTGCTACAGTCGAATCGTTTTGTGCCGACTTCGGCTTTGGCCAGAACGAATTGCCAGTAAGGAATTGCCATGACCCTGTGGCCCGGGTTCCGCCAGCGCTCCGCTACCTTGCCCCCAGTGCGCGAAGAAGTCTGGCCTCTGCTTCAGGGAAACTCTTCTTCCACATTTGCCAAACAGTCTCTGCCGCCACTATGCGTCTCGGGCGGTGGATCCCAGCAAGCGCATGCGCCCCTTGCGTTTGCCCCACCACCAAACGAGTGAGGAGAGAAGCCATGAATAGCATCAAGTTCAAAATTTCAGTCGCCGCGGCGTTGTTGGTCTTTCTGTTCGGCCTATCGAGCAGGATTGCCGCAGAGGAAAGCAAGCTCGAAGGCATCATCCAGGGACGAAACGGAGCGGAGATTTATCTGAAGACATCGGATGCGCCCAGGATCATTGTGCTGCTAACGGATAGCACCGAGGTTGGCCAGGTGCAGGGCTTGCTCAAGGCGCGCAAGAAAGAGATGTCGATGGCGGCCCTGATTCCGGGACTTCCTATCAAAGTCGAGGGAAAATACAACTCTGATGACCAACTGGTTGCATCCAAGGTCAGCTTCAAAGGGAACGATCTGAAACAAGCGCAGGCTATCCAGGGAGGCCTGTCCGAAACCAAGCAGCAGACACAGCAGAACCAGCAGGAACTGGAAAAGCAAAGTGCCGAGCTGGGCAAACACAAAGCGGAAATTGAGGCCGCAACGGCTCGATTCGGCCAGTTGAACGATTACTACATCCTCGATGAAGCTACCGTCTATTTTGAAAATGGCAAGACAGACGTCGATCCGAAATATGTTCCTCAATTGGTGGCGCTTGCTGAGAAGGCGAAATCCGTCAAAGGGTACATGGTTCAGGTCGAGGGATATGCGTCGACATCGGGCAGCGTCGCTCTCAATCAAAAGCTGAGTGAAGACCGCGCCAACAATGTCACCAGCATCATGCTGCAGAAGGGCCGCGTTCCCCTCACGAACATCCTTGCTCCAGGTGCGATGGGCGAGAGCAATGAGGTAGACAACGGAGGCACGCCGGAAGAGGTTCAAGCCGCCAACCGGCGCGTCGTGGTCCGTGTGCTGCAGAACAAGGGCGTCGCCGGGACTTAGACGCTACTCACGAGCAAGCCCGGATCGATGGGCATTACCGGAGCAGTCATGGCATCCCCGAAACACCGCCGCTCGGCTAGCCTACGAGTTCGAGGATGCGAATGGTTTCCTTGCGCACCGTGAGGCGTTCGACCAGGTCCTCGCGCACCGCGTAGCCACGGCCCGCCGTTGTGGGCACGGTGATTTCACCCTTTGGTGAGACAGTGACTTCAGGCTCGATGATGTCTTCTTTCCAGTAGCGCGCCGAGGCGGAGACATCGCCGGGAAGCGAAAAGTTTTCAAGCGAGGAGAGTGCAATGTTGTGCGAGCGTCCGATGCCGGCCTCGAGCATGCCTCCGCACCAGACAGGGATGCCGCGCTCCTGGGCCGCGTTGTGCACCGCGATGGCTTCTGAAAATCCGCTGACGCGCCCCAGCTTGATGTTGATGATCTTGCAGGATTCCATGTCGATGGCCGCAAGTGCGTCCCGCCGGTTGTGAATCGACTCATCGAGACAAATCGGAGTGCTGAGCTGTTTCTGCAGCATGGAGTGGTAGTAAAAGTCGTCGTACCAGAGCGGCTGCTCAATCATCAGCAGGTTGAAGGCGTCGAAGGTAACGAGGTGGTCTGCATCGCGCAGGCTGTAGGCGGAGTTGGCATCGCAGCTCAACGTAATCGCGGGCCAGCGCTTGCGCACCTCTTCGAAAACATTGACATCCCAGCCTGGTTTGCACTTGAGCTTGATGCGCCGGTATCCGGCGGCCAGTTCCTTTTCGATGATCGCGAGCAGCTCGGGCAAAGTGGGCTGTATGCCCAGAGAGACGCCGCACGGTATCTTCTCGCGCACCCCGCCGAGGAGTTTCGACAACGCCACGCCCTCGCGCTGCGCTTCCAGGTCCCAGATCGCATTTTCAAGCGTCGCCTTAGCCATGGGGTTGCCACGCACGCGATGAAAGATGCGCGGACAGTCGCCGCCATGCTCGGGCGACTCGGCTGCCAGCGTAGGTCCCAGTTCGTTGAGCAGCACCTCCCATGCCGTCGCGGTGGATTCCCCGGAGAAAAACGGGCGCTCGCCGGCCGTGCACTCGCCCCAACCCACGAGGCCTTCGGCACGCACCTCGGCAAGCACGATGCGGCGATCGGTGGTGACCCCGAAGCTGGTCTCAAAGGGGCGAACGAGCGGGAGATGAATCTCGCGAAGGATGATGGCGTCGATTTTCATAAACTCTGCGTCCTTGGCCGATCGGGTAAATGAAATGTCGTTTAACTGAGTCCGGCTTGTTCCGGAGATCCTAGCTCAAAGGTGCCGTTGCCCTCCGCATCGCGCGAGAAGCCAACAACGGCGAGGCCATTCGCGAATGCCTGCTGAAACCTGCTGCGGTTTTCCAGTTGCACCTCGACGGCGCGGCTTCGGTCGTTGTCAGAAGCTTTCCATTGGGAGATCACGGCTGGAACCTGAATGCGATCCAGAATAGGAGCGGGGTGAGGGCGGTCTTCGAGAAGCGCGATTACACGAGGCGAATCGAGATACCACTCGGCAACCAGACGGTCAGTCGGCAGGCCGCCTTGTAGCCGGGATGAGGAGGAACCGTAAAAATCCACCGCGTAGCGGCGTACGATCGCGCCGAGCTTCGCGATGTTGAGGTGCGCATTCTTGATTTCAAGGGGATCGAAGGTCCACTCCATCAGCTGAAGTCCGCGCCCCAATGCCTCACTGCGCTGGGCGAGCTTGAGCTTTGCGCCGAGGCCCTGGTTGCGATAGGCATCACGCACGGCGAGCATGTGTGAATGGATGTAAGGCGCGGGCGTGCCGTCGCCGGTTTTAACGCCTGGCAGCGACATGGCAAAGCCGATCAACGACTCCGGCCCGCCTTGCGGCGATGCGCCCGGCAGCGCCGTGTCGAAGGCGCCGATGACCTGGCCGCCAATTTTCTGCCCCACCAGAAAGGCCTTGCGCGGAATGATGTCGGTCGGGTCGTAACCCCAGGTTTCCACCTGCATCTGAACGCAGGCTTCGAGCTCGCTATGTCCTGAGCAGCTTCGAATCACGATCATGATCCGGGCTCCGTTGCGGCTGGATCGGGCGAGCGGGCAAGTTTGCGTTTCGCCTCTGCCCACAGTGCTTCCAGTTCATCGGGCGACACCTCTTCAAGCGGACGCTGAGAAGACCTCTCCATCTCGCGGAAGCGCTGCCGGAAGCGCAAATTGCAGCCTCGCAACGCCGTCTCCGAATCGACGCCGAGATGCCTGCCCAGATTCACCACGGTGAAAAGCATGTCGCCCAGTTCCGCCTCCACTGCATGCGCCCGCGCCGGATCGTTTGACTCCGCCTCTGCCCGCAGCTCCGAAGTTTCCTCGGCCAGCTTGGGCAGCAGATGCTGCCAGTGGGGCCAGTCGAAGCCTGCCTTCGCGGCTTTCGCGCCAAGTTTTGATGCTTCAGCCAGCGCAGGCATGGCGCGCTGGACGCTATCCAGCCGGGAAGTTGAAGGTTTGGTTGCATGCGATGCCTCGGCCGCCTTGATCTCCTCCCAATTGCGCAGCACCGCGGCAGAAGAGCCCTGCACAGCCGCATCGACATCGGCGTTGTTGCCCGCGGCGCGCGAGGCCTCATCGCCAAAAACATGCGGATGACGCCGGATCAGCTTGCGGTTGAGATGATCGAGAACATCGGCGATGGTGAAGTGGCCCTCATTGGCGGCCATTTCTGCGTAGAAGAGCACCTGCAGCAGCAGGTCGCCCAGCTCTTCGGCAAGATGAGGAAAGTCGCGGCGCTCAATGGCGTCGAAAACTTCGTAGGTTTCTTCAAGGGTGTATTTGCGAATGCTGTCGAAGCTCTGCTCGCGATCCCAGGGGCAGCCGCCAGGAGCCCGAAGCCGCGCCATGATGGCCGCCGATTGCTCAAAACCTGCCCCTGCCTGCGCTGGATCCGTCACAAGCGCGTGGCCTTGAGCAACAGGAGAAGAGTGTGAGCCGTCAGCGTCGCGTGAAGCGCCCATTTGGTCCCAGTGTAACCGAGCGTGAGCGTCCTGAGCGCGCACTGCGTCGATGGAATCGCATACTCGGGAACCGTATACTCGACCTCGCGCATGATTCGCATCCTGTTCACCACCCTGGCAGCGCTGGCAGGCCTCGCCTTCGGCAGCTTTCTCAACGTGTGCCTCAGCCGCTGGCCGGCAAATCAAAGCGTGGTGAAGCCGCGCTCGCACTGTCGCGCCTGCGGCCGCACGCTCGCCTGGTGGGAGAACGTGCCCCTGCTGAGCTGGCTCGCGCTCAGGGGACGTTGCCGGACGTGCGGCGAGCGCATCAGCATTCGCTACCCGGTAGTGGAACTTTCCGTGGCGGTGCTGTGGAGCCTCGTCTGCTTCCGGCTCTGGCCCGCGCTGGTCGATTCACCTTCACCGCTTGGGATACTGGTCGATTTGGCCGGGCTGCTCATTCTACTCTGGCTTCTTGTCGCGCTGGCAATACTCGATGCTGAACACTTCTGGCTGCCGAACATGATCACCTTTCCAGGAATCCTCGGCGGACTGGCCTTCACCACGGCGCGCGAATTTTTTCAGCGAAGATTTCGGCACAGCAACGAGCCCCCTGCGCGCTCTGCTTGGTGGCATTGTCGCGGCCCTGGTGGGCGCAGGTCATCATCCTGCTCATCCGCTGGATTTACTGGCTGCTGCGCCGGCAGGAAGGCATCGGCATGGGCGACGCCAAGCTGATGGCCATGCTGGGCGCGTGGCTCGGCCTGCCCGGTGCTCTTCTGGCGTTCCTCTTCGGCATGCTGCTGGGGGCGGCCTTCGCGGTTGTGCTGCTGGCATTGCCACGACGCGGCGCGGAGCGGTGGGCGACAACGAAACTGCCGCTGGGAACTTTTCTCTCAATTGGCGGCATCGTGAGCGCGCTGTGGGGCTACGCGATCATCACCGCGTACCTGCGCTGGTCGGGCCTGCTGTGACGCGCTGCTACTGCTGTGGCTTTGGCGCGGCATTCGATGATGCAGCAGGAGTGCCCGCCATTTCCGGCTCTTTCAGGATCCTCTTGGCCTCTTTGCCGTGCTTGCTGTCGGGATCGTATTCAATCAGCTTCTGATAGTGCGCCTTCGCGTCGGCAAGGTTTCCGGTATGTCTCTCCGCTTCGGCCAGTCCCCAGTAAACATCGGGATTCTCGGGATCAAGCACCAGCGCGGATTCAAAGCGCGACAGTGCGCCCTTCCAGTTCTTCTGATCGAGATAGTAGCTGCCGACGCTCTCATCTTCCTTCGCGCCTTCATGGTGCTCCGGCGGCACATCGGCATCGTCTTTGCCGTGCCTGCCCGCCTTGCCGGTATCGGGCGGAGGCTTAAGCAAATCGTCGAGACCTGAGTTGCTCGAGCTCGAACCATTTCCGCTCCCGCTCCCACTCACGCTTCCCTCTGTCTCATCCGGGCTTCGCACCGGGTCGCCCTCCGCATTGGGCAACCTGATGTTGCCGGTGTCCACATCAGGCACCGGCAGCGCCGGCGTTCCCGGCGTATCAGCGTTGGGCATCACGGGCACCGAGTTTGTATCTTCAGGGAACGGGTTCGCATCCTGCGGCGGCTTCGGCGCGGGGTTCTGCTGCTGGCCCTGCGTGCCTGCGCTGGAAGGAGCCTGCGCAAACGCCGGCGACCCGGCCAACGCCCAGGCTGCAACAAGCACCGCAATAGAAAAAAACTGCCTCATTTCGGCCTGACCACTCCCCCGCGCGTTTTGCACGCCCTCATCAATGTTAGGATGCGGTGCATACGGCGCTCAAGTCGCCACAGGAAACCACCGTCATCTATGGGACTTATCATCCGTTCATCTGCAATTCACGCCGCCGGCTGCTATACCACCACTTCCATCCACAAAGGCGAGCGCGTTGCCGAGTATACCGGCCCGCGCATGAGCAAGGATGAAGCCGATGTGCGCTACGAAAACCTGCCGATTACCTACCTCTTTGGACTCGGAGATGGCTCGGTGGTAATCGATGGCCATTGCACGGCCATGTTCATCAATCATAGCTGCGACCCGAATTGTCAGACTGAAGAGATTCGTGGGCGCGTGTGGATCCGGTCGATCCGCAAGATCGCCGCGGGCGAAGAGATCACCTACGATTACTGTCTCTACGACGGCGACGGTGAGGACGCCACATGCAACTGCGGCGCAAAGAGATGCCGCGGCACCATGTATTCCAAAGAGGAACTGCGGCGGCTGAAGAGGGTTGAGAAGAAAGCTGCATCGAAGACGCAGAAGAAGGCCGGTGACAGCAAACCTGCGCGCACCAAGAGTTCAGGCGCGACGCGTTCCGGCAGGACCACTGCTAAAAAGAGCGTGAAGAAGCGCGAGCCGGTAAAGGCGTAAGATCAAAACGTCGTGCAAGAGGAATCGCAACTTCCGGCCCTCACGCCAGGCCAGATCGAAGTGCTTCGGCGCTACGCCCTGTTCGAAGCGGGAATCGCAGAGGTCCGCAACGCGCTCAGCGGGATCTGGGATGTCGATCTGCGCCGCGATCGCCGCACCGCCAGCGCTTCCTTCCGCGTGCCCGAGCCCGGCATCGTCGTCACCCGCGAACACATTGCCAATGCGCTTGAGCGGCGTCGCTTTGAACTGGTCTCGGAGCGCGATCTTGCCGAATGGGCCACGATCCTGCTCTCGAACGATGCCTACATTCTCGATCCCGGCGACGAGGACCTGATCGCCGACTGGCTCAACGATATGAGCGTGCTGCTCGGCGCGCGATAGCTTCGCGAGCGCCTGAACCACGCAGCCGTTTTCCACGCCGGGACGCGTCGCCCCCGGAACGATACAATCCAACCTGGGTTATAGAAAAAGCCTAGAAAAATTCCAGGATGGAGTGAGCGCAGGCATGGGTTATCAGGTTCTGGCCAGAAAATATCGTCCGCAGCGCTTTGCCGACGTGGCCGGCCAGGATCACGTAACGCGCACGCTGATGAATGCCCTCGCGCAGAACCGCATCGCGCACGGCTACATCTTCTCGGGCCATCGCGGCATCGGCAAGACCACCATTGCGCGCATCCTCGCGATGGCGCTCAATTGCCGCACTGCGATCGGCTCGGCTGAGCGTCCCACTCCGGAGCCCTGCGGCGTATGCGACTCATGCAATGAAGTGCGTAGCGGCAATGCAGTGGACGTGATTGAGATCGACGCGGCCACGAATCGCGGCATCGATGAGATTCGCGAGCTGCGCGACGCTGCCCGCTATGCGCCGGCGCGCGATCGCTACAAGATTTACATTCTCGACGAAGCGCACCAGATCACCGAGGCTGCCTTCAATGCTCTGCTGAAGACACTGGAGGAGCCGCCGTCGCATGTCATCTTCATGATGGCGACGACCGAGCCTGAAAATATTCCGCAAACGATTCGCTCGCGCTGCCAACACTTCAGCTTTCACGCGGTCAAGTTTGATGACATTCTCGCGCAGTTAAAGATGATTGCCGCGGAAGAGAAGGTGGAGGCCGAGGATGCGGCGCTTGCGCTGCTGGCAGAGGCCGGCGATGGCTCAATGCGTGATGCGCTCTCCATTATGGACCAGGCAATCGCCTCGGCGCCGGTTGAGAGCGACAGGCCCGTACTCGCCGCCGCGCAGATTCGCGAGTTGATGGGCTCAGTGCCCAACGCGGTCTTTGAACGACTGCTTGAGGCGGTGGCCGCCGGGCAAAGCGCCGAGCTGATGCAACAGCTCAACGTGCTGCTCAATGCCGGGCACAGTCCGTCGTCTCTGGCGCGGCAAATGGTGCGCTACCTGCGCAATGCGCTGATGGCGCGGCTGGACGGCGAGCAGACCGCGCTGCTGCAGATTTCCAGCGATGAACGCGCCCGCGCTGCGCGGACAGCAATGCTCTTCAGCGAAGAGGACCTGACGCGCAACCTGCAGATCGTTCTGCGCACTTTTGACGATCTCAATTTCCGTCAGGAACAGCGCTTTCATCTCGAGCTTGGCCTGCTCAAGTTGATTCACGTGCAACGGCTGCTGCCGCTTGAGGAACTTCTCAGCGGAGTGGCGGGCGGCGGCGTTTCGCGGCCCACAGCATCGGCACCGGCGTCGCGCCCGGCTCCCCCAGCCCCACGGGCATCAGCCGCGCCTGCGCCTGCAGTGCCCAGCACACCTACACTGTCTCCCTTTACGGGCGGCAGCGCTTCATCCAGCCCGAAGATAAGCATCGAGAGCACCCCCGCAGCGGAGCGGACGATCGAAACGCCCTCAGCGCACATTACGCCATTTCCTGCAGTCGCTGCTCCGGCTCCCGGATTTGCGTCCGGATTTGCTGAAACCATCACCGAAGGCGCCCTCGCAAAGGCTGCGATCGTTGCACCGGCCCCTGCGGAACTCGATGCCGGAGCGCTGCGTCAGGCCGTATGCACGGCGCTGAGCGCGGGCGGGCACGTCACTGCGTCACAGTTACTGAGCGCCGGCAAATGGGAACTTGATGGCACAAGCCTGCGCATTGAAGTTGCCGGGATGGGAAAAAAGATGCTCTCCCTCACAGTGAATGCCGCAGCGGAGAAAATTATCCGGCAGGAGTTGCAGCGGCTTGGCGCTCCCTCGCGCCTTCTGCTGGTGCCTGGTGAAGGCGGCGGTCCAGTGGCGGCGCCCGACGTTGCGGCACCGGCCGGCAGCGTGAATGAAGCCGCCCTCAACCATCCCCTGGTACAGCGGGCCCGTGAAATCTTCAATGCAGAGGTGCGCAGCGTGGTTGACCTGCGCGTCAAATAGCCAGGCACCGGACACGGTTCGCCAGGAGGCACACAATGTTCAATCCGCTCAAGCTTCAAGAGGCGCTTTCTCAGGCGACGCAGATGCAGGAGGAAGTGCAGCGCAAGCTGGCGCAGACAGTTGTGGAAGGCACTGCCGGCGGCGGTGCGGTGAGCGCGACCATGAACGGAAAGAAGCAACTGCTCAAAATACGCATCGACCCGTCAGCCGTGCTGGGCCTCGGCGGCGAAAAGCCTGACGTTGAAATGCTTGAAGATCTATTGGTTGCCGCAGTGAACGACGCAGGCCGCAAAGCCGACGAAGTGATGCAGACGAGTATGCAGGGGATCCTGGGCGGGCTCAATCTGCCAGGGCTTGAATAGGGGGAGCACGCGTGTCACGTTTTGCCGAGCCGATGGCGCGGCTGATCGAAGAGTTGAAGAAGCTGCCCGGAGTGGGCACCAAGACCGCTCAGCGCTATGCCTTCCATATTCTGCGCTCGCAGGACGCCGATGCCGCTGCACTGGCCGAGGCGGTGCGCGACCTCAAGTCGAGCCTGCGTCTCTGCTCGGTTTGCAACAACATCACCGACGTGGACCCCTGCACCTTCTGCACCAGCCCTAGCCGCAACCAGCGGCTTATCTGCGTGGTTGAGGAGCCCACAAATATTGACGCGGTCGAGCGCACGCGCGGCTACAATGGCGTCTACCAGGTCTTGCATGGAACGTTGTCGCCCCTGCACGGCGTTGGGCCGGATCAACTTCGCACGGGAACACTGATTGCCCGCGTGGAGCGCGGCGATGTGGATGAGGTCATTCTGGCGACCAGCCCCACCCTAGAAGGCGAAGCCACCGCAAGCTGGCTTGCCGGCACTCTGCGCGGCTACCCTGCCCGCGTAACCCGCATCGCCACCGGCGTGCCTGCGGGCAGCGACATCGAGTACGCGGATGAAGTGACCATGGCGCGCGCACTCGAAGGCCGCCGGGATATGAAGCTGTAAAGAGCGAACGCCAGCGCTGATTAACCCTGCAACCGGCTAAGGAGGTCCTGCGGGTGAACAGGCTTGGCCAGAATTTCGAATTCATAGCCTTTGTCGCGCGCCTTTTCGAGCAAGTCGGCAGTTGCGGCCTGCCCTGAAAAGAGCAGGATTTTGATATTCGGCAAAAGGGCACGGATCATGATTGCCGCGTCGATTCCGTTGAGGTCGGCCATGATCACATCGGTGATCAGCATATCGGGCCTGAAGCTTGATGCCAACTCCACTGCCTTCTCGCCGGAATAGACACCGCGAGCCTCGAAACCGCTCTGGTTGAGAATCATTGCGAGTGTATCGGCGATGACGCGTTCGTCGTCGACGACGAGTACTTTGGGTTTCTCACGATTTTCGTGCATACTCTCCTAGACGCTGAATCCTGTCTTCGCGGTTGCTCTGCTCTCGTAAACCCGCACTTTTCTGGCTGCGGGCCCGAGGGAAGCCTTTCGCGTGCGAACTCGTGTCGCAATACAATTCCAGATGATACGCCCGCCGGCCCTCATAAGCCGCACACCGAATTTTTAACCCGAGCAGTCGTCCCATCCTTCAGGGCATTCTGCCCTGCCCCATGCGGGCGGATGATGCCCTGCCCTTGCCTGCAGGCACTGGCAAACAAGAAAGATTAACTCGCCGGAAACCCGGGATCTTTACATTTGCAGGATCACTCCCGCCGCCTTACCGGGCCCGGGGGTCCCACGGAGAGAGACGTATGCAGGAAACCACACTTCAGCATCCGGGGCTAACAGAGCCGATCATTCGCGCCGCGAAGATCGAGAAGTACTATTCTCAGCCCAGCGAAAACCGTATCCAGGTGATCTCGGCAACAGATCTGAGCATTGTGCCGGGCGAGATTGTCGCGCTCCTCGGTCCTTCCGGCTCCGGCAAATCGACCATGCTGCGCATGCTCACCGGGCTCTCGCGCCCCTCCGCGGGCAATGTGTACTGGCACGGTAAACCCATCTCTGAAACCGAAATCAACGTCGCCATCGTCTTCCAGAGCTTCGCGCTCTTTCCATGGCTCACCGTGCTTGAAAACGTTGAAGCACCACTGCAGGCCCGCGGCGTTGAGCCTGCCGAACGCCGCGAACGCAGCAAGAAGATGCTCGATACCGTGGGCCTCGACGGTTTCGAGTCGGCATATCCCAAGGAGCTTTCAGGAGGCATGCGCCAGCGCGTCGGCTTTGCCCGCGCGCTCGTCGTCGAGCCTGAAGTGCTGTTCATGGATGAGCCTTTCTCAGCCCTCGATGTGCTCACGGCAGAAAACCTCCGCAGCGAATTGCTGGAGCTGTGGGCAAAGAAAACGATGCCCACGCAATCGGTTTTCATCGTGACCCACAACATCGAGGAGGCGGTGCTGCTGGCCGACCGCATCATCGTGCTCGGGCGCAACCCCGGGCACATCCGCACCGATTTCAAAGTGCAGATCGCTCAGCCGCGCGACCGCAAGTCCGAGCCCTTCACGCAGCTTGTCGACTACATCTACAAAGTGCTGACCCGGCCCGATGTTCTGCCCGAGGCGCCGGATCAGCAGATTGGCCCGCGCATCCGCGATCAGCGCCAGATGCGCTACCAGATGCTGCCGCACGCGCGCCCCGGCGGCATTGCGGGCCTGCTCGAACTGCTGCTCGACAAGGGCGGCCGCGACGATATCTACCGCCTCGCCGACGATCTCGCCTTCGAGATCGACGATCTGCTGCCGATTGTGGATGCCGCGCAGTTGCTGGGCTTCCTCAAGGTGGAAGAAGGCGACGCCAGTATTACCGAGCGCGGCGCCGAATTCGCCAACTCCGAAATCCTGCGGCAGAAGGAGCTCTTCCGCGATGCGGCCATGGAAAACGTGCTTCTGCTGCGGCAGATTCGGCGTGCCATTGAATCGAAGTCCGACCATACCGTGCCCGAGGCCTTCTTCCTCGACATGATCGACGAGCAATTCAGCGAAGAAGAGTCGCAGCGCCAGATGGAAACCGCCATCACCTGGGGCCGCTATGCCGAGCTCTTCGACTTCAATGCCGCGCGGCGCCGCTTCGTGATGCCCGACGCACTTGAAGAAGACGCCGCCTCGAGCGAGGACGCCGAGTGAAGGTGCAGAACACATTCGGACGATCGCTGGTAGCGGTCAAAAGCTGGCCCTTCTTCACCGATGTGATGGTGGGCGCCTGCGGCCTCGCGGGTTTCTTTGCCGTGATGCAGATTGGCCACTACTGGCTGGGGCGTCCAGTTCCGGCCGTCGAAATTTCGCATTCTGTGCGCGCGCTGCCTCTCTACGCGTTCTACTCGATCGTGCGCATCGGCACGGCGTACCTGCTGAGCCTCATCTTCGCCGTCGGCTACGGCTATATGGCTGCCTATAATCCGCGCGTCGAAGCGTGGATGATCGCCGTGCTTGACATCCTGCAATCGATCCCGGTGCTGAGCTTTCTGCCGGGCGTGATGCTGGCAATGATGGCCCTGGTGCCCAATTATCAACTCGGCATCGAGATGGGCTCGATCCTGCTGATCTTCACGGGGCAGGTGTGGAATATGGCTTTCAGCTTTTATTCGTCGCTGAAGAGCATTCCCCGCGAGATGCGTGAGGCGTCGAGCATCTTCCGCTATTCCGCGTGGCAGCGCTTCTGGCAGCTTGAACTGCCCTTTGCAGCGATCGGCCTCATCTGGAATTCGATTGTCTCGGTCGCCGGGGGATGGTTCTTCCTGATCGCCTGCGAAATGTTTCCTCTGGGCAACCGATTCTTCCGCCTGCCCGGCCTCGGCAGCTACCTGCAAACCGCGGCCTCAGCGAACCCTGTCGACGTGCATGCCCTGCTGTGGGGGCTCACCATCATGGTCCTGATCATCGTCGCAACCGACCAGTTGCTGTGGCGGCCGCTGATTGCCTGGAGCGACAAGTTCAAGTTCGAACAGATCGAATCGACAAGCCGCGTCACCTCCCCCATCCTCAGTCTGCTGCAGCGCTCGAGCGTTCTCACTAACCTTCCCGTGCGCGCGTGGAACTCCTTCGAGGAACGCATCTATCGCCGCCTCTCCACCACCAAAGAAACTCGCGTGATCCATCCCATTGACGACAGCCGCCCAAGCGGTCGCATGGTCCAGATTGGCATCGGTATCTTCGCCGCGCTGGCCGCCGTCTGGGGCGTCAATGAGGCGGCGCATGTGCTCAGCGGCGTCACCCTTGCGGATCTGAAGGAACTTTTCCTCGGCGCCGGCGCTACTTTCCTGCGCGTCAACCTCTCGCTGGCCATCGCCGCTGCGTGGACGATTCCTGTCGGCGTGATGATCGGCTTCAATCCCCGACTGGCGCGCATTCTGCAACCCGTGATCCAGATTGTCGCCTCGGTGCCCGCCACCGCGCTCTTTCCCGTGCTGCTTCTCGCACTGATCCGGCTCGGCGGCGGACTGGGCATCGGCTCGATCGCGCTCATGTTGCTCGGCACGCAGTGGTACATCCTCTTCAACGTCATCGCCGGAGCAATGTCGATCCCCTCTGACCTCAAAGAGGCGGCCTCGCTCTACCGCTTCACCCGCTGGCAGCGCTGGACGACGCTCATCCTGCCCGGCATCTTTCCCTATCTCATCACCGGCCTTGTTACGGCCTCGGGCGGCGCCTGGAACGCCTCGATCGTCGCCGAGTACTTCCACTTCAAGGATCAGACGCTGCAAACGGTCGGCCTCGGCGCGCAAATCAGCGCGGCTACTGACGAGGGCAAATTCTCCACCCTGCTGCTGGCCACCGTGCTGATGGCGCTGATCGTGGTTACCATCAACCGGCTTGTGTGGCGAAGGGCGTACCGCCTGGCCGAGTCTCGGTATAAACTCGAAGGCTAATCAGCCGAAATCCTCTGTAAAGGCTTCGGGAGCGTTCGATGATCCGTGTAGGCTTGGTGGGCTTTGGTTTGGCTGGCCGCGTTTTTCATGCGCCGCTTATCTCTTCGGTTGAGGGGCTGGAACTGGCAGCCGTGGTCGAGCGCAGCTCCGACAGCGCCAGGGAACGTTATCCGGGCGTCACGATCTACCGCTCAGTTGATGAGCTCCTGGCCGATGCATCTATCAAGCTTGTCGTCGTAGCCACCCCCAACGCCACCCACTTCGAGGTAGCGATGCGCGCCCTTGAGGCGGCCAAAAACGTGGTTGTCGACAAGCCAGCCGGCATCACTTCAGATGAGATTGCCCAGCTCATGGGCCTTGCCGGCGGCATTGGGCTTCAATTTATACCATTTCATAACCGTCGATGGGACAGCGACTTTCTGACAATTCAGAAAGTTATACATGAGAAATTGGCGGGCAGCCTCGTCCACTTTCAATCCACCTTTGACCGCTGGCGTCCCGGCGGTTCCACCCGTCCCTGGAAAGAGGAGGTCGGCAACGGTGGCCTTCTGCTCGATATCGGGACACATCTCGTTGACCAGGCATTGGTGCTCTTCGGCCTTCCCGAATCGGTAAGCGCTGAGGTGCGGCGCGAGCGGGATGGAGAGGGCGCGAACGATTCCTTCACCATCCGCCTGCACTATTTCACTGAGGTCTCGGTCACCGTCAGCGCGAATCTGCTCTCCACGCTGGCGAGGCCGCGCTTTCACCTGCGGGGTCACAAGGGCAATTACTGGAAGTGGGGCCTCGATCCGCAGGAAGAAGCGCTCAATAAGGTCACGCGCATTGAGAGCGGACCGTGGGGCAAAGAACCCGAGGCAGCATGGGGCACGCTCAGCGTTGGCGGCGAAGATGGCATTACCGCGCAACCCGTGCACTCGATTGCCGGCGACTACCGGCTCTTCTACCAGGGCGTGCGAGATTCCCTGCTCGGCAACGGAAAGCCTCCGGTTGCCGGCATCGACGCATGGCGAGCGGCGAAGGTGCTTGAGTACGCAGCAGAGAGCGCGAAAGTCCATCGCGCCATTGAATGCGACTGGAGCGCGGAACCCGAATAGCCACCTCGCCAGGGGTTGACTCCGGCGCCGTTACCCCGGATCATACCTGCAGATTAACTGTCTCATTTGCCTCACCCCCTTCTGCGACAATGGGTCCATTGATGCGCGCATCTCTGTTTATTACCTGCTATAACGACACCCTCTTTCCTGAAACCGGTCGCGCAGTCGTCAGCCTGCTTGAGCGGCTCGGGGTCACGCTTGACTTTCATGCAAAGCAGACCTGCTGCGGCCAGATGCACGCCAACACCGGCTTTCGCGCCGAGGCGTTTACGCAGGCCAGCCGCTTTGTGCGCATGTACCAGGATGCCGATGCTGTCGTCATTCCCTCGTCCTCATGCGTTGCCATGATCCGCGAGCAGTATCCGGTTCTTTTCGACGAACTCGGCGACGGCAGACTGCGCCTGATGCTTGCGTCGTTGCTGCCAAGGGTCTACGAGCTCACTGAATTTCTCACCGACAAGCTTGGCGTCGAAGATGTAGGGGCGCATTTTCCGCATCGCGTGACCTACCATGCGAGCTGCCATGGACTGCGCGCCCTGCAACTGGGCGACCGGCCGCTGCGCCTGCTGCGCAAAGTGCGCGGCATCGACCTCGCCCCGCTTGAAAACCTGGAGCGCTGCTGCGGTTTCGGCGGAACCTTCTCGATCAAGAATGCCGAAGTGTCCGCGGCGATGTTGACGACCAAACTCGGCGACATTCTCACCACGCGCGCGGAATACTGCACCGCAGCCGACAACAGCTGCCTCATGCACATCGGTGGCGCGCTGCATCGCAAGTATCCCGCGGTCCGCACCATCCATCTGGCGCAGATCCTCGCCAGCACCGAAGCTGCCCCTGCGGGAGGAGCTGCATGAGCCGCGTGCTGCTCGACCCACGCATCGCACCGCCCTTTCCTCAAGCCGCCTTCCCGATTCTGAGCGACAACCAGCTGCGCAAAAACGTTGCGCACGCCACGGACGTGATCACGGCAAAGCGCGCAAGCCTTGTTGAGGAAAAGGCAGACTGGCAGGAACTTCGCACTGCTGCCGCAGCCATCAAGGACGAGGCTCTGGGCAACCTTGGCGCCTATGTGCAGCAGTTTGAAGAACGCTGCAGAGCCGCGGGCGGCGTTGTGCACTGGGCCTGGAACGCCTCCGACGCGCGCAATATCATTCTCAAGATTCTTGCCGACCAGCATGCCACCGAGGTGCTCAAGATCAAGACGATGACCTCGGCTGAGATTCACCTGAACCAGGCACTGAAGGCGGCGAAGATTGAGCCGATTGAAACCGACCTAGCGGAACTGATCCTGCAGCTCAGCGATGACCAGCCTTCGCATATCGTGGCGCCGGCGCTTCATGTAAACCGCAAACAGATTCGCGATATTTTCGCGCAGCGCATGGCGCTTCCCCAGCTCTCCGACGATCCTCAGTCGCTGACGGCTGCAGCACGGGATTATCTGCGCAAGAAATTCCTCACCGTGCCCAATGCCATTTGCGGAGCGAATTTCCTGGTCGCTGAAACCGGTTCTGTGGCCATTGTGGAGTCAGAAGGCAACGGGCGAATGTGCCTAACGTTGCCCGAGACGCTGATCGCGATTGCTGGGGTCGAAAAGATCATTCCGCGCTTCAGCGACCTTGAAGTGATGCTGCAGGTGCTGGCGCGGTCCGCCACGGGCGAGCGCATGAATCCATACACCTCGCTGTGGACCGGCGTGACACCGGGCGACGGCCCACAGAAGTTCCATGTGGTGCTGCTCGATAACGGACGATCGGGAATTCTCGGTGGCAAAGTTGAGCGGCAGACGCTGCGCTGTATCCGCTGCGGAGCATGCCAGAATACCTGCCCCGTCTACCGGCAGACGGGCGGCCACGCCTACGGATCGGTCTATAGCGGGCCCATTGGCGCCATTCTGACGCCCCAGCTTGTAAAGCTCGAATACGGCGATTCTCTGCCCTACGCTTCGACCCTGTGCGGCGCCTGCTATGACGTTTGCCCGGTAAAGATCAACATTCCCGAGGTGCTGATCGAGCTGCGCTCACAGATCACCAACCGCGAAAGAAAACAAATACGCCGCTGGACCGACCCCATGTTTCTAGGCATGCGAATTGCAGCCTGGGCTTTGAGCGACTCCCAGCGCTTTCACAAGTCCCAGCGTTACGCTCGCTCCGTGCTGCGCCGCTTTACGCGCAAAGATGGGTGGATTCGCAAGCTGCCCGGCATCGGTGGGCGCTGGACTGAGACCCGCGACCTGCGCGGCCTTCCTGACCAAAGCTTCCGCGACTGGTGGGAGACGAGGCCCGCGACGAAAACCACGAACCAGGCTGCACCTCAATCCGAAGCCAAGGCTGAGCCGGATTCTGAGCTGAAAGCCCAGCCCGTCCCTGAGTCAGGCGTCGAAGTCGTCTCAAAACCACCAGCGGAGTTGATCTCTGCGCCGGCGCCCGAGGCCATTGCTGCAGCGGAGCCGCAGACAGAAGCCACTCCCTCGCCGGAACCTGCACCTGATGCCGGAAATGAGTCCGAGCCCATTGCTGCAGCAGAGCCGAAGACAGAAGCCACTGCTTGCGGAACCTGATGACGGAAGCCAGCCATTCTGCAGCGTGACGCCGGAAATGAGTCCGAGGCCAAACCATGAGCGTTACATCCCGCGACCTGATCCTCGACCGTATTCGCGCCGCGACAGCAACCCCGCTGCCCGCGCATGCCTCCGATGCACCGCCTGCGTACGTCCGCGAGGGCACACTCGAGGAGACGGAGCGCATTCGCCTCTTCACCGAGCGGCTACGTGAATACGACGCCGACGTTGTCGAATGTACTGAGCGCAGAATTGCTGCCTGCGTCGATGATTGCCTGGCAAACAGCGGCAAAAAAATCTTCGCCGCGCCGCCGGGACTTCCCTCCGAGTGGGTCTCGCTGAAGTTCCAGTGGAAAGTCGATCGCAAACTTACTTATAGCGACATCGAGCAATGCGATGGTGTCGTCACCACCGCTTCGGCAGGAATCGCCGACTCGGGGACGATCGTGCTGCACCATTCCCCCTCTGAAGGCCGCCGCATTCTCACCCTGCTGCCGGACTGGCACCTGTGCATTCTGCGGATGAACCAGATTGTGGAGACGCTGCCTGAGTATTTCGCGCGCTGCACGCCGCCACCGGCACTGGCGACGTTCATCTCCGGCCCCAGCGCGACGGCCGATATCGAAATGACGCGAGTGAAGGGCGTGCATGGACCTCGTTTCCTCAAGGTCATTCTCGTGCGCGACAGAAAGCCGGGTGAGCCCGAAGAGCCCGAGCCGGTACGCAACGTTAAACGGGATCTGGAACCGGAGCTGCCACAAAGACCACACCGTACCTGGCGTCCCTTCGACCGCTGAGGACGCCGAAGGCTTCTTCCACATCGAGAGGATGCAGCCGATGCCGCATTCGGAGTGGCGTGTTTCTGCAATTTCGAATGAGGATTATATTGTCTATTGGTAGCAATGCTACTATTCTGTAGTAAGGCTTCTCATCTCCCTTCGATTGGTGTTCTATGGCACACTCCACCCTTGCTACACCCACGCTCCAGTTTCTTGAGGATCGCTGGGACGAAAATGTCGCCGCAAAGCTCGACGAACCTGAGCTCCTGCGCTATCGCTCCAACCTGCTCGGTTCCGACCTGCGCATGACCAACTTTGCCGGCGGCAATACGAGCTCCAAGGTGACCGAGATTGATCCGCTCACCGGCGAGACGGTTGAGGTGCTCTGGGTGAAGGGTTCCGGCGGCGACCTGGGTAGCATCAAGCGCACTGGTTTTGCCACGCTCTACCAGCAGAAGCTCATGGCGCTGCAACAGAGCTACAAGGGCGTCGACGTGGAAGACGATATGGTGGCGATGTACCCACTGTGCACCTTCCGCAATAATCCCGTTGCCGCATCCATTGACACACCGCTGCACGGCTTTCTTCCCTTCCCTCACGTCGATCACCTGCACCCCGACTGGGGCATCGCTCTTGCCGCCTCGGCAAACGGCAAAACAAAGATGGAGGAATTCAACCGCGACTTCAACCACCGGCTTATCTGGATTCCCTGGCAGCGCCCTGGCTTTGAGCTGGGCATCATGATGCAGCGCGCCATCGCCGCCAATCCTGAGTGTGACGGCATCGTACTCGGCGGCCACGGCCTCTTTACCTGGGGGCAGACGCAGCGGGAGTGCTACCTTGCCACCGTCACCCTCATCGACCAGATCGGCCAGTTTATTGCGCGCCACGGTGCCGCCAAAGGTTCGAGCCGCTTCGGGGGTGAAACAGTTGCGGCGCGTGCCGAGCGCAGAGAACTTGCTACGAAGATTGCGCCGTATCTTCGCGGACGCGTTAGCACGCACAACCGCTGGATCTCAAGTTTCTCTGACGCGCCGGACGTGCTGCAGTTTGTCGGCTCAGCCGACGCAAAGGAACTCGCCTACCTGGGCACAAGCTGCCCCGATCACTTCATCCGCACCAAGATTCGCCCACTCTTTGTGCCGTGGGCCGAAGGCGCCGACATCGAGGCGCTGAAGAAGCAAATTGACTCCTCGCTTGAGGAATATCGCGAGCAATATCGTGCCTACTATCACAGATTCGCCACGCCCGACTCGCCCGCGCTGCGCGATCAGAATCCCACAATCGTTCTCATTCCCGGCCTCGGCATGTTCAGCTTCGGCAAAAGCAAGACCGAAGCCCGCATCACCGGCGAGTTCTACACCAACGCCATTCATGTGATGGAGGGCGCAAGTCTCCTCTCCGAAGGCGAAGTGACAGGCACTCTTCCCCAGTGCGGCGAAGGCATGGACCCAGCCAGCTTCAAGCGCTATACCAACTATGTCGCCCTTCCCGCTCTCGAAGCCTTCCGCATCGAGTACTGGGCCATGGAAGAAGCGAAGATCCGCCGGCAGCCGCCGGAGAAGGAACTCAGCCGCCGCATCGTTCTCATCGTTGGCGGAGGCAGCGGCATTGGCCGTGAAGTAGCGCATCTAGCCGCAGCTCGCGGTGCGCACGTGATGATCGCCGACCGCGACGAAGCCGCGGCTGCGAAAGTTGCCGAGGAGCTGAAGGCCATTACGCAGAAGGAATTCGTTGCCGTGACTCCGGTCGACATTCGCAATCGCGAAGCTATCGGTAAGGCGCTTAAGGCAACTGTGGAAGCCTTTGGCGGCGTGGATATCCTCATCAACACGGCGGCGCTCTTCCCTTCCTCGCCGGATGGTGTGGTCAGCGATGCAATGTGGGCAACCACGCTCGACGTGAATGTAACCGCCAACTATCTGCTTGCCGATGAAACTGCGAAGCTCTTCGCCGATCAGAACCTCGATGGATCCATCGTCCTCACCAGTTCCGCTAACGCCGTGGTAGCCAAGCGCGGCAGCGAAGCCTATGACGTAAGCAAGGCCGCGCTCTCGCATCTTGTGCGCGAGCTCGCGGTTTCTCTGGCGCCGAAGGTGCGCGTTAACGGTATCAGTCCGGCCACTGTCGTGAAGGGATCGACCATGTTTCCCCGTGATCGCGTCCGCGCATCGCTGACGAAGTACAACATTCCTTTTAAGGAGTCGCTGTCTGACGATCAGCTGCGCAATCTGCTGGCGCAGTTCTATGCCAAGCGAACGCTGACGCATCAGCCAATCGACCCGACCGACTGCGCGGAAGCAATTCTGTTCCTCGCCAGTCCTAAAACGCGTTGCACCACCGGCCACATCATTCCCGTCGATGGAGGCCTCACCGACGCCTTCCTGCGGTGAGGTGGCAACCGCTCTGAAGCGCTCGCATCCGTGCGGGCGCCTTCAGCACTAATCGACGATCTGCACCGTGCCGCGACCCACCAGCTCTTCCACGCGTTCGATCCAGCCACGATCCGCCGCGACGGCCATCTTCTCCGGTTCGAGAATCACTGCATACTCGCCCTTCTTCTCAAGATGCAGCATTACCTTGCCCGGCCCCGGCGCAGCGTCGGCAGCAGATTTCAATCCCGCCAGCGTCTCTTCGGTTACACGCTCAAGGTTCACGCGGATGCGCAGCAGTCCCGGCAGCTTGACCTTCAAGTCTTCAAGCGGCTGAATTGAACTAACCGAGAT
Organism: uncultured Acidobacteriaceae bacterium; assembly: GCA_963839215.1. Taxonomy (GTDB): domain Bacteria; phylum Acidobacteriota; class Terriglobia; order Terriglobales; family Acidobacteriaceae; genus Telmatobacter. The sequence goes on along the minus strand of CAWITZ010000008.1, from coordinate 235,323 downwards.
CTTTGGCGCCGAATCCTCCTCGCCCATCAGCGTGCCGCGAATCACCACGGGAGCCTCGATCTTCAACTGCTCGGCCAGCTTCTCGTAGTCGCGCGAGAAGCAGATAAGCTCAATTTTGCCGCTCGCGTCTTCGAGCGAAGCCTGCGCATAGAGTTTCTGATCGCGGCGGCTTTTCTGAACGCGCAGCGCGTGAATCATGCCCGCAACCTGCAGCTCGTCTGCCGGATCGGCATCCTTGCCCCAGCGGCGCTCCGGCGGCTTGCGCTCAAGGGCCTGGGCCACGGAGATCACGCCGGGCAGGTTGCGCAGCTTCTCCGCATACTTATCAAGCGGATGCCCGGAGACAAAGAAGCCCAGCACTTCTTTCTCATTGGCCAGCCGTTCGCCTTCTTCCCAATCGGGAACGCGGGGCAGATCGTCGTTGGCATGGCCATTGGCCGGACCCTCGTTAAACAAACCGAAGAGACCGGTCTGCCCCTGCGCGGCATCGCGCTGCGCTTTCTGCGCGCGCTCCATCGCCTTATCGACGGCCGCAAAGAGCGGCCCGCGCTTGCCCAGTGAATCCAGCGCGCCGGCCTTGATGAGCGACTCGATCACGCGCTTATTCATCACCCGAAGGTCAACCTTCTCGCAGAACTCCCAGAGGCTCGCGAACCGGCCGCCTACTTCTCCCCGCGCCTTGATGATGGACTCAATCGCATTGCCGCCGACGTTCTTTACTGCTGCGAGCCCAAACCAGATGGAGTCGTCATGCGGCGTAAACTGCGCACCGCTAAGCTGCATATCAGGCGGATCGACGCTGATGCCCATCTCGCGGCATTCCTGGATGTACTTCACCACGTTCTCGGGCTTCGACGTTTCGGACGTGAGCAGCGCAGCCATAAACTCAACGGGATAATGCGTCTTCAAGTACGCGGTCTGGTAGGCCACCCACGCGTACGCCGCCGAGTGTGACTTGTTAAAGCCGTAACCTGAGAACTTTGCCATCTGCTCAAAGATCTCGCCCACTACGGCTTTCGGATGGCCCAGCTTTGCCGCGCCCTGCATAAAGCGATCCCGCTGTTCCGCCATCGCCTTGGGATCTTTCTTCCCCATTGCGCGCCGCAACAGGTCGGCCTCGCCAAGGCCATAGCTTGCAAGCACGTTCGCAATCCGCATGACCTGTTCCTGGTAGACGATCACGCCCAGCGAGTCCTTGAGGATTCCTTCGAGCGGCGGCAGCAGATACTCCACTTGCTTGCGCCCCCATTTCCGCTCGATGAAATCGTCGATCATATCCATCGGGCCGGGGCGGTACAGCGCATTCAACTGCGTCAACTCCTCGACCGTATCCGGCTTGTAGCGTCGCAGAATGTCGCGCATCCCCGAAGATTCAAATTGAAACACTCCCGAAGTGAGCGCCGTATGAAACACCTTCTTGAATGTTTCAGGATCGTCAATCGGAATTACATCGGGATCGATCTTTTCGCCGCGGTTCTGCTCGATCAGCTTCACCGCGTCGGTAATGACCGTGAGCGTAGCCAGCCCCAGGAAGTCCATCTTAAGCAGGCCCATCTTCTCGACGGACTTCATGTCGTAGGCGGTCACGACTTCATCATTCTTGGTGCGATTCAGCGGCACCAGTTCCGTGAGCGGCCGCGGCGCAATCACCACAGCGGAAGCATGCACGCCGGCGCCACGCACCAGGCCTTCAAGCTTCATCGCAGTGTCAATCAGCTCGCGCACCTGCTTCTCGTTGTCATAGGCCTTGCGCAGGTCAGGTGATTCTTTGAGCGCTTTTTCAAGCGTCATGCCGACGGTCGGCGGCACCAGCTTCGCAATGCGGTCCACGTCGCCGTAGGGCATATCCAGCGCGCGGCCGCAGTCCTTGATCGAGGCCTTCGCCGCCATGGTGTTGAAAGTGATGATCTGCGCCACCTGCTCGCGTCCGTACTTACGCGTCACATAGTCGATCACTTCGCCGCGGCGGTTCATGCAGAAATCCACGTCGATATCCGGCATCGATACGCGCTCGGGATTGAGGAAGCGTTCAAAGAGCAGCACGTTCTGCATCGGGTCGATGTTGGTGATTTCCATGCAATAGGCTACAAGCGAACCGGTGGCCGAACCGCGCCCGGGACCTACCGGAATGCCATTCTCGCGCGCGTACTTGATGAAATCCCACACGATGAGGAAGTAGCCCGCGTACTTCATCTGCTTAATGACGTCGATCTCGTAGGAGAGCCGCGACTCATATTCCTCCGGCGTCGATCTGCGCAGGCCGCGTAACTCCAGCTGACGCACAGACGTTTCGAGCCTCTTCTTGAGACCCTCGCGGCACACCTGCTCAAAGTAGCTGTCGATGGTGTGCTCCGGCGGCACGGCAAATTCCGGAAAGGGATTGTCGACCGCATGAAGCTTGACCTTGCAGCGCTCGGCAATCTCCATGGTGCGCGCCGTCACGCCGGGCGCATCAGGGAAGAGCCGCGCCATTTCGTCGGCACTCTTCACATAAAACTGGTCGGAGTCAAAGCGAAAGCGGTCAGCATCGTGAACCTTTGCGCCTGTCTGCACGCAGAGCATCACGTCATGCGCATGGTGATCTTCGCCGCAGAGATAGTGCGAATCGTTGGTCAGCACCATCGGGATGTTCAGGTCCTGCTCGAGCCGAAAAAGATCGCTCTGGATCTTCTGCTCCTGCTCGAGACCCTGGTTCTGAAGTTCGAGATAGAAATTCCCGCGCCCGAAGATGTCCTCGTACTGGCTCGCGACAGCTTTGGCCTTGTCGTAATGGCCCTCCATCAGCTCTTCGCACAGCTCGCCGCTCAGGCAACCGGAAAAACCGATCAGCCCCTTGGAGTTTTCGGCGAGATACTTCTTGCTCACGCGCGGCTTGCGATAAAAGCCGTGCAGGCTGGCCTCGCTCGTCAGCCGGATCAGGTTGCGGTAGCCCTCTTCGTTCTCCGCCAGCACCAGCAGGTGGTTGTACTGGTCGTTCGGGACCTCGGCGCGATGATCCTCCGCCTTGCAGATGTAAAGCTCGCAACCCAGAATCGGCTTGATTCCCTTGGCCTTGGCCGCGTTAAAAAAGTGCACCGCGCCATAAATGTTGCCGTGGTCGGTCATCGCGACCGAGGTCTGCCCCAGCGCGGCCACGCGGTCCACAAGTTTGTGTACGTCGCAGGCGCCGTCGAGCAGGGAGTATTCCGTATGCAGATGAAGATGGGTGAATTCAGCCATGGTTACTTCAATTTTAGTCGCGGAGCGGCCTGGCTGCAGGCGGTTGAAAACCGGGCAGAAACCGGCCATCTTCCTCGCCCACAATAGTGGCGCCAAGGAAGCAAAGCTTTCCACAAATAATTTCGCGCAATTTGCGAACTATATCGCTCTTGAAGTGCGACTGATTTTGTCCGGGCTTCTGCCGAGAGCGCAGAGAATGCTCCACGTGGAACAATTTCAGCCCGATTTTCAGGGCCTGCCCGCTTTCGACGCTCCACGTGGAGCATCGCGCACTGCTATCCTGTTCCCCGCCCGTATTTGGAGGAGTTATGCTCTTCAATCGTTCTGTGCCGCCCTGCCCCGTCATCCCTGTGCTGATCTACCCCGACCCAAGCGCGGCCGCGGAGTGGCTTTGCGCCGCGTTCGGCTTCGCGATCCGTCTGCGAATCGCCAATCACCGCATCCAGATGCGCGTGGGGGAAGGCTGCCTCACGGTTGCGGAAGGCGATGTAAAGCCGGAGCGATCGCATATCACGCAGGTGCGCATTGTCGACGCGCTCGCCCACTGCGAGCGGGCAAGGCAGAATGGCGCGCGCATTCTTACTGAACCGACGGACCACGTTTACGGCGAACGCCAATACAACGCCGAGGACTTTTACGGTCACCGCTGGGATTTTACGCAGACAATTGCCGACGTGCGCCCCGAAGACTGGGGCGGCATTTCGGTAAATCTTTAGCGTGCGCAGCGCCAGTTCGCAGCAGCAATGCTCCACGTGGAGCATTTTCAGTGGGCGGGTTTGCGCTAAAGCCTTCCGGCTATCAACGCCGCCAAAGCCTGCAACTGCGCGTTGTTGGGATGCCCGCTCAGAAAAAAGCGCACGTTGCCTTTTCGTACGTGAAGCCCGTCGTGCCTGTCGAAATACGCATCGTCGCCAAGGCCGGAGGGGGAGCTCTCCGGCGGGAAAAACATCTTGAGCTGATTGAAAAGTCCAGTTGCGACTTCGGTCGAGGAATCGAAGTAGATGCGGAAGAGAAGCGTACCCCCGTCTCCGTTGTAGCGGCAGTCCGTGCCTTTTCCGCTATTGGGATAGGGATTAGGCGCGACAGTCGAAGCCGGTGGGCCGTAGGTCCTGCCGGTTGCAGCGCTGACATCGCCCACTTTAAGCAGCGAGCACGGATCGGCAGGCGCGGTGCTGGCGCGGGCCGAGGGAGTCGCGCACGCAAGAACGGCGGAGACCCCCGCGATCAGGCAAAACCTCGTGTAACCCGACATGCGCAAACGCTCCTTATTCATCAGGAATTGTGCTTATCAGGGCCCGCTTAATGATCAGCAATTGTACTCCGGCCTTGGGGCGGGGAGCCTGCAGGCGAAAGGGAGCATTGCGAAGAATTCTGCGCTGCCGGCGCAGACTGTATACCGGGAGCGGAAGATGCGTCCGCGTCTCCGTCTCTCCAGTAACGTTCCCAACGTGGTAGATGCGCCTTCTGCAAGTTGTATTTACAGCTGTTCTGCCGGTGGACTGTACTGATTCACATATCCGCCGAGCGCCGCTGCCCTGTTGATCGAACTCGGGCGAAAGATCAAGCGAGGTCAACTCAAATGAAGATTCGTTACTACGAAATTGCCGTGCTTTGTGCCGGAGCCTATTTGTTTCTGGGCACGCTGGGATTTGGACAGGCACAGGCGAAGTCCAAAGAGAATATCAAGCCGCGCGATGCACAGAGCGGTATGGCCACCGGGCGGGAAGCGCAGTCCGGGCAGGCATCAGGCAAAGCACCGATTACCGGAGAGGTGCAGCCCGCGGGCAAAAGCCTCAGCTCAGCCCACGCGGTAGAGTCAGTGGATGAAGCGCCGCCGGCGGATTCGGCAAGCTGAGCAATGTGCACAATAACCCGATGTACAAGGGAAAGAGCACTGCCGGTGAAAATCCCCTCTTTGAGGGAAAGAACAAGACAGCCGCTCCGACAAGCGGGAAGAGTCACGAAACAGTGGAGTACAAGGACCCCGAAGATATGACGACGCGGTATCGCCCCGGCAACAACAAGACTACGCGCACAGCGGACAAGAGTGAGACGAACGGCGCCACGCCGAAACAATAAATCGGGCTTCAACGACGCACCTTCCCGGATCTTCAATTGCGATTTGGGAGGGTGCGATTTTTTATGCCTGGAATCTCCGCACAGCGGGCGCCGCTGGCGAAGCGTTATACACTTCTTCCAAGCCTATGCAGACCCGCACCGCTTTGGTTTTGCCCGCTTCCCTGCTGTTTGCCTCCATAACTCTTTGCGCCCAAACCGCGAAGCCCTCGCCGAAGGTGACATCCAAATTGACTCCCGAAGAAGTTCACCGCTCCGCCATTGTGATCGATACGCACGCCGATACACCGCAGCGTTTCGTCGATGAGAATTTTGACCTGAGCGATCCGCTGAAGGGTGGCAACTTCAACCTGGAAAGCGTGCACAAGGGAAATCTTGGCGCGGAGTTTTTCTCGATCTGGGTCGAGCCGGAAACGAACAAGGGGCATTTTGCCCGGCGCACGCTGATCCTGATTGACGCGGTGAAGCAGCAGATCGCGAAGCACCCGGACCAGGTGATGTTTGCAACGTCGGTTGCGGATATTGAGCGGGCGCATCGCGAGCACAAACTGGCGGCGCTGATGGGCATCGAGGGTGGCCACTCCATTGAGGACTCGCTGGCGCTGCTGCGGCAGTATTACGCGCTTGGCGTGCGCTACATGACGCTCACGTGGTCGAACTCAAACGGCTGGGCTGACAGCTCGGGCGATATCGACGACTCCTCTGTGCCGCATACGAAGGAAGGATTGACGGAGTTCGGCAAAGATGTGGTGTACGAGATGAACCGCCTCGGGATGATGGTGGACATTTCGCATGTTTCGGATCGCACCTTTTATCGCACGCTGGTGATTACGCGGGCTCCGGTGATTGCGTCACACTCGGGAGCGCGGGCGCTGTGCGATGCGCCGCGCAATATGACAGACGACATGCTGCGGGCAGTTGCGAACTCCGGCGGGCCTGATTCGAAGGGCGGGGTGGTGCAGGTCAACTTCTACTCCGCGTTTGTTTCGCAGGCCTATCGCAATGCGCAAAAGGCGCAGAAGGCGGAGGTCGATCAGGCGGTGCAGGCCTTGAAGGACAAGTACAAGGCCGAGGGGAAAGATGCGCCAGCAGAGGAGATTGAGAAGCTGCAACGCCAGTATGCCGACAGGATCCCGCGACCGCCGCTCTCTGAATTGGTTGACCAGATCGACCACATCGCGAAGGTTGCCGGCGTGGATCACGTGGGGCTTGGCTCGGACTTTGATGGTGTGACGGGACAATTGCCGGAGGGCATGGATTCGCCGGCGGATCTGCCGAAGATTACGGCGGCGCTGATGGCGCGGGGCTACTCGGCCGAAGACTGCCGCAAGATTCTGGGTGGCAACCTGCTGCGGGTATTTGGCGAAGTGGAGCACGTGAGCAAGCAGCTGCAGGCGGAGAATCGGCCGCGCATCACGGAGAAGCAGCCGTTCGATAAGCCGCAGAAGTAGTAAGGTGACGGATCGTAGGATGGCGTTGGTTTCCCCGGTCTCAGAAGCGAGATCGGGGGCACCCTCAGGGTTGCTTTATGCGGTCCTTGAGACCGAGCCCACCTGTCGAATTGATGCATAGCGAAACGCTTGCCAGGCGTATGGTTGGGGCGGCCACGGCATGTATTCTAGGCGAAATGAAATCCATTGCACTGTTTCTGGCCACTCTTCTTGTTTGCGCCTCCGCGGCGGCGCAGTCTTTCTCGATTTCCTTTCCGAAAGAAGCCAGCGCACAGCCGCTTGACGGCCGCTTGCTGCTGCTTCTTTCCACCGATGCGAGCGATGAGCCGCGCAACCAGATCAATGACACGCCGCGCTCGCAGATGGTTTTTGGCCTCACGGTGGACGGCTGGAAGCCTGGAGAGCCGGCCGTGGTGGATGCAGAGCGCGTGGGGCTACCCGATTCGAAGCCTGAAAGACGTGCCGCCGGGCGACTATACCGTGCAGGCGGTGCTGAACAAGTACGAGACCTTTCACCGTGCGGATGGCAAGACAGTGAAGCTGCACATGGACCAGGGAGAGGGCCAGCATTGGAATCTTTCGCCGGGCAATCTCTACTCGAAGCCGGAAAAGATTCACCTGGGACCGGGCAGCGGGACGCACACGGTGGTGATGAACGAGGTGATTCCGCCGATCGAGACGCCGGCAGACACAAAATACATCCGGCACATCCGCATCCAGAGCGCGGCGCTGACGAAGTTCTGGGGCCGACCAATGTTTGTGAGCGCAGTTGTGCTGGTGCCGGAGGGGTTTGACGAGCATCCCGATGCCCGCTTTCCGCTGATCATCTTTCACGACCACTTTGTGAGTGACTTCGACGACTTCAGGACGACACCGCCCGATCCTGACCTGAAACCCGATTACAGCGACCGCTTTCACCTTGCCGGATACAACAGGATTCAGCAGCAGGAAGCGTACAAGTTTTATCAGCAGTGGATCTCACCCAAATTTCCGCGTGTGCTGATTGTGAAGATTCAGCATGCGAATCCGTACTATGACGATTCCTACGCGGTGAACTCAGCCAACGTGGGGCCGTATGGCGACGCGATTGAGAACGAGCTGATTCCGGCGATCGAGAAGAAGTTTCGGGGCATTGGCCAGGGCTGGGCGCGCTTTGTCTACGGCGGCTCGACCGGCGGATGGGAATCGCTGGCGGTGCAGGTCCTGTATCCGGACCACTACAACGGCGCCTTCGCCGCGTGCCCGGATCCCATCGACTTTCACGCCTACACTACGATCAACTTGTATGACGACCGGAATGCCTTTTACCTTGACGGCGCGCACAAGGAGGTTCCCCAGCCGGCTATGCGGGACTACCTGGGGCACACGCTGATCACGACCGAGGACAACAATGCTTACGAGCTGGCGCTGGGCGATCACGGACGCAGCGGCGAACAGTTCGACATCTGGCAGGCGGTGTACGGACCGGTGGGAGAGGATGGTTATCCACAACCTATCTTCGACAAGAAGACAGGCGTGATCGACCACAAGGTCGCCGAGTACTGGAAGGAGCATTACGACCTCGAGTCGATGCTCGAACGAAACTGGGCGAAGCTTGGACCGGAGCTGCAGGGCAAGATTCACATCTACGTGGGCTCGGATGACACGTATTTTCTGAACGACGCCGTGTATAGAATGCAGGATTTTCTCGATTCGACGAAGAACCCGCCCTATGACGGCGAGGTAACCTACGGTCCGCGTGCGGAGCATTGCTGGAACGGCGACCCGACGCTGCCGAATGCGTATTCGCGCCTGCACTACAACACCCAGTATCTGCCCAAGATTCTTGAGCGCATTGAGAAGACTGCACCGAAGGGTGCGGACCTGAGCAGCTGGCGCTATTAAGGACTCCGCAGCGATCCCATTGGCATAACGCGTCAACACGCATTCGCCGATGGGATAACAACCGTCTATACTGGCCGCAGATCGACTTTGGACATCGAAATTTGGAGACTTCCCTTCATGATCAGGTTTTGCTGTGTTGCCAGCGTGGGTCTGGCATTGTGCCTTGGTGTACCGGTAACGCGCGCGGCTGACGACATTCCGCAGAACAAGAGCTTCAACCCGGATAAGACTCCGGAAAAACCGCTTCCGCAGGATGTTACGACGCAAGGTGCAGTGGATGTGGGCGGGCAGCATATTCTCTACACCGCGGTTGCGGGCACCCTGACGGTGGGTGCGACACCAACCGAGGACTCACAACTGGGGCCCGATGGAAAACCGGAGCCCGGTAGCGAGCTTGCAACGTCTGAACCGAAAGATGCCAAGGATGCGCCGCCAACGGCGCGCATGTTTTACGTCGCCTATTTCAAGAAGGATGCGAAGGCCGAGGATCGCCCGATCACCTTTTGCTATAACGGCGGCCCTGGCGCCGCGACGATCTGGCTGCACATGGGATCTTTTGGCCCGAAGCGCGTTGTGACGAGCGGCGACCAGCACCTGGGTGGAGCGCCGTACAGGCTGGCGGACAATGCGTATTCCCTGCTTGACGTAAGCGACGTGGTATTTATCGACATGCCGGGAACGGGCTTTGGAGGGCTGGCCGGCAAGGACCCCGAGAAGGCGTTCTGGGGAGTGGACCAGGATGGCCAGGCGTTCCAGCGCTTCATTGCTCGCTTCCTTGCGAAGTATGACCGGTGGAACTCACCGAAGTATCTTTTCGGCGAGAGCTATGGCACGACCCGGTCGGCGGTGCTGTCGAAGGATCTGCAACAGAGAGAGATCGATTTGAACGGCGTAATTCTGCTTTCGCAGATTTTCAACTTTACAACCGATATCGATAGTCCACGCGACAACCCCGGCGTCGATTTGCCCTATGTGCTCGCGCTTCCGACGTATGCGGCGACGGCGCGGTATCACAAGAAGCTGCCGCAACAGACAGCAGAGCTGGAACCGTTTCTGAAAGAAGTTGAAGATTATGCGACGGGACCCTACGCGCACGCGCTGGCCCAGGGCACGGACCTTGGCGACGCAGAAAAGGCGCAGGTGGCTGCGAAGCTGCATGAGTATACGGGTCTGCCTGTCGATTATCTTGAGAAGGCGAATCTGCGGGTAACCGGCGGACAGTTTACCAAGATGCTGCTTGATGGCCAGGACCTGACCACCGGACGCCTGGACACACGCTTTTCGGGCCCGTCCCTCAATCCGATGAGCGAAGAAGCCGATTACGATCCGCAGAGCGCGGCGATCGGCTCGGCGTACGTTTCTCTGTTCAATGATTACGTGCGCAAGGATTTGAAGTACGGCGAAGGCCAGACCTACCTGCCGAGCGCACTCTTCGCCGGGCATGAATGGGATATGACGCACGACCACAACACGACGACGCTGAATGTGGCCAACGATCTGGCCGATGCGATGAAAGTGAATCCGAGACTGAAGGTGATGGTGAATGGCGGGTACTACGACCTGGCGACGCCGTTTTACGCAGCCTACTATGAACAGAAGCACCTCGCGATTCCGCAATCTCTGACAAAGAACATCGAGTTTGACTGGTACGAGTCGGGACACATGGTGTATGTGCGCGAAGAAAGCCTGAAGCTGCTGCATGACCGGGTGGCCGCGTTCATCCAGAAGACGGACAACCTGTCAAAGTAAGACGCAACTCACAGCGAACGGCTTCAGCCGCAATGCGGAGGCGGTTCGCTGAGCAGGCATTTGCGATAGATGAGGGCTTCAGTTTCGGCGCCGTAGTAGTGAGCTTTGCGGCCCCGGAGACTGAAGCCCTGCTTTTCGTAGAGGCGGATAGCGGTGTTGTTTGCGGCATCGACATGAAGCCAGAGTGTCGTGGCGTGGGCGCCTCGGGCGGAAGATTCGACACGGCGCAACAACTCGGTCGCCACGCCGCGGCCACGGTGCTCAGGCAATACCTCGATGGTCTGCAGATAGGAAGAGATTTCGTCACCGTTTTCAAACCACTCAAGAACAGCGAAGCCCCCAGGCTCGGAGTCAACTGCCGCGACCCACGTTGCGGCGTTCTCAGCCTCAATAAGACTGGCGAGATAGCGGCGCGTGAAACGCAGCGGCGGCTGAAAGGTCGCTACCTCGATGGCGTAGAGCTTGTCGAAGTCTTCAGGCTGGTAGAGGCGATAGTGCATCAGGCCTACTTATGGAAAAGGGCCATCCCAGGAGAGAGGATGACCCTTTTCGTGCGTTGATGAACGAGGCTTAGACTTTGGCTTCGAGGTCGCGGATCACGGCAAAGAAGCTTTCACTGAGGCGGCGGTTGGTGGAGATCGCCTCTTTGATGGTGATGTCGGTGATCTCAGTGCCGCGAAGAACTGCGATGCGACCCCACTTGCTTTGATGAACCATGTCGATGGCGTGGAGGCCGTAACGCTGACCGAGCAGGCGGTCATATGCGGTGGGAACGCCGCCGCGCTGTGTGTGGCCCAGGTTGACGGAGCGGGTTTCAAAGCCGGTCTTCCTCTCGATGAGGTCGGCGAGCGCTTCAGCAATGCCGGAAAGACGCACGTGACCGAAGGAGTCTACCTCGGCGGAACCGGTGACCTGGCCAACTTCTGGAAGGTGGCAGCCTTCGGCGACAACGACGACGCCGTAGTGCTTGCCGTGGTCGTAGTTGTACTTGAGCAACTTGCAGACGTGATCGATGTCGATCTCCTGCTCGGGAACGAGGACGACGTGCGCGCCACCGGCGATGCCTGAAGCGTAAGCAATCCAACCGGCGTCTCGGCCCATGACTTCAACAACGATAACGCGGTTGTGCGAGTCGGCGGTGGTGTGAATGCGATCGATGGCTTCAGTAGCGATGGAAACGGCGGTGTCATAGCCAAAGGTAGCGTCGGTACCGTTGATGTCGTTATCAATGGTCTTGGGGACGCCGACGCTGGGGACGCCGTTCTCGCTGAGGAAAAGCGTGACCGACTGCGTGTCGTCGCCGCCGAGGGCGATGAGTGCGTCGATCTTGTTGACCTTCAGGACTTCCTGCACCTTTTCGATGCCCCCAGGGATCTTCTTCACGTTGGTGCGCGAAGAGTGCAGGATGGTGCCGCCTTTAAGCTGGATGCCGTCTGTGCTTTCAAGGGTGAGCGGAATCCAGTTATTGTCGAGTACGCCACGCCAGCCATTGAGAAATCCGATGAACTCGTCGCCGTAGGTTTGAATGCCCTTTTTCACGGCGGCATAAATCACCGCATTCAAGCCCGGGCAGTCACCGCCACCGGTCAACAAAGCAACTCGCATTGCAAATCTCTCCTGTTCAAAATTGACGCGGCCATCAAGACCGGCCCGGGAGCATTCTCCCTGAATCGCAGACGCAGGCTTTGAAAATTCCTGTCTTGACGCCTTAACCAGTGTACTCCGCGACTGTAAAGAAGAATCGTGACGCCCGGCATCTCTAGTGAAAAAACCTTTTATCGTCAAAGGCCACCGGTAGATGTTTGAATGGGGTATGCCCGGAACGGGAGCACTATTATTACTGGTTTTCTCCAGCATGGTGGTGGTGCTGCTGCTGGTGCTTTTGCAGCTGACGCGGCTGGGGTTTCTGATCCGGTCGACGATTCCGGACCGGCCACGACGGCGCATGTTCATTGCGTCGGTATCATTTCTGATTACCTTCCTGGGTGTGCGGCTGATGGTCTACATGGTGATTCATAACCACGGGCCATTCGATTGGGTCATCGTGAGGGGTCGTCATATCCATCACCTGGTGTGGGGCATTCTGATTCTGCTGGCGGTGGGGTACGGATGGCTTCTGGACCTTGGCCGGTCGCACTCGCCACTGTCGATTTTTTTGAGCCGACTGATGTCAGTGAGTTATGGAGTGGGCGCGGCATTGACGCTGGATGAGTTTGCGCTGTGGCTGAATCTGGAACCGAATGCGTACTGGTCCAGCGCCGGCCGACTGAGCATCGACGCGGTGATCCTATTTGGAAGCATCCTGTCGGTGGGGGCGTGGGGCGCACCATTTTTCCGCGGACTGCAACGGATGTGGGGGAAGCGCCTGCTCTTTCGCCGGGAGATTCCGGCGCCTGCACTGCCTATTCGGCGCGTGCGGTTGCTTCGTCCTCGTAGAGTGCGGCGACCACGCTCGCATACTTCGCAAGAATGATGCGGCGCTTGAGCTTCATGGACGGAGTGAGTTCACCGGAGTCCTGCGACCACTCATCGGGGACGACGCGGAAGCGCTTGACGGTTTCGAATCCAGCCAGGCCCCCGTTGGCTTCGCGAACAATCTCCGAATAAAGGGCGATAACGCGGTCGTTGGCGACAAGCTGCTGGCGATCTGCGGAGCCAATTCCCTGCTGGGATGCCCACTCCTCAAGCGCGGCGAAATTTGGGGAAATGAGCGCAGAGATGAATTTGTGCTTGTCTCCAATGAGGGCGGCCTGTGCCACGAGGCGGCTGTTCTTCAGCTTGTTTTCGATCGGCTGCGGCGCGACGAGCTTGCCGCCGGAGGTTTTGAGCAGTTCCTTCTTGCGATCGGTGATGTACAGGAAACTGTCCGCGTCAAGATGCGCAATGTCGCCTGTCCTGAACCATCCCTCGGCATCGAAGCACTCGGCATTGGCAGCTGGCTTGTTCCAGTAGCCGGGGAAGATGGAAGGGCCGCGGGTGAGGAGTTCTCCGTCGTCTGCAAATTTCAATTCAACATTCGGCAAGGGGCGGCCAACCGAGCCCATGCGTTGCGTGACGGGAGAATTGATGGAAATGACGGGAGAGGTTTCGGTAAGGCCATATCCCTCCCACACGGCGATGCCCGCCGCGGCAAACCACTTTGCTGTGTCAATGCCGAGAGGCGCGCCGCCGGAGATGAAGACCCGGACGCGGCCGCCGAAGGCTGCGCGCACCTTGGAGTAGACGAGTTTCGCAGCGACTTTCCATGCGGCAGAGGAGGGCGTGCCACCGGCGTAGACGAGGTCGGCGTTGCGCTTGCCAATGCCGATGGCCCAGGAGAGGATTCTGCTGCGAATTGGCGAGAGCGCGGCGCGGCGTTCCACTTCCTGGCGGATTTTCTCGTAGACGCGCGGGACACCGACGAAGACGGTGGGGCGGATTTCTTTCATCGCCTGCGGCAACCTGTCGAATTGGGAGCAGTAGGCCACCTGCGCCCCGCTCTTGTACATGACGTAATCGAGCGCGCGGGCGGTGATGTGCGAAAGCGGCAGAAATGAGATGCAGACGTCCCGATGATCAAACGAGAAATCGTTGACGGCGTAGTTCTGGTTGGCGGCGATGTTGCCGTGGGTGAGCATCACGCCTTTAGGTTCGCCGGTGGTGCCCGAGGTGTAGATGAGCGTTGCAAGGTCAGAGGGTTCAACAGAACGAGCACGGGCATCGAGGGCCGTGTTGCGTTCAGATCCTGCGGCGTCGGCTCCTGCGAGAACTCCATTGAGCGGAATGGCGCCCTCGGGCGGCGCGGAGGAGTCCATGATGAGGATTCTCTGGAGTTGCGTTTGGCCGCGCACGGCATTCAGCTTGTCGAATTGCTGACGCGTGGAAACGACAGCGGTACGGCAACCCGCGTCCTCGAGGAGAACGGCGATCTGTTCGCCGGTAAGCGTTGGATAGATAGGCACGTTGACGGCGCCGATGGCGAGAATGGCAAAGTCGGTTACAGCCCACTCCCAACGGTTTTCGCTAATGAGTGCAATCCGCGAGCCTTTGGCTTCACCCCATTCGAGGAAGGCTTCTGTCAGGCGCCTCACCCGTTGATAGATTTGATCGGATGAAATGGCTTGCCAATGGCCGAACTCATCCTGCCAGAGGATCGCGCGCGGGTTGCCTGCGGCTGAGACGCCCAGAAAGAGGTCATTGATCGTGCGGAGCGAATTGGATTTTGTCATCTCGAACGTGTCAGGGCGCAAGGGACCGAAAATGGCGACCAATCGAGAGTGTATCAGCGCACAGCAATAGCGTGCTTTGGGCAGCCAAATCCTCCCCCTTCAGTGGGATGGAGTGCCCGAATCCAGGACATAGCCTGAACAAAAGTGGCATACTCTGCAGTGCGTAAAATTGCTATAAAAAGTTGACGCACCAGCAAGTGCGCGTCGGGTTTTCGATGCCTTACCAAACAGCCACCTTACCGCCGAACGAGCGCGACCCGGACCTGATGCATCTGCTATTTTTTGCGCAGCAGTTTTGCCTCCTGGTGGTTTTTCAGCTTGCGGCGATCTCTCTGCTAGTGAGCTGCTTCGCTCCTCTTGGGCACCTGGTACCCGAGGGGCTGACGCGGATGCGTGCACCTTCGGCGCTGGCAGCGCTCTTCAGCGCGCTGAGTTTCTTTCTCTCAGAAAATGAGGACTCACCATGGCGGCTGGCGTGGAGCAAGATCACTGCGGTTCTTGCTGGAGTGATCGCTGCAACATATTTTTTTGAGCCTTCGTTTCATGTGGCATCAGCGATCGATCGATGGATGAAGGTGAATGGCGCCTTCGTGCCGTGGCCACGGGTTCCAATTGCTGCAGGCGCGGCTTATGTGCTTCTCGGCTCGGTAATGATCCTGATCGGTGCGCAAAGAGGAGCTTTCAGCCGCATCGCCGATACACTGACAAGCGTTCTTTGCCTGATGGTCCTCACGTTGCTCTTTGAGTTCGCTCTCGGCTCGTTGCAGATTCCAGGCTCGTCGACAAAGGGCCTTACGTCAACGCCGACGATGGTGTGCCTGACGCTGCTAACGCTCGTGGCTCTTTTCAGAAGGTCAGAGCATGGCGTCTTCTCACTCTTTCTGACCTATGGAATGGGCAGCAGGATCGCGCGCTGGCTGACGCCGCTTGTACTGCTGGTTCCCTTTACCCGCGAAATTGGAAGAGCGCGACTGCTGAATGCGCAGTTGATTCCTGAGCACTATGCGACGGCGGTGATGACGGCGACGACCACGATTCTTGCCTTTGGCTGCCTGATTCTACTGGCGACGCGAATCAACCGCATGCAAAGCGAGATCCAAAAGCTTGGACTGCAGGACGAGTTGACCGGGCTCTACAACGTGCGGGGATTCAATCTGCTGGCCGAACAGGCTCTTCGCCTTGCGCGACGCGCCCAGCAGCCCTTTTGCGCACTTTTTGTAGACCTGGATGGGCTGAAGCAGATTAACGATAAGCTTGGCCACGATGCCGGATCTGCGCTGATCGCGGAGGCGGGGCAGCTGCTGAGCACGACCTTTCGTGAAACGGATGTGATTGGACGTGTCGGCGGCGACGAATTTGTTGTGGCCGGGCAATTTGACGAAGAGTCAATTCTTGCCTCAATCGAACGCCTGCAAGCGAGGGTGAACGAGGTTAATGCTGAGGATGGCCGCAGGTTCAAACTTGGCCTGAGCATTGGTTTCGCCGTCAATCATGGCGCGCATGGAGAGACCCTTAAGAACCTGATGACCCGCGCCGATGCCGCGATGTACGACGTGAAGCGGCTGAAGAAGCAGGCCGCACGCTGAGCTGAGAGTATTGCTCTCTCAAGCCTGAGGGCGAGGAGTGAGGCGCACGAACTTCGGGGATTCCTTTTCCCAGTTGCCAAGCAGCCACTTTGCCCGCGCGCTGGCCGTCTTGCCGAGATGCAGTTCGACAAGCTCACGTATCGACTGGCGCGCCGCATGGTCGAGTTCGTCGAAAGACTCCGGCTGTAGAAAGCTCAGATGGAAACGATCCTGCGCGATAAAGCTGCCGTCTTCGTCATAGACCCACGCGAGCCCACCCGTCATGCCGGCGCCGAAATTGATGCCGGTTGAGCCGAGGATCACGACGAGGCCGCCCGTCATGTATTCGCAGGCGTGGTCGCCTACGCCCTCCACAATGGAAAGCGCGCCGGAGTTGCGCACGGCGAAGCGTTCACCTGCGCGTCCGGCGGCGAAGAGCCAGCCTGCCGTGGCGCCATAGAGAGCGACGTTGCCTAGCAGGACATGCTTTTCGCTTTCGCGGGCGACGCGACCGCGGCCACGAAGAATGAGCTCTCCACCGCAGAGACCTTTGCCCACGAAATCGTTCGCCAGCCCTTCGAGCCTCAGAGTCATGCCAGAGGTTGCGAAGGCGCCGAAAGATTGACCGGCGATCCCCTTCAATTTAAATGTGAGGGTCGAGCCGGTTGCGGCTGGGTTGCTGGTGCGGAAGAGTGCGAGCTGGCCAGCAAGCCGTGCGCCGAGCGTGCGGTCCACGTTGCTGACGCGCGTTTCGACAAGGTATGGCTTGCCCGCCTTGTATGCCTCGAGCGCAGGTCTGATCCATGCATCGTCAATAGGTTTGCGGCCCTCGGGGCGATCGTTGCGCTTACCCTCCCAGCAGATGGCTCCTCCGGCTTCTGCCGCAACCGCGGCGGAGGCAAGCAGCGGTGAGAGATCAAGCTTCGCGTCCCAGCGAAGCTGTTCGAGCAGATCACTGCGGCCCGTGGCAGCCGCAAGAGAGGGCAGGCCGAGCGTTGCGAGCAACTGACGAATTTCGTTGGCGAGCTCTTCGAAGAAACGGACGAGATGCTCTGGTTTGCCACGAAATTTAGCGCGTAGCTCAGGCCGTTGCGTGGCAATGCCGGTGGGGCAGGTGTTTAGGTGACACTGCCGGGCCATGTCGCAGCCGAGAGCAACGAGGACCGCAGTGCCGAAGGCAAATTCGTCGGCGCCAAGTAGCGCGGCCATCACGATATCGCGCGCGGTGCGCAGGCCGCCGTCGGTGCGGAGGCGGACGCGTCCGCGAAGGCCGTTGTGAATGAGGACCTGCTGCGCTTCGGCGAGGCCAAGCTCCCAGGGATTGCCGGCGTACTTGATGCTGGAGAGCGGCGACGCGCCTGTGCCGCCTGATTGACCAGCGATCACGATGTAGTCTGCGTAGGCCTTGGCGACGCCTGCGGCAATGGTTCCTACTCCGCAGCCAGAGACGAGCTTGACGCCGACGGCTGCGCGGGGATTGGCGCGCTTGAGGTCGTAAATGAGCTGTGCAAGATCTTCGATGGAGTAGATGTCGTGGTGCGGAGGCGGCGAGATGAGCTGCATTCCGGGCTGCGCATGACGCAGGCGGGCGATGAGTTCAGTGACCTTGTGACCCGGCAACTGGCCACCCTCGCCGGGCTTGGCTCCCTGGGCAATTTTGATCTCGAGCTCTTCGGCATGAGCGAGGTACTCTGCGGTGACGCCAAAGCGCGCGCTGGCAACCTGCTTGATCTTGTTATTCAGCAGAGAGGGCGCGCCATCGCTTGCAGGAAGATAAACGGCTGGGTCTTCACCGCCCTCTCCGGTATTGGAGCGCGCGCCGAGCAGGTTCATCGCCTGCGTGATGGTCTGGTGCGCCTCGGGCGAAAGCGAGCCGAAAGACATGGCAGAGGCGATAAAGGTGCGGGTGATCTCCCGGCACGGGCACGACGCTCTCGAGGTCGAGTTCAGGACCTGCGGGACGAATCTCAAGCAGATCGCGGAGGTTGACTGGCTCTGAATCAGTGGCCTGCGCCGCGAAGCTGGAGAAAGGCGTGAGAGCGAGAGCCGCGCCCTGCTTGGTTGATCCAACGGTGGATTGAAGAGCGCGCACGGTAGAGCGGCTGCCATGAGTGAGACTCGGCTTCGTCTGCCTTGCGGAAGCGGATGAATCCATAGTCGGGCAATTCGCGCACCTGCGTTGCGGAGACGACGGTGGCGCGGGTATCGACCTCTTCCTCTGAAGGAGGCTCGGCGAGCCAGAGATCGCGAACGTATTTTTCGATTTCCCCGTAACCGATGCCGCCAATAGGCGCGGGAACGCCACTGAAGCATTTATCCACAGCATCGGAGGAGAGACCGATGGCATCGAACAAGTGCGCCGCGCAATAACTATCGAGTACGCTGATGCCCATCTTGGACATGACCTTGGCGAGGCCGAGCTCGAGAGCATGAAGAAGATTCTCTTCGCCATCTTCAGGATTGAGATTGCGAGCAGTTTCAAGCGCAAGCCAGGGACAAACGGCGCCTGCGCCAAGGCCGAGGAGGACAGCGACGTGATGGATTTCACGGCAGTCCGCGGCTTCGGCGGCAAGGCCGGCCTCCGCACGTACACCGGCACGGATCAGCGCCATGTGTACGGCGCCTGCGGCCATGGCCATGGGAATGGGGAGAGCGTCTGGGCGAGGCGTCGCGATCGGAAAGGATCAGCAGCGAGGCACCAGAGGCAACGAGATCAATCGCGCGGCGGCAGAGAATGTCAATTGCAACTTCAAGGCTGGTGTCGGGCGAGTACAGACAGTTGAGAATTGCGTGCGGCATCTGCTCTGCCTGACCGTGGTGGCCGTGGCGCAGGGCGTGCATCTGGCCGAGGGTAAGAATTGGTGAGCGCAACGAAAGGCCGGGGAGTGGTTCGCGCAATTCAAGCAGATGAGGCCAGGGACCGAGCCGCGTGTGCATCCGAAGCACAACGGTCTCGCGCAGAGGATCGATGGGCGGATTGGTGACCTGCGCAAAGCGCTGGCGGAAGAAGGCGTACAGCGGCCGTGGCGCACGGGCAAGCGGCGCAATGGCGGTGTCATCGCCCATTGACCAGACTGCGTCTTTGCCTTCGCCGGCCATGGGCTGCAGGATCATGCGGACATCTTCACGCGTATAGCCGAAGCGGTGCTGCAGGCGATTGAGCTCGACGGGATCGAGGAGCCGCAGCTTGTCGCTCGAGTCTTCGAGCGGCGTATCGAGCTTGATAAGTTCGTGGTACTGGCGTTTGGCGTCGTAGATGCGGAGGATTTCTTCGTTCTGAAAGAACTGGTGGAAATCGAGGTCGGCAATGATCATCTGGCCAGGCCCGAGGCGGCCACTTTGAACGATCTGATCGGGGTCCATATCGACGAGGCCCGCTTCAGAGCCGGCGAAGACGAGGCCGGTCTCATCGACAGCGAAGCGACAGGGGCGCAGACCATTACGGTCGAGAATGGCGCCCACCTGGCGACCGTCTGTAAATGCGAGAGCTGCGGGCCCGTCCCATGGCTCGATGCAATCGCCGCTGTATTGCAGAAAGGCGGAGCGCTCGCCTGGGTTGGCGGGCGGCACCACCATACGCACTGCCTCGCCAACGGTGCGCCCGTTGTGCGCGAGGAGTTCGACCACTTCATCGAGGGATGCCGAATCGGACGTGCCGGGCGAGAGCACCGGGTGCAGATCGAGAGACATGGTGGCGGCGCGAGCTTCCATATTGGAGCGGTTGCCCCAGATGGTATTGATCTCGCCATTGTGCGCAAGCGTGCGGAAAGGCTGCGCGCGATCCCATGAAGGCAGAACGTTGGTGGCGTAGCGCTGATGAAAGAGCGCGATAGGAGTCTTGAAGGCCGGGTCGGCAAGGTCGGGATAAAACTCGGAGAGCAGGCGGCCGGCGCAGAGCGCCTTGTAGATCATGGTGGAGGAGGAGATGCTGACAACATAGCCAGGCAGGCCGGAACGCTCAAACTGCTTGCGCGCAAGAAAGAGCCGGCGATCGAAATTTGCGTGCTCGTCGGTGGTGATGAGCAGATGCCAGATAGCGGGGCGGGAGGCTGCGGCTATTTCGCCAAGAATCTCAGGACGGGTTGGGACTGGCCTCCACAGGAGCGGTTCGCAATTCTGTGCAGCGAGAGCGGATTCCAGTTCGATGCGCTGGCCAGTGTCTTCTTCCGGTAGGAAGAGAACGGCTATACCCAGAGGCTTGCGCGCGGGGAGGGTGAGATCAGTTTCGGCAAGAAACCACTCACGAGGAACCACGACGGTAACGCCCACGCCATCGCTCGATTTTCCGTCTGCTGCGACGGCGCCGCGATGCTCAAGGCGGGCAAGAGCGCGGAGAGCGTGGTCGAGAATATGGTGCGAAGGCTCGGCTGAAAGCTGGGCCACAAATCCAACGCCGCAGGAGTCGGAGTCAAAGCGCGGATCAATGAGGCTGTGCGCCAGATAGGCTGGCCTAGTGCGCGTAGGCTTGTCGCTATTCTGCGAGGGAGAGGAGCGCGTTGCCGGAGAGAAAGAACCGGATGAGTGTCCCATGAGTCAATATACGTCCATTAAAGATGGATTGCAGGATCCGGCTGGGAATTCGCGCGGATCGAATGCTGAGTTTCCGCAGGCCGAAACGCTGACGGGCCCAGGGAGACTGACTAACAAACAAAGGTAACGGGGAGGGCCTTGCATACTTATACATCTGGATGTATATTTATACAAGCGCGGCTAATGGAGCCGCGCTTTCGATTTGTTTGGGCAAGTTTGGATAAGAGATGAAGGTTCAAAGACAAAGCGCGATACGAGACCTGGTTGCTGAGTCGCTGGTGGCGAACCAGGACGAGCTGCGACGCAAGTTGCGCCGTCGCGGAATCGACGTGACGCAGGCGACGCTTTCGCGCGATATCCACGAGTTGCGCCTGGTGAAGGGGCCGGGCGGCTACTCGATGCCCTCGCGGAACGGACATGGTGGCGGTACTACGGAGGCGGATGACGATTCGCCGCCCTCAGTTGCAGAAACGTTAGAGAGCTTTGGGCTTCGCGTGCGTCAGGCGATGAACCAGGTTGTGATCGGGACCGTGATGGGTGGAGCTCAGCCTGTAGCTGCGGCGCTCGATTATGAAGCGTGGCCGGCAGTAGTGGGCACGCTGGCGGGAGATGACACGGTGCTGGTGATTTGCCAGGACAGCAAAATAGCCGGCGAAGTGGAGCAGCGGCTCAGGGTGATGCTGGAGTCATGAAGGAAAGTGTGCAGACAGCAGTTGTAGGGGTCACGGGCTATGCGGGAGCTGAGCTGGCGCGTTTGCTTCTTCATCATCCTCGGCTGAAGGGAGTGCCCCCGGTCTTCGCCGGCCGCGTGGATGCGAAAGACTTGGCGCGCGGTGGAGTCCTGCTAACCGAAATTCATCCGCAGCTTGCAGGTAATAACGGGGTCGGCTCGCTGAAGGTTGAGCCCTTTGCGTGGGAGATGCTGCAGGAGCGCGGCGTCGAGGTTGTGTTTCTGGCGACGCCCCATGAGCAGTCGCGCACATGGGCGCCGGAAGCGCTGGCGCACGGCATTCGCGTGGTGGATTTGAGCGGAGCCTGGCGGCTTAAGCATGCGTCGAATCGCGCGGTGTACGCCTTTGAGGACGATGGCACGGAAACGGCGGCGAAGATACAGGTGAAGGCGATTTATGGAATGCCTGAGTTGCATCGCAGAGAGATCGCGGATGCCGAGCTGGTTGCGAACCCCGGATGCTACGCAACGTCAGTGATTCTGGCAGTGCGGCCATTGGTTGCCGCCGGAGTGCTGGACCTTAATCGAGGCATTGTTGCCGATGCGAAGAGCGGGGTGAGCGGCGCAGGCAAGGCGCCCACGGCAAAGACGCACTATATGTATGCCGCGGACAATCTTTCGGCCTACGGAGTGTTTTCGCATCGCCACACGGGCGAGCTGCTGGAACAGATCGGCATCGGCGCGGATGAGATTGTGTTTACTCCACACCTGCTGCCGATTCCCCGAGGGATTTTGTCGACGATTTATGCGCGGTTTAACCAACCACAGACGCATGAAGGTGTGATGACGATCTACCGGGAGTTTTTCAAGGGAAGCCCGATGGTGCGGCTGTATGAACATGGGCTACCGCAGATTCAATACTCCGTGAGGACGAATTATGCGGATATTGGCTTGCAGATTTCAGCCGATGGGAAGCAGGCAGTGATTGTGAGCTGCCTCGACAACCTGCTGAAAGGCGCATCGGGACAGGCAGTGCAGAATTTAAACGTGATGATGGGCTGGAACGAGGCGGAGGGCCTGCAATGAAGTACGTCGTGAAACTGGGCGGGGCTGGACTGGAGAATCCTTCGCTGCTGCAAGGCTGCGTACGCGCAATTGCGGATCTGGTGCGCGACGGCAACCAGGTGGCCGTGGTGCACGGCGGCGGCGTGCAGTTGACGCGCACGCTGGAGGCGCTGGGCAAGAAAAGCGAGTTTATTGCCGGCCTGCGCGTGACGGATGCCGAGACGCGGGACGTTGCGTTGATGGTGCTGGCCGGCAAGGTGAACAAGAAACTGGTGGCGGCACTCGGCGCGTTGGGACAGCCGGCAATTGGCATTTCAGGCGGAGACGGCCTGATGTTTCGGGCGCGCAAGAAGCGCACTGCCCCGGACCTTGGTTTCGTGGGCGAGATTGCGGCGAGCGATCCGCGATGGCTTGACGCGATCTGGCAATTGAATGGCGTGCCGGTGATTTCGTCGATGGCTCTGGGATTTGATGGCGAGTACTACAACGTAAACGCCGATGAGATGGCGGCGGCGTGCGCTGCGGCGTGCCGCGCCGATGCGCTGGTGTTTCTTACCGATGTTCCCGGTGTGAAGGGCTCGGATGGCGAAGTGCTGCGGTGGCTCTCGATTGACCAGATTGCCGAGATGGCGAAGAACGCGATTATTACGGGCGGCATGTTGCCGAAGTTAAGCGCGTGTCGCGAGGCTTTATTGAATGGCGTGAAGCGCGTGCGCATTTTGCCTGCAGAAGCCGCGGCGGCGTTGCCGGACCTTTGCAGTTCACGCGTGGCACAAGGCACCGAAGTGATGGTGGCCTGAGGAGAGGATGAATTGACGAAACTGGACCAGATACGCGCAGCCGAAGACAGGCTGCTGCTACCGACTTACGAGAGAAATCCGATTCTTTTTGTCAGTGGCGAGGGTGTTCACCTTATCGACGAGAAGGGCGAGCGATACCTGGACCTGCTGAGCGGCATCGGGGTGAACGCGCTTGGATACAGGCATCCGGCGATTGAGAAAGCGATTGCGAGCCAGAGCCACGCGCTGATTCACACTTCGAATCTTTTCTACCACGAGGGGCAGGCAGAGCTTGCGCTGCGACTCACCGAGCGCACAGGGATGGATCGCGTCTTTTTTGCCAACACGGGCACGGAGGCGTGGGAAGGCGCGTTAAAGATTGCGCGCGCGCATGCCGGAGTGCTGCGCAGCGAAGGCAAATTGATCGGCACGAAGTTTCTGGCTCTCGAGCAGAGCTTTCACGGGCGTACCTTCGGCTCGGTTTCAACAACGTACAAAGCGAAATATCGCGAGCCTTTCGGGCCGGTGGTGCCGGGAGTCGAGTTTGTGCGCTTCAACGACGTTGACGATCTGCACGCGAAGTTTTCCAATGAGGTCTGCGCCATTCTCGTCGAGGTGATCCAGGGTGAGGGCGGTATTCGTCCGCTGAGCCAGGAGTTCTTTGGTACGGCGCGGGAGTTGGCAAGCTCGACCGGCGCTTTGCTGATTGTGGATGAAATTCAGGCAGGCATGGGTCGCACGGGCAAGTGGTGCGCGTATCAGCATTATGGTATTCAGCCGGATATGGCGACATTGGCCAAACCCCTGGCGGGCGGTATTCCGCTGGGCGCGGTGCTGTGCACGGAAGAAGCCGCGCGGGCAATTCACCCGGGAATGCATGGCACGACTTTTGGCGGCGGTCCCCTGGCATGCGCAGTGGCGATTGCCGTGATCGATGCGATGGAAAGAGAGAGCCTGCTGCGCATGCAGTAGAAGTGGGCGACTACTTTCAGGCGCAACTGAGCAAACTTGCCGCAAGCACGAGTGCGATCGTGGATGTACGCGGCAAAGGTTTGATGGTGGCGGCGGAACTGGATTCGGCGGACCTGGGCAAGCTGACTGTCGCCGAGATGCTGAAGCGGCACATTCTAATTAACTGCACGAGCGACACGGTGCTGCGCTTTTTGCCACCGTACATTTTGCAGCGCGAGCACGTGGATACGGCGATTGTCGCGCTGGACGAAATATTTTCCGAAGATGCCGCACATGCACATGCGGCGCCGCAATCCGCAGGAGGACAAACGCGTGGCTAGCAAAGCAACCATTGAACAACGGGAAGCGACTGTACCTGTGTACCAGGACCCGGATATTCTTGCCGCAGCATCGCGGCTGGCAGGCGAGGATATGTGCTCGATTGCCGATCTTTCGAGCTGCGGAGGTTCGGGCGATTTTGAAGCTGGCGCATGACGTGAAGGGCAATCCTCGTGAGTACCGCAACGCCCTCGACGCGAAGCAGATGGTGTTGATGTTTGAGAAAGCGAGCCTGCGCACGCGGCTGAGCTTTGAGGCGGGCATGAGCACGCTGGGCGGCAATGCGATCTTCGTGGATCAGACCAACTCCCCGCTGGGCGAGCGCGAATCGATTGCCGATGTGGCGCGCAATGTCGAGCGCTGGGTGGACATCATGATTCTGCGCACATACGCGCACGACACCATTACAGAGATGGCGGCAAATGCGAGGGTGCCGGTGGTCAATGCGCTCTCAGACTTTGAGCATCCGTGCCAGGCGCTGGCGGATTTTATGACGCTGCAGGAACACTTTGGAACAGCGGCAGGGTTGAACTTTACCTATGTTGGCGATGGGAACAATGTTTGCCACTCGCTGATGCTGACGGGCGCCCAGTTAGGCGCAAATGTGACGATTGCGACCCCGCGCGGCTACTCGCCTGATATTGAAATTGTGACGATTGCGCGCGAGATGGCGCAGGCCAATGGATGCGAGCTCAAGCTGACACAAGATCCGCAGGCGGCAGCGGAAGGCGCGGACGCCGTGTACACGGATGTTTGCGTGAGCATGGGCTTCGAGCACGAGTCGATGAAGCGCGCGCCGATTTTCAGACCCTTCCAGGTGAACGACGCCTTGATGCAGAAGGCGCAGCCGCACGCGGTGTTTATGCATTGCCTGCCGGCACGGCGCAATGACGAAGTGACGGATGCGGTGATCGATGGTCCGCAGTCGATTGTTTTTGACCAGGCGGAAAACAGGCTGCATGCGCAAAAGGCACTGCTGCTGCTGTTGCTTGGCGGCCTGGCAAATGTGGCAAGTTTTCATGCGGTGAATGACGCGATTATCCGCAAATCTGAAATCGCGACAGTTTTTATTTGTCCTGAGGATTTTGAGGTTTGCAAGCATGTCTGTAATTCTCGAATCGTTGCCTATCGGGCAGAAAGTCGGCATCGCGTTTTCCGGCGGGCTCGACACTTCAGCCGCCCTGCACTGGATGAAGCAGAAGGGCGCCATTCCGTACGCCTATACCGCCAACCTCGGTCAGCCTGATGAAACTGACTACGAAGCGATTCCGCGAGCGGCGCTCGAGTACGGCGCGGAAAAGGCCCGGCTGAT
This sequence comes from uncultured Acidobacteriaceae bacterium, assembly GCA_963839215.1. Lineage (GTDB taxonomy): Bacteria > Acidobacteriota > Terriglobia > Terriglobales > Acidobacteriaceae > Telmatobacter. The sequence goes on along the minus strand of CAWITZ010000008.1, from coordinate 209,525 downwards.
TGACTGCCGCGGCCCGCTGGTTCGCGAAGGCATCGCCGCGCTACAGGCGGGGGCCTTTCATATTCTCACCGCCGGGGTGCCCTACTTCAACACCACGCCGATCGGTCGCGCGGTAACAGGCACGATGCTGGTGGCCGCGATGAAGGAGGACGATGTCCACATCTGGGGCGACGGTTCCACCTTCAAAGGCAACGACATTGAACGCTTTTACCGCTATGGGCTGCTTGTCAATCCGGACCTTCAGGTCTACAAACCCTGGCTTGACGCCGATTTTATCGACGAGTTAGGCGGGCGCGCGGAGATGTCGGTCTTTATGCAGCACTCGGGCTTTGCCTACAAGATGCCGACGGAGAAGGCCTACTCGACCGACTCCAATATTCTTGGCGCGACGCATGAGGCGAAGGACCTGGAGCATCTCTCTTCTTCGATCAAGATTGTCGTCCCCATTATGGGGGTGGCATCCTGGCGCGACGACGTTCCCGTGCAGCGCGAGGAGGTCTCAGTTCGGTTTGAAGAGGGATTCCCGGTTGCTCTCAATGGCAAGCAATTCACCGACCCGGTTGAGCTGCTGCTCGAAGCTAACCGCATTGGCGGGCGTCACGGGCTCGGCATGTCGGATCAGATCGAGAACCGCATCATCGAGGCGAAGAGCCGCGGCATCTACGAGGCACCGGGGCTTGCACTGCTGTTTATCGCCTATGAACGACTGGTCACGGGCATCCACAACGAGGACACGATTGAGCAGTACCGCGACAATGGCCGCAAGCTTGGCCGCCTGCTCTACCAGGGTCGCTGGTTCGACTCCCAGGCAATCATGCTGCGCGAATCCGCCGAACGCTGGGTGGCCAAAGCGATCACCGGCGAGGTCCGGATCGAGTTGCGCCGCGGCAACGATTACTCCATTTTGAACACCGAGTCGCCCAACCTGACCTTTCATCCCGAGCGTCTCAGCATGGAGAAGACTGAATCCGCCTTCTCGCCGCGCGACCGCATCGGGCAACTCACGATGCGCAATCTCGACATTGCCGACACGCGAGAGAAGCTTCTCACCTACGCCAAAGTTGGTCTGCTTTCGCTTAGCAAAAGCAGCGAAATGCCCCAGCTCAGCGGCGGCAAGGAGAAGGACGAGAGGCAGGTACGCTAGCGGTATGCAGAACGAACAACAATCCGGCAAGATGTGGTCAGGCCGCTTTCGGGAGCCTCTGGACGCGGAGTTTGAAGATGGCAGCGCTCCATCGTTTTTGACTGGCGGCTTCTTGAGGATGAGATAGCCGCGAGCAAGGCGCATGCCTCAGCGCTTAAGGCGACGGGGATTCTGACTGCGACCGAAATGAGCGAACTGCGCGCGGCACTGGACGCGATTGCCGCGGACCATGCTTCAGACGCGGGTAAGGCGGCGGTACGCAATCATGCGGTGGCAGAGGACATTCACCACTTTGTTGAGCTAGCCCTGATGGAGCGCGTGGGTTCCCTGGGACGAAAGCTGCACACCGGGCGAAGCCGCAACGAGCAGATCGCGACCGATCTGCGGCTCTATGTGCGCAGACAGATCGAGCTTGTTGTGGCCTCTCTGGCAACCTGGGCAGAGGCACTGGTGGAGCAGGCGCGGGCGGTCGGCGAGGCCGTGATGCCGAGCTACACGCATCTGCAGCGCGCGGAGCCTGTGATGGTGTCGCACTGGCTGCTGGCTTACGTGGAAATGATTTTGCGCGATGTTTCGCGGCTGAAGGATTGTGCCGCGAGGCTGAATGTTTGTCCGCTGGGATCGGGTGCGGTGGCCGGCGCAACGCTTGAACTTGACCGGGCGATTGCGGCGAAGGAGCTGGCATTTGTGGCGCCGACGGCAAACTCGATGGACGCGACGAGCGATCGGGATTTTGTGCTCGAGTATTTGCAAGCGCTGACTTTTGTGGGGCTGCATCTGAGCCGGTTTGCGGAAGAGATCACCTTGTTTGCCACGGCAGAGTTTGGATTTGTGCAACTGCCGGAAGCGTTTTCGACGGGATCGAGCGCGATGCCGCAGAAGAAGAATCCGGACTTGACTGAGTTGATTCGCGCGAAGGTGGGGCGTATTCACGGAGCTGCGGAAGCTGTGACAATCCAATTGAAAGGATTGCCCCTGGCCTACAATAAAGACATGCAGGAGACGCAGGAGCCGGCGTTTGCCGTGGATTTTGTTCCGCAGATGCTTGGGCTTGTGGCGCGATTTACCAGGGCGCTGCAGTTCGATTTTGAGCGCATGCGCGCAGCTGCGCAGTCGGGCTATCTGAATGCGATGGCGGCGGCGACCTATCTTGTACACAAAGGGGTTCCCTTTCGCACCGCGCATGAAAAGATTGGCAATGCGGTGCGGTTCGCGCTGGAGAAGGGCGTGGAGCTGGGCGATCTGACAGTGCCGGAGCTGCGGCAGTTTGGCGAGGAGTTTGGCCTGGACTTTTTCGACGCCGTGACGCTGGAAGCGACACTCGATTGCCACGATGTGATTGGCGGTACAGCGCGGGAGCGCGTGCGGAAGGCCCTCGAAGAAACAGCTCAGCGTGTGAAGGCTCTGAAACCGGAGGTGCTGCATGCAGGTGCGTAAGGCTTTGCTGCAGGATGCCTCGAATGTCTACGACCTGGTGAATTCCCTTTCCGGCGACGGCACGCTGCTGCGGCGTCCTTTTGCGGAGATCTGCGAGAACGTGCGCGACTTCACTGTGGCTGAATCCGACGGCGGCGTTTTTCTGGGATGCGGGGCGCTGCACCTATATGGGCCGCATCTGTCAGAGGTTCGTTCCATCGTGGTGAAGCCCGAGGCGAAAGGCCAGGGCGCGGGTGGAAGAATTCTGGGCGCGTTGATTGAAGAGGCCGAAATGCATGGCATTCAGTCGGTGTGCTTGTTCACACGCATTCCGGATTTCTTTTTCAAGTTCGGCTTTCGGATCGTGGAAGACAAGGCGGAACTGCCGGACAAGATCTTTAAGGATTGCCAGAGCTGCCCGCGCCTGCATCGTTGCGATGAAGTGGCGATGGTGCGCGGCAGAATTCCGCGGATGTCGATTCTTGGACCGAAGCACGAGGCGCAGGAACTGGTGCGGCTCTCGGGCTAGGCCCTTGCTGTGCGGCTGCGCGGAGCGGCGAGAGTCGACGCGAGCAGGGTCAAAACAGCGACGCCAAGCGATGCGAGAACAGGCCTGAACCGCAGCATGGTGAGCACGGTGGCAGTGGCGGTGGTGCAATAGCCATAGGCCGAGCAGTTTCTCCAGCCAAGCATGGACGCCGTGACCAGGTAGCCAAGGAAAAGAGCGATCTGCGTGAGAGTGGCAGCGCGCGTAGAACGCATGAAGAGAAATACGACGAAGCTCAGCCCGGGAAAGAGGCAATAAAGAAAGGTCAGCACGGGGTCAAAGCGCATGTCCACGGTAATTGCGCCATAGATCGCGTACAACGAGACGGCCGCGCTGAGCACCCCGGCAAGAACCCTGGCCGCCAGCCATATTGCCTTCCTGAGATTCATTTCGTTTCCCCCAATTTGCTGCCTTCTCTTCTCATAATTGCAGCTGCTACAACGGCCTGCCCATAGCTGATGCCACCATCTCCAGGACTGGTGCGCCGGTGCTGGAAAACCTCGAACCCCGACGCCTCAAGACCTGTACGCAAGAGCCGTGCAAGCCGGCGGTTGTGCAGGCACCCACCGCTGAGCGCAATTTGCCAAACGCCGGTTGATTCGCCAGCGCGCAGTGCGGCCTGGATGAAACCATCCGCCACTCCAGCGTGAAATCGCGCCGCAATACGAGCAGCCGGCACGCCGGAACGCACGTCGGCAAGCAGAGTATCCCAGAGCAGCTTTGTAGAGAGTATCGCAGGCGCATTCGCCTGACCGCTCGCACGGAACTCCATTGGGTAGCCATTGCTTTCGTCGAGCTCATCGACGGCGACGCCTTCGAGCATGATGGCGGCCTGCGCTTCGTAGTCCACCGTGCGTTGTTGCAGGATCACCGCCGCCGCAGCGTCAAAGAGGCGGCCGCAGCTCGAAGCCAGCGGTGAGTTCAGATTGCACTCGATCATGCGCGAGAGCAGGGCCGACTGCTTTTGCGTTGCGCCGAGAAGCTGGAGCAATGCGGGGCTCTGAAGATCGAAGCCATTGGCATGCAGCGCGCCGAAAGCCATGCGCCACGGTTCGCGGATCGCGGCTTCTCCACCGGGGAGAGGCGCGTAATCGAGGTGCGCGAAACGATCGAAGCGATCGTAGTGGACGATGAGCACTTCCCCGCCCCAGATGTTGCCGTCTGTGCCGAAGCCGGTACCATCGAGGCTGAGGCCGATGACTGGACCCATGAGCCCGTGTTCAGCCATGCACGCGGCAGTGTGGGCATGGTGATGCTGGACGGCGAGGAGAGGGAGGCCTTTTTCGCGCGCCCACTCCTTTGCCCACGAAGTGGAGAGGTAAGCGGGGTGAAGATCGTGAACGACGGCCTGGGGCGCGATCTCAAAGGTGCGCATGAGGTGATCGAGCGACTCGCGAAAGAAGTCGAGACCGGCGGGCGTTTCAAGATCGCCGAGATGCTGGCTCTGGTAGGCGACGCCTCCGCCGGTAAGGGTGAAGACGCTTTTGAGATGCCCGCCCACGGCGACCAGAGGCGGCGCTTGAAACGGAAGCTCGATGCCGAGTGGAACGTAGCCGCGGGCGCGGCGAATGAGCTGCGGCGCCCCGTCGACGAGAACAGTTACGGAATCGTCGCAACGCTGAAGGATTTCGCGATTGTGCATCAGGAAAGCGTCAGCGATATTGGCGAGGCGGTCGCGCGCCTCCTGGTTGTCGATGACGATGGGCTCTTCGCTGAGGTTGGCGGAGGTCATGACAAGTACCTGGACCCGCGGATCTGCAAAGAGCAGGTGCTGCAGTGGCGCATAGGGCAGAAAGATTCCGAGCCAGGGAACGCCGGGAGCGACGGAAGGCGCGAGCGTGCCGGGATGGGCGCGCGCGAGCACGATAGGACGCGCCGGGGATTGCAGCAATGCTTCTTCCGCAGGCGTGAGATCGCAGAGCGCACGGGCGGATGCGAGATTGCGCACCATGACGGCGAGTGGCTTGCCGTAGCGGCGCTTGCGTTGGCGCAACAGGGTGACCGCGGCCTCGCTGGTGGCGTCGACGCTGAGATGAAAGCCGCCGATGCCTTTGATGGCGATGACTTCGCCGGCGAGGAGCCGGGAGATGGCGTCGGCGATGGGATCCGCGGACGGGATCGCCGTGGCTTTGTTGTCTTCAAGCCAGACGTGCGGGCCACATTGAGCGCAGGCGTTGGGTTGCGCGTGAAAGCGGCGGTTGAGCGGATCGTCGTACTCGGCCTGGCAGGCGGGGCACATGGGGAAAACCGCCATAGAGGTCTGCGGGCGGTCATACGGAATGTGGCGGGTAATGGTGAAGCGTGGGCCGCAGTTGGTGCAGTTGAGGAAGGGGTAGCGATAGCGTCGGTCGGCGGGATCGAGGAGCTCGCGGAGGCAGTCGGCGCAGGTGGCGGCATCGGCCGGAATGCCGGTGTTGACGCGGCCCAGAACCTTGCTTGAAAGAATGTGAAAGCCTAAGGCGCCGGTGGGTGAAAGCTCTTCGACGTCGATGAAGTCGATGCGGGAAAGGGGCGGAGCCTCAGCGCGCAGACGCTCGAGAAAGTTATCGAGCTGCGCAGGCAGGCCTTCTATCTCGATGGTGACGCCGGCGGTGTTGTTGCCGATGGAGCCAGAGAGGCCAGCGTCAGTGGCGAGCCGGTACACGAAGGGGCGGAAGCCCACACCCTGTACGACGCCGCGCACCACGATGCGGCGACGGGAGAAGTGCGGACCGATTCCGCTTGTTCCTTCTTCGATATCGTCTGCCGGGCGGCGGCTCATCTCGCTGTCCTCATTCGCCGTCAAGGATAGATGATGCAGCTCAAAGGATTCCGGGAGCTGTATGCTGCGCAGCTCTGGTGCACGGGTGCGGATCAGCATGGAATGAAGAGACAAAACCTTCCCTGCTCTATACTGAGCTTCGTGATGACGCTCCCCAATGACTGGCGGTTAAATGCCGCGCTCGGCTCCTGCCTGGTACTGGGGCTGCGTCATGGCTTTGACTACGACCACCTGGCGGCAATTTCAGATATCACCGCGGTGCAGAAGAACTGGTGGAGCGGCCTGCGGCTCGGCATGACGTATGCGCTTGGGCATGCTGCAACGGTGGCCCTGCTGGGCATTGCAGTGCTCGAACTGCATCTTGGATTGCCGGACGGGCTGGACCACTGGGCAGAGCGGCTAATCGGGCTGACGCTGATCGTGCTGGGCGTGGGCGTTGTAGCAGGGATATTGCGCAAGGATGCACACGGGCACACCCACAGCCGCGTGGAGAGCCGGCTGGCGATTGGCATCAACGGCATTCTGTGGCTGGCATGGAGGGTGCGCCGAATATGGGATCCTGCAGCGCCGAAGCCGGAGCGCTTCCAGTGGATGTACAACGGGAAGTCTGTCTTCCTGATTGGTGCGCTGCATGGAATTGGAGCAGAGACGCCGAGCCAGCTTGCATTGTTCTTTCTAACGGCAAATCTTGGCGGCACTTCACGCGGGCTGCTTGGGCTGGGGGCGTTTGCCGTGGGGCTGATTGCGATGAATGCGCTGATGACGGCGTCGCTGGGCGGTGCGGTCGGAGCGAGCGGGCATCATCCGCGGATGTATCACGTAATCGCCTGGACCGGCGCTATCTACAGCTTCGCGATCGGCGTGATCTTTCTCTTCGGAATTTCAGACCGGCTGCCTGCGCTGAGCTAGGCCGGTTCAATGGCCCGAGGTTCAGTCGCCCGAGTTTGCCGGAAGCTTTTCTGCCTCGGCAGCGCGCACTGATTCCTCATCTATTGCTTCAAATAGTTCGTCGTTATTGCTGAAATTGAATGAGTTCGGCGGTATGATTTCTCCGCGTCGCAGCTCGGCCTGCGCCAGCAGAGCTAATTCCCGCTTATCAGCAAAGCGAATTCCCATTGCTTTGAGGCGTGCAGCGATTTCTTCCGGAGAAAGGGAGCCCGGATCGGGCAGGTCCGCGAGATAGGCAAGCGCCTTCTTTGCGCCTTCTTCTCCATCATGACGCGCAACGCCGGCGAGACCCGTGCTGGCCTTGCGGGCCCAGCCGACGACGAAGCGACCCGGAATGACCTTGGCCGCAACCGGGTCCCAGACTTCAAAGGACGGCGCCTGAGGATCTGGATTCGGGGGCTCACCGGGCTGGGGCTTTGTGGCGTAGCCGTCGGGCCCCATGGGAAGACCGATTTGCGGATCGTGTTTGTCGCCGATGGCAAAGAGCACGGTGTCCACGTCGAGGGTGGTGGTTTCTCCATTGGCGCGGGCCGAGGTGCTTCCGTCGGCGTTGAGATGGAGGTCGTTTTCGGCGATCTCTACCTGGGCTACGCGGCCTGTGCTGTCCGCGATAAATGCCTTGGGCGAGGAGAGGAAGCGGATGGTGAGCGCCGGAGGAACAGATGCGAAATCCGGCGACATGAGATTGGGAAAATGCGATGCAAAGACGGCTTCAGGCGAAACGTCCTGATTGGCGCGGGCGCAGCGGTCTTTGACCCGGGCGAGTTCGGCGGTGAGTGCTTCGCGGGAGAGATGGGATGCGACGTAGTCGATTTCCTTTTTGTCGAACTTGACTTCGAGCGGGCCGCGGCGGGCGATGATCGTTACGCTTTCGGTGGTCTTGCCGGGGTCGTCGATGAGCAGCCAGCGGGCGATATCGATGGCGACGTTGCCAACGCCGACGATGGCGACGTGACGGCCAGTTGAGAAGTCACCGGAGACGTAGGGCGCCAGCTGGTTGTAGTGGTAAACGAAGTTCTTGGCGGCATAGATACCGTTGGCGTCTTCGCCGGGCAGACCGAGATTCTTTGCTCCCTGAGCACCGCAGGCGAAAACGATAGCGGCGGGTTGCATGGCTTCGAGCTCGGCGAGGGAGAGGTCGTAGGCGGCGCCTATCTGGACATGGCCGAAGTAGTGAACGTTGGGCAGCGCAAGGGTCTGCTCGAACTGCTTGCGCAGACCGGTCTTCATCTTGGTCTTGGTGGGGTAGATACCGTATTGAGCCAGACCGCCCGGCCTTATATCGCGGTTAAAGATACAGGTTTGATATCCAGCGAGTGCTATTTGTCGCGCTGCGAACATTCCCGCAGGGCCAGCCCCTACGACAAAGACACATTTCATCCGATCCCCCGAGCATTGCAGCCGGTTTGGCCGCGCTGCATTGACTCTCAACCATGCGGGCGATTCAAACCGCGCCTCCTCCCGCTGCCCAGCATTATCGCAGACCCGGAATCGCGCGGTCCTCAGGCGGTGAGGTTCTCGACGAGGGCCTGCCACTCATCCTCAAGAGATTCGCGATGATGGGTGCGGCCAGCGCGCGCATACCAATAGTCAGCATTTGAGGCGTCGCCCCCTTTGCGATGCAGATAGGCGTGGACAGCCATCGCTTGTTGAGTCTCCAACTCATCGACGAGGCTGTGGGCCTGGGCCCAGTCCCCTTTCGCATCCCACCAGAGGGCGGCGAGAGGGGCAGTGAGGCCTGCAGGCGGAAACTGGCCGGAAAGCGTGGTTTTGAATTCCTTCATCTGCATGGAGTCTTCTCCGTTAGTAGACGGATGGTTGGCGGCACAGGACTCTTCTGTTTTGATGCGTGATTCTCATCACATCCCTTGCCTTCGCCATTTGATGAAATGGGATTGTTCCGGAAGAGTCAATGGGATGATTGCGGAAGGAAGACGTGGGCCGGTGCAAGGGGAAGATTCAGCCCTGCTTCAGCCTGCAGACACGGCGCCAGCCCTATTTCTGATCGCGATTGCAACCCAGACTGAAATGGTCGTATACTCAATTCAGACTATTCCGGTCGTATTTCCGGGGCCGCAGATTGGCGACCTCTGGAGTCGGGGCGGCTTAAGCATGTTGAGTGAGTTGAATATCGGCGAAAGCGGAGTTCTGGTCGCACTGGATCTCCCGGAATCCGTTCAGAATCATCTGATGCACATGGGATTTGTGCCGGATGCGTGCGTAACGGCTTTGCGGCGCGCCCCAGCCGGGGACCCAACTGTCTACAGCGTTGACGGGATGGAGATTGCCCTTCGCATTGAGACTGCAAAGGCCATCCAGGTTCGCGAAGTTCCGGTCCGCGAAGTCTCGGCAAAAAATCTACGAACCACGGAGCTGGCCGAGGCTGGAAGATGAGCTCGTGCTGCACGACACCGGCCTTTGAGCCGCCTGCAGCGCAGCCGCCCGCGGGGTCAATTCGAACCCTGGCACTGATCGGACCACCTAACTCAGGCAAATCGACACTCTTTAACCGCCTGACTGGTCTTCGCCAGAAGGTGGCCAACTATCCCGGCGTGACGGTTGAACAACGCATGGGCGTGATGGCGGGCGTGGGCCGTGAAGACCTGACGCTGATCGATCTGCCTGGCGTCTATTCTCTTTCTGCGTACTCAGAAGATGCCCGTGTTTCAATCGACGTGCTGAAAGGCAATATGCCGGGCACGCCGAAGCCGGAAGCGGTGTTGCTGGTTCTGGATGCCCTGCACCTGACGCGGCAGCTGATGCTGGCGGCTCCGGTGCTGGCGCTGGGATTGCCTACGCTTGTGCTGCTGAACATGAGCGACCTTATGGAGTCGCGCGGCGGCAAGGTGGACACGCTGAAGCTTGCGCGCGAGCTAGGCGCGCCGGTTGCGTTGATCAGCGCAACGCATGGAACGGGCCTCAAAGCGGTTTCTCTTTTTCTGAACCAACACCGTGGCGACGAAACCGGCCAGCCGCTGACGCTGCCGGTCTTCGGCAACGCAGCGAGCACGCACTCGTGGGCAGCACAGGTGACGCAGCGCACGGGGTACCAGGCGCCGCTTTCAGAGGAAAAGAGCCGGAAGCTGGACCGGATTTTGCTGCATCGCATCTGGGGACCGCTACTCTTCCTGATTGTGGTGGTGGGCGTTTTTGAGGTTGTCTTTGCGATTGGCCAACCACTCTCAGATGGATTCGGCAACGTGCTGGCGCACCTGGGTAATTTTGCGCAGCCTCTGCTGCCGGCGGGCTGGATCCGGTCGCTGATTCTTGACGGCGCGTGGAAGGGTATTTCGTCTGTGCTGGTGTTTCTGCCACAGATCCTGCTGCTGTTCCTGTTTATCGGAATCCTTGAGGACTCGGGCTATCTTGCCCGTGCGGCGCTGATTGCGGACCGCGTGATGCGGACAATCGGGCTGAACGGCAAGGCATTTATTCCGCTGCTTTCAGCGTATGCCTGCGCGGTTCCGGCGATCATGGCGACGCGAACGATTGAGAATCGCCGCGATCGGCTGGCCACGATTCTGGTGACGCCGTTCATGACGTGTTCGGCGCGGCTGCCGGTTTACATGCTGCTGATTGCGGCGTTTATTCCGAACATTTCGTATCTGCATGGCTTTCTGGGCTTGCGCACGGTGGTGATGCTGGGGCTGTATGTGGCGGGCTTCGTGGCGGCGATGACGACAGCGTGGGTGCTGAAGAGCTCGATTCTGAAGTCGAATGCGACGCCGTTCATCCTCGAGCTGCCGCAGTACCGCATGCCCACGCTGCGCTCGCTGGGGATCAGGCTTGTGGACCGGGCTTACGTTTTTCTACGCCAGGCCGGCACGGTGATCCTACTGGTGACGCTGGCGCTGTGGGTGCTGGCGCATATTCCGCTGATCCACGTGCACGGCGGCAGCTACAGCGCGCCGGAGCTGGCCGACAGCATGATCGGACGGCTGGGGCATTTTATCGAGCCGGTGATTGCGCCGCTGGGGTTCAACTGGAAGATCGGCATCGGGCTGCTTTCGAGTGTGCTGGCGCGCGAGGTGATGGTGAGCACGATGGGAACGCTCTACGGCGCGGACCCGGCGACGCAGGCGCTCAACTTGCAAACAGCGCTGCACCACGATATGGCCCTGGGCGGCGCGCTGGCGCTGATGATCTTTTTCGCCTTTGCGATGCAATGCACGTCGACGATCGCGGTGGTGCGTCGCGAAACGAATAGCTGGCGGTGGCCGGCGTTCCAGTTCATCTACATGCTGGTGCTGGCGTACGGCGCGGCCTTCGTGGTGAATCATCTCGTGACGGCACTCTTCGGATAGACGCTTTCGGCAATTCCCTTGCCCGTGAGGGCTCTGTGGCGGCCCTGCGAAATCTCTTCGCAAGTATGAGAAACTAGAACAGTAGTGGATCTTCGAGTCCGCCCATCGTGCGCGGACTGACAGCCTACAGATTGCAGCGGGAAGCGGCGGAGCCGGCACGGAGCCGCGGCCTGCGTTCAGGAATTGAAAAGAGATGATAAGTGTCAGCAATTTAACGATGCGCTATGGCTCGAAGGTGCTCTTCGAGGAAGTGAGCACGGCCTTCACCCCGGGCCGGCGTTATGGATTGACGGGGCCGAATGGAGCCGGGAAATCAACCCTCATGAAGGTCCTGACGGGGGAGTTGGAAGCGCAGAAAGGCACGGTGGTGCGTCCGCGGAAGTTGGGCGTGCTGCGGCAGGATCAGTTCGCTTTCGATAACTACCGCGTGATCGATACGGTCATCATGGGCAATGCGCCGTTGTGGGCTGCGCTCGAAGAACGCGATCGCATTTACGAAAAAGCCGAGATGACCGATGAAGACGGCATGCGTCTTGGCGAACTTGAAGGCGTGATCGGCGATGAAGACGGCTATGGCGCCGAGAGCGATGCGGCCGTGCTGCTGCAGGGACTGGATATTGCAGACGAACTGCATGCGCGCAAGATGGGCGAGTTGCAGGGCGGTCAAAAGGTGCGCGTCTTGCTGGCGCAGGCGCTGTTTGGCAAGCCGGAAGCCCTGATGCTGGACGAGCCGACAAACTATCTCGATCTTGATTCGATTCATTGGCTGCAGGATTTTCTGCTGAAGTACGACGGCACGCTGATTGCGATTTCGCACGACCGGCATTTTTTGAACAGCGTAACGACGCACACCGCGGACATTGACTACCAGACGGTGATCATCTACAGCGGCGGCTACGACGACATGGTGATGGCGAAGACGCAGATTCGCTCGCGCCTGGAGTCAGAGAACGCGCAGCGCGATAAGAAGATTGCCCAGTTGAATGAGTTCATCGCGCGGTTTGCGGCCGGCACGCGTTCATCGCAGGTGACGAGCCGTCGCAAGGAAGTGGAACGGCTGCAGACGAACGAGCTGGCGCGGTCGAATATTCAGCGCCCGTTTATCAAGTTTGACCAGGTGCGGCCAAGCGGCAAGCACGTACTCGAGTTCAAACACCTGACCAAGTTCTATGGCGAGCAGAAGGTGCTGGATGGCTTCTCGGCGAATGTGCTGCGCGGCGAAAAGGTCTGCCTGATGGGCCGCAACGGCGCGGGCAAGACGACGCTGCTGAAGAGCCTGCTGGCGAATTATCCGGGACTTGCGGATAAGGAGTTCACACTGGACTCGGGGCCGTATTCTGGGGCCATGAGGCGCAGGTTGGGTACTTTCCGCAGGATGTGAGCGCACTGATCGAGCACGGGCTGACGGTGGCTGAGTGGCTGCATCGCTTTGATCCGAAGGCTACGGTCGAGGAGATTCGCGGCATCCTCGGGCAGATGCTCTTCTCCGGCGAAGAGGGCGCCAAGCCGACGAAGGCACTTTCGGGCGGCGAGCAGGCGCGGCTTATCTTCTGCAAGCTGATTCTGACCAAGCCGAATATTCTGATCTTCGATGAGCCGACGAACCACCTGGATCTTGAGTCAATCAATGCGCTGAATATTGCCTTGCAGCGCTTCGAGGGGACGGTGCTGCTGGTAACCCACGACCACGACCTGATCGATGAAGTAGCGACGCGGCTATGGCATTTTGACGGAGACGAAATCGAGGACTTCCAGGGCCCGTACACGGAATGGAAGGGCAAGCACAGCTAACGCACTATAAGTGCTGCAACTGCGCGATTTTCCGGCCATCTGTCACTTTAGTGTTATTGCCAACTAAGTTCTTTCTTGACCCGCACTTCCGGGCGATGCAACACTGCGCTCAATGGGAACTGCGCGCTTTTGGGATCCTGGCGCAGTCCCGCAGACTTTCGGATGCAGTGCTTTGCTCGATCGGCATGCAGTCGCAGTGATGAGGATTTGTGGAGACGACGTTATACAGCGCATATAACGAGGGCAGTAAGCGTATCTTGAGCCCCAGGCTCTCCGTTGTGGATGCTGCGCGTGAGCCGCTGAAGGTGCTGAAGATCCTGATGGAAGGACTTGCACCCAGTGCGAGGAACGGGATCTGGCTGGTCAACTTCAAGGGAATTCCTGTTGCGCGCTCGCATTCCGCGTTTGACCTGGTCTACCTCGACGACGAGCACCGCGTGGTGCACGCGATCGAGATTACGCGCAGCAGCGAGTTCACCCCGTTCAAGGGCGACCCGACGAGCGCACTGATTCTTCCGGAAACAAGCCTGATTCGCGCGAAGACCTTTACCGGCGATCGGCTGACCCTGAGCGAGGCTGGCGGGCATTCGGCAACGACGGAGGCCGCGCCCTGCCGCCAAGGCCAAGGAGATAGCGCCCAAGGCGCCCAAGGTAGTCCCCCCGACGGGCGGAAAGACTTTCAACATACCTGCAGCGGGACAGGGTAAGGATTTGCAAGCGCCTGCCGCTGCAATGTCGTCGGGCAGGCTGATGCGCAGCGGAAGCCTCGCGCTGAAGCGCGCGCCGGAAACGGCTCCCGCTGCGACTTCTGCCGTGGCCCCGGCACAGTCAGCGCCGGAAGCACGGGCCTCCGCTGAGACCAAGGTTGTACCGATCTCGATTGCAAATGAGCAGTCGCAAGAAGTGGCGCACACGTTGCCGCAGACGATTTCGCCACCTCAGACGGCACGCCCGGAGGCTGTGGCACCAGTGTCGCTTGCGGTAAGGGGCAAAACGGCTGAGGCGGCTGCAGGAATCGCTGCGACTAGCCCTTCCTCTGCTTCTCGTTCGCTCGCGCCGGTTGAAGCGGTCGCGCCTCTTGCAGAGGTTTCAGCGGCTGCAGAAGATTTGGGCGGGGTGCAGGAGACGGCCGCGACGAGCGAGCTGACGCTTGAGCCGGAGGCCACGAATGCTCCGGCAGGATACCTAAAGAAGCGCGATCCAGCGGCGAAGAAGACCTGGGATGTGCAGTTGCTTTATATGCTCTTCCCTGAACTTGATCCCTCGTATCGCCCGGAGTTTCAGGCGCCGGTGGTGGACTTCACCAAGGATGTAATGCAGCGTGACCAGGACAAACCATCGCGGAAGATTCAGATCCTCTCATGGTTTTATCCGACGCTCGGACTTGATTCTGTACACGAGAGGCAACGCGAACATCGGCGCGCCCCGCGGATCACTGACCCAGGGCTTGTGGGTTTTTATTTCTCCGGTGGGCACTCGCAGCCGCACCAGATTCGAAACCTGAGCGTGATGGGCTTTTTCATGGTCACCAATGAGCGGTGGCTGCCGGGCACAGTGATTCGAATTACGCTGCAGATTATCGGCAGCGCCGGCGATGATCCGCGGGATACGCTGACGGTTCTTTCGCGCGTGGTGAACTGGGGGCCCGATGGCGGTGGCTTCGAGTTTGTGATGCCAGGGTTTGTCGATTAGGCACCGAGCCATTGACACCAGGGCTGCCGGGCTTTGTAATAGTTCTCAGCGGCGATGGAGTTCGCCCTAACCGCTGTCCATCCGATAGGCCGGACAGATGATGACTCCTGACAGGGAATACTGTCGCGGAGTCATGTCCCGGCCCTGATCCCTGCATACGAGACTTTGAATCAATCTTTGGATCGATGAGACTTTGCGCACTTTGCATGAAGCCTGATTGACCGTCGAGGAGATGTGTCTTGCAGAAATATCTGCTTATCGCCGCAGGTGGAGCACTTGGGTCAATCGCGCGTTACTGGGTGGGAGCCACCGTGGGGAGCCGCATGGGAACGCGTTTTCCTTACGGGACATTTGTGATCAATCTCACGGCGTGCGTGATTATCGGCTTCACGCTTACCTATCTCGGAAGACGGCTGGAACTGAACCCCGCGTGGCGTTATCTTATTCCAATTGGATTTGTCGGTGCGTACAGCACGTTCTCGACGTTCGAATGGGAGACGCTTTCGACGCTGCGCACCGGGGCATTTGCGCTGGCGGCGCTATACGCCTTTGGGAGCCTCTTTCTTGGGCTTGTGGCGACGTGGCTGGGCGCGGTGCTGGCCGATGCGCTTGCTTAGGGGATTCGCAACGGGCAGGCTGCAAACGCACTTGAACCAGGATCCATCAGGGGATGCATCGGGGATTGATAAAACAGGAGCGTACGATGTTGCGGATCGGAAAGGCCGTCAAAGTCACCATCTATCTCGCGGAAGGCGCAACTCATCATCATGCGCCCGTCTTTCAAAGTATTTTGGATTTCCTGTTCGACAGCGGGGTTGCCGGCGCGACCGTAATGAAGGGCGTGGCAGGATTTGGCGCCGAGCACCGCATGCACGCGGCGCACCTGCTCGATTTGTCGGACCGCCTGCCGTTGAAGATCGAGTTTATTGAGACGAGAGAAAAGGTGGAATCGCTCCTCGATAAGCTGAGTGCGTTGTGTGGCACCGGACTGATCGAGATGCAGGAGACAACGGTCGTGAAGCCGGCGGGCACGCAAGAGGGCGGCACTATTTCCGGATTGAGCACGGTGTAGACGCGGGTATCTATTGCATCGAGGTAAACGGCGAAGCGGGCAGATCTTCGCCATTGAACAGGTTGCACTGCGGGCTGTTGGCCCAGCCGTAGTGGATGTAGACCGGCGCTGGAACTGCCGCGCTGGTGGCGACAATGGTTTCGCCCTCGATGCGCGCGGAGGCAGGAACGAATTTGCCGTCAGCTCCGGCGACTTCGAAGCCAGTGAGCCCGCCTCCTTTGGCGTTCAGTCCCTTGGAGTGGTCGAACCAGGCGCGGATGGAAACTCCCTCGGGTGTAGCCTGACGAAAGAGCGGCCCGTTGTATTCGACAGCCTCTCCATAGGAAAGCGCGCGGGCGGCACGCGCGAGGCGAAGACCAACGTCGACCTTGTTTGTGGGATGAACGTCGTCGGGATTGCCTATGTCAATTGTGACGGCCATGGCGGTGTTTGCCATCTCAAGTGTTTTAAGCTGCTGATCGCGCAGGAGCGCCCAGTCTTCAGCGGACGTGGATTTGTAGTTGGAAATCTGCACGTAGAGGAACGGGAAGCTTCCGACGCCCCACTCGTGGCGCCAATCTTCAATGAGCGTGCGGAAGATGTGGTTGTAGAGTGGCGCACGCGCGAGCGCGCTGTTGCTTTCGCCCTGATACCAGATGACGCCGCGGATGGCGAAGGGCGTGAGTGGAGCAATCATGCCGTTCCAAAGCATGCCGGGCGCCCAACTGTTGAGCGGCGGGTGCCACGGAAATTGCGGGATCGCTTTGCCCTGCGCACGCGCCTGGTCGCGCTGCCGCTCCTCGTCTTTTGCCTCGAGCTGGCCCACGGCTTCGTGGTCCGTCATTTTGCCACGCGAAACGAAGAGAGGCGCGAGGGAGGCGTCTTCTCCGAGGGCGGTGAGCCGCACCCATGACTCGCCAACGGTTCCACCCCAGGTGGCGTCGATGACGCCGACGGGCACGTGCTCGCGTTGTTCCAGATCGCGCGCGAAGTACCATGCAATGGCGGAAAAATCTTTGGCAGTCTCAGGAGTGGAGAGCGTCCATCCACTGCTATCAATATCCGGCTCTGCGTAATCCGAGGCGCGCTTGTTCACCATGAGGAGCCGGATCCTCGGATTGCTCGCGTGGGGCAGGTCCTGCGCAGCAGTGGCGGCGCGGCTCATCGGGAACTCCATGTTTGACTGGCCGGATGCCACCCAGACATCGCCGACGAGCACGTCGTCAAGAATGACGGGCTGGCTGTTGGAGGCCGATCCCTGCACCTTGAGCTCGAATGGGCCACCCGCTGCGCCCGGCGCGAGGTAGATGCTCCACAGGCCCAGGCGGTCGGCTGTTGTGGAGCGCGTTTCGCCGCGAAAGCTGACCGTGACTTGTTCACCAACGGCTGCAGAGCCCCACACGTGCACCGGAAGATTGCGCTGCACAACCATGTGGCTGCTGAGCGTCCTGGGCAGGGTGATCTGGGCTGAGGCAACGAGACAGGACAGGAAGAAAAGTGCAACAAGCGAGCGGAGCTTCACAGTAGCGGCCTCAAGCAAGAGCGATTTCCGGCGGCTTCGCCGGCTTTAGGGGACTGTTCTGAAAGATGACACGGTATCAGACCAGGCCAGGGTAAGTCAGCTAGGGTAATTCCTGTGTGCGTTCTTCGCGAGCGATGCAACGTTTCGTGCGCGGGATGGTTCCTATAAAGAGGGCCATAATGCGGGATTTTCAGCGACTTTTGATATTGCGGCCACCATTAACTGCTGCAATTTGAAGGTTTTTACCTCATAATTGAGACTACGCAATTCCCCAACCCGGAGACCCGATGCCACCTATGCGTCCCCAACGCAGAGTAGCGTTAGTTCTCATGGCGTTTGCGCTGTTGCTTCTGCCATGTGCACGCTCACAAGCACAGGCTGCCCTCCTGTTAGAACAGCCGTACGGCTTTTTCGGGGCGCTGAATCCTACCGGTCACACCGCGATCTATTTTGACCGCGTGTGCGCTGAGACGCCGGTGAAGCTGCGACGTTGTAGGGCCGGCGAGATGGGTGCTGTGATTTCGCGCTATGAGGGAATGGGCGGCTACGACTGGATTGCTGTACCCCTGATGCCTTATCTCTTCTCAGTTGAGAATGCAGCCGCAGTTCCGGAATATACCAGCCACGACGAAGTTGAGCGGATGCGCGACAACTATCACGAAGCTCACTTGATGGATTTGGGCGATGTGCAGGAAGGAAACCTTCTACACGGCGGATGGAAAGAACTAGTGGGCGTGGCCTACGAGCGGCGCATCTATGCTTTCCGATTTGATACGACTGAAGCGCAGGATGATCTCTTCATCAAGAAGATGAATACGGCAAAGAACAAGTCTCACTTCCAGCTTCTGTTCAACAACTGCGCCGATTTTGCCCGCGTGACCCTGAACACTTACTTTCCAGGAAAGTTCAAGCGCAGCATCTTCCCTGATGCAGGTGTCACGACGCCCAAACAGGTTGCGTACAAACTGGTGCGCTACGGAACTAAACAGCCGTCGCTCGACGTCGAGGTCTACGAGATTCCGCAGATACCGGGCTATCGTCGCCCAAGCCGAAGCAACAAGGACATCTCCGAATCGCTGATCACGACAGGGTATGCGATTCCGATTGCAGTGTTTAATCCATATCTTGCCGGCGCGCTGCTGGTGGACTACATTGTGCGCGGCCATCATCACCTGGTGCCGAAGGACACTCCGGTACTGGCTCCGCAGGACCTTGCTGAGTTTACTTACCAGCCTGAGCCAGCGTCACAGCCTCATCCCGTTCCGCAGCTTGAAGGTGCTTCAGGCGGCTCGTCGATCAACGTCGGAATAGGCATAAATGCCGAATGGCCAGCAATGATGACTGCGACGCCGCGAGTAAAGGCGGTCCTTGCCGAGCATGAGTAAGCAGCCGCAAACCCTGACAAGTCACGCTCGCTTCGATCCGCTTTTTCACGGGTTCATTCTGCCGCTGTTTCTGGCGAACCTGGCAGTGGCGATCTACACTGTGGCACGTCACCGCGACCTGGCGTCATGGTGGTTTCTCTTTTTATCCGTGGCCGTGATTGTGCCAATTTTCAGACTTCGCACGTATCCGCTGAAGGTGCAGGATCGCGTGATTCGACTTGAAGAGCGGCTACGGCTGCAGGCGCTCGCGCCGGCCGAATGGCACGCGCAGATCTACCGGCTGACGGAAACGCAACTGGTCGCGCTGCGCTTTGCCGCAGATGACGAGGTGGTTGAGCTGGCGAAGCAGGCCCTCGAGCAGAACCTGACGCAGAAGCAGATCAAAGAGCGCATCAGGAGCTGGCGCGCGGATGAGTGGCGCGTCTGACCGCCTTGCGGTTCTTCCCTTCCAGCTCTCAATTTCTCTCTCCTTAATTCGAAGTCTCAGAGCTTGAGCACTGCATGGCTGATTGATTCGCGCGGCTCGCCCCCTTCGCTTCACCAGCTACAATCGACTCGCCACAAAAAAGATATGACAAGCCATGCTCTGTGGAGGAGACCGATATGTACCGCAGGGAGCTCTTGAAATTTGCGGGAACAGGGGTTGCGGCTGCCGTGACACCTGCGGCAGGAAGCGCGTTGAGCGCGGGCAGCGGAACCGAGAGCGAAGGCTCGGCAGGATGGATGAGCGTGCGCGCGCACGGCGCCAAAGGCGACGGAGCGACGACCGATACACCGGCGATCAACAAAGCGATTGAATCTGCTGCAAGATCGGGTGGGGGCACTGTCTACTTCCCTGCCGGTGTCTACCTGAGCTACTCCATTCGGCTCAAGAGCAAGGTTGGATTGTTTCTGGATCACGGGGCGGTGATTCTTGCAGGACCGACGCCGCTGAATGGCATGACCAGCGGCGGCTACGATTCCGCCGAGCCACAAGGGGCGTGGGAGCCATACCAGGATTACGGGCACAACCACTGGCATAATTCGCTGCTCTGGGGCGAAGGCCTTGATGATATTTCAATCAGTGGGCCGGGAATGATCTGGGGCAAGGGCCTCAGTCGCGGATGGGACCCGGCAAAAGATGTGCAGCGGCCGGATGCGACGAAGCCGGGTGTGGGCAACAAGGCAATCGCACTGAAGAATTGCCGCAACGTGCTTCTGCGTGACTTCAAGATTTTAGAGGGCGGCTGGTTCGGCATTCTTGCGACGGGCGTCGACAACATGACGATCGACAATCTTACGATTGATACGAACCGCGATGGGATCGATATCGACTGTTGCCGGAATGTGCGGGTATCGAATTGCGCGGTGAATTCGCCGTGGGATGACGGCATCTGCCCCAAAAGCTCGTTTGCGCTAGGTTATGCACGGCCTACAGAGAATGTGACGATCACGAACTGCTACGTGACCGGAGGCTATGCGCTTGGCGCTATGATCGACGGCTCGTGGAAGCCGGTTGACCGCGGAAATCATCTACCGACCGGGCGGATCAAGATGGGCACGGAGTCGAATGGCGGCTTCAGAAATATCGCCATCTCGAATTGCGTCTTTGAAAGCTGCCGGGGGCTTGCCATTGAGACCGTGGATGGGGCGCTGGTGGAGGACATTACCTTTACCGGAATCACGATGCGCGATCTGCGCAGCGCGCCACTGTTTCTGCGACTGGGCACGCGCATGCGCGGGCCAAGGGATGCAAAGCCTGGAGTGCTGCGCCGGGTAATGCTGAGCAACATTACGTGCCAGAGCTCGGCGATGATGCCGTCAATTTTTGCCGGAGTAGCCGGTCATCCGCTTGAAGACATCAGGATTCACGACGTGATTGTGCAGCAGGCGGGAGGAGGCGATGCGGAGATGGCGGCATTGATGCCGGAGGTGAAAGCCGATGCCTATCCCGAGCCGGAGATGTTCGGAAAACTGCCGGCGACAGGGATCTACGCACGACATGTGCGCGGTCTCGATGTAAGCAACGTAGAGATTGCGACAAGCACGCCCGATGCACGCGCGGCCTTCTGGCTGAAGGATGTGGATGGGGCCGATTTCTTCCGCGTGCGCACACCGAAGGAAGCGCCGGCTTTCGCGCTGCGCGACGTGAAGAGCTTCAGGAGCTTTGGAAGCCAGGGCGTTGAGGATACGACGCTCGAGAGTGTGGACGAACGGAAGATATAGCTGAGTGTGCACGCAGACGACGCGCCAAGTGGGATTGAGATATTTCAGACGATACTGACGCGGCTGCACTCTTCGACGGGAATGGGAACCTGCTCGACGATTTCGAGGCCGAAGCCTTCGAGCGCGGGAATGTGCATCGGGGTATTCGACAGAAGCCGGATGCGGTGCACGCCGAGGTCGGAGAGGATCTGGCCGCCGAGTCCGATGGCGCGGAGGATGCGCCCGGTGCGGGCTTGCGAGCCTTCGCGAGAGCGTAGCCCCTGATGCAGCACGAGGCGCGAGGCGTTTGTGTCGCCGCCTACCGGATGCACCGCTCCGCCGGGCTCGAAGGCTGCCGGTTGCGCGGGTGTACGGTCAATCTCAAATCCGCGCGAGGTGTTGTGCAGGTAGAGCAGGACGCCGCATCCTTCTTCGGCAATCATGCGCATCGACTGGTCAATGATTTCGTGACAGTGGCAGTCGGCCGAGAAAACATCGCCTGCCGTGCAGCGCGTGTGCACGCGGACGAGCACCGCGTCTGGACCCGCAGGGCTGACGGAGCCGTTCGCGTTGGCGGCGGGGCCCAGATGCGCAGCTGGGCTGGGAGCGCACAAATCGCCGCGCACCAGGGCGATGTGGCTCTCGCCGCCGTTTACCTCGCTCTCGTAGGCGATCATGCGGAATTCGCCATAACGGGTCTGAATGCGGCTTTCGCCGGCGCGGACGATGTAGCGCTCGTGGCGCAGTCTGTAACGGATTAGTTCGGCGACGGTGAGAATGCGGAGCGAGTGCTCTTTGCAGAATGGAATGAGATCAGGGATGCGCGCCATCTCCCCGTCATCGCGCATGACTTCGCAGATGACTCCCGAGGGATTGAGGCCGGCCATGCGGGCAAGATCGACGGAAGCCTCGGTCTGCCCGGCGCGAACCAGCACGCCGCCCTTGCGGGCGCGGAGCGGGAATACATGTCCGGGGCGCGCGAGGTCGGCGGGAGTGCACTCCGGTGCGATAGCGGTGCGGATGGTGTGCGCACGATCCGCTGCGGAAATGCCCGTGGTGACGCCTTCGCGGGCTTCAATAGTCTCAGTGAAGGCGGTGCCGAAGCGGCTGGAATTGTTCTGCGTCATGGGAAAGAGGCGCAAAGAGTCGGCGCGCTCTTCGGTGAGCGTGAGGCAGATGAGGCCACGGCCATAGCGCGCCATGAAGTTGATAGCTTCCGGCGTGACATGCTCAGCGGCCAGTGTGAGATCCCCTTCGTTCTCGCGGTCTTCATCGTCAACAACGACGACCATACGCCCGGCGCGAATGTCTTCAAGGGCGCCCGGTACGTTGGTAAAGGGGGGATCGAAAATTCGCTCGGCTTCCGGCATCTGTTTATGATCTTATTCTGGTGTGCCCAGACAGCAAAAGCGCCGCTCGAAGGCGGCGCTTCCGGCACAACGGAACGGATGTCTTACAACGTCGATTCGATCTCAAAGCCCCAGGCCTCGAGGAGAGCCTCCGGGATATACTTCGAGTTCTTGTTCCGGCGGGCCCATTCGCGAAGACGGGTCGACCGAATGTACTGATCCGGGGTAAGTTTGAACTCCTTGACGATCTGTTCAAAGGAGGTCACGGTGGGCACAACTGGACCGATGGGCTCCGGTTTGCCCCAGTTCGGATTTCCACGACGCTTTGCCATTGATTTGTTGTCCTTGAGAAAAAGGAGTGATTTGCAAGTGCATCCTCGGGCGATGGCTGGGGATCCGTTCTGTCCAGAGGAGCTCTGAATCTTATTTTATGAAAAATTTCTCCAAAAATCAATAGCAAACCGCGTCTTCGGCGAAGGACATGCCGAGAGTCATTCGAGGGTATATACATTTTATATTCAACAGCTTACATCATACGCGCGACTCGAGAGACTTTAATAAAAAGGCAAGGTTCCGTGCAAAACTGGCCACTGATTGGCCTCTGGGACGATACTACTATGTCAACATGTTGGCGGCTCTTTGCGGCCGGCAGATTCAAATGCATCCATATCCAGGGCGATGACCTGGTGGGATGCGCACGGAGAATATCGGCGTGAAGTAGGGCTTTACCACCACTCCATTGAGCGCGCAAAGGGAATCTTCGCAGTTGTTTCGGGCTTAGGCGTACGCAAAAGCAGGATCGGGCACGGAGCGAGCTTGAGGATTTTTTCGGCAACGGAACCGAAGACGTTTGGATACCAGCCGGAGAGCCCGTGGGTGGTGATCACCACGAAATCCACTTTCTCTCTTTCGATTGTCTCGAGTACCGCTCCGACTACGTCGTTGTCCACCTCGACACTGGACTTGACCACGATTCCTTTGGCGCCCAGAGAGTTCTGCGAGAGGGCGAACCTGTCGTTCGATACCTGGCGGGCCTGTTCGATCACGGCGGCCTCAGTAATAGAGTCGGGCAGAGAGACATTTGGGAAGGCCGGAATCACGTTCAACAGGAAGACCTCGCAATGAAACCGCTCAGCCAGCTCGCCTGCGGCTTCGAGAGCTGCGTGCGAGGAAGGGCTGAAGTCAATGGGCACCAGAATTCTGGTGGGAATGACGCTTTGCTTATCAATTGGGAGCATTCGAATCTCCTTGGGGAGTGCGTACGATGTGCATCGAATTCTGAGAAATCAGCTTAGGGTCTATTGACGTGGCTGCGCCGGGGAACGCGCGGGTTCGAGTTCTTCACCATCTGTATGATGCGCGTTCTGCCGGCGCAGATCGGCGGTGATAGTGTTGGAACCATGACGTCACCAACAGCCGAAGTGCTGGGCGAAATTGGGCTGCCTCTTTCCATTCGCGAGCTTTGCGCAAGAAACTGGGATGTGATTGTTGTCGGCGGCGGCCACAACGGGCTGGCATGCGCCGCTTACCTGGCGCGAGCCGGACAGCGTGTGCTGGTGATCGAGAGCCGCGCACGTATTGGCGGAGCCTGCACGATCGAGGAGCCTTTTCCTGGTGTGCGGATGTCGCCGTGCGCGTATCTTGCGGGTCTGCTGCATCCGCTGGTGGTGGAAGAGTTGGAACTGCCGCGCAGGGGCTTTGCGTGGACGCCAGCGGTGAACGGCCTGTTTGTTCCCTTCCTCGATGGCTCGAGCATTCAACTTTGGGATGACGATGCGCGCTGCGAAGCTGCAGTGAGGGCACTGGCGCCAGGGGATGTAGATGGCTTCAACGCGATGTGCGACGTGATTCGAAGGCTGCGCGATGCACTGCGGCCCGCGAACGACAACGATGTGTGGATCGGCGAGGCGCCGACGCGCGCGCAGATTGAGGAACGGCTGGGAGACGACAGCGAGGCTCGTTCCCTGCTCTTCGAGTGGTCGATGGCAGAGTTGGTCGAACGTTATCTGACAGACGAACGGTTGCAGATTGCGTACCTGGGCCAGGGCGTGATCGGAACGAATGCAAGCCCGTTTGATGCCGGCACAGCTTCGATCCGGTTTCATCATTCCTCTGGGCGACTTGGCGGCATGCCCGGCATGTGGGGCTATGTGCGCGGCGGCATGGGGATGGTTTCGTTTTATTTCTGCGATGCAGCGCGCGAAGCAGGCGCTACGGTGGTATCGGGCGTGCCGGTTGCACAGATTCTGCCTGGCGAGGGTGTACTGCTTGAATCGGGCGAACGCATCGCGGCGCGCACTGTGATTTCCAACGCCGACCCCCGGAGCACGCTGCGGATGCTCGACCATGCGGCGGATGCGGACTGGAAAGCGCAGGTGGAGCGTGTGCCGATTGAGGGCTGCACGGTGAAGCTGAATGTACACCTGGCGGAGCTGCCGAATTTTACGGCACAGCCCGGGACCGATGAGCCACACCATTATGGGCAGATTAACGCCCCGCTGACGAAGGACGAGTGGAAGCAGGGTTTTGCCGCGGCGAAACGTGGCGAGTTGCCGGAGCATCTGTGGTGCGAGCTTTATTTTCAGAGCGTGCATGACTCCACTGTTGTGCCGGCGGGCACGCATACGATGAGCGTCTTTGCGCAGTATGTTCCGTACACGCTTGCGCAGGGAACGTGGGAGTCGCGACGGGATGAAGTGCGCGACCTGGCGTTGAAGTCGCTGGGGCGCTTCTGCTCGAATATGGATCGCGCTGTGATTGACGTGCAGGTGCTGGGGCCGCCGGATATCGAGAAGAAAGTCGGGTTGACGGGCGGACACATTTTTCAGGGCGAGTGCCTGCCGGAGTATATGTGGTCGAAACGGCTGACGGCGCGCACGCCGATGAAGGGCGTCTATCTCTGCGGTGCGTGCACACATCCGGGGGGCAGCGTGATCGGTATCAACGGACGCAATGCAGCGATGGCGGTGCTGAAGGATCTAGGCAAGATTTAGCCTGTCCGGATTTGTCTTGTCTGGATTTATCTTGTCTGGATTCATCCTCTCTGATTTAGCTTCTCTGGCGAAGCGTGTTCTGGTATTCTCCGCGCTAAATGGCCCAGACCCCAGCGCTCAAGCGAGGCATTCGGTTTCGCGATCTTGTGCTGTTTTATGTAATCAGCGGACTCAGCGTGCGCTGGACAGCAACTGCAGCCGCCGCCGGGCCGAGCATTCTGGCGATCTGGTTTGCGGCGCTGCTGGGCTTCTTTGTGCCCCTGGCAGCAAGCGTGATGGAGCTCTCTTCACGTCTGCCGGATGAGGGCGGTCTCTACGTATGGACGCGCGAAGCGTTCGGAGACTTCCCGGGATTCATCGCCGCATGGACCTACTGGATGAGCAACCTGCCGTACTTTCCCGGCGTGCTGTATTTCGGGGCGGCATCCACTTTGTTTGCTTTCGGAGTGAAGGCACAGGCTCTCTCCGGCAACTCGCTGTACTACGTTGCCTTTGCGCTCACGTGGCTGGCGATCATCACGCTCCTAAATATTCGCGGTGTGGACGCCGGTAAATGGTTGAACAATGTGAGCTCGCTGGGCGCTCTGATTCCGATCACGGTTCTGATGGCGCTTGCGGTGGCTTCATACGTGCGCTTCGGACCGTATGCTCACTATACGTTGCACGATTTTGTGCCGCACTGGACGCTGAACAACGCTGTCTTCTGGTCGAGCGTTTTTTTTGCGTTTGGTGGCGTGGAAGCAGGCTCGGCAATGGGCGGCGAGATTGAGAATCCGCGGCGCATTATTCCTCTGGCGATTCTGCTTGGCGGCAGCATTTTGGCGCTCGGCTATATTGGGGGCACTTCGGCGCTGCTGGTGGCGTTGCCGAGCAGTGCCGTGGGTGGACCCGACGGCTTTATGAACGGCGTTCGCGCTATGAGCGCGCACCTGGGGCTGGAATGGCTGCTTATGCCGATGGCGCTGCTTGTGGGATTGAATGCCGTTGGCGGTGCTGCTGCTTTTCTGTCGTCGACTTCACGGCTGCCTTTTGTCGCCGGCATCGATCACTATCTGCCGCCGGCATTCGGCAAGATTCACCCGCGGTTCCGCACGCCGTGGATTGCGATCGGCGTCTATGGACTGGCAGGAATGCTGGTGACCTTACTGGGCCAGGCGGGAACGACCGTGCGCGGGGCGTATGACGTGCTGGTGAGCATGGCAGTGATCTCCTACTTTGTGCCGTACTTGTTTTTATTCGCGGCCATGATCAAGCTGCAAAATCGTGCAGCGGGTCCGGAGACGCGCCGCGTGCCCGGCGGCAAACCAGCAGCGATCGCACTGGCCACGGTGGGACTGCTGAGCACGATGCTCACGATCGTTCTTTCAACAATCCCAACGGGCGAAGAGACGAATAAGACGCTGGCGGTGGTGAAGGTAGTGGGAGGCACCGTTGTACTGGTGGGCGCGGGCGTCCTCGTCTTTGTTGCTGAAAAGCGCCGGTCGGTGCAGAGGCGCGTCGGGGAGTTACGGTAGCTGCTCCATATCCACTTCAACCCCACCGATGAAAACGCGGGGCCTCACCGGCGCGGCGACAAAGTAGGCCAGCTCGCGATAGTCGCCGAATTCATGGATAACGAAGTCAGCCTGCTTTCCGGGTTCCAGTGAGCCAACGCTGGAACCAAGATCGAGGCTGAAGGCCGCGTTGATGGTGGCAGGCGGTCAATGCTTCTGCCGGCGAGAGACCCATTTGCAGGCATGCGAGCGACATGACAAATGGCATGGATGCAATGGGCGAGGAGCCAGGGTTGAAATCAGTAGCAAGGACGATGGCAAGGCCGAGCTCGACCATCTTGCGCGCAGGCGGATATTTTGTGCTGCGAATTGCGAAGACCGAAGCCGGTAGCAGAACAGGCTGCACGTTCGCGATGCGTAATTTGTGCAGGGACTCTTCGGTGACGGCTTCAAGGTGGTCTGCGGTAGCTGCTCCAAGCTCTGCGGCAAGGTCGGCGCCAGTACCGGGGCGAAACTGCTCGGCGTGAACGCGAAGGCGCAGGCCGTGGCGGCGCGCGGAGGCAAGCACAATCTGCGCCTCTTCGACGGTGAAGGCGTGGTCGTCGCAGAAAACGTCGCAGCATTGGGCAAGATGATTGGATGCGACCTCAGGAATCAGCTCCTCGGCGATCCAATGGACATATTCGCCGCGGCGCTGGGCGAATTCCGGCGGGATGGTGTGCGCGGCAAGCAGAGTGGGAATAAAGCGTGCAGGTCCCTCGACATTGAGCCGCTGAATGACGTTAAGCATGCGCACTTCGGTGGCGTAGTCGAGCCCATAGCCGGATTTGACTTCGATGGTGGTGGTGCCTGAGCGCAGCATCCAGTCGCGATGGTGGCACGCGGCGGCGAAGAGTTCATCGCAACTGGCGGCGCGCGTGAGAGCGACGGTGCGCAGGATGCCCCCGCCCGATGCGGCGATCTGCTGATAGGTTTCGCCCGCGATGCGGCGCTCGAACTCCGCGGCACGATTTCCGGCGAAGACGAGATGCGTGTGGGCATCGACGAAGCCGGGAGTGACGCAGCGGCCACCGGCGTCAACCACGATCGACGTTTGCGAGATGGATCCCGCAAGGTCGCTGTAGGTGCCGATTGCGGTGACGCGACCATCTTCAACGAGCATCGCAGCATCGCCAATGAGGCCGAGTTGCTTGAGCTCTGCGCCGATTCTGGCGCGCGCGGGTCCGGCCATTGTAACGAGTTGCCCGATGTTGACGACTGCTACCGTGCCGGTCATGCCTTACTCTTTCGCCATGGGAATATGGATGCCGCGTTCGCGGGCCGTCTGACTTGCGAGATCGTAGCCAGCGTCTGCGTGGCGGGCAACGCCGATGCCAGGATCGTTATTGAGCACGCGCGGGATGCGATAGGCAGCGTTCTCTGTGCCATCTGCGACGGTGACCTGTCCCGGCATGGAGTGAATATCCCATACCGACCCCGCCACCGTGATGGAAACTGACCCACGTCGCTCCGGAAGCGGTGTTAAGCAGAGCGTTGAGGATAGGCCAGTCGGCAACGGCATCGGATCCGTCGAGCATTTTCTCAGTTTCGCGATAAGGACTTGCGACGGAGCCGGTGTCGAGGTGATCGCGGCCGATTGCGACGGGCGCAGAAATTTCGCCCTTGCGGACCAGATGGTTGATGGCCTCACCCATGCGGGCGCGTTCGCCGTAGCCAAGCCAGCAGATGCGCGCCGGCAAACCCTGAAAAGCAAATCGGCCACGTGCGAGACGAAACCATCGGGTGAGGATTTCGTTTTCCGGGAAGAGCTCCAGAGCCAGTTCATCAGTGCGGTCGATGTCTTTAGGGTCGCCGGAGAGCGCAACCCAGCGGAACGGCCCGGCGCCGGTGCAGAATAGCGGCCGAATGTACTCCGGCACAAAACCGGGAATGAGAAAGGCGTCCGCGCATCCGGCATCGAAGGCAAAGCGGCGAATGTTGTTGCCGTAGTCAAAGGCGATAGCGCCGGCGCGCTGCAGGGCGAGCATGGCATCGACGTGAACAACCATGGAGGCCGTGGAGCGGCTGACATATTCCTGCGGATCGCTCTGGCGAAGGGCGGCTGCCTGTTCAAGCGAAAGCCCCTGCGGAACATAACCGTTCAGCGGGTCGTGGGCACTGGTCTGGTCGGTAACGACGTCTACGACCACGCCGCGGCGAACAATCTCAGGCAGTATGTCGGCGCAGTTGCCAACGAGGCCCACGGAGAGGGCGCGGCCATCGCGGCGGGCGGATTCGCAGAGGGCAAGAGCCTCGTCGAGGCTTTCGGTGACGCTATCGCAATAGCGGGTTTCAACGCGGCGCTCAATGCGCGTGCGATCCACATCAATGGCGAGCACAACGCCGTCATTCAAAGTGACGGAGAGGGGTTGCGCGCCGCCCATGCCTCCGACGCCGCCGGTGACGACAAGCTTGCCACGCAGCGATCCACCAAAGTGGCGATCGGCCAGAGCGGCGAAAGTCTGAAAGGTTCCCTGCAGAATGCCCTGCGTGCCGATGTAGATCCAGCTGCCGGCCGTCATCTGGCCGTACATCATGAGGCCCTTGCGATCAAGCTCGTGAAAGTAGTCCCAGTTGGCCCACTTCCCTACCAGATTTGAATTGGCGATGATGACGCGTGGGGCCTTGTCATGAGTGGGAAAAACGGCGACGGGCTTGCCGGACTGAACGAGCAGCGTTTCTTCGTCGCCTAGACGCTCGAGCTCGCGGACGATGGCGTGAAAGCACTCCCAGTTGCGGGCGGCGCGGCCGATGCCGCCGTAGACAACCAGGTCAGAGGGCCGCTCGGCCACCTCCGGATCGAGGTTGTTCATCAGGCAGCGAAGGGCGGCTTCCTGCTGCCAGCCCTTGCAGCGCAGTGTGTTGCCGCGCGGCGCACGGATGAGCGGAGCCGTTGCGGTGATCATGATCTTCTCCTGGTTAGGACTCGAGGCGCTCTCTTTAGCAGGATACTACCGGGGATGGCGGGATCGGGATGGCGAAATTGGCTGGAACGAAACCACAACGCTCATGGATGCAGGCAGATGAAGCCGGCTGTAGAAATTGACAGTTTCAGCGAATGAGGCAAGGGCGTATAAGGAACGCGAAAGCTCGCACGGACGGAGGCAAAGAATGATTCAGAGATTTCGCAGACTGGCCCTGGCATTGGGCCTTGGGCTCGCGGCCGCAACTGTCGCCGCAAGCGCTATCGCGCAGGATGTAAAGACTAACTCGATGCCGGGCGTGGACTTTTCAGCGTTTCACACCTACAAGTGGGTGAAGGTGCCCAACGCGCAGTATCCGAACCAGATTGCCGACGCACAGATTATGGCCGCGGTCGATAAGCAGCTGGCAACCAAAGGCCTGACAAAGACAACGGGCGAGGACGCCGACCTGTATGTTACCTACCAGGCGTCTGTGAAGCACGAGACGCAATGGAATGCCTACGGCACGGGTGGTGGCTACCGATGGGGCGGGGGCATGGTGACCACCCAACAGACGACGATCAGCATCGGAACCCTGGTGCTGGATATGTACAACACCCACTCGAAAGCGCTTGTGTGGACAGGCAGCGCGACCAAGACGATCAACCCGGGCAACAACCAGGAAAAGATGCAGAAGAATCTGGACAAGGCGATGGCCAAACTGCTGAAAGACTTTCCGCCGAAGAAGTAGAAGAGAGCGGAGGCCCGCTTCGATGACAGCCGGCTGATTTATCCTTTTCGCGTGCCTAACACACTGGTTGAATGCGTTCCCAATTTCTCAGAAGGCCGCGATCCTGCGAAGGTTGACGCGATCGTAAAGGCCATGACGATGCCGGGCGTCTATCTCCTCGACAGGGAGATGGATGCCGATCACAACCGATGCGTGATTACGCTGGTGGGCGAGCGTGAAGCCATCCAGGAAGCGGCGATCCGCGGCGTTGGCAAAGCCGCCGAACTGATCGACCTGACCAGTCATACCGGGGCGCACCCCCGGATGGGCGCGGCCGATGTGGTTCCCTTCATTCCAATTGACGGGGTCACGATCGAAGACTGCGTTGCGATGGCGAAGCATGTGGGAGCCGAGATAGCGAAGCGATTCGCGATTCCCGTGTATCTCTACGAGGCGGCTGCGACCAGGCCGGAGCGGCAGAATCTTGAAAACATTCGCAGGGGCCAGTTTGAAGGCATCCGCGATGATATCTCGACAAACCCTGCCCGCAAGCCTGATTTCGGCGAATCCCAGGTTCATCCAACTGCCGGGGCGACAGTCGTAGGCGCCAGGAAGTTTTTGGTCGCCTACAACGTTTTCCTTAATACGACGGACGTTGATATTGCGAAGAGGATTGCCAAGGCCGTGCGCTTCTCAACGGGCGGACTGCGGTTTGTGAAGGGCGCTGGATTTCTGGTACGCGGACAGGCTCAGGTTTCAATGAACCTGACAGACTTTGAACAGACACCGGTGCATCGCGTCTTTGAGTTTGTGAAGCGCGAAGCCGCCCGTTATGGCGTAATGCCGACGTCGAGTGAGATTGTCGGGCTGATTCCGAAACTCGCACTGGAGCAGGCAGCGGAGTGGTTCCTGCAGGTGGAGAATTTTGACTCGTCGCTGATTCTGGAGAATCGGCTGGCAGGCGTGATGAGCGGCAAAATGGCAGTGGGCGGCCTACGCGCTGGGGTTGAACCGTTTATCGAGCAACTGGCGGCGCCCACGGCGACGCCGGGAGGCGGCAGCGCGGCGGCCGCAAGTGCGGCGATGGCGGCGGGGCTTGCCGGCATGGTGGCCGGCATGTCGCGCGGCAAGAAGGCTTATCTGCAGCATGAGGCGCAGTTGAGCGAGGCGCTGGGCAGGCTTGCCACGTTGCGCGAAGAGCTGAAAGCGGCGATCGATGCGGACTCCGAGGCTTACCAGGTGGTGATGACAGCCTACAAATCAGCAAAGGAATCACAAGACGGCGGGCAAGGCGTCTTTGCGGCGCTGCAGCAGGCAACCAATGTTCCGCTGGGGGTTGCGGAGCGCGCGTTTGAGGTTGAGCGGATTGCGGAGAGCCTGAAAGGAGTGACGAACCCGAATATGGGATCTGACCTGACCACCGCGATTGCGCTTGCGCAGGCCGCATTCAACGGCGCGGCGGCGAACGTGGAGATCAACCTCGGCTCACTGGACAGCGAAGCGGAAGAACAAAAGGCCTTTGCGGAAGCAACGCGGAAGCGCATGGCAGCGCTGGCGTAGAGGCGTTCCACAAGTTGGCATTATGCTGAATCCCTTGAGGTGTGTCGTACCAATGACTGGACGTTTCCTGTTTGCGATTTCTGCTGCTTTTCTTTTTGTTGCAATAATGCAAGCGGGTTCCGCCGCGGATGCACAGCCGAACGCAGGCTTCGTCCGGCTCGATCGTGTCACCGCCTCCCGGCCGATGCCCAACGGCATCGAAATTCATTCCGGCGCGGCAGTGGTGCTGATCACGGCATTGCGCGATGATGTCGTGCGGGTACGCGTGGGCCCGGAGGGGCAGCTTCCTGAAGATGCTTCATGGGCGGTGATGGCGGCAGCGCGCGCAGCAAGCGTGCCGGTGACAGAGGAGAGCAGCGCCGATTCTGTTGGTTTCAGGACAGCCAAGCTGCACGTGGCAGTGCGCAAGGCCCCCTTCGCGCTGACGGTGACCGATCTCGATGGCAACATTTTGCTATCACAACTGGCATCCAGAGCAATTGAGTTCAATGGCGCATCTTTTCGTGTGTACATGAAGTCGCCCGAAGATGAACACTACTTTGGACTGGGCGACAAGCCTGGACCGCTCGACCGACGTAACGAAGCCTTCGCCGACTGGAATACGGACTCGTTTGGCTGGCAGGAGTCGACGGATCCGATCTACAAATCGATTCCCTACTTTATGACTTTTCGCAAAGGCGTTGCGGCGGGAGTTTTTCTCGACAACAGCTGGCGCGCCAGTTTCGATTTCAACAAGGAATATCGCAACGGCTACTCGTTTGGCTCAGAGGGCGGGCCGCTGGATCTCTACATTTTCTACGGACCGCAACCGAAGGCCGTAACGGAAACATGGGCTTGGTTGATTGGACACACGCCGTTGCCGCCGCTCTGGTCGCTCGGCTACCAGCAATCGCGTTGGAGTTATTTTCCTGAGGCTGAGGTGCGACGGATCGCGGCGAAACTGCGCAGCGAGCGGATTCCCGCAGATGTGATTTGGCTGGATATTGACTATCAGCTCAAGAACCGGCCATTCACGGTGGACCCGCAACGCTTTCCCCATTTCGATCAGATGATCAAGGATTTGAAAGCGGAGCATCTGCATACGGTAGTGATCACCGACTTGCATATCGCGTACCTGCCTAATGCGGGCTACAAGCCGTATGACGAGGGAGCGGCAGGCGACCATTTTGTGAAGAACCCCGACGGTTCAACTTATGTGGGAGTGGTGTGGCCGGGTAAAGCGGTCTTTCCGGATTTCACCCGGAAGGTATCGCGCGACTGGTGGGGCACGCTCTATTCGGATTTTGTGGCCAAGGGAATTGCAGGTTTCTGGAACGACATGAACGAGCCCGCGATTTTCGAAGTGCCCTCAAAAACGATGCCCGACGATACGCAACACAGAATCGAAGAGCCGGGGTTTGCAACGCGGGTGGCGACGCACCTCGAAGTTCACAACATCTTTGGCATGCAGAATACGCGCGGAACATTCGAGGGGCTTTTAAGATTGCAGCCGAACACGCGGCCCTTTGTGATGACACGCGCGAGCTACGCGGGCGGAAATCGCTACGCGGCGACGTGGACGGGCGACAATTCGAGCAACTGGAGTCACCTCAGGCAGACCGTTCCGCAACTGCTGAACCTGGGCCTGAGCGGATTTGCAATGGCGGGAGCCGACGTTGGAGGCTTTGCGGGATCTCCGCAGCCGGAACTGCTGACGCGCTGGCTCGAGGTGGCAGCCTTCCAGCCCATTGACCGCGACCACACGTCGATGGGCACCAATCCGCAGGAGCCGTGGGAGAACGGCACACCGGAGGATTTGAATCTGCGGCGGAAGTACATTGAAGAACGCTATCGCCTGATGCCCTATCTCTATTCGACTGCCGAGGAAATGAGCCGGACCGGATTGCCGATTGTGCGGCCTCTTTTTCTGGAGTTTCCGAACGGCTCGGCAAATGGCCAGCCGCTCGATTTGAGCGACAGTGGATCGTTCCTGCTGGGGCCCGACCTGCTTATTGCGCAAAGCCCGTTCCCAGATGAAGTGGACGACTACTCTGTTGCGCTGCCGCCGGTTGGCTGGTACGACTACTGGACCGGCGCAAGGGTAGACGGCAGCACGGGAAGAACGGCGATTGACAATACGCAGGTGAAGCAGCCTGAAGTGCACCTGCACTCCAGCGCCAAAGAATTGCCGGTGTTTGTGCGGGCCGGCGCGATTGTGCCGGAGCAGCCGCTCGTTCAAAGCACGGAAGTGAAGCCTGAAGGGCCGCTGACGCTGGGGGTGTATCCGCCGGCGGCTGGTGGGAGCGAGTGCAGCGGAACGGTGTATCTGGACGATGGGGTCAGCTATGACTTCAGAAATGGCAATTACCTGCGCGAGTCGTTCAGCTGCGAGGCGACGGCGGAAGGCATCACGGTAAAAGTGGCTCAACGAGAGGGCACATTTGCGCCGTGGTGGAAGCAGCTCTCTGTGGAGGTTTATGGCGCCGCGAAGGCAGCATCGGCGGTAAAGGTTTCGGCTGACGGAAGTCAGGGACTAACCACAGTGATGAGCAGCTTCGACCGCGAGCATCATCGAATCACGATGCTGGTGCCGGATGACGGCAAGGCGCAGGTGCTGCAGATCAGGTACTGACGCCGGTCGCGGAATCCTTGTGGTTAGCCCTTTCGAGGGGCCACCAACCTGCGTGATCTGTGAACTGATACCCTAGAGGCATGAAATTTGGCGTTCTGGTTTTTCCCGGTTCCAACTGCGACCACGACACCTATCACGTGATTGCGGAGATCGCGCAGCAGCCGGTCACCTTCCTCTGGCATGACTCAGAGGATCTGGCTGGAGTGGATGCGGTGCTGGTTCCCGGCGGCTTTGCCTACGGCGACTACCTTCGCACCGGCGCGATTGCCCGATTCTCGCCTGTGATGCAGGCTGTGAAGCGCTTTGCCGATGGCGGCGGGCCTGTGCTGGGCATCTGCAACGGCTTCCAGATTCTGACGGAGTCGGGACTGCTGCCGGGAGCCCTGATGCGGAATGCGGGCCTCAAGTACATCTGCAAGCAGGTGCACCTGCGGGTAGAAACAACCGACAGCGTATTTACAAACCAGCTCGCGAAGGGTGAGATTCTGCAGATTCCCATCGGCCATATGGAAGGCAACTATTTCTGTGCGCCGGACGAGTTGAAGAGGCTGGTGGCGGAAGATCGCGTCGCGTTCCGGTATGCAACCCCATCGGGAGAAGTGACGCGGGAGGCGAATCCCAACGGCTCGCTGAGCAACATTGCCGGCATTCTGAGCGAGAAGCGCAACGTGCTTGGCATGATGCCGCACCCTGATCGCTCGAGCGAGAAACTGCTGGGCTCTGCCGACGGCTGGAAGATTTTTGCCTCGATGATCGAGGCGCTCGCCACACATTGATTTCTGGGACTCGGAAGCGTTACTGAATGATCGATATCCACACGCACCTGCTGTATGGGGTGGACGACGGCTCTCCCGATTTAGAGACTTCCCTGGAGCTGGCGCAGCAAGCGACGGCCGACGGCGTGACTCATATTGTCTGCACGCCCCACTCAAGCGATGAATATCCATACCAGGAAGCTCTCATTCATGAGCGGCTCGCCGAACTGCGTGAAAAGTTACGCGGCGTGGTTGAGCTGAGCCTCGGATGCGACTTCCACATGAATGCGGGAAATATCCTGGACGCTCTCTCGAATCCATTTCGCTACTCAATCAACGGAAAAGGCTACCTGCTGATTGAGTTTCCTGAGATGGTGATTGCACCGCAACTTTCCGATGCGATGAAGAGGCTGCAAACCGCGGGGTACAAGCTGATCATCACGCATCCCGAGCGCAACCCAGTGTTGCAGCGCAATCCCGAGATACTGGCGGAGTGGCTGCGCGAAGGCAGCCTCGTGCAGGTTACGTCGGCCGCGCTTTACGGACGCTTTGGGAAGATTCCCGAAGCATTTGCGAATGCGCTGCTCGAACGCAACTGGATTCACTTTCTGGCGAGCGACGCCCATCATCCTGAATGGCGGCCGGCGCGTTTGAAGAAAGGCTATGAGCACGTCGCCAATGCAATGGGCGAGGAAACTGCGCACAGGCTGTACGTATCGAATCCCCGAGCCGCGGTGGAAGGCGCTGTGTGGCCTGCGCAGCCTGAGCCTGCGGGGTTGTGGGAGAATGTGCCGCTGACCTTCGATCTGAAAGGAAACGGCAAGAAGAAGTCTGTCGGCGGCAATGGCAAGGAAGCGAAAAAAGGCTTCTGGAGCCGGCTCATTTCGCGCTGACGTCTGACCTGGTCAGCACCTAGAGGCCAAGACCGCCATCAATGGTCAGAATCTGGCCAGTCACAAACCCCGAGTTCCCCGCGAAGTAAAGAACCGCCTCAGCGATGTCGGCGGCCGTTCCGTTACGGCGCAGTGGCGTCATCGCGGCAAAGCGAGCGGCTTCCTTTTCATCGCTTCCCTCTGCCTCTACCCAGCCCGGCGCAACGCAATTCACAGTGACCTCGGGAGCGAAGGCTTTGGCCATTGCCTGCGTGAGCATGTGGAGTGCGGCCTTCGACGAGCAGTAGTGGGCATGGCCAGCCCAGGCGCGCTCGCCGCCAAGCGAGCCAATGTTGATGATGCGTCCGCGGCTTGCGCGCAAAGCAGTAATGGACTCGCGCGCAGCGAGGAATGGGCCGCGGGTGTTGGTCTCAAAAACCCTGTCCCATTGCTCTAGCGAGATTTTGTCGAGGGAGGCGCTCTCAAAAACCGCAGCGTTGTTGACGAGGAGGTCAAGCCGGCCGTGAAAAGCGAGCGCAGACGCGACAATCTGGCGGACAGAACTCTCGGAGCGCACGTCGCACGGCACGGCCTGGGCGCGCGAGCCAAAGGCGGTCATCTGCTCGACCGTAAGAGCAGCATCTTTTTCAGCGCTTCGATAAGTAATGGTGACTTCGGCCCCTGCTTGCGCGAGGGCAAGGGCGATTGCGCGGCCGATACGGCGCGCACCCCCGGTAACAATCGCGGTTTTTCCCTGTAATGGCTGGGCCGGCATGAAGACTCTCTGAGTGCTCTGCGCTCAGTGTAACGCCGGCGAAGAGGAAAGCGCGTTTACTGCGGTTTCGGCTGAGAAGCGTCCGGCTTTGCCTCGGCGTCATTTGCGGACTCGGCAGGCTGGTCCTTGCTGGCATCCGGTTGCGCTGAATTTGCCGCCTGCGGGTGCTCTTCATAGACGGAGTACTGATGACCAGGCCGCTTCATCTTGAGCTCGATCGATAGATGTGGCTTGTCGAGGTTGTACTCCCCTCCATACGTCTGAAATCCCTTGGCAATGACCTGGACGAGCACCTTGGAGCCCGTTGGAAGTACGTCGATCATCGTCTTGCCGTCTTCGTCGGTCTTCAACTCCATGTTGCCCTTGTCGCCAATGAGTTGGAAAACAACGGCGGCATTCTCGATCGGCTTTCCGTCATCTTTCCTGAGAATTGTGACGTCTACCCGCGAAGTCGCCGGAGGCTCTTTGTACTTACGACCGCGGTGAGTGTCCTGCGCAGAAAGGGAAAGAGTTGCGGCGAGTGCGAGCGTCGCAGCAACGAAAATCGAATGGCGAAAAGAACGAAAACCCATGCCCTCTATTGTACGCGTTTCGCTGATTGCGCGCCGGGTTCAAAATGCAGGTCTGACGGGGGATAGTTACCCAGAAGTTCCTTAGACCGAGAGACATCCGCCGGAAGTGGGCGAAGCGGGTAAACTGATATCAGAGGTCAGCATGCCAGAAATTCAGCGCAGGAAAACGGGAACCGTCCGCATCGGACAGGTGCGTGTGGGCTGGGAAGTTCCTGTAGTCGTGCAGTCAATGACCAACACGGACACGGCGGATGTGGCCGGGACGATCGAACAGGTCGCAGCATTGGCCCTGGCGGGATCCGAGATTGTGCGTGTGACTGTCAACAACGAAGAGGCCGCAGCCGCAGTGCCCGCAATTGTGGATGGCCTTGATAAGCGTGGAATCCGGGTGCCGATTGT
This sequence comes from uncultured Acidobacteriaceae bacterium, assembly GCA_963839215.1. GTDB lineage: Bacteria > Acidobacteriota > Terriglobia > Terriglobales > Acidobacteriaceae > Telmatobacter. Next base: position 171,729 of record CAWITZ010000008.1, on the reverse strand, counting down.
GGGCGACTTTCACTACAACGGCCATCTGCTGCTGAAGAAATTTCCTGATGCGGCGAAAGCGCTGGCGAAGTATCGCATCAACCCCGGCAATGTTTCGATCGGGCGCAAGGACGATGATAATTTCCGCACCATGGTGGAGTGTGCGGTGGAGAACCAGAAGCCGGTGCGCATCGGCGTGAACTGGGGCTCTCTTGATCAGGCTTTGTTAACGCGCATGATGGACGAGAACAACAAGCAGTCTGATCCGAAGCCTGCGCGCGACGTGATGATGGAAGCCATGGTGGTGAGTGCACTGGACTCGGCCAAGGCGGCGGAGCGCTACGGACTGGGACACGACATGATTATCCTGTCGGCAAAAGTGAGTGGAGTGCGCGACCTGATCGATGTCTACACGAACCTGGCTGCGCGTTGCGACTATCCACTGCATTTGGGGCTGACGGAAGCAGGCATGGGCTCGAAGGGCCTGATTGCCTCGACGGCGGGTCTCGCGCCATTGCTGCTGGCAGGCATTGGCGACACGATCCGCGTGAGCCTGACACCCAAGCCCGGCGGCGACCGCACGGAAGAAGTGCTGGCAGCGCAGCAGGTTCTGCAGTCGCTTTCGATTCGAAGCTTTATGCCTCAAGTGACAAGCTGCCCCGGCTGCGGACGCACGACAAGCACCTACTTCCAGGAGCTGGCCGAGCAGATTCAGAACTACCTGCGCACCTCCATGCCCGAATGGCGCAAGAAGTATCCCGGGGTGGAAGAGCTGAAACTCGCGGTGATGGGCTGCGTGGTCAACGGCCCGGGCGAATCGAAGCATGCAAACCTTGGCATCAGCCTGCCGGGCACTTTTGAGGAGCCAAAGGCGCCTGTGTATGTCGATGGCAAGCTCTACACGACGCTGCGCGGCGACACGATCGTTGCCGAGTTCAAACAGATTCTCGACAACTATGTGCAGAGCCACTACGGCGAGAAGGCGCAGAGCGAAGAGCTGGTCGGAACGCGCTAGAGAGCATGACTGAGCGGGTTAGTACTTCACCTGCTACTTTCAAATATTGATATATCTCATTGATACATATCAATATTATTGACCTTACTTTTAGGATACATTCGCGGACACTTCTTCGAGCTTCGGCGCAAACCTTGCGCCCGCCAGGAGAATGCAGCCTGAAACCACCAGCGCGATGAGCGTGCATCCGAGACCAAAACGAAGATTGGATCGATCGCTGATGGCGCCGATGATCTGTGGCGAAAAGGTATCTCCGAAGCAATGAATGATGAAGAGATTCAGGCCGACCGCCGTTGCGCGCACTTTGGCTGAAACTGAGTTCAGGATGGCTGTGTTGAGCGGGCCAGTGTTGAGGAAGAGGAAGAACTCCGCAGCAAAGAGCGAAGGCACGGCCCATGCGACCGGGCCGAAGAAGAGAAGCGCGCCAAAGGGCAGCGTGAGGGCCACGGACCAGAACGAGACCAGATACAGAGCGCGATAATTTGTGCGTAGCCAGCGCTGTGCGATCCACCCACCGGCGAGCGTACCGGTGATGCCTGTAATGACCGTGATTGCGCCGACAGCCCGGCTTGCCCCTGCTACTGAAAAGCCCGAGGAACGGCGCAGAAACTCCGGCATCCAAGCTGATATTCCGCCCATGGCAAAAGTCAGAGTTGCAAGACCAAAGGTCGCGGTGAGAAACGCTGCGTTGCTGAAGAGTCCGGTAAAGGTGGCGCGGTCAGGCGTTGCGCGAAGGTGGTCTGAGGCTCCGCGCTCGGGTTCGCGCCCGATGAACAAATAGAGCGCAGCTACGATGAGGCCCGGAATTCCGCAAATAAAAAATGGCGCGCGCCATCCCCACAAGGAGCCAAGTTGACCGCCGGCGAGATATCCGAGGGCGGCGCCTACTGGAATGGCGATATAGAAGATGGAAAGCACGCGATTGCGTTCGCGTTCGGGATAGAAGTCGGCGATCACCGCCGGCGCAAAAATGCCGAAGGTCGCCTCGCCTACCCCAACGAGAGCGTGCCGGATGTAGAGAGTCGTATAGCCATGCACCCAGGCAGAGCCAAGGGTCGCAATGCTCCAAAGGGTGGCGCCAGCGACGATGAGCGGCTTGCGCGGAAACCGATCTCCAAGCCAGCCTGTCAGAGGAGCAGCGAGCATGTAACAGAAGAAGAGGGCTGTGGTCAGCGCGCCGATCTGCTGGTCGGTAAGTGCGAATTCCTTCTGAATGAGCGAGACTTCGCCGGGCAGGATGTAGCGGTCAATGTAATTCAGCAGATTGAGGGCAAGCAGGAGCAGGAAGGTTCCGAGGGCCGGAACGGGGCGAGTCCGCAAGGCACGGTCGGTATCAGCCAATCGATCTCTTCCTTAACAGTGCGAACGAACTAACGGCGTGAATCGCGAGTCAAAACGAAATCTCGACGAGTGTAGCCCCTATTCCTTCGGCCGCGGCCATCGGGCTTCGACGGTAGTGGAGATGCCCCCACGGGGTCGAAAGACGCCGTGCACAACGGCCCAGACAGGATCACATGCCTTCACCACATCCTCAAGCACCTGGTTCACGATGTTCTCTTGAAAAATGCCGAGGTTGCGATAACTGAAGAGATACTCCTTGAGCGATTTCAATTCGAGGCAACGCTGGCGCGGCATGTAGCGAATTGACAGCGAGCCGAAGTCAGGAAGCCCGGTCTTGGGGCAGACCGATGTGAGCTCAGGATCGTCAATGATGATCTCGTAGCCCGGAAACTGATTCTGCCACGTTTCTATCTCGGGAAACGGGACATCAAGTCCTGCCTTGGCGTGATCGTCCGTGTAGCGGGGTTGCGATGCCATAACGCCATTGTACGGGCCATTTCATGCCACTGCGCCGCGTGGATATCCTGGCTCGCGTCGATTTTGGCGCTTCCTAAAAGGCGATCGAGCGTCCTATATACTGACTCAGGTTGACCGGATGGCTAAGGAAAGAAAGCAATTGGACCGGCGCTGGCTTTGGCTGGGGATCGCCGTTGTCCTGGTGGCCGTGTTCTTCTCAGTGCGCGCTATGACTCGCGCGCACCTGCCGGTTCGCGTTGCCCGCGCGGAGCGCCAGGTGCTTTCGAGCACGGTGAGCACCAATGGGCGCGTGGAACCGCTGCAGGATTACGAAGTTCACAGTCCGACTGCAACCACGGTAAAAGCTGTCTATGCAAAGCAGGGCGACAGGGTGCCCGCAGGCAAGTTGCTGATCGAGCTGGAAGCTTTGGAGGCTCGAGCTCGCGTAGCCACCGCGGAAAGCGGCGTGAAATCGGCTGAGTCCTCCATGGATGCGATCCTGCAGAACGGTACGCTGGAGCAGCGTCAGGCAAGCCAGGCAGACATTACACGGAGCAAGCTGGACACCGAGCAGGCACAGCGCAATCTGGATGCCCTCACAAAGCTGCAGGCTAGCGGCGCTGCGTCAGCAAGCGAAGTGGCTGGGGCGCGTCAGCAACTCGATTCCGCGCAAGCAAATTTGCGCGCTGCCGAGACAAGTTCGCAACGCAGGTATTCTCCGGCTGAGATAGAGCGCGCACGGGCCGCCGTCGCGGATGCTCAGGCCAACGCCGCCGCGGCACGGCAGGTGCTGGCGCAGACGACGATTCGCGCACCGATTGCGGGGACCATCTATATGCTCGATGCGCATCCCACGGCATTTGTTGAACAGGGCAAGCTGCTGCTTCAGATTGCGAATCTCGATCACGAGCGCATTCGCGCATACTTCGACGAACCCGAGATCGGGCGTCTCGCGGTCGGCCAGCCGATCGAGATCAAGTGGGATGCAAAGCCCGGCCAGGTGTGGCGCGGGCACATCGTGAGCGTTCCGATTACGGTGATCACCTACGGTACCCGCACAGTAGGCGAGGTTCTGATTGCGATCGACGGAGACGACACCGGACTGCTGCCTGAGACAAATGTGACCGTCACTGTGACCACATCGAGTGATTCGAACGTGCTGAGCATTCCCCGCGAAGCTCTTTACTCTGAGAATGGAAAGCCTTACGTCTACAAAGTTGAAGGCGATGGTCTCAAACGCACTCCGGTTACCACAGGGACCATCAACCTCACGCAGGTAGCGATCACATCGGGCCTGCAGGAGGGCGACGTCGTCGCCACCGGCACAACCAACGGGCAGCCCTTGCAGGAAGACATTCCGATTGAGCGGGTCCAGTGAGAAGGTCTCTGCTTGTGCCGGGTCTGCTGGCTGTCGCACTCGGCGTGTGCCTGCGCGCCATGGGAGACGACGCGCTGGCGAAGGCCAATGCAGAACTGCAGGCAGGCAACGCAGACGAGGCAACCAGGCTGCTCAATTCCCTTCCCGCATCAGCCGAGACGCACAACCTGAAATGCCGCGTGCAGTTCTCGCTGGAACACTTCGATGCGGCAGCGAGCGAGTGCGAACAGGCTGTGAATGCGAGCAGCGGAAACTCCGACTTCCATCTGTGGCTCGGGAGAGCTCTCGGCGAAAAGGCGGAACACGCCTCTTTCATGAGCGCATTTTCATTGGCTAAGAAGGTGTGCGCCGAGTTTGAAACCGCGGTGAAGCTGGACGAGCGGAACGCACCTGCGCTTGCCGACCTTGGGGAGTTCTATGTTTCGGCGCCTGGAATTGTTGGGGGCGGCATCGACAAGGCTGCGCGGGTGGCAACGCAACTGGACACAGTGGATCAGGCCCGCGCGCACGAATTGCGCGGCCGTATCGCTGAGGCGCAAAAGGACTATGGAGCGGCGGAACGCGAGCTTAAGCAGGCCGTTTCCGTAAGCCAGCATCCGGCGTTTCAATGGATGACGCTGGCAAGCTACTATCGGCGGCGCGAACAGTGGGCCGCGCTCGACACCGCAATTGACAGCGGGACAAAGGCAGCACAGCACGACCGCCGTTCGGGCGTTGCATTGTTCAATGGCGCTTCTGTGCTGAGCAAAGCGAATCGGAACCTGACGCTCGCCGCGAAGATGCTCGGAGATTATCTTTCCGGGGCATCGCTGACGGAAGAGGCCCCCGCATTCGTTGCGTACACGCGTCTTGCGCGCATCAGGAATCAACTGGGCGATAAGACCGGTGCGGAAGATGCGCGGAACAAGGCACTGGCGCTGGCGCATGACTATAAACCGGCCCGAGATTTGAAGCTGCAGTGAAATCGACGAACGAGTGAGAACGCTATTTCCAAAACGATCAGTCTGGCTCCTCTCATTGAGCGGAGTGGCTCTGCTGCTTGCAGCGGCAGACGCAACCGCTCAGGTATCTCTTACCACCGTGGTTGATCTGGCCCAGCGCAACAGCGCCTCGGTGAGACTCGCTCAGGCCGATCTGAACAAAGCGAACGCAGAATACTCAGAGAGCAAGGACGGCATCATTCCTTCGCTGAAATTCGACACCGGGCTGCCCGTCTTCCCCGAGGTTGGTTTCACGGGATCGCCACCGTCGATCTACTCAGTCTCGGTGCAGTCGCTGGTCTTTGGCGTTGCGCAGATGCGCTATATCTCCTCAGCACGCCTTGGCCGGGAGGCAGCGACAATCCGTCTGAAGGATGCACGGGAGCAGGTGGCTCTGGATGCCTCGGCCGCCTATATCGAGCTGGACACGGTGAAGCGCGAGCTTGAAACGGCCGCAGGGCAGGAAAGCTCGGCAGTGCGCCTGGTAAAGATTGAACAGGACCGAGCGGAAGCCGGCGTCGATTCGCTTGACGATCTGCTGCAGGCCAGGCTCACTGCCGCGCAGGTGAAGCTGAAGCGGATTCACCTCGAGTCTCAGGCTGCCTCGCTGGCACAACAACTTGCAGCTCTCACCGGCTTGCCGGATGGCTCGATTCTGCCCGACCACGCAAGTATCCCGGAGATTCCTGCGATTCGCGCCACCGACACTGGCTCCGCGACCTTTGGCGTGCAGGCGGCGCAGGTGCTGGCGCACTCAAAGCAGATGCAGGCGAAGGGCGACGAGGAAATCAACTATCTGCCGCAGATGGGGCTTGGCCTACAGTACAACCGCAACACGACTTTGCTGAACGACGTTAACTCCTTCTTTGCGCAACCGCTGCCGGCGAACAATTTCAGCTCGGGCTTTTCGATCCAGGTGCCGCTGTTTGATATGGTGCAGCGCGCGAAGGCGCGCGCCTCGGCGGCCGAAGCGTTGCGGGCGAAGGTCGAGGCCGAGCAGGCGCAGCGACAGAATGATATTCAGATTGCTGAGCTTAACGGGAATCTGCGGGAATTGGATGCCCAGGCGGAAGTGGCAAGTCTGAAGCAGCAGATCGCGGCAAACCAGCTGAAAACTGTGCGCGCCCAGCTCGAGTTTGGCAATGGCGCTGGAAGCGGGCCGGGATCAACGCCGCAGCTTTCACCGAAAGCGGAACAACTGGCGCAAATTGACGAGGCCCAAAAGGCCCAGGATGCGCTGGATACCGGGCTTGCGTTAGCGAAGGCAAGGCTGAACCTGCTGAGAGCGCTGGGGCACATGAATGACTGGTTGAACGAGTTAAACCCAGCTCACCGGTAACCCCTTTCGATACTAGGGAAAAGCCAGAAAATGCTAAAATCGAAGAGATGTCAATGCCCTTAAGAACCATCTTTCTGAACCCGCCGTCCTTTGAGAACTTCGATGGCGGCGCGAGTTCGCGCTGGCCTGCCACGCGCGAAATTGAGTCCTACTGGTACCCGGTATGGCTTACCTACCCTGCAGGCCTGCTGGAAGGATCACGCCTGCTGGATGCGCCTCCTCATCACGTCAGCGCTGAAGAGACGATCAACATCTGCAAGGATTTTGAATTCCTTGTGCTCTTTACCTCGACTGTGGGCTGGGAAGGCGATCAGCGCCTGGCGGAGGCAATCAAAGCCGCCAATCCGTCGATTCGCATTGCCTTTGTCGGGCCGCCGGTGACGACTGATCCGGACCGCGCGCTGGACGAGTGCCCGGTGCTGGATTTTATTTGCCGTCGCGAGTTCGACTACTCCGTTGTAGAGTTCGCAAAGGGCAAACCGCTCAATGAAATTCTGGGCATCAGCTACAAGCTGAACGGCAAAGTGGTTCATAATCCCGATCGTCCGCAGGTAGAAGACCTGGACGCGATGCCGTGGGCCACAAAGATCTACAAGCGCGACATGGATGTGACGCGGTACAACGTACCCTTCCTTCTGCATCCATATATTGCGCTCTACTCTACGCGCGGCTGCCCGGCGCAGTGCACCTTCTGTCTGTGGCCACAGACGCTGAGCGGGCACGCGTGGCGCAAGCGCTCCACCGATGATGTGGCGGCAGAGCTCGCGTGGGCGAAGCAGAACTTTCCCGAGGTGAAGGAGTTCTTCTTCGACGATGACACCTTCAACATCCAGAAGCAGCGCACCATCGAACTTTGCGAGAAACTGAAACCGCTGGGCCTTACCTGGAGCTGCACCTCGCGCGTGACAACCGACCGCGACACTCTGAAGGCGATGAAAGATGCCGGTTGCCGGTTGCTTATCGTGGGCTTCGAGTCGGGCGATCCGCAGATCCTGAAGAACATCAAGAAGGGCGCGACGGTTGAACGGGCACGCGCCTTCGCCAAGGACTGTCACGACCTTGGGCTCGTCATCCACGGCGACTTCATTCTCGGGCTCCCCGGCGAAACCAAAGAGTCGATCCGCAACACGATCAACTTTGCCAAGACGCTGGACGTCGAAACGATCCAGGTTTCAATCGCACACGCCTATCCCGGCACTGAGTTCCACGAGTTTGCCAAGGCCAACGGCTTCATCACCAACGAGAAGATGGAAGACGGCGGCGGCCACCAGATGGCGCATATCGAGTACCCTGGATTGCCCACCGATTACGTGATGGAGATGGTGCACCGCTTCTACGATGAGTATTACTTCAGACCGAAGGCGGCCTTCCGCGTGGTCTGGAAGGCAATCGTGAATCGCGATGTGCCGCGCCTTTACGTCGAGGCCAAGGCTTTCATGAAGCTTCGCTCGCAGCGCAACAAGATGGTAAAGGCGGCTCGCAGTCAGCGTGCGGAACCCCCTGCTCCCGTAAGCGCAGGCGCATAGGGCAATCGGAACGATCTAACGGGGGCGGCTCTCGCAAAGAGTCCGCCCTCATTCTCTTGGACTGGCAAATGGCGCAGCACACATTAGCTCCGCGGCAGTACTTGATTCTCGGCCTGGTAGCGCTATGCGCACCGCTCGGGGATACATGCCTTTCCCGAGGCATGACCCACTTGCCTGCTGTTTCGCTCGCCCATCCGTGGACCTTGATCGCTGCGGTGTTTACGCCGTGGATCGCGACGGGCATCGCCCTGTTGATCGGCTTTTTTGCGAGCTACCTGACTGCGCTTTCATGGGCAGATCTGACCTTTGTGCTGCCCGCAACTGCGCTTGGCAATGTGATCGTGGCGCTGCTCTCGCGCTTTTGGCTGCATGAGCCGATCTCGGTGCAGCGCTGGATTGGGATCGCGCTGATTACGCTGGGAGTGAGCTTTGTGGCCAACGGGCCGTCGCGCACTGAGCAGCCACCACAAACATCGGAAGCAGAGCCCGCTGTACGCGAGGAGCAGTACCAGTGACGAGCTTCCCTTCTACAGCACCGGGACCATGGACGGCCGCAGCGATGATCGCAGCCATCGTGCTGAGTTCAACGGTGGGAGAAGTGCTGACGGCCGCGGCGATGAAGTCGATTGGCGACCTCGATGACATTCGCGCCCATTCCGGCATGAAGGGAGCGATTCGCGCAGTCGTGACCAGCCCGCTTTTCTTTGCGGGCGTGGGCTTCCTGGCACTTGGATTTTTTGCGCTTCTCTTCGCGCTCAATCACCTGAATTTGAGTCTGGTTGCTCCCGCATCCGCTTCCCTGACGCTTGTGACCAACGCTGTTGCGGCGAAGATTTTTCTAAAAGAAAACGTGGATAAGCGTCGATGGACTGCCGCTGTGCTGGTTTGCGTGGGCGTCTATTTTCTCGCTCATTGAGAACCGCAGCGACGGCTATTTCCCTGCCAAAAACTTCATAAGACCTTTCGGCTGCAGATCCGGATCAAGAAATGTGCGCGGTTCACCCACGGCGCGGCACAGGGCTTCTGCGGCAAGATGACCGGAACGGACTGCGCTTTCCATCGTCGACGGCCAACCGGTCGCGGTCCAGTCTCCGGCAAGGAAGCATTGCGACCACGGAGAAACTGCATTGGGGCGCGCAGCGTCGATTGCCGGCGGCACCCCAAAAGTCGCGCGCACCTCTTTTATCAGCGCTGCTTTCACGAGCTTCGCCGACCTGACCTCGGGAAAGAACTCCGCCAGTTCACCGGCCGCAAGGTCGATCGCCTCTTTGCGCTCCATGGCGGCAAAACCTCTTGTCGCGCTGACAACAAGTTCAAGGTACGAACCCTGCTGATCGCGCCAAGGCTGCAAACGCGTCTTGTTGTACATCCAGTGCGCTTCGCGGTCGAGCAGCACGGCATGATCAAGGTCGGTGATCGCGCGATCGAACCAGAGATGAACGCTGCAGATAGGCCAATGCTCGTGGCGCTCGATCTGGGTCATGAGCTGCGCCGCGCCACTGACCTTTGGCAACATTGCGACGACCTGTGCCGTTGCTTCGAAGGGCAGCGCAACCACCAGGAAATCGGACGAGACGCTGGCGGTGCGCGTCTCCACAAGCCACTTTGCATTGCTTTCATCGCGCCGTATTGCTTCGACAGGCGCGCCCAGGAGGATCGAAGCATTGTGTCGCTCAAGAAAGTCGGCAGCGCCCCGATAAAGATCGCTTAGAGGAACGCGGCTCATTCCCATGCTGCCCGCTTCGGCAGAGTTCAGAAAGAGCTCGCGAATTACCTTCGCCGCGTAGGGGACGGCAATGCAATCAAGGTCGGAGTTGAGGGCGCTGGCGATCACAAGCCGCCAGAAGTGTTCGACTGCGCCTTTGGTCTGCTTATGCCGTCGCAGCCATGCAGCGAGATTCTCATTCGAGTGCGGATCGACGGGCCGCATCATGGCCCGAAAAGCGCGAATGAGCGAAACCTTGTCCGCCGCGTTGAATGCCTTCGCGCTGAGCAGCTTTGGCAGCCCATGCAAGGGCGCAGGCAGGCTCGACGGCCCGAGGAGAGAGCGGCGGCCACCCGGCTCGATCATCGTCATCTGGCTTGTCCAGTGAATCTGATCGTAGACACCGATGCGCTTATAGAAGCCGATGAGATTGGTGCAGCAGCCGAAGAGGACGTGCTGGCAATTGTCGATGACCTCATTGACGCCGGGATGCAGATAGGAACTTGCCCGACCGCCGAGGTAGCCCCGCCGCTCAACAAGATTGACACGCAACCCGGCTTCAGCCAGCGCGCAGGCGGCACTCATACCGGCTACGCCCCCGCCGATGATGGTGACCGATCTGTTGGAATCAGCGCGCAAACGGCCTGCCTTTCCTGCTAATTAACGACCCGCGCCCATGCGATGCGCAACATGCCAAGGGAGAGAACGGAGAGCTTTTGAAGTGTGGGTACGCTGGCACGCGAGGTAAAGACGTCGTAGTTGCTGCGCTCGATGCGCCGAAGCAACTGGTGATAGATCTCGACGAGCACCCAGAGGGCCGGCCGGCTTTCTTTATCGATGAGCGGCAGCAGAGAGGCCGCGGACTGATAGTACGCCTCTGCGCGGCTGCCCATCTCAGCGAGAAGGCTGCGCTCACGATCCGTGGGAGGCTGGCACGCTGGCCGATGCAACAATGAATCGAGCGAGACATTGTGCGCCGCCATATCCTCAAGGGGCAGGTAGACGCGGTTACGCGCCGCATCTTCAGCGACGTCGCGCAGGATATTTGTGAGCTGAAAGGCGACGCCCGTCTCTTCCGCATACTTCTCTGCCCTTTGATCGGTGTAGCCGAAGATGCGGATGCACACGAGCCCCACAACCGAGGCAACGAGGTAGCAGTATCGGTAGAGCTCGGGAAAAGTCTGATAGGTGTCCGGAGCGTTTCCGGCGCGTGGCGAAAGATCCATCGTGGTGCCGGCGACAAGCTCATCCAGCAGACTGAGAGGAATGTTGTAGCGCTGGATCGCATCCCGAGTTGCGATGAAAACCGGATCGGCGGTCGCGCCTCCAACACTCGCGTCGCGCCAGGAAGCAAGCCAGGCGTCGAGTTGCTGGCGGCGCTGCAAATGGGAGAGGCTTTCGTCGTCGGCCAGATCATCGGCCTTGCGCATGAATGCGTAAACGGCGCAGATAGCATTTCGACGGTCTGTGGGCAAAGCGACGAAAGCGTAATAGAAGTTCTTCGCTTCGTGCTTCGCAATGTCCCGGCAGATGGCGTAGGCCTGTTCGAGTGTCACAACCGGGTCAAGCAGCCTTCCTGTGAGGTTTGCCCGCAAGACGCATGAACGGCAGCATCTTGCCACCGACTGCACGCATGGCAAGCGCGAGCTTTGTGCCCTTTGAAATAGCGGGCCGTTCCGTCAGCACGTCGAAGTCGCAGCGTTCGATGGCTCGCAGAATTTCAAGTCCACCGCGACTGAAGAGATCGAGATCGACTGCGAGATCGCGGTCAACCATTCCAATCAGCTGCAGACCTTCTTCGAAGAGTGCCCGCGCAAATTGGACCTCTGACTGCATCAGCGCGCGGAATCCAGGAGTGGCGATTGCCTGCGCAATCGTTTCATCGTGGACGCCAAAACGGCGCATGTCGTTCTGCGGAAGGTAGACGCGCCCCTTGGCATAGTCAACACGCACGTCCTGCCAGAAATTGGCCAACTGTAAAGCCGAGCAAGTCGCGTCGGAGAGTCTGAAGCGCTCTTCATCCGCATACCCGCACGCGTAGAGCACGAGACGGCCAACGGGGTTCGCGGAGTATCTGCAGTAATTCAGCACATCGTGCATTGTCTCGTAGCGTGTCACTGTTTGATCCTGGCGGAAGGCGATCAGCAGATCAGCAAACGGCTCCTTCGGAATCGAGCAAGCGCGAATGGTTTCAGCGAGGGCAACAAAAACTGGGTGACGGGCGCGGCCCTCATAGCAGGCATCGAGCTCGTGTCCCCACATCTCAAGCAGAGCTAATGCCTGCGCGGTATCCCCTACCTCGTCGCCAAGATCATCTGAGACCCTGCAATAGGCGTAGATCGAGTGAAAATGCGGCCGCAGCGCCTTGGGCAGGAACCAGGATGCGACGTGGAAGTTCTCGTAATGCGACTCCGCAAGCTGCCTGCACCAGGCGCGCGCTTCTTCAAGCGTAGGCTTGCTGTGCGGCATGCGATACGACGGAGGCAGCGCGGCCCAGCCGCGTGCCACCAACTCGTCCTTATCGCTGTGCATTGTCGCAGTGGTCATTCGTTCCTCAAGGCAGAATCGCTGTCTTGATTTCGCGGCTGCGCTTCATCAGTTTCTCGAAGACGCGATTCAGCTCGTAGAGATGTGCGTGTCCGGTGATGAACGCACTTGCCTGAAACCGTCCGCCGGCGATGAGGCTGAGGGCGCGGCGGCAGATAGCCGGCGTGTGATGAAAGGTAGCGCGCAGCGTTATGTCGCTGTAGTGGATGCGATTGGTGTCGAGGGTGACTTGAGTTCCCACGGCGCATCCGCCGAAGAAGTTCACCGTGCCCCCTTTGCGAACCATCTCGACGGCCTCTTCCCAGGCATCGGGAACGCCCACGGCCTCAATCGCGATGTCGACTCCGCGACCCTTGTCTGTGATGGCACGGGTCTCGCGAATGGCCTTCTTAATGCTGGTCGCCTGTACGACGTGCGAGGCGCCGAGCTGTTTCGCCGCTTCTACCTGGCCATCGTGCTTAACGACCGCGATGGTTTCGCACCCCGCCAGCGAGGCGACGTGCAGCATCATCAGGCCCAAAGGGCCCCCTCCGACGACAGCAACGGTATCCCCAGGATGTGGGTTCGAATCCTCAAAGCCATGCACCGCGCAGGCAAGAGGTTCGGTAAGCGCGGCGTGCTCGAGCGGCACGTGATCGGGTACCTTGAGCGTATTTTTGGCGACAATCCGCGCTGGAATGCGAATGAACTCAGCGTAAGCGCCGTTGTTAAAGAGCAGGTCGTCGCAAAGATTCTCCTGCCCTCGCTCGCAAAAGTAGCACTGCCCGCAGGGCGCGGAGTTGAGAGCCACAACACGATCGCCGGGCGAGAAATCTTCGACGCCCACGCCGGTTTGAACGATAGTTCCAGCCAGCTCGTGGCCGAAGAGAGCCGGCGGCACGATCATGCGCGCGTGATAGCCACGACGAAAGACCTTGAGGTCGGTGCCGCAGGTAAGAGCGGCTCCAACTCGAACGACTAACTCTCCAGGCGCCGCTTCAGGGATAGGGACGCTCTCGATGCGAATGTCTTCGCGCCCGTGAAGAACCGCGGCCCTCATGGTTGTTGCCATCAGCCGCCTCCTACTCCGCTCCCATGCCAAGCACGGGCTCAATCATGATCTTCATTGAGTCCGGTTTGGGATGTGAAGCCACCTCAATCGCCTCCACTGCCTCTTCCATGGGGTAGCGGTGCGAGATCAACTGCGTGAGATCAAAGCCATTGCCATAGCCACTGAAAACGGTTTCCGTGACTTCATCAAGAATGCCGAATGAGGATGAATAGGAGCCAAGCAAAGTCTTCTCATCCACGCACACTGCCGCGGGATCGATGGATACTTCGCCACGCTGGGTTTGGGCAAACAACATCACTTTACCACCTGGACGGGCAGCATCCATCGCAGTCCGAACCAAAGCAGTACCGCCGACGGCAAGAACAACAGCATCGGCGCCACGCCCTTCAGTCTCCGCGAGCACGCGCTCAACGACGTTCTCTCTGCCTGCATCAATCGCGCTTCGCAGACCGTATCGGGCCGCAATGGCATGACGCTCAGGATAGAGGTCAGAGGTGAGCACGCGTGCTCCGGTGCGCCCGGCAAGGACGGCGTGCATGATGCCGATGGGGCCCTGTCCGATCACCAGCACGGTGTCGTCTGATGAAATGTTGAGCATCTTCGCCCCTTTGAGCACGGTGTTCACCGGCTCAACAAAGGCTGCCTGCTCGAATGGTACGCCGTCTGGAATGCGGACGACACCGCCGTAGTTAACGACGAAATCCATGACGCGGATGTACTCGGCAAACCCACCGCCCGAAGGCTCAAACCCGGCGGTGACACCCACTTTTTTATAGAGCGGGCATTGCGCAGGCGTGCCTTTGCGGCAGTAGTAGCAGTTGTCGCACGGCACATGGTGAAAGACCATGACACGCTCGCCCACTTCGTAGCGCGTGACGCCTTCGCCTGCAGCCACGATGACGCCAGCCATTTCGTGTCCGAAGATGCGCGGCGCGGAGTGGGAACCGGTGTGAATCTTCTTGAGGTCGGTGCCGCAGATGCCGCACGTCGCCACCTTGACCAGCAGTTCGCCGGGACCGATTGCGGGCACGGGAACAGTTTCGACACGCATGTCATTGACGCCGCGATAGACAACGGCTCTCATGGTCGAGGGAATCTTCGATTCCACCATGCGTTCATGGTTCGAGATTTGTGTGGCCATCTTGTATCCCGGAATGAGGTTGTTTCATCGCAGAAAGTCCGCAAGCGTTTCCGCGATGTTTTGGGAAGCCTTGCTACTATTTTCTCCCATTCTCACCAAAGCGGGCCAGTACCAAGGTCTCAGGAGTGCGTAAAGGGTAAAGTGAGCCGTCTGGAACTTGCCATTGACGAGGAAGTTATTGAAATCAGGAAGTTTATCGGTAAGGCCGTCGCTGACGCCCTTGACACAATAGAAAGGGATACCGCGCATCAGGGCAAGCCGGGCAATCGCGGCAGCCTCCATATCGACCAAAGACGCTCCATATGTCGCGGCCAGGCGGCGCTTTTCGGCTTGGTCGGCAACAGCGGGAACAGTCACGAGCCAGAGATTGCCGGCACCAGCATCGCAATTGAAGCGCTCCCCGGTCTGGGCATCAATAACACCGGCAAGGTTGTGGGTGCTGGCGGGCGAAAGATCCGGACTGAGGGCACCGGCCCAGCCAACAGAGAAAATCAGGTCAAGCGGCGCGTCGGCTTCAATGGCCGCAAAGGCACGTGTTGCAGCGGCTTGCCCCGCCCCGGCGCAGGCCGCCACGTAGAGATTTTCGTCACGGTGGGCCCAAAGATCGACGCCATCACGGGATTCGCTTTCCACCCGCGCACCAGCGGTTTCAGTTCCCCTGCCATGGCAGCAATAATGCCGGTGCGGGTCATCGCTCTCTCGTCTCTGCCGTTGGAGAAGCGTAGCCGTTGGCGCGGAACCACTCGATCGCGGCGCGCATTGCGGGGTAGACGGGAACAATACGGAATCCGAGTTCCTGCTGCGCACGCGCGGAGGAGGCAAACATTTTCTTGCGGCCCATGCGCACCTCTTCGAAGGTGGCACGGGGCTCTTTGCCGCGAATGCGGCCCGTGATCCACTCCTCGAAGAACGCGTAGGTTGCCGCCACAGAAAATGGGATGCGGACAGTAGGCGAGGGAATGCCAGTGATGGCCGACATCTTGTCGAGGATTTGCTTGAGGGTGAGATTCTCGCCGCCGAGAATGTAGCGCCGCCCGGGAGTGCCCCGTTCGAGTGCGGCGACGTGGGTCCGGGCGACTTCGCCGACATCTACCAGGTTGAGACCGGTATCCATGTAGGCCGGGAACTTGCGGTTGAGGAAGTCCACGAAGATACGCCCAGTGGGAGTGGGCTTGGAGTCGTTCGGGCCGATGGGCGTGGTGGGATTGAGAATGATGACCTGTTGTCCATCATTGACTGCGGCGATTGCCTGCTGCTCGGCGAGAAACTTGGAGCGTTTGTAGTGGCCGACCATGTCCGCAAGCGAGACGGGCGTATCTTCGTTGATCACGATGCCGTCGCTGCGGAAGTGCATAGTTGCAACCGACGACGTGTAGACGACGCGCCGCACTCCTGCGCTGCGAGCGAGGCGCAGAAGCTGACGCGTGCCCTCGACGTTGATGCGGTACATGGTTTCGGGATCGCGAATCCAGAGACGGTAGTCGGCGGCAACATGCATCACGGCGTCGCAGCCGGAGAGAGCCTGCGCGAGGGACTCGGGCTGAGCGAGATCGCCGACAACGGTATCGCCGCTGATCCCTTCAAGATTTCTGAGATTACTGCTTTTGCGCACGAGGAGGCGGAGGTCTGCTCCCTGGGCAGCAAGAGCCTTAGCCACATGGTGTCCCACAAAGCCCGTCGCGCCTGTCAGAAATATCCGCATGGGGTCAATGCCATTCTAAATGGCAATTGAATGGGAGCCGCGATCGGCTAAAGATCATCGATCTTCAACTCTACGTCGGCGCCCTGCCACGCGGTGGCAAGCTGCTGCCTTAACCCAATAGGCCTCATCGCCCCGGTTCTGCAGCGTGAGAGCTTGAGCAAGGCCGAAGAGTGAGCGGGGGTTGCGCGGGTTCTGCTCGAGGTCGGCACGAAACACTTTCTCTGCCTCGCTTATTTCTCCGCCCCGTAGAAGCATTCCGCCCAGGGTTTCGCGCACGGGATAGTACCAGTCGGACGGCTCGTTATAGAGCAGCTTGTCCTGCGTTGCGACGGCATCCCGCAGTTTGGCCATGGCCGATTTCCGGTCACCCTTGGCGGCGGCGATCCGCGCAGCCAGAACATCGGAAGCGATTTGGAAGATCTGCCACGAATGATTCTCGACAGGCGGCATAAAGAGCTCATCGCGTGGCGTGGAGTTCACAATATCGGCAAGCTGCTTCTGAAGCGCTTCGGCTTCCTGGATTTTGCCTCGCGCGACGAGTGCCTGGCCGCGGCTATACAGCCAGAAGGCGCGCAAGGTTCTCGACTGAGGCTCCTCCACCGCGAGCAGTTGATCCCAGCGCCCACACCGCACTGCGACCGCCATGGCTACACCGAGAAACGGCTCAACGATGGGCATTTCCTTCACCATAGGGCGCAGGTTTTCGGCAAGCCGGTCGGCCGACTCGAGCGCCGCCGCGCAGTGCCCTTGCATGCCGGCGGAGATGGCGCCGAAGTGCAGGTTGTGCGTGTAGTACATCATCATGTACATGCCCTGCGAGCCAGTTGCGGCCGCATAGTCCTCATCAGCCTTTGCGGCATCCGCATTCTGCTGGCGAGCGCCGTCATAATTTCCAACGCGCTCGTAGATGTGGGCAGGCATGTGCACCAGGTGACCCGCGGCGGGCGCGAGCGATGCAATCTGCTGGGCCTGCGCGAGGGCCAGCTCGGGATGCGGCGATGCCTCGACCGCATGGATGTACAGATGCATTGCACCGATGTGATTTGGATCGCGCCGCAGGACGCTTTGAAGCGTCGATCGGATTTCCTCGGTTCCCGGCGCCGATGTGCCGTCGGCGTTCCAGAGCTTCCACGGCCGCAGATTCATCATGCTGTCGGCGAAAAGCGTCGCGGCATCGAGATCATCCGGATACTTGTGCGAAAGCATCCGCATCGCATTGGCGTAATCCAGATTGAGCTGCTGATAGTCTGGCTGTGCGCTGTGTGAAAAGCGCTTCGCAATCGCCTCGATATAGTCCTTCTCGATCTGCGACGCAGAGCTGTCCAATGATCGTGCTTTGTCGACGGCATCCGCGGCGATCTTCTCGTGTTCCGGGTCGACGGGCAGGTTGTAGTTGGGCCCCGCTGCCAGGGCGACTCCCCACCATGCCATTGCCAGCCTTGGATCAAGCTCGGCGGCGTGCTGGAATGAGCGGACCGCCTCTTCATGATTGAAAGCGTAAACCAGCCTCAGCCCCTGATCAAAGAACTGCTGCGCCTCCGGGTTTGTTGTCGAAACTGGATGGTGAAGGTCGCTCAAGCCCTGCATCAGGACGACCGGCCTGGGAGCGCTCGGTTGGTGAGCCGGTTGCTGAGCCGACCAGAACAGAGCACCAAAGAGCACGACTGCAATCGCAAAGTTCTTCATTGGCGAGCTCCCTCTCACCGTGATGGGGCGGCAAAGTGAGACTTCGCAACAAATCAGAACAGAGATTGATCACAGCGCGCAACAGCGAAATGAGGATGTCCTGCCGAGGGCCGAGGCTATTCGAGTGCTTCGGGATGGAGACCGATGTTTTCTTCACCGGCAGCCTTCTTGTCGTTGTACGCTTTCACCCAGTCCTCCCAATGCTTGCCGGCTGCACGGTCTTTGCCGCTGAACTCGAGGCGAGCAATTTCGGCATAGCTGACTTTGCGCTTTTCAGATGCGCTGGGTGTGAAGTACTGCACAAAGGAATCGGCGAGCGTGCGACCGCCCTGGCGATTGAAGATGAAGGCCTCGACGCGTTCGCCCGACTTGAGCGTCAGCGTCACATCGCCGCGATAGTCGAAGGCCTTCTCGAGAGCCTGGCGCAGGTCCTCTTCGTTCGCCAGTTCCGGAACCCAGCCTTCGAGCTTTTCGTGCTCAGTGCCGGGCGCGAGCTCGAGCGCTTCAACCTGGTCGAGCGTGTACTTTGCTACTTCGGCGGTCATGCGTTGGTCTCCTCAAGGGCGTGCGCCGGGGCCTGTATCTGGACGAGTGAGGCAGGACCGTGCGGAGCCGGTTCGTTGAGCAGATTGAGCGCATGCTGGTCAGGATAGAGGCTGAAGGTTCCACGCACCATCGCCAGGAAACCCTTTAGCGAACCGAAGCCCTCCATCACCGCCGAGGGCTCGTAACCGCAACTGACCATGCAGTTGGCACACTTGGGATTCCCGCTGGCGACGCCGTACTCTTCCCACTTCGTGGTCTCAAGCAATTCCTTGAAGGTTTCGGTGTAGCCATCCTGCAGCAGGTAGCACGGGCGCTGCCAACCGAAGATGTTGTAGGCAGGCGAGCCCCAGGGCGTGCATTCGTACGTGCGATCACCCATGAGAAATTCGAGAAAGAGCGGGGACATATTGAATTTCCAGCTCTTCTTGCGATTGGAGAGGATGGCGCGAAAGAGGCGTCTGACACGCGCGCGGCCAAGAAAGCGATGCTGATCCGGCGCCATCTCGTAGCTATAGCCGGGCGAGAGCACAATGCCCTCGACGCCCATACTCATAACCTCGTCAAAGAAAGAGCGAACACTGTTCGGATCGGTTCCATCGAAGAAGGTGGCGTTTGTGGTGACGCGGAAACCGCGCTTGACTGCTTCCTTGATGCCTTCTACTGCGAGGTCGTAGCCGCCTTCACGGCAAACGGAAAAGTCGTGGTGCTCGCGCTCGCCATCTAGGTGGACAGAGAAGGTGAGGTACTTGGAAGGGGTGAATTCGGGCAGACGCCGTTTCAACTCGAGCGCGTTGGTGCAGAGATAGATGTATTTCTTGCGCGCGATGAGTCCGTTGACGATCTCAACAATCTGCGGATGCAAGAGTGGCTCGCCACCGGGAATAGAGACCATTGGCGCGCCACATTCTTCGACGGCCGCGAAACACTCTTCGGGCGTGAGCTGCTTTTTGAGGATGTGAGGCGGATACTGCACCTTGCCGCAACCGGCACAGGCCAGGTTGCAGCGGAAAAGCGGCTCGAGCATCAGGATAAGCGGATAGCGCTTATTGCCGGCGAGGCGCTTCTTGAGCACATAGGTGGCAACCGTCCACATCTGAGAGATAGGAACAGCCATACGTGGGTAAATCCTCCATGTGATTCGGCGCTGGCAGAGCCCGTGCGAATCACTCAATTCACTTCGCTACGCGGACCGCTCCATCGCCCGCTTGTACGTGGTGAGAGCAAGCAGCGGGAAGTAGTTACGGTATCCGTGGTACGCAAGATAAAAGACGCGAGGAAATCCGGTGCCGGTGTACTGCGCCTGACGGGAAACACCCGAGCCCACCGATTCATCCCAGCCGCCGTTTTGTTCCTGATGTTCGAGCAGCCAGCGGATGCCCTTGGCGATTGAGTCTGAACGGTCATCGCCGGCAGCAAGCAGGCCGAGCAGCCCCCACGCCGTCTGCGATGGCGTACTGGCCCCGACGCCGCGCAAATTGGGATCATCGTAACTGCCTAACGTCTCGCCCCAACCGCCATCGGGATTCTGCACCATGCGAATCCACTCGGCGGCCTGCTGCACCTGGGGCTCATGCAGGTCGAAACCAACAGCCTCAAGACCCCGCAAAACCAGAAACGTGCCATAAAGGTAGTTCACGCCCCAGCGGCCAAACCAGCTTCCATCCGGCTCCTGCTCGCGGAGAATGAAGTCGATGGCTTTTTGCACGCGCTTGTCTTCGCGGGTATAGCCGTAGACGGCAAGCATCTCGAGGATTCGTCCGGTAATATCCACGGTCGGCGGATCGAGCATGGCATTGTGATCCGCGAAGGGAATGTACTGGAAGATCATCTTCGTGTTGTCTTTGTCGAAGCTTCCCCAGCCGCCATTGCGGCACTGCATGGCAAATTCCCACTCGATGGCGCGGCGAGACACCTCGTGCTGATAGCGCTCCCGAGGGTTGTCGACTTTGTTCAGGGCAAGAAGCACCTGCGCCGTGTCGTCAGTATCCGGATAAAACTCGTTGTTGAACTCGAAGTACCAGCCGCCCGGTTCCGTGCGAGGTACTTTCACCGCCCAGTCGCCCTTGTGACGGACTTCCTTCGAGAGCATCCAATCGACCGCTTTGATCAAGCGCGGATCGTTGCGCGGCACTCCGGCTTCGCCGAGCGCATAGACCGCCTGCGCGGTGTCCCACACCGGCGAAACGGCGGGCTGCATGCGGAATGTCGGCTCTGGAAGGTCTGGGGTCGCGGGCTGCTCGATGCCAAGCTTTTCGAATTCGTCGCGGGCACGAATCACCTGCGGATCGTCTTCGGAGTAGCCGAGGCAGCGCAGTGCGATGATCGCGTTGAGCATTGCCGGATAAATGGCGCCAAGGCCGTCCGTCATCTCGAGACGCGCCAGCATCCACTCTTCCGCCTTCTTGAGCGCAAGGGTGCGAAGCGGCCGGATGTGAACTGCTTCGGCAAGATGAAAGATGCGATCGAGAGCGAGGAAGAAGTTGCGCCAGCAGAGGATCGACTTACGGTCCATGCGCACACGCAACACCGCGTTCGCGCGCCCCCCCACGAACAACTCGTCAATGCCCTGCTCTGCCGGAATCTTCTTGAAGGGTTTCTTGGCGTAGATGATCGCCAGGGGAACCAGAATCGACCGCGACCACGAAGAGATTTCGTAAATGTTGAAGTAGAACCACTTCGGAAAAAGAACAATCTCCGGCGGAATCGCAGGCACGGCATCGTAGTCATATTGGCCGAGGGCGCAGAGATACATTTTCGTGAAGGTGTTGCACGCCACCACACCGCCGTGCGCCAGTATCCACTCGCGGCACAGGATCAGACGAGGGTCCTCGGCGTTCACGCCCATCAGTTTGGCGGCGAAGTAGCACTTGACTGATAGCGAGATATTGCCGGGACCGCCGGGATAAATACTCCAGCTTCCATCTTCGTTCTGGTAGCGAAGCATCTCAGTCAGCGCGCGTCGAAGACGGCCGGGATCGCCACTCTCAAGCAGCGTGTGCAGGAAGATGTAATCGGCTTCAAGCATCGAATCCGCTTCGAGCTCCCCGCACCAGAAGCCCTCCGGATGCTGCTGCGAGAGCAGGAATTCCCGCGACTGCCCAATTGCGTTGTCAACAAGAGTGAGATCCGCGTCGATGCGGCCGAACCTGGGCGCAGGGGAATGGATTGTTGCTACTTGCTTCGGACTCATGCGTATTCAAAAGCCTCAGTCAACCCGGAAACTGCCTCATCGGCACCGACCACGCGTTCGTCTCTGCTTCCGCACTGCATTCATTTCAAAACAACTTCAAAGTTCGTGAATCCGTCCTGCTCCACCGCCTGAGAATGCGGGAGCAGCCAACGGCTAACGTACAGGAACCGGCTCCGCTCCATCTGCATTTCCGATGGCCTGGATAATTTCAGGCGGCAGGCCAAACCGAACATTTTCGGGCATGACTTCCACCTCTTCGACTCCGGAAAAGCCGTTTTGATTCAGATAATTCACCACGTCTTCGACGAGGATCTCGGGAGCCGAAGCACCTGCAGTTACAGCGACGGTTGAAACGCCCTCGAGCCACTTTGGATCAATTGCCTGAGAGTTATCGATCAGGTAGCCGACGGTGCCGAGGTTGCGAGAAACCTCAACCAGCCGGTTCGAGTTTGAACTATTGGTCGATCCGACCACCAGAACAATATCCGCATTGTGCGCCACGTTGCGAACGGCCACCTGACGGTTCTCGGTTGCGTAACAGATGTCCTGCGAGTGGGGTCCGACGATGTTTGGAAACTTGATTTTCAGCGCGCTGATAATATCGCGCGCTTCATCGAGACTGAGCGTCGTCTGCGTGAGATAGGCGACACGATTGGCGTCCGGCACCTCAAGCGCCTCGACCTCTGCAACGTTGGATACGACTTGAGTGACATCTGGAGCTTCGCCCAGCGTGCCCTCGATCTCATCATGGTCGCGATGCCCGATCAGCACCAGGGAATAGCCCTGCTTTGCAAATTTGACAGCCTCAATATGGACCTTTGTAACCAGCGGGCAGGTAGCATCGATCACTTTCAGCCCACGCCCCTTGCTGCGGTCGCGAACTGCCGGCGAAACCCCATGAGCACTGTAGATCACCCGCTGCCCATCCGGAACGTCGTCGATTTCGTGCACGAAGATTGCACCCTTCTCCGCCAGTTCGTTCACGACGTAACGATTGTGGACAATCTCGCGGCGCACGTAGATGGGGGCACCGAAGGTCTCAAGGGCGATCTTGACGATATCGATCGCGCGCACCACGCCGGCGCAGAACCCACGCGGCTTGAGCAACAACACTCTCTTCTGGCTTGAGGAAGTGGCGCCGGAATGCAGGTTGGAGGTGGAATCGAGAACAGGTTGGGTCACATAAACAGTATACCTTCGAGCGGTCAAATTTGGGCGGCAGAAGCCCACCTCGGGGGTGTAAGTCTTTATTACTGGCCAGCGACCCTATTCGCCCTTCAACCCGCTTATTGCAAATAACTTACTGGGCCGCGGTCCAGGTTACGCCGGGGCGGGCCACGGAATACATCTCCGCAGCGATCTGATCGAAGAGCCCCAGTCGATCCTCCTTCTTTCCCAGCTTGTGCGTGGTGTAGAGGTCAAAATGCGTGCGGTCAGGCAAGTAGGTGAAGTGCGCATCTGCATGCAGGCCCGCAAGCACGGCGTCGAAGAGATGCGCAGCGCCGTCGAGATAGAAGGTGTCGGCGGTGCCGACGAAAACGTGAATCTTGCCGCGGAGATCCGGGCCGCGATCTGCCCAATCAGCTTGCACGATGTGCGCCAGATCGTAGTGATCCCGCCAGTAGGCTATGACCGCGGGGTCCACCTCGCCGGTGTCACGATTGAACATGCGCATTGGCTGTCCGTCGTTGCCGCGCGGAGAAAAGACCCACTCGAAAGAAGCAAGCTGACCACCGTAATCGCCTGCAACCCGCTCCTCATCCGCAAACTGTTCAACCGTGCTGATTACCCTGGCGTGATCGCGTACCAGCGGAAAGGCTGAGCCATCGGGTCGGCGGTAGAGGTTGGCGTGAGGCGCGTAGAGGTCAACACCGGTGAAGTTGTGAAAGTCGCTTGGGTCGGGTGAGGTCGACCACGTGCCTCCAAAAACTTTCGGATAGTTCACCTGCAGCTGCAGTGTTGCCCATCCCCCCGATGAGTGCCCCTGGAGGAAGCGCCCGTTCACGCGGGCGTCCATTCGATATTTCCCTTCAAGACTGGGGATGAACTCGGCGGTCAAAGCCGTTCCCCAGGGACCGTTGTTCACGGAGTTGGCAAATTCGTGGGTACCTGTCGAAAAGGATTCGTCGAGCATAACCCAGATCATCGGCGGCATTTTGTACTCGGCCATGCGCTGATAGAGAAGAGACCCGACGGACTTAGCGCCCGCCAGCGTGCCGCCGAATCCGTGAGTCCAATAGACGGTCGGGTAGGTTTGAGAACCTTTTGCGTCGTAGCCGGGAGGAACAACAACCAACGCGCGAATACTGACAAGACGGCCGAAGAAGCCAGAGAGAGCCGGGCTGTCGAAATCCTCTTCATGCGCGGCCCGTACAAAGTCTGGTGAAAATTTCGTGGGAGCACGATCTGGAACGACAGAGGTGAGAGTGATGACGGGACCGGCACTCAAGCCGGGCTTGAAGGACTTGAGCGAAACAACTTCGCTGATCAGGTCGCCTGCACCCCGGCCATCGTAGCTGTAGGAGTGATTCTCATCGAGCAACGCTTGCACCTGGTAGTCGCCCGGCTGAAGCGACGAGAATGCGCCGGGATAGGCGAGGGCGTCGGTATCGACATCGACGGAATCACCCGACTTGAGTCCGCTCACTTCTTTCGCAGCCACGTAGACGGCTGCGGGATGAAAGGGATTCTGATCAATTGACTTCGCGCCGGAACCAGGCTCAAGGAAAATGAGAACCCGCCCCGAGACAGGCCCAGGAAGCCGAGGACTCAGCGTGACGCGGAAGAAGAGATGCTGAGGCTGCCCGGCAAACGCAGGCAGGCACACACTGAGAATCAAGGCGGACAAAATCTGCCGAGTGGAGCGCATGGTGAAGCGATTGTAGGCGCGGGAGCCGATTGCAGGCAACGATCTGAAGCCCGATCAGCGGCTGGCGGCGATCATCTGAGCGGCATGCTGCAGACTTGTGTCGGTGACCCTGGCGCCCGAAAGCATTCGCGCCACTTCGTACGTGCGGGCGCGATCGTCGAGCACGCGGATCTGCGTCTTGGTGCGGCCATGATCTTCGCGCTTTTCGACAACGAGGTGTTGTCCGGCGAAAGCCGCTATCTGCGGCAAATGCGTTACACAGAGCACCTGTTGGCCGCGGCTGAGTGCCTGGAGTTTGTGCCCCACTGCCTCTGCCGCGCGACCACCGATGCCGATGTCGATCTCGTCGAAAACCAGCGTGCGCGGCGCAGGAGGCTTCGTTTTCGGCATGATCGCTGGCTTAGTCGTCGGCTTGATCGTGGGCTTAGTCGCGCCCTCTTCAACGGCAACCTTGAGAGCCAGCATGACCCGCGACATTTCACCACCCGATGCGATCTCGTGGAGGGGTTTCAACGGCTCGCCCGGATTTGTGGCAATGCGATAGTCAACCGCATCCCAGCCGTGCGGAGTCCATGCGACTTCCTGCTCATCCGGTGCTACGGCGATCTCGAACCTGACCTTCATGGCAAGCGAATTGATCTGGGTCTCTGCTACTTTGGCCAGTTTGGATGCCGCGGCCTGGCGTTGCTTCGTCATGGTATTAGCAGCCGCGCGATAGGCCTTTGCGGCACTGTCGAGCTCGGCACGCAAGGTCTTGAGGATTTCGTCGCGATCTTCAACTTCAGCAAGTTTGCCGGCGACATCTTCGCCGAAAGCGATCACCTCGGCGACTGATTGCCCATACTTGCGCTTGAGGCGATCGAGAATTGCGAGACGGTCTTCGATTTCAGCCAGGCGCTCGGGAGAAGCATTGATGCCCTCCGCGTAGTCGCGCAAGGAAGAGCTCACATCGCCAATGGTGGCGCGGGCCGATTGAAGCTGCTGCACGGTCTCCGCGAAGCGCGCGTCAAATCGAGCCAGCTCTTCAACGTTGCGAATCGCAGCCCGCAGTTCAGTCTCGACAGAGTTACCACCTTCATAGAGTTGATCGAATGCGTTCATGGCAGCGGCATAAAGCTTCTCAGCGTTTGCGAGCACGCGCTTCTCGGTTTCGAGCGCCTCATCTTCACCCGCCTTGAGGCCGGCGGTTTCAATCTCCTTGTGCTGATAGCTCCAGAGATCGACCATGCGCAGGCGGTCCTGCTCGCCCTGCAGCAGTTCGGTCAATTTTGCCTGTGCCGTGCGCCAGCGGACGAAGGCGGCGGCAACCGCTTCAGTCGACACGCAGCCAAAGCGATCGAGCAGCACGCGCTGCTGCGCCTGATCGAAGCTCGAAAGGGTTTCCGACTGCGCATGAACGAGGGCCAGTTCCGGCGCAAGCTGGCGCAGAACGGCGACAGTTGCGGGCTGATTATTCACAAAAACGCGGCCTTTGCCGTTGGCGAGGATTTCACGGCGAAGAATGATCTCGGCGCCCTCGGCATCGATTCCGTTTTCTTCGAGAATCGCCTCGGCGCCCTGCGTGGATTCAAAAACGCAAGCCACGACGGCCTTTTCCGCGCCGTGGCGAACCACTTCTGCCGATGCCTTGCCGCCCATCAGCAGGGCCAGCGCGTCGACAAGAATGGACTTGCCCGCGCCTGTTTCACCTGTGAGCAGGTTCAGCCCAGGGCCAAAAGTAGCGATGGCGTGATCAATGACGGCGTAGTTTTCGGCGCGCAGCTCGACGAGCATCCCGATCCATTTTCCCGCTCGTATCTGGTAGATGAGGAACGCAATTCAGCGGGAACTTGAGCGCAGCATAGCATGAACGAGAGGGGCAAGGCGTCCGCAGCCGGCGCAATTCTGCCCAGGGGACCACAACGATAACTTGGAAGGCTGAAACGGCTCTGATACCGTGAATATATTGAGGTGAATTGCGATTCTAACCGCTGCTTTAGTCTTTGTACTGCAGGCTGACGGTGGTGCGGCTCCGGCAGGAACGCCCGCAGCGCCAGGCGCTCTGATGGACCTGATGAAGAACATCGGTCCGATTGCCTGGTTCGTGCTTGCGCTGCTTCTGTTCTCGAGTCTTTATTCCTGGACCATCATATTCGGCAAGATTTCTGCATTTGGCAAAGCCACGAACGAGAGCCGAAAGTTTCTCCGCGCTTTTCGTAAGGCGACACGCCTGCAGGAGATCTCCGCTCTGGCCGATAACTACAAGGCAAGTCCGCTGGCACAGGTTTTTGTGGAAGTGTACGAGACCTACAAGCGGCAGACGGGCGGGGCCGGTCCGCCGCGCAGCATGAGTGCGCTTGAGCGGTCGGCGCAGACGGCCTCCAGTGAATCGATCACGAGCCTTGAGCGCCGCATGACGTGGCTGGCGTCGATTGCTGCTACCAGTCCGTTCGTGGGCCTGTTTGGCACTGTGATGGGAGTAGTGAGCGCTTTTCAGGGCCTGGGGACTGCAGGGGCAGCTACGCTGCGCGCCGTCGCGCCGGGCATTTCAGAGGCCCTGATCACAACCGCAGCCGGGTTGTTTGTCGCCGTGCCTGCGGTGGTCGCTTACAACCAATTCGCCGCGCGCCTTCGAGTACTGAGTTCGGCCACCGACGACTTTTGCCGCGAGTTGCTGAATTCGCTCGAAGAAATTCCCGAGCGCGGATATCAGCAGCAGCGTGATCCTTCATAAAAGGGGTGGAGCGTGGCCTTTACAACTAGCTCCGGCCAGACACGGTCGTCGCTCGCAGAGATCAACATCACGCCGCTGGTAGACGTAGTGCTCGTCTTGCTTGTGATCTTCATGATCACCGCTCCGGTTTTGCAATCGGGCATCGAGGTTGCGGTTCCGAAAACACGGACCGTGAAGGAGATCACCGAGCAACGGACGGTGCTGACTATCGATCGCGATCAGCAGGTTTTTCTTGGCGACAAGGCAGTGAACATTCACGACCTGCCGGCGTTACTTCGCCAGCCCGGAAGCGACCCCGCAAAGCATGTGATCTATCTTCGCGCGGATGAGCGTGTCCCCTTTGGCGCATTTGCGTCGCTGATGGACGCGGTGAAGCAGGCCGGCATAACCAACATCTCGATTGTGACCCAGCCGCTGGATACGAAGGGCCGGCAATCGGGCGGGAAATAGTGCCGAACGAACTTGATGTGGGGATGATGCAATGAATGTTCTGCTGGAGGGCGCCGAACAACTCGAGCAGGAACTCGCCCCCGAGCCCATTGCGGCTCCGGCCACGGGCGCAGTCCTTCTGCACCTGGGGCTGGTTGGTGGAATTATTCTCTACGGGATTCTTGGCGGATTCTTTCACCACAATCTCTGGGGCAGTGCGGGAATGGGTGGCGCGGTGCAGGTAAACCTGGTGAGTAGTGCTCTGCCTCTGCCCTCGAATCAGCCGATCAACAAGAACGTGCTCTCTACCGAGAAACCGAGCGAAGCGCCGGCGCCGCCGACACCGAAGGCAAAGCAGGCAGAAGATCAGACGGCGATCCCCATCTCGGGCAAGCAGAAGAAGGTCGAGCACGAGACAGCAAAGCGCACGCCGCCACGCAAAGAGGAACCGGTGCCGACGAACCGCGCCAATTACGGCGAGCAGGCCGGCACGCAGATGGCGCGCGCGGCGCAGCAGAGCCTTGCAACCGGCCCGACAACGATAAACAACGGCGACTTCGGCTCGCGCTTTGGCTGGTATGTGGAAGGCATCAGCCGCAAGATGGCGGCGAACTGGTACAAGTCGCTGGTCGATCAACAGACTCCCAAGGGAGCTCGCGCTTACATCGATTTCAAGATTTCCAAGGATGGAACGGTAGGCGGAGTCCAGCTTGAGCGCTCCAGCGGAAGCTCTACGCTCGACAGTTCCTGCATGCGTGCCGCGCAGCGTGTGGATACCTTTGGTCCATTGCCGACCGGTTACAACGAAAGCACTTTGCTCGTTTCATACTATTGTGAGTTCTAGATGGAGCGCCGCGGCTAGTAGAATGTGGCTCCTACACGTTAACAAGGCGTCGGCGGCCAGCAAGACTCCACCGAGGAAGGGTTACGTACCAGATGAAAGTTTGTTCCCGGTTTCTTTTTGCAACACTTCTTCTTTTTCTGCTTAACGCTGCTCGTCTGCCACTCGAAGCGCAGGACTGGGTGCACATCGGCTCCAATCTCGGCAACGCGAAGATCCGCATCGCGGCCGCAGACTTCAAACTGGGCGGCGCTGATCCGCAGACGCCATCGCTCAAGGCAACGTTCGACTCGACGCTCTACAACGACCTGAGCAATGCCGGCATTTTTGATGTGGCGTCGAAGAGCTTTTTGCCCCCGGTCACTCCGGGAACTCCGCAGGAAATGAATCTCTCACAATGGTCCGCGCCACCCGCCAGCGTCGCCATGGTGGCTTTCGGGTCGCTCTCGGTCAACAACGGACGCATCGTGGTCTTCGGCTGGCTCTTTGATACCAGCAACACGGCCAATCCCCAGGTGCTAGGCAAGCAGTACAACGAGGCTGCCAGCGACGATATGGCCCGGACGATCGCTCATCGCTTCGCCGACGAGATTATTGCCCGGCTGGGCGGTGGCATCAATGGAATCGCCGAAACGAAGATCTACTTCATCAGTTCGCGTTCCGGCTCGAAGGAAGTCTGGGTGATGGACTACGACGGGGCCAATCAGCATGCCATCACACACCTTGGAAGCACTGCGCTTTCGCCTCGCATTTCGCCCGATAACGCGCGCATCGCATTCGGCTACCTGGGTCACCAGAGCTGGGCGATCCGCATGTTCTCGCTCGATCTGAACAGGCTGGTCAACTTCCCCGCCGGCGCCGAGGGCAATCTGAATCAATCGCCTGCATGGAGCTCCGACGGCGCGAAGATTGCCTTTGCCTCATCGCGCTCCGGCGACCCGGAAATCTGGGTGGCCGACGCGAGCGGTGGCAATGCCGCGCCGCGTAACGTACTTTGCAGGACCTGATGTATCGCCAACCTGGAACCCGCGCACCAACGCGCAACTTGCCTGGGTAAGCGGCCGCACCGGCCTGCCGCAGATCTACATCATGGATCAGGATGGCGCAAACATTCAGCGGATGACCGATGGAGGCTACGCGGTGTCGCCATCCTGGTCGTCGAACGGCCAGTTCCTGACCTTTAGCTGGAACCGCAAGTACGGCCCGGGCGCACCCGGTGGACAGGATATCTACATCATGGATATCGCCACCAAGCGCTGGATCCAGCTCACCCATGATGCTGGAAGTAACGACTTCCCTTCCTGGGCGCCGGATGGACGGCACATCGTCTTCGAACGTAAAGTCGCCAACCATACTGAGCTGTGGGAGATGCTCGCCGATGGTACCGACCAGCGCCAGCTAACCCATACCGGCAACAACTTCATGCCTAACTGGAGCTGGAAGTAAGCCGGGCCATTGCGTACCGTGGTGCCGGGGCTATTTTTGCCCGGATTTCCGCTACGCTCCATGCACTATCATGAACTCGATAACCCTGTTTCTGCGCAGATCAAGCGAGGGTGAGTCGCGCTTGGCTTTCCACCCTCATCGGACGGCGCAGCGAACGTGGAATTGACTTTTTGAGGTGTGTATTTTCAGGCGGCATTACCCTGGCACGACCCTTTCGGCACTGACCGGAAAGAAGGCCGGGGTAATAAAATGATCGAGTCACCTGAAAATTCCAGAAGGAGCTACGCTTTGATCTCACGTTTCCGCGTTTTACTACCGGTTTTCCTGCTGATTGCCATGGTTGCCATTGCAGGCTGCAAGAAGAAGACCCCTGCAGCACAGCCATCTGAAATGGCGCCCGCTGCCACGGGGGGAGCCCCGACAGCACAGCTTTCGGCAGTACCGGATCACATTTCCGCGGGTGAGCAGGCGACCCTGAGCTGGCGCACGACAGACGCGACCAGCGTTTCAATCGACGGAATCGGCGATGTGCCCACGACTGGCGTGCGCACCGTAACCCCCGGTGTCACGACCGGCTATCATCTGGTGGCCCGCGGCGCCGGTGGCACAACTGAGGCCACAGCGACGGTAACCGTTTCTGCCGCGCCCGCGGTCTCTGTGCCCTCAACCACGATGTCGGCCGAAGAGGAATTCAAGGCCAATGTGCAGGATGTCTTCTTCGACTACGACACCTATGACGTCCGGGCCGATGCGCAGGGCACACTTTCTCACAACGCGTCGTACCTGGCGAGCCACCCCGGCATCAAGGTCGTCATTGGTGGGTACTGCGATGAACGCGGCTCCGACGAGTACAACCTGGCGCTGGGTCAGAATCGTGCAAACGCGGCCAAGAATGCCCTGGTGACTGCCGGAATTGCACCGGACCGCATCCGAGTAGTCAGCTACGGTAAGGAAAAGCCTTTCTGCACGGAGTCAACGGAAGCGTGCTGGCAGCAAAACCGCCGCGCAGGCTTCACGCTAGATCAGTAGATCGAGACGGGATGCTTCGCTGGGTTGGAGGCATCCCAAGCCAATTGCAAGCCGCTTTCTCATCGGCGCCGTAACCGGTACCAGGCCGCGCCGAATGGACGTGAGGAAGCCTTGGAAACATAAACGCAAGAAGCCGCAGCCGCCATGTTGTTCTTGCTGCGGCTTCTTCATACCCCATAGGTGAACGATGCAAAAACCTCGCATATTTCACAAGCCGCTAATCGCATGCGCGGTCGTGATTCTCGTCTTCTCCGGCGCTCCGATGCGTGCTCATGCTGCGTCAAAAGAAATCATTCAATTGCAAACGCAGGTTCAACAGCTTCTGGACATGGTTCAGCGGTTGCAGTCCACAATGGACACACGCTTTGCCGTGCTGCAGAACCTAGCCCAGCAGACTGCCGACCAGGCAACCCAGATGAGCGGAACAGTCAACACGCTGCAGCAGAAGCTGAATGCTCAGAACGAAGCGCTCGGCGGAAAGCTGGATGGCACCTCAGGCCAGATCCAGTCGCTGAACGACTCGGTGGATGAACTGAAGACCCGCATCGGCAAACTGGAGCAGTCGATTCAGAGCCTGCAGAACCAGTTGCAGAATGTGCAGAGCCCGCCCCCTGCCGGTGCCCTCCGGCTGGAGGCGATGCCGGTGCCCCTGGAACTGGAGGCGCTCAGGGAGGCACTCCGGGTGGACCGGGCGCAGGCGCGGCGATGAACTCAACGCCGCCGCTCCAGCAGACGTACCAGGCGGCCTTAAGCGATTTCAACGCCGGAAATTACCCCCTGGCCACCAGCGAGTTTCAGGATGTCATCAAGTACTATCCGATGGACCCTTTCGCGGGCAGCGCGCAATTCTATCTCGGCGAAATCGATTATCGTCAGCACAACTACGACGACGCGGTGAAGTCATACAACATTGTGCTCGAACAGTTCAGCGGGAGTTCCAAAGCTCCCGCCGCTCAGTTGCACAAGGGTATGTCCCTGATCTCTCTCAACAGGCGTGAATCCGGTATCCACGAGCTTCGCTCCCTGATTCAGCGCTACCCTCAAACGCCGGAAGCGGCCCAGGCAAGAGCCAAACTCAATGGCATGGGCGTGCGCATCAACGCCAGCTCGGCGCACTGAGAGCGATTCCCTTCACTTCCCACCATTCTCTCCACACTGGCGGCCGATTCGGTCGGGTTCTTTCCGAGTGGCAAGCTCGAAATCAGCGCAAAAAGAAAAGCCCCGCAAACTGGCGGGGCTTTGTGACATTGCGGAGACGATCTACTGGAGATTTGCCATCAGAGTATCCAAAGCCGCCTTTGGCGGACGTGTGAGGGCCTGAGGCAGCGTCGAAGAGACTCGTCGACGAGGTTCAGTTGATCGGTAAACGTGGGCTTCTCGGTGTTGATGTAGAGGACACCGGTGAGCACTTCGTGCTTCTCTTCAGCCTCCATCAGCATGCGAACAGCGTTTGCCCGGTTGGTCGGGTCGTAGTCTTCGTGCAACTTGCGCAAGCGGAGGCTCGATCCATCGTGCATCTGGACGTCGTAGACCTGGCCGGAATCGTAATCGATAGTGATGTCTTCAAAGCTGGCCACGAAGCCGACTTCGTTGATCGGCTCGTCGTGCTCCTGCATGAACTTGTAGCTCTTGGTGGAGCCTTCGTGGTCGTTGAAGGTGACGCAGGGGCTGATCACGTCGAGCATCACAGTTCCATTGTGGGCGATGGCGGCCTTCAGCATGGAAAGAAGCTGCTTCTTGTCGCCGGAGAAAGAACGTCCGACAAAAGTGGCTCCTAACTGAATCGCCAGCGCACAGGTGTCGATCGCGGGAAGATCGTTGATGACGCCGGTCTTGAGCTTCGAGCCGAGGTCGGCCGTCGCAGAGAACTGCCCCTTGGTGAGACCGTAGACACCGTTGTCTTCGATGATGTAGATCATAGGCAGATTACGGCGCATAAGGTGAACGAACTGGCCGACGCCTATCGATGCGGTATCGCCATCGCCCGAGACGCCGATCATCGTCATCTGATGATTCGCCAGAAGGGCTCCGGTGGAAACCGAGGGCATACGGCCGTGCACACTGTTGAAGCTGTGCGAACGGCTCATGAAATAGGCAGGGCTCTTGGACGAGCAGCCGATGCCGCTCATCTTCATCACGCGCTCCGGCTCAACGCCCATTTCAAACATGGCGTCGATAATGCGCTCTGAAATCGCGTTATGGCCGCATCCGGCACAAAGCGTGGATTTGCCTCCGCGGTAATCAATGATCGGCAAGCCGAGCCGGTTCACTTTGGGGCCTGGCGTTGGATTGGTTGTTACGGTTGCCATTACAGGCCCTCCTTGGTTACGAACTCTTCCGTGATCGTGCGCGCATCGATGGGCAGCCCGTTGTAGTGCAGAAGACTGCGTAGCCTGGTGACCTGGTCAGCAGGCAGATCGAGCTTCAGCAGGCTGGCCAGCTGGGCATCGCGGTCCTGCTCGACAACGTAAACGCGCTTATGCGAAGCGATGAAGTCGTGAATCTCGTGCGCGAAGGGGTAGGCCCTGATGCGAAGGTAGTCCGCCTTCACACCATGCTCCTTCTCGATCTGGTCGAGGCTTTCGCGCAGGGCAAAATCGGTGGTTCCGTAGGCGATGAAGCCAACCTCTGAAGTCCCATCCTTTACAATTCCGGAGCAGGAACGAGCTTGCGCGCGTTCTCAAACTTGCGCGCGAGCCTGTCCATAACGGCCAGGTACTCGTCGGGCTTCTCAGTGTACGCGGCTGCATCATTGTGACCGGAGCCACGGGTGAAGTAAGCAGCTTTGGGGTGAAGCGTGCCAGGCAGGGTGCGCCAGCCGATGGCGTCGCCGTCGACGTCGCGATAACGGGCGAACCCGCCGAGACGCTCGAGATCTTCCGCAGTCAGCACCTTGCCCCGGTCGAGCGGCTTCTCAGGATACTTGAAGGGCTCGGACATCCAGTTATTCATGCCGAGATCAAGATCGGTGAGCACGAAGACCGGTGTCTGCATGCGCTCCGCAAGATCGAAAGCCTCGCCGGAGAATTCGAAGCACTCTTTCACGCTGCCGGGCAGCAGGATGACGTGCTTGGTGTCGCCGTGCGAGAGGAATGCGGTTGAGAGCAGATCAGCCTGCGAAGTACGCGTGGGCATGCCTGTCGAGGGGCCTGTGCGCTGCACGTCGAAAATGACGCCGGGAATCTCGGCAAAATATCCAAGGCCCGCGAATTCCGCCATCAATGAAATGCCGGGGCCGGAAGTCGAGGTCATTGAACGCGCGCCGCCCCAGCCTGCGCCAAGCACCATGCCGATTGCAGCCAGTTCGTCTTCGGCCTGCACCACGGCAAAGGTCGCTTTGCCTTCCGGAGTGACGCGATATTTCTTCAGCAGATCGGTCGTCGCTTCAATCAGCGAGGTAGACGGCGTGATCGGGTACCAAGCAACCACCGTGACACCAGCAAAGACTGCGCCCATGCCGCATGCTGCGTTGCCGTCAATGATGATTTTGCCGGCGGTCTGATTCATGCGCTCGATGAAGTAGGGATCGTGCTTGCCCAGCTTCTCCTGCGCGAAATCGAAGCCCGCCTTGACGGCGCCAAAGTTAAGATCGAAAACCTTTTGCTTCTTGGCGAATTGCTTCCTGAGGCTGTTTTCGACAACGGTTAGGTCGATCGAGAAAAGCTGCGCCGCGACGCCCACGTAGACCATGTTCTTGACCAGCTTGCGCAGCTTGGCCTCAGGACAGATGGCGGCCGTGATCTTGTCGAATGGAACCGGATAGCAGGCCACATCGTCGCGGTACTGCTTGAGGTTCAGATTCTCCTCGTAGATTGCGGCGCCGCCTCTCGGCAGAGCGAGCATGTCCTGCTTCGCGGTTTCTGGGTTCAGCGCCACCAGGATTTCCGCGTCCCGCGTGCGGGCCACGTAGCCATCTTTGCTGGCGCGGATGGTGTACCAGGTGGGGAGTCCGGCAATGTTAGAGGGGAAGAGGTTTTTCCCGCTTACGGGAACACCCATTCCGAAGATGCTCTTCAGCAGAACGCTGTTGGCGGATTGCGAGCCGGATCCGTTCACCGTTGCTACGTTAATGCTGAAATCGTTGATTACGCGCGATTGCGCGCTCAGATCGCCCTGCTCTTGACCCAGGGCCAGGTCTCCTGTCGCCATTTGGCGGGATTCCCTTCGGATAGATTCTTGGAGGAGTCGAAGTCGAACTCTATCTCTCCTTAGTGATTATAGTCACTTGGGGAGTAAGGCGTATTGCATCGGGGAACGCCCGGAGGCCTTTAGGTAACCTGATCTGCTACGGGCATTCATCTGCTCAAAAAGTGCGCATGACTGCCCCTAAATCCCACTCCCTCATGCCGGAAGAGCGGCCCGGGCCGAGTCGCGCCGCCAGCGGAGAAGCAGCGAGAGTGAGATGACGATCAGTGCAAGTGTGAGCCCGATCCAGGTGCCGTAAATGCCCCAGTGGAAGTGGAAACAGAGCATGAGACCGAGGGGCAGGCCCAGGAGCCAATATCCTACAAGGTTAGCCAGCATGGGCACACGGGTCTCTCCCAGACCGCGCAATGCACCAGTGCAAACCGTTTGAATTCCGTCAAATACCTGAAATGCTGCGGCCACCCACAGCAAAGTGGGCCCCACGGCCATGACCCGCGGGTCCAGCGTATAAACCGCAATGAGCGACCTTGGAGCCACCAGAAAGACAACCGCCGCCAGCAACATAGCTCCGGTGCCGAGGCCGAGTGCGAGCCAGCCCGCCCGTCGTGCACGGGGCCCGTCGCAGGCACCGATTGCATGCCCGACGCTGACTGCCGCCGCCGCTGAGATCCCCAGGGGGACCATATAACTCACGCTTGCGTAGTTGAGCGCGATGGCGTGCGTGGCAAGGGCCACTGGATCGAGATAGCCTGCGGAAAACGTGGCGAGATTCCAGGCGCCAACCTCGAGCACAATTTGCCCCGCCGCCGGTGCACCCAGGCGGATCAGTTCGCGGAGCCGAGCCAGCTGCGGGCCGGCCCAGTGCCGAAAAAGCGGGTGGCCCCGCCTGCGCTCATAGCGCCAGGCAAAAACCATAAGGCCTACCGCCATGCCGATGCGCGCGACACAGGTTGAGATGGCAGACCCTCGCACACCCAGAGCCGGGAACCCGAATTTGCCGTAAATCAGCACCCAGTTCCCTGCCAAGTTCAGCAGGTTTGCCAGAATGTAGGTGACAGTAATGACGCGTACGTCGCCCACGCCCTGCAGATAGCGACGTGCAGCTCCGTAGAGGAGCAGCGGAAGCGTTCCCCAGTTGAGAATGCGCAGATAGGCTGCGGCAGGCGCGGAGACTTCGGGATTTACGCCGAAGCGATGGAACTGAAAGCTGAGGACGCCGACTGCCAGCATGATCGGCACCGTCACGATGCAGGCGAGATAGACGCTCTGCGCAAACCAGCGATGACACTCGTCGTAGTCACGGCGGCCATATGCCTGGGATACCAGTGTGTCAAGCCCTAGCAGCAGGCCAATCCCGAAGAGCGATGGGGTGTAATAGACCGCGTTTCCCAGCGACACAGCACCGATGGCCTGAGGGCCAAGCCGGCCCACCATGATGTTGTCCACCACACCCTGCAGCATCCAGCCCAACTCGCTGAGCACGACAGGGACGGCAAGCGCAACCATCGCCCGCAACTCACTCTTCCAGTTGGCGCTGCCTGTCATCTCCCTAATGTAACCGC
Source organism: uncultured Acidobacteriaceae bacterium (assembly GCA_963839215.1). Taxonomy (GTDB): domain Bacteria; phylum Acidobacteriota; class Terriglobia; order Terriglobales; family Acidobacteriaceae; genus Telmatobacter. The sequence continues at coordinate 135,112 of CAWITZ010000008.1, read as the reverse complement.
TTGAGGTTGATTCGCTGGCCATCGGAATCCCTTGCGCCGTGAGCACCCACTTCCCTGCCGATCGGCAGGCCTGCTGGTATACTTCGCCGTTGAACGGGTGCCACACCTCGAAGATTTTTTGATCTTTTCAACCTCTGCCCGTCCGGCAGGAGCAGGCCAGGAATCATGAAGTCCCAAGCGATGGCAACCGAGCCAATCTCGAACACTCAGCCGCCCACGACAAACAAGCACCTGATCCGCTGGGTCGAGAAGATGGCCGAACTGTGCCGGCCGGATTCGATCCACTGGGTCGATGGTTCCAAACGCGAGTATGACGAAATCTGCAACCGCTTGATCGAAGCGGGCACCTTCGTCCGTCTCGATCAGAAGAAATGGCCGGGCTGCTTCTACGCGCGATCGGTCCCCAGCGACGTGGCGCGCGTTGAGGATCGCACGTTTATCTGTTCCTTTTCCCCGGACGCAGCGGGACCGACCAACAACTGGGAAGATCCGTATGTCATGCGGCGGCGGCTCAAGCAGCTTTTTCGCGGATCAATGCAGGGCCGGACGATGTACGTGCTGCCCTTCAGCATGGGCCCGATCGGCTCGCCTATGTCGGGCATCGGCGTGCAGCTTACGGATTCTCCCTATGTAGTGGCCCAGATGCGTACGATGGCGCGCATCGGAGCCAAGGTATTTGCCGAGATCGACAAGGACGAGAAGCGCGTCGTGCCCTGCATGCATTCGGTGGGCGCGCCGCTGAAGCCGGGCGAGAAGGACGTTCCCTGGCCATGCAATGAAACCAAGTACATCGTGCACTTTCCGGAAAGCCGCGAGATCTGGTCCTACGGTTCCGGCTACGGCGGCAATGCCCTGCTGAGCAAGAAATGCTTTGCGCTGCGCATCGCATCGAACATTGCACGCGATGAGGGCTGGATGGCCGAGCACATGCTGATTCTCGGCGTCGAAAATCCTGAAGGTGAAAAGACATACGTGGCGGCGGCCTTCCCTTCGGCTTGCGGCAAGACCAACTTCGCCATGCTGATTCCGCCCAAAGCGATGGCGGGTTGGAAAGTATGGACAGTGGGTGACGATATCGCGTGGATCCGCCCCGATGCCAGCGGACACCTGCGCGCCATCAATCCTGAAACAGGCTTCTTTGGTGTCGCGCCAGGAACCGGCACGAAGACCAATCCGGTGGCAATGGCGACGCTAGCGCGCAACTCGATCTTCACCAACGTTGCGCTCACTCCGGATGGCGGCGTGTGGTGGGAGGGCATGACGGAGAAGCCGCCCGCGGAGTGCCTGGACTGGCAGGGACAGCGATGGACACCTGAAATCGGCAGGGAAACGGGGCGGACAGCGTCGCACCCCAACGGGCGGTTCACAGCGCCCGCCTCGCAGTGCCCCAGCATCGACCCCGCCTGGGAATCGCCCGAGGGCGTGCCGATCAGCGCAATTATCTTTGGCGGCCGCCGTTCGACCACGCTTCCGCTCGTATATCAGTCATTCAACTGGAGCAGCGGCGTCTATGCCGGCGCGACGATGGGCTCGGAGACGACGGCTGCAGCCACTGGCGCTGTGGGACAGATTCGCCGCGACCCCATGGCAATGCTGCCTTTCTGTGGCTACCACATGGGCGACTATTTTCGGCACTGGATCCGCATGCAGCGCAAGCTCGAAGTGACGCCACGGATCTTTCACGTGAACTGGTTTCGCAAGGACGCCGACGGCCAGTTCCTGTGGCCAGGTTTCAGCGAGAATATGCGCATTCTGCGCTGGATTGTCGAGCGCGTACACGGGCGCTCGCAGGGCCGGGAAACGCCGATCGGCTGGGTTCCGCGCTATGACGATATCGACTGGACCGGGCTTAGCTATCCACGCGAAAGGTTCGACGAACTGATGGCCGTGGACCGCGCTGCGTGGCGTAAGGAAGTGATGACGCACGAAGAACTTTTCATCACGCTGCACGATCACCTGCCGCCGGAAATGATCTACGAGCGTGAACTGCTGATCTGCCGCCTCTAGCGCAAAATCCTCCCCCGGGGGCAGGTACAACCGCCTTTCAATACGGCCTTATTTCATTTATATTAAGAAGTTCAGCGAAAGCCCCCTGTGCAACGAGGTCAGGTGGATAGACCTCTTCAAACGAGACAAGTTGGCGGTTCCGGCAGGAACCGTCAGGCTGGTTGTGTACTCCCCGTACCTCGCAGCTTATTTGAGCACGTTCATTCGAGAAGGTCGCCATGAATACATCGGATCGCCGTCGCCGTATCCCCGCACCGCAAGGCCTCTACCAGCCGCGCAACGAGCACGACGCATGCGGTATGGGACTTGTAGCCAGCATTCGTGGAGAAAAGAGCCACGACATTATCCGCAAGGGCCTGGAAGTCTTGATCAACCTGACCCACCGCGGGGCCGCAGGTTGCGACCCTGAGACGGGTGATGGAGCCGGCATCCTGATCCAGATTCCGCACAGCTTTTTTGCGCGTGAGTGCGGCGAGCTCGGCATCACGTTGCCTGAAGAGGGCGCTTACGGCGTGGCGATGTGCTTTCTGCCTGTCGACAAGCACAGCCGCTTGCAGTGCGAGGGCGTCTTTGAGCGGATCGCCCAGGAAGAAGGACTGAAGGTACTGGGCTGGCGCGATACACCAGTGAACGGGGATGCGATCGGCCGTGAAGCCCGCGCCTCCCAGCCCTACATCGAACAGCTCTTCGTTGGCCGGCCCGAGGGCCTCGATGAAGAATCCTTTGAGCGGCTGCTCTATCGCGTCCGCCGCCGTACTGAAAATGAAGTCGTCGCGTCGGAGATTGAAGGCAAGGATGATTTCTATGTGCCTTCGCTCTCATGCAGGACGATTATCTACAAGGGGCTGATGCTTGCTCCGCAGATTGAGAAGTTCTACTTCGAGCTTGCCAATCCTCTTGTCACCAGTGCGCTCTGCCTGGTGCACCAGCGCTTCTCGACAAACACCTTCCCGAGCTGGAAGCTCGCTCATCCTTACCGCTACGTCGCCCACAATGGCGAGATCAACACGATACGCGGGAATGTGAGCTGGATGAATGCGCGCCAGTCGGTGTTGGCGAGCCCGCTGCACGGCCAGAAGATTGACGATCTTTACCCGGTGATTACACCCGAGGGCAGTGATTCGGCTGCGCTCGACAATGCTGTCGAGTTCCTCTACCAGGCGGGTCGTTCCCTGCCCCATGTGATGGCGATGCTCATTCCCGAAGCATGGTCAGGCAATCCGGACATGAACGAGGACAAGCGCGCCTTTTACGAGTACCACGCGTCGCTAATGGAACCATGGGATGGGCCTGCCGCGATTGCATTTACCGACGGCAGAATTATCGGCGCAACGCTTGATCGCAACGGCCTGCGTCCCGGCCGCTACATCGTCACCAGAGACGATCTGGTTGTGCTGGCGTCAGAAGCCGGTGTGCTCGAAGTGCCAGCCGAAGATATCCGCAAGAAGGGTCGCCTGCAGCCGGGCCGTATGTTTCTCGTTGACACGGTGCAAAAGCGCATCATCTCGGACGCGGAAATCAAGCAGCAGCTCGCGGCGCGCCATCCCTACGGCACTTGGCTCAAGGATGAGCAGGTAACGATGGAGCAGTTGCCAGAACCATCGCGCACGATCGCCTCCAATCCTGAGACCCTGCTGCGCCGGCAGCGGGCCTTCGGCTACAGCGAAGAAGATTTGCGCATTCTGCTGGCTCCGATGGGGGCGAAAGGCGAAGAGCCTGTTGGCTCGATGGGAACCGATGTCCCGCTGGCTTGTCTCTCTGATCGGCCTCAGCTCCTGTTCAACTATTTCAAGCAGCTCTTTGCCCAGGTAACGAATCCGCCAATCGACCCGATCCGCGAGGAAATGGTGATGTCGCTGATCAGCTACATCGGCACGGAACGGAACATCCTGAACGAAACGCCGGACAATTGCCACACGCTGAAGCTGCCGCATCCGCTGCTGACGAATCGCGATCTTGAGAAGCTGCGCCGCGTTTCTTCCGGCGATCTGCTGGCGACCACGCTGCCGGCCCTTTTCCGCGCTGAAGATGGCGAAGCAGGCCTGCAGCATGCTCTCGAGGATCTGAGCAAGCGCGCCGCTCACGCGGTTGCTTCTGGCTACACGCTACTCATCATTTCCGACCGCGGCGTCGATTCGACATACGCACCGATTCCCAGCCTGCTCGCCATGGCTGCCGTGCACAACCGGCTGGTTCGCGACCAGACCCGCACGCAGGTGGCGCTGATCATCGAGAGCGGCGAACCCCGTGAAGTGATGCACTTCGCCTTGCTCATCGGCTATGGCGCCAGCGCAGTCAATCCCTTTCTCGCCATTGAGACGCTACATGATCTGAGCCGTCGCGGCCTGCTTCCTGAGGATGTTTCCGGGGCACAGGCTGAAAAGAACTTCATCAAGGCCATCAACAAGGGCCTGCTGAAAACCTTCTCCAAGATGGGCATCAGCACCCTGCAGAGCTATCGCGGAGCGCAGGTGTTTGAGGCTGTCGGCCTGAACGAATCGCTGGTGAACACATATTTCGCCAGGACTGCTTCGCGCATTGAAGGCGTCGGGCTCGATGTTCTGGCGCGTGAAGCTCAACTCAAGCACACGCATGCCTATCAGCCGCTCACTGACTCTGAAACCGATCTTGTTGTCGGAGGGCAGTATCAGTATCGCGAGGGCGGCGAATATCACCTGCTGAATCCGCAAACCATCAGCAAGCTGCAACATGCGGTGCGACAGAGCAATCCCACTACTTTCCAGGAATACACCGACCTGATTGACAACCGGAATCGCGATCTCTGCACCCTGCGCGGTCTCCTCAAGCTCAAGTATGCCGAACGTCCGATCCCGATCGAAGAGGTGGAACCCGCGAAGGAGATCGTAAAGCGCTTCACGACAGGCGCGATGAGTTACGGGTCAATCAGCAAGGAGGCGCACGAGACGCTCGCGATCGCAATGAACCGGCTCGGCGGCATGTCAAACACCGGCGAGGGCGGTGAAGACGAAGCGCGCTTCAAACCTGACGCGAATGGCGACTCGCGGCGCAGCGCCGTAAAGCAGGTTGCCAGCGGACGCTTTGGCGTAACCACCAACTACCTGGTGAACGCAGACGAACTGCAGATCAAGATGGCGCAGGGCGCGAAACCAGGTGAAGGTGGTCAGTTGCCCGGCCACAAGGTGGACGAAGTGATTGCGAAGACGCGTCACTCGATCCCGGGCGTCGGGCTTATCTCGCCGCCGCCCCATCATGACATCTATTCCATCGAGGACCTGGCGCAGCTCATCTACGACCTGAAAAACGTGAATCCTCAGGCGCGGATTGCGGTAAAGCTGGTCTCTGAGGCCGGCGTAGGCACGGTTGCCGCAGGCGTCTCGAAGGCCCACGCCGATGTAGTGCTGATTTCGGGCGACACGGGCGGCACCGGTGCTTCTCCGTTGAGTTCGATCAAGCATGCCGGTCTGCCGTGGGAGCTTGGTCTTGCCGAAACGCAGCAGGTGCTGCTTCTCAACGACCTGCGCGGGCGCATCCGCGTTCAGACGGACGGCAAGCTTCAGACAGGCCGCGATGTGGTGATTGCTGCCCTGCTGGGAGCTGAAGAGTTTGGATTCGCAACCACGCCGCTCATCACCATGGGCTGCATCATGATGCGCAAATGCCACCTGAATACCTGTTCGGTGGGCATTGCCACGCAGGATCCCGTGCTGCGCGCCCGCTTCCAGGGGCAGCCGGAGCATGTGGTCAACTTCTTCTTCTTTCTTGCGGAACAGATGCGGCAGCACATGGCGAAGCTTGGTTTCCGCACTGTGAATGAGATGGTAGGCCGCGTAGACAGGATCGATGCGGCCATCGCCCATGACCACTGGAAGGCCAAGGGCATCGACCTTTCCTCGATTCTGTACGCGCCGATTGTGCCCTCGCGTGTGGCGCGCCGCAAAGTACAGGCGCAGGACCACGGCCTCGAACAGGCACTCGATCATGCGCTCATCAGGGAGGCTACACCGGCGCTTGAATCAAAGACGCTGGTCACCGGCAGCTTCGCCATCCGCAATGTGCACCGCACGGTGGGCGGCATGCTTGGGGGCGAGATCGCACGGCGCTATGGTTCGGCAGGCTTGCCGGATGGCACCATACACTTTAACTTCCAGGGTTCGGCCGGCCAGAGCTTTGGCGCGTTTGTGCCGAACGGCGTCACGCTTGAACTTGAAGGCGACACAAACGACTATCTTGGCAAAGGTCTTTCGGGCGGCCGCATCATTGCGTATCCACCAAAGACTTCGAGCTTTCTGCCTGAAGAGAGCATCCTTGCAGGAAATGTCGTGCTTTATGGCGCAACAAGCGGCGAAGTATTTCTGAACGGCGTTGCGGGTGAGCGCTTTGCCGTTCGCAACTCGGGCGCTACCGCAGTGGTTGAGGGCGTGGGGGACCACGGTTGCGAATATATGACCAATGGACGCGTCATTGTCATTGGATCCACTGGACGCAACTTTGCCGCGGGCATGAGCGGCGGACGCGCTTTTGTCTACGATGACCAGGGCGACTTCTCAACGCGGCGCTGCAACCGCGCCAGCGTCGACCTCGAGCCCCTGGTCAATGAAGACGATGTTGCCGAGGTGCGAGACCTGCTTGAGCGTCACCGCGACTTGACTGGAAGTCCGCGCGCCGCCTGGATCCTCGAGCACTGGGTTGACGCACAGAAGAGATTCATCAAAGTCTTCCCGCACGAGTACAAGCGTGTGCTGGGTGTGCCCCGCACTGAGTCTGTGTACGTCTCACCAATCAATTCGTCGCCCCTGGTGACGGCCACCACAGAGGTGCAGCATGGGTAAGGTTACTGGCTTTCTTGAAATCGATCGCGAACAGCCTCTCCGTCGCAAGGCAGATGAGCGCATTTACGACTGGTTGGAGATTTACCATCCATTCCCAGAGGAGAAGCAACGCGAGCAGGGTGCACGCTGCATGGACTGCGGCGTTCCCTTCTGCCACACCGGCTGCCCTGTCAACAACCTCATCCCCGACTGGAACGACCTTGTTTACACCGGACGCTGGGAAAGCGCGATTCGCCGTTTACATGCGACGAACAACTTTCCCGAGTTCACCGGCAGAATCTGTCCTGCGCCTTGCGAGGCTGCATGCGTGCTCGGCATCAACGCGCCGCCTGTCTCCATCAAGCTGATTGAGCGCAGCATCGTTGAACGTGCGTGGGATGAAGGCTGGATTCACCCAGAGCCGCCCGAACAGAACACTGGCAAGCGTGTTGCAGTTGTCGGCAGCGGACCATCGGGACTTGCCGCGGCGCAGCAGCTACGCCGGGCTGGGCACTCCGTCACCGTGTATGAGAAGAATGACCGCGTCGGTGGTCTGCTGCGGTACGGCATACCGAATTTCAAACTCGAAAAGCACGTGATCGACCGTCGCATTGCGCAAATGCGCGCCGAGGGCGTCAGCTTTATCACCAATGCACATGTCGGCGTGAATCTCCCGGTGGAAACGCTCACGAACGAGTATGATGCGATCCTGCTTTGCGGAGGAGCCGAGCAGCCACGCAACCTGAATATCCCAGGTCGCGAGCTGAAGGGCGTTCATTACGCTATGGAGTTCTTGCCGCAGCAGAATCGCCGCAATGAGGGCGACGAAATTGATCCGGCGATAGCGATCAGCGCAAAGGGCAAGCGTGTCCTCATCATCGGCGGTGGCGACACGGGCGCCGATTGCCTGGGCACCAGCCTGCGCCAGGGCGCAAAGAGTGTCCACCAATTCGAAATCATGCCCAAGCCGCCTGAGTCGCGCGCCACGTCAACACCGTGGCCGTTGTGGCCTCTGCAGTTGCGTACCGAGAGCTCGCATGAAGAGGGCGGCATTCGCGACTGGGCCATCAACAGCATTCGCTTCACCGGCGACGAAAACGGGAACGTGCAGCAGTTGCACGCTACCCGCGTGGGACCGCCTCCGAAGTTTGAGGCCCTCGAAGGAACGGAATTCACCCTCGACGTTGACCTAGTGCTGCTCGCAATGGGTTTTCTCGGGCCGGTACGGACAGGCATGGTCGAAGGACTTGGCCTCGAGCTCGACGGTCGCGGAAACATCGCCACAAACGACTACATGTCATCCGTTGACGGTATCTTCGCGGCCGGCGATATGCGCCGCGGGCAATCACTGGTTGTCTGGGCAATTTCTGAAGGCCGCAATGCCGCCGCGGCGGTAGACCGCTTTCTCGCGCTGAACGAGGAGCCTATCCAGCCGCATCATCGCGCCCTCGCATAGATCCGCATGGGCCTCCTGGCAGGCTCATGCTCCTTCGCGGGCACTCCGCAGGCGTGTATCGAGCGGGTGGAAGCGGAAAACCTCTTTGCTCTAAGTCTCATCTATATCATCGAGGTATACCCTCAGGAGGCGTCCGAGCAACACCGGCGGCCCTCATTGGGAGTCGGCGGCCTCTCGCAGATTGCAAGCCGGATCAGATAGAAACTCCGACGTCATGCGAGGCAACGCCTGTTGCGGAGGAGACGCCATGTCCGACGTTCCGAGCCCTCACAAGGTGCTCATCGTGGACGACGAACACGCGATTTCCGATTCGCTCGCCCAGATTTTTGTTCTGCGCGGTTACATGGTAAAGACGGCTTATTCAGCCGAGCAGGCCATCGAGATCATTGCGGCCTGGGAGCCCGGTCTCGCAATCGTGGACGTGGTGCTGCCCAAAATGAGCGGCATCGATCTGGCCATTCTTCTGCGCGAGAATTATCCCTCCTGTAACGTGTTACTGGTTTCCGGCCAACTGATCACTTCAGAACTCGCCGACGAAGCCGCACAAAAAGGCCACACTTTCGACATTCTTGCCAAGCCAGTACCACTGGTCGATCTGCTTGAGAGCGCCGCAGCATTGCTTTCTGCAAAAGCGAAGACAGACGCCTGAAGCGGTCATTAGAGGCAGTCATCCGCGCTTTTTCTTTCGTCATCCGCAACTCTTCCTCAAGAACCGCATAAGTCAGGAAGGAACACCCAACATGCTCGCACTGTGGGTTGACCTTGCACCTCTGATTCTCGCCAGCGCAGTTCTTCCACTTCAGACGGTTCTTACCCTTGGGCTGGTTCGTTCCTCCATCCCTGCTGCGTTTGCATGGGTGGCAGGCATGACAATGGTTCGTCTTCTTCAGGGTCTATTGCTCAGCTTCGTGCTTTCGTCGAGCATGAAACATTCCGAACCCGACTCTCCGCGATTCATCGTGGGGAGCATTTCTGCTCTTGCTTGCCCTGCTTCTTTACGTGAAGGCATTTCGCAAAGCGTTAAACGCTGAGGACGAAGATGCTCCGCCGCCCGCTTGGATAGCCGTGGTTGGCTCCATGTCGCCGCTCGCGGCATTTGGGGCCGGCGCCGGATTTATGACTTTCCGCGCCAAATTTCTTGTCTTCACGCTCGGAGCAATTGGCGTAATAGCCGAAGCGCAACTGAGCACCATAAACTCGGTTACGGTGTTTGTTCTCTTCGTTCTGCTGGCAGAGGTTGGGCCGCTGGCGATACTCGGTCTTTCGCTTTCGTCCTCTGGCCGATCAACTGCAATTCTGGAAGGGTTCAACACCTGGCTGCGACGCAATAGCAGAGCCATCACCATCCTCTTCGGCCTCATCTTCGGCACATGGTTCCTGCTCAAGGCGCTCATGCAGCTGCAGGTGTTTTAGCTGGTACTAAGAATCGCGCAGCCAGGATGTGGACTTTTGGTGGGGCCTTCGAAGCCGCGCTTAAAAGATGACTTCCGATGAATTATTGCTGCGCAACAGGGAGGCTAAAGCTAAACACGGAACCATATCCCACCTGGCTTGTAACCGAGAGCGTCCCGTGATGTGACTCGATGATCGCGCGACTGATCGGCAATCCCATTCCAGTACCCGGCTTCTGCTGACTATGGGCGCGAGAACGGTACAACCTATCGAAAATCAAGCCCTGCTCCATTGAATCAATTCCAACGCCACGATCAGCGATACTGGTTACGATATATCCACCCTTCTGTTCCGCTGAAATCATGATCGGAGAGTCTGGTCGGGAATACTTCGCCGCATTCTCCAGTAGATTGCAAAGCACCTTAACGACCATTGTGGGATCTGCATTTACCTTAGGCAAGGTTTGAATTGAAACGGTGACGGGATGGGTCGTTGAAACCCAGGAACATTTCTCCTGCGCTTCGGCCACTATGTCTTTGAGGTTCATAGGGCGGAGGTCCATGCGCACCTCGTTCGCCTCGAGTTGGGCCATCTCGACCGCTTGCCCTACGAGCTGATTGATCCGGTCGGCTTCTTCATCGATGATCGTCAGCAATGTCCGCTGATCGTCCGCATTTACTGTATCCATTGTGAGTAGCGTGCCTGCTGCGCCTTTGATCGAGGTCAGAGGCGTTCTAAGCTCATGGGTGATGGAATCGAGAATCAGATTCCGAAGACGCTCGCTCTCCTTATTGGCTTCGGTGCGCGCAATTTCCTCCAGAGCCTGGGCGCGGTCAAGTGCGATGGCTGCGAGTCCGCCAATGGCACGCAGCGTATCGATGGAAAGTTCAAGTCCAACCAGTTGCAGAAGACCCCTTGGTCGCGCGCCCGCGCGTATCGGAATGTGCGCCGTTCTGTCAGGCAACATTTCCGGTTCCGACAAACTCAGTGCGAGTTCACGAAACTGGAACACCTCCGTTTCAAACGCCTGAGGTTCTCCAGCTTGATAGATTCGGTCACCGTCAAGCAAATAGAGCGTAGAACGCTGCGCATGCGCGGCGATGTTGATGAGTGACGGTAATGCGTCGGTGATCTCGGCGACCTTGTCTGTACGCAAGAATTCGCGGCTGAGCGAAAAGAGTACTTCCAGTTCCCGTTGGCGGGCGCGCGCCTGATCTGCTTCCTCCCGCGCCGTCTGCGAGAGACGACTCCCAATCACGCTAGTGACGAGAAAAGCAAAAAGCGTCAGCCAGTTCTGAGGATCGGCAATCGTGAACGTTCCAACGGGTGGCAGGAAAAAGAAGTTATAACAAGCGGTCGCTACAATGGAGGCAACAACTGCGTGTTGAAGCCTTAGCTGCGCGGCGACAACCAGCACATAAAGCACTAACGTGAGCGCGACAGTGGTCGGGTTAGGGTGCAGCCAAAGGCGGTAAATGAGTACAATGGCCGCCAGAGCGCCAAAAGTCGATAGCCAATACGTTATCGTCACGAAGCGTCGTGAGTTCATGCGGGGATTTTACAGGGTGCCTGAAGCATATGAATCCGGACGGGCGTCACCTGAGGACTGGCTGCATTACAGCGCCTCCGAGAAAGAACGTGGCCGGTTCAAAGTATTTCTGGGCTACGCCCCCGGTGTGGGCAAGACGTTCAGCATGCTGAGCGAGGGCATTCGACGGCGCAGTCGCGGCGAGGATGTCGTTGTCGGCATCGTGGAGACACATGGCCGGAGTGGCACGACCGAGCTGGCGGGCAAGCTCGAACAGATCCCGCGGAAGATGATCGAATATAAAGGCACGATGTTTAGTGAAATGGATGTCGACGCCATTCTGGCCCGGGCCCCACAGGTAGTGCTCGTAGATGAGCTGGCCCACAACAACATCGAAGGAGCCCGTTTTGCTAAGCGTTATGAGGACGTCCTGCTCCTCCTGGAAAACAAGATTGACGTTCTCTCGACGGTAAATATTCAGCACGTTGAAAGCTTGACGCCGAGAGTCCAAGCTCTCACGGGAGTGATAGTTCGCGAGCAGGTACCCGATTGGGTATTGGATCGTGCCGATGAGATTGTCATCAGTGACGTCACGCCGGAAGCACTCGTGACCAGGATGCAACGTGGCGATATTTACCCAGCAGACCGCATTGAACGATCACTGGCAAACTTTTTCCGGCGCGGTAACTTGATCGCTCTCAGAGAGATGGCGCTGCAGCGCGTGACGCGTGCGGTGGACCGCACTCTGGATGAGTATGTGAAGCGGAAACAGCTTGGGTCGCACTGGACGGTTGCAGAGAAGGTGGCCGTTTGTATCAGTGCCGGACCGCAAGCGCGCGATCTTATCGCGCGTGGAGCCCGCCTCGCGGAAGCCCTTGATGCGGAATTTTACGTGCTTCACGTTACCGACCCAGCAGACGACGAGGAAGAGTGCAGGCAGATGCTGGAAGGCAGCCTGTCTTTTGCGCGTCATCTTGGTGCCAAGATTGTGAACCTGCCTGCCGGAGACACGGCGAAATCGACTGCGGCGTACATTCGGGAACAGCGTATTAGCCAGGCCATTGTTGGACGTTCCGCTACCCACGGTCTTCGCTCGTACTTGTACTACTATGCCTTGCAGAAGTTCATGGCTGAGGCCCCTCACGTCGATCTTCACATCGTTACACGGGAGGCCCATTGAAACGGATATTGGTTGTCGATGACGAGCGGCAGATAACTCTCATCCTTCGTACATCGTTACAAAGCAGTGGATACTCCGTCGATACGGCGCAGAATGGATTGGAGGCATTTCAGAAATTTGAGGCCAATCCCCCGGACCTTATCATCACAGATTTGTCGATGCCGGAGATGAATGGCCTTCAGCTGACGCAAGCGGTGCGACGACTAGCCTCTACACCGATCATTGTTCTCAGTGTGCGAGATTCTGACCGAATGAAAGTCACTGCGCTCGATGAAGGTGCGGACGATTACCTTACGAAGCCATTCAGCATGAATGAACTGTTGGCGCGGGTGCGTGCCCATCTCCGACGCAACGAAGGCGGAGCGACAACGGCAAATCCGCTGCGTGAGGGAGACTTCGAGATTGATCTTGCGGCGCACCGCGCTACTGTATGCGGGACAGAGCTTCACCTCACACCGAAGGAATTTGAGTTGCTGGTGATCCTTCTACAGAACGCTGGCCGCGTCATGACTCACAAGGCGCTACTGCGACATATCTGGGGACCAGCAGGAGAGTCGCAACCAGAGTATGTACGGGTGTTGGTGGGGCAACTGCGCAAGAAGCTAGACCGAGGCACAGGAACACGCTATATCCAGAGCGAACCTTGGATCGGGTATCGACTGATTCCAGAGGGTACGACCGGAGCAGCGGAATAAGACACGCCAGTTTTACAAACTCTTTATAGACTTCCTACGGACTTTCTACGGACTCCTAGCCTTGAATAGGCATGGAGGCAAGTATGAAGTTCGAAATTACATTGCTGCCGAGCCTGATGGTATTTGGTTCAGCAGCCGTGCTCTCCGCGCAAACCTCGAAAGCTGAGAGCCATCGGCCGATCGTATCCGATGCGCCCGCTTCTCCATGCACAAACGACGCCCACTCTGGGTTTTATGAGCGAGTGGGGTACTGAGCAAGAAAGTTGAAAGGGAGAACTTGATGCTCGATTTGGTCGCTATCGTTTCGCTCGCACTCGTTTTCGGTCTGGCCGTGATCTATGTCCGCGGATGTGACCGCCTCAAAGGAACACGTTCATGACACTCAGTGTAATTCTGCTCATTCTGTCAGCCCTGCTGATGATCTATCTCGTTTATGCCCTCTTGCGCCCGGAGAAGTTCTAGTCATGAATCTGAACGGTTGGCTTCAAATCACTTTTTTTATTGCGACGGTTCTGCTTCTGGCCAAACCTATGGGAAGCTACATGACTGCAGTCTTTGAACGCCGTAAAACCTTCCTCGACCCCATCCTTCGACCATGCGAGCGCCTGCTTTATCGGATCACCGGTATCGACCCGAGTGAGGAGATGCGCTGGACGCAGTATGCGGTCGCGATGCTGGTTTTCAGCGCCGCGACGCTGATACTCACCTACGTTATCGAAAGGCTGCAAGGGTATCTGCCCTGGAATCCGCAGCACCTATCCGGCGTTGAGTCGTCTCTCGCGTTGAATACTGCGATTTCCTTTACGACAAATACGAACTGGCAGGCATACACGCCGGAATCCACCATGAGCTATCTGACTCAGATGCTTGGACTGGCGACCCACAATTTCTGGTCAGCTGCGGTGGGCATGGCCCTCGCTATCGCCTTCGTGCGTGGTATCGCTCGCAAAGAGATGAAGACGATCGGCAACTTCTGGGTTGATCTGACTCGAGGTACGCTTTGGGTTCTGCTCCCGATCTCCATTGTCTTTTCACTTGCGCTAGTCTCCCAGGGCGTCGTCCAGAACCTGAAGCCTTATGACACGGTGAAACTCGTCGAGCCACAGATCGTGACGGGCAGCGATGGAAAGCCTTCTACCATTACCACGCAAACCATCGCGCAGGGGCCGGTCGCCTCGCAGGAAGCGATCAAGATGGTCGGCACTAATGGGGGTGGCTTCTTCAACGCAAACAGCGCCCATCCTTTCGAAAACCCGACTCCTCTCTCAAACTTCCTGCAGATGGTGTCCATTTTTCTCATTCCGGCTGGCCTCTGCATCACGCTGGGGCAGATGGTAAGGGCTCCGAAGCATGGCTGGGCCGTTCTTGGGGCGATGGTCGCGCTGTGGTTCGCTGGAACATTTGCGGCCTATTGGGCCGAGTCACACGCCAATACGCTGCTCCATAACGTGGACGCGAAGGCATCTCAGTTACAATCCGGCGGCAATATGGAGGGCAAGGAAGTGCGCTTCGGCATTGCGAACTCCGCACTCTTTGCCACTGTTACCACTGACGCGAGTTGCGGTGCGGTGAATAGTATGCACGACAGCTTTACACCGCTGGGTGGCCTGGTGCCGCTGACTAACATTCTTTTGGGAGAGGTAGTCTTTGGCGGCGTGGGTGCGGGTCTATACGGCATGTTGATTTTCGTCGTCATGGCCGTCTTCATCGCCGGCCTGATGGTGGGGCGAACGCCGGAATACCTCGGCAAGAAGATCGAAGCTTTCGATGTGCAGATGGCGATGCTCTACCTGCTCATTTTTCCCTTACTCATCCTTGGATTCGCTTCCATCTCGGTTTTAATGCCGAACCTTGGCTTGAGCAGCCTCAACAATCACGGACCGCACGGCCTGAGCGAGATCCTTTACGCATACGCCTCTGCGACTGGCAATAACGGCTCGGCCTTCGCAGGCTTAAACGCCAACACGCATTGGTACAACTATTCGCTTGGGATAGCGATGTTCTTCGGTCGGTTCATGATGATTATTCCGATGTTGGCCATCGCTGGAAACCTCGCCGGCAAAAAGATCGTGCCTGCCACTTCAGGAACCTTTCCGGTGACGACGCCGCTCTTCACCGTGCTGCTAACCACGGTCATTCTGATCGTGGGTGCGCTCACGTTCTTTCCTGTTCTCTCGCTCGGCCCGATATTGGAACATCTGCTGATGCAGGCCGGTCGACTCTTTTAGCTCAGAAAGATAAATGACAATGTCTACTCAAACAAAGCGTCGCTCCCTGTTCGATCCGAAGATTATGCGTCGTGCGACTGTGGACTCGCTGGTCAAGCTCAATCCACTCGTCATGATGAAGAATCCTGTCATGTTCGTTGTGGAACTCGGCAGCGTCCTGACGACTGTGTTGCTCTTCGTCAACAGGAACGCACATGACGGTCACTTCCGCTTCAACCTGCAAATTACCCTGTGGCTATGGTTCACCGTGTTGTTTGCAAACTTCGCCGAAGCGATGGCGGAAGGCCGTGGCAAAGCGCAAGCTGACGCGCTCCGCCAGGCCAAGTCCGAGACAACGGCTCACCGGATTAATAAGTCCGGTGCCGTAGAAGAGGTTTCCAGTTCCCTACTGCGTGTCGGCGATGTCGTTCAAGTCGTGGCCGGACAAATGATTCCCGGCGATGGAGAAGTTATCGACGGAGTCGCTTCGGTGGACGAATCCGCAATCACAGGCGAATCGGCGCCCGTGATCCGCGAAGCCGGCGGTGATCGTTCCGCCGTAACGGGTGGCACGCGTGTGCTTTCGGACATCCTCACGGTCCGGATTACATCGAATCCGGGCGAAACCTTCCTGGATCGCATGATCGCACTCGTGGAGGGAGCAGAGCGCCAGAAGACTCCAAACGAGATCGCGTTGAACATTTTGTTGGCGGGCCTCACAATCATCTTTCTGCTCGCGGTTGTCACACTGCAGCCATTTGCTATCTACTCCGCTGCTCCGCAGACGGTCTTCGTCCTCATATCGCTGCTAGTGTGTCTTATTCCGACCACCATCGGAGGTCTGCTGTCTGCCATCGGTATCGCAGGAATGGATCGGCTCGTACAGCACAACGTCCTGGCCACCTCAGGTCGTGCGGTAGAGGCAGCCGGCGACGTCAACACGCTGCTGCTGGACAAGACCGGCACGATTACGATTGGCAATCGGCAAGCCTCAGAGTTTGTGCCAGCGCCAGGAGTTACCGCAGAACAGCTTGCCGACGCGTCGCAACTCTCTTCCCTCTCCGATGAGACCCCGGAAGGTCGTTCCATCGTTGTGCTTGCCAAAGAACTGTACAACCTTCGCGCACGTGAGCTGGGCCAATTGCAGGCGGAGTTTGTGCCGTTCTCAGCAACCACACGCATGAGCGGAATTGAAGTGGAGGGACGTTCCATCCGCAAAGGCGCAGTTGACGCGATTACTCGCTATCTCACAGACCACGGTTCATTCATGCCTGAAGCCGTTCGTTTCACCGTTGAAGAGATTGCCCGCCAGGGTGGGACGCCGCTCGTCGTCGCTGAAAATGGTCGGGCTCTCGGAGTGATCTATCTGAAAGACGTAGTAAAAGGCGGCATGAAGGAGAGGTTTGAGCATCTTCGTGCCATGGGCATCCGTACCGTCATGATTACGGGGGACAACCCCTTGACTGCTGCAGCCATTGCCCGCGAGGCCGGAGTAGATGACTTTCTAGCCGAGGCCAGACCGAAAGACAAGATGGACCTGATCAAGCGCGAGCAAGCTCAAGGCAAACTCGTAGCGATGACGGGTGACGGAACGAACGACGCTCCGGCTCTCGCCCAGGCGGACGTAGGTGTCGCCATGAATACCGGCACGCAGGCGGCGAAGGAAGCCGGCAACATGGTGGATCTGGACTCGAATCCGACCAAGCTCATTGAGATCGTGGGCATTGGAAAACAGCTACTGATGACACGCGGAGCCTTGACCACGTTTTCGATCTCCAACGACGTAGCGAAATACTTCGCAATCATTCCGGCCATGTTCGCCGGCGTCTTTCCCGTGCTGAATACGCTCAACATCATGCACCTGCATAATGCGGAGTCCGCAGTTCTATCGGCTGTTGTCTTCAACGCGCTAATTATCGTGGCTTTGATTCCACTTGCACTGCGTGGCGTGAAGTATAAGCCGATGTCTGCTGCTGCGCTTCTGCAACGCAATCTCGTGGTCTACGGCCTCGGCGGCATCATCGTGCCGTTCATTGGAATAAAGCTGATCGATATGCTCATCGTCGCATTGCATCTTGCCTAGTTCGTCAGAAGCTGGAGGACTTTATGAAACTCATTCGAATCGCCTGTGCATACACATTCGTCACCGCTCTGCTTCTCGGAATTGGTTATCCTTTGGCCATCACGGCCATCACCCAACTCACGATGAAGGACAAGGCGAACGGGCAGCTTGTTGTCCGAAACGGAGAAACCATCGGTTCGACCATCATCGGTCAGTCGTTCACGGGGCCTGGTTATTTCCATAGCCGCCCGTCTGCTGCGGGCACGGGATATGACGCTTCTTCGTCATCCGGCTCCAACTATGGCCCCACCAATAAATCGCTCATTGATCGCGTCTCTGCCAGCGTCAAAAGCGAGTCCAATGGAACGCCGGTCCCTGTGGATCTGGTGACGGCTTCGGCGTCGGGGCTTGATCCTGACATCAGCCCAGCTGCCGCATACTATCAGGCTCCGCGCATCGCGCGGGAGCGGCACCTGCCTCAGGAGGATGTCATCGCGCTCATCACGCTGCACATCGAGCCCCGACAGTTTGGGCTGCTTGGGGAGCCGCGCGTGAATGTCCTGGAGCTCAACCTGGCGTTGTCGCAGGCGAATTCCAGCCCCACACGTTGAAGGCTTCCGCGAACATAGCCTTCAGCGCAACTTGCCTTCGAACGCCATCTGCCTACTGAGATAGATCGAAGGACGATCCGGGAGCCGACCGGAGTCGGAGAACGATATTGTCGCCTCAGAAAACAAAAGGCTTCCCGACAATCTTTCCGCCCTTCCGCGACCCGCTACAAAAGGGTTGACAGGTCTCTCGCGGCCGACGTACACTTCGCGCGCTATTTAGTTCAATCATCAAACAAAAGCGAACTGGCGCACGTGTGTGGAAAGGAAGGCCGAGCTATGCGGTGCAGATTTATGACAGGCACTTACGGTAAATGGGCTGTTCGGGCGGGGATTCTTCTCGGGGTCCTCACATTGGTGTCCAGCGCAGTTGCCCAGGGCGGCAATGTTGCGATCAGCGGAACGGTCACCGACTCGTCCGGCGCGATCCTGGCCGGAGCCGCGGTGAAGGTGACGCAGAAGAATACCTCGGCCACGCGCGCTGCGACCACCAACGGCAGTGGGCAGTTCAACTTCACAGCGCTGCCTCCTTCGACCTACACGATCACCGTGCAAGCGCAGGGATTCAAGCGATATCTTCAGGATGTTGTGCTGCTGGCCGACCAGATCCGCGATCTGGACATCCGTTTGGAGGTTGGCGCGGCGACACAACAAATCACCGTAGAAGCATCGACTGTGGCGGTCAACACCGCGAGCCAGGAGCTAGGCCAGGTGATTGAGGGTTCTCGTGTTGCCAATCTGCCGCTTAACGGCAGAAATGCAGCAGACCTTACTTTGCTCGTGCCAGGCGCGGTAACGGCGGTTTCGAACAATTCGGGCACGTTGCAGGGAGATACGAAGCAGGCTCCCGGCGCGGAGGCAATCGCGGTCAATGGCGCTCGGCCCGACCAGATCGGTTATAACCTGGACGGGGCTAACAACCAGGACCTGATGAGCAATACGAACAATCCGTTTCCGTTCCCGGACGTATTGCAGGAGTTCAGCGTCCAGACCAACAGCTTCGACTCACAGTACGGCAATAACGCCGGAGCGGTTGTGAATGTCGTGACCAAGTCAGGCACGAACCAGTGGCATGGAGACCTGTTCGAGTTTGTTCGCAACGGCGCCTTCAATGCGCGCAACTTTTTCGCCGATAAAGTAGACCCGCTCAAGCGCAATCAGTTTGGCGGCACAGTTGGCGGTCCAATTCACAAAAACACGAGCTTCATCTTCTTCGGATGGCAGAAGACGATTATCCGCAGCGTCAACAACGCCACCAACGCAATCGTTCCAACCGCGGACAATATGAATGGGGACTTCTCGTTTACAAACCCCACCACTGTCATCAATAATCCGTTTACTCACACTCCCTACGCAAGCAACGCATCGATCGGTCCGATCGACCCGGTGGCCATCAATATGGCCAAGCTGCTGCCGGTTCTTCCGGCGGGCTCCACGAACGGATCCGTGACGTTCGGTACGCCGCTCCAGCAGAATTTCGACGAGTACTTCACGCGCTTCGACCAGGTTTTCCGCGGCCAGGATCGGCTGTTTGCCCGCGTTTACCTCAACCGGTACAGTCACGCGCCGACGTATGACGGCAAAAATCTGCTGACGGCGGGACCCGGCTCGACGGTGAACACGCAGAATTGGGCTATCGGCTACACCTGGATCCTTTCACCGCAACTGGTCAATACCATCACTGTCGATTTCGTGCGTTCCGCCTCGGACCGCGGTCAGCAAGGTGGCCCGGGCGGCACTGTTCCGGATATGAAGACCTTCGGTTCGAACATCTGGCAATTGCCCACGGCGCAGAGCGGCATCCGGAGCTTTGCCGTTGTCGGGCGACTTTACGCTGGGCAACTTCACCGACGCGAAGTTCATCCGGAATACCTATGACCTTCGCGATGTGATGAACTGGACCAAGGGCAAGCACAGTTTCGGTTTCGGCTACGATCTCGAATTGGATCAGTCGAACATCCGGAATACCGACTTTGAGAACGGCAGCTTCAACTTCACGAACGACGTGACTGGCCTGGCGATGGCCAGCTTCCTGATGGGCTATCAGCACACGTTCAGCCAGACATCCGGGGACTTTTCTGACTCGCGCGAGAACCCCATGGGGGTTTTCGCCCAAGACAAGTGGAGGGTGCTGCCGCGGCTCACGCTGAACTATGGATTGCGTTGGGAGCCACAGCAGGTGATGAAAGAGATCTGGGGACGTATTGAGCAGTTCCACCCGGATGCCTGGGCCGCTGGAGTTCATTCTCAGATCGTTCCCAGCGCACCTGCAGGACTGTTCTTTATCGGCGACAAATACAACGGCGTCGGTGTGCCAGATCGCGGGCAGACGGGCGACTTCAACAACTTCGCTCCGCGCGTCGGTGCGGCGTGGGATCCCACCGGTTCGGGGAAGATGTCCCTCCGCGCCGGAGGCGGTCTCTTCTACTACTCGCGGCTGCCAGGCCTCTTCCTGAACGATGCCGCGATTTCGGCGCCGTTCAGTCTGCGCATTGACCTGAACGACTCAACCACCGGCGCGTCGCAGATTGGTTCGCTCACGGATCCCCTGGCGGCCTATCCGGACTTTACCAACGGTTTCCCGCAGCGGTATACGCTCAAGAACGTTCCCCCGGATGCGACCTTCGTGAACAACCCAACTGTTTTCGGCCTGCAGCCGGGCGTGAAGTGGGTTACGCCTTCAATCTACGATTGGAATGTCACCTTTGAGCGCCAGGTGCGCAGCGATACGGTGATGCGCGCTTCCTACGTGGAACACGCGGCACCCATCTTCGTCAGGACGTGAATCTCAATCCCGGTGCATACACGGCGGGCAGCACTCTGTCTCTGCAGGCGCGGCGGCCTTATCAACCGTTCGGCGTCATCTACCAGAACCGCAACACCGGCGCCAATGGCTACAACGGCCTTCAGTTCGGCCTAGAGAAGCGGCCGTCAAGCGGAAACAACATCCTCAACCAGATAACACTGCTGGCCAATTACACGTACGCGCATGCAAACGATTACGGACTGGCTGAAAACGGCGGAATCACGGATATCGGATCGAGCATCGGATCAGGCATGTCCTTCTATGATCCGCGTCAGCATGCCTTTGAGACCGGACCTGCCACGTTCGACCGCAGACATCATGCAGTGGCTTCGTTCGTGTGGGAGCTGCCCAAACTCACCAGTTCCAATGCGCTCGTCCGCAACGTGGTCGGCGGCTGGCAATGGTCGGGCATCTACACCTTCACGGCAGGAGATCCGTTGACGATTCTGGCTGGAACCGACCAGTCGCAGACCGGGAACAATCTCGATCGCGCAGATTACATCGGCCCTGCAAATCTCTTCGGCAAGGTGCCGCCATCCAGCCAGCGTGGCGGGTGCACTGGCGTCAAGCATTGCGTGGCGTGGCTCGATCCCACCCTTTTCGCAAAGCCCGCGGTCGGTACCTACGGAAATGCCGGCAAAGGCACCTGGCGCGGCCCGAACCTCTGGGATGTGGACGCGGGCCTGATCAAGAACTTCGTTCCCTTCACATCCCGGGAGAGCATCAACTTCCAGTTCCGCGCCGAATTCTTCAATCTGCTTAACCACCCGCAGTGGTCCGATCCGAACGTGACCTTCGCCAACGGCGCCTTTGCCAGCACTCGCGCAACGATCGGCACCGCCTCAGGCAATGTCGCCACAAGCGCGGATTCACGCATCATTCAACTCGCGCTGAAGATGATGTTCTGAGGGAGTGGAATCAAATCAATCAACCAATGGTTATGAATAAGTTGAGTAGACCGAGGGAGAGACCAGGAGACCTGGTCTCTCCCTCGACTCACGTTGAGCCTTCAGTCGGATATTCTTTTTACGAGCTTCGCCACAACCCATAAGCTACGAGGGCCACATGACTCATTCCTTGATGCCGCGCCGCGACTTTCTGCGCAATGCCTCCCTTGCAGGTGTGGTTTCTGCTCTGCCCGACTTCACTGCTGCGCAACCTCCGGCATCTGCCGCAAGAGTGCGGGAAGAAGTGGTTCCTCCGGCGCCGGAAGAGGTCCCGCGCTATTCGGTCAAGTTCGCCGTGTGCGGTATCAGTCATCCACATATCTATGGCATGATCGAGGCCGTGAAGCGCGGGGGCGGCGTTCTCACCAAAGTCTGGGCGCTTGAGCCTGAGCTTCTTGCCGCATTTCAGAAGCGCTATCCAGACGTGCCGGTTGCGACGACACAGGATGAAATTGTGCACGATTCGTCGATTCAGCTGGTAATGAGCTCTCAGATCGCCAATGAACGCGCGCCTATCGGCATCCGCTGCATGAAGGCCGGCAAGGACTTTCTCTCTGACAAGCCCGGCATCACGACGCTCGAACAACTTGAAGCGGTGCGCAAGACGATTGCCTCCACCGGCCGCATCTACGCCATCATGTATTCGGAGCGGCTTGAAGTGAAGGGAGCCGTGAAAGCCGGAGAGTTGATTCAGGCCGGCGCGATCGGAAACGTGATTCAGACAGTCAACATAGCGCCACACCAGATTCGGCAGCATCCCGGCAGCGATGCAGGCAGCTCCGGGTTGGTCGATGGCCGACCCGCCTGGTTCTGGAAAGACTTGCAGTTTGGGGGCATTCTCTGCGACATCGGGTCGCACCAGGTCGATCAGTTTCTCTACTACACCGGCTCGAAAAAAGCGGAGGTAGTCGCTTCGCAGGTGGCCAATGTACGTCACCCGAACCATCCTCAGTTTCAGGATTTCGGCGACATGATGCTGCGCGGGAACAACGGCTTTGGCTATGTGCGCCTGGACTGGTTTACGCCATACGGCCTCGGCACCTGGGGCGACGGAAGGCTCTTCATTCTCGGCACAGAAGGCTACATCGAAGTGCGGAAATACACCAATGTTGCCGTCAGCAAACAGGGAAACAATCTCTTCATCGTCGATCAACATGAAGCCAGGTACATCGACTGCAACAATGTGACCCTTCCGTTCGGCCCTCAATTTGTGAGCGATATTGTTCATCGGACCCACATTGCCCAGGACCAGGCACAGTGCCTTCTCGCAGCCGAACTATCCATCAAGGCGCAGATGCACGCGACGCACGCTCAACTGGACTGGCAAAGTCGGTCCTGACCAATTCTTTAGGGAGAAAGATATGAAGCCCTCGCGCAGGGAGTTTATCAAGGCATCGATTGCCGGGAGCGTTGTCAGCGGATTCCCCGCTATCGTACCTGGGTCAGTGTTTGGAGCCACTGCCCCATCAAACAGGATCACCATCGGCGCGATCGGAGTGGGACGCATTTCGCGGGGGCACGATATGCCCGGCGTTATGCAGTTCACCGGAGTGGCGGGCCGCGACAACCGTATCGTGGCGGTATGCGACTTGAGTAACGAGCGAGTCGAACTCGGCAAGCAGTTTGTCGATAAGATATACACTGAGAAGCTGGGCAAACCGTACACGGGGACCAGGGGCTACTCCAACTCCCAAGAATTGCTTGCAGACAAGGAAATCGATGCGGTGCTGATCTCCACACCTGACCATCAGCATGCTCGACTGGCTGTTGCCGCAGTGACGGCTGGCAAAGATGTGTACCTGCAGAAGCCTGCATCGCTGACGATTCGCGAAGGCCGCATCATGGCCAACCACGTGAAGGCGAGCGGCCGTATCGTTCAGATCGGCTCACAGCAACGCTCGTGGAAGCAATTTGCTCGCGCGGTTGCACTGGTGCGCAATGGACGCATCGGTACGATAAAGCAAATTGAAGTCGGGCTGCCCGGTGATCCATCCGGCGGCAATCCTGAGCCCATGTCCGTTCCTGCTGGATTTAATTACGACGAGTGGCTCGGTTCCACGCCGGAAGTCCCATACACGCTTGATCGCGTCATGCCCACGAAGGATTTTTCGCGTCCTGGCTGGCTGCGCGTGGAACAGTTCGGCGCCGGGATGATCACGGGCTGGGGCGCCCATCACGTCGACACTGCTCACTGGGGCATGGATACGGAGCTTAGCGGGCCAGTGGAAATCTGGGGGAGCGCAGAGTTTCCGAAGGAGGGATTGTGGGATGTGCACGGCCCGTTCAAAACCTACGGCCGGTATGCAAACGGCATGGTGATGACCATTTCCGGCGACTTTGAAAACGGCATTAAATGGATCGGCGACAAGGGATGGATCTTCGTCTGCCGGGACGGCATGACCACGCCGACTGCGCCAGCCTCCGAGAAGCCCGCGCCAATCGTGCCGCTGCGCGCCAGCGATCCCCGTATTCTCGACTCCGAAATTGGCCCCGACGAGTTTCATCCATACACATCCGACGATCAGCATGGAAACTGGCTCGATTGCATTCACTCGCGCAAGGCACCCACCGCGCCGGTTGAGATTGGCCACCGCGCCTGCTCGACCTGCCTGCTTCACTGGAATGCTATGAAAACGAACCATCGTATCCACTGGGATCCGACCACAGAGACTATCCTCGGCGACGATATCGCTGGGAGCCTGCTCGCGCGTCATCAGCGGCATCCCTACCAACTGTCCTGACGTCGGTCTGGCGTGTGATTCACGAGGGCAGTACAGGAATACGCCCAGGTTCGACCTTGTAAACCTGAGTCGCCCGGACATAAGTTTGCCGGGCCCGATGGGTGTCAGCTCAGGAAAACGAGCGCAGCGCTCGCCGCCGGCATGGCGACATCAACCGTGCCGTTTCGAACCGGGAGATGCTGGCTTCGAGGATTCCAGCTTCCCTCGCTGCCAATAATGGCGTCTGCAAACTCAACGCCGCTGGTTGCATCCAGAGCCGGCGCCGTCAGCCGCCATACAGTGGCGCTACCGAATTGTTTGGCGGCGGTGACGCGAGTGTCTCTGGCGCCGGACGGCGATTTGTTGATCAGTGCAAGCAGGGTCTGGCCATTCTTCTCGCCTGCATACGCAGTCAGCATTCCATCCTGCGCCGGTTCAGGCGATTGCATGGTGGCTCCTGCAAATTGCTGGGCCAGGAGCATGCCGTAGTAGACAGGACGCGCCTCCACAACTTGTCCCTCTTCCGATGAAATGGGTGTGTAGAAGCCATTGCGCGCGCTTTGCTTGCGGTTGCCCTCGACCTGAAGGCCTGGATTGTGATCACCGAGTCCTGCGGAGAGGAAGCGGCTGTCTCCGCCGTGCAGGTTGATTCCGGCACAGCCCAGACTCGCAAGCGTGAGCAGATAATCCGCGGCCCAGAGGGACGCGGCGAAGGCATTGCTCATGCCCGGCTTGCCGCCGCGATAGCACGAGTTCCCTTCAGACATGCGATAGATCAGCTTTTGAGCATCGGCCGTGCGCACAATATCACGCACCGATTGGGCAACTCTGGGATCGCCGGCGAGCAGGCGCTCCGTCGTCACCCTGGGATCATCCGGCGGTCCTTCAGCATAGTAATGACCAGTGAGGGCGGCAAGATGCCCACCCAGCTTCGGCGCTACTTCCTCTCCGAAACGAATAACCCAATCGGATGCTGCAGCGGTGTCAGGCCCGCCGAAGCGGGCTCCCGGAACACGCTCAATGATGGCGCGCGCAAACGCAAGCCATTCTCGCACGTAATCTTCAAAACCCCAGCCGGCCGGGCGAGTTCCGTTGGCAGGCTTTTGATACAGATCGGGCTCGTTGCCGATCTGAAAGAAGGCAAGCCTGGAGCCGAGCTTACGCTGCACATAGGCAGCTTCAGCAGCGGCGCGTTCGGGTGTGCTGTTGCCGAAGTTCAAGCCATAGATGGCGGTCCAGCCTGTCGCATCAAGAAAGCCCGCAAGCGCATCCACCGCGGCGGGCTGGATTTCAAAGAGGCGATGCGGCATCCAGTTCTGATCGATCCGCCCCGGCGGGACATGGAGCTTCGGTGCAGGCGTTTCCGGCGTGGCTTGAAACCAGCAAAACTCACTGGTATTGCCGCCCAACCTGAGAACGCCGAAGGGACTCAAGCGGCGAAACAGTGCCACCAGATCCTTATGGTCGGAGGAGAAAAACGCAGCTTCGCTGAGCTGGGCCAGCTCGTAGCTCAGCCCGGTAAAGTCCCGCGGAACTTCGCGGCCCCGCTCGTCACTCTGCACGTGAATGGAAAGTAGCCCGGTCTGTCCTCGAGTGCCGTTCGCACATGCAGCCGTCACGGCGCACGCTGTCGTCTTCAGGAATGTTCGCCGGTTCATACCTTCAGCCTGACCGCGGAGCCCTCGCAAGACTCGCAGCGTGAATTAGTCCAATCGACTCAACCAAACCCGGTTTCGATTGTAGCGGGCTGTTTCGAGGATGCCAACTGATGCCTTGTTGAACTGACCAATCGTCGAAAGCTCCGTTTATCTGACGCTTCGGGTTCTCCGCCCTCCATTTCCATCGGTCCCGAAGGTCACGTCTTCATTGCGCATTCCTGAACCTGCCCTCGATCAAAGGAGTTATCATCAAGATTTACGATGCATTCGCGAA
The DNA here is from genome assembly GCA_963839215.1 of uncultured Acidobacteriaceae bacterium. Lineage (GTDB taxonomy): Bacteria > Acidobacteriota > Terriglobia > Terriglobales > Acidobacteriaceae > Telmatobacter. Next base: position 108,782 of record CAWITZ010000008.1, on the reverse strand, counting down.
ATAAATCTGAGGCGAACGGGCACAACGGGCGATCCGCGGTGAAGTCGAAGGATTCTCCGAAGCGCGTTCAGAGCATGGCGCCGATCCGCGACGGTAACCGAGATCTTGTGCTTGAGGTCCTGCGGCGTAACCAGCCAATTTCGCGCGTAGACATCGCTCGCAGATCGGGACTGCAGCGCTCGACGATCTCCTCTATCGTTGACGGACTGATCGAAGAGCGCTGGGTGCGTGAAGGGTCCGTCGTGAAGACTGAGCGCGGCCGCCGTCCCACCATGTTGACGATGAACGATCACCTTTTGCTGCTAGCCGCAGATATCCGCCCTACCCAGGCGATTCTGGCAGTCCTCGACCTCAACGGCAGATTCCTCGGGCGAACAGTGGTTCCGATTATTGCGGATCCGAAGCAGGGCGTGGCCCTCATCGCAGACGGCATGCGGCGGCTTCGATCGAATTTTCCCGGAAAAACATGGGAGGGAGTAGGCATCAGTCTGCCGGGACGCATCAACAAGTCCACACAAAGGCTGGCGTGGGCTCCAAACCTTCCCTGGGTAGGCTTTGATATCCGTGGAACGCTGCAGAAAGCTCTCAAGGTCCAGGTGGAGTTGGAGAACGCTGCCAATGCATGCCTGCTCTCTGAAGTGTGGTTCGGACATTTGGAGGGTATCCAGAATGCAGTCCTGATCACGATTGCCGAAGGCGTGGGAGCAGCAGCAATTGTGAATGGACTGCTGATGGAAGGCGCGGAGGGACTGGCAGGAGAACTCGGCCACGTGCCGGTTTCCGACTCCGGACCGAGATGCGCCTGCGGTCAGGTCGGCTGCTGGGAGATGTTTGCATCGTGCCGGGCCGCGCTGCGCTATTTTCACGAAAAGGTAAATGGTAATGGTGCTGCAACGATTCAGGAACTCCTGAATCTGGAGGCCAACGGCGATCTTGCGGCACGAGCGGCTTTGACCCGGCAGGCCGAATGGATCGGACGAGGAATGCGAATGGTTACAGCCGGCTTCAACCCGGAGCTGATCCTCTTTGTCGGCGACATTACGCTTCGCTGGGATGCCGTGGGACCAATCATTACTGCCGAACTGTCGCAACGCCTCGTGGGCGGCGCTCCACCCCGAATCGCGGTTTTGTCAGACGGCGAAGCTTCGCGCTTGCGCGGCGCAGCGGCTGTCTTGCTTCAGCGGCACATAAGCTTTAAGAGAACATCGGTAAGCCGCTAAGATATCGCGGCTAGCTTAGATTCCGCGTCTAAAACAAGCAACAGTGCGCGAGCTGCCGCAACCGAGGCCACAGAACCTCGACTCGACTCCACTCAATAGATTTCGTGGTGCCCAGAGGGGGACTTGAACCCCCACGACCGTTTCCGGTCTGCGGATTTTAAGTCCGCTGCGTCTGCCAATTTCGCCATCCGGGCGGATGAGATGCATCGCGCATAAAACCGACAACCAGATTTGAGCGATGCGACCGCTTCTATGATAGCTCGATGGTTCGCTAATCAGCTCTGCGAGGCAGGCGAGGGTTCAACGAGCGCACAGAACTAAGCACGCACAGGCCGGCATGAGGGCTTCGACGCAAACCGAAGCGTGATCGTCAAACCAGCATCAGCCGGCGTTACTGCGGTATGCGAAAGAGAATGTTATCGCCGTCGAGGCGATATTCGGCCGAGCATATATCGCCGCCGCAGATCATCGCTTCGCCGGCGCAGAGCTGGCGGCGCGTGATCAATCCCATGGTGCCGCATCGGGGGCAAGACATCACTGCGACGTAGGGATTTTGCGCACTGCCGAGCTTGGCCTGGTTTTCAAGCACGAAAACCGTTCCTGGGTCCATCCGTTCGGGAATCCACTCTTCCAGAAACCTTAAATCGGTCAACATCCTGCCCTCCGGGTGTTTGACTTAACGGAGCAGCGTACCTTCATCCGCGCCGCTCTGTTTGGACCAACAGCAAGCTGCGAAATGACCGTTCAGAGACATCTCCTGGCTCTGTGTTGACGACAGTCTTGCCGCCTCGGGAGGCGACGTCAATTGGAAATGCGTCGCAGACAGTATCGAAAAGGGTACACTCACTCCCCCGTTTGGGGTAATTCAGCGACCGGCCGTTTCCCTGGTTCCGGAGGTCGCAACAGCGTCAATCGCTCGATAGGTTTCAATGTTCCGCAGGATTGCCTGCACATATTCCCGCGTCTGCGTGAAGGGTATCGATTCTACAAACTCATCCATGCCGCTGTAGGGTCCAGCAGCTTCCCAGTCTGTCACGCGGCTGTCGCCGGCGTTGTAGGCGGCAAGTGCGTATTCCTGCACTCCATCGAACTTCTCAAGTAACTGATGCAGGTAACGTGTGCCAAGCCGGATATTCGTGTCGGGATCGAGCAGCTGATAGGTCTGGAAATGCGCGATGCCTTCCTCACGCGCCATCTGCTTCCCTACCGAGGGCAGCAGTTGCATCAACCCCCACGCGTTCGCGTAGGAAACCACGGATGGGTTAAATTCCGACTCCTGGCGAATCAGGGATGCGACGAGGTACGGATCAAGGTTGTTCTTCCTGGACTCGGCCTTGATGGTATCCCAATAAGGCTGCGGAAAAAGTATCTGCCAGTAGACGATCGGAATGGAGTTGATCGGCGCCGATGCCGCATACGGCAGAGCGTGCTTCAGCGATCGCATCGCACGATAGGTCTCGCCAAAGGATGCGTAAATCTGCGCCTCTGCAAGAGCGCTCCATGTTCCCGAGTCGGGGTCTGCGGCTATTTCTCTCGGAATGTAATCATTCAAACCGGCGTTCGCCAGCAGCCGCGCCTTGGCCAGGTGTTCGCTGTCATCGGGGAAGCTGTCGTCGAGCGGTGAAACTGTCGGCTCCTTGAGCGCGTCCATATCAGGATCATCCACCGGCTGCAACGAGCCCAGCGCAGCCAGGCGCTGGCGAGCCATTTGCGCGTAGAAGAAATGTTGATAGGCGCGCACAATCGCGCGATACCTGGCCGCGGCGGCTGCCGGATTGTGCTCCTGAGCTTCATAGATTCTGCCGCGCCAATAAATTGCGGCCACAGTGTCAGTGGCACTTGGATAGAGGCGGATTTGCTCATCGAAGAGACGCGCCGCGTCGGTGTAGAGCCCCTGCCGGTAGCTCAGCCATCCACCCCGCCAGTGCGCGGCCGCGGCATTCTTGTTCTGCGGAAAATGTTCCGCCAGGTATTCGTAGTATTCGATCGCTTTCGGATAATTGCGCGAAAGCAGATACATGTTGCCGCTGGAAAAGAGCGCCTCAGCCAGCCACTCGCTGCGAGGAAAGCGCTGCTGCATATCGGCAACGATGCTCTGCTGGGTCGCCTCATCTCCGCGACTGCGGGCCAGTTCCATCAGCAAATATGCGCGATGCGCGCCGTTGTCATCCGGCGTGTCAGGCAGAGCCAGCACCTGGCTTGTCGAAAGACGTTTGAGCTTGAGGTCGCAGGCGGCGGCAGCAATCGCAAAACTCTGACGTTCGGCGTCAGACAAGCCAGGCAGCCGCGCCAGCGAATTGTATTGCTCAGCGGCAAGGGAATAACGCCCCGCGCCGTAGTAGGCATCGCCGAGCGTTCGGAGCTCCGTCGCCGTGAGCGTAGCGTCCGCGCCCGAGGCGGTTAACTGCGCGCGCGCCTTCTCGGCCTCGGGACTGAGCGGGTGGTCGAGCAAAACCTGCTTGAAGAGAAGGCTCGCCTGCGTGGTCTGGTTCTTTGCCAGGGCGAGTTGCGCGCGGGCAAGCTGAAATCCTGGCCGATCTGCCACCGCACTTGGCGCCGCTCCGTGCGCCCCGGCATCAAGAGCGCGCTGCGCGCCAGCCAGGTCATTCATCGCGAGCAGTACAAAAGCTTCCAGTTCCGGAGCTTCCACGTTGAAAACGCTGTCGGGATAGCGCTGGGCAAAACCGTGCAGCAGGGCTTCGGCTGCCGTCTCGTTTCCAGCCTCATGCTGCGCTCGGGCGCCAAGAAAATCCGCATAATCGGCGAGAGCATCGCTGGCCTGGCGAGCCTGATGCAGGCTGGTGGCCGCATCGGCAAATCGCCTGTCGAGCAGGTAGGCGTGGCCCAGCGCCAGGTAGGCGGCGCCTGCTGCATCACCCGTGTGCCGATCGGCGTAGTTTGCTACGCCGGCATAGGCCGCGGCGGTACGCGTAGTGGCAAGTTGCTGCGCCATGGGCCGCAACTCTGTTGAAGCAACAAAGGCACGCTTGATGCGCAGAGCCTGCGGAGAGGGGCGTCTCTTATGTCTGCGGGCGGATGCACTTCTCTTGTGCGCCGAGGGGTGCGCGGTAGGGTGCGCCTGGACTGCGGACTTTGATTTCGTGCTGGTTCTCTTCGCCTTGTGCGCGGCCGGAGCGGTGGTCTTTTTCTGGCCGGAAACGGCCGCGGTGGTATCTGCGCAAACCGGGACAATGAAAATAGCCGCAGCCAGCACAGCCGCAAAAGCGCGAGCTCCGACCGCCGCGAAAATCGAGAACGCAAGGGACTTCATAGAATCAATGTAAGCTCGTTTGGAGCTGCAGGAACAGCCCTGTACCAGTGATGTTACCGTCGAAAGTCATACTCACAAGAAAAGACTGCGCTAAGTCCTTTTAGTGAGTGCCTCTGGGATTTTGCCGTCCCAAGCGTGGTCCGATACACTGGACCTGCGGCAGACGAAAGGGCCGGGGCGACCCAATTGCTTCGGACCCCTGACGATTTCTCGCAACCAACCTCCATGGCGACCATCCAACCAATTGCAGGAGAGAACGAGCAGCATCCGGACGTAGCCCTTGTTGAACGGGTACGGGGGGGTGATGTCTCGGCTTTTGATGAACTGGTCCGCAAGTATGACCGCCAGATCTTCCGGATTGCGCAGCATATTACGCAAAACCGTGAAGATGCCCAGGATGTCGTACAAGACGCATTCCTCAAGGCATACGAGAAGCTCGATCAGTTTCAAGGAAACTCGAAGTTTTACACATGGCTGGTTCGGATTGCAGTAAACGAAAGCCTGATGCGGCTGCGCAAGCGTCGCACAGGCAGAATGGTCTCGATCGACGAGGATGTGGAGACCGAAGAAGGCAGTGTGCCTCGCGATCTGGCCGACTGGGCGCCCGATCCGGAGCAGAACTACACGCAGGCCGAGCTGGGCGATATTTTGCGCAAAACGATCCAAGGACTCCCGCAGGGGTTTCGTATTGTTTTCGTGCTGCGCGATGTGGAAGGACTTTCTACGGAAGAGACGGCGGAAACTCTCGGGTTGAGCGTTCCCGCGGTGAAATCGCGCCTGCTGCGGGCCCGCCTGCAACTTCGCGAGCGCCTGAGCCGCTACTTCCGCAAGAAAAAGGCTGGTGAGAAGTGACCTGCACTGAGTTTTTGGCCCAACTCGACGATATGATCGACGACCTGGTGACCGCCGAAATGCGTGCCGATCTGAAGGAGCATCTGCGGGGCTGTGAGCACTGCGAGGTGACCCTGAACACCACGCGCAAAACGATCGAAATCTATCGTTCCCACGAGATTTATGATCTGCCCGCCGACCTGCGTGACAGGCTTCACTCAGCGATCATGGCCAAATGCAAAAAGGGCTGCTGAGCCCACAATCCGGCCATCCCTGGCCAAACAAGTGACTTTCGGGCATTTCCTCACCACAACTTTCCCCGTAGAATCGCGTCGTAACTCACAGCAGGCTTTTATAGCGCCCGGACTTACCGGGCCAATTTCCGCCCTGGAGCGTCGCGATGCCTTCCTTCAAGGGAGCTTTGGCAGCCACATTGTGTTGCAGCCTTCTTTGCCCGCCGTTGCCGGGCTTCGCGCAAGACCCAGCGCCCTCGCAGGGACCGCATCCGGCACCTCGCACGACTTATAAATCCTCGCAGCTTCAAGGTGACCAGCGGATTCTGCATGCGCTCAACCGATTCACCTTCGGACCAAGGCCGGGAGATCTGGCGGTTATACGCGCAATTGGCCTCGACAAATGGTTTGAGCAGCAGCTCCGCCCGGAATCCCTGGACTTGACAGACCTCGATGCGCGCCTCGCCCAGTTCCCTGCCATGCAGTGGAATCAGCAGGATCTGCTCTACCGGCTGCCTAGCAACGGGCTGATTCGGCAGGCCATCGACCGTAGAGTGCCCGTTCCGCAAAGCGAGATCCTCCACGCTGTGTATAGCAATGAGATTGGTCGAATTTCAGCCAAACGGGAGGCTCAAGAGCAGAAGAAAGATGCGGCGAAGACAGCAACAGAAAACCAGATGACTGCGGCCGGCACTGCTGAGACAGAGGAGACTCCCACGCCGCTGATGAAGCAGCCGGCGACTGGCTCAGCATCCGAAATGGACTCGATGAGTCTGGCCAAAGCGAGCCCCCAGCCAGCCGCTCCAGCCGCGGACATTGCCGCCAACGGCTCACTCTACGCTTCCCTGCTGGCCCTCTCACCCAGGGATCGCGTGATGCGCCTCGTTGCGATGAACCAGTCGGAGTTCGACAACTTCTTTGATTCCCTCCGGTCCGGCCAGCGCGCCCTCTTCATCGCCGACCTCAATCCCGATCAGCGTGAAGTGGTTGCTGCCCTCAAAAGCCCTGAACGGCTCGTCGTCGAGGAACTGGTCGCTCAGCGGCTCACGCGCGACATCTACTCAACCGCCCAGCTGCAGGAAGTGATGACCGACTTCTGGCTCAATCACTTCAACGTCTATCTGCGTAAGAACGCGCAGACGCCCTACTATCTCGTCGGCTTCGAGCGGGACGTGATCCGTCCGTTGGCTCTCGGCAAGTTTGAAGACCTGCTCGAAGCAACAGCGCACAGTCCAGCAATGCTGGTCTACCTCGACAATGCGGAAAGTGTGGGCCCGGATTCGTTCGCAGCCGAGCGAGCGGCGATGGCCGCCTATCGCCGTCCCGGCAAGCAGAAGAAAGGGCCCGAAGGGCTCAACGAAAACTACGCGCGCGAATTGATGGAGCTACACACTCTCGGCGTGAACGGCGGCTACACGCAGGCAGACGTCACCCAGGTTGCGCGGATTCTGACTGGATGGACGGTCGAGCGCCCGCTGCGTGGCGGCGGCTTTGAGTTTGACCCCAATCGCCACGAGCCCGGAACCAAGAAGGCTCTCGGCCAGAAGTTCAAAGAGCATGGCGAATTGGAAGGCCGCGAGCTGCTGCACTTTCTCGCGACTCGGCCCGCTACGGCGCAATTCATCTGCCGCAAGCTCGCCATCCGCTTCGTGAGCGATGATCCGCCGCAGGCCCTCGTGGATCGATTGGCCAAGTCGTATCTTGCGAGCGGCGGCGATATCTCAACGGTGCTAAGAACGCTTTATCACTCGCCCGAATTCTGGTCTGTGGATGCTTATCAGGCGAAGGTAAAGACGCCTCTCGAGTACGTTGTTTCAGCAGTTCGCGCGAGCGATGCCGATATCCAGAGCCTGCGGCCGGTTGCCAATGCGCTGCGAGCGATGGGGATGCCGCTTTATGGATGCGTTCCGCCCACCGGTTATAGCTGGCAGGCATCGGCATGGGTAAGCACCGGCGCGCTCGTCGATCGCATGAACTTCGCGCTCTCTCTGGCCGCGGACAAGCTACCCGGCTTGAGCACGAACTGGAATCCCCAGGCAGACTCGAGCGCTGGATCGGCCCTCTCCACAGGCACACCTGGTCCTGAAGCGGAAGAGCTGCGTCTCGAAGCATTCGTGCTGCCCGGCGGCCTGAGCGACTCCACGCGCAAGGCAGTTCTCAATCAGTTCCAGCAGCAGAACGCCGCGAGCCAGGATTCTGAGTCCTCGCCCGCCACGCGGCCCGCAGCTTTCCGCGCGCAGGCCACGCCCCTGGAACGCGAAGACCAGACGCTTGCAGGCCTGCTGCTGGGTTCGCCAGAATTTCAACGCCGCTAATAAGGAGAAACACGATGCAGACGAACCGGCGCTTCTTTCTCCGCAATGGAGCTTTTGCCCTGGCGGGAACCACGGCCATTCCCGGATTCCTGATCCGCTCCGTACTGGCGCAGACCGCCGCATCGCCAAAGCAGCGCCTGGTCGTCATCTTTCAGCGCGGCGCCGCCGACGGTCTCAATATCGTTGTTCCTTATCGCGAGAAGAACTACTACAACATGCGACCCAGCATCGCGATTCCTCAGAACCAGGTTGTCGACCTTGACGGCTTCTTCGGTCTGCACCCTTCCCTCTCGAGTTTCAAACCTATCTATGAACAGGGGCATCTGGCGGTTGTGCACGCTGTGGGTTCTCCCGATACCACGCGGTCGCACTTCGACGCACAGGACTATATGGAATCCGGCACCCCGGGCATCAAAAGTACACAGGATGGCTGGCTCAATCGCGCTCTCAAAGCAGAGGACCTCCGCTGCCGTTGCGATCACACGCCGTTTCGCGCTGTCGCCCTCGGCGCAGACGTACCACGCACGCTCGCCGGCACCGTGCAGACCATCGCGCTCAACAACGTGAATGCATTCGCAGTGGGTGGCCGCGGTCCGGAGCCTTCGCAGGCCGCAAGCGCATTTGAGGCGATGTATGCCGATAGCGACGACCGCATTTTCCACCCCGCTGGCGATGAAACCTTTGAAGCGGTGAAGATGTTGCGGGCAGCAAACCTGGGCCACTACGCACCGGCCGAGGGCGCCGACTACCCGAATTCAGAGTTTGGCAACAACATGAAGCAGATCGCGCAACTCCTCAAAGCAAATCTCGGCGTCGAAGCTGCCTTCACCGACGTAAGTGGCTGGGACACACATCACAATCAGGGCAGCGTTGACGGACAGCTCTCCAATCGCCTGCGCGACTTCTCGAACAGCATCGCTGCCTTCTGGCGTGATCTGGGCGACGGCGCCGAAAATGTCACGATCGTCACGATGTCGGAGTTTGGCCGCACCGCGCACGAAAACGGCACCGGCGGTACCGATCATGGGCACGCCAACGCCATGTTCGTTCTCGGCGGCAACGTGAAAGGTGGCAAGGTTTATGGCCGTTGGCCCGGCCTCGCGAACGAGCAGCTGAATGAAGGGCGCGATCTCGCGCTCACCACGGACTTCCGACAGGTTCTCGGCGAGGTTGTTACACAAACCCTTGGCGCGGAAAGACTCGACGTCGTTTTTCCAGGAGCAAAGATCGCTCCCGCCAATTTCCTCCGCCTCATTTAGCAGCGATTGCGTGGCATGGCTATTCCGCACGCAGGGCATCGATCGGGCTAACCAGTGCCGCCCGGCGCGCCGGAATAAAAGCAGCTGCCAGCGATGCGATGCTTAGCAGAAGCCCGACCGCAACCAGCGTAGGAATATCCCAGGCCTGCACACCAAAAAGCAGCCTGCGCATCAGCACGGATGCGCCAATTGAACAGGCGATTCCAATCCCGATGCCGGCAATTGTGAGTCTGCACGCCTGCGCCAGCACCATCCCGTAAACAGCAGCGGGCTGCGCGCCAAGCGCCATGCGCACGCCAATCTCGCGAGTGCGCTGGCTTACCGAGTAGGCGACAACTCCGTAGAGTCCAATTACACCGAGAATGAACGCCATTGCCGCGAAACCGCCGATCAACCACGTCGAAACGCGACGCATCAAAGATGCCTGCGAGGATCCGATCTGGTCGGTCATAGTAAGTTCGCCGTAGACGCCGAGGTTTGGACTGATGGAATGCAAAGTCCCCGTAAGCAGCGGCAGAAGTGTCTTTTCATCATTCAACGTGCGGACGACTACGCTGAAACCGCTGTCCGGGCCCTGGCGGATATTTTCGTACTCCGCCGGCCATACCTCGCCGTCGAGTTCTCCCTCACGCACGTCTGCGATAACGCCGACAATCTCGCGCATCGACTTGGGACTAAGATCGCCGTTCGCCAGCTTCTTGCCCAAGGGATCTTCGCCGGGAAAATATTTCCTGGCCAGTGACTCGCTGATGATTACGACCTTTGGGCTGGTCGCGTCCTCTTCGCTGGTGAAGAACCGCCCGCGCACCAGCGTGGCTTTGAGCGTTGAAAGATAGGCAGCGTTAACATCACGCTCGTTTACCTCGTTGTGCTCCCCGTGAAATGGTTTGCCAACGATGCGAATCCAGTCAGTGTTGCAGTTGCATTGCACGGGCAGTGAGCTGGTGATGCCAACCGACACCACACCAGGCAACGCGGACAGGCGGCGCTCAATCTCTCCATAGAGCAATACCAGTTGCGCGTCTGTGGGATAGCTGTTGGGCAGCGCCATCACCTGCACGGTTGCAAGGTGGGTCGTGTCAAAGCCGTTATCTACACGGAGCAGCCGATAGAAACTCTGCCCAAGCAGGCCCGCGCCAACCAGCAGAACCACCGCGATTGCCAGCTCGACGACAACGAGATTAGCGCCCAGACGCCGCCACACGCGGCCAGCTGCCGTTCGTCCGCCCTCGCCGAGGCCCTCGCGAATCTCCTGGAACGACAGCCGAAGAACCGGCGTTAGCGCCAGAAGAAGAGCTGAGAGCAGCGCAACTGCAATCGCGAAGAAACCTGTATTTCGATTGAGGCCTACGATCCGCAGGAAAGGCACATTCCCAGCCACGGCTTCCGGCACAAGCCCCGTCATCAGCTTCATCAGCCACCCGGCAAGGCCGAGGCCCACGACGCATCCGGCCGTCGCCAGCAGCAATCCTTCCGTCACAAACTGACGAACCAGCCGCGCCGGTGTCGCACCTAATGCTCCACGAACCGCTACCTCGCGGCGTCTGCTTTCTGCACGCACCAGCAGCAAGCTCGCCACATTCACACACGCGATCAGCAGCAGCAGGCCGGCACCCGCCAACAGAGTAAACAGAATCGGGCGAATGTTTCCGACGATCAGTTCAGTTAGCGGAATAACGCTGGCGCTCTGCCCTTTGTTCGGCCCCGGATACTGTTGCTCCAGGTGCGCGGCAATCCCCTTCATCTCCGCAAGGGCAGCCGATGCTGCTACACCGTCCCGCAATCTGCCTATTCCATCGAAATTGTGACAGCTCCGTCGATTCTCGCACTCGCTTCTGTCGAGCAATGGAACCCACACTTCGGCGTCGCCGCGTGGCGCAAAAGCAAATGTGCGCGGCAAAACTCCAACGATCGTGTAGTCATCTCCGCTCAGGTTGACGCTCTGCCCCACCACGTCCGCCCGTCCGTTGAATCGCTTCAACCAACTGCCGTAGCTGAGCATCGCGATCTTCGCTTTCCCCGGCTGGTCTTCCCCAGCCAGAAAAATGCGCCCGAGCATCGGCTTCACGCCAAGCGTACTGAAGAATCCGTCACTCACGCGCGCCGCAGGCACGGGAATGGAGCCTGAAGAAGTCCGCAGCAGATAGCCGGTCCCGTTGTATACATCAATCGAAGCAAACGATCGATTCAGCCGCTTCCAATCGTCGTAGTCGTCCCTGGACAGATTTGACCGTGGCAACACTGCGCTCGATTCATCCACAGCCATCAATCGATCAGGGTGTTCAAACGGCAAGGGCTCAAGCAATGCGGCGTCCACGAAGCCAAAGATGGCAATGCTCACCCCCATGCCCAGAGCGAGAATCAAAACCGCTGTCACGGCAAAGCCGGGGCTCCTTCTCATCTGGCGCATCGCAAAGCGAACGTCTTGCAGCACGGTTTCAGCACGAAAGCCCACCACCTGATGGCTCTCTTCCTGCAGGCGCGCCGTATTGCCCAGTTGTCTCGTCGCGGTGTAGTGGGCGGCTTCAGGATCCATTCCCGCTGCCACGTATTCCTTCTCCGCCTCGGCACGGTGGAAAGCCATTTCCTCGTCCAGCTCGCTGTGGAACTTCTCGCGCCGGAAAAAAAGCGTGAGCTTTTTCATGAATCGGGAAAGTGGATTCATCTATGCCTCCTGGGAGTCACTCAACACACGGCCTATTGCCTGGACCATCTGTTCGAATTGCGACATCTCAAGTCCCAGCTGCTTTCGTCCCATCGCGGTCAACGTATAGAAGCGGGCCCGCCGGTTGGTATCCGTCATCTTCCACTCCGCCTTGACCCACCCTTGCAGCAGCAAGCGCTGCAGAGCTGGATAGAGAGAGCCTTCCTCCACTGTCAGCACATCGTCTGAGAGCCGCTTGATTGAAAGCGCGATACCGTAGCCATGCAGGGGCGCACGGGCAAGCGTCTTGAGAATGAGCATGTCGAGGGTGCCGGGCAATAGTTCGGACTTCTTCGCCATATCACTTATACATATAGTCTATCTATGGGTAGAGAGTCAAGGGACAGATAATTGAGGCCTGGAAATAAGAAAGGCCCGGGATCGCTCCCGGGCCTTCAACTTCGATGGGCTAATCTCTCTCAGTGCTTGCTGAACATCGCCATCACGTCCTTGCGCAGATCTTCCCTGCTTGAGACGCGCGTGTAAAACATGTGCCCACCCGGATACTCGCGCACAGCGACGCGTGTGGGATCTCCCATTACCGGCATCTGGTTCACCGTGATCAAAGACCCCATGAACGGACAGGACAGATCGTTCCACCCATGCACGATCAGCACGCGCAGCTTCGGGTCCGCCGCTACGGCCTCCCGCAACTGAGGCACTGAACCTTTGCGCATATCGTTGTCGCGGTCCCACGCCCTGGCCACGTCGTAGGAGAGGGCGTTGTACCGCGCATCCACTTTCCAGCCCACCGTGCGCGTAACAAAGTCGACCATTGCGGTCGTCATCGGCGCGATAATGCTGGCCAGAATCGGATCGTTGGCGCGCTGCTCGGGAGCATAGGGAAAAGGGTCGAACGAGGTGACGTTGGAGTCGTAAATCGAACTGAGTTTCCCTTCCTCCCGGAATGCCTCGCGCAGATAGGCGCCAGTCTCAAGCCTGCCGCCGGAGTACTTCACAAACTCAGGATCAAGCCCGGTGAGCTGCGTGACATGGTCGATCATCGCCTTGGTGGCTTCGGGGTCTGAGCGGCCCTTGATCAGTGTCGTAGCGTACTCGCCCTGCGTATAAGCAATTACCTGCGCCATCGCTTCGGGGGTAAGCTTCTTTTCACGCTCCAGGTGAGCAGCGGCAATCGGAGGGAGTGTCATCAACCACGGCACAGGCGAAAAATCACCCTGGTCTTCCGCTGCCGGATTCAGATAAGGCGAAACCAGCACGACGCCGTTCATCGCCACGCCCAGCTGCGATTGCAGATAGTGAGTAATCCTCGGTCCGCGGAACCCGCCATAGCTTTCGCCGACAAGATACTTCCGCGACTCCAGCCGGCCGTTCTTCACGAGCCAGTCGTAGATCACGCGCGAAAGGTAGTTGATATCGGGTGTCGTGCTGTAGAAAAGCTTGCGCGCCTCGGCCTCCGGCACGGTTGCCCGGCTGAATCCTGTCCCTACCGGATCAATGAAGACCAGATCGGTGAAGTCGAGCCAGGTTCCCGGGTTGTCGGTCAACGTAGCCGGGTCGGAGGGGCTGTCACCCTCATTGCCTGCCTGCAGATGCTTCGGACCGATCGCGCCAAGATTCAGATAGACCGAGGACGCGCCAGGCCCGCCATTCAGGGCGAAGGTCACCGGGCGATTCTCTCCGTCAACTGTGTATGCCGTCACCACCACATCAGCCACGACCTTGCCGTCCTGATCGCGAACCGGCAGCGACCCAACTGTGACGGTGTACTTGAGCGGCTTGCCGTCCAGTTGTATGGACTGCTGCGCGTGCGCCTCCGGAGGCAACGGCGCATACTGCGCCTTGTCGTCACTCTTGTCGCCGGCTGGCGGCTTCGCATTCGGCGGTGTCCCTTTCTCAGGTTGCGCGACCGCTGGAATAGCTGGAAAGGCAAGGCAAGACAACAGGAGCGCGCCGAGCACGGCACGTCCCGGCAGGGACTTCAGGCTCAAGACATTCATAAAAATACGATACATGGCCGATCTTCATTGGGCGCTCGCTGCTGGCAGGGCCGCCTCCGGATGATTTACCCTCGAACACGGCATGAAACTCACGAACTCAGTCTTGATTCCCGGTCTCGCCTGTGCCTTGGCCTTTGCGACTGCGGTCCTGGCACAGGATTCCGCCAAGCCCGCCGCAGAGATCCCCGATGCTCCGCAGGCAACCGCATCCGCGCTCATGACTCCCAACGGACCAACCGTCGTGATGGACACAACGATGGGACGCATCACCTGCCAGTTCTTCCAGCGGCAGGCGCCCAACGCAGTTGCAAATTTCATCGGCCTTGCCGAGGGCACAAAGGATTGGACCGATCCCGCAACAAAAAAGGTCCAGCATCACAAACCGTTTTACGACGGCACGACATTTCACCGTGTGATTCCGGGATTCATGATCCAGGGAGGCGACCCCCTTGGCACCGGAACGGGCGACCCCGGATATTCCTTCGCCGACGAGCTGAATCCGGATTTGAATTTCGATATGCCGGGACGCCTCGCAATGGCCAACTCGGGTCCCAACACGAACGGGAGCCAGTTCTTTATTACCGAGCAGGCGTACCCCTCTCTCGATCAGCACTACACTCTCTTTGGCCAGTGTGACCTGCCCAGCGTTGAAGTGGTGAGAAGCATAACGCACGTGGAGCGCGACGCGAACGACAAGCCTCTGACGCCGGTTGTTCTCAATAAGGTCACCATTGTGCCGGAAGGACGGCCGGTTCCTCCAGCGGCCGGCAGCACACCCTCGGCGCCTCAGGCCGGCTCAGCACCCAACCAATAGCCAGCAGGGTTTTCTGCGCCGATTCTCTTCACGCAGCACCAGGCGCTCAACCTGATCTCAATCCTCTCAACAAAGGAGTTTTCAATGGCACTCGCACCTGGAACATATGCCCTCTTCAAGACAAGCGAAGGCGACATCCGCATTCGCCTCTTCGAATCCGACGCACCCGTTACGGTCAAGAACTTCCTTGACCTCGCCGAGGGCAAGAAGGAATGGACTCATCCCTCCACGCACGCGAAATCGAGCAGCAAACTCTTCGACGGCACCATCTTCCATCGAGTGATTCCCGACTTCATGATTCAGGGCGGCGACCCCACAGGCACGGGCATGGGCGGCCCAGGCTATCGCTTTGAAGACGAGACCAAAGGATCGAAGCACCGCTTCGACAAGGCCGGCAAGCTGGCAATGGCAAACTCCGGTCCAAACACCAATGGCTGCCAGTTCTTCATCACCGTCGCTCCCACTCCGTGGCTGACGGGCAATCACACTATCTTCGGCGAAGTCGTCGAAGGGCAGGATATTGTCGACAAGATTTCCAAAGTTGCGCGCAATGGGCAGGACAAGCCGCACAAGCCGGTCGTTCTGGAATCGGTCGCCATCGATCGCGTTGCCTGAGGGTATCAACCTTCGCTTCTTTGATCCTTCTGGGATCATTAGGAGCGAAGGTCGGAATTGTTGGCCATTTTTCCCTCTTTTTGTAACTCCCTTCGGAGGCCGTCACCTTGAAGCCACGTTTCTGCTTGGCTGGGATTGGACTGCTTACGCTGCTCTCCTGCCCCGCCGTCGCTCAGGCAACAAGCGAGCAGGCAACGAGGGGTCGCGCAAAGAACGATCAGTCAGTTAGCAGTCAGGCAACGGCAGAACAATCATCCTTCGTGCAGGCCTACAAGGGCAGCCCTTATCACGACGAACGAGTTAGCGGCGGACCACAGAAGATTCCCGGCGTTGTCTACTGCGCTTATTACGACCTGGGCGGAGAAGGCGTTGCCTATCATGACAGCGACGCAAAGAATAATGGCAGCGGCGGGCTGAACCCTGCCGATGGCACATACTTGAACGAGTTTCGCTTGCCCGAGGGGGTCGATACCTCGTACACGAAGTTCAACCGTGATCCCGCAATTGACGACAACCCGTTCAACAAGAATGCGCCTGCCCCCAACCTTCTCTACGTGGGCTGGACCCAACCCGGCGAATGGTTCAATGTGACGGTGAATGTTGCCAAATCCGGTGACTACGTAGCCGACCTTCTCTACACATCCAACCGTGGCGGCTCCATCGCATTCGATGTGAATGGCGCGCCTCAAACGAAGCCACTACTGATCGCCTCTACCTATGACCCTGCCGATCCCGTGGCATGGCGGCAATGGCATCACTGGAGCATAGCCAGAAATCTGGTGAGGCTGCACCTTGTCTCCGGCCTGAATATTCTGACCGTCCATATCGTCAGCGAAGGACAGATGAACCTCGCTACTTTGGACTTCCGAAAGGCGCCGTAAGGCGGCAACCGCTCAGAGTAATATATTAATTCATCACTTAACCTATTGAAGCGTTTCACGCTGATTACACGATATTTCCTGATCCATTCAATTAATCTTTCGATATGGTACGGCGATCGTTCCTTCTTCCATCATCGACATGATCTATCCTCAAATCAGAAGGGCGCGATCCGTCATCCAATGAATCTCCAGGACCTTCGCTATCTTGTTGCCGTAGCGGATCACCGGCATTTTGGCCGTGCCGCAGAAGCATGCGGTGTGAGCCAGCCAACGCTCAGTGGCCAGATTCGTAAGCTCGAAGACGAGCTGGGCGTCACGCTGCTTGAGCGCACCAATAAGCGCGTCGCGCTCACCCCGGTTGGTAGTCAGATTCTTCTGCATGCTCAGCGGGCTTTGGCTGAGGCGAAACAAATGCAGGATGTCGCCCGGGCTGCCTGCGATCCTCTCACCGGGCCTCTGCGGCTTGGCGTGATTCCAACCCTCGCCCCCTACCTGATGCCGTTGATCCTCAAGCCCCTGCGAATTGCATATCCCGGCCTGACCATCCAGTTGTGGGAAGATCAAACTCTGCCGCTGATTGATTCTCTGCGCAATCACAAACTCGATGCTGCCCTGCTGGCAACCGCCGCGCAGGCGCCGGAGATCACCGAGATCGCACTCTTTGAAGAACCACTACTCGCCGCCCTGCCTCTGCATCATCCACTTGCGAAGCTGAAGATGATTGATGAGGCCGCTCTCGCCGGCGAACTGCTGGTGCTTGCCGAGGGCCACTGCCTGGCAAACCAGGCGCTGACCGCCTGCGGAGCCAGGCACGGAGCACGGTCAGCTTTGCGAGGCTCCATGCAGGCTGCCACGCTCGACACGCTCATCAACCTGGTCGCCGCCGGCTACGGCACCACCTTGATTCCTGCCCTCGCCGCGGAGAGCCTGGGCAACCGCGAGCTTGCCGTCAGGCAGCTTGCAGGCCGATCCGTACGCACAATACGTCTCGCCAGCCGTCCGGGATTTCCCCGGCCCCAGGCGCTACGTGCGCTCGAAAAGGTGATTCGGGAGGCGGTCGCTTCACGGCTTCCGCAGGCCAGAATCAAGCTCTCCGGCACTGTGGAAAAGACGGGCAGAATTGGACGAATTCCTAAGGTTTCGGGCTAATACCCGACGAAATCGGAAGAAATCGCAGTTCGGACCCCTATTATCCACAAAAACACCCCTTCTGGTCGTTGACCCCACTTCCCCTGCTCCTTAGAGTCGGTAAACGAAGGACAATTAAGACTGTCTGCTGGGGGAACGTCCTGCCTGCCCTCATCGACAGTTGAGAGACAGCGTCGCAGGCCTCGACTTTCGGGAGACAAAATGCTGAAACTAAGAAAGATCCACATCCTCGGCTTCAAGAGCTTCTGCGATCGCACCGAGCTCTCAGTCTCAGGAACCGGCATTGCTGTAGTGGTGGGTCCCAATGGGTGCGGCAAGTCCAACATCCTTGATGGCGTGAGCTGGGTGCTCGGTGAGCAAAGCGCCAAGTCGCTGCGCGGCACCCACATGTCCGACGTAATCTTCGCCGGAACCCGCGAGCGCAAGGCTCTGGGCATGGCCGAGGTCACGCTGACGCTTGTCGATCCCGAGGCATACGACGGGCCGGTGTTGGTTGAGCCTGAAGTTGTGGTTGAGCCTGATGGCCCGGCAGACTGGGATGAAGAGGCGATCCGCCGAAGCAAAGCCGCCGAAGCCGAAGAGATCATGGCTTCCGAGCAGCCCGGCCAGGTAATCGAAGGCGACGACGAAACCCTGGAGACCCCGGCCGAGGCTGGCCAGGATGGCCCACAGGCCGTGGTGCTGAAAATTCGCCGGCGCAAATTCCATCGCACTCCGCAGAAGGGCGAAATCGTCATCACTCGCCGCCTCTTCCGTACAGGTGAAAGCGAATATCTTCTGAACGGCAAACTGTGCCGCCTGCGCGATATTCAAGATATTTTCATGGGCACCGGCCTCGGGCCGGAAAGTTACGCAATTATCGGCCAGGAACGCATCGGCCAGTTGCTCAGCTCGAAGCCACACGACCGCCGCGCGATTATTGAAGAAGCCGCGGGAATCACCCGATTCAAGACCAAGAAACGCCTTGCCGAACTGCGCCTCGAGAGCTCCAGGCAGAACCTCGCCCGCGTCGACGACATCTTTGAAGAAGTCACGCGGCAGATGAACAGCCTCAAACGGCAGGCAGCCAAGGCGGAGCGATTCGCCGCAGTGCGCGATGAGTTGCGTGGCCGGTTGCGCGTCGTGCTGGCGAGCCGCATGACGATGATGGATGGCGATCAGGCGCGTCTCCAGCAGGAAATTGCCGCGCTCGCGGAACGGATCCAGTCCTCGGCAGCAGAAATCGAGCATGCCGAGGCAGACCAGCACACCCTCACTGAGCGCGGCTATGCTCTCGATCGCGAAGGCCAAGAGGCCCAGAATCGCGCGAGCACCGCAGCCGTAGAGTTGGAACGGGCTGCTGCCAGGGAGCGGGCCAACGCCGAGCGGGTAAGCGAGCTTGAAGCGCGCATGGCTGCGGCAGCCGGCGAGCTGGAGCAGACCCGTACGCAGTTGGGCAGTATCGCCGAAGAACGTGCGCAGCAGCACAGTTTCCTTGAGACAGCTGCCACCGAGGCCAATAGCTTTCACCAGAAGGTGCAGGCGCACCAGCAGGAGGCCCGTGCCGCAGCCGAAGCGGTGTTTGGCTCCGAGCGCGAGCTTGAATCTGCGCGCAGGCAGGCCATGCACCTGCTCACCCTGGCCGGCAACGCCCGCAACAGTACCGCTCAGGCAGAAGAGAGCCTGGCAGCGCTCGAGCGGGAAGCGCAGCGCCTTGAAGCCGAAATGGGGCAGGCGCGCAATGAGCTTGAGAACCTTGGCGTCCAGAGCGGTCAGGCAAAGCTCGGCTTCGAGTCGGCGACCGAAACCCTGCAACGCCTTGAAGGCGAAATCGCCCAGCTGCGTCACGCCCTGCAGTCCCAGCGCGTCGAAGAAGAAGCTTTGCGCGCGCATGCCAATGAGCTGCGAACCGCGCATGCCACGGCGACCGGCAGACGCAATTCGATTGAAGCTCTGATTCGCGACCACAGCTACGCAACAGACACCGTGCGGCGCCTGTTGAAGCCCGGGGCTCTGGCTGAAGGCGTGACGCCCGCCGGCACGCTGGCAGACTTTCTCGAAGTCCGCGGTGAGCACGAAGGCGTAGTCGACGAGTTTCTGCGCGAAGAGCTCAACTATGTGGTCGTCGAAAGCTGGATGGCTGCCGAAGAAGGCGTCCGCATGCTCAAATCCGGTGTCGACGGACGCGCCACGTTTCTCATTCACCCGACCGTGGGTCACGAATCGGCAGAAGCAGGCGATGGCGCTCTTTCCTCGCCCGGCCTCACCCCTCTCAAGGACTCGATTCGCGTGCTGAATGGCTTTGGACGGTCCCTTGAGACGATCCTTCCCAAGCTGAAGCACGGATATCTCGTGGAAGATGCGGCAGAGGCGCAGCGGCTAGCCGGCGAGCACAGCCACGCATTCTTCCTCACCCGCGAAGGCGAGTGCTTCCACAATGCGACCGTGACAGGCGGCAAGCCGGCAAGCGAAGGCCCGCTCGCCTTGAAGCGCGAACTGAGGGAACTAGATGCGAAGCTTGCCGGGCTTGAGCAGAGTCTTGCGAAAGCCGAATTGGAGGCCGCTGCCCTCACCCGCAGCATCCAGGAGCTCACCCAACAACTCGAAGCCCGCACAGAACAACAGCGCGGGGCTGAACGGGATACCGCCAACCAGGGTGCGGCACTCAAGCAGATGGAAGCCGAGGCGCAACGCGTCGAACGCCGGCTGCAGGAGTGGACCCTGCAGGCGGCGCGCAACAAAGATGCCCGCGAAGCCAAGCTCTCCGTGATCCAACAGAAGCGCGAAGAAGCCATTCGCCTCGAAAGCGAACACAAGACTGCCGAGGCTGGCCTCGATGAGCGTCTGGCGCGACTGGTCAGCCTGCGCCAAACCCGTGAGACTCTGCAGCAGGAGGCAGCACAGGCCACCGCGGAACTAGCAAAGCTCGAGGAGCGCCGCCGCGGCGCGGAAGCGGCCTTCCAACGCATCGACCGGCTGCATGCGGATCTTGAGCGCCGGGTCTTGAATATCGAGCAGCAGCGCGCCTCTGCCGAAGCGGAGCGCGAGCAGCGCACCCGGGAGAGCGCCGAGCTTGTGCAGCGCGAGGAGACCCTCAAGACGGCCCGCGAAGAGGCGCTGGCCCAGGCGCAGAGCATCGCCGCCGAGGCCCAGAGCATTCGGCAACAGTTGGCAACGATTGAGAGCCAGTTGAAGGCGGCGCGCGCCAGTCTCGATCAGTTGCGCGATCAGCGTGGCCAGCGCTCCAGCGAGGTCGCGAAATTGCAGTCTGATCTCGAGCACCTTGAGGCAAGCTGCCTCACCGAGGTCAACACCGAGGCTGCCGAACTGCGCGCCGATACAGGAATTGCCCGGCTCGCCGGTGAGGAACTGGCAACGGAAGAGGAAACCTCGCGCACCCTCCGCCAGCGCCTCGATCAGATGGGCCCGGTGAATATGATGGCTCTCGACGAATACAAGGAAACAGCCGAGCGACATGCCTTCCTTGAAACGCAGCGAAAAGACCTGATCGACTCCATCGACAATACGCAGGAAACAATTCGCGAGATCGACCAGATTTCACGCACTAAGTTCGATGAGGCATTTGCGCGGATCAACGAAAACTTCGCCCAGGTCTTTACCCGGCTCTTCCATGGCGGCCAGGCCTTCCTTCGGCTCACCGATGTGGAGAACCAGGCGGAAAGCGGTCTCGATATCGTGGCCTCTCCTCCGGGCAAGAAGCTGCAGAACGTACTTCTTCTTTCCGGTGGAGAGAAGGCGCTGACGGCCCTCGCATTGCTGGTTGGCATCTTCCAGTTCCAGCCCAGCCCCTTCTGCGTCCTCGACGAAGTTGACGCAGCGCTCGATGAGACGAACGTCGGCCGCCTTGCCGATCTACTGCACTCGTTGAGCAAGGAGACGCAGTTCCTCATCGTCACCCACTCCAAGCGCATGATGCAGGCAGCCGACTTCATCTACGGCGTCACCATGCAGGAGCCCGGTGTGTCGAAACTGGTAAGCGTGAAGCTCAGCGGCCACGAACAGCAGCGCGCCACTGCCTGATCGGACAATCGCTCTCGTAAAGAAAACGTCTCTGAAGAAATGATCCTTCAGAGACGCCTGCAAAAGCTCCGTTTTAAACCCGGCAGGCGCATTGACAAATGAAGCCTCGCGCTTGAGAATCGGAACTTCAATGCCGCGCTAGATAAGGCCCTTCGATGACGGCTCTCCTCTCAACAAATCTGGGTTCCATTCCTCTTCTTGGCAGGGGCAAGGTTCGTGACCTATACGCGATCGACGATGCGCTGCTGCTTGTCGCAACAGATCGAATCTCTGCATTCGATCATGTGCTTGGCAGTGGCATCCCCGGCAAGGGCAAGATCCTTACGCAGATTTCGCTCTTCTGGTTTGATCTTCTCTCCGATATCGTCCCCAACCACCTCATAACGGCCAATGTTGCGGAGTTCCCTGCCCCCTTGCGCGAGTATGCGGACCAGCTTGAGGGCCGTTCCATGCTCGTGCAGCGCGCAAAAATGTTTCCTGTCGAATGCGTTGCGCGCGGATATCTGGCCGGTTCTGGTTGGAAGGAGTATCTCGCTGACGGTACTGTCTGCGGCATCTCGCTGCCGGCCGGCCTGAAGGATGGATCGCGCCTGCCCCAGCCGTTGTTTACGCCCGCGACCAAGAGCCAGGATGGGGCTCATGACGAAAACATCTCGTTTGAAACCACCGAGAGGTTGCTGAGTAGCGAAGTCGCCGGAAAGCTCAAGGATTTGACCCTGGCGATTTATCAGAAAGCGGTGTCTCACGCGGAGCGATGCGGCCTGATCCTCGCCGATACGAAATTCGAGTTTGGCGTCACCGGCAAGGGCATCGTTCTTGCCGATGAGGTTCTGACGCCCGACTCTTCGCGGTTCTGGGAGGCTTCCTCATGGAAGCCGGGTGGAGCTCAGCCTTCCTTCGACAAGCAGTTCGTTCGGGATTATCTTGAAAGCATCCACTGGAACAAGCAAGCGCCGGCGCCGAGCCTCCCCGACGACGTGGTCGACAGGACTCTGGCAAAATATCTTGAGGCATTTCGTCGCCTAACCGGGCGTGACCTGATGTTGTCGTGAGAGGGCAAGAGCAACGCAGATGACGCTCGTCGATTGGATTATTGTTGCCGTTCTTGCGGCGGCCGTACTGGCCGGGATTGCTCAGGGCTTTCTTCGCTCGATCTTCTCGCTGGGCGGCCTTCTGCTGGGCCTCGTTGCAGCGGCGTGGAACTATGAAGCGGTGGGCAGGATCTTCGCCAAGGCTTTTCACAGTCGGCAAGTGGCGGATGCCGTCGCATTCCTGCTGATCGCCATCGTGATCGCTGGGCTGGCAGCCGTTCTTGGCGCCATCCTGTCGCGGATCTTTCGTAAGATGGGTCTCGGATGTCTTGATGCCCTGGCGGGTGCGATTTTTGGTTTCTTTCAGGGAGCGGTACTGGTGACGGTGTTTATTCTCGTCACTGTAGCGTTCTTTCCTGAGACACAATGGTTGACACAGGCCACGCTGCCGCGATATTTCTTTGGCGCCTGCCATCTCAGCACAAAGGTCACGCCGTCTATCCTGGCAGAGCGCGTGCGCGATGAGCTGAGCCGGCTTGAACACGAATCACCGGAATGGATGCATCCCGGAAAGAAAAGATAGATGACTTTTTTGCTAGGCCGTAACACGGTCTGGTATGGCAAGCTAAAAGAGCAAGGGGTGGACGTGAGACGAGAACTGGATAGCCTGGTCACGCAAATGCATTCCAGCGGCATCCGCTATGAGGATGCTGTTCGCGAGTTCAAGAGGCAATACCTGCGCGAAGTGCTGGTGGCAAACCGAGGCAATCAGTGCAAAGCTGCCGAAGAACTCGGCATCCATCGCAACACCCTGAGCCGCACCATGGCCGAACTCGGCCTCAGCCTTTCCGAAGTTCGCGCAGGGCTCAAGCGTCCACCGCGCAGCGAACGTCTTGTATTTGGAGCGGTACGCCAGGGTTTCCGCCAAGGTTAAGCGCTCTCCCAATCATGGAGACAACCCCGCAGAAGCACGACTCGCGTGTCTCAATTGAACCCGGCTTCGCCTGGGATAAGCAGGACGCGTATCTCTTCGATATCGATGGCACTCTCCTGCGCAGCCGCGACCGGGTCCATATCGACTCCGTCTCCACATCAGTGAAGCGGGTCACCGGCTTTGAAGTCACGCTTGCGGGCATTCCGCTGCATGGAAATACCGATACCGCCATCCTGCGTGAAGCCTGCCTGCGTGCGGGCATCCCGGCCTATCTACTCGATTCACAGATCGAGGCGATTCTCGAAGCAATGGGACACACTGTTGTCGAGCGCCGCCACGAGCTCGACCCCATTCTGATGCCGGGCGTGCATGGGGTCCTAAGCCACCTCGCAAACTGCGGCGCGCTGCTGGGCGTAGCCACCGGCAACCTTGAGACGATCGGCTGGATCAAGATTGAGGCGGCCGGCCTGCGCGAGTGGTTTCGCTTTGGCGGCTTCAGCGACCACTTCCCTGACCGCAACGAACTGGTGGGCCAGGCGGCCCGCAAAGCCAGGGAGTTTGCCGGCCCCGACGCCTCCGTTTGTGTTGTAGGGGACACCCCGCGCGACATTGAAGCGGCACGTGAAAATCATCTTCGCGTCATCGCAGTCGCCACCGGCCACTTCGGCTTTGATGCTCTGCTCGAACATCATCCGGATGTATGCACAACCTCGCTTGCCGACCTGGTGGCGACGTCCCGGACTGCGCCATGAGGCCTTCTCTTCAATGCGCCGCAGCAATCATGTTGCTCTTCCTCAACCTCGAGGCGCAGTGTCAGCAGGTGGGCTCAGGTGGGCCTGAGTCGCCCGGCGTCAAGATCGGATCCACGCCTGGAGTCCCTGCTGCCCAAACCCCAAGTGCAAACACCCAGACCGCCCCAGGGCAGCCGCAACAGCCCGCAAGTCCGCGTGACAGGGAACGCGGCGCCAGGCTTTATCTGAACGGCAGCAGGCTTTTCAAAGAGGAGCGGTACGAGGAGGCGATGGCGGCCTATCAGCAAGCGTCCGCGCTCGATCCCTCCAATTCGAATTACGCGCGGGCAGTTGAAGTGGCGCGCAGCCACGCCGTAACATCCCTGATCCAGGCTGCAGCCAGGGCGCGGACCGAAGGCAATACTGCGGCAGCGCTTGCTGCCCTTCGTCATGCCCGCGAGCTCGATCCAAGCAATCCGATGGTCGAGGAGCACTTCACACAGACTGCAGACGACTCACTTGTGGGTCGGGTAAGGCCGCTCTATGAGGAATCTACCAACGCAGGCCAGGCGCCTTTGCTCGAGCCGGCAGAGGGCGTCCGAAGCTTTCATCTGAGGACCGACCGGCGCCAGTTGATTCAGCAGGTCTACAAGGCCTACGGCATCGATGCAACTGTCGATCAGAGTGTTCCTGCGACAAACACGCGGTTTGATCTGGATGGCGCTACCTTCGACCAAGCCATCATCGCACTGGATAGAGTCGCAAACTCTTTTGAAGTGCCGCTCGATTCGCATCGTGTGCTCGCGGCAACAGACACGGCTCAAAATCGTCTTCAGTTTCTACGCCAGGAGATGGAAACGCTTTACCTTCCTGGCGTCTCTTCATCTGAAATGACCGAGCTGACCAATGTCGCCAGAAATGTCTTTTCAATCTCGCAGGTAGCCGTGCAGCAGACCGCTGGAACGATGACTCTGCGCGCAACCCCGGAGACGCTGAACGCGCTGAATGCGACGATGCAGGATCTTGTCAATGGTGAAAGCCAGGCCATGCTTGATGTCCGGATCATCGAAATCGCGCACACAAAAGAGCGCAACGTCGGCCTCCAATTACCGCAGCAAGTCACGGCATTCAATGTCTATACCGAGGAGCAGGCCATTTTGAATGCCAACCAGGCGCTCGTGAACGAGATCATCTCGTCCGGACTCGCGGCGCCGGGCGATACACTCGCTATCCTCGGCATCCTTATCGCCTCGGGCGTGGTTCAGAATTCGATTTTCTCGAATGGCATTGCGCTCTTCGGCGGGGGACTCACGCTGACTGGCTTATCCCCGTCCCCAGTCACGCTGCACATGGCGCTGAACTCATCTGATTCGCGCCAGCTCGAGAACATTCGACTGCGTCTCGCGGATGGGCAGGATGAAACGATTATCAGCGGCGTGCGGTATCCAATTCAGCTCGCATCGTATTCCAACGTCGTTGCGAGTGGCGTGAATATCCCTGGGCTCACTTCCGCGGGAACATCAGCCGCTCTGTCTTCGCTGCTCACAAATGGCTCCGCGCAAGCGCTGCAGATTCCGCAAGTGCAGTATCAGGATCTCGGTCTGACGCTCAAGGCGAACCCCAGAATCCTCCGCAGCGGCAACGTCGCCCTCACCCTCGATCTGAAGATCACAGCGCTCTCCGGCACAGTTGTCAATGGAAACCCGGTGCTCAACAATCGTTCCTTCTCGGGCGTGGTGACACTAAAAGAGGGAGTGGGCGCCATCCTCATGAGCGAACTGGACAGCAACGAGAGCCGCGCAATCAGCGGTACGCCGGGCCTCAGTGAAGTTCCCGGCTTCAACGACATCACCCAGAAGGACGTGGACAGGAACTACGCTACCCTGCTCATCATCCTGACACCGCACCTGCTTCAGGGCTCACAACCGCCAGGTAGCACGCCGATGCTGCGAGTGCAGCACGCCGAACAGATTCACTAGCGTCTCTTCTTTTCATGCAGCAAAGAAAAAGCCCTTACAGCCAGGTTCATGGCCATGAGGGCTTTTATGATTGTGTGAGCCGGGCTACTGCGTGACGCCATCCAGCTTCGCCTGGTAGTCAACGATCTGCTTGAGCGTTTCATAAGGCAGACCGCCAATTGGCACCGGGCGCCCATTCACCATCAGCGTTGGCGTCTGGCTGACATTCAGGCTCTGGGCCAGGTTCACCGAAGCCTCAACCTCTTTGCCTGCCTCAGGTGTTGCGGCGCAGGTTGCGACTTTCGCGGGGTCGAGACCCGCCTTGGTCACTGCGCTGTTCAGCGTGAGCGTAGCTCCATCTGCACTCGCAAGCCCCTCCTGGGCATCGAAGACCGCGGAAGCAAACTGGAAGAACGCCGTGCTGCCGCCAAGCTTCGCAACGCACGTGCCATAGGTTGCGGCAGTCACCGCTGCCGGGTGAATCCGTGCCAGAGGATAGTTCTGGAAAACGATACGTGCCTTCGGAAAGTCGGCTACGAGCCTATCCATACTCGCCTGCGCATCCTTGCAGTGCGGACACTCGAAATCCGCAAACTCCACCAGCATCAATTCCTTGGTAGCTGCGCCGCGGTAGGGCCCATCAGCGCTCTGTTGTAGCGTTGCGCGTGCCTCGGCATAGGGGTGCGTTCCGAACGGCAGAATCTCATCCCCTGCGATGATGTGCTTGCCGTCGGGCAGGGCAAAGAACTGCAGTGCGGCGGGCTTCTGCTTTCCAGTCTTGTCGCCGATCAGAACTACGACTTTGCTGGTGCCTTCGGCGGGTGTTTTCAAAATCGCCTGAATCTGCCAGACGCGGTTTGTGTCATAGCCCCATGTTGTCTGCAGGAAGGCGTTGATCAAATCCTTGCTCGGCGCCGGCGCGGTGAAATTCGAGGGCTCGGGCGGCGGGAAGACTGGCGCAACCGGTGCCTCCGGCCCCTGAGCGACGGGCGCACCCGGCGCGGGCGCGGCTGGAACCTGCTGTTGAGCGGAAACCTTCAAAATGCAAAAAGAAACAACGGCCAATCCAGCCGCATTTGCAAAACGAGTCGAACGTCGAATCAAAGCTGAGTCCCCCTCCAAATAAGCCGGGAATTGCTCCCGACTTCTAGCTTATACCTGAACCTTGACGGCGATGGGAAATCGCCGGCCCATGCCAAACGACTTCGAAGTGACCTTCAGAACCGGCGCTGCCTGCTGGCGCTTATACTCAGACCGCTCCACCAGCCGCACAACATGCTGAACAAGCTCAGGCAAAATCGCGAGCTCACTGGCAATATGCTCCGGCGTCTCGTAACGTTCCACGTATGCTTCGAGAATTGGATCGAGAACCTCATAGGGCGGCAGCGAGTCAGTATCTTTCTGGTCCGGCCTCAACTCCGCAGAAGGCGGCTTCTCGATCGTCGCAGCGGGAATAACCTCTCGCTCGCGGTTGAGCCAGCGCGAGACCGCATACACTCGCGTTTTCACCAGATCGCCAATTACAGCGAGCGCTCCCACCATGTCGCCGTACAGAGTACAGTAGCCGACCGCCATCTCGGATTTGTTGCCCGTAGTCAGCACCAGCGCACCGAACTTGTTCGAGAGCGCCATCAGCAGATTGCCGCGAATGCGCGATTGAATGTTCTCCTCGGTGATATCCGCAGGCATTCCCTTAAACAGCGGCTCGAGCGTCTTCATGTACTCCTGAAAGAGCCCGCTGATCTCTATCAGCTCGAACCGGATTCCCAGGTTCGCAGCCAGCTCTCTGCTGTCATCAATCGAGCCCGCTGAAGAATAGGGACTGGGCATGCCCACTCCGATCACGTTCTCAGCGCCAAGCGCTTCAGCCGCAATTGCCGCCACCAGGGCCGAGTCGATGCCTCCGCTCAGACCGATGAGTGCTTTGCCGAAGCCGCACTTGCGCACATAGTCTCGCGTTCCCAGAACCAGAGCGCGATACGCTGCTTCGGTATCGTCCTCTGCTGGTTCCTGAATGCGCGGCGAACAGAAGGGATCCGCAATCACGAGGTCCTCAGTGAACGAAGCGGCCTGGGCAATCAGTTCTCCCTGGGCGTTGATCAGAACAGACGATCCGTCGAAAACCAGGCTGTCGTTGCCGCCGACCTGATTGCACATCAGCACAGGGACGCCGTCGCGGCGGGCAATGGCTGCAAGCATCTCCCGGCGAACTTCGCGCTTGCCATGCCAAAAGGGTGAAGAGGAAAGGTTAATGTGGATTGCGGGATTCTGGCGCATCAAGTCCTCGACCGGATCAATCGAGTACAGACGCCGTGGCCAGAAATTCTTGTCATTCCAGGCGTCCTCGCAAATTGAGATCGCCAGCCGGACGCCGTCCAGTTCCACGACTTTCTGTGAATGTGCAGGCGCAAAATATCTTTGCTCGTCGAAGACATCGTAGAAAGGCAGCAGGCGTTTGTGTTGCTCGAGCAGCACCGTGCCCTTGTCGATCAGTACGGCTGCATTCACGGCCGGCTTGCCGGCGCCTTCAGGCGCCTTGAGGGCTACGCCGGCAAGCACCGCAGTTGAAAGGCCGCGGGTTGCCATAGAAAGCTCGTCCACCGCCGTTTCACAGCGTGCCAGAAAGCTCGGCTTCTCAAGAAAATCTGCCGGGGGGTAGCCGCAAATTGCCAGTTCAGAGAAGACCGTAAGCCGCGCCCCCTGCGATGCCGCCTTCCGGCTTGCGGCCACGATCTTTTCGAGATTACCCGCGAAATCTCCAACGGTGGGGTTGATCTGCGCGAGAGCGATCTTCACCTGTCCAGTTTACCTCTCAAAAGACGACGGCCGCTCTGGGGGAGCGGCTCGCAGGTGGGGCTTCTTAAAGGCACGGCGAATCAGGTTCCGGTCCCTGACAGGACCACGCCGATGGTTCGAACGATGATTTTAAAGTCGAGCCAGATGCTCCAGTTTTCAATGTAGGTCAGATCGAGCGACACATAGCTGTCGAATGAGGGATCCTGGCGGCCCTGCACCTGCCACAGGCCTGTAATGCCCGGTGTGACATTGAGCCGACGCAGGTGGCTCAGCTTGTATTCCTCCACCTCACTTGCGATCGGAGGCCGTGGCCCGACAATACTCATCTCGCCACGCAGAACATTCAGGAACTGCGGCAGCTCATCCAGGGAATACTTGCGGAGAAGCCGGCCCACCCGCGTAATGCGAGGATCGCCGGCAATCTTGAAGAGCACTCCATCGCGCTCATTCATGTGGATGAGGCCGGCAAGCCGATCTTCGGCATCGCTCACCATCGTCCGGAATTTGTAACAGCGAAATACGCGTCCCTTCTTACCGATGCGCTCCGAGCCATAGAGAATCGGCCCTCGCGAATCGAGCTTGATGGCCAGCGCGATCAGCAGGAAAGCCGGGGAGAGCAGCACAAACGTCAGAGCCGAGAAAGCCACATCGAGAAAGCGCTTCAGCACCAGTGCAATCTCGGGAACAACTCCGCAGTGCAGCGGTATAGTTGGAAACTGACCAACATACTCGATCGGGCTGTTCCAGGCGAGTCCGCCGTAAAGGTCTGGAACAAGCCGCAGATCCACACCATGACTTCGCGCCTTCTCGAGCACCTCCTGCATAACTTCGTTCTCACACGAGGTGGTAAAGAATATCTCGTCAATGAAGTGCTTCCGCGTGTGATTGAAAAGAGTTTCCAGAGTGCCCAGCACCTCCGCCGAACCCGCTGATGCCACGGTCTTGTGACCCTCGCTCTGAATAAAGCCCTTGAAGGTGTAGCCGAGATGCCCAATGCTCTCAAGGTGATGCCGAAGCGCATGAGCCTCCGGCCCGGTGCCCACAATCACCACATTCCTGCGATCAAGTCCACGCTCAAACCGGCGATAGAGCATGAGCCGGTAAATGAGCCTGCGCAGGCTCAACGCAATGGTCACCAGACCTATCGTGAGCAAAACGATAGTTCTCGAAATGTCCTCCCCATGCAGCAGGTAAAGGGTCCCCGTCAGCAAAAGGCCCGCAGTGAAACAGGCCTGAACGCTGAGGCGCTGCTCGTGCAGAAAATTGGTGAGGCTCATCGGGTTGTAGAGATTCAGCCGCTTGCTCGTGGCAATCAGCGCCAGCACAAACCCACAAAGAAAAGCGAGCAATATCCCCATCGAGCGGCCGTGCACCAGGGTTCCCTGACAGAACTCCCGCACCGTGGTCACGGGACCAGAGTGAGTCCTATACGCTGTGGCGACCAGGGTTGATGCCGCAACCGTCAGTACGTCCAACAGAATCCAGACCGACAATTTGCTCTGCAGATTCCGCGGTCCGGCTTCCGCCCGATCTCTCGGCCAGTCACCAGGCTGTAAAGCCGTCGCCGAAATTCTTTGCCAGAGTCCGGTTGTCGCCATTCGTCTTTGCTTCTTTCGTGGGCCTCAGCGCTCGGAAAGCAGCGGGAAAACTGGTTGGACGGCTGTCCTGATGGGTTTCGGCTGGTCCATGGCGGGAAAGCTGCCTTGCAGGCTCCTTGCGCGAATCCAACACACCAACGCGCGAAAATGCCAGAATGTAGGGCTGGGTATGCCACGAATCGGTGACCTAAGTTTTCAAGTAATCCACATTGAGAATCATGCGGATACAGGCAGACGCGCAAGCGGATTCTCGGCCGCGCTAGTTACGAATAGAGTACATTTCAGCATTTCGGCAGTTCATAGGCATCCAGCGCTAGAAATTGCCGGATATCGGGGTCCATTGACCCTAAAAATCCAGCTATCGGGCCAAAATAGCTGGCTTTTCCCTGGTCCAGAAAAAGCACCGTGTCTGCAAGTCGCTTGGCAAATCGCATATCGTGGGTGACAACGATGCTGGTAAATCCAAGCTGCCGCTTGAGTTTTTGAATAATTGTGCCCAGCCGGCGAGCAATGATCGGATCGACCATCGTCGTAGGCTCGTCGTATAACACGACTTCTGGCTGCGAAGCGAGCGCGCGGGCGATCGCCACCGCACGCCGCCGCCCGGTCGAGAGGCTGGCTGGCAGGTCACTCCCCACGTCATCTGCTCCCACCAGCTCCAGCAGCCGATCCACAATTTGCTGTATCTGATCTTCGTCGAGCGAGCCGCGTTCGCGCAGGGGAAACGCCACATTCTCGCGCACGGTCAGCGAGTCGAAGAGGGCGCCGTTCTGGAAGACCATGGTGACGCGCTTGCGTATCTCCTGCATGCCTTCTTCGCCGAGTTCGGTGATCTCCTGCCCTTCCACTCGAATCGACCCTTTGTCCGGCTTCAGGAAGCCCATCAGCAGGCGCAGGGAAACTGACTTACCCACGCCGCTGCGCCCCAGGATGCAGAGCGTCTGACCGCGCTCTACCGAAAAGGAGACGTCTTCAAGCACGGCGCGATCCCCGAATGAAATCGACACCTTATCGAAGATGATGACGGGCTCGGTCGGCGACCCACTCTCCGGCGTCGCCGACGGCTGATCGCCCACGATGATGTCGGCTATATCGGCCGGTACCTGGATCTCGGAATCGGAGCTAGCCTCTGCCATATCTTCAAAATCAGCATACGCGACGGCACGCAGCAACAATGCTCTCTGCCCGTTCCAGATCGAGCGGGCGGTTCACGTTCAGGAACCAGAGTGCTGCCCGTAAACCGTCCTCGTCCATAATCTGGCGCGCCTGAACAAGAAACTCGACCGGGAGGACGGTCAGTCGACTTCCGCTCTCTTGGCATGCTGCTCCGAATGCAGCGAAGCAGCCTCCATTTCCGTTCCTGAGCTCGTTTTGAAGTCCAGCGAGCAGAGAGCGGTCCAGAACAGCCGGAAAGGTCTGCGCAAATCCGTTCACAGAGGCGAGCGTTGCCTTGGCCCCGGTTGTTCGCGCATGCTGCAGCATCAACCGCAAAAGGCCAGGCGGAACGAGCGGCATATCCACTGGCAGGAACACGGCGAGGTCCTCGACCGCCGCAGCCAGGCCAGCGCAGATTCCGCCCAGCGGCCCTATGCGGCTGTCCGGCACAAGCGTGGCAAACGCGGCCAATTCCCTGCTGCCCCCTGCTACCGAGGCAGTCACCCCGGCGCGACGCAGGATGCCGAGCGCTCGCTCAATCAACGGCTGACCGAAAAAATCGAGCAGCGCCTTGTCCTGTCCCATGCGGCTTGAGCGACCCCCGGCAAGCACAAATCCGTCGGCGTCCAATACGGCGGGCGCACCGCCTGTGCTCAACCGCCGACCTCTTCAAGAAAGCGAATCAGCGAGCGAATGCCCAGCTCAAAGTTTCTGAGGTTGAACTTTTCATTGGGAGCGTGCAGGTTGTCATCGGGAAGGCCGAACCCCATCATCACACTCGGTAACCCGAGGTGCCGCGCAAAGTCACCCACAATCGGAATTGATCCGCCCGAACGAATGAAGACCGTGTCCTTTCCCCAGACCTCATGCAGCGCACGCGTGGCCGCCTGAATATACGGATTATCGGTGGGAACAACGCAGGGGTCTCCCGAGTGAATCAGCCGCACGTCGATAGAGACGCCCGCCGGCGCCAGCTTCTCGACATAGGTTTTGTACTGGGCGAAGGCCTTCGCAGGTGTCATCCCGGGAACCAGCCGCATCGACACCTTGGCCTGTGCCTTGGCTGGAATCACGGTCTTCGCGCCCGCTCCCACAAAGCCTCCCGGCATGCCGTGAACTTCCAGCGTCGGGCGGGCCCAGGTGCGCTCGAGAACGCTGAATCCCGTTTCACCGACCAGCACCGGCGAGCCAACTTCGCTCTCGCGGTATTCTTCCTCGTCGAAAGGCAGCGTGCGCCAGGTGGCCAATTCGGCGGCGCTCGGCGGAATCACATCGTCATAGAAACCGGGGATGAGAATGTGTCCGTCCTTGTCCTTGAGGCCGGCAATAATCTGCGCCAGTGCGACGAAGGGATTCGGTGCGATGCCGCCGTACATGCCGGAGTGCAAGTCCGTCTTTGCGCCACGCACCTCAATTTCGGTGTAGATCATTCCGCGCAGACCCACACACAGCGTAGGCAGGCCGGGGGCAAACAGTTCTGTATCCGAAACCAATGCAAAATCTGCTTGCAGCTCCGGGGGCTTTTGCGCAACGTACGCCGCAATTCCCTCCCCGCCAACTTCTTCCTCCCCTTCGTAGATCACGCGCACATTAATCGGCAGGCCCTGCTCCGCAGCAAGCAGTGACTCGAGCGCCTTCACCTGCGCCCACACCTGTCCCTTGTCATCCACCGCTCCCCGTGCGTAAATATTGCCGTTTCGCTCTGTGGGCTCAAAGGGTGCGGTAACCCATTCATCCAGCGGATCGGGCGGCTGAACGTCGTAGTGGCCGTAGCACAGCGCCGTCGGCTTACCTGCGGCATGCAACCAGTCGGCATACACCAGCGGATGGCCCGAGGTCTCAATGATGCGTGCATTCTCCATGCCGATGCGGCGAAGCTCGCCCATCAGCAACTCGGCTGCGTGGCGGCAATCTGCCTTGTGTTCCGGCAAGGTTGAGATCGATGGGATGCGAAGAAGCGCTTTAAGCTCGTTCAGAAATCTGGGATGATTCTCTTCGGCATAAGCTACGGCGGATGAAGACATTAAGGGCACACTCACTGGAATCGGGCATCAAAGCCAACTAAGAGTATATGCGGTCAAGCCGCGGCGGCAGGCGTGATCAATACCGCGCCACGCCAGGGTCAACTTCCGCCGACCAGGCCTCAATGCCGCCGCGCATCGACTGCACATTTTCGAAGCCCTGGTTGCGCAGCCACGCCGTCACATTCATCGAGCGCTGACCAAGGTGGCAAAACACCACCACGCGCTCATCGGGATCAAGCTCCTGGTGTGCTCGCGCCGGCACCTCGCCCATCGGCATCAACAGGCTTCCTTCGATGCCTGCGGTGGCCACTTCCCAGGGCTCGCGCACGTCAACAAAGCGAGCCTGGTTTTCACGAAGAAGAACGGCCGCGTCCGCGGGCGCAATCTCATAGTCCAGCATGGAATAAGTCTAGCTAAAATCACCCTGATTTGTGCCGGGAGCGCCGACTTCTGCGGCGCAGAACGAAGAGATTGACTAGAATGCCCTTATGCAGAATGCAGTCAAGGTTCTGATCGTCGAGGACGAACCGCATGCCCTCACCGGACTTGCGGAGCTGATCTCGGGCTGGGGATACCGGACCGAAACGGCGCGCGATGGCATTGAAGGCTGGGAGAAGACTCTCTCCTGGGAGCCGGCGATCGTTGTAACCGATCTGAAAATGCCTCGTCTCGATGGCCTCGGTCTTCTCACGAAGCTCTCTGAAGAGGGGTCCGGTGTGGCATCTAACGTGGCCGTGGTGCTGCTCACCGCACAGGGTTCCATCCAGGTTGCGGTTGACGCCATGAAGCTCGGCGCCTACGACTTTCTGCAGAAGCCAGTCGATGCGGCGCGCCTGCGCGCCATCCTCGCCAACGCCACCCGGCAGCGCGAAACCGCCATCGAACTTGAAGTGGCGCGGCGCCGCCTGCGCGAGACCGGGGTGCTCGGCTCCATGGTCGGCAGCTCACGCCCGATGCGCGACATCTTCGGTCTTATTGAGCAGATTGCCCCCTCCAACGTCTCCGTGCTCATCACCGGTGAAAGCGGCACCGGCAAGGAACTGGTTGCGCGCACCCTGCATGAGCTCAGCCCGCGCAAAGCCCCGCCCTTTCGTTGCCGTCAACTGCGCCGCCATTCCCGAAACCCTGATTGAGAGCGAGATATTCGGCCACGAGAAAGGCTCCTTTACCGGCGCGGTTGAGCGCCGTGCAGGCTGCTTTGAACTTGCCTCGGGCGGTACTCTGCTTCTCGACGAACTGGGTGAAATGCCCTTTGGCACCCAGGCAAAACTGCTGCGCGTTCTCGAAGAGCGCAAGCTGCGGCGGCTGGGCGGAAAGTCAGAACAGGATGTCGACGTCCGCGTGCTCGCAGCTACCAATCGCGACCCAGACGAGGCCGTTGCGCGAGGCGAGCTCCGCAGCGATCTCTACTACCGCCTCAATGTCTTCCACATCAATATGCCGCCACTGCGCCAGCATCTTGACGACCTGCCTGCAATGGCCGAAGCCATGGTGCAGGAAATGAATCAGAAGCACAACCGCCACGTCGCCGGTGTTGGCCAGTCTATCCTCGACCGCATGATGTCGTATGAGTGGCCGGGCAACGCTCGCGAGTTGCGTAACACCATTGAGCGAGCCGTGATTCTGTGCCCGGATGGCGCTCCCCTCGACGCTGGTCATCTGCCCCCGACCTTTGGCCGATCGCAGCTCCAATCTTCCCAGACCTGGGATGCAAGTGTCATTCCCATTCGTGTGGGCACAACGGTCGACGAGGCAGAGCGCCTGCTCATTCTGCGTACCCTCGAATCCACCGGACAGAACAAGACGCGCGCCGCCGAGATTCTCGGTGTCAGCTTGAAGACTCTTCACAACAAGCTGAAGGAATATAACCAGTCGCGGGAGGATCAGCCGGTATAGGGCTTTCACGATGCGCCTTAAGACCAAACTCGTATTGGCGATATCGAGCCTGGTGCTGCTCATTTCCGCGCTTCTTTCTCTGGTCTACTTCACTCAACTGCTCGATGCGGCCGTAGATCAGACCTACCTGACCAATCAGATGGTGGCCAACCAGATCCGGCTGGCCCTCCTGCAGGCGCTCGAGAGCGGCCTTCGGGACCGCGAGGTCAATCCCAATGATCCCGCCGAGTTGCGTCAGCTTCAGGCGCAGGCGATTCATCACAGCGGTTCACTTCAGGCCGCGCTCGATTCGGTCAACCGTTATGCCCTGACCGTCTACGACGTCAACATCGCCGACAGCGAGTCCACGATCCTCAAGAGCACCAATCCCAATAATGAAGGCGAGAAGCTTCCCCCGCGGCCTGATTACGAAACACTGAAGAAGGCAGACGCCCTGCGGCTGCTCAACGAGGTCT
Organism: uncultured Acidobacteriaceae bacterium; assembly: GCA_963839215.1. Taxonomy (GTDB): domain Bacteria; phylum Acidobacteriota; class Terriglobia; order Terriglobales; family Acidobacteriaceae; genus Telmatobacter. The sequence continues at coordinate 72,931 of CAWITZ010000008.1, read as the reverse complement.
TCGGTCCTCCAAAAGTATTCGATGTGGTGGTGCCCCTTGAGCGCAACGGAGAGCTCTTTGCCACCGTGCATGTGGGCGCTCGCACAACACTGCTGCGGGCTGCCTACTCGCCGTGGATCAGGGAGGCCCTGACGCTCACCGGCTTTGCCGTGGGCACAGCCCTGATCGCCGCGCTCCTGTTGAGCAATCTTGCGCTACGGCCTCTTGAAGAAATCAGCATGCAGCTTGATTACTGGACCGCCGCCAGCGAATCTGCCGAAGGCCTGGAGAGCGCGCCCAATCAGGACATGCCGCAAAGAGTTTCCACCAAGATTGAGAAAATCGGCCAGCGCATGCGCAATGTCGAAGAGGTGTTCTCTGCATTGAAAGAGAACCTCGATCAGATTCTCGGCAATCTGCAGGATGGGCTCCTCCTTTTTACTGAAGATGGCCGCTCTGTTCTCATCTCCGAGGCCGCACGCCGCTTTCTGCAGGTCGATCGCGACCGCATCCTGGGCCTTCACGCCCGCGAAATCTTCGACCGCACCACCGTACTGGGGCGCACCCTGCGCGATGCTTACGAGGCCGGCCTTACCCTCGTGCAGGAAGAAGTCCGGACCGAAACCGGGCGCAGGATTCAAGCATCGCTCGACTTCATCTATGACGACGACACGCAGCAGGGCCTCGGCGTACTGGTTACGCTCCACGATCTTGAGTCCGTCGAAGAGATTGAATCCGAACTCGAGCTCTCAAGACGCATGGCAGCCATTGGCCGCCTCACCTCGGGTGTGGGACACGAAGTCAAAAACCCCATCAACGCGATCGTGGTGCATCTTGAACTCCTCAAGAACAAACTCGGCGACGAGAATAAGCCCGCCACCCGCCACCTCGAAGTGATCGATGCGGAAATTCGCCGGCTCGACCGCGTTGTGCAGACGCTCGTCGATTTTTCGCGGCCGGTCGATTTGCAGCTCAGGGAGCAGGACTTGCGCCAGATCGTCGGCGACGTGCTCGCTCTTTCCAGAGAAGAATTGTCGACGCGCAACGTCACACTCGATAGCTCGCTCCCGTCGAATCCCCTGATCGCAAACGTCGATGCCGACCTGCTCAAACAGGCAGTCATCAACATCGTCGAAAACGGAGCGCAGGCTATGCCCGGGGGGGGTACGCTGAGGGTCGTTCTCGAAGATCAGAAGAAAAATGCGGTTCTGCGCATAACCGATGAAGGAACAGGGATTCCCGACGAAATTCGAGACAAAATATTCGATCTGTACTTCACAACGAAGGTAGGAGGAAGCGGAATCGGCCTCGCCATGACCTATCGGATTCTCCAGTTGCATCACGGGAGCGTGGACGTACAATCGAGGTTGGGTCACGGTACGGAGTTCGTGTTGCAGATTCCATTGGCTGCCTTGGACGGGGTTCGCCGACATCTACAGCCGGCGAAGATGGGGAACCCGGAAGGATTGTGAAATGAAAGCGCCTCGCAAGAGCGTTGCATTACTGTTGCCATTGTTGCTGACGGGATGTTTCCACAAGACGGATCAGGTGCAGAATCAGCCGCTTGCTCCGCCGGTGGTGGATACCCCTCCGCCCGCGCCTGCCCCGGCTCCTGAAAATTTGCCGCCTCCGGTCGTTTCCGTTCCGCCATCTCAGCCGGCGCAGCAGACTGCGCCAGCGCCAAAGCCTGCGGAAAAGCCTGCGAAGCACCCCAACCATCGTGCGAAGCCGGACACCAAGCCAGTCGAGCAGGCGTCAAACACCCCTCCAGCAGTGCCTGCCGTGGGCCAGCTGTCGTCCGGGGACCCGTCTGACCTGCGCAACCAGACCGAAGACTCCATTGCTTCAACCGAGCGCGGCCTGAAAGATATCAATCGCCAGCTCAGTGACCAGGAGCAGAAGACAGTCGCTCAGGTGAAGGAGTTCCTCAAGCAGGCTCGCACTGCGCTCACCACTGGCGACGTCGATGGCGCCCACACCTTGGCGGTCAAGGCTAAAGTGCTCCTGGGCGAGATCAACCAGTGAGCCTGCCGTGCCGGCTCAGCCGGCACCTTTAACTTCGCCCCAGCTCAGCTTGTTGCGTAGCGCTTCAAAAAAGCCGCTTTCAGTGAGCCGCACCAGGTTGACGGTGTTGCTAGAACGCCTGCAACGAACCTCATCCCCAAGCTGCAGATCAACGGCCTGTTGCCCATCCACCGTCAGCAGGCAGTGGCTCGGCACCCCTTCCACCCGCACTCCTACTGTCGATTCGCCCCGCACCACGATGGGTCGCAGCGTCAGCAGGTGCGGGCAAATAGGCGTCACCACCAGCGCATCTACATTCGGCGTGAGAATCGGCCCATTTGCGGCCAGAGTATATGCGGTTGAACCAGTTGGAGTGGACACAATTACGCCGTCTGCCCTGAACCGTGCGACCGCTTTCCCGTCGAGCCTGACCGCAAAGTCGCCCATGCGCGCGATATCGCCCTTCGACACCACGATCTCGTTCAGGGCCTCAAAGGTGGCACATTCCTTGCCTTCGCGCCACAGTCCCGCATGCAGCATCGCCCGGGCTTCCAGGGAATGGCAGTCGTTGCACCAACCCTCGAGGGTTGTGTACAGGTCCGCCAGCCGGATCTCCGTGAGAAAACCGAGATAGCCGAGATTCACACCGAGAATCGGCACACCGGTCGTCGCAAAAATCCGGGCAACTGAAAGTAGGGTGCCGTCCCCCCCGAGGACGATCACCAGCGACGGATCGTGCTGCGGCATTTCCGAGCGGTCGACAACCGGCGCGTCCTGGCAGAACATCCCGCCTTCGCGGTCGAGCAAAGGCTTGTAATCGTGGCCGATCAGCCACGCGACCAACCCCGGCAAAATGCGCGCAAGCTCTTCTTTGTTCGGCTTGGAGACAATTGCGACGGTCTTCATGCGGTCTCAGTGTAAAGGATCAGCACGCGGGAGCGATGCGGGCCGGCATCAATGTGTTCCTTCAGTCCCCCGTCGCGCATACAGCAGGAACTCGCGGTTGCCCTCTGCGCCGGTAATCGGCGAGGGAATCGTGCCCACAACCTCCCAGCCGATCGAGCGCACGCAAGTGGCAACCCGCTCAATTGCGAAGGCGTGAGCTGCCGGATCGCGCACGATGCCGCCCTTCCCCACCTGCCCTCGGCCCGCCTCGAACTGTGGCTTCACCAGCAGCACTGCCTCTTCGAGCATCGGGGCCGCGCAGATCACCGGCTCCAGCACCAGCGTCGCCGAGATGAACGAAACATCCATCACCAGCAAAGTGAGGCGAGGCGCACCATCCTGCCCAAGCGAGCCTGGTGCCAGTAGCCGGGCGTTGGTTCGCTCAACCAGATGGACACGCGAATCATTGCGCAGCTTCATGGCAATCTGCCCAAAGCCCGTGTCTACCGCTGTTACGTGAGCGGCTCCGCGCTGCAGCAGGCAATCGGTAAAACCTCCGGTCGAGGCACCCACGTCCAGGCAGTTTCGGCCGGCGACATCGATCTTCCAGTGCTGTAGCGCCGCAGCCAACTTGATGCCACCGCGGCTTACATACGGTAGGTCGTCGCCTAACAGGCGTAACGCAGCTTCCGCGCCAACCGGGCTGCCTGGCTTTTCCACCTTCTGCTCATTCACCAGCACACGGCCGGCCAGAATAAGGGCGCGGGCACGTTCGCGGCTGGGAACCAGGCCCCGGTCGAAAAGCAAAACGTCGAGTCTGATCTTCTTTCCCTGCTTTTCTTCCATCGTCGGTTTGCGCCAAACAGAAGCGGCCAGAGAGAAAATCCTCTGGCCTGATTCTATTTCCTTCGCAGAAGGTCGATCGTGTTACGGCAGAGTCTGGCTCTGGCACGCTGCGACGGTTGCGGATGCCGCAGCACCCGGCAGATAGCAGGGCTGCCCCGCTCCTGGTCTGCGGCTGGTCACGATCGCGTTGCCCGCTGATCCATTCTGCGAGCTGGTGCGAACATCGATGATGTTGCCCTGCACCAGAACTGTCGTATCCACGATGTCCTGATCGGTCCTGAGGATCGTGAGGTACGGGCTGTCCGGCGAGGCTACGTAGACCTTGCCATAGAGCGAATTCGACGTGGAAACAACTGTGCGTGGATGGCCGACAACCGGCAATGTCTTGATCACCTGGTGGCTGCTCAGGTTCACAATCGAAACGGTGCCGTCGGATTGATTCGCGGCATAAGCGCGGCTGCCATCGCTAAGAACCGTAACGCTTGCCGGGTTGGTCCCGACCGGAATGGTAAACGTGGTGCCAAAGGTCGGGCTGTCATTGCCGTACTCGTCGAGACTGACGTCGATCACCGAGATCGTACCGCCGTCATAATTCGAAATAACCAGCTGCGATGTCGCAGCATTGAATTCCGCGTAGACCGGACCGGCAGTCGCCGTCATTGCCGCGGTTCCATTCGGCGGCGTAACGCCCGTCGCACCAACCGCGGTGGTCGACAAGGGCAGCGTGGGATGGCAGCTCACCAGTTGCCCGTTCTGGTTGGTAAATGGCGTACAGCTGTTCAACGCATTGGTCTGCGTATTAATCACCGTCACAGTGTCACTGCCGCGATTCAGGACGAAAAAGCGCCTGCCGTCGCTGCTAGCGAGCCCGTAAACAGGACACTTGCCGAGAGGGATGCGCGCTGAAACTGTGTAACTTGTCGTTTCAAGCGAGTCGGCCTCGCCCGTCTGCGCAACGGTACTCGGCGCATTATTGCAGGTCATATCGTCGTAGCCGATCGCAGAACCCGCCGGCGTGCTCGCATTGTTGAGACTGATGGAATAGTTGTGCTGCCCCACTAACTGCGCACCGGATATTGCAATGGGCGTGGATGCCACAGGAATCGAGAGCTTGAAGGTCAGCGTTGTGTTGGAACCGGTAAGTACGTCGATCATGCTGCCGTTCAGATCGGCCACCCACAGACCCGCAGAGGGCGAAAACAGCCCGACACTGCTCGAAGCCGCCGGCAGGGTGGAGTACGTTACGTTGTTCGCCTGCAATTTGGTCGTCACCTGAAAATTGGTGAGCGTGCCGTCGCTGTTGACCGTATATCCTGCGGAACCGGATTCATCGACCGAGAACGTCAGTGGGCCAGGTCCAATCGGAGCCTGGGCCATCACCGTGTCACCTGAATAATTCAAAATTGTGGCGACTCCGGCCGAGGTAGGCGCTGGCGAGGAAACGACCGCGACAAGCGCCGAGGGCTGCGCCGCGGGACCGCTCGGATTGATGGGCGTTACGACGGGACGGTACGTACTTCCACATCCGCCAGCGAGGGCAGCAACAACAATGGCCGCGCCTGCCTGGATCAGCCACACACGCTTCCTGCGTGCATTCAAGGGAAAAAGACTCATTAAAATTCGTTCCTGCTTCCTAGGTGATTGTAAATCAATGATCCGGTCCCCGAGGAGTTCATGGCCGGTTCCCGCGGTCGTCAGAAAACTTGTCTGAACCAGCGCAATCCGGTTCACTTGGCGCCCCACGGGCGGGCGGGTGCTTTCGTCCGGATGCAGATTCCCTGCGCTTTAGACGTACCACTTCGGGCGATGGGTATCCGAAGGGATATGGCGGCGCCTTGCCGGATGCCGCCACATCTGAATCAGCGTCCAACGACCTCGATGATGGCCTTATCCGGAGCGCTCCATGCCTGCGCACCTTCGTGCGTCAGGCGCTTGTCCGCATCGCTCCAGTGCAGGCGTGTGATCGAACCCGCACCCTTCTCGTAGGCGTAGGTTGTTCCATCATCTGAAAAGAGTGTGAACTCGGCATCCGCACCCGGGTAAATGCGTACATGCTCGATTGCCTGTTGCTGATGCGTGCTCTCCACCACCGAGCCAAGAGGAAGGATCGACCCTGCCCGCACAAAGAGAGGAATCCTATCGATCGGTGCGGACACCTCGATCGTCTGGCCGCCTTTCACCCGCTCGTTGGTCCAGTAGTTGTACCAGCTGGCCCCTGCGGGCAGATAGACCTTGCGGCTGGTCTCCCCCTGCTGCACCACAGGCGCAACCAGAAATGCCGGGCCGAACATATACTCGTCCCGCATATCGGCGACATTCGGGTCATTGGGGAAATCCAGCGGCAGTGCCCGCATGAATGGAGCGCCGGTTTTCCAGCTCTTGTACGCGAGCGAGTAGATATATGGCATCAGCTGGTAGCGGAGCCTCAAATACTTCCCGAGGATCGGTTCCGCCTGCCTGCCATAGGACCAGACTTCATTCTGCAGCCGGCTGCCGTGGGTGCGAAAAATCGGCTGAAACGTCGCGTACTGAAACCAACGCGTATACAGCTCCGGATAATCGTCATAGCCGCCTACGTTGGCTCGTGCGTCTGAAGGGTCGAGAAGCGGCGGCTTCGCAGGATGGTGCGACCACGGCAGATACTGCCACCCGCCCGTGTCATTGGACCAGTAGGTGAATCCCGACGCCGTGAAGCCGAGACCCGTTGGGATTTGCCGTCGCAGCGTATCCCATGTAGGGCCGATATCCGACGACCAGACAATCGTTCCCTTGCTCTGCACGCCCAGGTAAGCATCGCGCGAAAGGATCAGCGCCCGCTTGTTCGGTTCGTCCCTGCGATAGCCGTCATAGAGAGCCGCGGTGTGGAAGAGCGGATAGATGTTGAAGAACTCGGTGCCGGGTCCGATGTGAAAATAAGCGCCATTCGGCGGCAGATCCGGCTCCGTCTCATCCGCCCAGAGTGAATCGAATCCCAGGCTCAGAATGTTGTCGTGGATCGTCTGCCAGTACCACTTCGCGGCGTCCGGGTTCGTGGTATCGATGTCCGAGCCCGCACGGTCATAGGGCAGACCGTCGACAGGCTTGCCGTCTGCCAGGCTGATAAACCAGCCGTTCTTCAGCAACTGGTCATAATACCGATCCTCCGGCACAAAGCGGGGCCACACGCTGATCATGGTTTCAAATCCCATGTCGTGCAATTGCTTGTTCATAGCAACAGGATCGGGCCAGAACTTCGGATTCATATCCATCTGGCCCATCTTCGTGTAATAAAACCAGTCCACCACCAGCACATCGGCCGGCAGGTGCCGCTCGCGGTAGCCCTTCGCCACCGCCATCACTTCTTCCTGGCTGGAGTAGCGCTGCTTGCACTGGATGTAGCCATACGCAGCCTTGGGCAGCAGCGGAGTCGGCCCCGTCAGCAGCCGGTAGCCTTCAAAAATATCATCGACCTTGTCGCCGGCAATCACGAAGAACGACACGCGATCGCCAACTTCGCTGCTCCAGCGCGTCTCCTCGTTGAAGCCGGGCACAATCAGCGTCTTCGACGGGTTATCCCAAAGCAGACCGTAGCCCTTGTTGGTCAGCAGAAACGGCACGCACGTCGTAGGCGCAGCCGGCGCGTTGTAGTCGTTCCAGCAACGCACCGGGTGACCGCGATGATCGAGGTAGCCTTCCTGATTCTGGCCAAGCCCGTAATAGTGCTCGTCATCCGGCGAAGCAAAGGTTGCCCCTACAACGTAAAACGGCGGGTCTGTGGGCCGGCGGTCGTTGGCGAGTGCCGCTGTCCCGTCCTTGTTGTTCGGCTCCGCCTGTGCCCAGCCCGTCATTTCGAGCAGCTTCTTGCCATCGGGCGTCTTGAAAGTGATATGCGCGCCCGGCGTAGAACCGCCAAAATACTTGCTGATGTCAATCACCGTATGCGGAGGAGGCGGTCCCGGAGGCCCCGGGCGATCGACCGTGACAACCATCTGCGGGGACCGGTAAACATCTTCCCTTTCGGTCTGTGACGCATGCCAGCCACTTGCATCGGGTGAAGCAATCATCCCATAGCCTGGCTTGGCAAGCGCTGGATCATGCTGCAGGCTCAGGGTTACGCGCACAATGTTTGCCGCGTACGGCTCGAGCACGATCGTTTCGCCCTTGCGGTCCAGTTCCAGGTGCTGGGCCGGCGTCTGTGCCTGCATTGACGCACAAAAAACAATTCCCGCAAAAACTGCAAGGACGCCTGCGTACCGTTTCATCAATGGCTCCGTGAAACAACTCTGAAATACATCTGATTGCTCGCAGATGAGTGTAAATGTCTCGGCCCATGTTCTTCACGCCCACGGCTTCCTCTACGGCCGCTGGCGACGATACGATTGAGACGTGCGACAAGCCAAGTTCCGCTGGCAATCGAAGACAATCCTGCTGCTCGTTCTCCCTGCAGTTGCCGCCGGCCTGGTGCTCGAAGCACGTTGGTGGGCAATCCAGGCTCCCCAGGTCGCGATCTGGACACTCGGCCTCAGCATCCTGCTTGGTTTCGTCGCCTGGTTTGTTGGCTCTGCCACGCCGGCGGCAGCGTTCACGGGAGCAGCGATCACAGCCAGCCTCATGTTTTCGACAGCGACCCTTCCCTACTACCCCTGGCGAACCGCCCTTGTTCCGGTCGTGGTGCTGCTTATCCTCACGTCGCTCGCCACGCGCATGGGTCGCAAGCGCAAGCAGCAGCTCGGCACAGCGGAGCGCCGCGAAGGGCGCACTGCCGCGCAGGTCGCAGCCAACCTCGGCGTCGCCGCACTGCTTTCAACTGGAGCCTTCGAGTTACTTCTGCAGCGGTACTTCGGAATTCCGTTCGCAAACCTCGCGCCGGTCGCCATCTTCGCGGCGGGCCTCGCCGCGCTTGCTGAAGCAGCTGCTGACACTGTGTCCTCAGAATTGGGCCAACTCCTGAGCGGCACACCGCGCATGATCACAACTCTTCGTGTTGCCACGCCCGGAACAGACGGCGCCATCAGTCTCGGCGGCACCGCCGCGGGCATCCTCGCTGCGGGAGCCGTAGCGGCCGCGGGGGCACTTGCCCTCGGTGGTGACGGGCCCTTCTTCGCCATCTGCTGGATGGGCGGAACCTTCGGCCTTTTCTTCGACAGCCTTCTGGGCGCGACCCTTGAGCGGCGCGGCTGGCTCAACAACAACAGCGTCAATTTTCTTTCAACGCTCAGCGCCGCCGCCTCTGCGCTTGTTCTTCTCGCCATCCTCGGGCGCGCTCACTCTTAAGCGTCACTCAAGATGCAGGCGCCACGCCGTGTAGCTCAGAATCTCGTGAATGACTGCGCTCGCGTCTCCACTGCTGCCGGCAACAGCAACCCTCGGCCGCGGGGATGTAAGCACATCGAGACCATTGGCACCGCAAATTGCCTGGATGCGAAACAGATGCGTGTCATCGCTCACTACCACAATCCGACGCAAACCATTCGTTCGAGCGATCACCGCCAGCCTGCGCGCGGCTTGAACCGTGCTGCGGCTTTCGGTTTCAGCAATAATGGCGGACTCGGGAACTCCTGCGCCCATCAAATACTCGCGGCCCACCCCGCCTTCTGAATACTGGTCACCGCCGTCACCGCCTAGCGTAACAATCAGCGGCGCGATGCCCCGGCTGTAGAGAGACTCGGCGTGATCGAGACGCGCACGGTAAACCGGCGAAGGACGTCCGTCATACTCGGCCGCGCCAAAAACGGCAATGGCATCGGAAGGAGCCGCCTGATCCTGTCCTGCAAAATACTCAATCTGCCGGTAGACCCGGTGCGACCAGGCGAGCGCAGCAAGCGCCAGCGCCACCACCACAAGAAGAAACCACACGACCCATCTGTGCTTCTTCGGACTGGATCGCGCGTTCATGCCGGCACTCTTACCGCTGCAGCACCATAACGATCTCGTGGGTCGGAATGGCGCCTTCTCTCAGAATCTCCCAGCGTCCAGGCCCCAGCGAGAGGTCGACGATTGTCGTCGGCTGCGCCCGTGCCGTAGGACCGCCATCGATAATAAGCGGTATGCGATCGCCGATCTGATCCCTCACCGCAGCCGCGTGCGTGCACTCCGCCGCGCCCTGCAGATTCGCCGAAGTCGCGGTGATCGGCAACCCAAAACTCTCCACAACCGCGCGTGAAATCGCCGAATCCGGAATGCGCAGCGCGACGTTGCCGGTGTTTGCAGTCGATCGCAGCGGAAGCTTGGTGCCGGCGCGAACAATGATCGTCAGCGGCCCGGGCCAGAAGCGGTCAGCCAGCTTGTCCAGCATAGGATCGGAATCCCGCGCCAGCGTGTACGCCATCGCCAGCGAGGAGATCAGCAGCGACAGCGGCTTGTGCTTCTGCCGGGTCTTGATCTGGTAAATGCGCTCCACCGCATGCAGGTTCACCGGGTCAACGGCGAGACCGTAAAAAGTATCGGTCGGCAACGCAACAACGTAACCTTTGCGCAGACAGGATGCGATGTAGCTAATCCGGTCTGGTTGAGGTTCATCGGGATGGACGCGCAAAATTTCTGCGGACAAGAAGATCTACCTCGGTTCCCGAATTGCTGAAGCACAAAAAACGGAAACTATCACAGCACCACCCGCGGCGCAACTTCGGCAGCGCGGTTATGGCATGGCAGCATAGAATCGACCAGGAGACCGCACGACTCGATTGCATGCCTGTTCGCATTGTACAGAGTAAGCAGAATAGCCGCCTCAAAGAACTGCGACGCGCCTTCGCTCAACCGGTGCGTGCCGGCGAGGGCGCCATCGCTATCGAAGGGCCGAATCTGCTCGCCGAGGCCCTACGCGCCGGGCTCAAGATCCGCTGCGTCTTCGCCACGCAAAAAACAGCGCCTCTTCTTGACGCTCTTCATCTGCCCGTCTCGGTCGATGTGCTCCTCACGCCTGCAGATTTGCTGCGCTCCACGCTCGCAACCGAAACGCCGCAGCCCATTGCAGCGCTCATTGAGCCACCGCGCTGGACGTGGGCCGACCTTCTCAAAACTCCAGGACCGACTGCGCCGCTCCTGCTGATCCTCGCCGGGTTGCAGGATCCCGGCAACCTCGGCACGATTCTGCGCTCCGCCGAAGCCTTTGGCGCCACCGGCGTCATCGCTTTGCCCGGCACCGTCAGTGCCCGGAATCCCAAAACCGTCCGCGCCTCGGCCGGCAGCGTCTTTCGCGTGCCGCAGCTCGCCGCTGAAAGCGCCGATGCATTTCGTCGCCTGCGTAAAGCCGGCATCGCCGTCTTCACCACCGCCGCCCGCGGAGCCCAACCAGCAAATGAAGCGGACCTCGCGCGCCCTTTTGCCCTCATCATCGGCAACGAAGGCAACGGCGTTCCCGCCGATCTTGCCGCCCACGCCGACGGGGCCATCACCGTTCCCTGTCCCGGCCCGGTCGAAAGCCTCAACGCCGCCGTTGCCGCCAGCGTGCTGCTCTATGAGGCTTCGCGGCAGCGAACACTCAAGACCGGCGTCACTCCAAGCGGTGGGCAACAATGAGTCTCTTCGACGGCCAGCCTGAAGGGCCCAGCGGCACGCTTTTCTCCGCGCCTCTTGCCGAGCGTATGCGCCCGCGCACGCTCGCCGAATACAGCGGCCAGGAACACCTTCTCGGACCAGGCAAGCCTTTGCGCGTGCAGATCGAGCGCGATGACCCCGGCTCGATGATCTTCTGGGGACCGCCTGGCGTCGGCAAGACCACCCTCGCCAAGATCATCGCGGAAACAACAAAGGCCAGCTTCATCGAGTTCTCCGCTGTCACCTCCGGCATTAAAGAAATCAAGTCCGTGATGAGCGCCGCCGCGCAGGCCGCTGAACTGCACTCGCGCACTATCCTCTTCATCGATGAGATTCACCGCTTCAACAAGGCACAGCAGGACGCCTTTCTGCCTTACGTCGAGCGAGGAACCATCCGCCTCATCGGAGCCACCACTGAGAATCCCTCCTTCGAGATCATCTCCGCGCTGCTCTCGCGCTGTCGGGTGTATGTGCTCAAACCCCTCACTGAGGAGCGCATTGTCTCTCTGCTGCACCGCGCCCTCGAAGACCGCGAGCGCGGTCTCGGCGCCATGGAGCTGAAGGCCGACGACGATGCCCTCGCCCTCATCGCGAGCTACTCAAGCGGCGACTGCCGCAGCGCCTACAACACCCTTGAAGTGGCCGCGCAGCTCGCCGCCGAGGCCGCAAAGCTTATCGACAAGGCAATCGCCACTGAGGCAGTTCAGCAGCGCGTACTCATCTACGACAAATCGGGAGAAGAGCACTACAACCTCATCTCTGCGCTGCACAAGAGCGTGCGCAACAGCGACACCGACGCCGCTCTTTACTGGCTCGCCCGCATGTTTGCCGCCGGGGAGGATTCGCTCTACCTCGCGCGCCGCATCGTGCGCATGGCTGTTGAAGACATCGGGCTTGCCGCACCCGAGGCGCTCAACCTCTGCCTCTCGGCCAAAGAGACAATCGAGTTTCTCGGCTCGCCTGAGGGTGACCTGGCATTGGCCGAAGCAGTTGTCTATCTGTGCCTGGCGCCCAAATCGAACGCCGTTTACAGGGCTTATGCCGCCGCCCAGCAGGACGTGGAGAATAACCGTCAGGAACCCGTACCTCTACATCTGCGCAACGCGCCCACAAAGCTGATGAAGGAACTCGACTACGGCAAGGGATACCGCTACGCGCACGACGAAGAAGGCCGCGTCGCAGACATGGATTGTCTGCCCGAATCCCTGCGCGGACGAAGCTACTACAAGCCGACGCAGGAAGGCCGCGAAAAACTTCTTGCTCAACGCATGGAAGAAATTCGCCGCATCCGCGCTTCCAAGCGCAGCAGTTCCTAACCTGAGTTGGTTTTTCGCCTATGCTAACTTCTCGCAGTCGCACCTGTAGGAAGAAGAACAACTGCAAGCAGCGCAGAGATTGAGAAACGGGTAAAGATGGCCATCGCGGTCAACCTCCTGATGGGAATCGCGAACTTCGACGCGATGCTTCGCTCGCTTACCTGGACGAAAGGGATGCCGCCTGGGTTGGCAGATGCGGCAGTTTCCCGATTGCATCCGTCACAATCCCCGGCGTGAGCACTTCCGGCAATAACTGCGGTGCGCCTTGCCCTGGCGCATACAGCGCGTAGGCAGGAACTCCGCTCCGTCCCAACGCTGCCAGCGCCTGCGCGATCGACTCATCATGCTGCGTCCAGTCGGCACGCAGCAACGCCACGTTGGCGTCGGCAAATGCCTTCTGCACCTCGGGGCGTTGAAGCGCCACGCGCTCATTCACCTGGCAGCTCAGGCACCAGCTTGCTGTAAAGTCCACAAAAACCGGCCGGCCCTGCGCCTGGTAACGGGCTACGGCTTCAGGACTCCACGGCTCCCATCCAGCGCGAAAAGTCTGCGTTCCTGCAGGCGTGCTGCTCAAGAGGATGCGCCGATCTTGACTGGTGGCCGGCGCTGCGAGAGCCTCCGCGGACCACCAGCCAGCCGCAACCGCGCCAGCCACAATCAATCCCGCAGTTCCGGTTGCCCAGCCCTTCGCCGGCCAGCGGCCAAGGAACCACCCCGCAATCGCCAGCATCAGCAGGCACGCCAGCAGCGCAGCCAGCAATGCCGCTCCATAAGCCTGTGCCAGCACCCACGCCAGCCAGATCACCGTCGCAAAAATCGGCACCGCTGTCGCCTGCTTCAGCATTTCCATCCACACGCCGGGCTTGGGGAGCAGGCGGGTCCACGCGGGCTGCAGGGTAAGAAGCACGTACGGCGCGGCAAGTCCCAGCCCAAGCGCCGTGAAGACAACAAAGGTCACCGTGGGTGATTGCGAGAGTGCGTACCCAACGGCGGCGCCCATGAACGGCGCGGTGCAGGGTGTAGCCACAATCACCGCCAGCACACCGGTGAAGAAACTACCCGCATACCCGTGTTTCGACGCGAGCGAGCCGCCCGTACTGGTGAGCGAGAGTCCTATCTCAAACTGGCCTGCCAGCGACAGCCCAAGGAAAAAGAGCAGCCCCGCCATCAGGATGAGAAACACGGGGGACTGAAACTGGAATCCCCACCCCAGCCGCGCGCCGGCAGCGCGCAGCGATAGCAGCGCCGCCACCAGCACCCAGAACGAGATCAGGATTCCCGCAGCGTAAACGAAGCCGTGGGCTCTCAGCTTGCCCCGCTCTTCATTGCCTGAGCGCACGAGCGCGAGTCCCTTGATAAACAGCACCGGAAAAACGCACGGCATCAGGTTCAGCAACAATCCGCCCAGGAACGCCAGGCCAGCCGACCGGATCATCTCTAGCGCCGAGCCTGCGGGAGCCGTGGCGGGAGTCAAATCCGGCACCACACCCGGCGTCGCCGCAATCTCATACGCGCGCCCACCTGCGAGCTCCAGCATCCCTTGAAGCTGCGCGGGAGGTGCAGTCAGGTTCGCGTCTTTCTTCAGTTCAAGAACAACGCCATCGGCAGTGGGCGTTGCCTTCTGCGGCGAGGGATTATCCAACACGCTCTGATCTGCTGGAAAAAACTCGGCATTCTCTTCCCGCTGCCCGGTCTTCACCGCCAAGCGAAAGCCCTCGGCCGTCGGCTGAAATACCGCACTGGAACCAGGAGGCAGCGGCTTTGGAAGAAGCCCGACGAACCGCGCAATCAGCGCCGCATCGGCCAATGAAGGATCAGCACTCGCACCCGGGCCGGCGATCCTGCGGCTCACGCCAAGTTCCGCTTTCCCGGGGATGCACACCTCGCGGCATACCAGCCAGTCGGCTCTGCCGCGAAACTGCGCGGTTCCGTCCTTTGCGTTCTTTGCCACGTCCAGCGAGAAAGGAAAGAGCACTTCGCCTTCGTAGCCGAAATCCATTAGCGGGCCCAGCGGCAGCCGCTTCGGTGGCGGAAACTTAAGCGGTCCAGCGCTGATTCCGTCTGGCAGGGTCCAGCGGATGTGCGGCGGCTCGCCTGAATCACCGGCATTCTTCCAATAGACATGCCAACCGGGCTCCAGCTTGAAGTAGAGTCCCGCCTGCGCCGATTGGCCGCGAACAAGGGTCTGATCGGGGACGACCAGCCGCACATGCAGATGCGGGGCGTCTGCCGAATCCGACTTTGCCCATACCCGCAGCCCCGTACCGAGCAGGCATGCAAGCGCGACGATAAGACGCAGTGTTCTCATGCTGAGAGATGAGCCTCTTCAATTTGACGCGGACGACGCAAGGTAAGTCGCGAAGAAACGGCTGGTTTCCCGCCGACGGCTCGAGCCTTCATAATCCTGAGGCAACCCGCGCATGCTCGCGAAAAATGCAATCGTCCTGCACGCATTTCACGCCCGCGGCCTGCGCCTTCGCCACAGCTTCGTCGTGAACTACCCCGTCCTGTAGCCAGAGATACGGAATACCCAGCCGAATCACGTCATCCACGATCGCGGGAACATGCTCCGGGGCTCGAAAGACATCGACGAGATCAATTCCCTGCGCCAACTCGGCCTGCGCCGCGGCTTGCGCGGCATCGAGGCTGGGATAGCAGGTCATCCCGGCAACCTCGCTGAGTGCCGGATTGACGGGGAACACTTTGTATCCGTTCTCCGCCAGGTAACGCCCGATATTCCGGCTCGCGCGCCATGGCTTATCGCTCATTCCAACCACAGCGATGGTGCGCGACTGGTGTAGCATTTCATGAATCAACCCGGGATCATTGCCCATACCGGCTTCGCCTCTCCCCTACACATCCATCTCGTCATCGGCGTTCGCTGAAACCGCAGTGCCTCGACGCTTCGCAAGCAGGTAGCCGCGCAGAAACGGCTCGAGATATCCATCCAGCACACGGTCCACGTCGCCCACTTCAACCTTGGTGCGATGATCCTTGGCCATGCGATACGGCTGGAGCACATAGGAGCGAATCTGCGACCCGAAGTTGATATCCAGCTTTGAGTCTTCGAGCTTCTTGCTCTCGATGCGCTTCTTCTCAAGTTCGTATTCGTAGAGTCGCGACCGCAGCATCTTCATCGCTTTCTCGCGATTCTTGTGTTGCGACCGCTCGTTCTGGCAGCTCACGACAATCCCGGTCGGAAGGTGCGTCATGCGCACGGCTGAATCCGTGGTATTCACATGCTGCCCACCCTTGCCGCCGGAGCGGTAGGTGTCGATGCGAAGATCTTCGACGCGCAGATCAACATGGATTGAGTCGTCAATCTCCGGCGAGACAAACACAGACGCGAAGGAAGTATGCCGCCGCTTTGCCGAGTCGAACGGAGAGATACGCACCAGCCGGTGCACGCCGCTTTCACCTGCGAGCAGCCCGAAAGCATTCTCCCCGAGAATCGTGAAGGTTGCTGACTTTATGCCGGCCTCTTCGCCATCCTGATAGTCGTTCATCTCGGTCTTGAAGCCCTGCTGCTCGGCCCACCGCAGATACATGCGCAACAGCATCTCTGCCCAGTCCTGGCTCTCCGTTCCACCTGCGCCAGGATGCACCGTGACAATAGCATTAAGCGCATCTGCTTCACCCGAAAGCATCGTACGCGCTTCCAGATCCTCGGCAAAGCGCCCCAATGCATTGATATCGCGCTCTAACTCGGAGAGAACGTCTTCACCTTCACGCGCCAGCTCGAAGTAAGCCTCGATGTCGCTCGTGCGACGCACAAGCTCGTTGTCATCGGCCACAAGCGCTTCCAGGCGCTTGCGGTCGCGCATCAGCGGCTGGCTGGCGGCAGGGTTCGACCACATGGCGGGATCGGCCAGCTTCGTTTCTATCTCAGAGAGTTCCCGGCGAATTCGAGCCGGGTCAAAGATACTCCCGCAGGTCGCGCACCTGATCGCGCACGGGAGCGTAAGCGAATTCGAGATCGGTAATCGACACGTTTGCTCTTTTAAGACCTGACTTTGGGTTGAATTCTCGCCTGCAGACCTGCGCGCAACGCCCAGGCCGCAATAGCTATAGCAAGTATGGCACATAGCCATGCAAAGAGGTCGCCATGCTCGCTGTAGAAGGTCACGTCATCACGAAAGCCGAACCGCGCCCGCAACGCATCCACCCTGTGCCGCGGAATGCTCTGCCGCACGCGTCCGTATGGATCGATCACCGCCGTAACACCATTGTTGGTATCGCGCAGCAGCCACCGCCGATTCTCAATCGCGCGCATCCGCGCCATGTTCAGGTGCTGCCAGGGAGCGCTGGTGTCGCCATACCACCCGTCATCGCTCACGTTCACCAATACGTCGGCGCCGAGCCGCGCAAACTGCCTTACCTCATCCGCAAAAACCGCCTCGTAACAAATGAAGACGCCATAACGTTGACCATTCAGTCTGAAGACCTTGCGCTCGCTGCCCCGCGTGAACTCCGAGACGCGTCCAGTCAATTTGCGCGCAAAAAACAGCAGGTTCCGGAACGGCACATATTCCCCGAAAGGCACGAGATGAATCTTGTCGTAACGCCCGACCCGCGCGCCATCGGCTCCAATCACCATCGCCGAGTTGTAATCGTGCCAGCTCTGGTTTTCCTCTGAGTAGTCCATGCCAACCGAACCAACCACCAGAGGGGACTTTGTTGCCTGCGCGACATCGCGCAAAGCCTCAAGAAAGCGCGGATCGCCCTCGGCAAATGGCGCGGGCGACTCAGGCCATACAACCAGATCCGGATGCGCCCTGGCATCCGGCTCGCAGTCGACCGCGCGCGTGGGGGCTCCCGTCTCGGGAATCCCCGCAAGGTAGCTCTTGCAGGTGGTGAGAGCAAGCGCCTTGAATTGCGTCATCTGCCGATCCCACTCAGCATTCGACCAGGCATTGTCAGTGCCCACGTCGAGATTGGGCTGCACCAGCACGGCCGTGGCCGTGCCCTGAGGCGCAGGCGGATCGAGCCGAAGGCCCGCGGCGCCGGCGAGCATCAACAGCACCGCCGCCCCAAGCCAGCGCAACCTTTCAGAACCGTTCTGCTCAGAACCGTGCTGCCCCAGCAAAGCCAAAGCCAGCAATGCATTCACGCCCACCAGTGCAAAACTGATTCCGTAGACACCGGTCCAGGGAGCAAGCTGATTGACCAGCGCATTATCTACCTGCGAGTATCCCAGTTGATTCCACGGAACGCTTGTAATGCGGGATGCTGCAAGCTCGAGCGCTACCCAGAAAACCGGCGCTGCAGCCAGAGCAATCCCGGTGTGTCCGCTCACTCGCTTTACCAGGGCAACCGCAAAACCAAAGAATCCGAAATAGAGTCCAAGCACAAGGCTGAAACCGAGCAGCAGGAGTGTCGGAGCGCCTGTCGGCATATCGCCGTAGCGCATCATCGTGTCTCGCACCCAATAGCAATTGCCGCAATACCAAAGGACGCCGCAGAAATAGGCCAGCAGAAAGCTGCGGCGCAAATAACGCGGCCGCCGGGTATTTGCCTCCGTCAGAAGCGCCCAGAGCAACGGAACCATTCCGATCCAGGCGAAGGTGCTGCGCCAGGGCGGCATCGGCCCTGCCAGCGGAAACGGCAATACCAGCAAGCCCGCCGAAATCGCCGCAGCCGTCCACAGCTTCCAGGTATCACGCTGCATATAGGGGCGAGTCTAAAGCATGACCGCTCAATGAAACTTGCCATGACTCTTGCGCGAGGATGCCACCTCGGTGATTTTCGCGCGCGCACGCAGCGCATCTTCTTATTTCTGAACCAAATACCTATTCTTGTTGACTACTTTACCCTCCAGACATAAACTCAGCCGAGGGCGGACGGGATTTTTGGTCTCTTGCAAGTCAGAGAGCCGACTCCTTGCCGACACATGTGTGATGGCATCTCCTCGAACGACCGTAGCCCCTCCTTCCGATCGCGTCCGGCTCATTGTGGCATCGTCCGTGATGCTCACATTCATCTCCTTCTGGCGCGCGGCTGCCATCGTTCTCAATGACCTGGGGTCATCGGCTTTCTATGCCGGCGGTATCGCCGAACAGGCAATCGGGCCCTCCGCACCCTGGTTCATCCTCGGCATCATGTGTTTCAGCTTTGCGGTCCGCGCCGTCTACATCGAAAGCTGCTCGATGTTTACCCGGGGCGGCGTTTACCGCGTCGTGAAAGAAGCGCTCGGCGGCGGATTCGCCAAGGTCAGCGTCTCCGCGCTGATGTTCGACTACATACTTACGGGACCGATCTCGGGCGTGTCAGCAGGTCAGTACATCGTGGGCCTGATGAACGAACTGCTGGTTGTCGCAGCTCAGAGCCACTGGCTGCCTCCAGCTTTGATGGATGCCCACGGGAACCCCTTTCAATTCGCAAGAGACTCAACGTCGGCGTTCTTTGCCGCTGCAGTCACCATCTACTACTGGTGGCAGAACATTAAGGGCATAGAAGAGTCCAGCGATAAAGCACTGCGAGTCATGCAGATCACGACTGTTATGGTGGTGATCCTGTTCATTTGGGGTACCTACTCTCTGTTCGTTGTTGGAATTCACCTGCCGTCGGCACCCATCCCGTCAAATCTCAAGTTCAGCAATGACGCGCTCGGATTCCTGAAAGGCACATCATTCGCGACGACTCTCGGCCTCTTCGGCATCCTCATGGCCTTCGGTCATTCCATCCTCGCCATGAGCGGCGAGGAGAGCCTGGCGCAGGTTCATCGCGAAATTGAGCACCCGAAGATGAAGAATCTGAAGCGTGCCGCGATTGTCATCGCCATCTACAGCCTTGTCTTCACAGGCGGCGCCACGCTGCTGGCTTCAATGTTGATTCCGACCTGGCAGCGGGTCCACATTTACCAGGACAACCTGATCGCCGGACTGGCCATGTACATGGTCGGGCCCATGTTCTGGCGCATCGCCTTCCGCATCTTCGTTGTCTTTGTGGGCTTCCTGATTCTCTCCGGCGCGATCAATACATCGATGATTGGATCGACGGGCGTGCTGATGCGCGTGGCCGAAGATGGCGTACTGACTGACTGGTTTCGCAAGCCGCATCCTCGCTTTGGCACGAGTTATCGCATCGTGCATCTCGTTTTTATACTGCAGATGTTCACCATCATTGCCAGCCGTGGCAATGTGATTACACTGGGCGAGGCATATGCCTTTGGTGTTATCTGGTCCTTCACCTTCAACAGCCTTGCCATGCTGGTTCTGCGATGGAAATATCACGGCGAACGTGGCTGGAAGGTTCCCTTAAATATAAAGATCGGCAAGACCGAGATTCCGATGGGCCTCATCTCGGTCTTTCTTGTGCTTTGCTCAACCGCGATCACGAACTTGTTTACCAAGTCGGTAGCGACCGTTACCGGCCTCGCCTTTGCAGGTGTTTTCTTCGTCATCTTCACGGTTTCAGAGCGACTGAATCTCCGCAAACACGCACTCACGGCTCGGCAGATGAAGGACCATTTTCAGCTCGAGCATCAAGACACAATTGACCGCGAATCAGTGGCCATCCGGCCCGGCGGCATTATCGTGACCATGCATGACGCGAATAACCCGGTCGCGTTGAAGTGGATCCTTTCACGCACGAAGACTGAAGATCGAGATGTCGTCGTTCTGAGTGTGCGAATGATGGGCGTCGGTGGCCCTGAATACCTCAGCGCCGAGCAACAAAGCTTTAGTGAGCACGAGCAAACGCTCTTTACCAAAGCCGTCTCGATAGCTGAAAGCTTCGGCAAGAAGGTATCCCTGCTGGTCGTCCCGGCCGGCGACATTTTCGCGGCACTTGCACAGGGCGCTAACTCACTGGAGGTCGACTCTGTCGTCTCCGGGCTATCAAGCTCACTTACCGCCGAGCAGCAGGCTTTCCATCTTGGTCAGGCGTGGGAGGCTCTGCCGGAGCCCAAGCGCCAGTTCAATTTCTTCGTGATCGGCCCCAGCGGCGAAACCAAGGTCTTCTATATCGGGCCGCATGCTCCAACTCTTAGCCCCGACGATGTGCAGTTAGTGCATCGGCTTTGGCTTAACATGCGTCGTGACCCGTCCGTGCAGGGCTTGCACCACAGTGACATCATTACCTACTCCCTTACCCGGCTGGCGGGGCAATATGCTCGCGACAAGAATGAAATCCTGCGCGAGCTTCGCAACTTCTGCGCAGCTGAATCGGCCACTCTGCGCCTTGGCGGTCATCCGCCGGAGTCTGATCCAACTGCCGCTTCCCTCCCTGATCAGCCGCGCCAATCCCTGCAATCGCCGCGCCGGCCTTAGGCAGGATCGCTCAGCATAGCTTGGGCGGTTCAAGCCAAAACGGAGATCGGAAGTTAGTACTAGTTTATAAATAAACTGCTCATCCTATAAGGCGGACTAACTGCCGCATGTACTGACGTAACATGACTTTGCAAAACTTTGCACACGGAGGCGCGGAGCCTCTCCAGCAGATTGCCGGTATTCCGCAGGCCATTCCTTGATTACTCGTGCATTTAGCCCACCTCCGTCGTTCAGCTATTCAGTAAGTCTGGTCTGGTTACTCCCAAGTTGGGAAATTGTTTCTTAAGATTGTGAGCACTGGCGCTTTTTTGTTTGTAAATCACCAGAGCTTCAGTATGTTCTTCACAGTTAGGTAGAAGTCCACGGAGAAGTGGTCTCGTGAAAGCCATGGGAAGTGGACCACGTATTGGGAAGAGGAGGAACCGTGGGAGTTTCTGAGATTCTGGAACAACTCGACCGTGAAATCGCCCAGTTGCAACAGGCTCGGGCCCTGCTGACGGGCGATACGGCGGGCCAGCAAGAAGTCTTATTCGTCTTCCAAAGTCGTGAGAAAGAAACGGAACTTGACCCCTGAGGGTCGAAAGCGCATCGCCGAAGCGGTTCGGCGCCGTTGGGCCGAGCAGAGAAAAGCCGCCGCCGCAAAGTAGTTATCCCGTGTTGGCGCAATTCGTTCGAGAAAAGGTCGGATAGGTATCCGGCCTTTTCTTTTTGGGCTTCAGAGTGTCTGGCCGGGCTTCCAGTCAACAACCTGCACTTTGGCAGTGTCCACAAGGGCCGAGAGCTGGGCTGGCGTTCCCGTCAAGGGTGGAAACGTGCCGAAGTGAATGGGCAGAACCATCTTCGGTTCAAGCAAATGCACGGCAAGAGCCGCTTCTTTGGGGCCCATCGTATAGAAGCCACCGATTGGAATCATGGCCACTTCGGGGCGGTAGAGTTCGCCGATCAGCTTCATATCGCCGAAAACCCCCGTATCGCCCGCGTGGTAGAGCACGGGACCGTCGGCGATCGAGAGAACAAACCCTGTGGCGACGCCGACGTAGTGGGTCCCCTGCTCATCCTGCGCAGCCGCGGAATGGGTGGCTTCAACCATTGTGACTGCCACGTCCCCAAGCTGCGCAGTTCCGCCCAGGTTCATGCCCAAAATGTTGGGAACTCCTTTACCGCCAATGTATGCGGCGAGTTCATAGATCGCGACTACGGTCGAGCCGTGTTTGGTCGCAACCGGCACCGCATCCGAGATATGATCGCCATGTCCATGCGATAGAAGGACATAGTCAATCTTTTCAGGCAGAACATAGTCCTTGGGGTATTTGGGATTCTGCGCGATGAAGGGGTCGATCATGAACCTCGTTCCGTTTGGGGTTTCAATCAATACCGTCGCGTGCCCGAGCCAGGTGATGCGCGTTCCCTTCAGCAAACTCATAAGATTTCGGTCCTCCCTGCCTGACGGATCGTCAGTGCCCTGAGAATTCAACATACATCTTTGAGCCGGTCCGCCGGGCGCGGGAGGTGTGCAAATAACGGGAGTCGTTTTTCGCGAAATCGAGACGGACACAGTTGGAGCTGTAGTTCAGAGGTGTGCAAATGATTAGAGTCGTTTTTCGCGAAATTGAGAGGGTACAGCTGGAGCTGTGGTTGAGGAGGTGTGCAGATAGGCAGACCTGTTTCTGCGTTCTCGAGGCGGCAGGGGCGGGATTCTGAAGACAGGGGTGCTCAGGTCTCCCTTTCTGCGCAGGTGTTCCTTTCCAAGGTTGTCGACGAAGCCCCGAAACATCTCTCCGTCGGTGCCGGCTCTGGAGTTACTGCCGAAGTTACGGAGGACTAAGAGCCGGCCCATTGAACCTGACCCTTTGGCACTCCCGCGAAAAACGGGTTGACTTCCTTTTCGGGCGGCGCTACCTTTTGCCAGAGGCGAATATATGGCGAAACTAGATTCGGCGAAACCTGGCCCCACCCCCGAAGCAGAAACTCTCTTCCCTATCCTCGATTTCCCCATTTTGGATCGTGTCGGCCCACTGGCCAGGCGAGCCGAGCAAGCCCCTCTCGACGCCACAGGCCATCTGACCGAATATCGCCGGCTTGAATCGCGCTCTATTTTGAGCCGCGTGAGCTCGAACCGGGGCCTGCCTTTCACCCACGCCATCAATCCCTATCGCGGCTGTGAGTTCGCGTGCCGGTATTGCTACGCGCGCTACACC
Source organism: uncultured Acidobacteriaceae bacterium (assembly GCA_963839215.1). Lineage (GTDB taxonomy): Bacteria > Acidobacteriota > Terriglobia > Terriglobales > Acidobacteriaceae > Telmatobacter. The sequence goes on along the minus strand of CAWITZ010000008.1, from coordinate 49,918 downwards.
CATGAATTTCTCGAGAAGACCCCGGAGGATTTCGAACACAAGATCTACTTCAAGGACAATGCAGCGTGGCTTCTGACCCAGGAATTGAAGCGGCTTCGCCCGGATACCCAAATTTCGATTGGCAGTGCGACGGACCCGTACCAGCCGATCGAACGGAAACAACGGGTGACGCGATCGATTCTTGAGGTCTTCGCCCAGACCTCCGGATTTCAGCTCAGCATCATCACCAAGTCAACCCTGATTGCGCGCGACGTGGACCTGCTGAGCGAGATTGCAAAGAGGCACCGGGTGAGCATCCACCACACGGTGACGACCACCGATGCACGGCTGGCACGCATTCTTGAGCCTCGCGCTCCGCGGCCCGACCTTCGGGTCGCCACGCTGGCACGGATGCGCAGGGCGGGCCTGCGCGCCGGTGTGATGTGCTCCCCGCTGATGCCCGGCATCACCGACAGCCGACGCTCAATTGCCGCGGTGGCACGCGCCGCGGCAGAAGCAGATGCCAGTTTCTTTCACGCCGGGGCGCTCTTCCTCAAGCCATGTTCGCTGCCTACCTTCTTCGAATTCGTTAGCCAGCATTTTCCGGAGCAGCTTGAATCCTACCGGCGACGCTACGCAACCAGCGCCTTCGTTTCGGCGGAGTACGCGAAGAGAATTCAGGATCTTGTGGAGTCGATTCGCCGCGAATACAGGCTGGGAACCCGGTATGCGGCAGCGCCGGGTTCGAGGCCGGGTTCGCAACCGGACTTGCAGAAGGCGGGGCCGTGCGGCGAGAGCCAGCCGTGGCTGCCGTTCGCAAGCAGTGTCAGCGCGTGATGATGACTTCGGACAGGCTGTCTTTGGCGAGGAATTGCCGGAATCCCGACCAATGTGAAAACAGGCTCTGGATGCTGCGGTTTGTGAATGCGCGCTGAATCGGAATTGGCTGCGTGGTCTGCATGTCAACGCTGTCGGAATCAGTTACGCCGAAGCGGGAGTACGCAGTGTCATCGCCCTTTGCCTTGGTGTGAAAGAAAGCGAGCACCTGTCCGCCGGGATTCATCGCCTCCTGCAACTTATCGACAACAGGAACCACGAAGGGCTCCGGCAGATAATCGAGGGCCGTCCACAGCAGAATGACGTCAAAGGTGCGTCCCGCAAATTGCAAGGTCTGATCGAGGTACCCGTCGATATCCCAGACTGGAGCATCATTGGCATCTACCCCAGTTTGCCAATTCGTTTTCCAGGCATCGCCAACGGGATCGGCAAGAAAAATACTGTGCCCAAGGCCGGTGAGATAGTTGATGTTCGTCGGTGATGTTGAACCTGCGTCGATCACACGCAATCCCGGCTCCGTCTGCAGACGCTTGCGCAACGCGGCCCATGCACCGGAGTAGCGTGTCGTTCGCACGCCGGGCTGGCTCAGCGGCGCGCCGTCTTCCGGCTTTTTATCAAACAAGCGGCGAAGCAATTTCGGTCCCCTAACGGGCCGGAGCGTTGCCCGGCTTTCTTAACTCGTAAATCACTCGTAGACCACACTCGCGGAGCCAGCTCGCAGGCCATTCTCAAACCCGCTTTGCCAAGCATCGGCGTGGAAGCGCCGCTCAGTGCAAGTCAGGAACGAGGAATAGCAAACAAGACTGAGCACATCTGGGCGAGACTAAAAGGCCGTTCCGCCATCCGCGCTCTTGGCGCCCTGCGTCAGATCCACCTTGCCGCGGAAAACCGCGTTATCCTCCACTGCAAGGCGCAGTGCGTGAACGTCTCCTTCGACTACGCTGCCGGCACGCAATTCAACCCGCGCAGTGGCCACAACGTTGCCTCGCAGATGGCCCATGATCAGAACTTCTTTGGCCGTGATGTCGGCGGCAACATTCGCGGTTGGACCGATGGTCAGACGGCCCTCCGAAAGGCTGATGGTCCCTTCCAATTGCCCATCCACGATCAGATCTTCACTGCCCTTCAGCTCGCCGCGAATCACCACTGTCTTGCCGATCCGGGCGGTCCCGTTTTCCGTTGCCATTGCGAATTTCCTTCCGAGGTGTTTTAAGGGCGTTCAGGTTACCAGGGATTTCGGCCCCGCGGGACCGTGCACGTGCTAATGCCTCATACTTTCACTAGCGATGCTTCCTGAAACGAGTCAGTGCCCTGCCCGAACTATACGCAACCTGACCGGGATACTTCAATTCCGGAACCGCGGAAGGCACCTAAGCGTCTAATGGTCTATGAAAAGCAACAATCCCGGTGAGGAAGGAATGACCGCAAGGCGATTCCTCCATTACGCCGTCTGCTTCCTGCTTTTCGCACCTCTTGCGGCCAGATCCCAAACCGCGCCGGAGGGGCTGCTTTCCCCTGCTTTCGTAAAGCGGGTGCTGGCTACAGAACTGGCCTCGGCGCAGGACACGAACCACCCTATGCGGTACACGCTGCATAAGACCAGCCCCAACTTTTCCTCAACCAAGGAGATTCTTGAGACGAAGGACGGCGCCGTTGCACGCCTTGTGGCCGTGAATGGCAAACCCCTGACCGCCGAGGATGCGCGCAAGGAACGGGAGAGACTCGACGAGCTCGTCAGCAACCCGGCTCGTCAGCGCCATCGCAAAGATGCCCAGAACGATGATCTGGCACGGGTTTTGAAAGTGCTGCGCGCCTTTCCTGACGCATTTACCTATCGATATATCGGCCCGGGCGTTGGGCCCACCGGACGCGTGGAAAAGTTTGCCTTCGAACCGAATTCCGCGTTCAACGCGCCGGATCTTGAAACACAAGTGCTGACGGCGATGGCCGGAGTGATCTGGATTGATGCCTCCGACGACCGCATTGCGAGGCTCGAAGGGCATCTGCTGCACGACGTCGATTTTGGCTGGGGCATTCTGGGCAGGCTGAACAAGAACGGCTGGATCGTGATTGAGCAGGCCGACGTGGGCAACCACCAGTGGCGGATCGTGCGTTTCCAGATGGAAATGAGCGGGCGGATCGTGGTGCGAAACAAGACGTTCCAGACGGTTGAGGAGCAGACCGACTATGCGCCGGCGCCGGCCGGCTTGAGTTATGTTGAGGCCGTACAGATGCTCAATGACGATGAGCACGCCAGGGAATAAGACGGCAGTAGAAAAGCCCTGCCACAAGGGCAGGGCTTTTTCATCAGCTATTCCAATCTTCCGGAATCGATTCTGACGACCGATTCTTAGTGGACCTTGAGGAAGATCATAGCGAAGGTGAAGAGGGTGAGTGACTCGATGAAGGCCAGACCGATGATGAGGAAGGTCATCAGGTTGCCGCGAGTGCCAGGGTTGCGGGCGAGAGCCTCAGTGGCCGAGCCGACCGCTCTGCCCTGACCGAGACCGCAAAGACCGGCAGCCAGGCCCATGCCCAGGCCGACACCGATGGGCGCCATGTCGATGACTCCGCCACCTGCCTGCGCGAAGGCTGGAACGGCAAAGCAGAGCGCCGCCAGCGCGATAAAGATGAATTGCAATTTCCGCATAGTTCTCCTGCTTCCCTTTGAATTGATCGTCAGTGGGTGGTTGAGGCTCACCGAGCTGGCCCCCTCACGCTGACGATCTTTCCGTTGCTCCGGAGCAGAAGCGCTCTCCGGCGGAATTCCTTTTTCCCTCGACTGAAGCGCGCGAGGTAGAGCCTATCAATGTTCGTGCGAGACGGCCATGCCGATATAGATGGTTGTGAGCAGCATGAACACATAGGCTTGAATGACCGAAACCAGGAAGTGGAGCCCCAGGAATGCGGTAGGCGCCACAAACGGAAAAATTGAGAAGCAAATGAGGGTAAGCAGGTCGCTGGCCAGCATGTTGGCATAAAGACGGATAGTGAGCGACATGACCCGGGCAAGGTGCGAGATGATCTCCACCGGGAAGAGGAGCGGCGCAATCCACCAGACGGGACCTGCAAAGGTCTTGAGGTAGTTGATGGGCCCGTGGACGCGAATGCCGTGGAAATTGTAGTAGAGAAATGCCAGCGTTGCGATGCCAAGGGGTACGACTGCGACGCTGGTGGGTGTCTCAATTCCGGGGATGAGACCGAGCAGATTGTTACAGAGCACGAAGAGAAAAATGCAGAGGATGAAGGGCAGAAAGCGCTCGTAGTCGTGGCCGATGATCTCTTCGGCCTGGCCACCGACAAACTCGTGCAGCATTTCCGCAACCTGCTGAGCGGACCCTGGCTTTTCCACCGAGAGCGTCACGCGCACCACGAGAAAGAAAGCGATGAGTGCGAGGACGACGAGCAACTCGTATTTGAAGGTGGCGTTATAGAAAGCGAGGTGCAAGTTCTGCCCCGGCTCTTCGAGGAGAAGTGCGGGAGAAAGCCCAGCCATATGGATCACTGCAGAGGTCAGACCTGATGGTTCCAACATGGAAAACTTGGATTCTTTCCGTCTCGATGCCGGCTCTGAGCACGGCCTCGAAAGCTTTCTAATTCATTGTTCGCGAAGCATGCGAAGTGCTTCCCAGCCCATGGTCGTGACTGCCAGCGCAAGTCCGCACAGCAAGGCAATTCCTGAGCCATGAATCACTTTAAGGCTACCATAGATGACCGCCGCGAAGAGCAGCAGGCGGAGCAGAAAGAAGAGCACGACCACGCCCGCATTGGCCCCGGATTTCTGGCGGTCGAGACGGGCATTGATCAGGCGGGCAAGGCGTAGCCACTCATAAATGCTGGCAGCAGAGATGGCCGCGCCAACCATGAGCATTGCGGCGGCACGCCAGCCGAAGCCGGCCCACGCGATGGCAGCCAGCAGCACGGCGAGCACGGCCGTGTTGCGCATGGCCCGCCTGAGCATCGCATAGAGGGCGTCTGGGGAGATATCCGCAGGAGTATTTGAGCTTTCGGTCATTCGGTATCGTCGCCCGTGGGCGAACTCGAGTTGTCTTGCGGGTTGCGTTTCTTCTTTGCTGGACCGGAGACCATTGCCATCGCCATCCGAATTGCGCTCGTCATACCGGCGACGGAGCCGAGCAGGAAGCCTGTGAGGGTCATCCACGATTGATGGAAATGGTTGTCGAGCCAGGTGCCGCCGAGCCAGCCGATGAGGACAGCGCAGGGCAGCACGAGGCCAATCTGCGCGATTTTCTCCACCTGGATGTAAGTCTTTGCAGCGTCGGCAAGGGTGCCGCGGGTTTTCTGCCCCGGATTTGAATCGCGATCGTTCATCGGCGCCAGTCATCAGGATACGGCACAGCAACCAGCAGTTATACTTCCCTTTTGAGCCTTTTGCCCATCGTGGAAGGAATGATTGTGTTCGATTCAGAGTTTGAGCGCGGGCTGTTTGAGCTGCGCAGGACGAAACTGACCGAGATTGAGAAGCTTGGTCAGGCAGCCTATCCCAACCAGTTCAGTGCCTCCCACGCCATCCCTGAGATTCGCGCCAAATGGGGCGAGGTATCCGCGGAAGACCTGGACGCGCATCGCGCAACGGTTTCAGTCGCAGGCCGGATCATGGCCATTCGCGCACAGGGTAAGGCCGGCTTCGCCACTTTGCAGCAGGGCGGCGAGCGGCTGCAGATTTATGTGCGTCTGGATGCAGTGGGCGAAGAGGGCTTCGCGCTCTACAAGCTGCTTGATCTTGGCGATCACATCGGCGTCTCGGGCTACCTGTTTCGCACGCGCACGGGCGAGTTGACGATTCACGTTGAGACGCTGACGTTTCTGGCGAAGGCCATGCTTGCGCTGCCGGAGAAATACCACGGCCTTGCCGACGTGGAGCTGCGCTATCGCCAGCGCTACGTAGATCTGTTCACCAACCTCGACAGCCGCGCGGTGTTTGTGAAGCGGGCCAGGGTGCTGCGCGCATTGAGGCAGTTCTTCGATGAGCGCGGCTATCTCGAGGTGGAAACACCGATGATGCAGCCGATCGCCGGCGGGGCTACAGCGCGTCCGTTTACGACGCACCACAATACGCTCGATATGGACCTGTATCTGCGTATCGCTCCGGAGCTCTATCTCAAGCGGCTTGTTGTGGGCGGCCTCGATCGGGTGTATGAGATCAATCGCAACTTCCGCAATGAGGGCGTAAGCACGCAGCACAATCCCGAGTTCACGATGCTGGAGTTTTACCAGGCGTATGCGAACTACCACGACCTGATGCAGCTTACCGAGGAGCTGATCGCGTTTGTGGCGCGTGAAGTGAACGGCACGACGATCATCGAGTTCGATGGACAGAGCATCGATCTGGGCAAATGGCGGCGCTTTACCATGCGCGAGGCGATTATCGAGTTCTGGCCTGAGGAGGCGGGAGAGAAGCCATCGGGCGAGACGCTGGGATCAGTCGAAACTCTGCGGGCGCGACTTTACACAGCCATGGCCGCGCTCGAAGCTGCCGCAAGCCAGACCACGCAGCTGACGCCCGAACGGATTGCTGAGTTGAAGAAGATTCATGGCGCGGTGTCGGGGGTTTACTACGACTCACTGAAGGGTGCGCCGCTGGGCAAGCTGATCTACAACCTCTTTGAGGCGGTGGGAGAGCCATTTCTGATTCAGCCCACGATCATCTATGACTACCCGGTGGAGGTATCGCCGCTTTCGAAGGCCAAGCCGGACGACCCCGCGCATGTCGAGCGCTTCGAATTCTTCGCGGGCGGCTTTGAGCTGGGCAACGCCTTTAGCGAGTTGAATGATCCCGTTGAGCAGCACAGGCGATTTGAGCAGCAACTGAGCGAGCGCGACCGGGGCGACGATGAAGCCCACCAGATGGACGAGGACTATGTGCGGGCCCTGGCATACGGCCTGCCGCCCACCGGCGGCGAAGGCATCGGCGTGGATCGACTGACAATGCTGCTGACCGGATCGAAGTCCATCCGTGACGTGATCCTTTTCCCGTTGATGCGCAAGGACCAGGCATCTGGTACAGGTAAGGAAGCAGAAGAGAAATAGAGCCCTCGGCAAGAGAAATGATCGAGAGGGCCATCAGCAGGTTGGAGCACTTTTCATTGAAGATTCTTTTTGTCGGTGACATTTTCGGCAGCGCGGGGCGCAAGATCGTCCACGAGCATCTGGGCCACGTGCGCGAAGCGCACAACGTCGACCTGACTATCCTGAACGTCGAAAATGCCGCTGGGGGTTTTGGCGTCACTCCGCAGATTGCGGACGATCTTTTCGACCTGGGCGCCGATGTGATGACCACCGGCAATCATGTGTGGGACAAGCGCGAGCTGATGGACCACCTCAGTTCTGTTCCAGCCGAGAGCCAGGAGCGGCCACGGCGCATCCTGCGGCCGGCGAATCTGGCCCCCGGGCTGCCCGGCTACGGCGTTTTTGAGAGCAAGACGGAATCCGGCATCGACTACGCGGTCGTCAACCTGATGGGCCGCGTCTTCATGAACGGCACGAACGACCCTTTCCACGCGGCAACCAACCTGTTGACCGGGATCAAGGCCAAAGTGATTGTCGTGGACTTTCACGCAGAGGCCACCAGCGAGAAGGTCGCGATGGGCTGGCACCTCGATGGCAAAGTCACCGCGGTGCTGGGGACGCATACGCATATTCCCACCGCCGATGAGCGCCTGCTGCTGAACGGAACTGCATACCAGACGGACGTGGGCATGAGCGGCCCCTACGACAGCGTGATTGGTGTCGAGAAGGAACTGGTGCTTCACCGCTTCCTTACCGGATTGCCGGGTAAGTTCGAAGCGGCGAAGGGCAATCCGAAGATGTGCGCGACGCTGGTGACCTGCGACCCGAAGACGGGGCGAGCCTCGGCGATCAGCCGCATCATGCTTGGCGAGTAGCGCACTGCGGCGGTCTAAATTTCAGGGGCTTAGGGACTTTGAGGGACGGGGCGCTCCTTGATCGCCGCGGAATTTTCCGGGACCGCGTGCGGCGTGATCATTGAGGCTGGAGCGTGGGTCGCCTTCACCAGCTTCCCCTTCGCATTGAAGGTCATGGACCACTCCATCGGGCGCGGGGTTGGGGCAGCATCGACAAAACGAATCACAGCTCCGCCTGCCGGCTCGGTGTAAAGTACGGCGTCCATCGCCGGAAAGGCTTGCCCAGGTTGAATCTGGGGAGCGGCGGGGAGCCGTGGATTGGCTCCCGCAAGCGCCGCGTAACAGAGCCCATTACCGACCCAGGCGGATGAGTCGTTTTCGCCTTCCTCGGCACGAATGTGATTGAAGGCCGAGATGGTGAGCGCATTGATCGGCGCGGGCGCAAAGAGCGAATAACTTCGCTTGAGAATGGGAACGATGCGTACGCGGCCTTCCTGTCCACGCGGTATCGAGGCAGAGAAAACCGTCAAATCGGTGGCCCCGTTGTTGCGGGTGTAGCGCAGGAACAGGTGGCCAGGGAACGCGGGACACTCGATCTGCACGTACTTCCAGTCGCCGTCAGTGAGATCGAAGCCGTTCAACTCCGCATGTTCTGCGATTGAGGACTCCGCGTTCGAGGCGGTGAGTTGATCGCTCTGGCTCATCTGGTCGGCGGGAATGAATCGGAGCGTTTGTGCCTTCGCGGAATCAGGCTGCGCTACCGCAAATGGCACGGTGGCTTTTGGGCGGGGTACAAGCCTGATCTTTCCTGTGGTCGCATTCGCGTCGTTGTCCGCACTCTGGGCGTCCACACTCTGGGCGAGGAGTGGCAGCCCGGCCCCGAATGCCACAAGGACAAGCATCGGAAGAGATCGTCTGAACCCAACCATGCCAATCAGACTACCATTCACGCGGTTCCATTCACGCTGGGGGGACTGCGCGGCAAAAGAAGAAGGGCAACCTCTTGCGAGGCTGCCCTTGGTGACTCCCAGGAAATTTCTCAAACAATTGTCTTTGCAGCAGCGGGATCGAATCGTCCCGCTGGCATGCAATTGGTATTAGCTCGCTCTGCGATGTGCCGCCGCAGGCTTGTGCGCAACCGGCTTCTTCTTCTCCGGCTGGATAAAGGCGTCGCGAAGCACGATCTGCGCGGTGCCCGGGGTGGTAGCTGTCGCAGGCGTCTTGGTGTAGCTGTCATAGGTGCCATCCAGTTCGGCAAGGGGCACCAACTTGAACTCGAAGCCGGGCTGATAGAGCTTGAGCTCCGCATCGGTCAGGGGCGTTTTCAGATTCACGATGAAGTCCGCGGTCTTGGCATCCTTGGCATCCTGCGTAACAGCCATCTTGATGGTGGAAGCCGCTGCCTCTATCACGATTCCCGGTACCGGAGTCTGCTTGTCCTTGAGCAAAGCCCAGAGCTTGTCTGCATCTTCCTGGCTGCCGAGAGCAAGGACGGTTTCCTTATCGGCGAGGGCCAGGGTGTTCAGATCGGGAGTGGAGGCGAGCAGATCATGAATCTGTTCTGCCGGGCTCTTGGCCGGATCGATCTTGAAGTTTCCGGGAGGCAGGGCCGAGGCCTGTGCCTGGGTCTTGATGTCCTGCAGGCCATCAAGACTGCCGTGGTACTTCTTGTAGTAGTACTCCAGCTTGGGCTCGATCTGGGCCTTGTAAGCCGGCGGAGCGAAATTCCAGACGCGGGCGTACAAGTAAACCGCCTTGGGCAGGTCCTGCGCGGGCCCTGGCTGGCTGTAAGCCTGGGCGAGAAGCAGAGTGTCGTTCAGGCCCTGGGCCTTGGTCTCTTCTTCTGTCATCAGCTTCAGTTCGGCAATGTACTCATCCTGAGCGGTCTTGAAATCCTTCTTGGATACCGCCGCATCGAGTGCGATGGCGGAATGAAAGACCGGGAAGGTGGCTGCCTTCTGCTTGTTCCAGTCGTCATCAGAGACCCCGGCCGGCTTCTGCATCGCAAGGCCCTTTTGAGCCAGAGCAGCCGCGTCGTCGCACGTCTGAGCGTCTGAGGGGGGCTTGGCGCACTGCTGCTTCTTGATGAACACGGAGATGAAGATCGCCTTCATGTTGTTTGGATCAATCTGCAAAAGGCGGCTGGCTGCGCTGAGGCTCTTATCGGGATCCTGCAGTTTTTGATAAGTGTTGATCAGCTCATCGAGCACTGCCGACTTCACCACGCTCTGCGGATAGGTTGTGAGAAAGCTTTCGCCCGCAGCGGCCTTGGCCTTGGGATCGGATTGCGTGGTGAACATCTGATAGGCGTTGTACTCGGCCGGATCCTTGATCTGGATCGTTCCCGAGTTGTCCTGTGCGTGCATCGCCGGTGCGGCGAAAAGGCTTACGCTCGCCAAGGCAATCACGGATGCAAAGACAATCTTCTTCATTCAATGCTCCTGGGAGTTACTGAAAATGGAGTAATATTCATGCACTCGCTGGCCGAATTTGCGACCACTCTACGTGCGGGTCGATTGCCGGGCAGATTGAGGAACGTTAGCACGGGTACCGGGGCGGTGTTGGGAGGATTATAGAAATCCCTGCCGCTTGTGACAAGCAAAGTCGGCAAGTCCAATCGAAAGATGGGGTGTGGAGCCCGCAATGACTGTTCCGGAAAGGGCCTTCCGGTTGGGATGCACGTTGATGGGAGTTCGTCGAGCACTGGCTTCCTTCGCACAACTCGAAGAGGCCTAAGCGAGCTCCTCCGAGCACAGCATACCGGCTTAGACACCATTTTTGCGAAAAGTGTTCCAGTGATTTTTTCGGGCCATCGTTACTGCAGGAGCCGGGCCAATTCCGCCTGCTCCGCCAGGAAGGCGTCGTGCCCGTGCGAGCTCGACATCTCGCAGTAATCAGCCTGAACGCCTGCGGACCGCACCAAGCCGGCAAGCTCGCGTACAGACTCCGGCGGGAAGAGCCAGTCTGAGCTGATGCCCACAAAGGTCAAACGAGCTCGAATCCGCCCGAAAACACTGGCCGGCGACGCATCACCAGCCAGGGGGTCCCAGGTATCCATGGTGCGCAGAATCGCCAGGTAGGCATTGGCATCGAAGCGCTCGACGAAGCGCGCCCCCTGGTAGTCAAGATAGCCGGCAATGTCGAAGCGGCCGCCAATGAGCCCGCCGCCCTGCCCGTCCCGAGCCCAGGGGTCTTCGCCGTTGCGATTCGGCTTGCGTGAAAATCGCTCGGCGAACAGAGTCGCAGACTTGTAGCTGACCATGCCGATCTGCCGAGCGAGAGCGAGGCCTTGCCGCGGCGGCCGCTCAGGAGAATAGTGGCCGCCGTTCCAGCTGGCGTCATTTTGAATGGCCTGGCGCTGAAGATGGCTGAGGGCAAGCCCCATGGCGGTGAGGGGCGCCACGCCGATGACCACCGCTCTTTCCACGCGCTCCGGCTGCAGGATCGACCATTCGAGAGCCTGCATTCCGCCGATGGATCCGCCCAGCGCCAGACGCAGTTTTTCTATACCCAGCGAATCGATTAGTTGTTGCTGCGCGCGGACATTGTCGCGGATTGAGACCAGCGGGAAGTCCGGGCCATACACCGTTCCTGTTGCAGGATCGACCGATCCGGGCCCAGTGGAACCGTAACAGGAGCCGAGAATGTTGATGCAGAGGACGCAATCCCGCTCAGGAGAGAGAAGGCCCCCGGGAGCGAATAGTTCAGGCCACCACGACGCGACCGCTGCGGACCCTGAAAGCGCGTGACAGACCAGCACGGCATTGTCCCGGGCGGCGTTGAGCTGCCCGTACATTGCATAGTGCAGGGTTGGACGTGCCAGCCTGCCCCCACTCTCAAGAGGAAGGTCCTGCTCGAGAACAAAGTCTCCCTCGCGGGTGGGAGACAGTGTTCCCTCGTCGGCGGCACTCTCTGATCGTCGCTGGGACCCATCACTCATTTCGTGCTCGCACCAGCCTTTTCCGGCTCCCCGGCAAAAGCATGACCGTTGGCGCTTTCGATGGCTTGATCGAGGTCGGCGAGTATGTCGCGAATATCCTCGATGCCCACTGAAAGGCGCACCATCTCCGCGGTCACGCCGGTTTCTGCCTGTTCCTCTGCCGAAAGCTGCTGATGGGTTGTGGATGCGGGATGAATGACCAGCGATTTGGCGTCGCCGATATTGGCCACGAGGGAGAACAATTCAAGCGCGTCGATCAGCTTTTTGCCCGCCTCGTAGCCGCCCTTGATGCCGAAAGTGATGAGCGCGCCGCCCCCGTTGGGCAAGTACTTCTTCGCCCGTTGGTGGTAAGCACTGGACTGGAGGCCGGGGTAGTTGACCCATTCAACGCCAGGATGCTGCTCAAGATGGTGCGCGACGGCGAGGGCATTCTGGGAGTGCCGCTCAAGCCGCAGGTGCAGCGTCTCAATCCCCTGCAGGAACAGGAAGGCATTAAACGGCGAAAGCGCGGCGCCGGTATCGCGGAGCCCCTGGATGCGGGCTTTGAGGATGAATGCCAAGGGCCCGAATGCTTCAACATACGAAAGACCATGGTAGGAGGGATCTGGCTCGGTGAACTCCTTGAAGCGGCCGGAAGCCGCCCAGTCAAACTTGCCCGCATCCACGATGACGCCGCCGATGGATGTGCCGTGGCCACCGAGAAACTTAGTTGCCGAATTTACGACGATGTCTGCACCCCATTCGATGGGCCGCACCAGCGCAGCGGAGGGAGTGGTGTTATCAATCACCAGCGGGAGGTGGTGCTCGTGGGCGATGGAAGCGAACCGCTCGATATCGACGACATCGAGCTTGGGATTTCCGATTGATTCGGTATAGATCGCGCGCGTCTTGTCGGTGATCGCCTTGCGCAGCCCATCGAAGTCATCCGCGTCGACAAATTTCACGGTAATGCCCAGCCGCGGCAGCGTGTGGTGGAAGAGGTTATAGGTGCCGCCATAGAGCGAGGTGGTCGAGATGATCTCGTCGCCGACCGATGCCAGAGTGGTGAGCGTGAGCGTCTCGGCTGCCTGCCCTGACGCCGTTGCCAGCGCGGCGGCTCCGCCTTCGAGAGCTGCCACACGTTTTTCGAAAACGTCAGTCGTGGGGTTCATGATGCGGGTGTAGATGTTGCCAAACTCCTTGAGCGCGAAGAGGCGTCCGGCGTGGTCTGCATCCTGAAACTCATACGACGTCGTCTGGTAGATGGGCACGGCCCGCGCACCTGTGGCGGGATCGGGTGACTGGCCGGCGTGAACAGCGAGGGTGGCAAATTGCAGTTGCTTGGCTTCTGACATTCGGTGACTCCTTCGGTCTTGATGGATTGTGAGGCGCCCTGGGCTCAATTGATTTTTGAGAAATGGCTGCTACGCGCGGAAAAGCAAAAAACCCGAATCCTTTGAAGGACCCGGGCCGCTGGACTGTTGAGAATTGTCTGCGTTTAACGCATTCGCCTCTTAAAAGTCGCACGGACGGGGCCGCATGCCCTACACATGCACATGGCCATGGCCTCAGTTCCGTGATTGTTCGCCCGCAGCATGCAAGGAGTATCCGGGCTGGCCCAGCGGGCTGTCAACCAAATCTGCACGTCGACTGGCGGATCGACTCGAAGGCGATGCTTTGCCGGGTCAATCAAGGGAGCCCTCAGGCAAGTTAATCTTCAGGCTTCCAGATGTAGCCGCCGGGCTGGGGCAGGCCGATGTGCGCCAGAACGCGATAGACGAACTGCCGCGCCATCTCAGTGGTGTCGTTTGGCTGGCTGTAAAACGACGGAATCACGGGGAAGATGGTAGCGCCGGATTCCGCGGCGAGGGTCATATTGCGCAGGTGAATCCGGCTGAAGGGGGTTTCGCGCACGCAAAGCAGCAGTGGCCGCCGCTCCTTGAGGGTCACGTCTGCGGCGCGGGCAATCAACGAGTCCGCGAGGCCGAGCGCGATCTTCGCGAGCGTCCCCATGGAACAGGGCAGCACGATCATGCCGCTGGAGGGATGACTTCCGCTCGCGATGCCGGCCCCGATGTCTGCATCGCTGAGTTGAACGGTCTTTTGAGGTGCGGCGTCGAGCAGCCTCTCGAGGCACTGCGTGCGGCCGCTCACTCCGAGCTCTTCCGCAATCACACGCAACGAGTTTTCAGAGGGCACGAAGTGCACGCGATGGACGCGCGGGTCGGCTTCGAGCGCGCGCAGCATTTCCCTCGCGAAGATGGCGCCTGAAGCTCCGGTGACTGCCACGGTCAATTGCATCGCAGACAGAGCCTCACTCTCCCAGCACGCGCGAGAAGATTGCATTGACGTTGCCGAGCTGGCGCAAGTAATCAAAGGTGCGACTCAGCTTTTCCCGGCTCAGCAGGGCGGTAATGGCCGGATCGCGCTCGACCTCATCGCGAAAAACGAGGTCGTCCTTCCAGGCGCGCATGGCGTGACTCTGCACCAGCCGGTAGGCGTCCTCGCGCATCATGCCCGCTTCGGCCAGATCGAGCAGCAACTGACCGCTGAAGATGAGCCCGCCGGTAGACTCAAGATTCCTTTTCATGCGCTCGGGATATACCAGCAGGCGATCAATCAAGTCAGTTGCCTTGGCCAGCAGATAATCCGCAAGAATTGTCGAGTCTGGAAAGATGACCCGCTCAACTGAAGAGTGCGAAATGTCGCGCTCGTGCCACAGGGGGATGTTTTCAAAGGCTGCCTGCGCATTGCCGCGCAGCACACGCGCAAGGCCGCTGATCTGCTCGCTGGTGATGGGATTCTTCTTATGCGGCATTGCCGAGGAGCCCTTCTGCTTTTCGCTGAAGTACTCCTGCGCCTCACGCACCTCAGTGCGCTGCAGATGCCTAACCTCAACCGCAATCTTGTCGAGCGTGCTGCCGATAATTGCGAGCGCAGCGATGTAGGCCGCGTGGCGGTCCCGCTGGATGACCTGTGTGGCCACGGGAGCCGGCTCAAGCCCGAGGCGCGCACAGATGCGTTCCTCATGCTCCGGCTTGAGATGGCCGAAGGTGCCGACGGCGCCGGACAACTTGCCCACGCGCATGCCTTCAGCCGCGGCGTCAAACCGCACCAGATTGCGCTGCATCTCGGCATACCAGTTGAGCAGCTTGAGGCCGAAGGTTGTGGGCTCGGCGTGAATGCCGTGAGTGCGGCCGATGGTCGGGGTGTGCTTGAACTCGACGGCGCGACGCTTGAGGACGGCAAGAAATGCCGTCAGCCCCTCGCGAATGAGCTTCGAGGCCGCCTTGACCTGCAGCGCCTGCGCGGTGTCCACCACGTCATTCGAAGTGAGCCCGTAATGCAGCCAGCGCGACTCGGCGTCGAGCCCCTGCTTCTTGAGGGATTCGGCAACGGCCGTGGTGAAGGCAATCACATCATGCTTCACCTCGGCCTCGATCTCGGCAATCCGCGCCAACGAGAAATCTGCCCGGCTCGCAATCACCGCGGCGGCCGCGGCAGGCACGACGCCATCTTCGGCGAGAACTGCTGTTGCGGCCGACTCCACTTCAAGCCAGCAGCGATACTTGTTCTCTTCGGTCCAGATGCGCCCCATTGCCGGGCGTGTGTAGCGTTCGATCAAGGGGCTTGCTCCCGGCAGGGCAGCTTGAGCGCGTCCGTGCCAACTCCTGATTGTACGAGGGACGACCTACGGTTTCTGAATTCCGAACCGCCTGTGAAGCTCATCGTAGAGAAGGCCGCGGCCGGGCTGATAGGGCTGAAACCATTCTCCGTTGATGACGAGTTGCGGAATTGCCCTCTTGCCGACATTGCGGATCAGCTCGGCTGACGCCGCAGGATCCAGATCCACATTGATCTCGGTGTAGGCTATGCCGTGAGAATCAAGAAATTGCTTGGCAGCTCTGCAATCACGGCACCAGCCAGACGTATAGACGCACACCTTCATAACTTCATTCTAATGCTTCACTGTTACCATCGAAACCAATGACGGCCAATGAAATCAAGGCACTGCTCCGGCTGGAACCTCATCCCGTCGAAGGCGGTTTCTTTCGCCGCACCTACACCTCCGCCGGCGCGGTGGAGCTGCAGCGTGGCTCCCGGAAGCTCGGCTCGGCAATTTACTACCTACTGGAGCGAGGAAGCTTCTCGGAAATGCATATGCTGCAGTCGGACGAGATTTTTCACTTCTACTATGGCGACCCGGTGGAGATGCTGCAACTGCATGCCGACGGGACCTCGACTGTTTTTACACTTGGGACGGACCTCGCGGCAGGCCAGTGCGCACAGTTGGTTGTTCCTGCCGGAACGTGGCAAGGGACCCGGCTGATTGGCGAGGGCGAAGTGGCTCTGCTGGGCTGCACGGTGACCCCGGGCTTCGATTACGCCGATTATCGCAGCGGCGACTATGCGGCACTGGCGGCGCAATGGCCCGACCGGGCAGGTCAAATCAGGGCGCTTACGAAGCGCTAGACCTGCCGGCGCTGGCGGAAGAAGTCGCGCAGCAATTCGGCGGCTTCGTCGGCGAGAATTCCCTGCTGGACTTGTACCTGGTGATTGAGCCGTGGATGATTCAGCACCTCAAGCACTGAGCCGCATGCACCGGCCTTGGGATCGGGTGCAGCATAGACAAGCTGGTCGAGCCGCGCGTGAATCATGGCGCCGGCGCACATGGCGCATGGCTCGAGGGTGACGTAGAGGGTGCAGCCGCTGAGCCGGTAATTGCCGAGCGCCGCGGCAGCTTCTCGCAGGGCGACAATCTCAGCATGCGCGGTGGGATCGCTTTGGCGGATGACGGAATTCTGCCCACGCGCGATGATCGCCCCATCGCGCAGGATGACGGCGCCGATGGGCACTTCGCCGGCTTCGGCTGCGTTGCGTGCCTGCTCAAGCGCAGCCTGCATGGCGGCCTGCATCGTTTGGGGGTCCGCAATCATGGTCGTCCTTATTTCGCCGTCCTTATTTCGGAATCCTTATTTCGGATTTTTATTTCGGATCAGGGTCCGACATCCCGCCATCGAGGAAGCGCCGGGTGATGGGTGCATAGGCATCGATGCGGCGGTCGCGTAGAAACGGCCAGTTGCGGCGCGTCTCCTCGATCAGACCGAGGTCGATTTCGCCGAGCAGGACCTCCTCGGCGTCGTGCGAGGCCTTAGCCACAATGCGGCCGAATGGGTCGGCGAGGAAGCTGCCGCCCCAGAACTGAAGGCCAGGCCCGCTGACGCGTTTGCCGAGCACGTCTCCCTGCTCGTGGCCGACGCGATTGACGCCCGCCACATACACGCCGTTGGCAATGGCGTGGCCGCGCTGAATGGTCTGCCAGGCATCATATTGCGCCGCGCCAAACTCATCCTTCTCGGCCGGGTGCCAGCCAATCGCGGTGGGATAGAAGAGGACCTCTGCGCCCTGGAGCGCGGTGAGGCGCGCGCCTTCGGGATACCACTGATCCCAGCAGACGAGGGTACCAATGCGGCCAAAAGCGGTGTCGGCGGCGCGAAAGCCGAGGTCGCCGGGCGTGAAGTAATACTTCTCGTAGTAGAGCGGATCGTCGGGAATGTGCATCTTGCGGTAGACGCTGCCGATGCTTCCATCGACGTTCAGCGTCACAGCAGTGTTGTGATAGAGGCCCGGCGCGCGCCGTTCAAAGAGCGAAGCCACGATGACGACGCGCAGCGCACGCGCCACCTCGGCGAGTTTCGCCGTGGAGGGGCCGGGAATCGGCTCGGCAAGATCGAAGAGGTGCAGATCTTCGCGCTGGCAGAAATACTGGGTGCGAAAAAGCTCGGGCAGGCACACGATTTGCGCGCCCAGGTTTGCCGCCTCATGAATATGCCGCACCGCAGCGGCCAGGTTTGCCTCCGGGTCGGGCCCCATGCTCATCTGCACCAGGCCTACGTTGTACTTTCGCTTCTCCGCCATGGTCTGCTCGCTCTTCGGTCCTTGCTGGTCTCGCCTTATGCAACAAGGCCAATCCTATATTGAAGGATTGGCCTCGAAACTTCGCTCGCGCTCGTGCCTATTCGTCAAGAATCAGCACTGCCGCAGCGATTGTCGTGGTCCAGAGGCCGCGCTTGTCGCCCACGGCCGACTGCGTAATGTTGCTGGTCCGCACGATCTTGTTGGAGATGCTGTAGATCTCCTTCTTCTCGTCCCAGCTCTTGTCGGGATCGAAGTCCACGTCGAGCGTGGTTGCCAGCATCTCGGCAGCGAGCTCTTCGGCATACTCGCCCGCCTGCTCTTCGGTCTCTCCAAAGCTGTGGTGCTCGCTGAGGTATCCGTAAGTATCTTTATCCGCCGGAATGGCGACGCCGATACTGGAAACGCAAAGCCGGTGCGGTTCGCGCGTCGAGTTTTCCGCGATGACCGCAAAGACAACTTCCCCGTGGCTGAGATATTTCTGCCCTTCCTTGCGGGTGATGACTTTGCAGCGTGGTGGAAAGATGGATGAGACGCGCACCAGATTCTGTGAAGCAATTCCTGCATCGCGCAGCGCCAGCTCAAAGCTGGTCAGGCGTTCTTTGTGCTTACCAACGCCCTTGGTGAAGAAAAGCTTCTTCGGCACCATGCTTTTTCCCAATTTAGATGTACCCTCCGTAGCTGTCAGTCTTTCGGTAGTTCCCGCATGAGTGTATCTCATATTGACCGGCGGCAAAAGAGCCGGCGGCGAATTCATGTACTGTTCATGCAACAACGGTTAGGCAGAATCTTCGGCCTACAATCTTCGGCCTGGATCACTCGCAATGCTTTTTGGCCTGCGTGATAAAAAAAGATTCACCGGAACTTTCCGCGCCACTCCGCGTTTAAGCACCCATGAAGCGGATGTCTCGCGTCGGAATTTTGCTCTCGTGCGCTGCGCTTGCCGTGGTGGCGGCACGATCGCAGCAACCTGTTCAAGCTCTATCCCCTCCCCCAGAGGCACAGCCGGTTCTTGGCGCCGGCCCTCCCATCGCCGAGTTGCCCCCGGTTCCACTGGACTGGGTTCCACCGGCGCTGGAGCAACTGAATCGCGAAGCGGTGATGAAGGAGAGTTTCACACTCGATCGCAGCCTTCTGGCTCTCGCCGCGGGCATGGTCCCCGATTCGGAACCGGCAGACAAGCAGGTGATCCGCAAGCTCGACGGCGTAAGTGTGCATCTGCTGCGCTTCAACCAGGGCGGCATTCCGGATGAGGGCGAAGTGGCGTCGATTCGTGATGCCTACCATCTGCGCGGCTGGAAGCACGTTGTAACGACGACCGGGGCCGGCGGCCCGGTGCATAACGGCACGACGGACGTGTGGGTGGTGATGGACGGCGTTAACGTGCGCGGAGCCGTGGTGCTGGCGGAAACGCCGCGCAGCCTGACGTTGATCACGGTTGCGGGCAATCTCAACCCGGTGGACGTGTTGCACCTGCGCGGGCACTTCGGCATTCCCCGCTTTGACGGGGAGCAGTTGCGGCAACCGCAGCAATAGCGGCGGCGGCGCTGCCGTCGCCCTGCCCGTTTTCCTTCGCGCCTCCATTTGCAGAGTCTGCCCCGAGTCTGCAAATGTATAGAGGAAAGGGACATCGCTAAAAGAAAATGCAGACGAGCTATAACGGGCTTGAGTTGCCCAAAGACGGCGCACCGATCCAGTACAGCAACGGTCAGTTTGAGATACCCGACAACCCAATCATTCCCTTCATTGAAGGCGACGGCACGGGCCGCGATATCTGGAAGGCCTCGCAGCGGGTTTTCGATGCCGCAGTGGAGAAGGCCTAC
Source organism: uncultured Acidobacteriaceae bacterium (assembly GCA_963839215.1). GTDB lineage: Bacteria > Acidobacteriota > Terriglobia > Terriglobales > Acidobacteriaceae > Telmatobacter. The sequence goes on along the minus strand of CAWITZ010000008.1, from coordinate 30,560 downwards.
GGCGGCAAGCGCAGCATCAAGTGGTTTGAGATTTATGCCGGAGAGAAAGCATACCGTCAGTTCAACAACTGGCTGCCGGATGACTCCGTCGCAGCCGCGCGTGATCTGCGCGTCTCGATCAAGGGACCGCTGACCACGCCTGTCGGCGGCGGAATTCGCTCGCTGAACGTGGCGCTGCGCCAGATTCTCGACCTCTACTCCTGCGTGCGACCTGTGAAGTACTACCAGGGCGTGCCCAGCCCGGTGAAGCACCCGGAGAAGCTCGATATCGTGATCTTCCGCGAGAACACTGAGGACGTATATGCCGGTGTTGAGTTCAAGGAAGGCAGCGAAGATGCGGCGAGACTGATCTCGTTTCTTAACGACGATCTGCTGGCGAAGACCAAGAAGAAGGTGCGCACCGATTCCGGTATCGGCATCAAGCCAATCTCGATTTTCGGAACCAAGCGACTGGTGCGTTACGCCATTCGGCACGCGCTTGAATCGGGACGCAAGACGGTGACGCTGGTGCACAAGGGCAACATTCAGAAGTTCACCGAAGGCGCATTTCGCGAGTGGGGCTACGAAGTGGCGACGCAGGAGTTCCGCGAACAGACGATCACCGAGCGCGAAAGCTGGATACTGGGCAACCTTGAATCCAACCCTGGCCTGACGGTGGAGCAGAATGCCGCGCTGATCGAACCAGGACTTGAGTTCGCGCCGCAGGCCTTCCGCGACTCGATCCATGCCGAGGTCAAGTCCGTCGTCGACAGCATCGGAAAATCCCACGGCAACGGGGCGTGGAAGTCGAAGGTGCTGATCAATGACCGCATTGCCGACTCGATCTTTCAGCAGATCATCATCCGTCCGGCGGACTACAGCATTCTCGCTACGTCGAACCTCAATGGCGACTACATCTCTGACGCGGCCGCGGCGCAGGTCGGCGGTCTCGGCATCGCGCCGGGCGCGAACATTGGCGATGGCTACGCTGTCTTTGAAGCGACGCACGGCACTGCGCCGAAGTACGCGGACAAGGACATGATCAATCCCGGCTCGGTGATTCTTTCCGGCGTGATGCTGCTGGATTTCATCGGCTGGAAGGAAGCCGCGAAGCTGATCGAAACCTCTCTCGAAAAGACGATTCTGCAGAAGTTCGTGACCTACGACTTCGAGCGCCAGACCGCGGGGGCCACCAAAGTGGGCACCAGCGAGTTTGCGACGCGCATTATCGGCAACATGTAGAACGCGGAGAAGTGGATCGGCGCTACCCCTGAATTGCAGCTCGCAGGAGTAGCGCAGAAAGAGGTCACCGATGGCAATCGAAGTTCACGGCGTTTGTCCCTACTTCGAGGTCTACGACATGCCCACATCGATCCGCTTCTATCGCGACCAACTCGGCTTCGAGGTCGTGAGCACGTCACCACATCTCGGCGGTAACAAGGATCGCTTTCACTGGTGCCGGCTGCGATCTGGCACTGCGGAGATTATGCTGAATGACGCTTATGAGTTCGACGAAGAGCGTCCGGCGCGCGAAGAGTATTTATCTGAACGCCGGCATCGCGACACCTGTCTCTATTTCGACTGCCCGAATGTGGATGGAACCTATGAGGAGTTGATCGCAAAAGGCGTAATCGTCGATTCCCCACCTAAGGTCGCACCTTATGGCATGAAGCAGGTGTACCTGCGCGATCCTGACGGCTTTGGACTCTGTTTTCAATGGGAAGCCAGTTGAGGCGCTCGCGAGGTAGATCCGCCGCTCACAACTAACTAAGGAGATATTTATGCGGAAGAAAGTCAGTATCGTAGGCGCCGGAAACGTGGGCGCCACAGCCGCCCACTGGATCGCGTCGAAGGAATTGGCCGACGTGGTGCTTATCGATGTGGTGGAAGGTATTCCCCAGGGCAAGGCGCTCGATTTGCTGGAAGCGATGCCGATCGAGAAGCGCGATGTTCACGTCACGGGCTCGAACGATTACGCGGCCACGGCCAACTCGGACATTGTCGTGATTACCGCGGGCATTCCCCGCAAGCCCGGCATGAGCCGCGATGACCTGCTGCACACCAACTTCAAAATCATGTCAGATGTGGTGCAGAAGGTGGTTGCCGCCTCGCCGGAAAGCATCCTGATCATTGTCTCGAACCCGCTGGACGCGATGGCGCAGGCAGCCTATCGCCAGGCGGGCTTTAATCGCGAGCGCGTCATCGGCATGGCCGGCGTGCTGGACTCAGCCCGCTTTCGTACCTTTATTGCCGATGAACTGAACGTGAGCGTAGAAAACGTCACCGCCTTCGTTCTCGGCGGCCACGGCGACACCATGGTGCCACTGGCCCGCTACTCCACTGTGGCGGGCATTCCGATCACGGAGCTTATTGCTCCGGCTCGCCTGGCTGAACTGGTGCAGCGCACCCGCGATGGCGGCGCCGAGATTGTGAAATATCTCAAGACCGGCAGCGCCTACTACGCGCCTTCCGCGGCGGCGGTCGAGATGGTTGAGGCAATTCTCAAGGACAAGAAGAAGATCCTTCCCTGCGCAGCGTTCCTGCAGGGTGAGTACGGCATTGATGGCTACTACATCGGCGTGCCCTGCAAGCTGGGGGCTGCCGGACTCGAAAAAATTATCGAGATCAAGCTCACGCCGGAAGAAGAAGCGGGCCTCAAGAAGAGTGCTGCCGCCGTGAAGGAACTCTGCGAGGTGATCAGCGTTTAGCTGACGCTTATCTTGAAAAAAGGCGGGCCGCACGAGGCTCGCCTTTTTTCTGTGCGCGATTTACCTGTTTGGCGATTTACCGGTTGAGGAAGGCAATGACCTTTGGCGCCATCTGCCCGGCGCACTGATTCGGCGCCAGGTGTCCGCACCCGGGAATGACATCCAACTGCGCGTGCGGAATGAGCTTTTGCATCTTCTCAGCCTGGCTCAGGGGAACGATCCGGTCCTCAGCGCCCCACAGAATCTGCACCGGCATTTCCAGCTCAGGCAGCAGCTTGTCGGTGGTGTCGCGACCGGTGAGCATTGAATGCACCGTGCGATGAATCACCCACGCGTTCCGGTTTGACTGGCGAAGAATATCGCGAGCAATGAAGCCCGGCACCCACGGAGGAGCCGGCCTGAGCAGAGCGTTGAGTTGATCGATCTGCCCGGCGTCGCGCGGGGTAAACAGGCCGATGTCCCATTGCGGCTTTTCGTATAGCCCGGCGCTATCAAAGAGCAGTAGCTTGCTCACCCTCTCAGGATGCTCTGCCGCCACGCGCTGCACGATCCATCCACCCATCGACCAGCCGCCCAGATCCACCTGCCTGAGTCCCATCGCGTCGAGGAACGCAACAACGACCGCCGCCTGGTCCCGCACGGAATAGGAGAAATCAGGGGGTTGTTCACTTTGTCCAAAGCCCGGCAGATCGGGCATGTAGACACGATAGCCGGCCCGGGAAAGAAACGGCGCAAGGTTGACCCAGTCATCGGAGCGGCCGCCAAGGCCGTGGATCAGCACTACGACCGGGCCATTTCCCGGGCCGGTCACGTTTTCCGGTGGGGTCACGTAATAGTGAATGCGGTAGCCTTGCACGGTAACCCAGCGGCTCTGCGCACCCCTGAAGCGCATTTCCGCGCGAGTAAAGGCGCGAAAAACCGCCACGGGACGCGCCCAGAAACCAACTGCCGCCAGCAACGCGAAGAGCAAGAGGCCGCCCAGGGCCCATCGAAGCTTCCGCGTTCGAGTCATCTGGACTCTTTTTCCTTCAACGTCTTTGCTCGCTGCCAGCCGGCCTCGATGACTCGCACGGTGATCGGGTCCAGTGCCAGATCGGGGGCAGGATCGGGTGCAGGATCCAGGGCGGGATCGCTGCGGCGGCTCCACTCCGCCCTCTCGACCCAGCGCACTTCGTCGGCATCGGATGCAGCCTGCAGCTGCCCCCCGGTCACCCGGCACAGATAATCCGCAATTACGTAGTGGTAGCGCACTCGATCCCCTTGGAGATGGATGCGGTCGAGCAACTCGATCAGTTCCATCGGCTCGACTTCGAGGCCAGTTTCTTCCCGCACTTCGCGCCTGACAGCCGCTTCAAGCCCTTCTCCCAGCTCGAGCAGCCCGCCAGGCAGCGACCAGCGCCCTTTGAGCGGTTCATGCCCACGCCGAACGAGCAGGATGCGCTCCTGGTGCACCACCACCGCGCCAACTCCCACAAGAGGTGTATCGGGAAATTCTCGTGTCATATATCTTCGATTATCCCCCACCCTAAGATAGTAAGTTTCAAGGGCCTACAGCCAATCTACGGTAACCCGCAAATACAACTTTACGGTGGTCTCGCATCGTATTGGTTGGCGTATCATCAAACCAACCGGGGGACAAATTGACATCGGTAACGCTGCAGGTCGATGGAATGCACTGCGGATCATGCGTTCGGCGAGTTACGCAGACCCTGGCATCAGTGGATGGAATTGTTGTGGACGAAGTTCGAATCGGGGCCGCTCGCGTCAGATCATCCAGGGAAACGGCGCCGGTCGATTCAATCATCTCGGCTCTTGCTAAAGCCGGTTACACGGCGCATTTAGAAACATAAACGGTTCGATGACGACCAACCATACAGAGACCCTTACATTACCAGTGCTGGGAATGACCTGCGCCGCATGCCAGCACCACGTCGAATCGGCACTTCAATCGACCGCGGGTGTTGAGTCGGCGCGCGTGGATCTGATGGCTCACAAGGCCACGGTGGTGTTCAATCCCGCTGAGGCTGAGCCCAGCACCCTTGTTGCAGCAATTCGCTCCGCCGGCTACGACGCCGTTCTGCCCCGGCCCGGCGAAGCCACGGCGTCTGAAACAGCCGGCAACGGCTCACTTCGAAAGCCTCTCATCACCATTGGCGCCGGCGTTCTGGCCATGCTGCTGGCTATGCCCCTCGCTTCTCACATGGGCTACTTTGACCGGCTCATGATGAACTGGTTTCCGTTCCTTTATTCCATTCCGCCGGACCTGGTTCGCTGGACGCTTCTGCTAGTCACCGGAGCGCTTCTCTACTGGGCAGGACGCGAAATCTACATTAGTGCCGGCCGCGGGCTGAGGCACGGCGACACCAACATGAACACCCTGGTGAGCCTTGGCACCGGCGCCGCCTTTCTGTACTCGGCCTATGCCACGATCCTGCCTGAAAAGGGCCACGAGGTCTACTTCGACGCCGTTCTGCTGATCCTGGGCTTTCTGCTGCTGGGCAAGGCACTTGAGGCCCGGGCCAAGAAGCGCGCACTTGCGGCGCTCAACTCGCTGAGCCAGCTTAGACCCTCTACCGCGCGGCGCGTCGAAGGGAGCGACGAAATGATCGTGCCCCTCGAAGAAATCCGACCCGGCGATCATGTCCTGGTGCTTCCCGGCGAGCGGTTTCCTGTAGACGCAGAGATCATTGAAGGCCGGACGACTGTCGACGAATCCATGCTCAGCGGCGAATCGACGCCGCTTGACCGGCAGCCCGGCGATCGGGTTCTTACGGGGACACTGAACTACGACGGTGCGGTGGTCTGCAAGGCGCAATCTCTGGGCGAAGAAACAGTGCTGGCGCAGATCACGCGTATGGTGCAGCAGGCACAAAGCTCCCGCGCACCCCTGGAGCGCATGGCAGATCGCGCCAGCGCTGTCTTCGTTCCCACGGTGCTCGCCATCGCTACATTCACCTTCGGCATCTGGGCCCTGGCCACAGGCTCCATGCAGACGGCCCTATCGACCGCGGTCGCCGTACTCGTGATCGCTTGCCCCTGCGCGATGGGCCTGGCGGTTCCCGCGGCGCTGACGGTGGCTGTTGGACGCGGCGCTCAACTTGGTGTGCTGTTTAAGGGCGGCGAAGCCCTGGAGCGGCTGACGCGGCTCGATACCGTCGTGCTCGACAAGACCGGCACTCTCACAGTTGGCCGTCCTACGCTTCTGGCGATTTACCCGCTTAGCGGCTACAAGGAAGAAGACCTGCTTCGCATTGGAGCCGCAGCCGAAGAGCGCTCGAACCACCCGCTGGCACATGCCATTGTTGAAGCCGCACGCGCCCGCAAGATCGGCTGGGAGCCAGCACAAAATGTGCAGGTTGTGCCCGGCCGCGGCGTCACAGCGCGTGTCGAGGACTATAACTGCACGATTGGCAATGAAGCTTTTTTTCGCGAGCTCTTTGGACGCCCGCCCGCAAATGTGCAGCCCCCGAAGCCCGGCATCACCCGCCTCTACATTGCCCTCGACAACCACGCGATTGGAGCATTTGACGCCCGCGACACCCTCAGGCCCGATGCCACCGCGGCGATCGCGGCATTGCGCGGCGCGGGTCTTCGCGTCCTGATGCTTACCGGCGACTCCGCGGCCGCCGCTGCTCCCATTGCCAACCAGGCGGGAATCGATGAAGTCGAGGCAGGCCTGGAGCCCGCCGCCAAACTTCAGCGCATCCGCGCCATGCAGGAAAAGGGTCAGCGCGTGGCTATGGTTGGCGACGGCATCAACGACTCCGGCGCCCTTGCCCAGGCCGACGCCGGTATTGCCATGGGCACAGGGGCCGACCTCGCACAGGAGGCTGCCGACGTAGTGCTGCTGCGCGCCCAGCCCTCTTCAATTCCCGCCGCTCTTGAGCTTGCGCGCGCTACGATCCACATCATGGAAGAGAACCTCGCCTGGGCCGCCGCGTATAACCTGCTCGGCATTCCCCTCGCCGCGGGCCTTCTCTATCCCTTCTTCCACATCCTGCTGACGCCGTGGATCGCTGCCGCCGCGATGGCTCTTAGCTCTGTGAGCGTGCTGCTCAACAGTCTTCGCCTTCGGCGCTGGCAGCCATCTTCACTCGCAGCGCCGGTAACGCGATAGACTAGCTGCAGAGCCCGCTGTGCGCATCCTCACACGCTACATTCTCGGCGAGATTTTCTCTCACACGCTTATCGGCTGCGCGCTTTTTACTTTCATCCTCTTTATGCCCAACCTTGGGCAGATTCTCGAAATCGTCGTTCGCAACAGCTCTCCGCTCACGGCAGTCGCCCAGATCTTCGTCTTCATGCTCCCGAACACCTTCAAGGTCACCATCCCCATGGCCGTCCTTGTCGGCATTCTGCTGGGCCTGAGCCGGCTAGCCGCAGACAGCGAGATCATTGCCATGCGCGCCTCGGGTCTGGGCATCGGCTATTTCGTGCGCGTCGCCTCTATCGTAGCGATCGGCGGCACACTGCTTGGCCTGGTGAACTCCCTCTTTGTCGCGCCGCGCGCCAATCAGGCCATTCTCGAAATGCAGCAGTCTCTCGAAAGATCGCAGGCGTCGTATCTTATCCAGCCGCGTGTCTTCTATGAGGATTTTCGCAACTACGTTTTGTACGTGCAGGACGTGCGCGCGGGCGCCGGCGCCGCCAACTGGCGCCAGGTGTTCATGGCGGATGTCTCTGACCCGACAACGCCGCTGGTGACGACAGCGGCCTCGGCTACGGTGGCAAACGATTCCTCGCAGGTATTGCTTATGCGCCTGCGCGATGGCGCGCGGCACGAGACGGTTGCAGGCCGGCCACAGGAATACAACATCTCCACCTTCTCGACCACGGACATGCCGCTCAATCTCAACGCACAGAGCGACGTGCATCTGGGGCGCATGGACCAGGCCATGTACGCCATGCCGATGAGCACACTGCTCGATCGTGTTCAGGGGCCTGACAGCAAGCGCTACCTGCTCGAACTGCACAGCCGCTTTTCCTATCCTGTTGCGTGCCTGGTTCTGATGCTTATGGGCGTGCCTCTTGGAGTGATCTCACGTCGCGGGGGAAAGAGTTCGGGCTTCGTCTTCACGCTTCTGCTTGTCATCCTCTACTACGTTCTCTCCTACACCGGCATCGCGCTAGGCCGGCAAGACAAGCTGCCCGCATTTCTTGCGGTCTGGCTGGCGAACATTCTCTTCGCCGCCGGAGGCATCTTTCTGCTGTGGCAAATGGCCAGCGGAGGTCTCATGCTCTCCGCGATCAGCGGATGGGCTTCGCGGCTGTCGAAGTTCCGCCCGCACACCGGGCATAACGGCGCTTCACTCACCGGCATCTTCGACCGCATCCAGACGCGGTCCGTACGCAAGGCCTCCCGCGGCGCTTTTCCCCGCATTCTCGACGAATACGTTGTGCGGGAATTTCTCGGCACGTTCATTCTGGTTCTGGCGGGGTTTGTGCTCCTGATGCTCGTCTTCACATTTTTCGAGCTGATCGGCGACATTCTGCGCAACCATATTCCGCTGACCACGGTTGGCGCCTATCTCATCAATCTCACTCCGAGCATGCTCTACCAGATTGCGCCGCTGGCGGTGCTGATTGGCGTGCTGGTCACCTTCGGCGTGCTCAATCGCAACAGTGAGATCATCGCCATGAAGGCGACAGGCATCAGTCTGTACCGGCTCGTCATCCCCATCGTTTCGATTGCAGCGATTCTTTCAGTCAGCCTCTTTCTCTTCGACCAGTACTACTTGCCGCAGGCCAACCGCAGGCAGGAAGCTTTGCGCAGCACGATCAAGGGACGTCCGCCACAGACCTTTCTGCACCCTGAGCAGAAGTGGCTCTTTGGGCAGCCGCACCCCAATGAACCCGGCCGCATTTTCTACTACCAGTTCTTTGACCCGGATACGAACGAATTCGCGAATCTCTCGGTCTTCGAGTTCGACCCGTCTTCTTTCTCAATTTCGCGACGCATCTTCGCCTCGCGCGCATCCTGGAACGCTACGACTGGTTCCTGGAGCTTTGAGAACGGCTGGGTCCGCGACTTTGACGGCGCCCACCAGACGCGCTATCAGGATTTCAAATCCACCGGTTTTTCGGAGATTCACGAAGACCCCGGCTACTTTAAAAAAGAGAGCCTGCAATCGCAGGAGATGAATTTCAGCCAGCTCAAGCGCTACATTCGCGACCTGCGGCAAAGCGGCTTTGACACGATGCGGCTGCGTGTCGCGCTCTGGCACAAACTTGCTTACCCGATTGTCGCTATCGTCATGGCCATCCTCGCCATTCCCTTCGCGCTCTCGATGGGCCGTCGCGGATCGCTCACGGGCATTGCCGTAGCCGTCGCGGTGGCTCTCGCATACTTCGTGGTGGACAGTCTTTTCGGCGCCATGGGAAATGTGAACTACCTGCCCGCCGCGCTCGCCGCCTGGAGTCCCGATGTGCTTTTCGCCCTTACGGGCGGCTATCTGCTGCTGCGGACACCGACCTGAGAGCCTGTCCGGAGACCTTGCCCGTACAATAGAAAAGATGCTTCGCGACCTGAAGCCGCTTTTCAGCTACATGCGCCGCTACCGGTGGGGATACCTCTGGGGCACGCTTTCCTGCATCGCCACGAACGCGGTGTGGGTGCTTTTTCCCCAGGTTATTCGCAAAGCCATTGACGGCCTTGAGCGCGGGATCACGCGCCAGCAGATACTCGTCTTCGCGGGAATCCTGGTCGCCATCGCTCTTGTTAAGGGAATCTTTCTGTACGCGCAGCGCTGGATTCTCATCGGGATTTCACGCGAGATCGAATTCGACCTGCGCAACGATCTCTTTCGCCAGCTTGAGCTGCAGGATTCAGGCTTCTACGAGCGCTATCGCACCGGCGACATCATGGCGCGCACGACCAACGACCTGAACGCGGTGCGCATGCTGCTTGGCCCGGCGCTCATGTACAGCGCGAATACGATCTTTTTCACCGTCGGCGCCCTCTTCTTCCTTTTTCGCATCAGCCCTTATCTCACCCTGGTTGCCTGGGCGCCGATGCCGCTCGCCAGCATCCTCGTGCAGTACTTCGGCAGCCGCATTCACGACCGCTTCGAACGCATTCAGGAAAGCTTCTCAGAGATCTCTTCGCAGGCCCAGGAGAACTATTCCGGCGCGCGCCTGGTTCGCGCCTTTGCCCGCGAGGAGTCGCAGATAGGCCAGTTTGAAAAGCTGAACCGCCAGTACATTGCGCGCGCGCAGCGCCTTGTTCAACTGATGGGCATGCTGTGGCCAACGCTCGAGTTCATTCTCGGCGTCTCGATGATTATTACGCTGTTGGTCGGCGGACACGAAGTCGTCGCCCATCACATTACGCCGGGCGACTTTGTTGCCTTCAACACATACATGATCCTGCTGATCTGGCCAATCATCGCGGTGGGATGGGTGGTCAATCTCTTTCAGCGTGGCACGGCGTCGGTCAAACGGATCGATGAGCTTCTGCGCGCCAAGCCGGCAATCGACGACAGCGCCGCGGACCGCTCGATCCCTGCCGATGCTCTTCTGCGTGGAGATATTGAATTTCGCCACCTGAATTTCTCCTACGGCGAAACCAAGGTGCTTCGCGACATCTCGCTGCACATCCCGGCAGGTACAAGCCTCGCCATTGTGGGACCTACCGGCTCAGGCAAAACCACGATTGTGAACCTGATTTCGCGCCTCTACGAGGTGCCGGAAGGTTCTCTTCTTATCGATGGCCGCCCGGTTCGCGACTATCCCCTTGCCACGCTTCGCCACAACATCGGCATGGTTCCGCAGGAAACCTTCCTCTTCAGCGACACGCTGCGCGGCAACCTCACCTTCGGCGCCCCCGATGCAAGCGTTGAAGACATGCTCGAAGCCGCCGAGGCAGCACACATCCGATGCGAATTCGAGGAGTTCCCCCAGGGCTTTGAAACCATTGTTGGCGAACGCGGGGTCACGCTCTCAGGCGGACAAAAGCAACGTGCGGCGATCGCGCGCGCCCTTTTGCGCCGGCCCGCAATTCTCATTCTCGACGACGCTCTTGCGAACGTCGACACGTATACCGAAGAACGTATTCTCGACGGTCTGCGTACTTATACTGCGACCGCCACCACCCTGATCATTTCGCATCGCGTTTCAACGGTGCGTAACGCCGATCAGATCGCGGTGCTGGATCATGGCCGCATTGTTGAACAGGGCCGCCATGAAGAATTGCTGGCCCTAGACGGCTACTATGCGAGCCTGCACCGTAAGCAGCAACTCGAAGAAGAGCTCACCGTAGCGAGCTGAGCACTTAGGCGGTCCAGCGGGCAGACTCCGGCAGTCCTGAGACTCCAATGCCATTTGCGGCGGGCACAGAGTGGATCGCAATGGAAGATCCCGGCGGCGTCCCCCGTTCCCGGCCCTCAAGCGCAATCCGCTTCCATGCTTCCCGCACGTTGCGCACGCAATCGATGGCGCGCTCAAATCGTCTTCGCGAAGAGAAATGAGATGCCTCAAGAATCTGCGCGAAGACAGATGCGTAGAATTCGCTGAGCGCCTCGGCGGGCCGTTCTCCCACGTCCATGCGCAGGCGCGATTGCAGATGAATGATGATGTCAAGGGCGCGCTTTACTGCTACGCGCCGCGCCTTCACATTGCCGCGGTCGGCAGCCTCGGCCGCCGAATGCATGAAGCGGATCATTCCGTCATAGAGCGCGATAACCAACTCGACAGGCGATGCTCCGTCGAGGGCGCGTGTGGAATAGATGTCCATCTCTTCCCTTCCTGTGCCTTCAAGAAGAAGACTTGTCGTTGTAGCCGGTGATCGCGCTGTAGAGTTCGTTGACGTAGTTGATCTGGCTGGGAATCGCCTGCAGCGTCTGGTTGACCTCATTCAGTTCTGTGGTCAACTGCGTTTTCAGGGCATCCAGGCGGGTTTCTTCGGTCGAAATATCGTCGCTGAGCGTGCTCTCCTCCTGCGCATTCATCTTCTGCGTCAGTGCAAGCACTCCCACCGGATTTGTGGTGCCGAGATTATTCAATGTGCTGGCGAACGATGTTCCAAAACTGCCGGCGTTCTGAAAGAATCCCTGCACATCGCTGAAGTTGGTGTTCAGCACGGAATCCAGAGTGTCCGCATTCAACGACAGCGTTCCATCCGAATTGGTCGTAATCCCGAGGTTATAGAGCGAAAGAATGCTTCCGTTCGAAGGCGTCACACTGGTGGCGCTCTCGAGCATACTCTGCAAAGTTGCAATGACCGGATTGCCATACAGCGGCTCGGCATTGCCCGAACTGTCGTTGCCTTCCTGCCCGTTTATGGTCTTGAGCAGCGTGTTGTAGTCACTCACGAAAGTGCTCACTGCCGATTCGATGCTCGAGTTGTCATTGGCGATGACCACCTGCACCGGCTCACCGGCGTCTGCCGATAGAAGCTGAAAGGTCACTCCGGGAATTGCATTGGTGACGGTATTGCTCGAGCTTGTAAGCGAGAGGCCGTCGACGATCAGGCTCGCATCCGCGCCCGCCTGCACCTGGCTGAAACTCACCGAAGTCGAGGTCGTTGTATCCGTCAGCGCGCCGGAGACGGTCAGCGTTCCCGATGCCCCGCTGCTGTTGCTCACCACCGAAAGCCGTGAGCCGCTACCATCCGTCAGCACCGAGGCGGTAACGCCAATGTCGGCCGCATTGATGGCCGATGCCATACCGGCAAGCGTTGAGTCTGTCGAGCTATCGCCCACATTGACGGTGTATGCCGTGCCGGATCCTACCTGGATTGTGACGCTGCCGGAGAGCACGTCACCGGCCGCCACGGCAGAAGTGGCCGCCGTCGATGTCTGCGCCAGGCTCGTGACGGTAACCGAATGAGTGGCGGCCGTGGACTGCGCGCTTGCGGAAGTGAGCTCAAGCACGTTTGTATCCGAGCTCGAGCCGGTCTTGCCCTCAAAGGCGCCCATCGCGTCGGTCAGCTTTTGCATGTCGGTTGAAAGCGTCGATACCTGGGTACCCAGCGTGCTCAGCACCGTGTCCTGGCTCTGCAACGCAGTGAGCTGATTTTTCCATGGCGTTTCGACCGCCTGGTAGTTGGCGAGAATCTGCGTTACGGTGCTCGAGACGTCGATGCCCTGCCCGCTGGTCGCAGACCCGAAACTTAAGCCCACTGAACTCATGCTGCCCTCCAACCTGCCTGGTTCAACCCTCTGCCAACCAAGAGTTGCAACCGCTCAAAACATTCCTGAAACCTGCTTTTGTCTGCTTTTCATGCGGAAGGACCGGCCTGTTGAAGCCGGTCCCTTCGCATATTGCTCAGCCGGGGACTACTGAAGCAGCTTGGTTACGAGCTGCTGGCTGCTGTTGGCCTGGGCAAGAGCGGCGATGCCGGTCTGCATCAGGATCTGGTACTTCGACATGTCGGAGGTTGCCTGGCCGTAATCGGTTGCCATCACGTCATTCTCAGCCGACAGCGTGTTGGTGCTTTCGGTGCTCATGACGTTTGAAACCGCCTGCAGCGTGTTGATCTGCGCGCCGGCTGTTCCACGCTCGGTTGCAATGGAACTGATGGCGGTGGTAATCGCCGCCAGCTCGGTTGTGGCACTGGCCGTGGTCGTCAGGTTGCCGCTCAGGTTCACCGCGGTGACCACACTGCCCAGTGCAGTCGCCGAATCGGTCTGAGTGAGTGTGCCGTCAGACGTAAAGATGTTTGCGGCGCTCGAGAAAACGTTGATGCCGTTGTACTCGGTGTTGGTGTCGATGTTGCCGACTTCGGTGAGAATCTGCTGATATTCCGCATCGGCAGCCGAAGCCTGGCTGGTATTCAACACGCCGTTCGAAGCCTCGGTGGCCAGCGTGACTGCGCGGTTGAGCAGGCTGGTCACCTGCGAGAGCGCTCCATCTGCCACCTGCAGAAAGTCCACACCTTCTGAAGCGTTCTTGGCTGACTGAGTCAGCGCAGCCGAGGATGCCTGAAGGCCGTTGGCCAGGGAGAGACCCGCGGCGTCATCAGCGCCCGAGTTGATGCGAGACCCGGAAGACAACTGCTGCAGCGTCTTCTGCAGGCTGTTCTGAGTTTGACTGAGGTTGTTTTCTGCGTAAACCGCCGAGATGTTATTCAATACACCCAGGGACATGGGTTCTCCTTATTCGATGCCTGGATTCGCGGCCTCTCCAATGGCATGCTCCCATTCCGAGTGCCCTGGGTTGCTGCTTCAGGAGTTCTTCCGCTGCATCTGCACCTTTTTTCGGCGCATCCCCGGTGGACTTTACCCGCTTTGCAATTTATGTCCCGCAGCGGACATTACTCGATGCCCAGCACCTTCACGATGACGCGCTTGCGCCGCTGCCCGTCAAACTCCGCATAAAACACTCGCTGCCACGTGCCCAGGTCCAGGCTCCCGTTCGTTACGGGCAGCGTTGTTTCGTGATGCAGCAGCATAGCCTTCAAATGCGCATCGCCGTTATCTTCGCCTGTCTGGTGGTGCTTGTAGTCTGGCCGCGCAGGCGCCAATTCTTCCAGCCATTTGCCGATGTCCTCAATCAGGCCGCTTTCAAGATCATTCACATAGACGGCAGCGGTGATATGCATTGGCGAGACGAAGCACAGGCCATCCTGCACGCCGCTGCGGCGCACAATCTGCTCCACCTGGTCGGTGATGTGAACCATCTCCCGCCGCTTTCGAGTTTCAAAAACGAGATATTCCGTATGACTCTTCATCCTGCCCTCCTCGGCTGACGCCGCCTGCGCGCACGCTTTATCCTAAAGATTACGGTGACCCAGTGAGCTCCCCATCCGCCGAAACCTTCGTGCAGCGCGCGCTTGATCTGCTCGCCGCAGGCTCGCCTGCCGAAGCAGCGCAGGCATTTCGTGCCGCTATCGATGCCGATCCGACGCGGTTTGAAGCCCATCACGGACTGGTGCGGTCGCTGCGCGACGCAGGCAAGGTAGACCAGGCGATTGCCGCAGCGCTTGCACTCGCCGCGCTGACCCCTGACGATCCGTTGGCCCATGCCGCGCTCTCAATTACCCTGCAGCATGCCGGCCGCATCCCTGAGGCCGAGGCAGCCGCAGCTCGCGCGCGCATCCTCGAGTGGAAGATTCAGTTACAGTCGCCGGCTGACGAGGCGCCGTGAAGACCGGACATGTTAAGAGCGGGCAAATGACTGCTGCCCAGCGTCTGCGCCACATGCACGATCTGCTGGCTGCGGCTTACGGCGAGCAGCACTGGTGGCCGGCGGAGACGCCTTTTGAGGTTGTGCTCGGCGCGTACCTCACCCAGAACACCTCGTGGAAATCGGTCGAGCGCTCCATTGCCAATCTGCGCGAGGCCGATGCGCTCGGCATCGACGGCCTGCGCGCGCTAACTCTCGAACGGCTGCAGCAACTGATCCGCCCTTCTGGCTTTTACACGCGCAAAGCACCGGCTCTCAGAGCCTTTGTCGCGATGCTCGACGAAGATTTCTCGGGCTCGCTCGATGCGCTTGCTGCCGAACCTACCGAGCCACTTCGCCGGCGACTGCTCGCTCTGCCTGGGGTTGGCCTCGAAACTGCCGATGCGATCCTGGCCTACGCTCTGGGCCATGCGGTCCCGGTAGCCGATGAATACCTGCACCGTATCGCCGAGAGGCACCGGCTTCTCGCGCCAGCTCCCCCTCGCAACGAGAAGGGCTACCAGGCACTTGTTCAACTGACGCGTGAAGCTTTCGCCGAATCATCGGACGAACAAGGCGTTTACCTCTTTGGCGAATTTCACGCGCTTACTGTAGCTGTAGGCAAGGCTCACTGTTCCCGCACTGCCCGTTGCGCAGATTGCCCACTGGCCGGCGATCTTATTGCTCACGGCATTCCACTTCAATCAAATCAGTAGCGGGCCTGTGCGACCGCCCCATGCCAGGCAGACGACTTCCACTAATTTCCTATAAGTTCGGCAGAATGGCAATTCTTTCCATCTGTTCTGAAGTTGTAATTGGAATTTCCAGTTTAGCTTTCCCTTCCATCTCTTCTGCCTCTTAAGCAACCTTTTGAAAACTAGAACCTTCTCACGTTCAAGCTGTATTACAGGCCTACAGGTCCCTACAGATACTGTTCCTGCCACCACACAGAGCCGTGGCAAACCCCCAGAAATGGACAGCAAGTAGAAATGTCATCAGCCTCAGCAAACGTGTCGCAATTCATTGAAAGAACGCTACTGGCGATCGGATGCGGTCTGCTGCTCGCGTACTCCGCGTGGCAGGTGAATTCGTTTGTCGTCTCTCGAGCGGCCCTGTTGAGTTTTCGCGTCCATCAGCTTCCGGCCGTTGTCCATGCGGCCGCCGCACCAGCGACTGCCGCCGACGTTGATTTCGGCCTGTGGTCGATCAAGCGAATTGAAGCGTACAGGAATTCACTTGCAATGAAGCTTGACCCGCCTATGGCGGTTCTCTCCATTCCCAGGCTCGGCCTCGAAGTGCCGGTCTTCAACGGCACAGACGACCTTACGCTCAACCGCGGGGCGGGAAGGGTGGCAGGCACCGCCGCCCCAGGGCAACCAGGAAACATCGGGATCGCTGCACACCGCGACGGCTTTTTTCGCCACCTCAAAGATATCCAGCCGGGCGATGAGGTGGAGCTTCTGACCAACAAGCGCAGCTTCGTGTACCGCGTCGACAACATCGCGATCGTGCCACCAACCGACACCAGTGTTCTGCGATCGCGCAACACATCTTCGATCACTCTTATAACCTGCTATCCATTTTATTTTGTCGGTGATGCACCTCAACGTTACATCGTCCACGCGTCGCTGGTGGATAACTCGAACTCCACGGCGTCCAGCTTGAATTCTGCAGTACAACCCAGGAAATCGGAGGATATGCCATGAACTCAACAGGAAGGCGGAGTTGCGCAGCGCTGGCGTTCGCGGGGGCTTTGGCACTGGTCTTTGCGACAGGAGCAGCAGCGCAGGTAGAAACATCAAAGAGCGCTACCTCGGGACAGTCGACTCACGACGTTACCATCGACCAGGCAACAGTGGTTTATGCCAACGGCAACGACGTTATGGTCAGACTTCACAATGGACAGCTCAAGCACTTTCCAAACGTTCCCGACAGCTTCCGCGTCAACGTCGATGGCAAACAGATGGGGGTGCACGATCTGAAGCCAGGCATGATGATTGAGCGCACCGTCGTGAAAACCACTACGCCGCAGGTCATTAAAACTGTGCAGAGCGTGACGGGCCGAGTGTGGCATGTTTCCCCGCCAAACTCAGTCATTCTTACTCTCGCTGATGGGAAGAATCAGGAATTCAAGATCCCCAACGGGCAGACGTTCGAAATCGACGGCAGAAAGGTTGACGCCTGGGGTCTGAAAAACGGCATGAAAGTGAGCGCCACCCGGGTCGTCGAGGTTCCGCAAACCACGGTTACAGAGAACACCAGTTATGCCGCCACCGCTCCGCCTCCACCGCCGCCGGCCGATCAGCCGATTCTTGTTGCCGTGGTCGTTCCCGCAGCACCAACTCCGGCGCCGGCGGAACCTGCGCCTGCGGCACCGCAAGAGAATCTGCCCAAGACGGCCAGCTACCTTCCACTTCTCGGCCTGCTTGGACTCATCTGCCTGTGCGGTTCATTCGGCATGCGCCTGATCAGGCGCTAACTCTTCCCTCCCCCGGGAAGGTTCTCGGCCCGCTGCGTGGCGCCTCAGGGCTCCTGCGGCGGGCCGAAACCGTTGCTGCCGTTCAATACTTATGCATAGCTATCGAGGTCAATAGTGGGTGTAGGGTGAATCCGCCGGAGCGTACTCCTGACCGTACAAATTGGCGTGCGGTACTGCTCTCGCACCAGCGATCGGCGCTTTGACAACCCCGAGGTCGATCGCATGATTAGAAAAATGCACGGGGCGGCTCAGGCCGTCGAGAAAGGCTTGGGGCACACCCTCAATCCATATATGTAATTTGTAATCGCCGGGTGGAATGCCGCGAAGCAGCACCGAATCTTTTGTGTCTGCCATCGCGTAAAGGGGCGTGTCTGAGAGCGATGACAACAGCGCTCATTTCGGGATGGATATTGCAGAAGATATAAGAAACGCCTGCCCGCGAGAATGTAACGGACTTGCTTGAGCCTGCTTCGTAGAGTCCCAGATCAAATCGTCTGCCTTCAAAGAGCGAGAAGACGTTGTGAAAGAAAGGATCCTGATTGGGAAAGTCAACGACGCTGTCGGCAGGGATCACTTGCAAATGAGGGATAAACGTGCGGTTTTTCTGAAGCAAGGTGTAATGGCCATGAGAAGGGAAAGAGAGAGTGGAGGTGCCTGCAAGAGGCTCAAGCCAGACGACGGCTGGCGCAGCGTGGTGCTTTCCCGGCAATGAGGAGACGATGCGAAGACTTAACTCGGATGATGGACCGGTTGCCGGCCGGTTCTGAGCGCACGCGATCCCCGGCGCCAATGTTGCGGCGCAGAGAATCCATTCTCCGAATCTTCCTTTTCTCGTCAAAATCTATACCCCGCCCCAAGACCGATGATATTGCTGCCCGCAGGCGGGCCCGCTGATCGAAGAAACTTTCGAGATACCGATATTCCAACGAGAATTGTAGATAGGCGCTGGGACTATAAATCACATTGCCGGTATAGGTGTGGTTTCTGGCGAGATTCTGAAAGGCAGTGGCGCCAGGAGCCGCATAGCGCCGCAACTCATCGGCAAAAGCGTTGTCGACCCCGAAGGCGGCATTGAACTCGAGTCGCTCAGAGAGCCTATTCGTTAGTTGAGCCCAGCCTCCGACGTCGGCCAGTGGACGGAAGTAGTAACCCGGCGAGCCGGTGTCGGCGGTATATGCGACATCCTTGAAAGCGCCCCCTCCAATTCCCCCCAGAGCCTGTCCGCGATAGAAGCTCCCGGAAAATTCCAGACGAGCGGGCAGAAGCAGCCGGGCATCGAGGGTACCAGCCCACGAATCAAAGCCATGACCCAGGGCGCTGGAGTAATGAGGCGCGAAAAAACCGCCTATCGCCGATCTGATCGCGATCTTTGCGGTCATTTGCTACGGACCCTTGAAGCGCGACACGTGCTTCGGCGCCGGGCCATCGGCTTTGTTCGGCACTGCTTGGTGGAGTCGCCGTCGAAGATGCCGGAAGCGGGTAGAGGCGGCTGATAGCGGCGCATCGCCGACATCAATCAACGCAGCCTGGAGCTGAATACCGCGGGAATCGACTCGCGCCAAATCCTGCGTTATACCCACTTGTGGGTTCCATGTCCAGAGATTGCCGGACCATGCAAGCGCCGGTACCGCCACGGCAGTGAGCGAAGTTGGCGCATCGGGACTAATGATGGGACGATCGAGTGGAAATAGGCTTCCGTACGCTCCCATCGCAGGCCCGCATGAGCAGTGCGCAGCCGCAGCAGAGTGGTGTTGGCGTTATAGTAGCCGGAATAAGTCGACGAACTGTTGGACGCCGGATTACCTGCGAAATCGGCGCGAAGATCGGCGTAGCTGCTGGCGCCGAACAGATGAGGCCCGCGCGCGTCGATCCCGAGTATGGTCTGGCGCACGGTCGCACCAGTGGTGCCGGATCCCTGAAGCGCGACGGTCGGCGTTGCTGCCATATCAACGGCGCCAGTGTTCACAAAACTGTTCAGCAGCAACAATCCTGTGATCTTTACCGGATACCTGGACTCACTTTCCACTTTGACTGTTCATGGGTCGCGATCTGAGACTCCTGCATTGCCTGACGCTCGCGAATGTCCTGAATCGCCGCGGACTCCGATTCGGGCTCAGCTTGAGAAGAAGGGACTGAAGCTGAAGCAGAAGGGGGTTGCGTCGCAGCGCTCGATCCGCATCTGGGCCATCTGCCTCTGCAATGCACTCAATTGCTTACGCATTTCGTCCAACTGCCGTTGCGACTGTTCAAGCTGGGTCTGCGTGCGCGCCATGGCGTCGGTCAAGTTCTGAATCTGCTGCGATAAGTCGGCCTGAGGAGCGGCCTGTGCAGTGGCGATGTTCGCCGACGTTCCGACAAATACCAGGAGAAGAGGCGAGGCTCTCCACCCGCCGCGAAGGTTTAAGCCAAAACGCCGAGTTTGCTTATGTCCGCACATTCTCATGTGGAGTTACCTGATCGTGACGGTTGTCCTCTGATGCATCCTGCTTAGCCTGCGTTGGAAGCTCGCGTGCAACCTTTATCTGGAAGATCGTCTCACCGGGACGGCTGCTATGTAAGACGACCTCCCCACCGTGCTCGACGGCGATGCGGTGCGCGAGAGTAAGTCCAAGTCCCGTGCCTTTTTGCTTTCCTTCGCTCACGAATGGGTCGAAGAGGGTCTCGCGAATCTTCTCCGGAACACCTGGACCGTTGTCGATTACATTGACGATAACTTGATTCTCCAGTGTCTGCAGGGTAATCACGACCCTGGCCGACACCCCCATGGTGCGGACAGACTGGCAAGCGTTGAGCAATAGATTGGAGATTGCCCTCTCGATCTGCTTTCCGTCCACGACGACAGCGGTTTCCGTCGGCTCGCCATACTCAGTTATCAGCGTGACCCCGTCTGCGTCGGGATGGGTACGGACCAGGGCTGTCGCCCGTTCGAGCAGCGTCGCCATCAGCTCTGGCTGCCGTCGTATGCTTGCGCCGGTTCGGCTGAAGATCAGCAGCGATTCGATCATGTCCGTTGTGCCGTTCACGGCGGCCCGGATGTCGGCAAAGATCTCGGCGCGCTCCTTTGTGGAAAGTCGATCAGAAGCGAGAAACTCAGAATTGGCGAAAATCGCCGCAAGATAATGGCGGAGGTCGTGAGAAACCGAACTCGCCATCCGGCCGATTGTCGCGAGCCGCTCGGATTCGAGCACTGTCTGATTCGCTTTCTGGATTTCGCTGCGCATGCTGGCAAAGGCAGTGCTCAACTGCCGCACCTCCTGCGTGCCGTAGCGCGGCACATGATGTTCGACGTCCCCATGACCAAAAGCCCGGACACTGCGCGAGAGATCTTCGAGTGGACGTGTAACCAACCGTGAAATAACAATCATCAGCATCGTGCCCGAGAGAAGCGCTAGAAGGCCGGCAACAAGCACCATGCGATCAATGCGGCTGATTGAGCGCTCAGCAGGTTCGAAGGATTTGAGAACGACCAACTGCAATGGAGATGTGGCTGTAGCAGAGAGATCCTCGGTGGCTGAGAGAAATTGAGCACTTCCGAGCTTTACTGCAACAGGTCCACGGGGCGCGCCGGAAAGCGCGCTGGATTGCTTGCACCAAACTTGTCTGCAAACTCGGCGCAAGGGTGCTAGCGACAACCTGGCCGCCACTGAGAAAACGTTACTTCAACGCCGGTGGGCTGGCTGATTTGCCGTACAGTGCGCTCAATGGAAACACCGCTCAACACGTATCCCAACAGCGTTCCATCCTGATCGCTGCCGAAATAGAGTGGGCGTAACGCGCAGGCATACAGCGACCCGCCATCGATGAGATAGTGCCGTGTGGGTGAAGCCAGCAGAGCCTTGAACCCCTGGCGAAGAGTGTTGTCAGCCGGGGAATTTTTTGCGTAAGCCGCTACTACCCGGCCGCTCGAATCGGCGAGCATAAACAGGTCGCTCCCGCTGATCTGCCAGAATTCGGCGGCACCATTCTGAATGGTGAGGTCGTCCCCGCTGGTCATCAACGCCTTCAGAGTGGGTAGTTCGGAAAGAAGGGCATTCTCGCGCCCCAGGGCCCCGAGTCTATCGGCCTGCAGATTCTGGAAAGCAATGACCGAGTGATCCAGATCCTGGGAAAACTCATCCGTCATCCGCTCTCTCAACTGATGGCGAATCAGCAAGAGACTGGTACCGGTGACGAAGGCGATAACCAACGCCATGGTGACGACGAGCAGCACGTACGTTCGAAGACCCTGCTTCTCTCGTGTGGGAGCTACCTGATTGAGAGCTTCGCCTTCGAGACGAAGGATGGGATGAGGATCATGGGACAAACTTGTATCCGGCGCCATAAATTGTCAGCAGATGTTTCGGGTTTGTAGGATCCGACTCCAGCTTTTGGCGCAACTTCAGGATCTGATTATCTACGGTGCGGGTGGTCGGATAGAAGTTATATCCCCAGACCTCGTTCAGCAGGACATCGCGGGTGAGCACGCGCTCGGCATTTTCAGTGAAAGAACTTGAGGAGCTTGAACTCGTGAGCCGTCAGGACGATAGGTTTTCCGGTCGCGTCGGACTGTCATTTTCTTGAAGTCTACCTCGCAGTCTGCAAAACGAAAGATCGCCGGCGGAGCCGGCTTGCGCTGTCTGCGGATAGCCGCCTGAACCCTGGCAGTGAGCTCTCTTGGACTAAAGGGCTTGGTGACATAGTCGTCGGCGCCTAACTCGAGAAGCAACACTTTATCTGCGACATCCGTGATCGCGCTGAGTACTACGATCGGGGTCTCAGCGGAAAGTCCTTTGAATGTCTGACAGAGTTCTCTTCCGGAAATATTTGGAAGAATCAAATCGAGAATCACCGCTAGCGGCTGCTCGCGACGAAAGACATTCAGCCCGGTTTGGCCGTCGCCAGCGACGACGGCGGTATAGTGCTCTTCAGTAAAGATTCTTCGCAGCACTTTTTGCATGCGGGGATCATCCTCAATGATAAGAATGACGCCGAGACTCACAGAAGGTAGACTCTCGTTTCGGGCTTCCGTTTCCAATTCCATCTCTTGGACCATGATTTGGACCCCCACACATTCTATTCTGGTCGAAATAAGCCGCTCCTGCTTGAAAATGAGGAGCGAAATTACAATCGGATGACAATTTAGGGTCCGGGCGGAATCCTCTTCCGTTTGATAGACATGGCAAAGGCTGATAGTGCGTGGCATTGCGGCCAGACAAATCGCGTCGACTGCCTTGGCGCATGCCGTACAAAGGCAAGAATCATACAAACCAGAGACATTCCCGTGACACGATGTTTGCGGCGTTTAGCTGAAATATGGTCTGGGATTGCTTCCATGACAACGCTCCATAGTCTTAAAGGCGCCTGGGAATCGCTTGCTGAGCGCGACGCTCTGCATGCCATTCTGACGGACGCGACTAAGATGGGGGAAAAATGGAACGTCGCGGAGTTCATGGCAACTGGAACTCTGGAAATTGGGATGCTGATGCGGCACCTGGCCAGGCTTGGCCATCTTCCCCGTCGAGACGGAGCAGCATTGGACTTTGGGTGCGGTGTGGGAAGACTGACTCAGCCCCTTGGACGCTACTTCAACTCCTGTGTTGGAGTGGATATCTCTGAGAAGATGATTCGCCAGGCTCGATCGCTCAACAAACTTTCCCACTGTCGTTATGTGGCGACCTCTGAGATACCACTGCCGTTCCCGTCGGAAACTTTCAGGTTCATCTACAGTAATATCGTCCTGCAGCATATACCCCGGCGTTTTGCCAAGGCGTATCTGCGCGAATTTGTAAGGATACTCGCGCCGGGTGGCCTGCTCGTATTTGGCGTGCAAGACTCCTTTGCGATGCCGAACTTATCGGCTCTCTTCACAAGACTCCGCCATATTCTTCAGCTTCGCTCGAGGCTCGATGCCCTGCTGAAGATTGGAGAGAGAGAGATGAAAATGCACTGTTTGCCCGAGCGCATTATCAGAGAGGCGCTAGGCTCAGCGAAGATTCTGGACGTGCAATTTACGAACACTGCAGCAAAGGACTTTAACGGCAGGCTGGTTTATCTTGACCACCCGCCCATATCTGGCTACGTGAGTAAGCAATACTGCGTCGCAAAGAAGAATGGCACACAATAGCGAACGCAATGAGCCGCCATGACAGACGCGTCCTGCAGATTTTTTTATTTGTTTGGATCGTCGGCGGCAGTCGCCGGAAGATCGACGCGATAAAAGGATTCCTTTTGTTGAAGCCCCAGAGGGCTCTTTTCCCGAGCTATCATTCGGGAGGCTTCCGCTCTGACCTGTTGCGCATCGTCTATTAAAAGGCTGACCATGACGATAGCCCACAGTGGGAACGAAAGATCGAAGCGCTCCGCGTCCGCAGTTCCGCGCACGAGAATAAATATCAAAAAGGCGAAAAAGAAAGTCTTGCGAGGTCCTGGCGCGAGCCGGCGAATATGTCTATAGAGGCTCCAGTAAATGCCCGTGAATAGCACTATTCCGATGAGTCCATACGCATAGAATTGCTGGAGAAGTTCATTGTGCGCGTGAGCTGCTTCGAACTGGCTGGGGCCGAAAGGCGGAATCACTTTCCAGGCGGCATCGAATCCATGCCCAATCCATGGTTGCTGAATAGCTTCAGATAGAAAGTATGCCCAGATACCGAACCTCCCGGTCAACGTCTCCCACTGATTGCCGGCAGCGGAGTAGATCTCATAGTACGCAGCCAATAAACCCCAGAACATGGCCACCGTTGCGACGGAGATGAAAGCGATTGTGACTTTGCTTCTGCGGGTTATTGACTTGTCTGTTATCAGCAGAAACGCTTCGCCGATTAGAAACGCGGCGATTGTGGTCTTGCTGAGAGTTCGAAGAAGTGTGACTGCAAGCACCACTGCCGTCGCCCCCAGTCTCATTTTTCTTTCTCGTATAAGGTATTGCGCGAAGAAGAAGGCAAAAGCGCAGACGTACCCGATCTGGTTGGGTCCCAACAGTTCGTCGTCGCCTAGACGCAGGTCTGACTCCGCGGGCATGAGCCATGCGATGATTGCCACCGCAGATGCGCCCCATACAAATCCCTTCATCAACGAGTCACAAGCACTTGCGAGCGGGCCGGCTCGAAGCAGCACCACAACGATTGCGAGATCTGCAGCCATTGCACACCAATGCGCTATGGAATCAGGGAGCGATGCCGTGCTGCTCCACAGCAGGCTGCAGCCGGCGACACCTAGAAAGAGCAGCGCCCACCTGATATCTGGAGCTTTTGTCATTTGTCGAAATGGGTGGCGGACTTCTCCCAGCGAAGAAAATGCTGCAGCAAGCAGAAGGAAACAATCGAGTGCAATATTGATCGCGGTTCCAGTGCGCGGGTCTGCGCCAAAGATGCGGGCAGATACGAGCACGGTGATCACGCGGAATGCAAAATAGAAGCCGACGGCGAAAGGCACGCCACTCGTCGGCGACTTGCCGTGCAGATCACTCTCCGAAGTGTCGATATATTGCGACATGCTCCTCAGGAAGTCGATTGGATACGATGCAGATGAATGTTTTGGGAAGCATCCCTCCGCATGCGCTTCTCACCTGTTGCGCTTTGCTTCGTTTAGTGCGTGTACATATCTGGCGTTCCCTGACTGCCCGCGGGCGGAAGGTGACGCAGGAATACCACGATCGACCACAGCTCATCGTCACTCAGAGTTCCTTTGGAGCCGGGCATTCCGGAGGGACTGATCCCATAGTCGAGGATCCACTTCAGCTGTCCATCCGTGTAACTCTGCACCTCTGGGGAGGCGAGCGAAGGAATCGGAGGTGATATGTGGTCGGCAAATGGGACGCCGGTGTTCTGGCCATCCATTCCATGGCAGGCGACGCAATAATGCGAAAAGGCTTCTTTGCCGTCGGCCCAGGTCTGCGGCGTATGAGGCAACGGATTTTTCTGGTCT
This sequence comes from uncultured Acidobacteriaceae bacterium, assembly GCA_963839215.1. Classification (GTDB taxonomy): domain Bacteria; phylum Acidobacteriota; class Terriglobia; order Terriglobales; family Acidobacteriaceae; genus Telmatobacter. The sequence continues at coordinate 5,387 of CAWITZ010000008.1, read as the reverse complement.
TTATTGCGGATTAGAAAGTGATGCTTGGCATAGGCTACCGTCATGGTCTCCACTTTTCCCGGAGGATCCGCTTTGCACCCCGTCAAGCCGGCGAGGCAAGTGACGACGATAGCCGCAAAGAAAAGGCGCATTGTCACTCCGTTACACGCAACTTCATGATCATGGAGCCGTGACCTGAACCACAAAACACGGAGCAGTGGCCAATGAAGACTCCCGCTTTGTTCGGCGTAAACTGCACCTCTGCCGTAGCGCCGGCGTTAACCTTGGGGATGTTGACGTTGAGATCACGGAAACGGAGTCCATGCGCTACATCCGCACTCTTTAAGACCAGCACTACCGGCTGACCCTTTTTGAGGGTGACCTCGCCGGGATTGAAAGAAAATCGCTTGGCAATAATAACGATCCGCTGTGGCGCTGCGGTCTGAGCCTGAGCCCCAGGTGCCATCGATCCCACCGTTGCCAACGCACCAACCAGCAGGGTCAGCATGAACTTCCTTCTCATAATTTCTCCTGAACATTTCCCATTTTCACCTACCGTAGCGGGTGTGTAGTGGGCGGGTTGTCACCGTGCCGTTAGCCAATTGTCAGAATGCTAGCACTCGAAATCATGACGAGGCCTCCCTCTAAGGATTGAGGAAACGTAGCAGTGCCCGGTAGTCAGGCTCGCTGAGGTTGGCGCGGACGCGCATGTGCATTGCAATCGTGCCGGAGATTCTCGAGGAGAATCCTCCTGGGGCGTTATGGCATCGGGAGCAGTTTTGGTCGAATACCTGCTGTCCCCTATCCGGCTTGACGGGATGACTCTGCGTTGCGGCAGGCGGCTGATGCTGCTGCGCGCGCTTCATCTGACCTGTAGCTGCAGTTGCTGCAAGCGCAAGACATGCCAGCATCACTCGACGCAAATGCTTCATACGTCCTCCTTTGAGAAAATGAGGCGTGGTTCAGTCAAGTCGGAGTCGAGCGCTGCACAGAGGAGTTGTGAGCTTGTTGGCACGGAGAGCATCTCCTTGAAGTACCGCTCCTAGTACGGGTGCGGCCGGCATGTGTAGAGGTTAGTGATTCTGTTGCGGGCGCATGTCACGAATGCGTCTGAAGTTTGTCACTGCATTGTCACGTCGAGAAATAGGCGCCGCGAGCGCACACGCCACGTGCTTTCACAATTTGTGGCCGCCTGGTGATGAGTCGTAAGCGTTCCGGTGACATTTTGTTGACATTTCAACGACTCAGTCCTGACAACTACAGGCTGCTTACCTTGTTAGCTTCTGGTTGTGAGGAATCAAGTGCCAATACGTTCCCTCAGCGATGCCGCAGAGGACGAAAGCCGGTTTTCTTTCGGAAAACTCAATACTGCGATGAGGCTTTTGGGAAATCGGCAGCGCGCCGCACTGGCTTTCCTGACTCTGGGGAGAATCGCTGTGGGGTTTTGCGATCTTGCCGTCGCCGGAGCGATGTATCTGCTGTTCCTCCTCTTGCAGGGTCGCTCGCCAGAGCATCATCTCTGGTGGATACCAAAGACGACCCTCTCTGTTGCGGTGATTACAGCGAGTCTGGTTGTTCTTCGGGCGATGATGGATCTTGGCTCAGCGCGTTCGGTTTTTCACCAGATACAGAAGCTATATGTGAATCTGCTTTTGCGGTTGACACGTGGCTATAACGAACTGGACTGGGGAAGGTTTGTTGAGTCAAACCGCAGTGAAATGTCGAACCATGCTCTTTACACTGCGCGCGAAGCCGCCGAGTTTTATCAGCGCTGCATTGAGCTAACAGCAGCGGTGGTGATCGTAGGCGCCATGACTGCTGCGCTTATCTATCAGAGCCTTCTTGCCGCATGCGGCTTCGCTCTTGCGCTCGGCGCATTTTACGGAATGCACAGGCTATTCGTCCGGGGCTCGCTTCAACAGGCGGCGGAACGACGCGAGGCATCATTGCGCGTGCTTCAAAGGAATCTTGCAGATATATTTTCGTCCGGGAAAGAGATTCGCACCTATCGAAATCAGAAGTTTTTTCACGATCGGATTCAACAGGAGGCGGAGCACGCGGCGGCAAGCAATCTGCGTATCCGGTTTCTGCACCAGATTGCGGGCAGCGTGGCCGATCAAGGCGCTGTGCTGCTCTTTCTCTGCATTATTGTCGCCGTTCAACTGCGCCAGGGGGATGCGCGCCAGGCGTTGTCTCTTCTGGCGTTTTACTTTGTTCTCTCCCGACGCATGATTCCCCTCATTAGTCAGATCTCTCTTACTGCCGGCCAGATCGAGAGTTCTTACGAGAACGTGAGGATAGTGGCGGCCGAGCTGGACGAGTGTCGGAGGCACCGCGGATGCGGACTGCCGGCACATCTGCCGGACGCCGGTTTTGTAGCGCAGCTTAAAGAGGTGAGCTTTTCATTCCGCGAAGGTGTGCCAGTGCTGAGAAACGTGAGCCTTGATCTGCGCGAGGGCGAAACGATCGTGCTGCACGGACCGTCGGGAATTGGCAAGAGTTCCCTTCTGAACCTGATCGCCGGCGTATCTCAGCCGACAGACGGAGTGATTCGGGTTGACCGCACAAGTGTCGCGTATGTGCCGCAGGAGATAGCTCTACTGGACGATTCCATACGGAACAATCTGCTCTTTGGCTTGCCGGAAAAGGGCGACGAAGAACTGATGAGGGCTCTCGCGACGGCACAGTTGCTTGATTTTGTGATTGCCCAACCATTTCGTCTGGATACCGGTGTCGGCGATAACGGAGCTTTGTTTTCAGGTGGTCAGCGACAAAGGCTGGGTCTCGCACGCGCGGTGCTGCGTGGAGCGCGTCTGCTGCTTCTGGACGAAGCAACCTCAGCTTTGGACGAGGAGAACGAGCGGCAGATACTTGAGAGTCTAAGCGGCTCAGGAAAGGCTGTCATGCTGGTAACTCATCGCATTGTGACTCCTGCATTTGGTCACCACGTTTTCCGCCTTGAGGGAGGACGCCTGATTGAAGGGCGTGTCGGAACGATAGCGGGAGACGTGGAAACAATGGCTGCAGGCGTCGAGTATTAAGCCAATCGATACATGCAGCATTCGAGGATAATTTACCCCCTCGTCTTTCGTCACGGCTCCGGGTTAAGCATTTCTATTTTGGCGATTGCCCACGCTGCGAGCGCGGCGTCGGGGCCGTTCATTGATCGCAGGATTTGAAGTCGGTCAAGTGAATCTCTATCACCCTGCCAGGCCACGATGCGAATAGCTCTCTGACGCGTCTCCTGCTTCTCGCTTTGAAGCATCTTTCTGACACTGGGAAGAACCGCCGGGCCAGCCTTCACCAGAATCCATTCTGCTCGCCCGGCGGCCTGGGTATCCTCGGAGCTGAGTTGCTGCACCACGGCGGCTGGATCGGCGGCAATGCGGTCCCACAGCATCATCGCTGCGACGGCTCCGTTGGGTTCAGGAAAGACATCGTCCGATCCGAAGGCTTCCTCTGCAAGCTCATCGGTACCAGCGGGCTGATTGCTGATGTGGAGCGCGCGCAGCATCTGCATCTGGCAGCGGTAGAGGGGCACCACCGCATCGATCTCCGCCTGGCTAAAGTGGCCGCCGCCGTTGGCTTTGTGGCGATGATATACGGCTTCCTCCGCAGCGGCTTCCCTGCGCAGTTGCTTTGGAACCTCACGCGCCGCCACGATGGGCTGATGGCGCGCGAGTGCTACCGCTGCCGCGCCGCGCACAGAGCTGTCGGGATGGGAGAGGTGCGGCAGCAGAGACTCGGCCGGAACGTTGCCGGGCATGTGCGCCAGCGCGACCAGCGTCTCGCTCAACACCTGCGGGCTCCTGTCATTCAGCAGCGCAACCACTGTGCTTGCCGGAGCGTGTAGCTCGCCCAGCGCCCAAGCGGCATTTACCCGGGCCGAGAGATGCGAGGACCTGAGAGCCTCTGCAAAGAGAGCCGGCTCGACCCTCGGGCGCATCTCTACCAGCGCTACAGCCGCCGCGCGCGAAACGGACTCGTCCTGATCGAGAAGCCCGTGGACAAATACGCTGGTGAGCGGAAAGCCTTGATAGCGTCCGAGTTCGAGGATTGCCTTTGCGCGTTGCTCGCTTGTGCCGTGATTCGCCTGTTGCATGAGGCGAAGCAGTCGTGCTTCCACTGGCCGGCCGACCGCGTCCGCTCCTATGCGGGGAAAGTCGACGTTGATTGCATCCGCTCCCGCGGTAACAACCGCCGTCATGCGCGACAGGTCCATCGCATATTGGTTCGCAGAGAAGTTCACGACCACACGTTTCCCCCCGCGATGAAGCGCGGCGATCTTCTCCGGTGTGATCTCCGGCGACACCCACTGGGTATCCCGAGCAGACTGATTGGCCTGCGGGTAGAGCGCCTTCACATCGTCCCACTCCCCGCCGAAGTCAACGCGATCGAGCATACCTTCTCGTCGCAGGATCGCGAGGATCTCCGCACCCATTCCCTTGTCTTTCATATCGAGGTAAAGCCTGATTCCGTGGTCACGCGCAAAGCTCAGCGCATCCTCGAAGGGAACGATCCGCAATCCCGCGAATCTGTCGCTCATCCACGATCCGGCGTCGCGCATGCGCAGGTCGTCATAGAAGGTGGACTCCACCTCGCCGTGGCCGTCGGTCAGTCGCTCGAGAAAGCCATCATGGTTGAGCACGATTTTGCCATCGAGCGTGCGGCGAAGGTCGACTTCAACGACATCGCAACCCAGCAGCACCGCCTGCTCCAGTGACTCCAATGTGTTTTCCGGCATATCCTCATTGGCGGTGCGATGGCACAGAAGATCGACGTGCCGCGGTTGCGCCGCACTCGCGGAGAGCGGTAATGACAAAAGGGACGCTGCGAGCATCCAACCCAAGACTCGTTTCATCGATGCCTTTCTGTGGTTGGAGCCGTGGGTCACCGCCGGCTGTTCCTCCGCGCCCTCTGAAATGGATGGAGTCCTGAGCAGGAACCGAGTGAGCGCTGCAATAAGGAAGGCAAGCAGTGCGATCCAGATCATGGGCAGGCGATAGTCAAAGCGCGTATAGAGAGCGCCTGCGATCGGCGTTGTGAGCGCGCTAACGAGTGCGTTGCAAAAGAGTAGTGCCGCAGTAGCATACTCACGCTGCGCGTCCGGCGTGCTGGTCATGGCCAGGTCATAGAGGCCGGGGCTGGCCATCCACTGCAACGCGCCGAAGAACAGAAACAGCACAACCGCGGGAGTCTCGCGATTCGTACAGGCGAGCAAAGCAAGCGTCGCACCAGTTGCGATCTGAATTGCGAGCAGGCCGTTCGGCAAGCCCAGTCTACGCAAGATCACGGGAGCGAGGCCAAGCATCGCAAGCTGCACTATCTGGGCGATGGAAAAGATTACGCTGATGCGCGCCAGCGAAAGATGCAGAGATCTCGCCAGGTATAGATTGCCGAAGGGGAAG
>CAWITZ010000007.1:0-102111 GCA_963839215.1 uncultured Acidobacteriaceae bacterium | reverse complement strand
GATGACTCCGGTGCCGTCGTAGTTTACGGTGTAGGTCCCGGCCTGCGTTCCGGTGACGATCTTCCGCTCGCCAGTCGTGGATCCTGCGAGGGGCTCATTCACGAGGAAGGTTCCAGTCAGGTTGCCCTTTCCGTCCAGAGACCGCCTGCCCAGTGCGATGGCCACATTGGCGCCATACCTGCCGACGACCGTATAGTCCCCCTGCAGACTGGCAAGGTCAAAGCAGGGAGGTGTGTCCTCCGCGCTCGCTGAGAAAGTTGTGAGGCTTTACCCAGTTGGTCACCAGATGGAAAGCGGATAGTGTTTTCCGCCGCGGATGCTGCGGGGCGCTTCCATAGCTATGTTGTCTCTTCCGACGGTGCTATGCCTCAGGCGATTCTCCCCGGCCACGAGTACGAGCAGGGCGATCCGAATTGGTCACCCGACGGACACAGGATCGTCTTCGATTCGTGGGATAGAGATGGGGCGACCGCGACGCGCGTGACCCGGATCCTAAACTACGACAGCCAGCAGGTAGCCACGCTCCCGGGCGGGAACTGGTCGGCGCGCTGGTCTCCACAGGGACACTTCCTCGCCGGTCTCTCGAATGAAACGAGCGATCTGACGCTTTTTGACTTCAAGACCGGACGATGGACGGTCTTAGTGAAGGGGCGAGTCGGTTTTCCTGCGTGGTCGCACGATGGTCAGTTCATCTATTTCCTCCGCGGGACCGGAAATGCGGGCTTATATCGAATCCGACCCGTGGGCGGCCAAGAAGAAGAAATTGTGGATCTGAAGGGATTCCAGTACACGGGATATTTTGGACTTTGGATGGGACTCGATCCGGAAGACAACCTGCTCTTACTTCGGGACCTGGGAGGGGATGACATCTACTCACTCAAGCTAGAAGAAAAGGTGATGCTAGGCCTGCAATCCGGACGGGCCGCACACTTTTCCCGACGTTGCGTGTGGTTGACGATCAGAGTTAGACAAAGCAGAGCACCCATTTCAGCTAACTATCGGACGAACGAGTTGGACCGCTTCCAGTACGAGGAAGCAGTCCAGCTGCTCGCTGGCAAACCAGTCGTGGTCTTGCTGTTCTGGCGTCGCTCCACAAAACCTCCGGGAGCTACGAAAAGGTCGCTGCGTGGAGCCGTATTTTCCTGGTGCCTGGGATGGACCATTGCGGCGGGGGCCGTCGCTCGATCGTTTCGACATTCAGAACAAATCCCGCCCTGGCAAGTGCCAGGACGGGATCAAAGGGAATATCAGTTGATCGGCCGGATCAGGCCTGCCTCAGCGCCCTTTCGACAGCCCGAGTTGGAATGTAATCATGACGCTGCGACCGGGAAGCAACTGCAACTGATCGCTGCCGTCAGCGACAAAGGGCACCGCGGCGGTCCCGGCGAGTCCCGGCGAGAGCGAAACCACGTCGTGGAAGTCGAAAAGGTTGTTCATACTCAGTTTGATCTTCGATCCGTCGAAGAGCGAGTACTTCCGCAGGGAGTAGTTGAGGAAGAGGTTGTTCATCCAGAACGAGTTCAGCTGTGTGGCCTGATGGAGGGAGCCGTTGTCCATCCAGCGCGGGCCGATGTTCTTGTTGAAGAAGCCGAGATCCCAGTTCTTGTCCTGGTAGGTCGCGCCCGCGCCGACGGTGTAGTTCGGCGAAGCGGCCACCCACTGCACCGGAGTGGGCGCAAGCACTGCGCCGTTCGTCAGTGTTTGCCCTGCAGCGGCCTCATACTTGGCCTCGCCGGCCGTGCCATTAAAGTTGAAACTCAGCCCGCGAACCAAAAACAGGTTGCCTTCCGCCTCAAAGCCTGTGGTGTTCGAAGGAGGAGTTGAATAGTAATACGAATCGCCGGGGATCAGAGGAGGCTGGGCGTTGGACGCTGCCTTGTAGCTCGAATACGCGTTCTCGTAATGAATGTGGAAGATGTCAGCGTCGAAGCTAAGGCGGTTGATCTTTACCACCGAGCCGCCCTGGTAGGTGGTGGCGACGGTAGGCTTGGGCGTGACGGCAACCTGCGCGCCGGTCACATCGAAGATGCTGCTAGGAGGAATTTCGCTACCTCGGCCATACTGGGCATACGCCGACCAGTTGTTGTTGATGCGATAGTTAGCCTCAACCGAGGGAAGGATGTTGTTGTAGTACGCGCTGTGATTCGCCGACACTCCCGCGCAACCCACAATGGTGGTGGAAGTGCAACCCAGATTGCCCACCGTGCTGCCATCGGCAAGCTGGTTCAGGTCCATGGTGTATAGGGCGCTCTTGACTCCCGCAGTGATGGTCCATCTGGGAATGCCCACGAACTGATATTCAACGTAAGGCTGAGCCGAGTTGGTCTTGAAGTACTCGTGGAACTTCAGATCCTTAAGCAGCGTCGAATCCACCCAGGTGCGCGGGTCGGTCTTGAGCTGGTAGCGATGGGTTGTGGTGTACTCGTACCACGCGCCGATCCGGAAGACACCATACTTCGATGCTTGGCTCAACGTCGTGATCGCGCCGCCGCGGTTGTACTGGTTCAGCTTGTTCACGGCGCTGTTGTAGCTGACAGGAATCTGGTGCAGCGAATCCTGGCTCTGGTTCTTCTGCAGGTGCTGATGATTCGAGTAGGAGTAGGTGTAGGGCTTGGTTTCAAGCCTCCAGCCATGGCCGAACTCGGTGCCGAAGGAGATGATCTCAAAGTTTGTCGGCACGTGATAGGTGTAATTCTTGTAGTACATCGAGTTGTACGTGCCGTCGGCATTGTACTGGTTGCCGTCCATTATGTAGTTCAAACCGTGATCGGCAATCTGCTGCCGGGTTGGATCGCTGTCTGGCGTGTTGCTGTCAACAAGCACGGAGGTGCCGACCAGGGTCAGATACGTCTTGTCGGAAAACTTATAGTTGAACTTCAATGTGCCGGCGGTGCGCTGCTGGTCGTTGAAGGTCTGGTAACCGTCCGAGCTGTTGTGGTGGCCTTCAAACCAGAGGTTGGCCTTGGGGTTCTTCCCGCCGAAGAGGCCAGAGTTGAACTCGCCCAGAATCTGGTTGGTGTTAAAGGAACCGTAAGATTCAGAGAGCTTGAATGTCATGGCGTCGCTCATCTTTGGGGAGAACATGTGAATCGAGCCGGCGAAGTTCGTCGGGCCCACATCAGAGGCCGTGCCGGGGCTGCGATCGAAGTCCACATAGCTGATGGCTGGAGCGGGAACGTAGGCCCAGGAGTGGTGGGTCGGATCGTTCGAGTCTTGGAAGGGAACGCCGTCCCAGGTCATCGTGAACGCGCCGTCGGAGAAGCCGCGGAACCAAGTCTTCGACTGGCCGTTGCCGACGCCGTTGGTGGCGTAGCTGACCGTCCCCGGAGCCGCTTGCGTGATGTCGGCAAAGTCGGTGACCGGCGAGGTGTATTGGCGAATGTACTGGCTGGAGATCTCGCTCCGAGGCGAGGCCATGTCGAGGAGCCCTTTAACCGGGGCGAGTTGTACAGCGAGTGAAGTGTCGAGTTCGGCTTCCACTGTGACTTCCTCAGACACAGAAGCAACAGTCAGTGACATTGAGGCTTCCGTAGCAGCTTCGGAACTGACCACAACGCCGTGCCGGACCTGCGTAGCAAAGCCGCTTAGCGATGTCTCAATCGTGTAGGTGCCGTCGGGCAGTCCATCAACTGCGTAGCTACCATTGTTGTCGGTCAGAACAGCCTTGGCAGCGCCAGTCTTGCTGTTGACGATTGTCACCGTGGCGCCGGCCACTGCTTTACCTTGTGCGTCGGTGATGACGCCTTTGATACGACCTCCAGAACCCTGCGCCAGGAGCGAAAGCGCAGGAAGAAGGAATGTGAGAAGAGCAACGATGGAGAGTATCCGTCCTTGTCTCGCGAACCCTTGTGTCACAACTGCCTCCAAGAAATGCAAATAGGTTTGAAACGGTTGCGCTGACGGAGAAGAGCGAAACAGCAACCCGTGAAGAGTCGAGCGCTCAACCCTGAAGTAGTTACAAGCATTGACTCAGAATCTGTCAGGCCGCAGGAGGAAGACCGTGCGGCGCAGCGGGGTTGCACGTGCAACCGAACGCAGCTGTGTGCATGGCAGCTTTTGAGGTTGAAATTCAGTGCTGTAACTCTTGAAACGTAACCGGGCAGCGTGAATATGCAGTTACAAAGGCTTGCGTGCGATGCACGCACACGTGGTTTGCAGCCGGAACGCTTGTTGCAGAGCGACACATGCGAGGCCCGCAATCTAGGAAGCGTCAGTGTTTTGTGCAGCTTGCGCGGAGCCGTGGTGCGGGTAGCTCAGGACGATGACTTCAAGATGCGACACGGCTCCAAAGATGAAGGTAAATTCAGATTCACTTCAGGAGCATTTCAGGTTTCTTCGATGCGGCACTTGTCTCGTTGCCGTACGAGGAGAGTTTTCTTCCCATGGCTTCAGTTCAGCACCTTGCCGTTGCGCGGGAACTATGTAACGCTGGAAGTTCTCATGAACATTCTTGCAATCAGCCTCAGGTGCGCCGCCTCTTGGCCTCTTCTTGCAATCCTGTGCAGCGCTCCGCTTTTGCACGCAGAGAAAGCGGCAAGCTATCTAGCCAACTCCACCGTCCTGGTGATTCGACACGCAGAAAAGGCACCCGACTCAGGTTCCAGCCTGACCCCGCTGGGATTTGCCCGCGCAGAAAAGTATGCGCGGTACTTTCATCCATTTGAGATCAACGGAAAAGCGATTCTGATCGACGCGCTCTACGCAGGTTCAGATTCGACCGAGAGCATTCGTCCGCGCCTGACGCTCGAGCCTCTAAGCCGCGCCACGGGCCTTCCGCTGAACACTCAGTTCTCAACGAACGAACCGGAGCAGCTGGCCCGTGCACTCTCCGAAAAGCCGCATGGTGAGCACGTGCTGATCGCCTGGCGACACAAAAAGATTCCCTCACTGCTCAAGGCCCTTGGCGCAGATACTGCAGCTCTGCTACCCGAAGGTCTATGGCCTGACTCGGTCTACAATTGGGTAATTCTGCTGCACTTTGGCGCGACAGGTCATGTAGATGAGCAAGAGCTCATCCACGAACCCGATCCGCTTCCCTAGCTCTGCGCCTGAACGGCAGGAAGTGGTTCGTGTTTGGCCTGTTGCTGCGCGGTGAGCGGAAACGCAACTTTGAACGCCGAACCTTGACTTAGAACGCTTTCCAACGTAATGTTGGCGCGATGCGCGTCGGCGATCCAGCGCGCAATGGAAAGACCCAAGCCACAGCCGACCTGGGTTTCTCTCTCCCGCATATCCGCCTGGTAATAGCGCTCGAAAATCTGCTCCTGGTCGGCTCGTGCGATGCCTATGCCGGTGTCGCGGACAATCACGCCGGTCTCGTTCTCATTGGCAAAGACCTCGGCGTGAATCTCTCCGTTTTCAGGCGTGTACTTGATCGCGTTATCCAGCAGGATGCCCAATAGTCGGTCTATCAGCATTTCGTCCCCTTCGACATAGACCGGGTGCTCGGGCAAGGCCCAGTCAAGCAAGATTCCACTCGACTCCGCCAGATCTTCGACGCGGCGGCAGCCGCTCACCACCAGGGCGCAGAGATCGATCCGCTGGAACGTTACCTCGTGGATAAAGTTCTTGCTTCTCACGAGCGAAAGCAGAGCATCCAGCAAAGTCGCCCCCCTCACACACTCGCTGGCAATTCGGTTCAGATCCTCGCGATATTCCGCCTCGCTATGTCTGCGTTTGAGCGCGAGCTGAGTGGTGGCAAGGATTACTGTGATTGAGGTACGAAGGTCGTGCGATACGTCGGCGGAGAACTGGCTCAACCGGGATACAGCAGCCTCCAGCCGGTCGAGTAGCTGATTCCATGCTTCTGCAAGCTGCCGCACCTCGTCTCGTGCCGGCGGTACGGGAACGCGTGCGGAGAGATTGCCAATTCCAATTCCCAGAGCCGCTTTTGTCAGCCGGTCGACGGGCCCCAAAGCGCTTCGGCTAAGGAAATATCCTCCGCAGGAGGACAGAACCAGCAATCCGGGGAGAAGAAACAGCAGCGCGTTCCGATAGGTGAGGAGAATATGCATCTCTTCGGCCAGGGAGCTGCCTTCGTAGAGCCGCACCTCGGTCCCCTGGAATGGAATTGCATGGCACATCACCATGACCGGTGAACTGTCGAGTTGCTGGACTTGGAAGCGCCGCTCACTGCATCCGTATGGATCTGAAAACGTCCAAGTCGTATGCTGCGAGCCCGATGGAAACAGCGTAGAGCCGTCCAGCTTGCGGAGTTCGAACATGTTGCCTTCATGCGTGACCAGCACATAATTCCGCAATTGCTCTTCGATCGGCGTGGGAACCCGCTGTGCGCGATTGTCCTCAAGCAGCTTGATCAGCCGGTCTTCGCGGCCCAGCAGGTGGGTGGCCTTTTCGTGGAGCAGAGCGTAGTACAGAACGGCATAGGAGATTAGGCCGAACAGCGCCATGCCGGCGAAAGCTACCAGCAGATACCAAAGCGTCAGCTTGGCGCGAATTGAAAGCGTGGGCATCACTCGTTTGCGAAGATGTAGCCCGTACCATGAACCGTACGGATCAAGGGGCGGCCCGTCTCGTCATCTTTCAGCTTGGTCCGCAGGCTGTGAATATACACATCGAGTGTGTTCGCTTTCACCTTGTCTGCCGTTCCCCACCCAGCTTCAATCAACTCCTCGCGCGACGTGACGAGTCCACAGCGGTACATCAGAACTTCAAGCAGGGCCACCTGCTTGCTCGTTAACGCCACGGTCCTGTCGTTACGCACGGCGACTCGCTGGGTTCGGTCGAGCGTGATACCCGACGCTCGTAGAACAGGTGGCACCGCGTTCTTCGCACGGCGCGTAATTGCACGCACGCGCGCAAGAAGTATCTCCAGCAAGAACGGTTTGACCAGATAATCGTCAGCACCGAGATCGAAGGCTTCCAGTACCTTCGGCACGGAATCCACCGCCGTCAGCATCAGAATCGGCGTAGTGCAGCGCCGTGAGCGCACTTTCTCCAGAACCGATAGTCCTGTCATGCCCGGAAGGAGAATATCGAGCAGCGCAACGTCGTATTGTCCCTCGAGCATCATCTCGGCGCCCTCGGTCCCGCTGTAGGAGATCGATACGCTGTGGCCATCCTCGCGTAGACCACGATCTACCAGGGCGGCAATACGTCTGTCGTCTTCAATGAGCAGGACGTTCATTCCGGATATCAGGCAGGTTATCAAGAGCCCGTGTATGTGGCGTTAATGCCACGTTAAACAGAACGGAATGCAGCTCAATGATCTTATTTCATCGAAACACTGTGGAAGCCTTCAGCACGACACACGCGGACTTCCTTGGGCCGCTCATAATTGTGTGCCAATGCAAGAACCATAACCCGGGGTTCCTCGACTTTGTAGCCTTCGAAAAAACAGAGTGGATCCAGCTGCGCGATGCCACCTGCATCGGCCTCGCGAGAGCGCGAAGGAATTGAGTGCCGCGACATTCTCTTCCGCGCTCGTATCTGCTCGCTTCTCGCGATGTCGCCCTTACCCTGGGCCTGATTTCCCGGCGAGGGAAAGTTGATGCGCTAGCGCATTGAGCGGCCTGACGATCCTGATGCAGCAGCCATCACGGAGGCAAGGATTGCTTCGTCCAAAGCCAATGAGGAAATGCAGAGTGATCTCGCATGGTTGGGACAGGCGTGTTTCGAGCCACAGCGCTTTGTCACTTTGCAGGGTGCTCCTGTTCCTGAAAGAGTGTGAGAGCGACTCCGCCGGAGCCCAAGGTGCTAACTTCCAATCAGCTCAAGAGAATGAGGCGCTGCCTGCTTTTCAACCTGACGGCGAGGGAGCATTACTGTGAGTCGTGCTCCGCCTTCGCAACGATTTTCGGCAGTCAAGTTTCCCCCGTGAACACGGACAACCGCAGCAACGAAGGCAAGCCCAAGTCCATGTCCACGTGATGCTCGTCCTTTGACTCTTCTCTCAAAGAGATGGCGGCCAATCTCCGCATCGAAGCCAGGCCCGTCGTCTTCTACGGTAAGCGTGGTCATCTGCTCATTTTCTCGAAGCGAGATGCAGATGGAGCACGAGACGGGAAGATGTTTGAGTTCATTGTCGAGCAAGTTTGCAACAGCTCGATGGAGGAGAGTCGGGTCTGCCAGCACCTTCGCTGTCCCGCCGCTACGAATCTGAACGCGTAGCCCTTTGGCACTCATGGAAGGCTCATAGAAGTCAATCATGCTTCTTATGAGTTCATCCAGGTCTACTTCGGCTAAAGAAAGCCGCAGCGCATCCGCTTTGGCTTCTGCCACGTCAAGCGATGTGTTGAGGAAATCGGTCAGGCGGTCAAGTTCGTCGATCACTGAAACAATTGACTCTGCATGTTCTGATCCACCGTCGCTCTGCAGTGTCGTCTCCAACTTGCCACGCATCGCAGTGAGAGGGCTCTTTAAATCATGAGCAAGCGAGCCTGTAATTGTGTGGAGTTGCTCGACGGTGCTCTCGATTCTGTCAAGCATGTGATTTAGAGTTCGGCCAAGATGCCCGATTTCGTCGTTTTGTCCGGTGTCAGCAACGCGGCTGCTCAAGTCAGATCGGCCGATGCGCGATGCGGCTTCTGTAATCTCGCTGACGCGCCCTAATGTCTTTCGCGTTGCATAAAACACGATCACAAAGCCGAGTAAGACAATGGCAAACCAAAAAGAGAGAAATCTTATACGAAGATTTCTCAGAATATGAATTTCGTCACGTTCGGACAATCCAAGATAAATGTTGCTGCCATCCGCAATGCGGACCGAGGCGACTCGGAATGGAACGGTGAAGCCTTGAATCCGTACATCAAAGGGAACGTCGGGCAGCAAGCTAGTCGAGCGGATCGCAGTGAGGGTCGCGGAGCCGTCCCCGGAACCGACCCAAAGTGTCGCCGGTCCGACGCTATCTGCTTGCAAGAAGAAAACAGCGTCGTCATCACTGCCGCTTGATCGCTGGCGATTTGGAACCTCACGGCTGGCAAGTTCTGCCACCTCCCCCACAACTCGGCTGTAGAGGCGGTCCTTCGGTGTCCGTTCGGCCACGTCGCCCAGCACTTTGACTTCACCTGATAACCAAGCATCGCTTCGGCGCTGGATATCGTTCGCAACGAATCGGTGAAGCATGATAAAGACCAGCATTGTTCCGATCGCGAACGCGAAGGTTGCCCAGATCGAGATGCGCCACGCGGCGCTTCGTACAACAGGATTAGCTCGCTTTGAGGACATATCCAATACCCCGCAAAGTCTTGATCAACGGGTCACGCCCTTCGGTATCAATCTTGCCGCGAAGACGATAGATATGGACATCGACCACATTAGTATCCGGCTGAAACCTCATTCCCCAAACCTCGGTCATCAGCATAGACCGCGTTACGACTCTGCCGGCATGGCGGCAGAGATACTCCAGTAAGACAAACTCCTGTGGACTCAGGTTGAGAACCTCGTTGCCTCGTGTCGCCCTTCGCGTGACGATGTCGAGTTCCAGATCGCCAACTCGCAGGAGGGTTGCAGTTTCCTTTTGCGGGACGTTGCGCCGGAGCAGATTGCGCATCCGAGCGAGCAATTCGGCTATGGCGAACGGCTTGGTCAGGTAATCGTCCCCTCCAAGCTCGAGGCCTTTCACTCGGTCGTCCACCGATCGCCTCGCGGAAAGAATGAGTACGGGGCTGGACACGCCTGACTTTCGCAACTGGAGGATGAGATCAATGCCGTCCTTGTCGGGCAAACCAAGATCGACAATCATCCCTTGGTAAACCTGCTTCGCAGCGAGCAACGCGGCGGTGTCCCCATCTTCAGCCGTATGAACCTCGTAGCCAGCGCTCGTCAGCGATTGCTTAACGAAGTTTTGAATCTGGATTTCGTCTTCCACCAAGAGGAGCCGCATTTATTTCATCCCCTATCGCGTCTCGACCGTCCCAATCCCATTCTCAATCTTTGCGGGAGGTCCTTCAAGCCTTCCAATCGCTATGAAGGCCGGCGCATCGCAGAAACATTTCATCGAACCGTGTCTCTGTCCTCAGAAAAACAGCAAAAGCAGGGGGCAGGCAATTCCCGCAAGAAGCACCCCGACAACCACAGCTTTTCGTCGCACGTATTTCCAGGCCATGAAGAGGCCCGTGCCAGTCGATGTAACGAGTGCCAGAGCCGTTGCCGCGAAAAATACCTTCATTAGGAGCGGGCCGGGTGCCGGTGATGTTGAAGGAGGCGAAGGAGCTTTCGGCGGATCGAGCCTTAAATCAGTTTTTGGCTCGTTCACCCTTATCGGCGCGGACGGCGCTGCTTTTCGCAGCGGCAGATACAGGGTGCCTTTCTTATGCAGTTGCGAAAGGTGAACGAGAATGGCGGGAGGAACATAAGAACTCCCGCGGCTCGTTTCGTGCAGCCCGAACATCTGAAGGCAACCCGTGATAGCGAAAAAGAGGATCGTTGGGGCAAAAAACACACCGGCGTAATGATGTGTGAGGCGTGTGGATTTGAGGAGGTTCGTAATCGTCATTTCGGTCTATCACGATTTGCGCAGTGCTGCGAAGGGGTCCTTCCCTAGAAGCACATTCGGCTAGCTAATTTGTAAATTAGCATGTAGTCCAACCATAATCGCCAGTCGCTCCGCCATCCTGAACGAATCGTCATCCTATCTCTCCGCTACAGGGTGCTATCAAAGGAACGAAGAGTTCGTCTCAACGTAAGACAGCGGAGACGATGCGCGTCCATGCTATCTCCATGTTATCTAATGCACAGATCGACTTCAGTCGGCGGGTGTCGCCGCGCGAGCTGCCAGAACTGATGGATGGCGATTGCAGTTATGAAGATTTCCGCGATTGCCTTCGCAGTCTGGAGAAGGTCAATCGTTGGTTGTTTGGGTACCGGCCAACGCTGGCCTGGCTTGATCGGTTGCAAGGTGGATTCCACAGGCCACTACACATTGTCGATGTAGGCAGCGGCGGCGGCGACTTGCTACGGCAGATCGCAAGCTGGGCACGTAAGCGTAGTCTCGCGGTGCAGTTAACCGGAATCGACTTGAATCCTTATGCTGCACGCGCCGCAGCGGAGTTCACGCCACAGGAGTTGGGAATCACCTGGATTACCGGTGATGCTATGGCGTACCGGCCAGAGAGACCAATAGATATTGTCGTCAGCTCACTGACGGCACATCATCTGGAGGATGAAGAGATCGTCGAGTTGCTGAAGTGGACGGAAGCAACCGTGCGGGTCGGTTGGTTTATCAACGATCTGGAACGAGCCGAGTGGAGCTATCGGCTTTTTGGATGGGTGCGGTGGCACTGGATAGTGAGGCATGACGGACCTGTATCGTTCCTGCGTGCCTTCAGGCATGAGGACTGGCGGCGCTTGCTCGCTGAGGCCGACGTCGGAGAAGACGTTGTGACCGTGGAACGTTGGCAGCCAGGACGCCTGTGCGTAGGACGATGGAAATAAGATCGTCAAGGTTCAATCGCCTCATGGCACGGAGAGATATAAAGCTAAATCTTCTACAGTCCTCGCGGCCTGCGTTATCACTTCTGACCATTTGAGAGGAATTATGTCATCTTCCACTCTGTCACCGCCCAGCTCAGTCGCTTCCAGATTCAAAACTATTCTTTGGGTCGGCCTTGGCGTCACGACGCTGTTTGTCTTCATCACGTCTGAGGTTTTCCTAGCCGCCGATTATCCGATGTACCACGCATACCGTGTTCAGGTGATCCGTGACCGGCACCTCCTCATTCCGCATACTCTCAGCGGCACCATCGCTCTTTTGGCTGGCCCGCTCCAGTTTTCGACACGATTTCGCCAGCGTCACTTAAAACTTCACCGCATACTCGGCCGCATCTATGTCGTCTGCGTCTTGGTAGGTTCCTTCACCGGCATCGCCCTCGCTGCCGGACGGCCGGGCTTTCCCGGAACTTCCATGCAGGCCGCAGCGTGGATGGTCTGCACGACCGCCGCTTTCATTACCGCACGGAACCGCCAAATCACCGTGCATCGCCAGTGGATGGCCCGATCCTATGCGGTCACGTTCACTTTTGTTTCCAGCCGTGTTTTCAACCTTGTCCCAGCCTATTGGAGCCATCTTGGCGATGTTCTGGCCGCAGTTGGCGTCATCGCTTTCACCCTTGCTTCGATTCTTCTCGTTGACCTCGGGATTAACTGGCGAGAACTGACAACCCGCAACGATTGACGATTGTCGGTAACGATCCTCGGAACGAGACACAATCTTGCTGAAGGTCTACTTGTAGAAAGTGGATTCCGCCAGGTCCGAGCTGATGACAGGCCCGGAACCTCCAAGTTGCCCCTCAATGACTGCCACCGCCGGCTCATCACCCTCCAGCACCCACACCATCACGTCCTTAGGCTTTAGCCCGAGCAGCGACGCAACGACGCTAACAAATCCGCCCAATTCTGGATGAATGCGAAACACCGTCGCGGGGAAGGTCTGATTTGATAAATGCACTGTCTGTTTGTCAGTCGGCGAGATCAGGAGCCGGATCAACCGCCCGCTGCCGACAGAAGCCAGCATACCCACCCGAAACGGAGCCGTATTAGGCGATACGTTGAGCAATAGCGTCCCAACAAAGCCATTCGCCAGATCATCCGGCAGAGCCATGTGCTTGCTCTCAATGTGAATCTTGCCTTTCTTATCGATGGTGCGGCTGGTCACGACACCGTTGGCGGCGTCAATCGTAAAGTCGATGGGCCGCGTGAAGAACGGGCCACTTTGTATGTGATGATTGCGTACTAATCGAAACCTGCCTTGCTGCGTGTACGTCGTCTCTTCATCATCGAGTGATCCATCAAGAAAGCGATAGACGACGTGCATGGTTACTTCATTGCCTTGTACTGCTTGTGAAAACTCCAAATTGGCAATGACCTTTCCAGTCTCAGAACGCGCAACCATAAACCGGTGCAACGGGCGTTGGATATGCCTCACTGGAATGGAATCTGCCCATACTGCGGAATTCAAAATGACCCAGACTGCAACTGCTACAAGAGAATTGCTTCGCTTCATGATTTCCTCGTTCAACTTTATGAGACGCAGTATGTCGCACAAAAATTGACCGGTTACGGAGATCAAGATGACGATTCGTACAGACTGAAGGTTCAAACGGGTTTTCTGGTCGTCTATCGGGTTAGATAAAAGAAGAGGTTTCTCGCTACCTGCTGTTTAGGCGCCAAGCGAATTAGGAGTTATGCGTTGCAAGAAGAAGTTCTCATCGTCGGTGGCGGGGTAGCAGGCTGTGCGGCTTCCATCGAACTTGCCCGGAAGGGGCGTGCTGTCACGCTGATCGAACGCGAAACAATGCCACGCCATAAGGTCTGCGGGGAGTTCCTGAGCGGTGAAGCTCTTGAAGATCTACATGCGCTTGGTATTGATGTGACGTCACTTGGCGCTGTGCCAATCGACTATGTTCGGCTGGCCGCCGCCAGGCGAGCGGCGACAGCTCCATTGCCGTTTCCCGCGAAATCGCTCACACGTAAGGCTCTGGATACTGCTCTCCTTGCTTCGGCAGTTGCGGCTGGCGTCCGCGTCGAGCGGGGCCGAAGTGTGCGGTCGCTCATCCGCACAAGCGCAGATCGATGGCAGGCTACGCTCAACGACGGCACCACCTACAAGGCTCATTCGGCGTTTCTTGCGACGGGCAAGCACGATCTACGTGGCCACCCTCGCCCCAAGGATCCGGACCACTGGGTAGCCTTCAAAATGTATTACCGACTGTCTGCCGCCCAGACGACTGATCTTGGGGCGGCCTCTGAACTGACGCTCTACGCTGGCGGCTATGGTGGTATTCAGCCCGTCGAAGATGGCATCGCGAATTTCTGTTGTGTGGTGCAGCGGCGTTTCTTTCAGCGTGCTGGTTTGCGCTGGGAGAGTCTTCTTGCGAGGATGCAGCAAGACTGTCCCCATCTCGCTATGCGGCTTGATGGTGCGAAGCCGCTGCTCGACAGGCCGATCACCGTTACTCATATCCCGTATGGATACCTCCGCCGCACTACCGAGGAAGGGCTCTACTGTATTGGCGACCAGGCTGCAGTCATTCCGTCGTTCACGGGCGATGGCATATCCATCGCTCTGCATACAGCCCGCCGTGCCGCTGCTGCTTATCTTGCCGCGGAGCCGGCGCAGGTCTTTCAACCGAAACTGCGCTCGGCAATGCTGCCCCAGATGCGTCTTGCGGAGGCGGCTGCGTATGGCTTGAACAACGTGCTCGCTCGTGCGGTGTTGCCGTTCTGCCTAAGAGTCTGGCCCGGCGCGATGCGCGTGACGGCGCGGCTCACGCGTGTTACGCAGCCTACTGCTGTTACTCCACCACCGGTGTTTGCAAATTGAGATCGGGCCGCGCCAGAACAGCTCTCGATGGTCGCACAGTTTAGGGGAGACGATGCGATGAAATCCTTGCTAGTTGTAGCTATGACCTTGCTACCCGCAACAGTCGGCCTGGCTCAGCATCAGACTTTTGCTGTCAATCCCGATACGAGCGAAGTCAGAATGAAGCTGAACACAACGCATGAGGTCGTCAACGGCATTTTCCGCCTGGAGTCTGGATCGGTCAACTTCGACCGCACCCAATCCTCCATATCAGGGATGGTCGTTGTTGCGGCAGCCAGCGGCAAGACCGGAAATGATAGCCGCGATAAGAAAATGGATAAAGACATTCTCAAGGTCGATCAGTTCACCACCGTCTCTTTTGCGCCCAGAACGTACACCGGAGTTATTGCTGCTTCCGGCGATTCAAACATCCAGGTGAGCGGAGTTGTTACTCTGCTCGGCACTCCTCACGACCTCACGATTCCGATGGAGATTCACATTAAGGGCTCGAAGGCAACAGTGAAGGCGCATTTCGTAGTGCCCTACGTGCAGTGGGGTCTCAAGAATCCGAGCTTCCTCATCTGGAAGGCTGAGAACGATGTTGCGATCGACCTGATGCTCGCCGGAGATATCGCAAATTGAGGTCTCTTAAGCCGAGATAAAAATTGGTTCAGTCTGTTAAAGATAGAGCAGAAGTTTCCGAAAATACAGACAATGAAGATACGTTCGACAGTGTTGGCTGTTCTCTGTCTCATCGTCATGCGCATGTCGGTAGCTGCGCAAACCGACGAGATCCAGGTGTACGACGGAGAGATCGCACCGCCCGGAATATTTAATCTGATGGTCCATCAGAATTTCACGCCGAAGGGACGGACGGTGCCTGACTATCCCGGCGCGATCATCGCAAATCATTCCTATCAAGTCACCGCAGAATGGGCCTACGGCGTTACCCCGTGGTTCGAGCAGGGACTCTATATGCCTGTCACCTCGCCATCTTCCTCGAATTACGGCTCCACCATTGATGGGTTTAAGATCCGCGAACTGTTCACGCGACCCAACGCTCACGACCACACATTTGTTTACGCGGTCAATTTCGAGTTCAGCGTCAATCACAGCTACTGGGAGTCGAGGATGAATACCTCTGAGATCAGGCCTATCATTGGGCTGCACCTAAATCCGTGGCACCTCATCTACAACCCGATTATGGACACGGATTACACCGGCGGCCCTAGGAACCTTCAATACAACCCATCAGGCCGTGTAGCGTACAACTTCAACGACCGATGGGCTCTCGCCGCTGAAGAGTACGACGGCTTCGGCCCGCTCCACGCAGTCCTACCCGCTTCGCAGCAATTTCACGAGGTCTGGGCGACCACGGATTACACGGGCAGCAAATTTCTCGGCTTGAGCGTTGAAACCGGTGTGGGATACGGCTTGACTGCGGCTTCCGACAAATGGACGCATCAAATTGATGCTGTCACGCAATCTCAATGTCCGCCCGTGGCGGCCGTGAATACTGAAGCCCTGTCGTTCAAACTAAGGTTCCACTGGCCCCGGCTATATGCAATACAAGGCGAGATCAGCATCGCTGTATATGACTAACGCCCTGCTTCTGCAGCAAAGATCAATGGAAGTGCTCTGCAGCAAAGAAGCTTGTGGAACATCGCCCTGATTAAAAGTCCTGCAGCACTTTCCCCGGAATCGACGCGCGTAACGAATTCAAAACTGCCAACAGATCAATCGCCTCCTGGCCGATTGCCCCGGCGATCGGAGGTAGGAATCCGAATGCAGCAAGCAGCATACCTGCAGCGCTCAGCGCCATGCCGCCAACGGCACACTCCAGAGCAATGCGTCGCATCCGAATTCCGATGTGAAGCAATTCATCTACCTTGCCCAGGGAAGGCTCCATGATCACAGCGCCCGCAGCTTCCGCCGTGATGTCGCTGGTATGCCCGAAGGCAACTCCGACGGTCGCAGCCAGCATGGCCGGCGCATCATTGATGCCGTCTCCGAGAAACAGAGTCGGCTTCCTCGCCGTTCGATCTCGGACGACCTCGAGTTTTTGTTCCGGTGTGAGGCCGGCTTGAACATCTTTAATGCCGACAATCTCTGCCAAGTGTTGTACCTCTGCGTCGCGATCGCCGGAGAGGATCATCAGTTCATCAACCTGATGCTTTGGTCCAAGGTGCCGAATAAATGACTTGCTCTCTCTGCGCGGGCGGTCATGAAATCGCATCAGTCCGACCAATGCATTATTTGCCATTATCACGCATTCCATTCCAGATGCAGGCGGTGGAAGCATTTTCGCCAGTTCAGGCTTTATTTTTCGTCGTCCAGTCACAATGACCAGGTTTCCGCCGACGCGCCCGCGCAATCCTTCCCCAGGTTTCTCGCTGATTTCATCAGCCTTCTCCAGCGGAATGCTCCTCTCTTCCGCAGCTCGCAAGATGGCCCTCGCGAGAGGATGCTTCGAATACTGCTCCAGGCTCGCGCTTAGTTTGAGCACGTCTTCGGCGCTAATTCCAGAGAAGCACAACACGTCGGTTACAACGGGTTCGCCGTGCGTGAGTGTTCCGGTCTTGTCAAAGAACATGGCCCGAACCGTTCCGACCTCTTCGAGCACTACGGGCTTCTTGATTACGATGCCGCGTTTGGCAGCGAGCGAAATCGCGCCAATGATGCATATCGGAATAGCAAGCAGCAGTGGGCAGGGAGTAGCGATCACGATCACAGCCAGAAAGCGGTCAGGTTGGCCACTGAAGAGCCATCCCGCCAGCGCAATCACAACAGCAATTGGCGTATAGAATGCGCCGAGGCGGTCTGCCAGCCTACGGATGCGGGGAGGGTTCTCTTCGGCCTTCTTCATTACCTCCATGATCCGCGCATAACGCGAATCAACCGCAACCTTATCCGCAACAATTGTCAACGCCGCATCTTCGTTTAATGCACCCGATATGACCTGCGATCCTGCGGCCTTGCGGATTCGAAACGGTTCGCCAGTCAGAAACGATTCATCCATCGTTCCCGAGCCCGATTCAACCGTTCCGTCCACGGGGCAGATCTCGTGAGGAAAGACGATCAGAAGGTCACCGATCCGAATCTCGCTCGCTGGAATGTCAGAGGTCGATTGATTAACGATTCGATGCGCGACGCTTGGCATGCGGCGGGCCAAAGCGTTGAGCACGGAAGATGCCCGCTGTGTCGCAAATTCTTCCAGTGCCTGTCCCCCGGAAAGCATGAGGACAATGATCGTGGCCACCAGCAACTCTCCCATCAGAACGGCGGTCACGATCGAAATACCCGCTAGCAAGTCCGCTCCGAATTGCCGCTTCCACATCTGAACGGCCAGAGCGCGGAGCAGTGGAAGACCGCCGGCAACGATTGCCACCCACAGCGGAACCGAAGCATACGCAGTCGGATGATGCAGCTGATATTGGGAGAGCAGATGCAGAGCTATAGCAACGAGAGAAAGAGTCGCAGCAATCCAGTTCCACGCGTGCCGGACTTGCTCGACGAGACTCGCTCGTGATGTGACTGCCATCGCCATTAAGGACCATTGAATGACGATCTCCCGACCGTCACTCTACTTCGCAAGATGAGCACAACGCGGGCACCTTTTCAACTGCCTGTCTTGTCTCCTCAGCGAGAAGGGCTTGCGCGATTCCGACTAAAGCTGCTGTTAGCGGCGCCGCAAGCGTTACACTTAACACTCCAACAATGGCCGCAAGAAGAAGCTGAACAGCAAGCGTGAGTCCAAGTGGAAGCTTCACGAGTTTCTTTCCGCAAGCGGAGTCGCGAAATTCCCTTCAACCAAAGCCCTATCTCCACTCTGAGCCTAGTTCCATATTCGCTCGAACAAAGTGATCTCCGTCACAAAGGGACATTATCAATCTCTCTTCCATAAATGCCGACGGTGATCGCAGCTATCTGTCTCGTTGAGCTGACGTGAAACACCAACGGCAGATTCACGACTGGAAACCGCAGCACTGTGCGCTAGGGTAAGGCAACGATGGGATTCTCTCAACTGGGAACAAGGCGCACAGAACTGCGCTCATTCCGCATGAGATAGGTAATTCACACGAGGCAGACGAGTAGAACTGTGTTGTAATCCACACTTCACAGCCAACGACGGAGAACGCGTTCTAATCCTCCAGAAGTTTGAGCGCGTAACGCGCGTGCTTAAGTTCGCCGGAGCGAACAAGCGCACCTTTTTCGACGAGATCGGCGAGATCGCGGGTGGCAGTGGCCGAGATGCCCCCGTGATGGTCATGTAATTCCCGGCGCTCAAACCACCTTCGAAGCCCTTGGGGCCCTCGTGGAACATGCAGGCAACTTTCCACCATCCGGTGCAGTCTGGTTGAACCAGGCAACGAACCGACTCATCTCGGAAGAAACAAGCTCTGATGGAGGAGCCTCGACCAAAATCCTTTGTCGAATCGCGAAGATTACACAGCACCTGCCGTCGCGAGCAGTTCGACCACATGCCTTCCGCGGCTCGGATAAGCGCTCGAAGCGTACATCGAGTGCGCTTCGTCAAGCAGGGACCGGGCGTGAGCGGAATCGCCTGGCTTATCGCGGTCAAGCAACATCTTTGCACACCACTCCCGAGCGACGGGCTGTAAGTGTCTGTAGGGTGCGCCGTCCACCTGGCGAATTGCTGTACGGTGATGCTCTTCGGCTGAAACCCAATCATCAGCGGCAGCGGCTGCGATTCCTGCTACCGTGCGAAAGGGGAAGAGCAAAGAGTAGCTCCAGGCTCCCGTAAGAAGCAGCTGTTCAGTCAGAGGTCGCAAGGCGGCAATTTCAGCGAAGCGGCCCAGATGTGCCAGGCCAACAATTGATCTTTCGAGGGCCGCCCATGTTCCAAGAGAATTAAGTTGTCCTGAGGTTGGCAGTTTCCAGCCCCGTCTGGCCCACGCCTTCTCGGCTCTTGGATCCTTGCACTCTGCCAGAGCTGCAAAGAGACAGGCTTCGGACAGCCCTGACAAGTATGACTTGCCTTCGGCCTTGATCCCGCGCCTATACCATTCCTCGGCCTCCATTAGATTCCCTCGCGCAAGCGCGAGGTGCCCCGCCTGTAGCCCCGCGGCGAAATTCCACCCGACTTCATGTGCAGCTCCAAAATCCCATGCATCGAGAGTCTCTTTGTTGGCGGCCTCCAGATCTCCGCGCGCAGCGCTTGCGACAGAATGGCCTATCTTGAGTGCCCAAACAGCGCCATAATGGCCGATTTTCTCCGCTCGCAACATCGCCGCAGGAAGAGCTGACGCCGCTTCGCAAGGATGACCGCTATACATATCTGCCCATAATTCGTAATACTCAATCGACGACGCGCTCCATGAGTCGCCTGCAGCGCGGCAGGTTTTCGCAAGCCGGCTCATCGTCGCCGCAACCTTGTTCATCTGAAAGGATTGGTAGTAGTGGATCGCTTCGAACAGCTGCGAAGGCGCCTGAGGAGGGGTCTTTATAGCCTGATGCAAAGCTCTCACTTCATCGAACATATGATCTGCGACAACAGGCTCGCCGCTGATGCTCATAATCCCCGCCCGCATCGATAAGACGCTGCTCTGCAACTGCGGGTCCTGTTCGGCCATTTGCTTATGTGCCCGATCCATGATTTCTCTTGCTGAGTCTGGATTCCGCCAAGCCAGCAGATAGCTCAGCGCGAGGCTTGCCTCAGCCATCCTCGCTATTGCCCCGGTGGCTTCGAACAAGTCGATCGCCTGGTGATAACCAATCACTGCTTCTTCTGTACGCCCCATGTTCCGCAGTGTGTTTGCCCGATCGTTTACCAGCTCGGCCACGCGCTGGCCCATCTCACCTTCCCACAGTGAAATGGCTCGATCCAGATGCCCCAAGGCCTCCTCGTGGGCTGATCCGGTTCTGGCTTGCCTGGCGGCCATCAGAAGATAACCGGTTGTTCGCTCGCGATCAGCCATTGCTCCGGCTTGATAGAGGTGGTGAGCGAGAGATGGCGCATGAGATTCTGGATTTGCGGAATAGACGCGTTCGATGGCGTCGGCGATGCGCATGTGAAGTCGTTGCCTTCGCGGCAGTGAGAGAGACTCAGCCAATGTCTGGCGCACAAGTTCATGCACGAACCTGTATCGGGTGTCACGACGTTCCAGCTCTGGAACCACCAGATGGGCTCGCTCAGCCTCTTCAATGGCGTCGAGAACCGTATCAGGCTTGTTGTTTTCCAACTCCTCGAGAAGTCGCAAGCTAAAGCTTCTGCCGACTACGGCCGCCGTCGACAACACGCGCTGCGCGCCTTCACTGAGCCGATGCAGTCGCCGCCCGAGCACAAGCCGAAGGCTCGCGGGTACCTGCAAGTCCTTAACGTGAAGGCCCGGTAGCCATTTTCCGCTTTCATCAAAAAGCTTTCCTTCTTCCGCAAGATACCGGAACACTTCTTCGACGAAGAATGGATTGCCATCAGTCTCTTCGAAGATAGTGTGTACAAGGGGCATTGGCGGCGGTTGCCCACCCAGCGCGGCGAGCATGCCCTTGACCGCGCCAAGCGGTAGTCGGCGCAATGGCAACCTCGCGGCCAGTTTGTGACGCACAAGCATCTCCAGGGAGCCCGCGAAAGGACGCGTAGCCTCAAGGCCGACGTCCCGGTATGTGCAAACCACAAGCATCGGGGTTGTGGAGATCGTTTGTGCAAGATGCTGCAGCAGCAACAGTGTCGGTTCGTCAGCCCAGTGAAGGTCCTCAAAGACCACTACCACGGGGGTAACGCGCGAAGCCTTTTCAACATAAGAACGAAACGCATTGAAGAGGAACCGCCTCTGCTGTTCGGGTGGAAGCTGAATGGGAGGAGGGATATCAGGATAGATGTTGCGGAGCTCCGGCACCAGTCTGGCCACTTCTGGTGCGTCATCTCCCAAAGAATGACGGAATCCCTCGCGTGGCGCTGTACGCGAGATGTATTCGAGCATCTCCACAAAAGGTACATACGGAGGTGCGCCCTCCATTTCGTAGCAGTGGCCAATTACCCCAAACGCTCCTCGGTGTCTCGCCTCTTCCAGAATGGCAGTTGCCAGATGCGTCTTCCCGATCCCAGGTTCCCCACCGATCATCACCATGGAGCCGCGACCGACCAACGCCTCGTTCAGAAGCCGCTTCAGTTCGGCGCACTCCAGATCGCGGCCGATCAGGGGAATTGAGGCCGAGACGCTCGTTCCGCGCACTGCTGACAGATCCGCCCTGAATCGCTCCAGGTCCGCCAGCGTTTCGGCGATCGAGGGGTAACGCAACTCGATCGATTTCGCCAAAAGTCGTCGGATGAGCACAGTCAATCCTTGAGGCAAGTCTCCACTAAGATTAGGAGTTTCCTTCAGAATCGCTTCCCGCGCGCCTCCCATTGACGTCTTTCGGAAGGGATAGAACCCATTCAGCAGTTCAGCAAGAACAATTCCCAGACAAAACTGATCGGAGCGCTGGTCGAGCCCGCCGCCCATTAGCTGTTCAGGTGAGATATAGTCCTCATGCGCGGGTGCCTGCCCCGTCGCGGTAACTGCGCTTAAGGATTGTTCAGCCAACCGAGATCCAAACCTGACCTTCCCGCCCGGCGTCACGAAAACATTTGCTGGTCTGATATAGCCGTGAACAATACCAGCGGAGTGGAGAGAATTCAGTTCTTCCGCGAGCTGGATCGCGAGGCCCATGACTTCGAACAGTGGAGGACGTCGATTGATGGATCCGCCCGAGCTCGAGAATCTCAAAATCAGGTCCTGCAGAGTTTCGCCTTCGATCAAATCTGGACTGGGTGTTTCAACGGTCGCTTGGCGACTCGGCGCTCCATTGTGGATGGGAACCATCAGCCGATAGCCGCGGCGTGCCACAGTTTCAATCAGACCCTCGTCATTAGGCTCGCCGCGCAAAGCGGAACGAAGCTTTAGGATTGCCGCGTTGATACTGCCATCGAACTCAACGATCGTGTCGTCCGGCCAGAGGCGCCTCCGGATCTCTTCGCGTGAGACGACTCCGCCTCCCCGCTCTAAGAGCATTCTAAGTATCTGAAATTGCTGTTCTGGCAGGCGAAGCCTCGGCCCCTTGCCTGTTAGGTCGGCAGTCTCCAGATCTAGCTCAAAGGCTCCGAAACGGACAATGTTAGGCATTCGATCGTTCGTGCAAGCTTCTGTGTCTCTGGGAAGCGTGCTAAATAGTACGTCAAAATCATTCGAAATTCATAGCGAAATCATATCCAGACAATTGCCCGCCTCCTCACTTCGAGAGATCCTTAGCCCAATCCAGTAGCCGCGAAACACGGGTCCGGCAGACCTCCCGCCTAAAAGATGCCATGCAGTCCGAAAACTCGACCGATGGGGACTTATGCGATCGAATGGGACTCAAATCGGCGGAAGTTTGATGTCAATTGTGGCCTACGCCTGCAGCATGCCGGCCCTAGCCGGTCTGGGTGCCACGTGCAGCGCCGCGCAGCAACAAAGCTTGCACAAGGAGACGAAAAACGTCGTCGTGATAATCGACGGATTGCTCTGGGAGGAAGTCTTTCGCGGCGCAGATCTGAAACTGATCAACGGGCGCAGTCCAATAGCCCGCTACAAGAGACTATCCCCGACGCAGTTTGAAAGCTTCACACTTCAACCACTAGAACGGAGAGAAAGAAATGCGCAAAAGCTTTTGGTCAATGACAACGGCAGCTTTCCTTGGACTTTCTTCGCTGTGTGCCAGTGCGGCAACTCCGAAGTTTGACAACTTGATTGTTTTCGGCGACAGCTACTGCGACGTGGGGAACATCTTCGCCGCGACCGGTGGTGCTGAACCCGCGGCCCCATATTTCAATGGGCGCTTTTCAAACGGTCCGATCTGGCTCGATCACGTAGCCGGCTTTCTCGGATTACCGATGAAAGCATCGTTGCTGGGCGGAACAGACTATGCATTCGGCGGCGCGTGGGTGACGGCTCCTCAGCCCATCCCCGGTGGTTTCATTCCGAGCGTTCCGCAACAGGTGGAACTGTACCTGAGCCAGCACGGCGGCAAGGCCGATCCCAATGCTCTTTACGTTCTTGAAGGCGGCGGAAATGACATTTTGGGGACCACAAGCGGCACTCCCAATTCTCTTGCATATCAAATCGCGGTCGGCATTGCGCAGAGCGAATTACTACTGCGTCAGGCCGGCGCGAGGCACTTCGTGATTCCGAATCTGTTTAACGTCGGTTTCCTTCCGGCAGCAGCGGGGAATGCGGCATTTGCCACAGCGGCCAGCACAGCGACTAACAAATATGTGAATGAATTCCTGGCGGCTGAGGAAGTTCTGCAAGGGATTCACATCCTGCGTATGGATGTCTTCAGCCTGATGAGCGCGGTGAAAACAGATCCCACTCACCTCGGGTTTATCGACGTGGTCGATCCCTGCTTGACCACTTCGCTCTGCGCCGACCCTGACCACACCTTCTTCTGGGACACGCACCATCCTACCGAGTTTGGTCATGCCTTCTTCGCGGTGACGCTCGAGAACGTGATCGCCCAGCAAGATAACTAGCACGGCGATGTCGTTAAGCCGCTCACGCATTCAGGAACCGGAAAGGAAGCAAGACAATGTCGGCAAAGGAAAAAATCACGCCGGATGCTGTCCAATCATCCCCGTCGCTCTGCCCCAAGGGATTTCTCCTTCTGATCATGCTGGCGGCACTCGCTACGGCTGCGCACGCTCACTCGTACTATTACGTGGACTGTTCAGGCACAAATTCGTCTGAATGCTCTTCGATCAGTGCGGCATTGGCGCTGGCCGGACCAAATTTGGATGCCGCACACCGCACCATCTTGGCAATCGGCGTGGTTGGACGGCAGCACCGACTCCACCCAATTTCACTGCGTCCCGGAGCCAGGCCCTGCAATATAAGAAGTTTGCTTCGCTCAAGTGAGTCAGCGCACAGGCGGGGGCGCAATGGCGAGCTTGTCGTGCGCCCGGCGGCTGAAGCGCAGATCAGAGTCGGGTCTTCAGGCGCAGCTTAATCGCCCTTGACAAGAATCATCGGGTAGGCCTCGATGTTTGAACCTCTTTTCCCCATTTCCGGGTTTCCGAAACTTAGATCAGCAGGAGGGTTAGCGTGAAAATTTTTCCGGCTGTAGTTGTGCTTCTATCAGCATCTCTTCTTGGACAACAGGCAATCGGTGAAAATCCAGTTCCGTTCGCTTCACTTAGCCGTTCCGCAACTGCGCCTCCCAACCTGGAGGAGATGAGTACTGCGGCACCAGACTCCCGGGTCGCTTCCCAACAGCCAAGCCACTCTGGCCCGATTACACCGGGTGGAAAGGTTATGACTGGCGTGGGAATCTGCCTGGTTGGCGTTGGAGCCACTTTGATCGTGATCGCGGCGCGAGACAAACCCAACTCCTGGTTTCATAACCAAGTCGAAGAAATCGGCTATGGCGGAGGAGCCGGATTCGCGGGAGCCGGGGCAGTCCTGATCACCTTTGGAGTTCACCGCCGCGCTCATAAGTAGGTGCATCGGTGGAGGTGGACCAGCCGCGACCGGAACCACCTTGATCGTTCTTGGAGATCACCGGCGCTCAGCAAGGCGAATAGATGCCTTGAAGCCAAAGGAGTGCCAATTTCACCGCGTCCAGGAACCAGGCCCTGCAATACAAGAAGTTTGCTTCACTCAAGTGAGTTGGATCCGCGGCGGCTGGTCGTAAGGATCCAGCCGCTCAAGTCGCGCCATGATCTCCCCAGTCAATCGTTTGTGAAAGGAATGACGATGAATCGACAAACAAAAGCCGCTTCAACCTTGACTTTGCTCTCTGCGCTTCTAAGCGGCTGCTGCCAGCCTGGTACCCCTTGCGAAAACACGCCGTCTCCGTCTCTCGGCCCGAGCACCGGCGAAATAGTTGGGATTTCCGTCGGTATCGCCGCCGCAGGCTCTCTGGCCGTTGTTGGCGCAGTAGCGGTCAACCACGATCGACACACCCTCAAAGGGTGTGTCGATCATGGGCAGGACGGACTTCAGTTAACGCTAAGCGACTCCGACAAGAAGGCGTACACCCTCGTTGGGCTCACTGCTGACATCAAACCCGGTGAGAAGGTCAAGTTGCATGGAACAAAGCAGAAGAAACGGAAGGGCAGTCCGGGCAATCAACAGTTCCTCGTAGACCGGGTGGCCAAGGACCTTGGCCCGTGCGACGCCGTCGCCGAGTCCGCCACGATGCCAGGTTCCACGCCGAGTCGCTAGGGCGCCAAAGCGTGCGCGACAAGAATTGGTGTCGGCCTGGACGGAGACCAAGCTGTAGCTTGCGAATACAAGGAACGCTGAAGGAGTGACCGTGCAATCCAGGAAGGGGTGCTGCTCGATCGAGAACGGCTCTGCTTGGACATCCCCGTGGATTGCGCGGACATGCTGGCGTGTCGGCTGAGATCACGCCGCGATTCCAACTGTTGGCTGACAACAGATCACTTATGGCAGAATGTTGTCTGCTCACGCGGGCAAGTTTCAACCAACTTCTGTTTCATTAAGGGATCTCATGTCGGCCGCATCCGGGACTCGTCTTACTCGTCGCAGCTTCTTCCCCCTTGCCGCAGGAGCCACTGCGGCTGCTCTAGTGCCGCACAAAGCCTGGTCGGCGCCACAGCCTCTTGTCCCGGGCATCCAGCTTTACACCGTCAACGCAGATCTTGAGAAGGATCCGGCGGCAACGCTGCACAAGATCGCGCAAATCGGCTACACCGAAGTTGAAACTGCCGGGTTCGGCAAGCTCACCGCGGCGCAATTTCGCGATCTGCTCAAAGATGCGGGCCTGCACGCGCCAAGCGCGCACCTCATGTTCGGCATGGCCGAGACGGGCAAGCTGCTTGAGGATGGCAAGACTCTTGGCGTGAAGTACGTCGTCAGCTCCATCCTGCCACCGCATCCTTTCGACGCCGGCAGCGGAATGAAGGGATTGCTTCAGGTTCTCAACTCCATGACCGCGGATGACTTCAAACGGGTTGCCGCCCGCGCCAATGAAATTGCGCGGCAGGCCAAGGCCGTCGGATTGCAATACGCCTATCACAATCACAATTTCGAGTTTCGCGACGTCGGCGGGGGAAAGAACGGATACGACATCCTGTTGCACGAAACCGATCCCTCGATCGTGAAATTCGAGGCCGATACTGGCTGGATGCGCGTCGGCGGTGTCGATCCTGCCCGCTATCTTGCTCGCCACCCCAATCGTTTTGTGATGCTCCACATTAAGGACTTCAAAAACATCACCAAGCCTGTGACAACTCTGATGTCTCCCGACGCGCCAACGCCAACCGAACTTGGCCGCGGCGAGGTCGATCTCAAAGCCATTGTTGCTGCTGGGCGCAAAGCAGGCGTCAAGCACATGTTTGTCGAGCAGGAGCCGCCATTCAAGGACATGACACCCATGGAAGCCGCTGCCGCCGACTACCAAACCCTGCACTCACTGATGGCGAGTGCCTAAACCCTCGACGGGGTGCCGGTGATCTCAGACCTTTGTGCCGCGCCTATTTCAACTCGCGACGAAGCAGCTTTGCGCGCGCGAAAGGGAAGCGACGCCCCCATCTGCCTCAAGCAAAGCGTTAGGCCGGAGCCGCTCCCCGCAGGTGTTTTGCAGCTTCAGCTTCCGCGAGCCATCCGCGGCGCAGTTTCTCCGCCGGAATACTTGACATGTACGGTTTGATGTCGAGGACCGGCGTTCCATCGAGCATGTCCACGCCGCGCACATGGAGCGCTGGCCCGTCGCGCAGCAGAAGCTCCACTACGGTCAGACCTATTGGATTCGGGCGTCGCGGCGAACGCGTGGCAAATACTCCATGCGGCCTCGAGTCCGAAGGAGGGCGGGCCGTCAGGTCAAATCCACTGTTGCGATCGAAGACCCACAGCACAAACAGGTGCGAGAAGCCTTCAATATCGAGAAGCCCTGCCTCAAACTCCTCAAGAATCTCCAGCACTCCTTCGGCATCATGTTTTACGCCCAGGCCCTTCGGAATCGCGAATGACTCCGTGTAGGGGCTGCTGATATAGCCGATCGGTTTCAGAGCAAACATGTGAGAGGCTCCCGGCTACCACGTTCTCTTGATCAGAGTGTCGAATGCGAATCCGCCGTTGGGGTCGCTCGTCACGCTGATGGCGACGCGAGGCGTCAGTTGATATTGCCCCTGGATTGTCTGCGTTTGCTGCGAACCCACGTTGGTCGAAAACGTAACGAAAAGATTGCTCGTGACGCGCTGTTGAACCGTGATATTCGCGCCGGGTGAGCCCTGGCTGCTGCTGGTCGCCAGCACAGGATTGATCGAAAGCTGCGAGATACCCGCAATCTTCGACACCCTGCTTGTCACCTGGCTCGACACCTGCGAAGCAAGCATCGACTGCGCTGCCTGATTTGCCGTCGTCGGATTCTGCGAGGCTGCATCGGTCGTCGCGCCGAATGCCAGCAGGTTGATGATGTCCGCCGGAGGCAGCGCGGGGTCAGAGGTGTACTGCGTCTTCAGCTGATCTGATGGCCCATTGAAGCGCAAGTGGATGTTGTACTGCTGAATCATGGTCGTCAGCGTCACGTTCACTACAGGCTGAGTCTCCGATGGATTGATAAATTGAATGGTTCCGGCCTGCAGAAGAAATCGCTTGCCCCCGAGAATGATGTCTCCGTTATTGAGAAGTACGCGGCCAAGCAACACCGGATCAGCCAGGGTCCCGCGCACTTGCAGATTCGCCGATCCGTCAACACTCAGAGCCCTGCTCACCAGATTGATGTCGTTTGTCGAGTGCGCCGCGATATTCAACGCCACGTTCTGGGTGAATCCACGTGTGGGCGGAGCAGCCACTCCACCCGCGAACTGGTCAATAAATGAATCCAGGTCAAAAGCAGGCGTGAACGAAATATCAGAAACCGAAACCGTTCCATCAAGGTTGGCTCGATGAGAAGTCCCGGTGAAGCGCAGGTCTGCGTCCGCTGTTTCTCGCATCCCTTCCATGTACTGCATGCGGACATTTTTCGCGCTCAGGCTCGCGTTGAAATGCATGTTCGGTCGAAAGAGAAGCCCTCCCTGCGCCGTAATAGTTCCGCCGCCAGACTTTCCCTCAAAGTTTTGAAGATCAACCCGATCCCGCGCCAGTCTTAGCACGCCATTCGCGTGTTGCACCCCCAACGGCAGATCCGGGGACGAGAAGCTGGCGTCCACAATGTCAATCTCGCCGCCTATGCTGCGGTCGCTCACGGCACCCTGCGAGTCGATATTGAACTTCAGTTGCCCATCGGTTCGAATGGCTTCACTAAAAAGCTGAGCGATCCGCAGATCAACCGTGCCCAGCATCTTCAGTGCCATCGGACCACTCTGAGTCGTTGGAATTGTCCCCTCGAACCGAAGATCCGTGTCAGTTCCGCGAATCTGCGCCGGCTGAACCCGGACTGTCTGATTCTGGTAGTCGATGTGGATCGGCGCATCTGCCGCCAGGTTGATGGCGTCGCCGTAAGCCAGCTTCAGCACAGGAATCGTAACGTGTGCCTCAAGCAGCCTGGGATTTCTCAACGGTCCATGTGCTGTTGCGTGCAACTCAGACTGCCCTGTGATTCCATCCGCCGCCGGAGCATACATGGCAAGCAATGGCTGCAGCGCAATCCCCTGGGTGTCGAGCGAAGCATCCATGTTATAGGCGCCGCTCAACTGCACTGTCGCCTTTCCGTGCAGCCTCGTGTTGATGGCCGAGGCACTCACCGTCGCGTGGCCCACATGGTCTGCGACATTCATTTCAAGATCGACGTCCGTCACCGGTTCGTCTTCAATCGTGATCTTCGCGATCAAGAGCTTTGCCGTCAGTTGAGGATCGTCAAACGTGCCTTCACCGGATGCGCGGAGTGCCGCCGATCCTGCGATCCTTGTGCCGCTCGCCTGCACTGGCTGCAGCTTCTCAAGCTGAATCTGTGTAGACGCAACTTGCCCCGTATATGTTCTGCGCTGAGCGTTAATCGTCACGTCTCCCTGCAGCCTGCCCGCAGGCGTGTCCACCGCTAGCTGTGCACGCACATCTTCGCCATGGCCCGTCAGGTTGACCTTCAGTGAATCGACCGGCTGCTTGTACACAACTGCGTCGGTCAGCGCAATCGTGCCTGACCCCAGTGGATCCGCGACCGATCCGTGGAGCTTGACGCTGCCATTCAAGGTGCCGGTGACCGGAATGCCCGCTTGTCCGGCGAGCTTCAGCAACTCGGATACGTTCATGTCGCTCACATGCAGATCAATCGATGCCGCGCTCGTTTTGGTAAAGGACCAGTCGGTCAGTTCCGTGCTCGCATCCAGCTGCATGCGTCCTCGGGTGCCCGACTCCAAATCTGCGCCTTCCAGCGAGGCGCGCGCAGGGCTCAGATCAACACCGGTGCGGAGCGTCTTCCAATCGGTGTCCTGCACGTGAAGATTTCGCGCCTCGAGCTGGCCCGTAACATGCGGCGTCGAGATCGCTCCCCGCACATCGCCCACGAAACTCGCCTCACCAGTTAGGTCGAGAGGCTTGGCCGTAGGCTGAAACACCTTCAGCACTGTCGCCACCTCGCGAAGGTCGTTCGCCTGCAGGCGCACAGCGAGCCTTGAGTTGTGTGCAACGCTTCCGTTGAATGTCGCCTCAGTCTGCGGTGTACGCAGATAGCTGTTGTTCAAGCTTAGTTCCTGATTCCGGTTTGTATAGGCAGCGTGTACAACGCCATCAAGGGGCATGGCAGTTTTGCCTCCTTCCGCATTCGCTGCATTCATAACCTGCCCATCCACCGTCGCGTCAGCTTTGGCAGTCAGATCGTCGATCGTCTTTCCCCACGCTGCCGAAGCAGTCGCATTCAGCGTCCCGGTTGCCGCCACATCGCGCATCGCGTCGTCGCCGCCCAGCACTTTCCTGATCCCGGCCAGCGACAGATCGTGCAACGCTGCCTTGAGATTCGTGCTCGAGTCCCCTCCGATATCCTTCATCACCCCTGACGCCGTTACGCTGCCATCCAGCAGGGCAGCGCGAAAGGTACGCAGGGAGAAGTCCCCATTCGCCAGTGCATAGCTTCCCTCGATGCTGGTGACACGCATGTGAGCTTTGCCCGTCTTAAGATTCAGTTCACCGCTGGCAAGGTTGCCCTCTACCGCCAGCGCATGCAACGCCGAAGAAGAAGAGGCTTTCGCATAATGCACGGTTCCTGCCGTGTGCACTGCACCTGCAGGAATCTCCTCATTGTGCAGAATCCCGGCGATCTGGCCTCCGTCGATACTGGCGTCGAACTTCGCGTCAACCACCGGGTTGTCATAGTTGGTCAGCGTGGCTGAAGCCTCAAGCGTAGATGGCCCGCAGGCGAAATTGACCCGGCTCAGGTTCAGAGTTTTCGGCGATGCATCAAACTGCACGCTCAGTGCGTGAGGTAGTGGCTGCCATGCCCCGTATTGAAGGTGCCCGTCTGTGTAGGCAAGCTTCCCGCTGTAGCTCTGTGTCAATTCGTTGAAGGATGCAAGTACATCCAGATCGCGCACATCGGCTGAAAGCGTCGCAGGGCGATTGTTATAGAAGATCGCGCCGCGGCTGAGCACCATGTGGCGAATACCGAGGTCGAAGATCGAGGTGCTCGAACCGCCCTCTCCGCTGCTCTCAAACTTCGGCAGATTTGAAACGCCATTCTTGTCGATATAAATCTGGACCACCGGATGATCGAGTGTCACGTCGCTCAAGTACCACTTCCGCCCCAACAGCGAGGGAATCCGCACTGCCGCCTCAGCATGTTCGAGTTGCAGCAGCGCCGGAGCCGTATACGGTGACGCGCCATCGATTGTGATGCCATAGAGCTCAACACTGAGCGAGCGAAGATGCAGTGTGAAATTCTCGAGGTGCACGCCCGTCCCCAGTTGCGCGCTGAGCTGTTTCTCCACCTTGGAAATCACGAAACTGTGAACGCTGGGGCTCTTCATCATCACCACAAGCCCTACCATCGCACCCGCCACCAGAAGCAGGCACGCCCCAGCAATCCATCCAACCCACTTCATCGCGCGGCTGGTGCGGGACGTGGGCTTGCGTGGCTCGCGATCTTCCTGGTGATCAGTGTCGGTTTTGTCGTCGTTGCGATTCACGGCCAACCTCCATCAAAAAGCCTGACCGATCGTGATGAAGTACTGGGTCGACTTGATTCCTTCAATCGAATTCAGATTGTGTCCGAAGTCGATGCGAATCGGGCCAACCGGTGTGGCATAGCGCAGGCCGACGCCCACGTTGTTTGAGTAGAGCGAAGTGAAATCGTGAAATCCAATCTGTGGAAAGACGTTCCCACCGTCATAGAAAAGCACGAGGCCCAGTCCTTTCTTGAACACCATGGGAATACGCGCTTCTGAGTTAAGCAGCAGAAGTTCGTTGCCGCCGCTGGGCACCGTGATGACACATGGATTGGCTGGGTCGCATCCGTTTCCGGTAATCTGCACCTCGCGCTGCGGTCCTGCTCCATCCAGGGGAAAGCCGCGCAGGGAGTTGCTACCGCCGGTGAAGAATGCCTCGCTCAGCGGCACAAAGCTGTTGTTGAAGGGTTGCGCCAACCCAATGCGAATGCTGTTGGCCCACACGATGTTGTGAAACGCCTTTCTGTAATAAGCCGTCTGCGCCGTTAATTTTGCAAAGTCTACGCTCGAACCCAGCGCTGAAGGATTGAAGCTCACTTCCACCGTGTTCAGCGATCCTCTGTGCTCATCAAGGGGGTTGTCGCGCGTGTCGCGCGTAAAGTTGCCCGCAAAGGTTGAGAGGCGCACGTGCTCGTCCTCTTGGGGAACCAGATCGGGGATCAGGATATGCGTAAGATCAGTGTCGCTGAAGCTGTAGCGAACGGCCGCAACTTTTCGATTGAACCGGTCCAGAGGCCGCTGAAGCTGCACACTCGCCTGTTCCACCTGCGACGAGTAAACCGGGTTCTCCTGGTTGTGTTCAACCGAGAGGGTGCCGGTCAATTTCCAGGCGCTCCACCCCAGATTGGGCATGATGTAATAGAGCGCGCCGCGCTGATCGAGCCGGCCGGCAAACGCCGTCATTGAGAGCGTTTCGCCGCGGCCGCGCATGTTGTTCCTGCTATATTGCAGCGACCCGCGCGGACCATAAAATGTAGCTTCGCTCGTAACAAAATTTGAGGGCAATCCCACTGGAGGAAGACCGGGAATGGCAACTGTTCCGCTCGGGACGCTTCCTCCGCGCTTGATCACTTCGAAACCCAGGCCATAGGTCAACTCGTTTCTCTTCGCTTCATGCACCTTCACCAGCACATCCTCGGTGGTCTGCGTGGTGATATCCCGCTTGGGGTCTACTTCTGC
This sequence comes from uncultured Acidobacteriaceae bacterium, assembly GCA_963839215.1. Taxonomy (GTDB): domain Bacteria; phylum Acidobacteriota; class Terriglobia; order Terriglobales; family Acidobacteriaceae; genus Telmatobacter. The sequence continues at coordinate 69,577 of CAWITZ010000007.1, read as the reverse complement.
CCAGTCGAAAACGCCGGTCCGGTCATAGAGCCTGCTGCCCGACGTCAGCAAGTCAGTTTCGGTCAGCGGTTGACCCGTGCGAATGGCCTTTACGTCCTCATCGATCAGGCGCTGCTTTGTGCGCGTGTTGCCAAGAGTCAGAATCTCGCCGGCCAGCACTCCGGGGCCTTCATAAATGCGATAAACGACATCGATAAGATGTGGCTTGTTCTTATTCGGCGCAGTTGCCGTTTCACGAAAGCCTGCGTTCAGATATCCGGCTTGCAGATAGTGGGCAACGATGTTGGCGCGGTCGGCCCTCACCAGTGCCTGCGAGTAGGGCTGCCCTGCCGCTAGCTTCAGGCCGCCGGGTGCAAATTCTGACTCAGGCAGCTTGGCACCCACGATCTTGATCGAGTTAACGATGTCGCGCTCTCCCTCGGCAACATGGAAGACAACCTGGACGTTCCGATCTTTTCTTCCCACGCTGGGGGTGACCTTCACAGCGCTGAATCCCTCCGACTGATATATAGCCTCAAGATTCCTTGTGCTTCTCCTAAGCAGTTGGTCGTTAAAGTTCCCCCTCGAAAACAGTCTTCTTCGGCTTATCGGGATTTGCGGGGTAAGCTGCGAATCCGGAATGTGCTTGTTGCCTGTGATCTCCACCTCGGTAACTCTGTGCCGGCTTCCCTTTTCGATCTGGTAGACGATCGTGTCCTTGTTGTCGTGGTTCGTAAACTGCGAAGTCACCCTTACGTCGAAGTTGCCTCTCCTCTGGAAGTAGGAGGTCAGGGCGTCTTCGCCTTCGCGTATAGACTCCGCATCGATCGCGCCGCCCTGGTAGATCGGCAAAATCGATCTCCGCGTCCAGGGCCAGATGCGCGCTCCCTCGATCTGCACCTTTGTCTTGGACCCTGCATTTGCCTCGAAGGTTATATCGGCGACGTCAATATCTGCGCGGTATTCAGCTCCTGCAAGCTTCACGGTCGCGCCCATGTAGCCGTCGCTCTGCAGCAGCGATTCAAGGTACCGCGCTGCCTTGTTCAGCGTCGAGTGACGATAAGCTTTGCCGCTTCGAACTCCCGCGCCTCGCAGCCGTGCGCGCCATCTCGTCAGCTTCCGGGTGTACTTCGCAGCATCTTCCGGCGTCATTCCATCGATCTTGACAGTGCCGAACTCCGCCCTCGTTCCAAGCTTCGTGTGAAAAACAATGTTCGCCACCGAGTGCTTGGTATCCACCTGCACCTCTGGGTCCACCTCCGCCTGAAAGTACCCCTCCTGGCGGAAAAAGTTCACAAGGCTCTCTCGATCCTGTTCAACATCCTTCGAGTTATAAGCGGCCTGCACCGGGTACGTGGCGACCTGTAAAAGCCGCGAGTAATTAAAGCGTTCCGCGCCAGGAAACTGAAAGATGCCGATATACACCGCCGGCTCGAGAACAAACAGAATCCGCAGCCCGTTGGCATCTGGCTGTACCTGGATTCGTACCTTTTCAAAATGGCCCGCAGCCTCTAGAGCTGCCACCGTCGCGTCCACTTTCTCTTTTGAGAAGGGCTCCCCAGCCTGCTGCGCAAATGAAGAGGCAAACTGCTCGGCTTTCAGGTCGGGCCGGCCGACTATCTCTACCGACGAAACTTTTTGGCCGTCATAGGCAGAAAGTATGCGTTGCGTCGCCTGCGACGTCCCCGGCACTTGCCTCGGGTGGGCCTCTTCCGTTTGAGCCAGCAGAGACCTGGCGCAACACGCCAAGACAATCAGGAGAAATATCAGGCCCGCGCGCCTTCTATCGACCATCGCTTCAACGCTCACACGGGAAAAATAGGCGCTCCCCTCCCTGTGATCGGATGCGCCAGGTATACCCTTGGTCTTACGATGCACTAGGTGTAGCTTAGGCCCAAATGACTCGCGCATTTGTCCTCAATCTGATAGGCGATCGAAGTCGCATCCGCATCTATCTCGGAAGCAAGACCTCGGATAATCAAAGACACCAAGATCCAGGTGCCCCTATTTCAAGCGTGAATTCTACCGCCGACCCGCGAGCCGGAAGCCTATACAGGCGGATGTGGGCTTCCTTGTCCCACTTATGTTTTGGTTCGACATGGAGTTTACGCGGCGTTCGGCTTGGTCTTTTTGTCGAGCGCGTCTCGAATGCGGTTATCGCGGACCACCTGTTTGGGCATGCCGCTGAATTAGGATTCTATTTCCTTTTTGCCCTTTTTCCCACCCTGTTCTGTGCCAGTGCCATCCTCGGACTCGTTCTCCAGTCTGCGGATTCCGTCCAGTTCAGGTTGCTGAATCATCTGGCTGTCGTGGTTCCAGCCTCAGCGTTCAATACCATCCTCAATACGTTCGATGACATTGTCGCAGCTGCCAGCACGGGAAAAATCACCTTTGGGTTGATCTTCGCAATCTGGTCGGCATCGGCGGGCATCTCCGCCCTTCAGGACACTCTCAACGCTGTGCACAAACTCCAGGAGACCCGATCCTACCTCTTCGCGCGAGCGCAGGCGATCGGCCTCACCATCATCGCGATCTTCATCGGCATTTTCATCCTCGCCGCCATGGCTCTCGGCGACGTGGTCGCCGGCTTCGCCCGGCAGCACATCCTCGAGCCCAGCGCCGTCACCCTGATTTCAGTTGCAGGCAGCGCTCTCGGCTGGACCGTTGCCGTGACGCTCGTTACCCTCATGGTCTCGGCGATCTATTACTGGGCCCCCAACTGGCCAAGCCCTCGTTGGCACCTGATTACGCCCGGTACGGGGATCGCCATTCTGGGCTGGCTGCTTTATTCCCTGGGATTTCGCTTTTATTTGTTCCACTTCAATACCTACTCCATTACCTATGGCTCTCTCGGCGCTGTCATCATTTTGATGACGTGGTTTTATGCCACCGGATTGATGCTTCTGATTGGCGCCGAGGTCGACAGCGTCCTTCGGGCGCTCAAGGCCGAGTCCCATCTCGGCCAGCCCAGTTCTATTGCGGCAACGCCGGCCGCGGAGCCCAGGCAGATTTGGTAGCCCAGGTAGACTGGGAAGCCTCGGTGGATTGGGTAGATTCGGGCGCGCGCGCTCTTTCCGTGAGCTAAAACTTGTAGCCCGGTTTAAGCTCGCAGCGGTATGCGATCGATTGTTGTTCTTCTTCTTCGTTGTTGTTGGTTCGGCGGGAACAGGTAGCCCAGCTCAAGTAAAGCTCGGGTCCCAGCGGGAAAACCATCGGCGCGCTGTCCAGCTCTGCCTCTATACTCACGCCTTCCTGTGTCGGCGGCAAAGTAAAGTTCAGGGTCCGGCCAAAGATCACCGGATAGGAATGGCGCACGCTCGAGGCAATCGAGCTGCGAAACACCTCAGCCTCAACCAGAAACGTTGTCGTATTGGACCAGTTGAGGGCCGAAACTGTTACCGTCCGTCCCTGGTCCTCAAACTTGTTGGCCTCAATGCGTGTGAAAGGGCACGGTCCCGCCATGCATGAGGCGCGGACATTTCTGAATTCATTACCGGTACCCGCGTCCATCGTCACCGAGCCGATAGCTGCCTTCCAGTTCCCATCAGGCGAACACGGCAACTGCCGTTTACAGGGAACATTTCCCTGGTTCACCACCTGAAAGGTGCGCACTGCGCTGCCGATATTCTCCTCCGACCGGAAATTCACCGTGTATCGAATGCGGATGCTTGAGACGGTCTGCTGCGGCTTGCTTGGCTCGGCATGCACCGGCGTCAGCTGCGGCAGTGCCTCCATCGCGGCCACGTAGTCCTGTTTTGCCGTGGAGCGAAACTGGATAGGAATGTTGAGATCGACCGGCCAGTAATCCTCGTGTCGAAAGCTCAGGGTTACTGTCTGCCCCGGCCAGATCACCTCGGGAAACGTAATCTTGAAAAAGCCCGCCGCATCAGTCTGCGTGGTCACTGACGTTGCGCCGCGCGTCGCCGTCACCTCTACGTCCGCAATGGGTAGCTGCTTGCGCGGGTCATTGTCCCGCCGGATAACAGCCCCTTGAAAGGTGAGCAGGCTTCTGTCCCATCGGCGCGCGCGCAAAATCAGCGCTGTCACCGTTGCAAGAATGATGGCGCCGACGATACTCCACACCACAATCCATTTCCAGTGCATGAACCCGTCGCCCGTAGTGAAGTGCCCGTACTCAAGTGATTGTAGCGCCCTTCGCAATCGCTCCGAAGCTCACTCTTAAGATGTTCCTGCATCTATAATCGGTAGCCACCAGGTGTATCGGCCGATAGGAATGGCTGGCGTTGCACAGTCAGGCGCGCATCTTCTCATATGAATCATGCGCTCGATCAGGCGCTAGCGAGGGAAGTTGCCGGGTTCCAGATGCTCATTCGCAGGATCTCGAAGTTCGGAAAAGAGTCCACATCGCGGCGCGATTTCATGCGCCAGGTGGCCGGCCTCTCCGCGGCGCTACCCCTTGGCTCAGCACTCCCGCTGCTCGGTCAGGACGCGCAGCAGCAGGCTCCGCCGCAACAGCACACCACCCCGGCACCCTATCCTGTGCCGTCGAGCCTTACTGAGGACGATGAGAACTTTCTTAATGGCCTCGAACACGCAAACTTTCAGTTCTTCTGGGATCAGACCAATCCCGAGACCGGCCTGACTAAAGACCGATGCAACGTCCGTACCAAAGACACCACTTTGGCTGCGAGTATTGCCTCAACCGGTTTTGGTCTCACCGCCCTCTGCATCGGCGAGAAGCGCGGCTTTGTCAGCACTACCGATGCGCGCCTGCGCGTCATTAAGGCGCTTTCGTTCATCTGGCACAAGTTGCCCACCCATCGCGGATTCTTCTACCACTTTGCCAATATCGAGACGGGCGAGCGCATTTGGGATGCCGAGGCCTCCTCCGTCGATACCGCGATGCTGCTGTGCGGCATTCTCACCTGTCGCCAGCATTTCAAAGACAAGGACATCGATCAGCTAGCTCACGCCATCTTCGATCGGGTCGACTGGACGTGGCTTTCAGAAGACACCACGCTGCTTTCTCACGGTTGGACCCCCGAGCTCGGTTTCATTCCCTCTCGCTGGGACCTCTATAGCGAATTGATGATGATGTACCTGCTCGGTCTGGGCTCTGTCGTCGCATCCTCTTCACCCCGATGCCTGGTTCGCCTGGAAGCGCACCATCTTCGAGTACGACGGCCTTCGCTACATCGGTTCGTTCGCACCTCTCTTCGTCCACCAGTATTCGCAGGCATGGTTCGACTTTCGCCGCAAGCGCGACCGCTATACCGACTACTTTCAGAACTCGATCATTGCCACCGACGTGCATCGGCGCTTTTGTCTCGAACTCAACAGCGCCTTCCCTGTCTACAGCAATGCCCTCTGGGGCATCACCGCATCAGACTCCGAGCACGGGTACGTCGTCTGGGGTGGTCCGCCGGCCATGGGACCCATCGACGGAACAATCGTGCCGGCAGCCGCCGGTGGCTCGCTCCCGTTCCTGCCCGGCGCCACGATGCGGGTCCTGCGCACCATCCATGACCGCTACCCAGGCGCCTGGTGCCAGTATGGATTTGTCGATGCCTTCAATCCCCTGACAGGTTGGTATGACGCCGATGTAATCGGAATCGACACTGGTATAACTATGTTGATGGCTGAGAACGCCCGAACCGGATTCGTCTGGGACACGTTCATGAAGAATCCGGAAGCACAGCGCGGCATGGCCAATGCCGGGTTTAAGCCCTATGAGCCGGAAGCCGATGAAGGCCAAAACGCTTCCTGATTCATCTCCAGCGTCCCTCCCCACGGTATTTTTTTGGACTTATTCTTCCTTCTGGCTGTCATTGCCCTTATCCGTTCAAAACATGGGGCGAGAACAACGATCTACTGCCGCCTTGCATCGCATCATACAGAGAACAAATAACTAGGGCGCCGGTCGCTATAGAGCGTTGCAACATTTGGGTTTGGGATGGTCCGGCAAACCGCCCGCAAAGTTCAACCTGGGCCTGAAGAAACTATGTCTTCAACCTTGAACGACGCAGAAGTGGGAAAGCCTCCGGAGGGCGAACCCGGCAATCCGCAGCCTGCCTCTCCCGCGCAGCCCGGCAATGCCTGGAGCGATCGTCTGCGTGCGCTCAGAAACGTTCCCCCCGTCCTCCATTTCGTTTGGGAATCCGGCCCCGCCGTAGTCTTCTGGAACATCGCAATCCGCGTCGTTGTCGCGTTCCTCCCCGTCGCCATCGGCATCATCGGCCGTTTCATCATCGACGGAGTCAATCGCATCCGCCTCCATCAGCCGCTGCCGCAGCACTTCTGGTGGCTGGTTGGCGCCGAGATGGGGCTGGCCGTCGTCACCGGCGTTCTCTCCCGCACCGTCGACTATTTCGATCAGCTTCTCGCCGACCGCTATACCCACCACGTCAGCGTCGAAGTCATGCGCAAGGCCGCAGCCCTCGACGTCACCGTCTACGAGGACCCGGTTTTCTACGATCGCCTCGAACGCGCTCGCGTCCAGGCTACCGATCGCCTCGCCATGATTCAGCAGATGGGGCGGCTTATACAGCAGTCTGTCACCGCCATCGCATTCTCAGCGGTGCTCGTCCGCTACTCGCCCTTCCTGCTCTTTCTGCTCGTCGCTGGCATCCTGCCTGCATTTCTCGGCGAGAGCCACTTCGCGTTTCTTACCTACGCCAAAAACTTCAGGCAGACTCCCTTCCGCCGCCAGATGGACTATCTGCGCCAGGTCGGCGGCAGCAAGGAGGCAGCCAAGGAGCTCAAGCTCTTCAACCTCAGCAAATACCTCACCGGCCGCTTCACAGCGCTCTCGCAGCAGATCTATGAGGAGAATGTCGCCCTCAATCGCCGCCGTCTTTTCTGGGGCGGGCTGCTCGCCATCGTGGGCCAGCTCGGCTACTACGGCGCCTACGCCTACAGCATCTGGCGCACCATCCAGGGCTACTACAGCATCGGCGACCTCACCCTCATCACCACGGCCATCGTGCAGGCCATGAGCAATATCCAGCAGGCCTTCTCCACCGCCTCCGGCGTGGCAGACCAGGCCCTCTTCCTCACTGACCTGCTCGCGTTTTTTGAAATGAAGCCGCGCGTTGAATCCAAACCCAATGGCCTGCGTGTACCGCGGCCTATCGTCCAGGGCTTCGAGTTCCGCGATGTTTCCTTCGCCTATCCTGGCTCGACCCGGCGCGTACTCAAGGACTTCAATTTCACCCTGCACCCCGGCGAGCGCGTCGCCCTCATTGGAGAAAACGGGCAGGGAAAGACCACAATCGTTAAACTCATCACGCGTCTCTACGATCCAACCGGGGGGCAGGTTCTCCTCGATGGTGTCGACCTGCGCGAGTATGACCTCGAAGACCTCCACTCCGAAATGGGGGTTATCTTTCAGGACTTCATGCGTTATGAGATGACGGCACGCGAAAACATCGCCGTCGGGCGCATCGAGGTTCCCCACACCGCCGAGGAGATTCAGTACGCCGCGCAGAAGAGCCTTGCCGAGGGCGTGGTTGCAAAGCTCTCCGGCGGATTCGATCAGATGCTCGGCCGGCGTTTCGAAGGCGGCGTCGATCTCTCTGGCGGCGAATGGCAGAAAATAGCCCTCGCGCGCGCCTATCTGCGCGATGCCCAGTTGCTCATCCTCGACGAGCCCACCGCGGCGCTCGATGCCCGCAGTGAATTTGAAGTCTTTGAGCGCTTCGCCGAACTCACCGCCGGCAAAATGGCTCTGCTGATTTCCCATCGTTTTTCCACGGTAAAAATGGCCGACCGCATCGTCGTTCTTGAAAATGGCCGGCTGGTTGAAGAAGGCAGCCACGCGCAATTGATGGCGCTTGGCAATCGCTACGCAGGAATGTTCGAAATGCAAGCTGCAAGTTATCGATGAGACACAATGACCGAAGCCACAAAGACTCTTGATTCCCAGCGCCCCCCGATTGATCCGGCAATCGAGCGTATGCGCGCTGCGGCGCGCGTTGTCGACACATGGGATGTTGTGCACGGACCCGATAAGAAGGGTGATTTTCCGGCGCGGGTTGAAGCGGCACGCCACGGCCTCAAGCGCCTTGAGGGCCAGCTAGCCCAGCTTCCTATTTCCGCCGCAGAAGCCGGCGATCGCAAAATCCCTCACCATTCCGCGCTGCTTGATCTCCGCGCCAACCCACGCTTGTTGCGCTCCGCTGTCAGTGCTGTCTCTGACCGCCCCAGCCTCGTGGCCCGGCTGCCGCGCGTCGTCGTGGGTGGTAAAGATCAGCCACGCGTTGCTCTCGCCGCCGCGACTTATCTTGAAGTTGTCGATGGCAGCTTCACCGGGCCCACGCTCTCCGCCTTCATTCGCGAACTGCAGGTTCGTGAGCCTTTCAACGTCGATGAGCTCTGGTACGTCGCTCCATTTCTCAAGTTCTGCATGCTCGAGCTGCTTCTCAAGGAGGCGGAAATCCTGCTGCATTCGCCCGAGACGATCTCAGATCCAAAACTCTCCGCCCGGCTCAAGAGTCTGCGCACCATCGCCAATACTGACTGGGTTTACCTCATCGAGCCTCTCATCGTGCTCGACGCAACGCTTCGCCAGGACCCCTCGCAGACCTACCCGAAAATGGAGTTCGAAACCCGCGAGCTCTATCGCAAGCGCCTCGCCTTCGTTGCCCGTTACTCCAATTGCTCCGAGCCTGAGGTTGCAAAAATTGCTCTCGAGCTTGCCCGTGAAGCCTCCACCCGCACCGGCGAAGACCCGCGCATGCACGCGCGCCGCACCCACATCGGCTACTACCTCGTCGACAAGGGATTCCCTGAGCTTGCGCAACGCATCGATTTTCATCCGCCGCTCCTCGACCGCACGCGCAGAACTATCGCCAACCAGGCTGAAGATTTGTACATTACGGGCATCCAGCTTCTCTCGATCTTCTTCATCGCCGCGATCCTGTTTCCGGTGCTGCCCCACTCATCGGGATTCATTGGTCTCATCATCGCCTTCCTGCTCCTCATCGTGCCCGCTACGCAGGACGCGGTCGACCTCATCAACAACGCTGTCAGCACCATCTTCGATCCCGAGCCGCTGCCCAAGATGGATTTCAGCAACGGCATTCCGGCCAGCTGCACTACCCTCGTTGCGGTCCCCACACTTCTGCTCAATGAGGATCAGATTCGCGAGCTCGTCACTGATCTTGAGGTGCGCTTTCTTGCCAATCGCGACCCCAATCTCCACTTCGCGCTTCTCACGGACCTTCCCGACGCCGTCAGCGAGCCGCGAGACAAGGATGCGCACCCGCTGGTAGAGCTCGCAACGCGTCTCATCGACGAGCTCAACGCAAAATACGCCTCTCCCGCCAGCGGGCACTTTCTCCTGCTGCATCGCCATCGCGTCTTCAATCGCCGCCAGGGTGTATGGATGGGCTGGGAGCGCAAACGCGGCAAGCTTCTCGATCTCAACAAGCTGCTTGCCGGGGCGTTTGACGCCTTCCCCATCAAGGCCGGCAAGATCGAGGCGCTCAAGGATGCGCGCTACGTTCTTACGCTTGACTCGGACACGCAGCTTCCGCGTGGCGCTGCTGCGCGCCTCATCGGCGCCATGGCCCATCCGCTCAATCAGGCCGTGATTGATCCCCGATCTCGCATCGTTACCGAGGGCTACGGAATCCTTCAGCCGCGCATCGGCATCGCCGTGCAGTCGGCAGCGCGCTCGCGCCTCGCGTCCATCTACTCCGGCCAGAGCGGCTTCGACATCTACACCCGCGCCATCTCCGATGCGTACCAGGACCTTTTTCGCGAAGGCATCTTCACCGGCAAGGGCATCTACGAGATTTCCACGCTTCACGCCGTGCTCGATCGCCGCTTCCCACGCAACGCTCTGCTCAGTCACGACCTCATTGAAGGCGCCTACGCCCGCGCAGGCCAGGTAACAGACGTCGAGCTTATCGATGACTACCCATCCCACTACAGCGCGTATAGCCGCCGTAAACATCGCTGGGTGCGCGGCGACTGGCAAATTGTGCAGTGGATGTTTGGCAAGGTTCCCGACGAATCCGGCCGTCTTGGCCCCAATCCCATCTCCTATATTTCGCGCTGGAAGATATTCGATAACCTGCGCCGCTCGCTTCTCGATCCTGCGCTCTTCGCCCTCTTCATTGCGGGTTGGATCGGTCTTCCCGGCAGCCCGCTCTATTGGACCATCGTTCCAATCTTCCTTCTCGTGCTGCCCAGCCTCGTGCAACTCGCCTTCGCCTTTGGCCGCGCATTCACCAGCGAGCGCAAAATCAGCATGAGCGAAGCGTTCGCCGACTTCGGGCGCAGCCTCCTCGTCGCGCTGCTCAATCTCGTTTTCATCCCGCACCAGACGCTCCTCGCCTTCGATGCCATCGTCCGCTCACTCGTGCGCCGCTTCATTACCGGTGAGCGACTGCTCGAGTGGGAAACGGCTGCTCAGGCCGAGTCGAAGGGCAGCAGGCGTACGCCCGTCGATCGCTACCTCGCGCTCATGCCGCTTGTTGCCATCGCCGTCGCCGTAACAGTCTTCTTTCTCTCGCGCGACAAGCACGCCATCTACTTCGCCGCGCCAATCCTCCTGCTCTGGGCACTCGCCAGCGCCATGACCGCATGGCTCAATCGCCCGCCGCAGGAGCAGAACCAGCACCTTTCCCCGACTGACAAAACCTATCTGCTAGGTCACGCGCTGCGCATCTGGCGCTACTTTCACCAGTTCGGTGAAGAGCGGCATAACTACCTTATCCCCGACAACGTCGAGGAAGAGGGACTGTTCGAAGCGGCCCGTGTCTCGCCAACAAACGTCGGCCTCCTGCTCAACGCACGTCAGGCAGCAGTCGAACTTGGTTTCATCACCGTGCCGGAATTCGTCTCCCTCACACAGAAGAGCCTCAACACCATTGCGCGTCTCGAAAAATTCCGAGGCCATCTTTACAACTGGTACGACACCCAGACCCTCGAACCTCTCGTCGCCGATTCCTTTGTTTCATCGGTCGATAGCGGAAACTTTGTGGCGTCGCTGTTCACGCTGCACGCCGGCGCGCGCGATCTTCTCGAACGGCCTCTGCTGTCAGATGCGCAGCTTTCCGGCATCCGCACCCACTGGAACCTTCTGCTCGCGCAGGGCAGCTTATCCGGCAAGCATCCTCTTGTTCCTCCCGCATTCAATGCAACTGTCGCCGATTGGATCGCATGGATCCCCAAAGCGGAGGAAGCGCTCTCCACCGCCGCTGCCGATACCAGAGGGAAAGATTCGTGGTGGCTCAGCGAGACCCTCAATCGCATCCGTGCACTGCGCAGCCTCATTGCCGCCTACCTTCCCTGGATCCAGCCGGAGTATGCCGAACTGCGTGGGCTGCCGCAGATCATTACTCCGGAAAAGCCGGGCGGACTTACGCCGCAGGAAGCGATCTCCTTCGCACTCGATCTTGACGCGCGCATCAGCCGTGCCTCAATCAATTTCGGCGGCAGCACATCGTTGCTGCCGGTGGCTCAGGAATTTCGCGAAGCGCTGGCGGTGTCCATTCGCAACCTCCGCCAGCTCGTTGCAGATCTCGAAAGCATCGCGCGCCAATCAGAAGAGCTTGCCAATAACACTGAGTTTGCTTTCCTCGTCGATCCCGGCCGACAGATACTTTCCATCGGATATGAGATGAGCAAGCAGAAGACCCATGAGGCTTGCTATGACATGCTGGCGTCCGAAGCGCGTATCGCCACATTTCTTGCCATTGCCCGCGGCGACCTTCGCCAGGAGAGCTGGTTCAAGCTCGCGCGCGATTACGCCAACGCCTTCGGCGAGTATCTGCTTCTCTCCTGGACCGGCACCATGTTCGAGTACCTGATGCCGGCGCTCTGGATGCGCAGCTTCCCAAACACGCTCATCTCGCGCACGCAGGTCGCCGTCGTCGGCGTGCAGCGCGCCTTCGCGCGTTCGCTCGGCATCCCCTGGGGCATCTCCGAGTCGGGTTCCGCCCGCAAAGATGACGCCGGCCACTATCACTATCACGCCTATGGCATTCCCCAATTGGCGCTCTGGTTTGAAGCCGATGCCGGCCCCGTCGTCGCACCCTATGCTACTTTCCTCGCTCTCGCGGTCGACTCGCGCGAAGCCCTCCACAACCTCCGCCGCATGGAGTCGTCCGGCTGGGTCGGCGCCTACGGCTTCTACGAGTCGGCAGACTTTATCGGCTCGCCGCGCAAGCCCACCCTCGCCCGCGAATGGATGGCGCACCACCACGGTATGTCGCTTCTCGCCATCGCCAATTTGCTGTGCGATAACGTCGTGCAACGCTGGTTCCACTCCAATCCTCTTGTGCAATCGGCGGAGCTGCTGCTCCACGAGGTGCCAACCAGCAAGAGCGTCATGAAAGCCCGTCTGCAGGAGTTCGCGCCCATCACTACGAACTCAACCAAAGCCGCCTGATCCTTAAGTTTCTCCGGATTCAGTTTTTCCAGCCAGAGGCCAGTTGTAGTAAAAGGGTGCACTGGAGGAAAGAATGGTGCGCCGCTTCGCTCTCCTGTTTGGCCTCATCGCTGTTTCGTTTGCTGCCTTTGCCCAGCCCTCATCGCATAATCCGGGCTCTCTCGGCATCTTTGAGGGCCAGTCCGATGTAGGCGCCGTAACACCGCCGGGAAAAGCCGTCTTCGACCCTGCTACGCACGTCTACACCATCAGTGCCGCTGGCGCGAATATGTGGTCGACTACAGACGCCTTTCACTTCGTCTGGAAGAAGATCGGCGGCGATCTTGCGCTCACCGCTGATATCGCTTTCCCATCCTCCGCCGGTGCTCCAGATCCGCATCGCAAGGCTGCGCTCATCTTTCGCCAGACCCTCGACGCAGACGGCGTTTATGCAGACGCCGCGCTTCACGGTTCCGGCATGACTGCTCTGCAATACCGCCGCACCTCCGGCGCCACCACGCAAGATGTCGAGCTGAACATTTCCGCCCCGGGCCGCCTCCGTCTTGAAAAGCGTGGCGACGTCATCACGCTCTTCGCCAGCATGCACGGTGAGCCGCTCCAGCAGGTCGGCGCTTCGATCAGGCTGCACTTTGAGGAGCCATTCTACGTGGGACTTGGAGTTTGCTCACACAATAAGGATGTCGTGGAGACAGCGACCTTCTCCAATATCGAACTCACTCAACTCGCCCCACCGGCTGCTTCCGCACAGCTGGCGCTCTACAGCACGCTCCAGACGATTGGCATTGAAGACAACTTCCGTCGCGCTCTCGTCGTGCTAACGGAAAAGGGCCATATCGAAGCGCCCAACTGGACCCGCGATGGCAAGGCTCTCATCTTCAATCGCGACGGCGGCATCTTCACCATTCCCGTTGAAGGTGGCACGGCTACGCCCATCAATATCGGTGCCGCGACCCATTGCACAGGAAGCCATGGCCTCTCGCCCGATGGCAAATGGCTTGCCATCAGTTGCAGCATGCCCGACAAACCGGAGATACGTGTCTACATCGCGCCCGCTGCGGGCGGCGAGCCACGCCTCCTCACCCAGAATCCCTGGTCGTTCTTCCATAGCTGGTCGCCCGATGGAAAAACAATCGCCTTCACACGCCCCAGCCATGGCGCAGGTAATATCTACGCAATCCCCTTTGAAGGCGGCGAAGAGAAGGCCCTCACCACCGGCAGCGGTATCAGCGACGATCCGGATTACTCTGCCGACGGCAAATCCATTTACTTCAATTCTGATCGCAGCGGCAACATGCAAATCTGGCGCATGAAATCCGATGGCTCCGAGCCGGAGCAAATCACCTTTGATGAGTTCAATAACTGGACGCCTCATCCTTCACCCGATGGAAAGGCCATCGTGGTTCTCTCCTACCCGAAGGAAGTCACCGGTCATCCGGCAAACAAGGATATTGCTCTCCGCATTCTCAACATTGCCGACGGCAAACTTAGAGTGCTCGTCAACATCGTTGGCGGCTCAGGGACAGATAACGTCCCCAATTGGGCTCCCGACGGCACGCACTTTGCCTTTGTGAGTTATCAAATGCTTCCAGAAAACGCATCCGGTTCCACCCGGTAGGCGCGACCTCTGGCCGCAGCGAGCGTCCAACGATTTGTCGCCGGTCCTCCCCCCAAAGGGGGGAGCCGTTGGATAAGACGGCAAGTCACCTCTTGTTTTTCCGCCGCATCTAACAAACCCGGCGGCGCGTGCTGTCCTCTCGTTTTGACACGCGCCAATCATACGCAGGTTCCCACAATCGCGCGCCATGCGTGATTGAGAGCAGGGAGATGTGTACTTAGCTACGCGCACGGTGCTGGCGGCACACATTCTGCGTGGAGGCTATGGAATGACGATTCATACAGCAAGTCTTGCTTCTCTCCGTGGATACCAAAACAAAAAACCCAGAAACCGAATCGCATGGTGGCTTGCATTGCTCCCATTGCTGCTGCTGTTTCTGGTAGCGTCTCAACTCGCACACGCTCAATTCCGTGCCTCGCTCGGCGGCACGGTCACCGATCAAACCGGCGCCGTCATTCCAGGGGCGACCGTCACCCTTCTCGATAAAGACACCAGCGAAACGCGCACTGCCACCTCGGGGCCAACCGGCTTGTTCACTTTCAGCGCCCTGCCATCCAATCATTTCAGCCTTACGGTAGAGGCTGCCGGCTTCAAGAAGAAGAGCATCGGGCAAGTCGTGCTCATTCCCGAGCAGCCAAATGTTCTCGACGTACGGCTCGAGTTGGGCAGCGAGCAGCAAACAGTCACCGTGAGCGGCTCAACCGCACCACTGCTTGACACCGGTACTGCCACCGTAAGCGCCACCATCAGCAGCGAGCAGATTCAGCATCTGCCTTCCTTTAACCGCGACGTCTTCCAACTCGCGCAACTTGCGCCGGGAGTATTCGGAGATGGCGCGCAGGCCAGCGGAGGAGGCACTCGCGCCACGCCCGGCAACCAGGGCCCCGGGGGCTCGGGTGCCAGCCAGGCCGGCATCTTTCAGACGGAAAATGGACCGCAGATCCAGACACGGGGCGGCCAATATGAAACCAACGGCGTCAGTGTTGATGGAATCAGCACGGTCAGTGCGGTCTGGGGTGGAACGTCGATCATCACCCCCAGTGAAGACTCCGTGCAGGACGTGAAGATTGTCTCCAACAGTTACGATGCCGAGGTTGGACGCTTCAGTGGCGGCCAGATCCAGGTCACGTCGAAAGGCGGTACGAACAGCCTTCACGGCAGCATCTTCTTCAAAGCGTCGCGGCCCGGCCTCAATGCTTATCAACGCTGGAACGGCCTCGGCTCCGAGGTGGAGGGAACTCCTGCTTCGCGGGGTCTTAACCGCGACGAGTCACGCTTCAATAACTATGGAGCCAGCGTCGGCGGACCAATTTGGAAGAATCGGATCTTCGCTTTCTTCAACTACGAAACAAGCCCTTACTCTGCTAGCTCAACCGCGCAGGGATGGTATGAGACCTCGCAGTTTGATCAGCTGCCCGTGGCGTCCGGAAGCGTGGCTGAAAAATATCTCACTCACCCGGGAGTAGGCGTTGCCGCCACCGGCCTCATCCAGCGCACCTGCGCCCAGATCGGTCTTGTTGAAGGGGGCAACTGCGCAACGACTACTGCCGGTCTCGACGTAGGCTCGCCGCTCACTGGCGCACTCGGCACGCAGGATCCCACCTATGGAGGATCTGTCAACCAGCCCGGCGTCGGCGGCGGTCTCGATGGCGTGCCCGATCTCGCGTTCTTCAACACCGTCAATCCAACTGACACCTCGCAACAGCAATACAACGGCCGCCTTGACGCCAACATAAGGCAGAGCGATCACGTCGCGTTCGCCATCTTCTGGGTTCCCGTCAGCAGTACCTTTTACAACGGGCCCGTGCGTTCCGCGAACTTCTGGAATCACTCGCAGATCAATAACGCATTCTCACTCATGTGGACGCATACCTTCTCGCCCACCCTGATCAATCAGGCGCGCGCCAATGCCGCTGGCTGGCGCTGGAATGAAGTCGATTCCAACCCGCAGGAAGCCTTTGGACTTCCTCAGAGCAACATCGACGCAATCGGCACCATCTGCAGTTCCGGCTGCTTCCAGTTCTTCGGCGCCCCCGGACCCAGCAACCTCAACCAGTGGACTTATAGCTACAACGACGTCCTCACTAAGATCCTTGGCCGCCACAGCTTGAAGATGGGCGGAGATTGGACGCGTCTCTATTACCTGAACAACCCTGTTGCCGCGGCCAGGCCAACATTTGCCTTCCGCAACTTGTGGGACTTCGCGAATGACGCACCTTACAGTGAAAATGGGCAGTTCGATGCGGCTACCGGCGTTCCCTTCGCCAACCGCGAGGACAATCGTCAGAACCTGTTCGGTGTTTTCATTCAGGACGACTTCAAATTGCGTCCGAACCTCACCATCAACGCCGGCATCCGCTGGTCCTACTTCGGCGGCTACTACTCCAAGCAGGACAATCTTGCCGTCGTGCAGTACGGCAGCGGCGACAATCCGCTCGCCGGCCTCAACGTTCGCGTTGGCGGCAACCTCTACCCTCCCCAGAAATGGGATTTCGGCCCGCAGCTTGGCTTTGCATGGCTTCCAATGCAGTCGCATAACCAGGTCGTGGTCCGCGGCGGATTCGGCATCAACTATAACCAGAATGAGATTGCCATCCTCGCCAATAGCAGTGGCAATCCTCCCAACGCCGTCCAGGCCTCCTTCTGTTGCGCAACACCCACAGCGCCGAACCCCAGCATCCTCTATCAAACGGCCAGCAACATCAATTCCATCTTTGGCTATCCGCCGAACCCCGCAACCATCACCGCCTTCGGCACCGATAACCTGCCCCTTGCAGGCGCCAGTCCCATCGCTGTCACCGGCTTTGACCCAAGCCCAAAGACGATCGTGAATTATCACTATTCGCTCGATATGCAGTTCCTGTTCCCGCTCGATCTCGTTGCATCAATCGGCTATCAGGGCAACCAGACACGTCATCTTCTCGTCCAGTCAAACTACAACGCCACTGCCGCGGCGAATAGTCTGGCGCTCAATCCGAAGGTCAACGTCCTTGACCGGTACTCCAACGCCGGCTCGGCAAACTTCAACGCAATGGTGGCCACTCTGCAGCACTCCTTCACCCACCAGTTCAGCCTCGAAGCTCAGTACACGTGGGCCAAATCAATGGACGAGAACTCCGGTCCATTCTTTGAAGATCCATATCCCTTTGACACGCATGCAGCCTACGGACGTTCGGACTTCAATGTGCAGAATGCGTTCAAAGCCTTCGGTCTCTGGCAACCTATCTTCTTCCGGGGGAACCACGGCTGGGCCGAGAAGGTCGCGGGCGGATGGTCATTGAGCGGCATTTTCAATATCCACAGCGGCTTCCCATTCAATCCTCTCTACAGCGCCGTCACCTCCGGTGGCCTCTACTACAACGGCAGCGGTTATAGCCAGCTGCGACCGGCGGCTGCCATCGCTGGCGCCGGCCGCGAAACAGGCAACAGCACGTTCATGCAGGCTGTTAACCCTAACTATGGTGGCAACGGCACGCAGTTCTTTGCGCAGCCCGTTTTTGAAAATGGACCAGCGTTTCCTGAAACAGCAGCGGCGCCCACCCCCGGCATCCATCGCAACAGCCTCGATGGCCCCGGCTACCAGGATCTCGATGCTTCGCTCGCCAAGGCTTTCGGATTCCCAAACACAAGGCTGCTCGGCGAACACGCACAGATCGAAGTGCGCGCTGACAGTTTCAACATCGTGAACAAAATCAACCTCGATCCCACCCGGATCGACAACATCCTCGGCTCCGTCAATCCCAACGGTTCCGTCAATTCCTTCAACTCCAACTTCGGCGTTGCCGGCGGAGCGCTGGGCAGCAGAACCATCCAGTTGCAGGCTCGCTTCAGCTTCTAGGCGGGTAACTAAATAGAGTGGGGTGCGTTTCTAAGCGCGCCCCGCTTTTTCAGCTCTTTCTTTATCCCAGAAGGGAATCAATGGGCAGGTACTTCGATCAGCGCCAGCCCATTCACGGGCAGCGTCAACGTGAGGGCGCCGTCCACCAGCTTTCGTCGCTCGGGTTCCTTCAGCGTCGAAGCTTCATTCAGTTTCGCAATCTGCATCTGCGTCGGATAGCGTGGGCTGCCCATTGCGCGATAGGCGGTCATCGGGTTACCGTGCGTCTCGTCCACGCGCTCAATTGAAGCCGCGGCATTTGCAGGGACATTCCTGAACGTCAGTTGCACTGTGCGCGGTTTTCCCTCTGCCAGTTTGTCCATGTCCACCAGGTTCCACGCAGCGACTACAAGAGACCCGTCTCCGCGTCGCGTTACAAGAATGTCTTCTGCGCCGTTTGCCAGCCGCATATCGCCAAGCTCGTGCAACAGCGCAAAGTCATAAAAGCTCGGCTTCCTGATGCGTCCTGAGGCGATCAGGCCAAAGCCTCCGTCGAATGGCTCCTTCGACGGACCACCTTCTTCAAACACATCGTCAAAGGTCCACCACGACATGAACTTCACGTTGCCGTCGCATTGTGCGATGTCCCGCGCCAGTGCGGGTCCCACGTACCAGTTGTCGCGTGCATGCAGTTCGCCGTACGAGGGCACATTCCACTCCGTCCACATCAATGGAAGATCGGGCAGGGGAGAAGCTGAAATCTGATCCCGAACCATCTTGATCGCGCGGCAAACCCGATCGCGCATCGGAATATCGTCGTGCGTCCCGAAAAGATTTTCCACCGTGTCATCGGCATAACCGTGCGACGAAACAAAATCAACCGGCACCTCATTCTTATGCGCGAAATCAAGAAACGCAGGCACCCATTGAGCAGCCGCCGTTGCCGGACCGCCTACACGCAGCTTCGGACTGATCGCTTTTAGCGCCCTCGCCGTGTGGGTATACAGCTCAAAATAGGTTGGCTGCTTCGGCTCGCCGCCCCAGAAGTCAATATTCGGCTCGTTCCACACCTCGAAGTACCACTGCCCGACTTCGTTGATTCCGTAGCGATCCACCAGGTGCTGCGCAAACGCCCGCACCAGCGCATCCCACTTCGCGTAATCCTTCGGCGGAGAGACATTCTGCTTGTACCAGAAAGGATGAATCGCCTGGCGCGACGCCAGCTTGTACGGCATAAAGCTGATTTCGACAAACGGCCGCACGCCTCGCGCCAGCAGCCCATCGTAGATCTGGTCTACATAAGAAAAATTGTAGACAGGGTTGCCATGCTCATCCTCGTTATAGACGCCTACATCCTCCAGCAAAATGGCATGGAAGCGTACGTAGCGCATCCCCACCTGGTCATGCACCTCTTTGAGGTCGCTCAGGTAGTTTTCGCGCAGCGCCAGGCTGGCCCGCCCCGATCCAAACACCTCTTCCCAGAAATGGGGAAAGGCATGGGCGGGTGCGTGAGCATCGATCGTTACACGGTCGAAAGTTGGCTGGCCGCCGGCGCAGATGCCGATGCTCAGCGCAAGAGCCGGCCCGGCAACGACGCAGCGAAGGAGCTTTGCAATCGTGCTGCCACGCCACTGCGACAGCACCTTGATAGTCTTCATGCACGTTTGGATGCCGACTCAGGCCCGCAGGCAACCCGAGCGAGTAACCCACCATCGCCATCTTCAAATCTGCGTGGTACCTTGATTGCCGTAGACAGATGCCTCGATTACGCGAGAACGAAAGGTGATGGAAAACGAAAAAATGAACAGCCGCGCACACGCCTCAATCTGGAAAGCATCCCTCGCCGTGGCGATCCTCGCTTCCGCTTCCATTGCGCTCGCACAGACGCCCGTCGATCTCACCACGCGCAGCCAGCTCCTTGAGAAAGAGGCCGCGCTCAAGCAGAAGGCCGTGGCATCCACCAACGGAGCTTCGAGTGTCAAGCTGGCCGACTACGGCAATCACTTCACGATGCTTAGTTACCGCACCAAGAGCGGCGGCGCTGAAGTACACGCCAAATTCGCCGATTTCTTCTACGTCATCGACGGCGCCGCCACCCTCAGCACCGGAGGCAAGCTGGTCAATCCCACGCAGGCCAATAACAATCCGGATGAGTCTGGCGGAACGGCGATTGAAGGCGGTTCAGAAATGCCTCTGCACGCAGGGGACATCGTGCACATACATGCCGGCGTTCCTCATCAGCTCATTCTTCCCAGCGGTGGCGATTTCTACTACTACGTCATCAAGGTCCGCGAGCAGTAACCCCGGGGTCGGAGAGCGCCGTGCAGAACCCTGCTTCTGCTGCGCCTGCCCTCCAACGAGAGATACCCAGCCTTTGCAGACCGGGTATCCCAACGACGTCGTATAGCTATGCGATGTTAGCCGCGGCTAGTAGTGGTGATGACCGTTGCCGTACAGGTGCTCGACACCCTGCTGATAGCCGCGCCTGAATCCCTCGCGATAAGCCCCGCGCTCATTTTGCGGCACACTCGGGTGGCGATACTCATCGCGATTGTCTACGTCGGGCTTGCGATGATTGTCGAAGTCCTTGTGTGCGCCCTCGATTCCATCGTGAAATCCCTGGCGCTGAATTTCTTGGTACCCAGAGGGCGGCACATCCCATCCGGAGCGATCCTGAGCAGCCGCTGCGGGAACACCCTCAGCAACACCGCTGGCCCGGGCTTTCTGCGAGGGGATTACCACCAACGAAAGTGCAAGCATTGAAACTACCGTCCATTTCAACTTCATCGTTGGAACCTCCATTCCATACCCTCAGATGTTCCCCCTATCCGCAGCGTTGCTCGCCCGGCCGCACCCACGCGCCACGCAACCTTTCGAGCCTCAAATGCAACGGCCCCACAAGTAACTGGTGAATAACAGAGTTCTTGTGTTCTGGAAAAACAGAATCGGCTACGATGGCTCATGCCTCCTCTTCTCGAGATACGCGATCTGCGTGTCCGCTTTGGAACAGCCGAAGCCGTGCGCGGCATCAACCTGCCGCTTGAAGAAGGCGAGGTCCTCGGCATCGTCGGCGAATCGGGCTCCGGCAAAAGTGCGACTGCGCTCGCCATCCTCGGCCTGCTCGCGCCGTCGGCAAGCGTCACCGGAGAGATCCTCTGGCGCTCCACACCTCAGCAGAAAGGCGAGGACACTGCTTCGCAAACGGCAATCAACCTACTGCGGCAAACACCCGCCGGTATGCGGCGGATTCGCGGCCGCGAAATCGCCATGATCTTTCAGGAGCCGATGACCGCGCTCAACCCTGTGATGACCATCGGCCGCCAGGTTGGCGAGTGCGCTGAAGCGCATTCCGCCTCATTCACGGCTCGTGAGTCGAAGCGCCGCGCCATCGCCGCGCTTGAAGCCGTCGCCATTCCTGACGTCGTGCGCCGTTACCACGACTATCCTCATCAATTCTCCGGCGGCCAGCGCCAGCGCATCCTCATCGCCATGGCGCTCATCAATCGTCCGCGTCTTCTGATCGCAGACGAGCCAACCACGGCTCTTGACGTCACCGTGCAGGCGCAGATTCTCACACTACTCCGCGATCTGCAGCGCGAAAACGGGCTCGCCATGCTCTTTATTTCGCACGATCTGGCTGTCGTGGGTGAGGTTGCCAGTCGAGTCGCCGTGATGCGCGCGGGCCAGGTGGTTGAAACAGGCGATAGCCGGCGGCTGCTTACCACTCCGCAGCATCCGTACACGCGCAGCCTGCTTGACGCCGTGCCCACCCTGCAGATGGATCGCAACAAACCACTGGCCATGGTTGGCCGCGCAGCAAACGAAACAATGCAAGGAGATTTCGACCAATGATCAAGATGATCAGGCAAGCCAACGGCATTCTGGCTCTCGCGCTCATTTCACTTGCGCCTCTCTCAAATGCGCAGAGCTCTGAGCACAAGAAAGCCGATCCGAAATACCAGCCTACCGTGCCGGAACTAGTCGAGTACGTGCGCAGCGCGCTGCTTACGTTCAGCCCCGCCGACGGAACCAATGACAATCTCGACGTCTCCTTCGACGAGATATCCAAAGTGCTCAGGATCTCCACGCCGCTCGGCCACTGCGATCTCTTTCTCGATTCCCTCAACACCAACAACGCCGTCT
The DNA here is from genome assembly GCA_963839215.1 of uncultured Acidobacteriaceae bacterium. GTDB lineage: Bacteria > Acidobacteriota > Terriglobia > Terriglobales > Acidobacteriaceae > Telmatobacter. Next base: position 47,662 of record CAWITZ010000007.1, on the reverse strand, counting down.
GGGATGAGTTCGACGCCAGTGACAGCACCGGTTCGCGGCCTGAGTTGCTGCGCTTCACCCTGGTCTCGCTCAGCGGCAAACCCGCGCGCGCCTGTTATGACAAGCAGAACCGCGCCGACACCACCATGGTGCCCAACCGCGCACGCCTGCTCTTCTCCACTCGCGCGGACGAGATGCCAGGATTCAGACAAAAGGTGGGGAAGGCTTTTTCGAAGCTCGTGGTCATGAGCGGCGGCGAGCCTGAGAGGAAGTTCTAGGCCCGGGCTCCCAGGGGCGGGACCCCGATGGACTTCATCGGATACACCACCGCCCCCCGAGCGTATCGAGAGGCGGTAGTGCGGTTCAAAGTTGTCGTACTGCTATTCGGCGATCGCTTCTTCAGCCACAGGTTCTGAAGTTTCCGCAGCGACCTGGACCTTGATATGCGCCGTGACTTCCCGGTGCAGTTTCACGGCCACTGTGAAGTCACCAACGCTCTTCAGCGGTTCTGAAAGCTGAATCTTGCGGCGATCCACGTTGAGGCCACGCGATTCGAGCTCGCTCGCCACGTCGGCCGAGGTTACAGAACCGAACAGGTGCCCATTTTCCCCTGACTTGCGGGTAAAGCTCAGCGCAATAGCCTCGATCTTGCTCAACAGTGCCTCGGCCTGCGTCTTTTCCTCAGCCGAACGTCGCGCAGCCGAGGCTTTCATCTGATCAATAACCGCTCTATTTGCTTGTGTAGCCTGCAGCGCCAGCTTGCGGGGCAGCAGAAAGTTACGGCCGTAGCCGTCGGCCACCTTTACCACGTCTCCGCGGTGGCCCAGATTGGCTACGTCTTCCTTCAGAATTACTTCCATTTCAAACTCTCCAGTGTTACAGGCGGTGTCCCCAATTCTTGCCCGCCAGTCTGTTTAGACACAGACGCGGAAAAGGGGTTGCACCGCGCAGGATTCTACAACGGACTTCATTGACCTGTCGTCAATTCCGTCCTCTTCTTTTTGGCCCTACCCGTTACGAACGGGTTACCGGCGGGCAGGGCGTCCATCTCCCGCTCTAGTGGCGCGTCGCAAACGGCAGCAGGGCAATGTTCCGGGCCTGCTTGATGGCGCGCGTGAGGCGGCGCTGGTGCGTGGTGCATACGCCCGTGAGCCGCCGCGGAACGATCTTGCCGCGCTCTGCCACAAACTGTTGCAGCAGGCGAACATCGCGGTAGGGGATCGCATCGATCTTTTCGGTACAGAACTTGCACACCTTCTTGCGGCGGAAGAACTTGCCGCGACCGCCGGGTCCAGAGGGCCGGCCTCCCGGACGGGGGCCAGAGCCACCCGAGGGGGGGCCGCTTTGCGGTGTTGCGGATGCTGCGCCCGTCTCGGGCGCCTTTGCAGTGGTTTCTTCAGGCATCGTGATTCCTCGTCATTCCTTTTTGAGCCCCGCCGCCCTCTTTTGGGGTGCGCAGGCTGGCTGCAACTGGCCGGCGCCGTTGGCTCCTGGCCGTGGCGGCAGCAATTTTTTGGTCAAGCCTCAGGCGCTGGCCTGAACCGATTCTGTCGCTTCTACAGGTGCGGCAGGCGCGGCGGCGACAGGTGCAGGCGTATGCACTGCCGGCTCTGCGCTCAGCTTTCTGCGCTGTCCGCGCAATGCCTTAATCTTGGCAAGCCGCTTTTCTTCCTCATCGATGCGCACGGTGATGTACTTGATAACCGGCTCTGAAACGCGCAGACGGCGCTCCAGCTCGGCAACCACTGCCCCGTTGGCCTCAACGGTCAGCAGAACATAGTTGCCATCGTTAAACTTGCGCACCATGTAGGCAAGCTTGCGCCGGCCCATCTTCTCCGCATTCTTCACCACGCCGCCGCCATTGGTCACGGAGGTGGTAAAGCCGGCGATCAGCTTGTCAATATCCTCTTCGACCGCATCAGGCCGAACAATGAACATCACTTCATACAAACGGGACATCCGGTTTCCTTTTCCGCCGAAGTCAACTCCGACTCCAGCCTTTGCCGCCGGTCCCGGCCACCGACACTTCCTGTCGCTGGCATTCATAGACCATAGCGGCCACTGATTATGCGCAGGTCAATTCCTGCATACTTCCCATCCGCCGGGCTGTTTTACTCGCGGCGGTTAAACTCGTTCATTGCCGGTCCCGGTCCATCCTGGATAATCCGCCGGGTCGCATTCGCCACCCGATCGAGCACCTCATCCAGCACCGCCAGTTCCGTCTTGCGCATCGGGGCAAGCAGATAATCCTTGCCCGGCCGTCTTCCCCCTGCCGCCTCTCTCGCTTCAGCAGGAAGATCGAGCCCAACTCCGATTCGCAACCGCAGCCATTCCTGGCTGCCCAGGGCCGAGGTCACGCTGCGGGCGCCGTTATGGCCCGCCGGGGATCCTCGCTCCCTTATCTTGAATGTCCCCAGCACCAGGTCAAGCTCGTCGTAAATCACGAGCAGATCCTGCGCCGGGTCCGCTTCAAATTCCTGAATCAAGGCAGACACCGAAGTGCCGCCAAGATTCATAAAGGTCTCCGGCTTGGCTAGGATCACTTCCCGTCCTGCAATCTTGCAGGTTGCGGTCGTGGCCCGGCATCGCCGGTTCTGCACCACAACGCCCTCTTGCGCGGCGATGCGGTCAATTGCCATGAACCCCGCGTTGTGCGGAGTCCAAAGATACCCCGGACCCGGATTGCCGAGCCCCACCACCAGGAAAGGGCTCGCTCCGGCCGGCATTAGCGCTTGCATCCGCCAAGGGCTACTTCTTTGCCCCGGCCTCAGCCGCCGCCGCTGGCTCCGTCTTGCCCTTCTTGGCAACCTCGGGCTCTGCGGCAGAGCCTTCAGCCGCCGCCGCTGCATCTGCCGTCGGCGCAACCTCTTCGCGAATCGAAACCACGTGGGCAATCGTTGCGTCTTCGGCGTTCAGGAACTTGATCCTGTCGGAGTGCGGCAGATCGCTCACGCGCAACGCTCCATGCAGGCTCAGCCCGCTCACATCCACATCGATGTGGCTCGGGATATCGCCCGGCAGGCACTCGATCTGTACTTCGCGCAGCACGTGATCCAGAATGCCGCCCTCGGTCTTCACACCGATCGGGGTGCCCAGCAGCTTCACGCGCACGCTTACCTGTAGCCGCTTGTCGAGCGCAATGCGCTTCAGGTCGATGTGGAGCAGCGTGTCCTTAATCGGCTCATACTGCCAGTCCACGATCATGGCCTTGGCATCCGCCTGTCCGGCAACCTGCACATCAAAAATCGTGTTGTGACCCGTCTCGGAGAAAAGAATCCGCGAAATCTGCTTCGGGTCCACTTCAATCGCGACCGCTTCATGTCCGGCGCCATACAGCACCGCGGGAATCTTGCCGGCGACACGCACGCGGCGCGCAGCATTCTTATTGAACTTGCCCTCACGGGGCTTTGCTACAACAACTTCAGCCATTCCATCTCTCTTTTCTTAATCGGGCACGGCCAGTCAAGGTCCGCTCCCTTTGTTGTGGCCGGCAGCGCCGGCGGTTACGAGAACAGCGAACTCACGCTGGTCTCCATATGGATGCTCTCGATCGCCGCGCCCAGCAGGCCGGCAATAGACAGCACCTTGATCTTGGAAAGCTTCTGCGCCGCTTCGCGCAGCGGAACGGTGTTCGTCACCACCACCTGCTCGAGGCGCGAGTTGGCAATGCGGTCAATCGCCGGACCCGAAAGCACGGCGTGGCTCGCGCACGCATACACCGCCGTGGCGCCATTCACCAGCAATGCATCCACCGTCTTCACTAGCGTTCCCGCCGTGTCGATAATGTCATCGATAATCAGGCAGGTTTTGCCCTCCACATCGCCGACGACGTTCATCACTTCAGCGACGTTCAGATCCGTACGCCGCTTGTCTACGATCGCCAGTGGAGCGCCCATCTTCTGCGCAAAAAAGCGTGCACGCTCCACGCCGCCCGCATCGGGAGAAACCACGGTAAGGTTCGGCAGGTTCAGCTCACGGAAATAGCTCACCAGCACCGGGCTGGCAAAAAGATGATCCACCGGGATATCGAAGAAGCCCTGAATCTGCGCCGCGTGCAGATCCACAAACAGCGCACGGTTCGCGCCCGCCCGCGTCAGCAAATCGGCAATCAGCTTGGCGCTGATCGCAACGCGCGGCCTGTCCTTGCGATCCTGCCGCGCGTAGCCGTAGTAGGGAACCACCACGGTGATCCGCGCCGCCGATGCGCGCTTCAGCGCGTCGATCATGATGAACAGCTCCACCAGGTGCTGGTCCACCGGATAGCACGTCGGCTGCACCACAAACACATCCACGCCGCGCACGTTCTCAAGCAATTGGAAGTAGACCTCGCCATCAGCGAAGCGCTGCAGCTTGGCCTCGCCCACCTTCACGCCGATGTGGGTGGCGATTTCGTCCGCCAGGGCTCGATTCGCCGAGCCCGAGAAGAGCCTGAAGCGCCTGTCATCGATCAGATTCCGCGTACGCTTGCGCTCTGCCGCAGGCTTGCCGTCCCTGGCCTTCGCGGCATCACCCGCGGCGCCCTTGGAAACATTGCCTGCGCCATCTTTCGACGCGTCTGCGCTGCCCTGCTGTTTCTCTTCCGCTGCTGTCGTCACCGATCCGGATTCCATCGCCCCTCGAACCTCCAAGCTGGTTGGCTTTGGCTGCTCACTCCAATGCTGCTCTAACTCTGGCTGGGCGACCAGGATTCGAACCTGGACAAAGTGCTCCAAAGGCACTTGACCTACCATTAGTCGATCGCCCAGTAACTGACTGCCTCAAACCTAACTTCTGCTCGACCCACCCGGGCTCGGCCCGCCTTCGGCCGAGTCCGGCAGAAAGGCACTTGACCTACCATTAGTCGATCGCCCAGTAACGAATCTCTTTGAGAGCCGTCTCGCGAGTCTCGCTCCCGCCCTCCACAACTGTCAACTTACCGAGGGCAAAAGCATTTCGCTCCAGTAGGCGTCGCGTGGCAACGTTCGTGTCACCTTGAATTCGACGCCGGCTGCGGCTAAACGCTCGCCTGCTGCTTCTGCTGCCTCCCGGGTCACATACAACCCGAAAAGCGCTGAACCGGACCCCGACAGCGAAGCATGGAGGGCTGCCTCCGGAGTGTCCGAAGCCGCAAGAATGCGCTTGATCTCGCTTAGGAAGGGATGCTGGGGAAAGACAACGCGCTCGAAGTCGTTCTCAATCCAGCTCATGATCCCGGTGCGGACAAGCGCGGACTCCTGTGGTCCGGCCAGGTCCTCTCTCAAAGAAAGGACACCGGAGGAACCGGCTCCCTGCAACCCCCGCGGATAACTCCCCGCAAAGGCGCTGGCATAGGCGCGGCTCAACTCCTTCAGTTTAGCGGTAGTGCGTTCAGCGGTCAAACTTTCCCGGGCGCACAGCGCATCCCAGTCGCGAAAAGCCTGCGGAGTGGAAACCCCGACCGCCGGAAGCGCCACGACGCACCAGAGCGGCTCGAGATCCGGCAGTGGATACACCTCCTGCCCGCGATCCAGCCCCAGCACTGTGCCCCCGATCAGAAACAACGGCACATCCGACCCCACCGCGGCAGCCATCTCCAGCCGCCCGGCCAGCCATTTCTGGCCCCATTTCCGGATCCCTGACCCCCCGCCCCCGATCCCTAGTTCTATCTCCAGCCCCACCAGCGCCGCCACCGCATTCGCTGACCCCGCCCCCATTCCGCCCTGCACCGGCAGCCGCTTCTCCATATGGATGGCGACCCCAGCCGTAATCCCCAGCCGTCGCAGCGTAAGCTCAGCCATCTTCCACGCAGTATTGCGGTTATCCGTCGGAACCCGCTCGTCATTCGAAGTCAGCCGGATCGCTGTATCAGTCGCCAGATGTGCCGTAACCGTAACCGAGTCATGCATTTCCAGCGTCTGATACACCGTTGCCAGGGCATGAAATCCATCCGGCCGCGGAGCCCCTATCCCCAATCCGAGGTTGATCTTGGCGTGCGAACGAACAGTTGTCGGCATACCGGACTATTGTAGAGCCGGACCGCCCTGCCCGCCGCGGGTCCGCCCTGCACAAAACCCCTCATTTCATTAGGAAAGACACCTAACCTCGCCCATTCCAGCCTGTCCAACCAGTGAAGCAGCCAGCCGGAGAGAGGGGCCACTCATCTTCCTTCCTCATCCCCTCACCGGCTCTGCCAAACCGGGCACGAGCCGAACCGCGCACGAATGGAGGGCTCCCATGCATTCCGCTTTCAAGATCGCCTTCCGCATCGCCATCCTTTGTACGCTCGCCTGCGCCGTCTCCCCCACTCCCGCCCCGGCGCAAACTCCCCCCCGCTCCGCACCCGCGGCCCACGCAATCCCCATGGAAGTCGTTCACGGCAAACCCTACGTCATGGTGATGGTCAATGGTCGCGGGCCCTTCCGGTTCATCGTCGACACCGGCACGGGAGGTCAGGCGCTCATCACTCCCGCCCTCGCCGACCTGCTCCAGCTGCCGCCCATCGGTGAGGCCCGGCTCGTCGACCCCAGCGGCAAAGGTGACCAGCGCGCCCAGGTCCTCTACATCCAGTCCCTCACAATTGCCGGCATCGACTTCGCCGACATCCGCGCCCTCCGCCATCCCCTCGCCGGAGAAAACGCAACCTGCATGGGCCTGCTCGGTTTCACGCTCTTTCGCGACTACCTGCTTACCCTCGACTTCCCCGGCCGCACCCTGCAACTCACTTCGGGCAATCTCGCGCCCGATGGCAATCAATCGGTGCTTTCCTTCCGCATGCCCGACGGCGTTCCCATCGCGCCCCTCACCATCGGCAGCCAGCGCGTCGAGGCGCAGCTCGACTCCGGCGGAGTTGGCCTCACCCTACCCGAATCGCTCGCGCGTCAAATGCGCTTCGTCTCAACCCCTGTCGTTTACGCAAATGGGGAGTCACTTGCCACTCGCTTCGCACTCAAGGCAGGTCGCCTCGGTGCAGACGTCCACATCGGCCGCTATCGTTTCGTCAATCCCGTTGTAGAAATTCACCCGGCCTTTCCGCTGGTGAACCTTGGCGCATGCCCAATGCAGAACTTCGCCGTCACCTTCGACCAGAAAAATCTCCTTGTCCGGTTCCACTCAGATCACGAGACTCTGCACCTGGACTCCATGCCCACCAACATGCGCATGCAGAACGCACCCGATGCACATCCACCCGATCTCGCCCTCGTGCCCGTCGGCTAGACCGACGGTTTCTAACCGCGCTACCCCTTCGCCGCCAGCGCCACTTCTTCCCGCGCCTTCCGCAACGTCGCCACAGGGTCGCCGTTCGGATAAAACTCCATTGCCGCAATCTTCCGGTACTTGAGCTGAACGAGCTTGCGATAGATGTTCACGTAATTGATCTCGCCCGTGCCCGGCTCGTGCCGTCCCGGCACATCGGCAATGTGGATCAGCCCGATCACGTCGATATGCTTGTCCAGCTTCTCAATCAGGTTTCCTTCCGCAATCTGCTCGTGGAAGATGTCGTAGAGAAACTGCACCTGCGGATGATTCACCTCGCGCACAATCTCGATTGCCTCGGCCGCCGACGTCAGGAAATACTTCGCATTCTCCTCCGGATCGATGCACTCCAGCAGCAGCCGCACCGGCTCGCCTCCAATGCTCTTGCCCTCAATCACGGCTGCCGCGCGCTTCAGGCCCTCCACGCAGCTCTTGTGCTGCTCTTCGTGCGAGAGCCCGGGCACAACGTTGCCCGAGAGCACAATCATCGCCGGGCATTCCAGTGTCTCCATCGGTTTCAGCCCTTCCTGCCACTCTTTCAGAAAGGCCTCGCGCGCTGAGGGATCGCCTACACCGTTCTTCAGTCCAGCCGTCGCATCAAAGCGGATGCCAAGCTTTTTTCGCGCGGCATTGGCCTTCTCAAAATCCGCGTCGCTCCATCCGCGATACTCGCCTACCAGCTCCACGTTGCTGTAGCCCGCTTCCTTGATCTTCGCCAGCCGCTCTTCAAACGGCAGGTCCCGGTAGACGGTCCACAACATCACCGAAAGTGGAAACGGCGTTTCCATTCCTTCGGCCGCTAGCGCTCCTGCAGCCGCTTCGGCCATCGCAACCGGAGGCGCAACCGCGCCCAGTGTTGTCATGCCCAGCATCTGCGTAAACGTACGACGATCCATTCGCTCTCTCCTAGGTCACCGGCTTCGCTTTGCCTGAGCGGCGCAGCGCCTGCCAATCTTTTTCTGTCTGGTAGGCATAGAGCAAGCCAAACCCGGCCATCGCTTCGCCAAATCCGCCGCCTGAGCCAAGGTACCCCGCCATCATCACCGCATCGCCCGATCGCGCGTGACCCCGCGCCAGCAGCTCACCGCAAATCTCGGCAAACGCCGCCAGCCCCGTGCCTGCCAGGTCTTCCAGTTCAATTGAGCCTTTGTGATCGTTGAGCTGGCGCACCAGGTAGTCGCGCCCCTCCATCTGGGTCCAGCCAAGAAACGGATCAGACTGAAGCTGCATTGCGCGCTGGCCTTCCACCACGCGCTGCCCATTCTGGTGCGCCGGGTGCGCATCATGCAGATACGGCGCATAGACCGAATGCGCTTCTTCCTTCATCTGCAGAAACAAGGGATCGCCCGGCCCATTGCCTTCAAAGTAGATGCAGTAGTCGCGCAGGCCCACCGAGCCCGTGCCCACCACCTTGAACCCAACCGCAATCGGCCGGTAGAGCGAGAGCAGATGCTGCCTCTGCGGTTCGAGCGTCTGTCGGTACGGTCCCAGCGCGCCAATCACCTTCGTCGCCTGTGTTCCCGTCACGCGTGTCAGCGTCGGTTTCAGCTCGCGCAGGCGCAGCGGCGCGCCCGGCCTCTTGCTCTCCGGCTCAGTCAGTTGTGACAGTGTGTGCAGCGGCGTCGCGCGCTCTGCCTTCAGCAGCGCGTCATGCACCGGCTCCACCGTGCCCAGCCGATGCACCTGGAACCGGCCCACTTCAAGAATCGGCATCGCCGCAAAGGCGATCATCCTGGCGATGTAGCGCTCAATAAACAGCTCCACCGCATCGCGAACCACCGCATCCTTGTGTCCAGAGTCACGCCCCGCCAGCACAATCGATGCCGACATCCGTTTCAGATCCCACTCGAAAGGCGCGCGAATCGTCTCGTCAAAATCATTGATATCGAAAACGAGCTTGCCATCCGGCGCTGCAAAGGCGCCAAGGTTGCGCACATGCGCGTCGCCGCAGATCTGCGCAACAATGCCGGTATTGGGAAGCACCGACAAGTCAGCCGCCATCACCGGGGCCGCGCCGCGAAAGTAGACAAAGGGTGATTGCGCCATCAGCCCGTGCTTGAGCTTCAACAGCGCGGGGATACGCCCCCGCTCTGCCCGCTCCAGCAATTCGAGCGCCGAGGCATGCCGTCCCTTGATGTTCAGCTGCGCGTGTTGCTGGCGCCCAGCCTGCTTGCGTCGCGCCTGGCCGATCCTGCGGCGCTCTTCCGGAGTTGTCCAGTGCATTGAGCGGCCTTCCTGCATCGCCAATTCCGCTGATGCAAATCTCGCAAATGCCGATTCGCCAACGCCAATTGCCAAGGCCAATTGTAAGCCGTGAACATACTCTGCCCGCCCACGCCCAGGCAAAATCCGGCCAAGCGCATGCGCCGCCGTGAACGGCATCAGCCGAGCCGCGTGATTTAGACTTCTCACGGGCAGCCCCGACACAGCGTTCTTCGCCTTGAGCGCACCGCTCCGCGCTCCCTCAGATTTCCCTGGGAGGAATTACCTCTTGAAGCGCACCGCCGCTTGTTCGTTTTCAGCTCTTCTTGCCGTCGGTTTAGCGCCGGCTTTCGCGCCTGCGCAGCAGGCTGCAGCCCCGCTCACAGTCGAGAAAATATTTGCCCACGGCTCCCTCATTGGCAAGCCGCCTGAAGGCATTTCCTGGTCGCCCGACGGCCAACACCTTACCTACATGGACGGCGGCGAGCTCGTCGATCTCGATCCCGGCGCCGGCAAGCCTCACGTCCTCGTGAGCCGCAGCAAGATTGCACCCCTTGCCCCCAAGGGCGGTTCCGAGCAGGATCGCGACCATCGCAGCCGCTACGCAATGTCGAACTACCAATGGGCGCCCGACTCAAAGCACCTGCTCTTCGATTCCGACGGGCATCTCTGGATGTACGACCTGCGCAACGGCACCGGCATCGAGCTTGGCGACACCGGGCAGGCCTCCGGCGACGATCCTAAGTTTTCGCCCAACGGCGAAGAGATCTCCTTCATCAAGGATCACAATCTAGCTGTCATCAAGCTGCGCTCTTCCGGCACGCCCACCGACATCATCGCGCCCTCAACCAGCGAAACCGTCCTCAACGGCGAGGTCGACTGGGTCTACGAAGAGGAGCTCGATGTGCGCAGTAACTACTTCTGGGCGCCCGACTCGAGAAACATCGCGTTCCTGCAGATGAACGAATCCGAGGTGCCACTCTATCCGCTCACCGACTGGATTCCGACGCATTCCAGCGTAGCCTCCCAGCGCTATCCGCAGCCCGGCGACCCCAACCCCAATGTCCGTGTCGGCATCATCGGCGCATCCGGGGGCCGCGTCACGTGGATCAGGCTTCCCATTCAGCCCGGCCAGGACTACATCCCCCGCTTCGGCTGGGTCGATCGCAAGACCGTCTGGATTGAAACCATCACCCGCGATCACAAGCACCGGGACATCTACTTCGCTGACCCCGGCACAGGCCAGGTCAAACAGGTGCTCGGTCTCACCGATGAAAAATTCTTCGACGAGAGCTACAACGTCTCCGTTGCCGATGGCAATGTCGTCCTCACCAACTGGAGCGACGGACACAATCACATCTACCGCTACACCTACAACCAGCAGAACCCCATGAGCTCGAATCTCAAGCTCGAGCGCCAGCTCACCAAGGGCGAGTTTGAGGTCAGCGCCGTCTATCGCGTCGATCGCGAGCACAAGCTTGTCTACTACGCGTCGAACGAGGGCAATCCGCTCCAGCAGCAGATCTGGCAGGTCAGCTTTGATGGAGATCGCAAGCAGCTCAGCACCGGAGCAGGGAGCCACCAGGCAGAGTTCTCACCCAGCGGCCGCGGCTTCAGTGACAAATTCTCTACCCGCATGGATCCGCCCACCATGCAGCTATGCACCGTTCCCGGTACCTGCCAGGTCTACTGGTCAACGCATGCCACCGATCCTTACGCCCTGCGCGCTCCCGAGCAGCTTGAATTCGAGGCTCACGACGGCACCACGCTCTATGGAACTCTGCTGCTTCCAGCCGCCGCCGGCCAACCCGCTAGCGTTCCGCTCATCGTCAATCCCTACGGCGGTCCCGGTCCGCAGGAGGTTGCCGACAAATGGGCCGACGGCCTGCTCTTCGACGAGCTTCTCGCCCAACACGGCTTCGCCGTTCTCCACGTCGATAACCGCGGCACCGGCATGCGTGGCCGCGATTTCGCTCAGGCTGCCTACAAGAACTTCGGCCCCCTCCAGCTTGAAGATCAGCTCACCGCCGTCGATGCTGCTCTCGCCAAATACCCGCAGCTTGATCCCAAACGCCTCGGTTGGTGGGGTTGGAGCTGGGGTGGCACTTTCACCCTCTACGCCCTTACCCACTCCGACCGGTTCCGCGCCGGTGTTGCCGTTGCTCCCGTCACGGACTGGCGCAACTATGACTCCGTTTACACCGAGCGCTACATGACCCAGCCAGCCGCGTTCCCCTCGGGCTACAAGGACTTCTCCGTCGTCAACTCTGCCCACAACCTCCACGGACATCTCCTCCTCGTCCACGGCACCGGCGACGACAACGTTCATTTTGAGAACACCGTGCAGTTTGTGCAGAAGCTTATTGACGCAGACTTGCCTTACGACCTGCAGATCTACCCGCGCAAAACCCACTCGATCGCCGGCCCCGAGGCGCGCACGCATCTTTACAACCGCATCCTTGCTCACTTCGAGCAATACCTCATGCCGCCGGTCGAAGCAGACCCCGCGCATTGAAGCCCAGTTGCCTTTAGATCAGAGACGATGCCAGTGAGCCGGGCCGCTTAAAGCCCAATCGATTGATGAGCACAGAATCCGAGGCCGCAATCGCCGACCGCCTGTTCGCCTCCGAACAGGCTCTACTCGACCCCGCCATTCGCCGCGACCGCACCCGCGTCGCGCATTTTCTTGCCGCCGACTTCGTCGAGTTCGGCTCCTCTGGCCGCGTCTTCACCCGCGACCAAATCCTCGACCTGCTCGCAACTCAGCAGTACACGCCTCCGGCCCTCGAAGACTTCGCGTGCCGCCTCATCGCGCCCCACGTCGCCCTCGTCACCTACCGGACCGTGCGCACCGACGCGCAGACCGGTGCGCGCCACGTCACGCTGCGCAGTTCAATCTGGATTCGTGGTGGAGAATTGGACAAATCGGACCACTGGCGGATCACCTTCCATCAGGGAACGAATGTTCCTTAGGAAGATTTTTCAGCAGCTCAATTTTTTCAGAAAATTTGATCGGAACAGGCGCGGAAAGCACCCTAGCCGCGCTTGAAAAGTTCGTCTTTTTCGCGGCGCGGGCATTTTGTGCACTCCACGCAGCAAACTAGCAGAATCCCGACTCCCAGGGTCACCAGGATCGCCAGCAGATTCGCATTCGTCGCAAACCAATGAATAAGAACGTGCATAGCAAGATGGGAGAAACTGACTCCCGCTCCAATGCGAGTCCAACCGGCACCCGCTCCGCCCTTTTGCTCGAGCGTTATCGTCCGATAACGCTCCATACTGCGTTGGATGCACCATAATATGCAATGGCTATTGTGTAACAGAGAATAAATAGCGAAAATTTAAAAATTGAATGGTCCCGCTTCCCACACAGCCGAATTCTCACGTCGTCGCGCCATCGCCGGAGACCACCGCCGCCGCTTCTTCCCCGGCCTCCGATTCCTGCCTCAACTGGCTCTTCGTCGATCTCAACTCCTACTTCGCCTCTGTCGAGCAGGAAGTCCGTCCCGACCTTCGCGGTCGCCCGGTCGGCGTCGTCCCGATGATGGCTGACACCACCTGCTGCATCGCTGCCAGCTACGAGGCCAAGGCATTTGGCGTTCGCACCGGCACCCTCGTCGGCGATGCGCGCCGCATGTGCCCGGAGATCGCCTTCGTCGAGGCCCGCCACGAAATCTACGTCGATTACCATCACCGCATCGTCGAAGCCGTCGAAAGCTGCCTCCCCGTCACCGCTGTCCTTTCCATCGACGAAATGGCTTGCCGCCTCATGGGCCGCGAGCGGCCTTTACGGGCGGCATTGGACCTCGGCCTTCGAGTCAAGGCCGCAATCCACGACAAGGTCGGCCCCATGCTGCGCAGCTCAGTCGGCCTCGCCACCAATCGCTTTCTCGCCAAAATCGCCAGCGACATGGAGAAGCCCAACGGCCTCGTCGCCCTGCCTCTCGACATCCTCCCCAATGCGCTCGCCCAGCTCGCCCTCCGTGACCTGCCCGGCGTCGGCGCCCGTACTGAGCAGCGCCTCAACGCCAAAGGCGTGCACACCATGCAGCAGCTCCTCGCGCTCGACTGCCAACAGGCCGGCGAGCTCTGGGGCTCCGTCTGGGGCGAGCGCCTCTGGCACTGGCTCCGCGGCGAAGACTTCGAGACCTCTGAGACCGATCACCTCAAGTCCATCAGCCACTCGCACGTCCTCGCCCCCGAGATGCGGACGGCAGAGAAAGCCTGGGCGGTTGCCCACAAGCTCTTGCACAAGGCCGCCATGCGCCTGCGTTCCAACGGCCTCTGGGCCTCCGGCATCGGCCTCGCCATCGGCTTCAGCGCGCCGCGCCGCAAACCCACCGGCGACGGCGACAACGCGTCACCCGCCCCGCCCACGCCCGTCAGCCGCTTTGGTATTCCCACCCGCGGCTGGCACGCCGAGCTCCGCCTCATGGAGTGCCAGGACAACCAGACCCTCATCGCGGCCCTGAGCCGTCTCTGGGCCAGCCGCCCCGCGCAGCCCGAGTTCAACCAGCCCTACTACATCGGCGTGCAGCTCAATGGCCTCGTCCCCGACCGCCTGCATTCGCTCAACCTCTTCGACGCCCTCGAAAACACGCAGAGCCGCACCCGCCTCCTCGCCGCCATGGACGAGCTCAACCAGAAATACGGAACTGGCGCCCTCGCGCCCGCTGCCATGCTCACCGCCTACAAAGCCGCGCCCACTCGCATCGCCTTCCACAGCATTCCCGACCTCTTCTAATCCGCGTTCAGCCCTCCTCTGAACTTTTCTCGCTCCTGCGCGTACCTTTTGCATCCCATCCCGCCTTCCCGTGCGGATAAGCAGGTAGAAGCGATTTATGGCCCATGACTGGCAGCCGGACTTCGAGAGACTCGTCGACGAGCACCAGTCGATGGTGTTCTCCCTCGCCTGGCGCGTGACCGGCGACCGGGGCCTCGCAGAAGAGATCGCGCAGGATGTTTTCCTCGAGTTGGATAGGAATATGACAAAGATCGAATCTCCACAACACGCCCTCTTCTGGCTTCGCCGGGTCACCATGAGCCGCTCGGCAGACGCCTTGCGTCGGCGACGCGTTCGGGGAGTCGATCTCTGGGTTGAGATTCAAGAGGACCACGGCGCACCGCACGAAGAGCGTTCCTCCGCTCTCGGTGCGCGCCTTGAGCAGTTGCTGGCCACCCTGCCCGAGCCGCAGCGCGCTGCGCTCGTCCTTCGCTATCAGGAAGATCTCTCGCCCGACGAAATTTCCGCCACGCTCGACGCGCCTCTCGCCACCGTCAAGAGCAATCTCCAGCGCGGCCTCAAGTTGCTCCGCGCCAAGGCTGAAAGCAGCCTCAGGGAATTTGTGCGAACTGCAGAGGCCGCGAATAAGGAACCGGGAAGCCTGCTCGGAAAGGCCAACACTAATGGATGACTTCGAAAAACAATTGCAGCAGGCGTTCGTCCGCCGCCCCGCGCCACCGGGCTTCAAGGGACGTCTCATGCAGCAGCGCCAGCGCCTGCGCGCCCAATCCATGCGCCATCGCGTCGTGCTCTGGCAGCGTCTCGCCGCCTGCCTGCTCGTTGCCATTCTGTTTGGCAGCGGCCTCGCCTGGCGTCAGGTTGACCAGCGCCGCAAAGGCGAAGAAGCGCGCCGCCAGGTCTTCACTGCGCTCCGCATCACCAATCGTGCTTTGAACCAGATGAGCGCGCGTCTTGCCGCACGTGACCGCGCCGAAAGCAGCAAACAGGATCAATAGGAGAGAACGAATGAAAAACCCCCTTGCGGCACTACTGCTGGCCTCTGCCCTCGCCGCACCCGCGCTGGCCCAGACCTCGCCGGCCCAGACATCGCCAATCCTCCTGCCGCCCGCGCTTGAGAAAGATCTCGCCGCGCGCGCCTCCGATGTCACCGAGGTCACCCTCAACAAGAGCATGCTTGGCTTTGCCTCCAAGTTCATGGATGGCAAGGACGGCGACGATGCCGCCACCCGCCAGCTCATCCAGAACCTCGACGGCATCTATGTCCGCGACTATGAGTTTGACAAAGACAACCAGTATTCGATGGAGCAGATCGAGCAGCTTCGCAAGAGCTTCGAAACACCGGAGTGGCAGCCACTCGTGCGCACGCGCGAGCGCAAATCCGGCGAATCGACCGACGTGCTCGTCAAGCTCGTCAACGGCGAATCTCACGGCATGTTCATCCTCTCCGCTGAGCCGCGCGAACTCTCCATCGTTCTCATCCTCGGGCCCATCCATATGCAGGACCTCGGCAAGCTGCAGGGCATCAACGGCCTCGGCGCCCTCGGCGATATTGACGGCGACTCCAAAGGCCCAAAGGGTCCTAAAGGCCCTAAGTAAACACGAACTTCTCGGTGGGTGAACAATGAGAAAATTCATCTTTATCGCAGTCGCTTGCGTAGCGCTTATCGTACCGGTGGCAGTTCTCGCCTCGGGTGATGGCGGCTTTGACAGTGTCGTCAGCTCGATTGAGACGCGTTACAACGCCCATGTCACGCGACATCCCCCTCATGGGACTCATCAGTCTGGTATCCCGCGGAGCAACCGCATAACGGCGTCGGCAACCTGCATGTCGCGGAGTTCGAAAACTTCTCCGCGCAGGTCGACGGCAACGAGCTTAACCGCATCGTCGAAGAAAAACTCGGCAGCGGCTGGGAACGCATGATCCGCGAGACCAGCCGCAAGAGCCATGAGCAGACGCTCATCTTCACCCGCCCTGAAGGCAAACGCATGGGCATGTTCATCGTCGATCTCGATGACGAGACATGAACATCGTCCAGATTTCCGTCGACCCCGACCACTTCAACGACAGCATCGGTCAGTACACCCATCACCACCACGACACCGACGATCAGACGGCGAACTTCGAACTAAGACCTGGCTATCGAGCGCATGGGTGTGTAACATCCCGAGGCCCAACTCTTCAGTTGGTCCTAGCGAGTGTACCTGGACATACTTTACGTTGTGGACCTAAGACATCCGTTACGAGCCCCTTGCGGTGCCGATGATTCGAGTCGAGGAGTACGACAAGACATTTATCTCGGCGTCATTTCCATGGCCTGCTTCTCCCGGCAAATGCTCGATAAACCGTCATGCCGCCACCCATGTAATGTGCGCATCCGCCGCGATGCTTACCGGTACTCATCGGCTGTATCAATGAGTGCATTGGCGATTTACCACGAACTGACCAAAAAAGAATTGCCGCCTGTCAGTTTTGTCAGTTGTCCGAGTTGTTCGAAGAGAGGATCATCGATGGGAGGTTCAACATGGCGCCTCCTCCACGTCCGTCTTTAGCGCTCGAATCTTTACCTCCCGGACCAAAGCCCTCGGGCAGCACTGCCGGGATCACGATTCAGCAATCCAGCTACAATCCCCTTCCTCCACCCCGCTATCTTCCTCCCGACGCGCCCAACATCATCATCGTCCTTATCGATGACGCAGGCCCCGCGCTGCCCGACACCTACGGCGGCGAGATTCACACTCCTGCGCTCTCCCGCGTCGCCGATCAGGGCATCTCCTACAACCGCTTCCACACCACAGCCATGTGCTCTCCCACGCGAGCTTCACTTCTCACCGGCAGGAATTGCCATCGCGTCGAAAGTGGACAGATCGCGGAACTCGCCAACGACTGGGATGGCTACTCCGGGGAGGTACCCAAGAGCAGCGCTATGGTCGCCGAGGTTCTCAAGGACTACGGCTACAGCACAGCCGCCTTCGGCAAATGGCACAACACCCCAGCCATGGAGACAACCTCCAAGGGCCCCTTTGAGCGCTGCCACGCTATTGTTTCATGTCCTTCTACGGCTTCCTTGCCGGAGCCTCGACCATATGAGCCCAGCCTTGTCGCATCACCACGATTTTCGACCATCGCTACACTCCGGGGGCCACGATTACATATCTATTCCGAAGACATCGACCTCTGCTATTAAATGGCTCCCGAGCACAAGGCCTTCCAACCCGACAAGCCGTTTCTTCATGTACTGGGCCTCCGGCGCCATTCACGGTCCACACCAGGTCCCCAAGGAGTGGGCCGACAAATACAAGAGCAAATTCGACGACGGGTGGGACGCCTACCCGAGCGCACCTTCGAGCGCGCCAAAAAGCTCGGCTGGATACCTGCAAACACCCAACTCACTCCGCGCCACGAAACCATGGCCTCCTGGGACAGCATCCCCGAAGCCGAGAAACCCTTCCAGCGCCGCCTCATGGAAGTCTGCGCCGGATTCAGCGAGCACGTCGACGTTCAAATCAACCGCCTCTTCGATGAGCTGGATTCACTCGGCTACGGCGACAACACCCTTATCTTCTATATCTGGGGAGACAACGGCTCGTCCGCCGAAGGGCAAGACGGAACCATCAGCGAGCTGCTTGCGCAGAACGGAATTCCATCCACCATCGACCAACACATCAAGGCACTTGATGAGCTGGGCGGACTCGATCTTCTTGGGTCGCCCAAAACTGACAACATGTACCACGCCGGCTGGGGATGGGCCGGAAGCTCTCCTTATAAAGGAACAAAGCTTCTCGCCTCTCAATTTGGTGGAACCCGGAATCCCATGCCGTCTCCTGGCCAGTGAAGATTAAACACGACTCCACGCCCCGGCCACAGTTCTCGCACGTCAACGACATCGTGCCGACCATCTACGACATCATCGGCATTACTCCGCCTCGTGTTTTCAATGGTTCGAACAGGATCCCTTCGACGGCGCCAGCTTTTGCTGTTCGACGTTTACCGAAGTCAAGGCTTCCGAGCACAAATGCACTCAATACTTCGAGGTCATGGGCAGCCTCACCGTCTATCACGATCGATAGTCGCCAGCGCCGTCGGTCCGCTCTTCCCTGGGTTTCCGGACTCCCCGCCGGCATCGAGAAGTGGAATCCGGAGAACGAGCTATGGGAACTCTATGACCTGCACGGATGGCTGGTCCCAGGCCTACGATCTCGCCGCGAAGATGCCGGACGATTTTAAGGAGATGAAGAATCTCTTCCTGGTGGAAGCGGCTAAGAACAACGTCCTTCCGATCGGCGCTGGCCTCTTCATACCCATCTTCCGCCCTGACCTCAGAGTTGCGCCGCCCTACAAAGAGTGGAATTTCGTCGGCCCGATGACACGTATGCCTGAGTTCTGCGCGCCTGCGATCGGCAACAAGCCCAACGTGATCACCATGGATGTCGAAGTTCCCGCAAACGCCAACGGCGTTCTGTACGCTCTCGGAGGCTTCGGTGGCGGTCTCGCCGCCTACATCAAAGACAACATCCTCTGCTACGAGTACAACCTCTTTGAGATTCAACGCAGCCGCTTCTGCTCTTCGGAGAAGCTCCCCGCAGGCAAAGCAACCATCGAAGTCACTACATACTTTCCCGTCTTCAAACCCGGCGCTCCGGCCGCGATCACGATCAAGGTCAACGGACGCGTCGTTGTGGAAGGCACCGTTCCCATCACTGCTCCCCTCTTGTTCACCGCGAATGACAGTCTCGACATTGGCTCTGACACCGGCTCTCCTGTATCCCTTGATTATTTCGATGAAGCACCGTTTGCCTTCAACGGAACCATCGAAAGGACACAGATCAAGTACGTGCAGCCGAAGTAATCCGAGAACATGAGAGCTATCGATGACGAAGACATGAACCTAGTCGAGCTCTCCGTCGACCCCGACCACCTCAACGACAGCATCAGTCAGTACACCCATCACGACCACGACAACGGTGATACCGGCTCAGGCGTTTCAAACTAGGCTCCCCTTTCCGACGTTGCCATTCAGAGGTCATGGCAAATCAAGGTGAGGAAGTGAGAGTCGCACAGTGCTGACAACCCACCACGCAACGCAGGCCGTGGGGCAGAGCAGCCTCCCTCGACAACCAGAAATGCCACCTCTCCCTTTACCATGTGGCTTAAGTTTTCAGGATTTTTTCGGGAATTGCCGGGGCAGGGACAATCGAATTCCAGCTACAGGGCCATGGAGTGCGTCGTGGAAATTCAGGAAACAGGAAACTGCTCTCTCTGACGGTCCCGTGTCTACCCATGCGTCGATCCGCTTCCAACTAAGCCTGCTATTACTGAACTGTTATGTTGATAGGTAGGTGCAGCCGCAACCTATCTTCGTGGCGCACGAAATGACCTGGTGTCGGAATTAGCAAAGCGCGAGTCCACTGTTTTCTTATAGGTGCGGCCTGGAATGCAGATAAAGCATCAAGGCCCAAAACGAGAATCCCGCCAAAGTTGTAACTCTCAGATCTTGTTTGAGTAACCGCCTCAGATTACCAGTCACCGGCACGGACTGGCCGGTCGGAACTGCCGAAATCAAAATGCTCTTGACACCACACTCTTGTTCAGGCGGATAGTTAGTTAACGAGCACCTGACATTCTCAGCGAATGATCTGTGCCACGGGCCCTTTCTTTCGGAGGATTGTGTGAAGTGGGGAATTGAACGTTCATCGGTGTTAACCAACATGTCCAAGCTGCCGGTTGCCGGCAGTTTTGTTAATCATCAATATGATCGTTACCTGCGCATGAAATTCGATCTCGGCTGGCGCTGGGTGCGGAATCCATCCAGCCATCGGTCCTTCACGAAGCATCCGCCGATACTTAACTCGCTCCAGAAGAGAATCGTGGATGACCTCAATCGGGACGGATACGCTATCTGCCATTTCGACGATCTTCTGGAGACTCCAGGTCTCTGGCAGAGGTTGTCAGATCAGGAATCAGCCTTCCGCGCAAGTGACGAGGTCCAGTCGTCGATCCGAAGCAGGCAGGAGGCCTTTAACAAGGCGAAAGATCCAAACGCAGTTTCTCATTACATCATGAGCTATTATCCGGAGGACCGGAAGTCGGTGATCGACTCGACAAGCCCTCTCTTCGAGTTGGCTATTCACCCGCGGGTCGTCGATGTCGTCAACTCATATCTGGCGCTGTGGTCCAGGCTCATCTACTTCGATATGTGGCATACGCTTCCCATGGATACGGGCGAGCGCATCCTTTCGCAGCGTTGGCACCGCGATCCGGAAGATCGAAAAAAAATTCGCACTTTTCTATACTTCGTCGACGTGGATGAGCAGGCGGGGGCCATGGAGTACTTTGCGGGCAGCCAAATGGGCGGGCAGTTCCAGAATGTATTTCCCTGGCATGACCCGATCTCAACTCCCTATCCGCCCCAGGAGGAGTTGGACAGGCGCATTCCTCCGTCGAATCGCATCGTGTTGAAAGGGCCGCCAGGGACGCTCGTCTTCTGCGATACGGCAGGTTTCCATCGCGGGGGAATTGCCCGAACAAAACCGCGAATCCTTGCGACGGCCGCCTATGTTACACCGGCGTCGCTGCATGGCAGACGATACAACATCAGTACAAATTTGCAAGATGCACAATCGACCGCTGCCTGCAGATTCGCTGTCTCATAATCAAATCTCGTCCGGCGCCGGGCGCCCGCTGATCTTTCAAGGCAGTGGGCGTCAAACGGGAAGATCGATTAATCCTGCCAGTATTGTTGCCGCTGATCTGCTGCCTCTTACACTGAGAGAATCATGACCACGAGCGGGTCTGAGTCACGACACGTGTATCGCGGCAGGCTTGCGCCATCGCCCACCGGCTACCTGCACGTGGGTCATGCGCGCACCTTCTTTACCGCGTGGCAGCGCGCCCGCAATGCCCACGGCGCACTCGTGATGCGCATGGAAGACCTCGACCCCGACCGCAGCCGTGCGGAATACGCGGCTGCCGCGCTGGAAGATCTGCGCTGGCTCGGCATTGCCTGGGATGAAGGGCCGGACATCGGCGGTCCGCATGCGCCGTATGCGCAAAGCCGGCGCCGCACCATCTACGATGATGCTTTCCGCAGGCTGCTCGCAGGGGGATTCATCTATCCCTGCCATTGCTCTCGCAAAGATCTTGCCGCAGCCGCTGCGGCTCCGCACGAAGGCGTCCATCCCGATCTTGATGACGAGCCCGTTTATCCAGGAACGTGCAGGCCCGGAACCTGTCGCGCTTTGCCTGCCACCGCCCTTAACCTTGAGTCTGCCGCACGCAGTGCCTGGCGCTTCCGCGTGCCTGATGGCGAGGCCGTCGAATTCACCGATCTCAACCTCGGCCCGCAGCGCTTCGTTGCCGGCGTCGATTTCGGAGATTTCATCATCCAGCGCCATGATGGAACCTCGGGGTCCCCACGGACAGGTCCAAGTCCGTGGGGTGGTGCTGTTCCGAGTTATCAACTCGCCTGTGTCGCCGACGATGCCGCGATGCAGATCACTGAGGTTGTGCGCGGCGCGGACCTGCTCAAATCCACGGCACGGCAGATCCTGCTCAACCGGGCACTTGGATTTCCCGATCCGCGATGGTTTCACTGCGAGCTCCTCACAGACGGCGCAGGCCACCGCCTCGCCAAGCGCACTGATGCGCTCAGCATCCGCGCGCTGCGCGCAAGCGGCCTCACTCCGCAACAGGTGCTATCGCAAACAGGCAATCACGAATCGCGTTAATCTTTCGCAAAATGCGCAGCTCACCAAAGTACGCTCTGACCATTGACCCCTGATCCCTGCCTTGATGAATGCTCCACGTGGAACAATCGCGGGCCACCGACCACGCTTTCAATGCTCCACATCGCTTACTTGTGGCGAATGAAGGAACCATCCTGCAGCTCGCGCATTGCCTGCTGCAGTTGGGCCTGTGTATTCATCACGATCGGGCCGTACCACGCCACCGGCTCTTCAAGCGGCTTGCCTGAAACGAGCAGGAAGCGCATCCCCTCTGGCCCCGCCTGCACCACGATCTCGTCGCCGCGATCGAAGAGCACGAGCGAATGGTTTTTCGCGTCGTACTTCGCCGGCGCATTGGGATCGATCGCCGACTCCGTCAGCACAGCCTGCGGCGCCGAGGCATCGCGGAAAGTTCCTGCGCCCGCGAAGACGTACGCAAATGCGTTGCGGGTTACATCCACCTTGATCGTGCGCCGCGTCAACGGCGGCACCGAGATGTCCACATATGCCGGATCGGTGGCCACACCGCCAACCGGTCCGCGCTGGCCCCAGAACTCGCCGCAGATAATGCGCGCCCTGGTGCCGTCGTCCTCCGTCACCTCGGGAATCGCAGCAGCCGGAATGTCCTGGTAGCGCGGTTCCGTCATCTTCAACGATGCAGGCAAGTTAGCCCACAACTGAAAGCCATGCATGCGGCCCTTGGCGTCGCCCTTTGGCATCTCCTGGTGCAGAATGCCCCTGCCCGCGGTCATCCATTGCACGTCGCCGGCCGTCATGCGGCCTTTGTTGCCGAGGCTGTCGCCATGCGCAACTTCACCGGCCAGAACGTAGGTGATTGTCTCGATGCCGCGGTGCGGGTGCCAGGGGAAGCCCGCCAGATAATCCGCTGGATTGTCATTACGAAAATCATCCAGCAAGAGGAACGGATCGAACTCTTTGGTCTTGCCGAACCCGAAGGCCCTCTGCAACTTAACGCCGGCGCCCTCCAGGGTTGGTTTGGTTTCAAGTACTTGTTTCACAGCACGAAGCGACATAGCCCGTGACCTCCTCGGTCGTATCTGCAGATTAGATTCACGAGAGCGATATTCGTTGCAACAGGTATCTTCTACCGTGGCTGGTAAAACCGGAAAGCCTGGATCCGAAAAGGAGCCATGCTTACCGGTCGAGCTAAAGCCGAAAACACAAGGCAGGAAAAGGTTTACGACTGGACGAACTGGACATCGAGAGTGATGTGGACATCCTCTCCCACCAGCACGCCGCCGGTCTCGAGTGCCGTGTTCCAAGTGAGGCCAAAGTCCTTGCGATTGATGCGTGTAGTGGCGGTAAGGCCTCGGCGGGTTTGGCCCCAGGGGTCCTTGCCGGGAGCGCTGAAGTCCTCGACCGCGAAGCTGACATTGCGGGTGACGCCGTGCAGGGTGAGGGCGCCGACAACAGCAAATTCGCCGTCGCTTATCTTTTTGACTTCACTGGATTTAAAGGTCGCCGTAGGGAACTTCTCGACGTCGAAAAAGTCGGGGCTCTTGAGGTGGCCATCGCGCTGCGCGTCGCCGGTGCTCAGGGTTGCGATGGGAATTGAAGCCTCGATCGTCGAGCGATTCGGCTCGGCTTCGTTGAAGGTCAGTTGGCCGCTGATATCACTGAACTTACCTTTCACGTTCGAGATCATCATGTGCTTGACCTTGAACTCGGCTGAGGAGTGGACGGGATCAATTTTCCAGGTCGTGGTGGCAGTGGCGGGTGTGGCAGCAGTTGCAGACATTGTGGTGGTGCTCCTTTTCAGAATGTTGGATGCAGCGGCACGATATTCGTTGCAACAACTATTTTAGAAAAGGGCCAAGCCGGGCGGCAAAAGGTGTGCAACGAGGCTGACCTGTTTTGAACGAATTTGAACGAACTTCGCGGGGAGCGTGCCCAACCAGGTGTCGAGGTAGGAGGAGTTCTTTTCAATTTGGGGGTGGGGGTGGGGGAGGGAGGAATCTCTTCTCTCGGTATTCACTCAACCTCGCACGGATCTTTGCTTTTCTCTACCCGGTCAGGCAGCCCACAGAAAGATTCGAAGTGGAAGGCGCCTGTCGCGCGAAAAATCTGTTCCGTGATCTGCGTCGGTCTGTTTTCTATCCCCGGTCCCCAAGTGCTCGGGACCGGGGCCACCCTCAAGCTGATAATTCGTCTCTTGAGATCAGGGCCACCAGCCCAACCCAAAGAGGAAGAAACGGCGCGCCACGCCGAGTTCGCAACCGTTTTCGATGGTCACAGCGCCTAATTAGCATTGGTGCATGGATTTTAAGGGGTACTTTCTGACGGGCGACGGCCTTCGCTGCGATCCATTCACGATCACAGATGCACACAGTCGGTTCCTGATTCGCTGCCAGGCGGTCGCACGCATGGACCTGGCGCAAGTCAGCGCCGTTTGCGATGCAGCGATGCGCGAGTACGGCGTGCCAGAACGCATTCGCACGGACAACGGCGCGCCGTTTGCAGGCGTCGGCCTGCTAGGTCTGTCGAAGTTGTCGTTGGGATGGATGAAGCTCGGCATTGTTCACGAACGCATTCAGCCAGGACACCCTCAACAAAACGGAAGACACGAACGGATGCACCGCACGCTGAAGGAGGATACGGCCAAGCCGCCGGCACGCACGGTGACGGCGCAACAGAAGAAGTTTGATCGCTTCCGCCTCGTTTTCAACCATGAGCGCCCGCATGAGGCCCTTGCTAACGAGACGCCAGGAGCATCTACGTGCCCAGCGCTCGGCTGTTGTCCAGCAGCGTAGCGAGCTTTCAATATCCGAGATCATTCCAGACTCGGCGAGTAAACAACAGCGGAGATATCAGTTGGCATAAGGGTCGGGTCTTTGTGAGCGAAGTGTTGCGCAACGAAGAGATCGGACCGGAACAGATGGATGAAGACATTCATCGCGTCTTCTTCCGCAACACCGAGTTGGGCGAGTTCAACAGCTCCGAGATGAGGTTCCGCCCGGCACTTCGGGCCTGAATAGATCTCAAGGTGTATCGTTAGGCGTAGGCATCTGGCGGGAGCTAATACCGCAGATTGGATCGTGTGAGCCAAGAAACAAGTACCGATATATCCTGCCGCATTAGGACGAACTCGCATGAACAGCGGACATCACACCTACGTGTTCCTGATTTGCCTCTGGCCGTTAGCTTTTCTGCTCATCTGGGGGATATGGAACATGGTTCGCGACACCGAAAGTGAACGTTTGGGGCTGCGCAGTTTGGATTGGCCGGAGACGAAGGGCAAGTCATAAACAGTAAGGCTGTTTGGGCTCAATGTAGAAGTCGCATACAGATATACCGTTGAGAATCGGGACAACACCGGCACGTACAAAATTAGTCTTTCGCACGTAGTCCCGGATCGATACGGAGTGGCGCGGCGAGCCTCACCTGCGTCCAAGCGAGACATTTCTGATTACCCACCTGGCTCAAGCCTCGTTGTGCGATACAATCCCCAGCGCCACCAAGAGTCGGTGCTGTATTGTGCCGCAGAGCCCGTTTTGAATCACAGTACCGATGCGCCAGAATTCCGCAGCATCGACTGATCGGTGCGATCGGACGGTCAAACGAAGATCTGGTCAAAAACAAGCCATGGAAATGCCGGGGTATGGAAAGCATGGAAAGCCATAAAGCCGGCTTTCCACCCTTCCCACACCCCTTGGAAATCCCTGCGGGGATTCCCACATTCCCACGGCTACGACTACGACTATCATTTAGTTGAAGACCGGCAAAGCCCGCAGAAAACCCGCAATTAGAGCCACTTTCGCCGCAAGGGGCTTGTAAACCATGTCCCCGGTCTAAAACGTAAAGGATGTCCCGGTACACTCAACCTTCCCGCTGGCCGCGCAATCGGCGGGATTAGCCCTTCAACATCCCAGGTCCCCGAAAGCGAGGGACCGGGGGCACCGTCAATGGGGTTTTGCGCGATCCTTGAGACGGGGGCCACCTGCCTCAGAATGACAGGGGCTGGGTGAGGGCTGTGGCTTCCCACCGATGCGCGATGAAACCACGCATGGATGGGAATCCGGCAACCGGCTGGTGCCTCTTCACTTCCGGCAAGGATGCATCGCGTACAGGCAGACCAACTGTATCGCTTTCCCATGTCCGAAGACACGGACATGGCGCACCCATGGTGGTGGTCAATGAACATCCACGCCCCCGGCATCTGCCTACCCAGGGGATCAGGAATTGAAAACACGGAAGAGCAAATGCAGATTCTTCGACTCACCACCCCCAAACTGAAGAACGTTTGGGGCCCCGTTCTTCACTCCAGCGACGTGGACCTGTCGCTTGGGGCCCCGTTCGCTCAGAATGACATCGCGGTGGGTGGGCGGTGGGTGGGCTGGGGCGGTCGCGGCGCGCGAGGAGTCGGGCACTTTGACAATTGTCATTCAGGACTGTAGAGTCCGGATATGGCACGGACTAAGGAATTCGATCCTGAAAAATCGCTGAACGGCGCGGTGGACGTCTTCTGGGAGATGGGCTACGAGCGCACCTCGCTTGATGACCTTATGGGCAGGATGGGCATTGCCCGGCAGAGCCTGTATGACACCTATGGAGACAAGCGCACCTTGTATCTGAAAGCGCTGGAGCGCTACCGCGACAAGCGCCAGGGTGCGCTGCGCGAAGCCTTTGCGGGGGAGCGGCCGGTGAAGAAGGCGTTTGGGCGGCTCTTTGAGGACCTGATTGAGGAAAGCCGCAAGCAGCACGAGCGCGGCTGCCTGCTGCTGAGCGCAAATATTGAAGTTGCCGGGCACGATGCGGATGTGGCGGCGCTGGTTCGCGAGGACGAGAAGGCGATCATCGATATCTTTGAGCGAGCATTGCGCCGGGCGAAGAAGCGCGGCGAGCTGCGTGGGAGCGGGGATCCGGAGGCGCTGGCGCAGTTTTTGCTGGCGGCTCTTACAGGCATGCGTGCGACAGCACGGTTGAATCACGACCGCAAGGCGCTTAAGAAGATTGCCGGGGTTGCGCTGGCGGCGCTGGGCTAACGCGGCCGGGCCTAGTCCGGACAGCTAGTTCGACCGGATCAGTGCGGGCAGGCCAGTGCGGGCAGGCTGGTGCGGCGAAGGTCGTGCGGGCATATCATGAATGGAGGCGCCGCGATCAGCGACGGCGCCGGTTTCTACAGGGAGTCTGCCTTGATTTGCCACGCGCGCATATCTCTTGCCATGGTGCTGGCGGCCGCGCTGGCTGCGCCGGTTTGCGCTATGGCGAGCGACGACGAGCCGGCCGAGCAACAACTGGTGAGCGCGACGGGCGACCTGAATGGCGATGGAATCGCTGACCTGGTGGTAGTGGAAGAGCCTGAGGGCGGCAGCGGCGTGCATCGGCTGGTGGTGCTGCTGGGGCGGGCAGACGGCTCATTTGCGCGCATCCCATCGCAATATTCTGTTGGCGAAGCGCGCTCGATTGTGGTGGGCGACTTTGACGGCGACGGCAGGCTGGACGTGATTGTGGGCGATGCCGGTGGGCGGCTTGTGGAGTTTATCGGCGACGGCAAGGGGAACCTTAAGAGCAGGGGCAGCGTTGCGGCGGCCGGTGATGTGGTTTCAATGGCAACCGGGCATTTTACGAAGAGCGGGAACCTGGATCTGGTGGTTTCCGATTTGCAATCGAATGCAGCGGTAATTTTTCTTGGCGATGGCAAGGGCGGGTTTCAGCGAGCGTGGTCGTTTCAACTGCCGAGAAAGGGACGGAAATTCAGCATTGCGACGGCGGACGTGAACCGTGATGGGATTGCCGATTTGCTGATTGCGACCGATGAGGATGAGGATTACCAGGTGATGCTAGGCCACGACAATGGCACGTTCACCTATGCGCCGGAGCTGAGCCACGTGCGGGATCCGAATTCGTATTGCCCTTCATAAGGGGCGTGCTTGCGTGGCGCACGGAGCACACAATAGACTTTCGCCTGACAGGCAGAAACCGCACAGACACGCACGCGATGCGGAAGTTCAGCAAAAAGGGTCATTTTCGAATGAGAGCATTCAGGTTTGCCATGGTGGTTGCGGCCGCCGCTTTTTGGGGAGGCGCTGCCGGGCCGGTGGCCGCGCAGGAATTGGATTCCGCCGGGCTACTGCATCCGACGGCCGATAGCTGGCCGGGGTATCACGGAGATTATTCGGGCAAGCGGCACAGCGGGCTCACGCAGATCACGCCTGCGAATGTGCACACGCTGGGCCTGGCCTGGGCATTCCAAACGAACCAGAGTGCAGCGATCAAGTCATCCCCGCTGCTGGTGGATGGGATTCTCTACTTCACGGTGCCTGAGAATGTGTGGGCGGTGGACGCGCGTACGGGGCACGTGATCTGGCATTTCAACCATCCGGTTACAGACGGCGAGCACATTGGCCATCGCGGCGTGGCGATGTACAAGGGCTGGCTCTACTTCACCACACCCGATGCGCATTTGATCTCTCTCAATGCGAAAGACGGAACCATTCGCTGGGACAAGGTGATTGGCGATGTCAATAAGGGCTACTGGTCCACGATGGCTCCGCTGGTGGTGAAAGACCACGTGATTGTGGGCGTGGGCGGAGACATGGACAACATTCCGGGCATGCTGCGGTCGTTCGATCCGGAAACGGGCGAGGTGCAGTGGGAGTGGATGGCAACGCCGCCGGCTGGCACACCGAATGCGACGACGGGCGGCATGACGTGGATCACGGGCACGTACGATCCTGATCTCAACCTTGTCTACTGGGGCACGGGCAACCCGACGCCGGTGCTGAATGGCACGGTGCGTCCGGGCAACAACGAGTGGACGGGGAGCATTGTGGCGATCAATCCTGACACGGGCAAGCTGGCGTGGGGATTTTCTGCTTCGCCGCACGATACGCATGACTGGGATGCGGTGGAAGTGCCGGTGCTGGTGGATGGAACCTTTAAAGGCGAGCCGCGCAAGATGCTGATGCAGAGCTCGCGCAATGGCTACTTCTTTGTGCTGGATCGCACCACGGGCAAGAGCCTGCTGACGGTTCCCTATGGGCCGACGAACTGGACGCTGGGCATCGACAAGGAAGGCAGGCCGATTCCCAACCCGGATAAGGAGCCGAAGCGCGATGGGAGATTCATCGCTCCCGATGAAGGCGGCATGACCAACTACCGCTCGCCGAGCTTCGACCCGAAGACGGGGCTGTTTATTGTGGATGCGCACCCGAGCTACAGCATCTATTTTGCCAAGCCGGAGGATGGCGCTTACGGCTGGGCGGGCGCGGATTACGGGCTGTGGGGCAAGGGCGTGATCGAGGCAATCGACTACAAGACGGGCAAGATTCGCTGGAGCCACGAGGTGGGTGAAGGCGGATCGGGCGCGGGCGTGCTGACCACCGACGGCGGCGTGACGTTTACGGGCGACTCGACCGGGAATATTCTGGCGCTGTCGACGACGGACGGCAAGACGCTCTGGCATGCGGGCACGGGCGCGCCGATGCAGACCTCGCCCATCAGCTATGAACTCGATGGAAGGCAATACATTGTGAGCGGCAGCGGCAGCGTGATGTATGCCTGGGCGCTTCCAGTCGAGAGCACGCAAGGCACGCGCTAATGCCGATCGATTCTAACGGCGGGACTTCGGCGTGCTTTTGCCCTGAAGGTTGAGGGCGACGGCGCGCGGATAAGGGCCTTGAACGCGGCTTCGTTGATTTTTTCGCCTTCATGAATGTCGATGGCGCGGCGCACGTTTCCATCCAGGCTGGAGTTGAAAAGGCTGGAGGGGTCGGGCAACGCGGCGCCTTTAGCGAAGGTTAGTTTCACGGCGCTCTTGTAGGTTTCGCCGCGCCAGTCGTCGAGCTGTGCGATCTTGCAGTCAATCTTTGCGGCGGCGCTTGCGGGAGCAGATTTGGCAAGGGCGATCTTTTTCATGAATGGCTCCGAGTCACCTGTGCAGGTCACGCTTACTTTAGCCGCGCTCTCTAGACGGTGCAAGGGTTTCCGAGAAGACGCACGATACACTTAGCCTGGATGGCTGGGAGCGATGGCCGCCGATTGGAGTGTGCAGAGATGGACAGGCTGAAGGGAAAGCGCGCGCTGATCACGGGAGGCACGACGGGCATCGGGCTTGAGACGGCGCTGCGGTTTGCGGAAGAAGGGGCGCGCGTGATGGTGACGGGAACGAATCCGAAGACACTCGACGCCGCGCGGAAGGAGCTTGGCGATCGCGCGACCGCGGTGGCGTCTGACGCCGGCAACGCGGCCGAGCAGAAGAAACTGGCGCAGGCGGTGAAGGAGCAGTTCGGCGAGCTTGACGTGCTATTCATCAACGCGGGTGTGGCGCATCTGGCGCCGATCGAGCAGTGGGACGAGACTGCCTTTGACCGGTCGTTCAACCTCAACGTCAAGGGGCCGTTCTTTTTGGTGCAGGCGCTGCTGCCGGTGTTCTCGGCCAAGGCTTCGATCGTGATCAACGGCTCGGTGAATGCGCATATCGGCATGCCGAATACGACGGTGTATTCGGCGACAAAGGCTTCGCTGCTGTCGTTTGTGCGCACGATGACCGGCGAGCTGATCGGGCGGGGCATTCGCGTGAACGCGGTGAGTCCGGGGCCGATTGAG
This sequence comes from uncultured Acidobacteriaceae bacterium, assembly GCA_963839215.1. Classification (GTDB taxonomy): domain Bacteria; phylum Acidobacteriota; class Terriglobia; order Terriglobales; family Acidobacteriaceae; genus Telmatobacter. The sequence goes on along the minus strand of CAWITZ010000007.1, from coordinate 17,235 downwards.
ACGCCACTCTACAGCAAGCTGGGTCTTGCAGAAGCGGACCTCAAAAATGTTGCCGCGTCGATTCAAAACCAGGTCCCGGCAAAGCGCTTTGGGACGGCAAAAGAGATTGCCGACGCGGTCGTGTACTTTGCGTCGGACGAGTCTGCGTACACCGTTGCGAGCGAGCTGCTGGTTGACGGCGGCATGAGCGAGATCTGATGCGAGGCGGCCGGGAGTGATTTGGCGACGGCTCCTTATTTAGGGCCTAAGATTTAGGGCCTAAGATTTAGGGCCTAGGATTTAGAGCCTGGATCCTCCGTCGGCAGGGATGCTCGCCCCAGTGATCCATCGGGCGGCGTCTGAGGCGAGAAAAGCAATGACATCCGCCACGTCTTCCGGCTTGCCGATGCGCTTGAGCGCCTGCATGGCGAGTGCGGTTTCGCGACCAGCTTCGGTCTTCGTAAAATTGGACATGTCGGTGTCGATGATGCCGGGAGCCACGGCATTCACTCGGATGCCCTTGGGACCCAGCATCGCCGCCCAGTTCTTTACAAGGGTTTCCAACGCTCCTTTAGTCGAGGCATAGGCAAGGACGGAAGGGTTGTCGAGCCCGGGCTTACCTACCACCATGCGCGCCACCGCGGAAGTCACAACGACGATGTTCGAGCCCTCGGCCAGAAACGCCACAAGCTGCTGCACAAGCAAGAATGGACCGCGCACATTGGTTGCGAAAAGAGTATCGATATCGAGCGCAGTATATGCAGCCAGCGGAGCCGCTTTGCTGACTCCCGCGTTGAGTACCAGAATGTCGAGTCGGTCGCCGGCGAGGTTTCGCACTTGTTCAGCAAGGGCTTCGGGGCCGGAGGGGGCGGAAAGATCCGCGCCTAACACGTCCGCTTGACCGCCACGTTCTCGTATGCCGGCGACGACCGCATCAGCTTCCTGCGCTGCGCGTGCATAGTGAACCAATACCCGCGCCCCGGCCGCCGCAAGCGCCAATGCTGTGGCGCGGCCAATGCCTCGTGATGCTCCTGTGACAAGAGCGGTCTTTCCATTCAAATCCATCGAAATTCCTTTCGCCTGTTCCCCTGCGGAAGATCAGACGCTTCTGAACGCCTCGTCGAGACGTTCTGAAGCGCCGCTTCTGATAGCGTTCAGGCGTTCGTTCCGCCGTCTATGGTGAGATTTGCTCCAGTGATGTATGCCGCCTCCGGGCTAGCGACAAAGGCAACCAGGGCGGCGACCTCGTCCACCTGTCCATAGCGATTCAGGGCTGTATTCGCCAACTGCGGCGCCGCCCAGTCGCCAGACGCGGGATTGAGATCCGTGTCGATCGGACCTGGCTGAACATTGTTCACCGTGATAGCCCGGCGCCCTACTTCGCGTGCCAGGCCTTGAGTAAACATCTTGACGGCGCCCTTCGTCGCGGCGTAGGCGGCCAGTCCGGGAGTCATGTTGCGCTCCCCGACGCACGAACCGATCGAGATAATGCGCCCCCCGTCGGGCATGTGCTTCAGCGCAGCCTGAGTGGCCACCAGCACTCCACGGAAGTTGAGGTCGATCATCTGGTCCATCTCTTCCAGCGTGGTCTCCTCGAATGGCTTTGGGATCGCAGTGCCCGCGTTGTTGACCAGGACATCGATCTTGCCAAAGGCCTTCGCCGTCTGGTCCACGGCCGACTTGACTGCCATCGGATCTGCAGCGTCAGCCTGTATTGCGAGCGCCTTGCGGCCGCTGCTTTCGATCGCTTTCACGACTGCTTCGGCAGCCCGTACATCCTTTGCGTAGGTAATCGCAACATTGGCGCCCTCCGCGGCCAGCCGTTTGGCAATCGCCGCGCCGATGCCGCGGGAGGCCCCTGTAACGAGCACTGCTTTGTCCTTCAGCGTTGACATCATGTTCTCCTTTTTTAAATTCTGCGTATGTAACAGACGGTTTGTTATGGCTTCGCTTGAAACTAAACATAGGATGACGTTGGGGGAAGTTCGGTTCAGCGGATTTGTGCCGACGAAGCGCTTTGGACGGCAAAAGAGATCGCCGACGCGGTAGTGTACTTTGCCTCGGACGAGTCTGAGTACACAGTCGCGAGCGAGCTGCTGGTTCACGGCGGCATGAGCGAGATCTGAAGAGACGCCGGGAGTGATTGACGGCAGATAGCCGACACTCGGCACTGACGCAAGGCTCCGGAGGGATGGTCGCCAATTGGGAAGTAACGCAGCAGACCAAGGGCGGTGATTCGACCGCAATCGACCTGGATTTCAGCCACAGATACGACGCCCGGCTGCTCAATGCATCTCTGCGCGGGCATCAATTAACGCCTGGTCGAAGGCACCGAGGCGGATCAAACCGGTACGTGGGTACTCGATATCCATGATGACGTATATGACAACTACAGTGATCAGTAAGAAACCCAGGATATGTAACCAACTCCGACGTCGAATACCTGCCATCCCGTAACCCGCCAGGAGCGAGCAAATCAGGCCGAGGCCGAAGAGGAGCTCATAGATGATGACGGGGGGATGAGTCTGCAGAGCCATGGTGCGAATGGTGGTAATGTCGATCATGTTGTTGAGCGCGGGAAGTAACAACTTGCCTGCGTCTGGATGAGAGCCCTGAAGTGTTGTCGCGGTAACCGCTTTTGTCCAAATCTCCCGCTGAATTTGCTTAGTCTGTGCGATTTCTACTTCCGCAGCCGACATATCCGGGAGCCTGTGGTAAGTTTCCAGCCGAGAGTCAACGTAGCGACGGAACAGCTCTTGAAGCTCCGGCTGTGCTTCCTCCGGCAACAGCTGCAGACGGAGATAAGCGGTCCCAATATCGTTTGCTTCTTCGGCAATCAGGGCCCGCTTTTGAGTGAAGCGATCAGCTGCACCGGAAAATGTGAATGCCACGACCAAGCCAAACAGCGCGAAGACCGAGGCCTCGATTGTACCCAGATTGCGCTCGCTCTCCGATTCTTCCGTCTGGCGCCTGCGGCCAAGGATGCGACCGACTTCCATGAGCACCAGCATGCCTGCGAAGAGCAGTACGGCAAACAGAAGTGGCGGGATAGGAGGCTTCATCCGATGTTTTCCTTCTACCTAATTGTTTGTGTGTTTGCTTCGGACATTCTTCAGAATTCCAATCACCTAAGGGGCTTGCGAAGAATCCCTTTGCTGTCGGAGCCCAGTTCTTCCTTAGAGACTTTCTTAGATACGGCTCAAGCGTCAACTAGGGATTTCGCTAATGGTGCGGACGTACTTCAATTAGCGAAACAGGCCAAGTCACTCATTGACCGTAGCTTTCGAGGGTCAGTCTCGTGGCTCGACGTCGAGCAGCTTTGCATACTCCGCGGTGAGCCGCTGCCAGCCAGCGAGCCGCATGGCGTCCGGGCCAAGAAGGCGTTCGATCGAGTCGCCAGCGAGGCGGCGGTCGAGGACGTCGAAGCAGATGTGCCAGCCTGCAGCTCCCCACGTGATGAAGTGGCGATCGATGCTGTGCCAGAGGGTGAGGCGCGTGCCGGCGCCGAGAGGCTCCAGCTCCCAGCGGATGTCGTGAAACTCAAGGACGCGGCCCGGGTCGGCGCGGGTCACGGTTGCTTCAGAGACCCGCGCTGTACCGGTCCATGTGAGTTTTACCGTGGCACCAACCGTGTCGAGCTTTCCGTCGGCGTCAAAGGGCGCCCATTCGCGCAGATGCACGGGATCGGTGAGCGCCTGCCAGATTCTTTCAGGCGAGTGACGCAACTCCCGGACGAGGACGAGCGTCCACTTATCGCCGGTCTTCTGCACCTGCGCGTCAAAGGCAGGTCCGGGTGTGTATTGCTCGCGATTGCCCATGCGTCAGCCCTGCCAGTGCATCAGCTGCGTGAGCTGGATGAGGTTGCCGCAAGTGTCGTTGAGTATGGCGATCTTTGAGGCCGTGACGTCTGTTGGCGGCATGGTGAAGACAGCGCCTTTGGCTTTGATGCGCTCGTAGTCGGCCTGCAGATCTTCGGTGAAGAAATTGGCCGCGGGCTGTCCTTTTTCAAAAATGGCCTTCTGGAAAGTGCTTGCGGCAGGGTTGTCGTTGAGCGCGAGTTGCAACTCTGTGCCGTTTGGGTCCTCAGGGGAGGAGACTGTAAGCCAGCGAAATGGCCCCTGGCTGAAGTCGGCCTTTTTTACGAAGCCGAGCACGTCGGTGTAGAAATTCAGAGCCTTTTCCTGGTCGTTGACGTAGACGCTTGTCAGTTTGATCTTCATGGTTTCCCTCGCATTGTGACGCTCGCGGCGGCGGCCGCGTTGCTTACTTCTTCTTCGACTTCTTTTTTGCTTTCGATCGGCCTGTCTTATCCGTCTGGTCCATTTTGTTTATAGGTCTGTTTGCCCGTTTGCTTACATGTCTGTTTACGCGGTCCATGCGGTCGAGATGACGTTCGAGAGCATCGACGTGGGCAGACCAGAATTGCCGGAAAGGAGCGAGCCAATCATCGACTTCCTGCAGGGGTGCGGGCCTGAGGCGATAGAGACGGCGCTGGGCATCGACCGTGGATTCAACGAAACCGGCCTCACGCAAAACGCGCAGATGCTTTGACACGGTTGGCTGAGAGATTCGAAGCCTGCGCTCAATCTCTGCGACAGACTGCTCTGAGGAGACCAGCAGGCCAAGGATTGCGCGGCGGTTTGGCTCGGCGATGACTTCGAAGACAGATTCCACGTTTCTGATATACGCCGATTGGTATATACGTGTCAAGGCATATAACGGAAAAGTGAATTCATGCAGGCCGCGAAGCGTGGGAGCTACCGAGGCATCATGACGTAGAAGGCGTTGTTGCCGGTGCGGAGGTCGTGTCCCCAGGAGAAGGCGACGGTGGTGGAGAAGACGCGGAGCTTGATCTGCGCGCCGACGTCGAAGAGCCACTGGTGCGAGCCGAGTGCGGTTGAGGGGTCGGCGATAGCGCCGATGTCGACGAGCGGGCCGAGCTTCACGGTGATTAGGCCGTTCGAGTAGAGATTCTTGTCGACTTCCCACGTGGTGAGCAGGTAGTTGCGGCCAAGCGGGGCGCTGCCCTTGATGCCGTCGCGGGTGCCGATGTGGGCGCGCATGGGCAGGTCATTGTCGTGTTCGAGGCCGAGCATGAAGAGCTCGTCGAAAGGAACCTGGCCGAAGGTCTTGCCGACGCGAAGCTGCTGCTGCATTTCATAGTCGTCGCCCTGGGCGTGCGGCAGCCAGTGCCAGCCGAGCGAGCCTTGCAGCTTTTCGAAAGTATGCGCGGGCTGCGACCAGAGGCGTGCTGCTTCAGAGGAGGCGCGGGCGTCGAGAGTGAAGCGGTGTTCTGGGATGCGGAGAACGGCCCCTTCGACATGGGCAATCTGCTTGAGCTGGTAGCCGGAGCCGAGCGTATCGGGCGTGAGCAGAGTGCCGGGCACAATGCTGCGGTAGTCGCGATGCGAGAGCTCCGCGCCGAACGACCAGCGGAGGCGGTCCGTGGCGAAGGATGCGAGGGTGAAGGCTCCGCGCTCGGTGCGCAGGTTGAGGCTGGCGAGCACCGGCGCGTTGCCGGTGAACCCATTGCGCAGTGCCCAGTTCTCATTGCGGAGATCAGTGCTGAGCGCGTAGCGAATTGTTGCGCTGCGCTCGAAGGGGCTGGAGTAGTCGGCAAAGATGCGGCGCTTCTGCGCGTCCCAACGGAAGAGCGAGGTGAAGTTGATGGCCTCGTGACGGAGGTTGTAGTACTCCGGCGTGACCCCCTGAAAGGGCAGCTCGCGGAGCAAGAGGAAGAGGGCTTCGAGTTTTGAGTCGCCGAAGCCGTTGCGCTGCTGGCTGCGGAAGACGAGATCGAAGCGGCCATCGTCGCGGGCGCGCAGATCGAGCTGGGGTGATGGAAAGATGCCGAGGCCGCGGATGCGCGTTTCGCTGTCGAGGTACTGCGGCAGCGCGAGGATGCTGTCTGGAGAAAAGGCGAAGGCGCGGTCGAGCAGAGCCGGCGAGACGCGGGGCTCAGGATCAGAACGCACTTCGGCGATTTCGGGCTTGTGGACACGGTTCCACGCCTGCAGTGCGGCGGGGATGTTGCCTTCGAGATAGTAGGCGGTGCCGAGAAAGTTGCTGGTGTAGGCGTCGCCGGGCGCGAGGCGATGGGCGCGGCGCAGCAGGGAGGCGGCCTGCGGGTAACGCTTCTGCGTGAAAGCGATGCCGGCGAGCTCGATCGGGAAGCGGGCGTCGGATGGCGCGAGGCGCTGGCCGGCTTCAAGGGCTGCCTGGGCTTCTGTCAGGCGGCCGAGGTGCGCGAGCGCGATGCCGTAGTCGTAGGCCTCTTCGGCGGAGCGGGAAGTGAGCGGGCCGAGCAGGGCGACGACGTCGCTCCAGCGTTCGGCGGCGAGGAGCGTCTTGAGCTGTTGCGGCGCGAATGTCTGCTGCGGTTGTGCCGGTGCTGGTAGCTGGTTCGGCTGGGCGTGGAGGCTGGTTGCGAGCGTCATGAGCGCGGCGAGCAGGCCGATGGCGCGGGTGGCCGCGCGTCGGGCGCGCTGGGCAAAAGGACAGATGCAGTGGTGCTTCAGTGTGCGCTTACCTCAGGCAGGGCGAGCAGCGTCCAGTGGCCTGCGGCTTTCCATTCCTCTTCAAAGTGCCTGGCATCTTCTTTGAGAAGCTTGCGCTGGGCGGGGTCGTTGAGCAGAACGGTGTGATCTTCGGGGTCGAGGCCGACGATGGTGACGTAGTGGAGGGGTAATCCGCTGCCGGGCTTGAGCGCGGCGATGAGCGGGCGCCCTTTGGCGAGATGGCGTTCAAGATCGGCCCACTCGCCGGAGAAGGCGAAGGTGCGGTAGCCATTCTGTTGAAAGTAGCGCAGCATGTCGGCGGCGTAGATGCCGTGGGCAGCTTTGGAGTCGAGTGCGGCGAAGATGTGGCCGGAGTCGGACGCGGGGGTGGCGGGCTCGGCATTGTGCTGCTGCCAGTACTGCATGACCATGGCGATGACGGCGGCGCCGCAGCCATCTTTCTGCTGCTGGACGAAGGGCACGTCAATCCATACAGAGGGCCATATAGCGGGTGCGGGAGCACAGGAGGCAGAGAGCCGCAGCAGCAGAAGCACAACGATTGTTCTGGCGATGCTGCGGCCCATCGAAAGCAATTAGCGGACGGCGACGATGACAAGGATCAGGGCGGCGATGGCGACGAGGATGATGATCAGGTCGCGATCGGAGAGGCTGCCTGCCGCGAAGTCCAACTGCGCCTTGCTGGCGCGGGCGGAGAGACGGGCGAGATCGTCATCGCTGAGGCTGGCGACGGCCTTGTTCACCTGCTGCGGGTCCATGTGCGCAGACTTGAGCGCTTCAGCGGTCTTCGGCGAGGAGAAGAAGGAGCGGAGCGTTTCGAGATTGTGCTCGCGCTGCTGCGAGGCGCCGACGGTTGCCTTTTGCAGGTCGGTGGCGCTGACGATGTGGTCAGTGACCTGGGCGACGAGGGATTGCGGAATGGCGAAGAGCGCAACAAGAGCAGACGCCGTGACGGCGCGAATCACACTGAGTCGTTCAGAAGGCATGCTTCAACAACCTCCGGGGGGATTTGTAAGGACTTGAGTGGATTATACAAATGCACGGTTAGCTACTAAAGAGCGACGAGGGCCCAGGGCCGCACCTCAGTAATGGGGGGAATTCCTTGCCGGATTGGCGCGTAGCTGTGGTTTCCACCGCTTCCACACGGCGGGTGCGCGAAGCGGCAGCCGTATGCTCATAGATGACCAGCCCGTGTCCGATTTTGCCCAGACCGTGAAGCAACAGGCCGACATCGTCAAGGTGATCGAGGGGTACATTCGCCTGCGCAAGGCCGGCGCGCAGAACTACTCGGGGCTGTGCCCGTTTCATAAGGAGAAGTCACCCTCATTCAGCGTGCATGCGGTGCGGCAGTTCTATCACTGCTTTGGCTGCGGCGTTTCCGGCGATGTTTTCAGCTTTGTGGGCAAGATTGAGAATGTGAGCTTTCCCGAGGCGGTGCGAATCGTCGCGGGCAAGTGCGGCATCGCGCTGCCGAAGCGGGAGTTTTCTTCGCCGGAGGAAGCAGCCGAGGCGCGGATGCGGGGGAAGCTGCTGGAGCTGCATGAGACGGCGACGGCTTGGTTTGAAGAGCAGATGCGCGGGCCTGAGGGCGCGCTGGCGCGGGAGTATCTCGCCGGGCGCGGCATGACGCCGGAGGGGATAAAGGCGTTTCGCATTGGCTATGCCCCGGATAGCTTCAATGCGCTGCGCGACAGGCTGAGCGGCATGGCTGACGCGGAGACGCTGCGGGCCAGCGGGCTGTTTTCGTCCAAGGAGCAGGGCGATGGCACGATGGGCCCGCTTTACGACCGTTTTCGCAAGCGCGTGACCTTTCCCATTGCGAATGAGAGCGGGCGGGTGATCGCGTTTACGGCGCGGACGCTCGAGACGGGCGACAAAGCGGGCGCGAAGTACATCAACTCGCCGGAGACGCCGCTCTACCTGAAGGGGCAGGTGCTCTTCAATCTCGACAAGGCGAAGACGGCGATTCGTCAGGCGGGATTTGCGCTGCTCGTTGAAGGGCAGATGGATTGCATTTCGGTATATCTGCGCGGGATTCAGAACGTAATTGCGACGAGCGGCACGGCTTTTACCGAGCACCAGGTGGCGCTGCTGCGCAGGCATACGCAGAATGTTGCGGTGAATTTCGACCCCGATGCGGCGGGAGCCAACGCGGCGGAGAAGTCGATTGCGCTGCTGACGGAAGAGGGTTTTACGATCCGGATCGTGACGCTCGATGAGGGGCTTGATCCGGACCGCTACATTCGCGAGCGCGGTGTGGAGGCGTACATGGCGGCGGTGCGCGCGGCCCGTCGCCAGTCCGATTACCTGATCGAGCGGGCGCGGCAGGCGTTTCCGGGGGCGAGCGCGGAGCAGAAGGTGAAGGCGATGAATTACCTGCTGCCGCACATCCGGCGCATGCCCGAGAAACTGGCCCGCGACCAGTTTGCGGCGGACGCGGCGCAAAAGCTGGGGATCGATTCGGCGGTGCTGCGCGAGGAACTGCGGCAGGCGGCGCTGAAGCGGCGGGACCGCGTGGAAGTGAAAGCCAGCTCACTGACCGAGGTGGAGAGGGTGCTGCTGCGGGCGCTGGCGAACACAGATGCGGAGTTTGTGGGGTCGAGGCGGATCGCGGCCGAAGCGCTGGCGCGGGAGCCGGAGTGGTTTGAGGGGCTGAATGTTTTTCCGGCGTTGCAGGCGCTGGCAGGGCGGGAGTCGGCCGACCCGATGGATGTAGTAGAAGACTCGGCGCAGAAAGCGCTGCTGGCCGACGCCCTGCTGCGGGAAACCGAGCCGCCTTCGGCGGAGACGGTGCAGGGGGCTGTGACCGGCCTGCGCATGCGGCGTATCGAGAGTGAAGTGAGAGACTTACGGGTGCAGATTGGCGAGGCGGAGCGGCGGGCGGACTTTGCGGAGCTGGCAGTGCTGACGCAGCAGAAGCTGGAGCGGGACCGGCATGCTGCGCCAGTTGCAGAGCCGGCCACCCACGGGAGAGGGCCAGGCAGGGACGCCAAGACGCTGATTTGCTGCGCCCTTTTGCATGCTACGGCGTCTAATCGATTACAAGGGAGAGGGGATTACCCGCTGCCTCCGCACACCTGCCCGCGCGACCAGACTTAGATCTGGTTCGCGTCGACGATATGTTTTGGTCCGAATCTGGCATTTGGTCTGCGAAGTTGTGGTAATCTATTGATCTCCGTAAGGATGCGCGCCCCTTTGCCCCACATATGAGCTCCGGCTCGCGGGCGGCCAGGCGAAACCTGAAGCGCTGCATCCTGTTCCGAGCTACGAATTGAGACCGCGATTTATTTTGCGGCGCACGCGGCGGTGTCCGCGCACACGGGGTTTCCATGCGGAGACTTTGGCCAGTGTGCGGGGTTTTTGCACGTGTGGACGCACGGCTTGATGCGGAAGAACTTTGGCGCGCGTGCGCGCGTTTTGATGGTAATGGGGCCCCACTGAACGGCATCTAAATGTAGTCGGAAGCGACTGAAAGAGCCGGCGGAGTGAGGGAAGCGAATCGGCCCGACGGATTTCGGGCTCAGCAGAGAGCAGGACACCAATTGGCAACCGACGAAAAATTTGAAGATGATATCCAGAACCTGATCGAAGTGGGCAAAGAGAAAGGCTATCTCACCTACGGCGATGTGAACGACATGTTGCCGGAAGAGATGGGAAATGCCGATGACATGGATGACTTGCTCACCACAATCGGCAGCCAGGGCATCGATCTTCTCGACGGCGCAAAGTTCGGGGCGGACAAGGACTTTGAACTGGAAGAGGGCGAGGACGTCGAGCTCGACCTGACACCTGGCACGCTTGAAAAAACAAATGACCCGGTGCGCATGTATCTGCGCGAGATGGGCACCGTGCCCCTGCTGACGCGCGAAGGCGAAGTGGAGATCGCCAAGCGCATCGAGCGTGGGCAACTGCGCGTGATGAAGGCGATTTCGCGGTCGTCGATCGTAATTCGCGAAATCGTGGCGCTGGGCGAAGACCTGAAGCGCGGCGTGCGGAATGTGAAAGAAGTGGTTGTCTTCGACGAGGAAGAACTCACTGAAGACGTGGTGCAGGCACGTGTGCGTTCCACCGTGACGCGTGTGGATGCGCTGATCAAGCACCAGAAGAAAATTGCGGCGCTTGAAGAGAAGCAGGCCGCGGCCAACAGCAAGACGAGCGCCCGCGAACAGCGCAAGACGCGCTGGGCGATTGCGCGTGAGAAAGTCTACGTTTCGCGCATCGTTCGCGAACTGAAGTACACGCCACTGGAGCGCAAGCGGCTGCTCGACAAGGTCAACAAGACTGTCGACACCATGCGCACGCTTGAGCGGCAGATTCGCTCGCTCGACCAGAAGTATGAAGCGTCGAAGAGCGAAGACCTGAAAAAGGAATACCGGCGCCAGCAGAAAAACTGCAAGGTGGATCTCGAAAAGATCGAGGGCGACGCCGGCGTTTCAATCGCCGAGCTCAAGCGCACGCAGCGCGAAATGATCCAAGGCGATATGGACGCCGAGCAGGCGAAGCGGGAGCTGATTGAAGCTAACCTGCGCCTTGTCGTGTCGATCGCGAAGAAGTACACCAACCGCGGACTGCAGTTTCTCGACCTGATTCAGGAAGGCAACATCGGCCTGATGAAGGCGGTGGACAAGTTTGAATATCGCCGGGGTTACAAGTTTTCGACCTATGCAACGTGGTGGATTCGGCAGGCGATTACGCGCGCCATCGCGGACCAGGCCCGCACGATCCGCATCCCGGTGCACATGATCGAGACGATCAACAAGCTGATCCGCACCAGTCGCCAGCTTGTGCAGGAACTGGGCCGCGAACCTTCAAGCGAAGAGATTGCGCGCCGCATGGATATTCCTGTGGCGAAGGTGCGCAAGGTGCTGAAGATCGCTCAGGAGCCGATTTCGCTGGAAACGCCGATCGGCGAAGAGGAAGACTCGCACCTTGGCGACTTCATTGAAGATCGCCAGGCGGTTTCGCCTTCTGAAGCGGTGATCAGCGTGAACCTGAAGGAGTACACCTCGCAGGTGCTGCGTACGCTGACGCCGCGCGAGGAGCGGGTGATCAAGATGCGCTTCGGCCTTGAAGACGGCTCGGAGCACACCCTGGAAGAAGTGGGCCAGAGTTTCCAGGTGACCCGCGAGCGCATCCGCCAGATCGAAGCCAAGGCATTGCGCAAGCTGCGGCATCCTTCGCGCAGCCGCAAGCTCAAGGCGTTTGTGGATGGCGCAAGGGAGATGTAAATCACAGGAAGCAAAGTGGACGAGAGCCGCGGCCGGTTGGCTGCGGCTTTTGTTTTTGTTAGCAAAGTTACCGGGCAGATTGTAAGCTCCAAGGTACTATGAAGACCCACAGCTCAATCGCTGTTTTGCTTCTGGCATCCGCTTTGTCATGTGGAGCGGCATTCGCCACGACCCAATCAACTGCCGACGCGGCAAAGCAAGATACGCAGAAGGCTTACGACAAGACGAAGGACGCCACGAAGGACGCCACGAAGGACGCGGCGCATTCAACTGCCAAGGGAACCGAGAAGGCCTACGACAAGACAAAGGGCGGGACGAAGGATGCTGCGCATTCGACCGCGAAGGGCACCGAGAAGGCCTACGACAAGACGAAGGACACCACGAAGGATGCGGCGCATTCAACTGCCAAGGGGACCGAAAAGGTCTACGACAAGAGCAAGAGCGGGACAGAGAAGGTTTTCGACAAGACGAAGGACGCGACGAAGGATGCTGCGCATTCGACTGCGAAGGGAACCGAGAAGGCCTACGACAAGACCAAGTCCGTAACCAAGGGCGCGGTGGATGGCGCGAAGGACGGGGCGAAGACGTCGGAGTAGTCCGGTAAAGAGAAACGTAATGAGAGCCGCAGCCCGTTGGGGTTGCGGCTTTTTTGTTGCAGGAGCTTTGCGCCACTCGAAGGGGCCACTTGCCAGTCCTCAGCGTGGGCTGGTAAAACGTTTTTGCTTGATCTTCAGCTGTTTTTTGAAAGGGATTCACCGATGAAAGCCATTACCCGCCGTCAGTTTGGCAAAGGCGTGGCCGCAGCAGCGGCTGCCGCCGGCGCCGGTGCCTGGATGCCGAAGCTCGCATGGGGCGAACCGCATCCTTCCGTTTTCAACTACCCGGAAGGTTTTTTGTGGGGCTGTGCCACGGCGGCTTACCAGGTGGAGGGCGGCGCAAAGGCAGACGGGCGCGGACCATCGGTGTGGGATGTCTTCTCGCACACGCCGGGCAAAACGCATGACGGCGATACGGGCGATGTGGCCGATGACTCCTACCATCTCTACAAAGAGGATGTGCAACTGCTGAAGGCGCTGGGCGTAAAGACCTATCGCATGTCGATCTCGTGGTCGCGTGTCTTTCCCGAGGGCAAGGGCCAGGTGAACCAGAAGGGCCTGGACTATTACAACCGCGTGGTGGATGAATTGTTGGCGAACAATATCACGCCCTACATCACGCTCTTCCACTGGGACACGCCGGCGGCGCTCGAGGGCGGGTGGCAGTCGCGCGCCACGTCGCTGGCCTTTGCGGATTACGCGGCTTTTATCGGCAAGAGCCTGGGCGACCGCGTGCACCACTTCATGACGACGAACGAGTTCGTGTGCTTTACCGATCTGGGTTACGCGATTGGACAGTTCGCGCCAGGGCTGAAGCTGCCGGCCGCGCAAGTGAACCAGGTGCGGCATCACGCCGTTCTCGCGCATGGGCTGGGCGTGCAGGCGCTGCGCGCGAATACTCCAGCTGGAACGCAGGTGGGTCTTGCGGAAAATGCCTCGGTGTTCGTGCCGGTGATTGAAACGCCCGCGCACGTTGTCGCCACGCAAAAGGCGACGCGCATTATGAATTCGCCCTTCCTTACCGCACTGATGGAAGGCAAGTACACCGACGAGTATCTCGCGCATGAAGGGGCGAACGCGCCGAAGGTAGAACCCGGCGACATGAAGGCGATTGGCAGCGCGCTCGACTTTGTTGGGCTCAACGTCTACACGCCGCAGTATGTGCGTGCGGACGCTTCGTCACCGCTGGGCTTTGCCGTGGTGCCTAATCCGAGCTCGTATCCGCACATGTACTCGCCGTGGCTCACCCTTGGGCCGGAGTGCATCTACTGGGCGGTGCGCAACACGTGCGATATCTGGAAGGAGAGGGCGCCGGCGATCTACATTACCGAGAACGGCACCAGTTCGGCCGACGTGCTGACCCCGGCCGGCACGGTGGAAGACGTGGATCGCGTGATGTATCTGCGCAACCACCTTACGCAATTGCATCGCGCAACGGAAGAAGGCTACCCGGTGAAGGGCTACTTTTTGTGGAGCCTGCTGGACAACTTCGAGTGGGCCGATGGGTACAGCAAGCGCTTCGGGCTGCACTATGTGGACTTCAAGACGTTGAAGCGCACACCGAAGCTTTCCGCCGCGTGGTACCAGGACGTAATCGCAAAGAACGCGGTGGAGTAGGAAGCGGAGAAACGCGATTGGTTTGAGGCCGCGGGGCGAAAGGCTCCGCGGCCTTGCTGCGTCTGGGCAGGAGTGTGCGGGTATACTGCGGACACGATTTCGCAACAACCCGGGGAAGAAGACTTGATGAGAACACGCGCCGTTGTCGGCCTAGCTGTTGTGGTGTTGTTCGCCGGTCTGCCGTTTGCGTTGGCGCAGGAGAAGGCGCCGGCAATTGACCAATCGCTTGAGATGTTCACCGTGAGTGCGCCACAGATTGCGCCGGACGGAAAGCGGGTGGTGTATGAGCAGTCGCGGACGGACTGGGACGCCAACGCCTTTGAGACTGACCTGTGGATTGCGAATGCTGCGACGGGCGAGCGGCACCAACTGACGGCGACGGGTCACTCGAGCAGCAAGGCGCGGTGGTCGCCGGACGGCAGATGGATTGCGTTTCTCTCGGATCGTCCCGGTACGCTGCCGAAGTCGCCCGAGCACAAGCAGCAGATCTGGGTGATGCCGGCCGATGGTGGCGAGGCGCAGCAGGTGACGAAGATGGAAGAGGGCGTGAGCGACTACGACTGGGCGCCCGACTCGAAGCATCTGGCGCTGTCGGCGCAAGGACCGAAGCCGAAGGCGATGAAGGAGCGCGAGGCGAGCTTCGGGGACTATCAGGTGATCCACGCGGACTACATGATGACGCACCTGTGGTGGCTGGAGCTGCCGTCGGCAGACGAGGCTGGGCGGATGACGGCGCTGGGGGAGCCGAAGCTGCTGACGCCGGGCGATGGCTTCAGCGTGACGAGCTTTTCAGTTTCGCCGGACGGGCAGCAGATTGCGTTTGGAGCGACGCGCGATCCGGACCTGATTTCGGGGGAGACTGAGGACATTTACACGGTTCCGACCGCAGGCGGAGCGGCGAAGAAGATTGTGGATACGCCGTCGCCGGATACGAATCCGCGATGGGCGCCGGATGGAAAGACGATTGCGTATGAGAGCTCGGCGGGCAGCAAGTATTTCTATTACACGAATAAAAAGATTGCGATAGTGCCGAGCGGCGGCGGCACGCCGCAGGTGCTGACGGATGCTTTTGACGAAGATGCAGACCTGCTGCGCTGGTCGCCCGAGGGCATTTATTTCACTGCCCTGCACGGGACGAGCTCATCGCTCTACCGGTTGAACCCAGAGACGAAGGCGGTTGCGCGCGTGGAGATGCCGGGCAGCACGATTGCCATGCAGTTTTCCTTCTCAGGAGACTTCAGCAAAGTGGCGTATCGCGGCGCGGCGGCGAATGAGTTTGCGGAGATTTATGCCGCGGAGTTGAAGGCGCCCGAGCCGGTGGCGATGACGCAGGCAGGCAAACAGTTGAAGGGCTTTACCACTGCGCGGCGCGAAGTGGTGCATTGGAAGTCGGGCGACGGCACCGAGATCGAGGGGGTGCTGGTGAAGCCCGCGGATTTTGACGCGAAGAAGAAGTACCCGCTGCTGGTGGTGATTCATGGCGGCCCGACGGGGATCGATATGCCGGCGCTTCGCCCCGACCGCTATTACCCGATCGAGCGGTTTGTGGCCAGAGGTGCGTTGGTGCTTGAGCCGAATTATCGGGGGTCAGCGGGATATGGAGAGAAGTTTCGCTCGCTGAATGTGCGCAATCTGGGGGTGGGCGATTATGCAGATGTGATCTCGGGTGTAGACGCTTTGATTGCGCGGGGATTCGTGGATAAGGATCGCGTGGGCTCAATGGGATGGAGCGAGGGCGGCTATATTTCAGCATTCATCACGGCATCGAGCGACCGCTTCAAGGCGGTGAGCGTGGGCGCGGGCATCAGTGACTGGACGACCTATTATGCGAACACGGATATTACGCCGTTCACGCGGCAGTATCTGCATGCAACGCCGTGGGATGATGCGGAAATTTACCGGAAGACTTCGCCGATTACCTACATTGCGCATGCGCAGACGCCGACGTTGATTCAGCAGGGCAGCGCGGATCATCGTGTGCCTGTGCCGGACAGCTTTGAGTTGCGGCAAGCACTTGAAGACCACGGCGTACCGGTGAAGATGGTGCTCTATGAGGGTTTTGGGCATCCGGTGAACAAGCCTAAGCAGCAGCGCGCAGTGATGGAAGAAAACGAGAACTGGTTTGGCCACTACATCTGGGGAGATGCGCTGGCTCCGGCGTTGACGCCGCGGCCAAGCGATGTGAAGAAGGCCGCGAAGGAGTAGGCCGCGGAGACGTGGGCTTTTCCAGGTTAGCCGCCAGCCGCAGCGAACGCCTGATCGAGAGCCGCACATTCCTCCGGGGCAAGCTTTAACTGAGCAGCGGCGATGTTCTCTTCTAAATGCGTGACCCGAGACGTGCCGGGAATGGGCAGCATCACCGGGGAGCGCGCGAGCAGCCATGCCAGCGAAAGCTGCGCGGGCGTCGCGTTCAGGCGCGCGGCAATGCGGGCGAGAGCCTGCGCCGAAGGGTGGTCGGGCCTGAGCAGCTTGCCTGCGGCGATGGGATACCAGGGCAGGAAGGCGATCTGGCGTTCGGTGCACCAGATGAGCGTCTGCTCATGGCGGCGGTCAGCGAGCGAGTAGCGGTTCTGCACGCTCACGATGGGGACAATTTGCTGCGCTGCCGTGATCTGCTCCGCCGTGACTTCGCTGAGGCCGATGTGGCGAATCTTGCCCTGCTCCTGCATTTTCTTTAGTGCGCCAAGGCTTTCTTCAAGCGGCGTGCGCGGGTCGATGCGGTGCAACTGGTAGAGATCGATGCGCTCGAGCCGGAGGCGGCGCAGGCTCATTTCGACGCATTGGATGAGGTAGCCGGCGCGGCCTACGTACTCAGTCTGCGCGGGGCCCTGGCGGGTGATGCCGCCCTTGGTCGCGATGACGAGGCCGGGTGGATAAGGATAGAGCGTTTCGGCGATAAGCCGCTCGGCGATCTCAGGGCCGTATGCATCGGCGGTGTCAATGAGCGTGACGCCCAGCTCGACGGCGCGGCGCAGCACGCGGCGGGCTTCTTCGGCGTCGCGCGGCTCGCCCCAGGCGCCGTCGCCCACGAGGCGCATGGTGCCGTAGCCGAGCCGATGCACGGGCAGGTCATTGCCGATAAGAAATGTGCGGCTGGCGGCTGCGGTGGGCGCGGTCATGGCAGTTTGATGCTACAGGAGGCGTGGTCGCGCTGGACGCCCGAGGCCTGCTGGAACTTCGGGTAGTGCCGTATCGTATCTTTGAATGCAGCAGGCGAATGCAGCAGAGCACGAACACAGAGCAAGGGGAGCCCAACTATGGCCACGATTCCGTATCAGAACAATGCGCAGGCGATGTTTT